>JAZDEG010000042.1:0-68359 GCA_043809085.1 Pseudomonadota bacterium | reverse complement strand
GACAAGCTTCTGGAACTCCAGGACGATCCGGCGAAACTGCAAATCTTCAAACACATCTGGGGTGTCCCCCAGGATGAACAAATCCCCGTGACCCGAGTGGAATTCCAACTTCGAAAGGATGCCCTGAAAGAATTCAAGGCGCAAAAGTACCATGAATTCACCGACAAAATTCAAGGTATCTGGGAATACCTGTGCAAAGACTGGTTCCGGCTCTGCGAGAAGGTAGACCGGAAAAACACTCAGGACGCCACAAACACCGAATGGTGGGATATCGTCACGGATACCCGATGGTCAGACAAAGCCGTCTATGTTGAACGGCAAAGCCTGAAACCATCAAAAGCGGTTGAACCGCTCATTGATCAAGCGGCCGGAATCGCCATTTCCGTGTGTGCCTACTTGAAACGGTCAGCCGATGATATTGAAGAAATCATTACCACTTTTAATCAACTCATCCGCGAAAAACTTATACACAACTATTCAACCAAGTATGAAGAATTCATACAAAAATTTGTAGTTCGGCAAACTGACTGTTGGGATAGCCTGTATCAAACCACTATTCCGGGTTTATAATAAAAAAGGATTAAGAATATGGAATCAAAATTGGATGAAATGGCAATTTTGCGCCTTCCAGACGTAATGCGTTTGATTGGACTCCGGCGAACCACCATTTACGATATGATGGCAAAAGGGACTTTCCCGCGCTCAGTTGCTTTAAGCGCCAGGGCAAAAGGCTGGCGAGCTGGTGACATTCGTGCTTGGCTGGAAAGTAGAGAACAAGGTTATCATTCTTCACAATCTGCCAGTTTATCAAGATAGTCTGCCCAGGCTTGCATCATTTTTCTTCGTTCCGGCAAATGAGCGGTTCTGTTGTATGCTCTTCCCAAGGGATCACGCACGGCATGGGCTAACTGGTGTTCAATCAACTCGGGCCGGAAGCCCAGAACTTCATCAAGGATGGTTCGGGCAACTGCGCGGAAGCCATGCCCGGTAATTTCCGTTCTGGTATCTATGCCCATTCGTCGCATTGCGGCATTGATGGTCATATCAGAGATAGGTCTTTCTGTAGTCCTTGCCGAAGGAAAAACATATCCTTTTGGGCCTGTGAGAAGTTTTAATTCTTTGAGAATGCTGGTTGCCTGTTTTGCCAGCGGGACGACATGCGGGGTTTTCGTCTTATTGACCAAATAAGACCACTCCCCTTTTTCCAAGTCTACATCCTCCCAGCGCATAGCCCTGAGTTCTCCAGGCCGCACAAAAAGCATGGGCAGGAGCAATAGAGCACCTGTTACTATAGGATAACCTTGATATCCATAAATCATCCTCAGCAAGCCAGCCAGCTCTTTTGGATCAGTTATAGCGGGCCTGTGATTGGTTTTGATCGGGGCAAGTGCACCCCTCAAATCAGCCGTAGAGTCACGTTCTGCTTTTCCTGTCGATACAGCATAACGAAATATTTGCCCGCATATACCACGCACCCTGTGGGCCGTGTAGACAGCTCCGCGAGATTCAATTCTTCGAAGCATGGCAAGCAGTTCAGAAGCCGTGATTTCAGAAATGGGGCGCCTGCCAAGAACAACAAAGGCATCCTTTTCAAGCTGCTTCATAATCTTGCTTCCGGTCTTTTCATCCCATTGCGCAGAAAATCTTTTATGCCATTCCTGGGCAACCTCTATAAATGTTTCTTTGTTGCTCTCTTTTGTTGATATTCCAGGATCAATTCCCTGAGCAACGAGCGTTCGAGCATCATCTCTTTTTTGTCTGGCACCTAAAAGCGATATTTCAGGATATGAACCGAATGATAATTTTTTTTCCTTGCCCTGAAAACGGTATTTCATCTTCCATAGTTTTCCACCTGTTGGCGTAACAAGCAAAAACAATCCTCCCCCATCAAAAAGTTTGAATTCTTTTTGCTGAGGTTTGACATTACGAATTTGCAGATCACTAAGGGGCACTGTCCGTTTTGGCATTGACTTTCTCCGTTTTGGGGGCCTATTTTGGGGGCTCACATTTCAAGGGACCCAAAAGGCCCCTACAATGGCCCCCAAACTTACTGGCTTACAGCATATCAAAACGGATTTTACCGGACAACAAAAAAAGAAAAAGCCCTTATTTCTAAGGGCTTTCAGGACTTTTCCGAATTTCGTCGGAATATAGGATGGTGCCGGAGGTCGGAATCGAACCGACATGACCTTACGGTCGCGGGATTTTGAGTCCCGTGCGTCTACCAGTTTCACCACTCCGGCATGTGAGCGATTTTGCATGGAAACGAACAAACTAATATCCTACTTCCCCTTCTTTTTCAAGAGTTTTTGCAGGGTTGGCAAAGAAGATCAGTTCCGGCAGATACCCCGAAACACGTAACGCAGGGTTTTTTCATCCAGTTGGGCCGCCAGTTGCTGTTCATATGCATCGGCCTCGCTGGCGATATCATTTTCAGCAAGTGGTTCAACATCGTCTGCTTCCGTCAACGGACGGGCAAAAACAAAATCCGCGGTTTCGACCTCAATCCTGCTGCCCCGCTTGTTGTTCAGCCAGCGGTCGCACTCGTCATGGTTGCCGACATAAAGCAGATAAAACCCGCTCTCCTTTTTAAGCCCGATAAGCCGGTAGCCGCTGCCAAGATCATACTTGAGACAGTTCCGCATCCTGAGTTCGCCATGTTTGGTGAGTTTGTTTTTCAGTTCAGGGGAAACAAGGCCGTGGACCGCCAGGTGGAGGATGATCTCTTCGGCTCGGGCGGCGGCGAGATTTCCCTTTTTATCGCTTTTATCCAGCTGTCCGAGCTGTTTGTTGAAAAGAGGGGTCCGGTAAATTCGCATTTCATGCAAGACCCGCCTGAATCGCCGCCCCCAGCGCACCGACAATGTCAGGATGCTCGGGCGCAAGTATCTTCACTCCGCCAAGCTTCATGGCAAGCATCTTCACCATGCAGGGATTCCGGGCAACGCCGCCGGAAAAAACGATGGAGTCTTCGTAACCGATACGATTCAGCATGCCGACCAGCCGGCTGACCACAGAGAGATGCACCGCCATGGCGATATCGCGGGGAGGCACTCCCCGATTCTTCATGGAGATCACCTCTGACTCGGCAAAGACAGTGCACATGGAATTGATGGCAACATCCTCCATTGATTCAAGGGCGGCCGGACCGAATTCAACCAGGGTGTAGCCGAGGGTTGCGGCCATGATCTCAAGAAATCGACCGGTTCCGGCAGCACACTTGTCATTCATCTGAAAATTAGCGACCCGTCCCGCTTCATCGAGTGAAATCACCTTGGAATCCTGACCGCCGATATCGACAATGGTTCGGCAATCAGGGAAATAGTGGCGTGCACCCATGGCGTGGGCCTTGATTTCGGTGATCACCTCATGGGCGAAGTGCTTCCGGGCCAGATGGCGGCCGTAACCAGTGGCCACCACCCTGACCGGATCAAACCCGGCAAGCATCTCCATGGACTGCTTGTGGGGGTCAAAACTGCTTTCCTTGATCTGATGGCCGACGAGTTCGCCATCTTTGAAAGCGGCGATTTTAACGGTCCGCGAGCCCAGGTCAACACCAACATACATCTTCTATCCCCTCACCTGTTCAAGGAATGCCTCGACCCTGGTCTGGAGCTGGCCAACGTCCTCGGGCGAGTAATCGGTTTCAATGGAAAGATAGGGAATACCCTCCTTCTGACAGGCTTCCTTGATCCTGATCTCCTCAATGTTATAGGTATGGCAGAACTGGAGAGAATAATGAATGATTCCCTGGGCTTTCGACTCGCGGTATTCCTTAATTACCTGGTTGATGCGCTCATTGTTGGGGGTAAAGCAGGAGCAGTCGATCTGCATGTAACGGTCTGTCAGCACTTCGAGCTGCTCGTCCATGGACTTTTTGTTTTCGTCGATGAGATCCTTGAAATAACGGGTGCCGATGCAGCTTTCCTCATTGACGATCACCGCTTCAGCCGACTCGACGATGTGATGGAGCTTCCAGTTCGGCAGCGCCATGGGAGTTCCGGAAACCATGACCCGGGGGGCATCGGCAGGCAAAACGCCATTACCGTTTTTCACACGTGCATCGAGTTCGTCGCAGAGCTCGTTGACTTTTTCGGCAAAACGAACAGGTTCATCATAAAAGGCGATCTGTTCGATGAGCAGGGCGTCTTTGCCGCTTATCGGCGCCGGGTTATGGGCGCGGAGCTTGGTCAACCGCTGCAGGGCCAGCCGTTTGCCGTTGATCACCTTGATAGCGCGGGCCAGGTCGTTCTCGCTTATCTTTTTACCAGTGACCTCTTCCACCTTTGCCTTGAAATCCTTTACCTCTTCAAGCCAGAGAACCTTGTCCCGCTTGTTTTTCATCTGCGGGATCTCCATGACATAGGTTGGCACCAGGCGATCAAGGATCTCCCAAGTTTTTTTCTTGGCGTCGCAGGTGGTTTCACCGTAAACGAAATCCACCGCCTGAAAATAGGGGCAAATCCTGCCCGCCTTGAACCCAAAGGCTGATTTGACCATGGGGCAGATATTACGCGGCAGTATCTTTTCCGCATCCGGGATCGAACCCTGGGAGCCGCCGCAGAGCCCGACACAGATGCCGTTTGCCGCCACAACAACTTCCTCGGGGATATAGACGCAGAAGGTACCGACAACCGGCCGGCCCTCTTTCTTGGCGTCCACAAGTTCCTGAACCCGACCGCCGTGGATTTCGGCGATCATGTTGTCGAAATAGGCCATCTTTTCCGGTCGGTTCTTCTGGGACAGATAGATGGAGGCATACGCCCCGCCCAGCATCTGGCGGGCCTTGTCGAACCGCTCAACATCCATGTCAAGATCTTTCCACAACTCCGGGTACGCCTTCACTTCAAATGCCGCCATATCGCTGTTTCCCCCGATGAAATTATTTTATCTGATGCATTTCATCACCTGTTCAGCACTGGCTGACTTTGGTGACAATTATCATTGTCAAAGATAGCGAATCTCGCCCAGAAGTCAAATTGGTAATATTGATTATGACGGTATAAGCCATAGGGAAAAACAGCAAATCAAAAAGAACACGGGAATACATCAAGAATGGCTTGAGGATGTGAAAGCTTCTTTTCCGAAGGAATTCAGGCAGCCAGATAGACCTTCTGAAAGCGGTAAAAATAGTCGACTCCCGACCATATTGTCAGGAACAGGGCAATGTAGAGGAGCACCATGCCGAGCTGGTGCAGATATGGAAGGGGCAGAACCCCCATGGGAAAAACAAGGGTTCCGAGGGCAATGAGCTGGACAAGACTTTTCCATTTGCCGAGTTTGCTTGCCGCAATAACCAGGCCGGATGACGCGGCAACCCCACGCAGACCTGTGACGATCATCTCCCTGGAAAGAATAAGAAAAGCGACCCAGGTCGGCATTCTTCCCAGAGGCATCAAAATGACAAGCACCGACAGGACAAGCACCTTGTCGGCCAGGGGATCCATCAGTTTTCCCAACACCGACTCCACCTGATACTTGCGGGCAATATAGCCATCAGCGAGATCGGTGAGCGCGGCGGAAAGATAAAGGCCAAACCCGATCAGGCTCACCCATTTACCCGCGCCCGGATAGAGGAAAAAGAGAAGAAGCGGCGCTACGACAAACCTGTAGCCCGTTAAAATGTTGGGAACATAGGCAATTTGACTCAATGACTTTTCTACCTGTAAATGTCAACCGCCTTTGCTTAAGGCAGCAACGGTCTGATAACGTTTGTAATGACGCAGAACCCTTTGCACATAGGCGGTGGTTTCCGGATAGTCGGGAATAGCGCCGCAGCTTTTCACGGGTTCCGGTCCTGCGTTGTAAGCGGCCAGGGCGAGATCAATGTCACCGCCAAAGAGAGTCAGCATTTTCCGCAGATATCGGGCGCCGCCGAGAATATTCTGCCGGGGGTCAAAGGGATCAGACACCCGCATGTCCCTGGCCGTTCCGGGCATGAGCTGCATCAACCCCTGAGCCCCTTTCGGTGAAACGGCAAGACAGTCGAAATTTGATTCCGCCTTGATGACAGCCTTGATCAGCATGGGGTCAAGCTGATAGTGCTGGCCGACCTCCATCAGATAACCCTCGAAATCACCCGGATCCACATATCGCGGTGTGGGGACGGTCATTTCCCGGGATTTGACCCACTCAACCTTTGCATAGCGGCGGTCGTTGGGAACGTTGGAGAAATGACGCACTCCCTTCGCGTCGACAAAGGAATACATTTCCGCATGGGCAACAGCGGCCAGGGACGCCCAGAAAAACAGGGCAATGAGCCATACCTTCAGAATAACTGTTCCCATATCACTCTTTCAAAGGGGTTGAAAACCATCGAAGCGAATGCACTGGTCACCAGAAACGTCTGAAATTTCGATTCGTATTCTCCGCAAACAGACCTGCAACTTACGTCACGGGGACTACTTCATCACATTTAAGACGCTTCCTTATTATACTTGCAGAAAATGCTGTCGTCAGTCTACTTTTTTCTTTTTTCCCAATCAGCCAGAAATTTTTCCATGCCGATATCGGTTAACGGATGCTTGGCCAGCTGAGCGATAACACTATAGGGAATGGTAGCAATATCCGCGCCAATCAACGCAGCATCAAGCACATGCACAGGATTACGAACACTGGCGACGATCACCTCGGCCTGGTAGCCGTAGTTGTCATAAATCGTCATAATATCACTGACCAGATCCATGCCGGTGAGGGAGATATCATCAAGACGCCCGACAAAAGGGCTGACAAAACTTGCCCCCGCCTTGGCGGCAAGAAGCGCCTGGGTGGCGGAAAAAACCAGGGTAACGTTGGTTTTGATGCCTTCTGCGGCAAAACGCTTCACTGCTTTGAGTCCCTCGGTTATCATCGGCACCTTGATGACGATATTGGAATGAATTGCTGCGAGTTTTCTGCCCTCAACCAGCATCCCTTCGGCGTCCAAGCTGATTACTTCAGCACTGATCGGCCCGTCAACGGTTTCACAAATCTCTTTGAGAATAGCCTCGAAAGATTTTTTCTCCTTGGCAATAAGCGACGGATTGGTGGTTACGCCGTCAACCATTCCCATATCCACCCCTTTGCGGATCTCATCAATATTGGCGGTATCAATAAAAAATTTCATTCCCCTTCTCCTTTATCCTCTAAAAATTTTTGGCAGCACTTATCACTGCAGAAAAAATATTGCTTCCCGTTTTTAACAGCGCGGATCGCCTGTTTACTCGGCACATAGGTATGACAGACAGGATCTTCCACCAGGACATCCTCAGCCGGCAAATCTTTCCCGCCGGTCGACCGCGCCTGCTGGTTTTTCTTTTTTACGCCAAAAAGCAAGCGATAGAGAATATAGCCAAGAATCGCAAGTATTATGATTCGGACAGGACTCATCACTTCTCCCATTTCATTCGCGTTGCCACGCTGTCATCGTCAAGTCGATGCAACATGGACTCCGCTGTCAGGCCGGAAACCGGATGAACAAACTCCGGCACGATTTCGGCAAGGGGAGCAAGGACAAAGCGCCGGCTGCCGATTTCCGGATGGGGCAGGACAAGCTCCTCTGTCTCCAGCACCAGATCATCGTAAAAAAGGATATCAAGGTCGATCGTCCTGTCCTTACCCTTGGTTCGGTCCCGGCCCAGCTTCTTCTCAACAGAAAGCATCACTGCAAGCAATTGTCCAGGGGAAAGATCGGTTTCAAGCACCCCCACCGCATTGGTGAACAGAAAGTTGCTTTCCATCTCAACCGGTTCAGTCAGATAAGGGGAAGAAAGACGAATGGCCCGTCCCGCTTTTTCCGCAAGCTCCAGCCAGGCCGCAAGAAGATTTTTCCGGCCTTCTCCAAGATTCGACCCCAGACCTATAACGGCTCGCGCCAACGATTTTATCCCCGCACCGGATTGGACAAAGTGCCGATGGAATCGACGGCAACGGTTACCCGGTCTCCATCCTGAAGGCGGCCGACGCCCGCCGGGGTGCCGGTGGCGATGACATCCCCGGGCAGCAGGGTCATGACCTGGGAAATAAAACTGATTAATTCAGCCACGGAGCGGATCATGGTTGAAGTGTTTGCCTCCTGCCGCTTCTCTTTGTTGACGAAACTGCGGACAACGACGTCGCATGGGTCCAGTTCCGTCTCAATGCAGGGACCAAGGGGGGCAAAGGTGTCAAAACCCTTGGAACGGGTAAACTGGACATCCTTCTTCTGGAGATCCCTGGCCGTGACATCGTTGCAGCAGGTATAACCGAGCACCGCATCGAGCGCCTCGGCCTGGCTGACATTTTTGGTGCGGCGGCCGATCACCACCGCAAGTTCCCCTTCATAATCAACCTGTCCGCTCATGGCGGGCAGGATGATATCCTCATCAGGCCCGATCACCGAGGTGGAGGGTTTAAGAAACAGAAGCGGCTCCGGCGGAATCTGGAAATCAAGCTCTTTGGCATGGGGGGCGTAATTGATCCCCACGGCGACGATCTTCGACGGCTCGCAGGGGGCCAGAAGTTTCACCGCGGAGAGAGCGACCACCTCACCGCTCGGCTTAATTCCACCAAAGGGAGTGCCTTCCAGCAAAAAAACGGCCTCCCCTTTCAGCAGACCGTAACGGATGCCCCGGTCAGTCCGGCAACGGACAATCTTCATGGCAGACGCGGCCCCAGGCTAGATGTCTGTCAAGCCAAGCACATCGAACATGGTATACATGCCGTTTGGCTTCCCTGCCACCCAGGCGGCGGCAACAGCAGCACCACGGGCAAAGTTATCGCGGCTGTGGGCCCGGTGGGTAAGCTCAATCCTTTCACCTGGTCCGGCGAAATAAACCGTATGCTCACCGACGATATCACCTGCGCGGATGGTCTGGATGCCTATCTCTTCATCCGTCCGTTCGCCGATGATGCCGTTGCGTTCAAAAACCCCGACCTCGGCGAGATCGCGGCCCACGCCGAGAGCCGCCATCTCACCGAGTTTGAGTGCGGTCCCGCTGGGGGCGTCCTTTTTCATCCGGTGATGGGCTTCAATAATTTCAATATCATAATCATTGCCGAGAATGGCTGCCACCTTCTGGGTCAGCTTGAACAGCACATTGACGCCAACGGCCATATTGGGTGCCTGAACGATGGGGATCTGCTCGGCAAGGCGCTTCAGTTCCGCCAGATTTTCCGCGCTGAGTCCGGTTGTACCGATGACCATTGCTTTTTTGTGTTTGGCGGCAATTTTGGCAAATTCCATGGTTGCGGCGTGAAAGGTGAAATCAATGATCACGTCGCACGTATCAATAATGGATTCCAGTCCCGGGGCGATTGTTGCTCCGGCTGCACCATATCCGCCCACCTCGCCGATATCCTTGCCCACAACAGGGCTGTCCGCCTGTTCAAACCCGCCGACCAGCGACAGTGCGCTGTTCTGGGTCACCATGTAGCCTATTCTTTTTCCCATCCGGCCAGCGGCACCGGCAACAATGACTTTTACCATATTTTATCTCCGTTCTATAAACCGATCAGGTCTTCAGATAAGACCCTGCTCTTTCAACACAACCTGCATCCTTGCCATGGGCTCTTCCCCCATCTTCCACAGGGGCTGGCGCGGCTGGCCTGACTTGATTTTCCCCATCAGCTCCAGCGCTTTTTTGGCCGGTACCGGGTTGGTATCAAAAAACATGGCCCCCATGAGCGGAAAAATCCTGTACTGGATCTCACGGGCCTTTACCACGTCACCGGCAAGCGCCGCGTTCATCAGATCCGACATGTTTTTCGGATCGACATTCGAAGTGACGGAAATAACACCTTTCCCTCCGAGCAGCACCAGCGGCAGGGAAGTAAAATCATCCCCCGACATAACGGAGAAATCTTTCGGACAGCGACGAATGACATCACAGGCACGATTCATATCGCCAGTGGCCTCTTTGATGCCGACAATGTTGTCAATCGCAGCACAACGGGCAACGGTGGCCGGAGCCATGTCGATTGCGGTGCGAGAAGGGACGTTATAAAGAATCAGGGGAATATCCACCGCCTCGGCCACGGCCTTGAAATGCTGGTACAATCCTTCCTGAGAAGGTTTGTTGTAGTAGGGGGTGATCACCAGGGCGCCATCGGCTCCCGCATCTTTGGCGTGGCGAGTCAGCTCAATGGTTTCCGAAGTGGAGTTTGAGCCGGTACCGGCCAGAACCGGCACCCGCCCATTGACCGTCTTGACGGTCAGCTCCACCACCCGGCGATGCTCATCATGGCTCAGGGTGGCGGATTCGCCGGTGGTGCCGCAGGGCACGATGCCGTGGGTGCCGTTGGTAATCTGAAATTCGATCAGATCTTTTAATCCCTGCTCATCAATTTTCCCGTCAACAAAAGGTGTGACAATGGCGACAAAAGCTCCTTGAAACTGTGTCATATTTTCCTCCTTCTCTTCCTCTATTAAAAATGTTTGTATTATTCTTTTTATAAAACTGCCTCGGCATGGAGCAGGCCATCGTATATAAAATGAGCCGGGCCTTCCAGACAGACTCCACTCACCCCGCCTCCATCCCGCAAAACATAATGAATGACAAGCTCTTCGCCGCCGGATGTCGTCACCTTGACCGGCGCCTTGACCCGACCGAGCATCCCGGCGATAATGGCCGACGCTACCGCGCCGGTGCCGCAGGCCAAGGTTTCATCCTCCACCCCGCGTTCATAGGTTCTTACATGAAGGGAATCAGGCCCCAGCACCTGAACGAAATTTGCATTGGTCCCGGCCGGCTGGAAAAGCTCATGAAAACGGATTGATGCGCCCCAGTTTTTTACCGGGGTATCATGGTTGGCATCAACAAAGCAGACGGCATGGGGCACGCCGGTATTCAAAAAATGCACCGTGCGGGCAACACCGTCGAGCTCCACCCGGTGATCCAGGGCAAGGTTTGTCGGTGGCGTCATTTCGAGCTTGACGCTGGTGCCTGTCACCTCGGCCCGAATCTCGCCGGCAATGGTGAGAAAGCGCATTTTTTCCGGCGCGATCCCTTTGCTGTGGGCAAAACGGGCGGCACAACGGGCGCCGTTGCCGCACATCTCCGCCTCGCTGCCGTCTCCATTATAGAATTGCCAACGGAAATCAGCCTTGTCGGAATTTTCGATCAGGATCAGCCCGTCAGCGCCGACGGAAAACTTTTGGCGACACACCGCCTTGGCAAAAGGACCCATTGCCTCTTTCGTAAGGAAAGGTTTGCGATGGTCAATGATGATAAAATCATTACCCGTGCCGCTCATCTTGGTAAATTCAATTGGAAAATTCATCGTTTTTTCAATCAATTCGAAATTATGCGGGAATGCTCTCGCCATCAACAAGAGACTCGCGGCTCTCCCGCTTACGGATAACGTGGAACGTGTCACCCTGCACCAGCACCTCCGCGACCCGGGGCCTGGAATTGTAGTTGGACGACATGGAAAACCCGTAAGCCCCGGCGCTCATCACCGCAAGCAGATCGCCGCTTTTTGCGACTGCGATCTCTTTGCCCCTGGCAAGGAAATCACCGGTTTCGCAGATTGGACCCACCACATCGACAACTTCCGTGGCGTCCCCTTGCCGCACCACCGGCTGGATGGCGTGATAGGCGTCATAAAGGCTTGGTCGGGCCAGATCATTCATGCCGGCGTCAACGATCACGAACTTCTTACCCCCCTGCTTGGTATAGAGAACCTTGGTCACCAGAATACCGGCATTGCCGACGATCACCCGCCCCGGTTCCAGAACCAGGGTGCAGTCAAGGCCTGCCATTTCCCGCTCCAGCGCCTCGGCATAGGCGGCAGGCAGGGGTGGCTCCTCCTCGTTGTACCGGATTCCCACACCGCCGCCGAGGTCCAGATGCGAGATATGAATTCCCGCCTCCCCCAAACGCTTGACAAAATTCTTCACCTTGACCAGCGATTCGACAAAGGGAGAAACGTCGGTGAGCTGTGAACCGATGTGGCAACTTACCCCGACAATGCGGATATTTGGCATCTTCTGTGCCGCCAGGTAGGAATCCAGGGCGTCGCCGATGGGAATTCCGAACTTGTTTTTGGCGAGCCCGGTTGAAATGTAGGCGTGGGTTTTGGGGTCAACATCCGGATTGACCCGGAAGGAAACCGGAGCCTTCACTCCCATGGATGCGGCCACTTGTTGCACCGTCTCAAGCTCCTGATGGGATTCCACGTTGAGCATGAGAATTCCGGACTCGAGGGCAAACCGTATTTCCTCTTCGGTTTTCCCAACGCCGGAGTAGACGATTTTGCCGGGTTCGACTCCGGCCTTGAGCGCGCGGAAAAGCTCGCCGCCTGACACGATATCCGCGCCTCCGCCCAGCTTGGCGAAAAGGTTGAGGATAGCGATATTGGAACAGGACTTAACGGCAAAACAGGTAATGTGAGGCACGGAAAAAGCGCCGTCAAACGCCTTGAAATGACGTGTCAGGGTTTCCGAGCTGTAAAGATAAAACGGCGTGCCCACCCGGCTGGCGATATCCGCAACCGCGGCTTCCTCACAATAAAGGATATTGTCTCTGTAATGAAAATGGTTCATTTTTCTCTTTCTTTGGTTGATCTTAGAAGCTTGGTCGGGCCTTTCGGCGAAATTCAATTTCCCTTGAAAAGACACTTTCATTGGGCGGGACGGCGTCGTCAAAGGCCGTCACCGCGTAAAAAAATGTTTCCTCACCAGGAGGCACGGTTGTATCGGTGAAGGAAAAAGAATTCCTGGGGGTTTCGCCCACCAGAACATACTCTTTCTCATCCGCTGAGCGCCGATAGACACGATAACCGGCTATCCCACGCACATCCACGTTTTCCCAGAGGATCGTCACCCCTTCACTGCCCGCGGCAATGGTAAATTTGTGGGGAGGCGCCGGCGGCGTCAAATCCCGTGGCATGCCGGAAATGACTTCGCTGGCCTCACCCGGCATCACGCTGCCGTCGACAATGACAACAGCCCGTATCTGATAAAAATATTTACTGTTGTTTTTCACGTCCGTGTCAACCCGGGTAAGTCCGGGGAGCGGATCGCCGATTTTTTCAAATGTCATTCCGTCGTCACTGCGGTAAAGCTGATAAACGACAGGAATGTCCGGCGTTGTCCCGTCAAGGCGAGTGCTGACGGAATGCCAGCTTACCGTCAGACTCTGATCAGCTACCTCAATCTGTAATCCGACCGGAGCGACAAGGGGACTGTCCCAGGGAAAGGAAATCCTGTTGGAATCCCGGCTGACAACTTTCCAGCCCATCCGGGAGAGCACTTTGTAGGTATACTGGTGCCTCTGTTTTAAATCCGTGTCGCGATACGTGAGCATTGATCCCGGCTTCACATCCTCGCCGCTCATGGTAATGACGAGGGGGTATTGAATCGGGCAGTCCGGACAGAAACTGGCAAAAGAAACCTCGCTTTTCATGATTGCAAAAGTCCTTACCTCTTCAATTCGCGAACCGTCCTCTGCCCGGACAGGGCATGTCCAGCTCAGGGTGGCGCCCTTATCATCAAGGGCATACTGCAAATCCTCGATGGGTAGGGGAACCACCGCCTGGGGAGGAATAACCGGCGTTTTACGGCCGCAGCCGGTCAGCGCAAGCAATAGAAAACAGCAGGCCCATATGGCATGGCTACGATGCATCATGAGTGAATCCCCATCTCCTTTTCCGCCAGGCCCACTGCCTCCCGGACCCGGCTGATGGAAGTGCCGCCGATGGAAAGACGGCTGTCAACAGACCCCTTTACCGATAAAACATCAAAAACATCCGCTTCGATGACCTCGGAAAACTGGTGCAGCTCATCAAGTGAAAGATCGGTCAGTTCCTTCTTCTGCTTGACACAATAGGCGACGGTGCGACCAACAATGGAATGCGCCTGACGGAATGGTATGTTTTTCAAAACAAGATAATCGGCCAGATCGGTTGCGGTCATAAAGCCGGTTTTGGTGGCGTCTTCCAGCCGGGCGGTATTGAACTTCATTTTGGCAAGCAGTTCAGCGGTAATGGCCAGTTCCCGGGAAACCGTGTCAAGGGTATCGAAGACAGGTTCCTTGTCCTCCTGCAGGTCCCGGTTATAAGTCAGCGGCAACCCTTTCAGCATGGTAATAAGTGACATCAGATTGCCCACCACCCTGCCGCTTTTGCCACGGATCAGTTCGGGGATATCAGGGTTCTTCTTCTGGGGCATGATGCTGCTGCCGGTGCAGAAACTGTCTGACAATTCGATAAAACGGAATTCATCGGTGGACCAGAGGACAAGCTCCTCGGCCAGGCGGCTCAGGTGGAGCTGAATCAGGGTACAGGCGGAGACAAACTCCACGGCAAAATCGCGGTCACCCACCGTGTCCATGCTGTTGGCGGTGACCTTGGGAAAACCGAGTTCACGCGCCACAAACTCCCGGTCAATGGGAAGGCCGGTTCCGGCCAGCGCGGCCGCGCCGAGGGGCAGCACATTGATTCTTTTGGCGCAGTCAAGCAACCGTTCCTGATCACGGCCGAACATTTCATAATAGGCCAGCATGTGATGGGAGATCAACACCGGCTGCGCCCGTTGCATATGGGTATAGCCCGGCATCACCGCCCCCAGGTACCTTCCGGCAAGACGGACAAAGGCGGCGCGCACGCCCCCGAGGAGTGCAACCAGTTTGTCAACCTCGTCGCGCAAATAAAGGCGCAAATCAAGATTGATCTGATCATTTCTGCTCCGGGCGGTATGCAGTTTTGCCCCGGCCGGACCCACTTTGTCCACCAGAACCTTTTCGATGTTCATATGAATATCTTCAAGTTCCGGCTTGAATTCAAAAACGCCCTGCTCGATTTCCCCTTCAATTTCAAGGAGACCAGTGCGGATCTGCTCCCCTTCTTCGGCGGAGATCAATCCCTGCCGGACCAGCATCTTGGCATGGGCCAGACTTCCCGCGATGTCCTGCTTGTAGAGTCTGCAGTCATAATGAATGGAAGCGCTGAATGCCTCCACCGAGGCGGCGGTTTTTTCGGCAAAACGGCCACCCCATAATTTCGTTTCGTTTGACATTTTAGATTGGTCCGATTGGTCCGATTAGTCTGACTGGTCCTACTTGTCTTATTGGTCCTCTTGGTCTTATTCGTCTAACTGGTCTCATTGGTCTTATTCGTCAAATTCAACGGACCAGTAGGACTAATCAGACCAATCAGACTTTTCGTAAAGCCTGCATGGTCATGCGCAACGCATTGAGGCGGATGAAACCACCCGCATCGGACTGGGTGTAAACCTCATCCTCTTCAAAGGTGGCGAAACTTGCCTGGTAAAGGGACTGCTCTGATTTACGTCCCACCGGAATACAGTTGCCCTTATAGAGTTTCAGGCGGACAACGCCGCTTACCGTTTCCTGGGTGGCATCCATGGTCTTCTGGAGCAGTTTCATCTCCGGCGAGAACCAGAAACCATTGTAAATAAGTTCGGAATAGCGCGGCACCAGGCTGTCACGGATCTTCATCACTTCCCGGTCAAGAGTAATGGTTTCCAGATCCCGATGGGCAATACGCAGGATGGTGCCTCCCGGTGTTTCATAAACGCCGCGGGATTTCATGCCGACAAAACGATTTTCCACCATATCCAGGCGGCCGATGCCGTTTATCCCGCCCAGCTCATTCAAACGGGCAAGCATGGCGGCGGGTGACAGGTTCTCTCCATCGATTGTCACCGGATTTCCTCCGGCAAAGGTAAGCTCAATATAGGTCGGTTTTTCCGGCGCTTTCTCCAGGGAACGGGTCAGCTTGAACATGGACTCTTCCGGCTCGTTCCAGGGATCCTCGAGAATCCCTCCCTCGAAGCTGATATGCAGGAGGTTTTCATCAGAACTGTAGGGTTTTTCCTTGGTCACGGGAATGGGAATACCGTGTTTTTCCGCATAGGCGATGAGTTTGGTGCGCGAGTTCAGCTTCCAGATGCGCCAGGGAGCAATAATGGTCAGCTTCGGCGAGAGTCCCAGGTAGGCCATTTCAAACCGCACCTGATCATTACCCTTGCCGGTGGCGCCATGGCTCACAGCATCCGCTCCCTCTTCCAGGGCAATCCGCACCTGCTCTTTCGCAATCACCGGCCGGGCAAGGGATGTGCCCAACAAATAAGAGCCCTCATAAATGGCATTGGCCCGGAAGGCGGGAAAGACATAATCACGAACGAATTCCTCTCTCAGGTCGGAAATAATCACCTTTTCCGCACCGGTTGCCAACCCCTTGACCCTAACCTTGTCCCAGTCCTCATCCTGACCGATATCCGCCGCATAAGCCACCACCGGGCAGCCATATTCCTCCTTCAGCCACTTGAGGATCACCGAGGTATCAAGACCACCGGAGTAAGCCAGCACTATTTTTTGAACGTCACCTGCCATCGAAAACTCCTTTAACCTGCCGCCAGGATATGTTTTTCCAGAATCGCCTTGTGGATGTGCATCTTGTTTTCGGCCTGGTCGAAAGCGCAGCACTGGGTGCCCTCCAGCACCTCGTCAGTGATCTCTTCACCGCGATGGGCGGGCAGACAGTGCAGCACCGTGGCATCCGGTTTGGCTGCGGCAACCAGTTTCCCGTTAACCTGATAGGGCTGAAAAACAGCAATGCGTTCATTCTGCTCCTTCTCCTGACCCATACTTGCCCACACATCACAGTTGATGATGTCGGCATCCTGCACCGCCTCAAAGGGATCGCGCACAACAACAATCTGCTTTTCCGCCTGTTGCGCTGCGGCGGCAAGGATTCCCGGATCAGGATCATAACCCGCCGGACAGGCCAGCATCAGTTCAAAGCCCATGCGCCCAGCCGCCTGAATCCAGCTGTTGGCCATATTATTGCCGTCACCGACCCAGGCTATCTTCAACTTGCCGATCTCGCCCTTCACCTCCTCCACTGTCATGATATCGCTTAAAATCTGGCAGGGATGAAAAAGATCCGTCAATGCATTAATAACAGGCACCGTGGCGTAACGTCCCAGTTCTTCAACCACCTCCTGGCCGAAGGTACGCACCACGATGCAGTCCACATACCGGGACATCACGCGGGCCATGTCTTTCAACGGCTCATTGCGGGCCAGCTGGGTGTCACGGCTGGAGAGATAAATCACCTGGCCGCCCAGACCGTACATGGCCGACTCGAAGGAAACCCGGGTGCGGGTGGAAGGCTTTTCGAAAATCATTCCGATAACCTTGCCGGCAAGCTGACTGTGGCCAATTCCCCGGCGGGACTCATCTTTCAGTGTCAACGCCCGTTTTATGTAGGAGTAGAGTTGATCTTTATCAAAATCTCCCAAGCTCAGAAGATGCTTTGTCATGAATCTCTCGCTCATTTATTATGAATTTAGAGAGCCCACAGGCTTTGCAGAGAAACACTTGCGGTGCTCTGCCGACTCTGTGGGCTCAAGGCTCGCTTACAGGTTGTTGAGTTGCTCCGGCCTCCATTCAGTGAGGCTTTATAAAAGAACCAAGTGATAACAAATACAAAAAAACGGTATTTTTGGGAAGTTTTTTTTCCGCTTTTACAAGCCCGCCAGGACTTCCCGCAACCGGCTTATCATGCTGTCCACCTGAGTCTCATGGATAATCAGCGGCGGAATGAAGCGCAGGGCAACTCCGCCGGCAAAGTTAGCAAGCACCCCCTCATCAAACAGTCTTTTCACTATTTCAGCACCAAGAGATGCGCCCTTTTCGGTCAGCACCAGTCCCTGTATCAGGCCAAGCCCCCGGACACCGGTTGCCAGCTCGGGGAATTCTTCAACCAGTGCCTGCAAGCGACCGCTCAGATACGCGCCCTTACCCCTGACACCATCGAGGAAACCCGCCCCCAGCATTATTTTCAGCACTGCCACCGCCCCAGCGCAGGCCACCGGATTCCCGCCGAAAGTAGAGGCATGATCCCCAGGGGAGAAAGAGGCGGCCACCCCCTCCCGTGCAAGCATGGCGCCAATGGGCAGACCATTGCCCAAGGCCTTGGCCAGGGTCATGATATCCGGCTCGACACCGAACTGCTCATAGGCAAAAAGGGTGCCGGTCCGGCCCATGCCCACCTGAACTTCATCGAAAATAAGAACAAGATTGTGTTTATCGCACAGCTTTCTGATTCCCTGCAGGTATTCTTTCGGCAACGGCCGCACCCCGCCCTCGCCCTGGAGCGGTTCACAGAGTATGCCGCAGGTTCTGTCGGAAATCATCTTCTCCAGAGCGTCCAGATCACCAAAAGGGGCATGAACAAACCCTTCCGGAAGGGGCTCGAAACCCTTATGAAATTTTCCCTGCCCGGTTGCGGCCACTGTGGCCAGGGTCCGGCCATGAAAGGAGCCCTGGAGTGAAATGATCTCATAACGACCAGGGCCGCCATGTTTTCTTGCCAGCTTGATGGCCGCCTCATTTACCTCGGCACCGCTGTTGGCCAAAAAAATTCTGTCGGCAAAACTGTTTGCCACCAGCAACTCGGCAAGTTCGGTCTGAGGGGCGGTATAAAAAAGGTTCGACACATGGACAAGTTTTCCCGCCTGGACAACAATGGCCGCTGTTACTTCCGGGTGGCAATGCCCCAGACCGCAGACGGCAATACCTGCAAGAAAATCAAGATATTCCTTGCCGTTTTCGTCTTTCAGCAGACAGCCGCTTCCTTCAACCATCACGGCAGGATAGCGGCCATAGGTATTCATAAAAAGACTGTTGCTCTTTTCCATAATATTTTCCATAAAACACCCCTATCGCACGATCTCAGTGCCGATTCCCTCGTGGGTGAACATCTCAAGCAGAATGGCATGCTTAAGCCGGCCGTCGACGATATGGGTCTTGCCCACTCCGTTGGCCAGGGCATCCTGGCAACATTTGATCTTGGGAATCATGCCTCCCGCTGCCACACCGGAAGAGATCATCTGGTCCGCTTCGCTGCTGTTCATGGAGGCGACCAGCTTGCCGTCCTCATCAAGCACACCCTCGACATCGGTCAGCAGTATGAGCTTTTCCGCCTTTAACTGGGAGGCAATCGCACCAGCCACCAGGTCGGCGTTGATGTTATAGGAACAGCCGTCCTCACCGACTCCCACCGGGGCGATCACCGGAATGAAATCCTCCCGATCCAGCACAACCAGCACCTCCGGGTTCACCTGGGTGACGGCTCCCACCCGGCCGAGATCAATCAGCTCCGGCGGCGCATTTTCCGCCTGGCTTTTCATGATGGTCATCTTTTTCGCCTTGACCAGATCACCGTCACGGCCGGACAAACCGATGGCTTTGCCTCCGTGATAATTGATAAGGCCGACGATTTCCTTGTTGACTTTGCCCACAAGCACCATCTCCACCACGTCCATGGTTTCACCGTCAGTGACCCGCATGCCCTGAACGTAGCTCGACTGGATATTCATCTTTTTGAGAAACTTGTTGATCTGCGGCCCGCCGCCGTGTACCACTACCGGATTGATGCCGATATATTTCATCAAAATGATATCAAGAGCAAAATTCTTCTTCAGCTCCTCATCCACCATGGCATGGCCACCATACTTGATGACAATGGTCTTTCCATAGAATTCTTTGATATAAGGCAGTGATTCAATGAGAATTTCCGCTTTTTCTATTCCTTTATCCATAAACGAAATAATCCTGATGAGGTTAGAGGGAATGACAAAATATTTTGTTTACCGCAAAGATTCCCGTGAAGCAAAGGAAAAGAGCAGAAACAGGAAGATATTTGCAATTTCAGCGCCGTTGAGTTTTACTTTCTTTACATTCTTCATTTCAGCCATTATTATTCGGACATGGATGAGCGTATCATCAAAAAATCTCGTCTCCGAATCACAGGTTAGATGCTTTGTGAATTCAGTTGCACAATTGTCCTTTCCCTGTACCCGATTACAAATTGCTGAACAGAAAGCAGGCATAATAAATCTTTTCATGACAATGCACAAAATATTCTTTCTTGCAGCCGCTATCTTTTTCGCCCTGCTTCCGTCAATATCCTTTGGCGCCGACAAGCTCGACTCCAAGGCCCCGATCCATGTTGAAGCGGACCGCATGGTTTCCAAACAGCAGGAAAACGCTATCATCTTTACCGGCGATGTTGAGGCCAAACAAGGCCCCCTGACCATCTATTCCGATGAAATGACCGTCCTTCACGAAACCCAGTCCGCAGACGGCAAGGAAAAAGCCGGCTCCCAGCAGATCAAAAAGCTCTTTGCCGAGGGCAATGTGAAAATAGTCCAGGAAGGTCTGGTGGCTACCGGCGACCATATGGAATTCTTTGCCGAAGAACGAAAAGTACTGCTGACCGGCAACACCAAAGTGTGGCAGGACAACAACCTCGTCACCGGCGAAAAGATTCTTCTTGATCTCAAAACAGAGACGACCACTATTGAGCCGGCCAAAAAAGGCGGCGGCCGGGTAAAAGCATTTTTTTACCCGGATGAAAAGAAGTGATGCCGACTCTCGAAGCCAGGGACATCGTTAAAACCTACCGGAAACGAAGGGTGGTGGACGGCATCTGCCTGCAGGTTGAAACCGGGAAGGTTATCGGCATGCTTGGTCCGAACGGGGCCGGGAAAACCACCTCATTTTACACCATTGCCGGCTTTATCCGGCCCGACTCAGGTCATATTCTGCTGGACGGCAAGGACATTACCGCTCTTCCCATTCACAAAAGAGCGCTCAACGGCATCTCCTACCTGGCTCAGGAGCCGTCAATTTTCAAAAAACTGACGGTTGAGGAAAATGTCCGCATTATCCTGGAGCCTCTGGGCATCCCGCGCCAGGAAATAAAACAGCGCATCAGCCGGCTGATGGAGGAACTGAAAATCGGCCACCTGGCCAAAAGCAGAGGCCACAACCTGTCCGGCGGAGAACGCCGCCGGGTGGAAATCATGCGGGCGCTGGCGACAAACCCACGCTTCATCCTGCTTGATGAACCCTTTGCCGGAATCGACCCACTGTCGGTGGCGGACCTGCAGGTCATCATCCGAGAACTGAAAGAAAAAGGACTGGGAGTCCTGATCTCGGATCACAATGTACGAGAAACACTTTCCGTCTGTGATTTCGCCTACATAGTGAGCAACGGCCGCACATTGACCAGCGGTGCGGCGGAAGAAATAGTCAATTGTGAAGAGGCACGTCGAATGTACCTTGGCCAGAACTTTGTAATGTGATAGAAAATAGTAGAGAATTATTTTATACTGAAAGTATATTCATTTTTTTACAGCCTACGACAGACAGCCATGAATAAAACATCGGGAATAAATTCAACAAATGTCATTTCTTGAATTAAAGCAACATCTCAAACTGGCCCAGCAACTGGTGATGACGCCCCAGCTGCAGCAGGCTATCAAGTTGCTTCAGCTTTCCCGCCTGGAACTGGTGGATACCATCCAGCACGAGATTGAACAGAATCCCCTGCTGGAAGAGGAAATCTCCGGCGGCATTCCCGAAAGCGACAACGGTCAGGGAATGGACGCACAACCCGACGTCAGCACCGGAGCCCTCACCGAACGAACAACCGAAGTCAACATTGGTGAAAACCCTTCAACACTGGGTGAAATCGACTGGTCTGACTACTTCAATGAATATGAAAGCGGCGGCGCCTACAAGCCTCGGGAAAGCGCAGGGGAAGAACAGCCTTCCCGCTTCGACATCCTCACCCAGAAGCCGGACCTGCACAGCCATCTCAGCTGGCAGTTGAATCTTTCCGACATCACGGACGAAGAAAAAGAAGTCGGCATGTATGTCCTGGGCAATCTCGACCAGGACGGCTTCCTCAAGGTCACTGATGAGGAAATCATCGAAGAGACAGGCTGCACTCCTGAAATGGAGCAAAAAATGGTTGCCCTGATCCAGGACATGGATCCTTCCGGGGTAGGCGCCCGCAATGTCAAGGAATCCTTGCTCCTGCAACTGAAGCGCCTCGACCTGGAAGACACGTTGCCGGCCAAAATCGTCCAGGATCACCTTCACTTTCTGGAAACAAAAAATTTCAGCGCCATCAGCAAGGCGACCAGACATTCTATAAATGACGTGGTCAATGCCGTAAAAATCATTGTCGGCCTCGACCCGCATCCAGGCAGGGTTTACTCGGATGAATCCCCCCATTACATCCTGCCGGATGTCTTCATCCAGAAAGTTGATGACGAATATGTCATTATTTTAAATGACGAAGGGCTTCCCCGGCTGAAAATAAGCAGCTATTACAAGGAAATTCTCAAGGACAAAAAAGGGCAGCAGGATTCAACCAAAGACTATATACAGGAAAAGCTGAAATCCGCCGCCTGGCTGATCAAAAGCATCCACCAACGACAACGCACCATTTACAAGGTGGTTGAGAGCATACTGAAATTCCAGTACGATTTCTTTGAAAAAGGTGTTGCCTATCTCAAACCACTTGTTCTCCGCGATGTGGCGGAAGACATTGAAATGCACGAATCCACCATCAGTCGCGTCACCACCAACAAATACGTCCATACACCCCAGGGAACCTTTGAACTGAAATACTTCTTTACGTCCTCCATCGAACGGAAAGACGGCGGCGACGCCCATTCCTCTGAAAGCATCAAGGAACGCATCCGACAGATCATTTCCGCGGAAAAACCGGACAAGCCGTTAAGCGACCTTGCCATTTCAGAAATTTTCCAGCAGGATGACATCCAACTCGCCCGGCGGACAGTGGCAAAATACAGGGAACAGCTCGGCATACTTTCTTCCAAGTTCCGAAAACGCCCAAACATGAATTAATAACTGGTCCCCCTGTGTTCCAAACCCTGACAGTAGAAAGAATAGCCGCCTCCCTGCAGGCTACCGGAAAAAAAGACGCTCTACAGGAACTCGCAGTACGTATGCATGGGGCCTGCCCATCCTGCGGCTCTGCGGAAGACATCTTTGCCGTTTTATCCGAACGAGAACAGATCGGCTCAACCGCCTTCGGTGACGGAGTGGCGATCCCGCACGGCAAAATGGAAAAGCTCGAAAAGATTGAAATTTTCTTCGGCCGCAGCATACGGGGCATTCCATTTGCCGCTGTCGACAACAAGCCGGTGCACCTTTTTTTCATACTGCTGGCGCCCACCGAATCAGCAGGACCCTACCTGAAAACCCTGGCCATGATGGCCCGCTTTTTAAAAAGCTCCCATGTCCGCTCACAACTGCTCCATGCAGAAACCAGCGAAGAAATCGCGCAAATTTTCGCAGCCGCCCGTGAATTCCGATAATCTTCAGGTCATCATCATCACAGGTCTTGCCGGGGCCGGCAAAAGCACCGCCTTAAATGCCCTCGAGGACATGGGGTTTTACGCCATTGACAACCTTCCCGTTTTTCTTCTTGAGTCACTGCTGACCCAAACCGCAAGCGGCAAACTGCCGCACAGAAAACTTGCCCTGGTCATGGATTGCCGGGATCCGTCCTTCTTCTCCTCATTTGCTCCGGTTGTCTCGCACATCAAAAACACCATCACCATTGACATCCTTTTTCTTGACTCTTCAGAAGAAGCGCTTCTGCGCAGATTCAGCCAGCTCAGGCGTCAGCATCCTCTGGCTGCCGACTGCACCATCCGGGAAGCGATCAGCCTGGAAAAATCGCGGCTGCTTGATCTACAGAAACTGGCCACCAGGGTCATTGACACAACCTCTCTAACCCCGACAGATCTGGCGCGACAGTTGCGCAATTTCTTTGGCAGTGACGATTCCGAAGGTCGCCTGGTTGTCAACCTCATCTCTTTCGGCTTCAAACATGGATCGCCGTCAGAAACGGACCTTCTCTGGGATGTTCGTTTTCTTCCTAATCCTTATTGGGTTCCGGACCTTAAGCCCCATACCGGACTGGAGGAAAAAGTGGCGAATTATGTCCTGCAAAACGAGACAAGCAACCGTTTTTTCGCCCTGCTCGACCCGCTTCTCAGCTTTCTCATTCCCGAATATACAAAAGGGGGCAAAGCGCAACTGACAATCGCCATCGGCTGCACCGGCGGCAAGCACCGGTCCGTTGCGGTAACGGAAAAGGTGAAAGAATTGCTCTCCCGGTTGAACGTCAAACTTTTTGTCAGCCACCGCGATATCGACAAGGCTTGAAAAGTCAGCTTCCCATCTTCCCTCCCGATAAAAACACTTGCGAACCCTTTGCCCTTAGGGGTAAGGTAGCGGCGACATTATAGTCAAAAAATCGGATCACCAGGATCAGCCTCTTCACGAATCCGAACAACATTGCACTTTCCATTTTACCCAGGATTTTTTCTGGTAACTTTGCAGGATAATAACCATGAACAGAAAGCCCTTGTTTGTTTCCCTCGTTGCCACATTCATTGCCCTGCTTCTTTTTTGTGGAGACATTCTCGCTGAAGAAGCGGCTGCAAAAAAATCAATTGCCCTGCTGCCTCTCCAGACAAGCGGAAACAGAGACATCTCCTATCTGCAGACCGGAATCCGCAGCATGCTTGCCAGCCGCCTTGCAGCTGAGGCCGGGGTGAACATCGTTGACCAGGCCCTGGTGGACAAGGAGGCAGCTGCAGCCGGAAAGACAAACGACCCAGTCGGTGCCGCAAAAATAGCCGCCTCTTTACAGGCTGATTTCGCCCTTGCCTGCACCCTGACCGCCATCGGCAACAGCATGAGCCTCGACGCCAAACTCTATCCAGCCAACAGCCAGGGACAGACGGAAACATTTTATGCCTCCGCGGCCAGTGAAGATGAAATCATCGGTGCAGTGGACAGCCTTGCCTGGGACATTGCTGAAAAAACCTTCGGCAAACAGCGCCCTGTGCCAAAATTCACCCAGCAAGCCCAGATGCAGCCAACGGCACCGATGGGACAACAACCCATGATGGCCCCGGCCCTGCCCACCGGCCAACCCCAGGGTGAAAACCCCGCCTATATGACCGCACACCCTGATCGCCAGTTCATGGGGAGCCATGGCGGCATGAGTCCTGCTCCGATCATGTTTCCCACGGCAATCAACAGCCCCTTCGGGTTCACCAAAAGCCAGAACCTCAATTTTTCCATGCAGGCTCTTGATGTAGGCGACATTGACGGCGATGGTCAGCTCGATGTTGCCATTGCCGAAAAAAACAAAGTCACGGTGTATCATCTTGTCAATAACCGCCTGGTTCCCTTTGGCGAAATTGAAACCCTGTCCCGCTACAAAATCATTTCCATTGATCTTGCCGATATTAACGGCAACGGCAAAGCGGAACTTTACGTAACAGGAGTTGACTGGATCACCCCTGACGCCCTGGGCGCTGAATGGCAGGGCAAGGAATTCAGCTATCTCTTTAAGAACGAGAGATGGTATGTCCGGCCTGTCAATGTTCCAGGACCGGGTCTGGTGCTTGCAGGACAGCGACCGGCAATGGATGCCGCCTTTGCCCCCGGCATCTATCAGGTCCGTGTGACGGATTCCATCCTCCAGCAGGAAGAAAAACTTCCGGTACCGGATTCCGTCAATTTGTATGATTTTTCCATGGCCGACCTTGACGGCGACGGTAAAATCGAAATCATCGCACTCGATGAATCCGATAAACTCCTTGTCCTGCAAAGCGGCGGCAAGCAACTCTGGAAAAGTGACGAAAGTTTCGGCGGCAACCTGCGCTATGTGGGTGGCGAAAATCCCCGCGCCCAGAGTAGCAAAGACATTCATGAGACCCGGGAGAAAGACCGCACGTACATACATGCCCGTATTGTTATCGATGATATCAACAACGACAACCAGCCGGATATTATCATTAACAAAAATCTGTCAACCGCTTCCAAAGTCCTGAAGAATCTGAAAAATTACCCGAGTGGAGAAATTCACGCATTGGCCTGGAACGGCATCGGACTCACGGAACTCTGGAGAACGCGCAAGATTGATGGCTATGTATCGTCTTATCAGTTTGTCCATGACAAGGAAAAAGAGAGTCCCGCCACCCTCTTTGTCGGTATTGTCCTCAACAGCGGCTGGACTGATGTTTTCTCAGCAAAGGACAGTACCGTGCTGATCTACCCCCTTGATCTGGCCAAAATGCAGCAGCAAATGGAGTCGGTTCCCCAGGGATATCAGTATATGGGTCAGTAAGGGTGATCGCCGGGCATCCGCAACTGTCGGTTCTGCGAAAATTCACCCAGGGGGCTTTCCTTCTTTTCTGCCTCTTTATGGGCTATCGCTTTTACAATTTTTTTCTGTGGGCCACAACCGGCGCGGACTACACGCCAAGGCCTCCATCCGTGGAGGCCTTTCTGCCCATTGCCTCACTGATGAGCTTGAAGCAGCTCATCCTTACCGGCATTTACGACCCTATTCACCCAGCTGGACTGACCATTTTTCTTGCCGCCCTCACCCTGGCCTTTCTCTTTCATAAAGGTTTCTGCGGCTGGATCTGTCCGGTTGGCACGTTCTCGGAACATTGCCATGCCGGTGGCGCCTGGCTTCTCTCAATCGCCCGCAAAAGTCGCAAAAAAACCAACTGGTTTCCTCCGCGTCTGGTTGATTACCCCCTGCTGTCCGTCAAATATCTGCTTCTTCTTTTTTTCAGCTATCTCATTGTCTGGAAAATGGATCTCGCAACCCTGCAGAGATTTGCCCATTCCCCATACAGCTTTTCAGCTGATGCACGCATGCTCCTCTTTTTTCTTCAACCATCCCGGCTCGCCATAACATTTCTTGCCGCTCTTTTTCTCGTCTCTCTTTTCTGGCGGAATTTCTGGTGCCGTTATCTTTGTCCCTATGGAGCGCTGTTGGGATTAATAGCCACTCTTTCCCCGATGTCGGTCAGACGTGACCCCGCCAGCTGCATTGACTGCAAAAAATGCGAGATCAACTGCCCCGGCTCAATCAAGCTAACCGACAAACAAATCATCCGGACCCCTGAATGCATCGGCTGCCTTGAATGTGTCGCGACCTGCCCCCAGCAGGACTGCCTCACCCTTGCCGTTTTACCCATAAAGAAACCACTTTCGCCTTATATCCTGCCGGTGTGCCTCCTGGCCGTCTTCTTCACCTTTTGGATCAGCGCTGTTTTAACCGGCCACTGGCACTCTTCTGTTCCGGATACCGCTTTCCAGAATTATTACAAAATTGTCGTAAAGTAATTTCAGACACACCAGCCGCACGCCTGCGAGTAAAAAAAATGCCGCTAAGGACGCGATTGAAGTCCTTGCGGCATTTTTTTGTCACTGTTGCAGAGAATTTCGGCATTCACCGATCATCTGCATTGCCATCCTACAACGTGTAGCCGATCTCACTGTGCTGGGTAATATCAAGCCCCTGCACTTCCTCGTCTTTTGTGACCCTGAGGCCGATGACAACATCAATAATCTTGAGAATAATAAATGTCATCACCATTGAATAACCGATGGTGATAAATGCATCCATCGCCTGTACTCCCAAGAGGCTTGGATTCCCGAAAAAGAGTCCGTCCTTGCCGCCGGCATTAACGGCGGTAGAAGCAAAAAGCCCTGTAGCCAAGGCACCCCACAATCCTCCTACGCCATGCACACCGACCACGTCAAGGGAGTCATCATAGCCGATCTTCGATTTGGCCAGAACCGCCATGTAGCAGAGAGCACCGGCAACAAGCCCGATGACAACCGATGAAAGCGGGCCGACAAAACCGGCGGCAGGGGTAATGGCAACCAGACCTGCAACTGCGCCTGATGCCGCGCCAAGGGTGGTCGGTTTTCCCTGCACGATCCATTCCGCAATGATCCAGGAAAGCGCCGCGCAACCAGCAGCGACCTGGGTGACGAAAAAGGCATTGGCGGCAATGCCGTTTGCCGCAAGAGCGCTGCCTGCATTAAAACCGAACCAACCGAACCAGAGGAGACCTGCACCAAGAATGGTCATTGAGAGGTTGTGGGGATGAATGGCGTCTTTTCCCCAACCCTTTCTCTTGCCTACCATGAGAGCAGCAACAAGTGCCGCAGCGCCGGAATTGATATGAATGACCGTCCCGCCGGCAAAATCAAGGCCGCCATGACCGCTGACCCAGCCTCCGCCCCAGACCCAGTGACAAACAGGGAAATAAACCAGGGTGCTCCAGAGAACGGTAAATACGAGAAAGGCGGAAAACTTGATTCTTTCAGCAAAGGCTCCGGTAATAAGCGCCGGTGTAATAACTGCAAACATCAACTGGAATGCGCTGAAAAGAAGATGGGGAATGGTGTCACTGTATGGCCCGGGGTCCAACCCCACGCCCTTGAGGCCAACCCAGTCAAGGTTACCGACAATCCCCCCGACATCCGGCCCAAAAGCCAGGGAATACCCATAAAGAACCCATATGAGGGAGATAATTCCCAGACAGATAAAACTTTGCATAATTGTACTGAGGATATTTTTCGAGCGAACCATACCTCCGTAAAACAAGGCCAGCCCCGGGGTCATGAGCATGACCATGGCTGTTGCGACCAACATAAAAGCGGTATCTCCTGTATTCATTACTTTACTCCTCCTCGTTAAAAAATAATTAGTTGGCGATTTATTAGCCTAATGAAATAGCAAAACACATGCCAAATAAGGCGAAAGCACGTAACAGCTTGAAACAAAAGGCAAACAACGAAATCACACCAGCCCAACAAAACAATTTGATGACATTTTTGTAACACAATTATCCAAACTATAACAAAACAGAAAACACCCTTCCCGGCCAACCATACGGGAAAAACAAAAAACGTGGTGCAGCAGCATTTGCCCGCTCCCATCCCCCGCAAATACGATAAGGACATTTTTGTAGCTAGTTTTTTCCAATTATTAACAAATTTGTAACCAAACAGAGGGGGACACGAAACAGAAGATCATGTGATGAATCTGTTTCAATTCAAACAAATTCAAGCACTTGAGATAAAAAAACTTGCGCTATTATATTCTTGGCACGAATTTAGCTTATAAGCAAAACAAAGCAACTAACGGCAACTTTAAGGAGGAATGCCATGAAGAAAATAGAAGCAATCATTAAACCATTCAAACTTGACGAATTGAAAGACGCCCTGCATGAACTGGGGGTCCACGGCATGACGGTCACCGAAGTCAAGGGCTTCGGACGCCAGAAAGGACACAAGGAGATCTACCGGGGAGCTGAATATGTTGTCGACTTCATCCCCAAGGTGAAAGTTGAAATTGTCTGCGAAACAGACATGGTGGACAAAATCGCCGAGACAATCATCAAAAGCGTCAAGACCGGAAAAATCGGCGACGGCAAAATTTTCATCATGCCGATTGAATCAATCTGCCGGATTCGAACCGGAGAAAAAGACGACGACGCCATTTAAGCACAAACGACCATCTTTTTATTGAGGAAAGACCATGAAAAAAATACTCCTGATATCAGCGCTCCTGATTCTACCCTCTTTGGCGTGGGCGGCCGATGAAGCACCTACAGCCATCAGCAACGCGGAGGCCATCGGCCTTGTCCAGGACCACGCAAATTACCTATGGACCCTGGTTGCGGCGGCCCTCGTCTTTTTTATGCAGGCCGGTTTCGCCATGGTTGAGGCGGGTTTTACCCGGGCCAAAAACTCCGTCAACATCATGATGAAAAACCTGATGGACTTTTCAATCGGCTCCATCGCCTTCTGGGCAGTGGGCTTCGGCCTCATGTTCGGCGCTACCAGTACAGGCTGGTTCGGAACCACTGATTTCTTCCTGAGCGGCTGGACCCCGGACGGAGATCCCTGGGTACTGGCTTTCTGGATGTTTCAGTGTGTCTTTGCCGCAACGGCCGCAACCATTGTTTCCGGTGCCATGGCTGAGCGGACAAAATTTACCAGCTACCTCATATACTGCGTCTTTGTCTGCGCCTTTATCTATCCGATATTCGGCAGTTGGGCATGGGGCAGCCTGTTGAACGGCAGCGGCTGGCTGGAAAAACTTGGATTCATCGACTTTGCAGGATCCACCGTGGTTCACTCCGTCGGCGGCTGGGCAGCCCTGGCCGGCGCCATCGTCCTCGGCCCCCGCATCGGCAAGTACGGAAAGCACGGTGAAGTACGGGCCATCCCCGGACACAACATCCCCTTGGCCGCTCTGGGCGTTTTCATCCTCTGGCTCGGCTGGTTCGGCTTCAACCCCGGCTCAACCACAACGGCTGACAAAAGCATCGCCATGATCTTTGTCAACACCAACCTCGCTGCCGCGGCAGGTGCAATCCTTGCCATGATCACATCATGGGTGATGTTCAAGAAACCCGACATCGGCATGAGCTTAAACGGCGCCCTGGCAGGCCTTGTGGGTATCACCGCCGGATGCGCGAATGTCAGCCCGACCAGCTCAATCGTCATCGGGGCAGTTGCCGGCATCCTGGTCGTTATTTCCGTCTACACCATTGACCGAATTCACGTTGATGATCCTGTTGGCGCGGTTTCCGTCCACGGTGTCTGCGGGGCGTGGGGAACACTGGCAGCCGGCCTTTTCAACATGGGCGGTCCCACCATGAAAATCGTCACCACGCAGCTTATCGGAATCGGTGCGGCATTTGTCTGGTCCTTCGGCACTGCCTTCATTCTCTTCAAAGCCATTGACATGATTTTCGGTCTTCGGGTAAGCGAAGAGGAAGAAATGGAAGGCCTTGATATCGGCGAACACGGCGCAGCTGCCTACAACGATTTCCAGACCACCAAATAACCTTTACAACTACAGAGACCAGAGTCCCGGACAATTGTCCGGGGCGGAACACTTCATCATTTTTCCAAGGAGAAAAGAAATGAGAAAGAGAATGTCAACCATGGCCGCCATTGCCCTCATCAGCATTGCAACTACCGGCTTCTTCGCATCCTCCGCCTGTGCGGAAGAAGAAAAACCAACAGCAGACCTCAGCGTATCAGCTCTCAGCAAATATGTGTGGCGTGGTTACGAGTTGAGCAAGGACAGCATCATCCTGCAACCCTCAATGACCATTGGCTACAAGGGATTTGGCTTCAACCTGTGGGGCAACTTGGACACCGACGAACATGAATTTCTCACCCTAGAGGATGACGGATCAACAGGCCCAGACGCAAACTCAATGAGCTGGAACGAAACCGACATGACCATCTCCTATGACGCCTCCTGCTCCTTTGCCGATTACGGGGTGGGCTATATCTACTATTCTGTTGACGGGCTGCCGGACACACAGGAAATATATGCCAGCGTCACACTAAAAACCCTACTGGCTCCCTCGCTGACCATTTACCGGGATTACGATGCCATGCCAGGCTGGTATATCTCCGCCGGCATCTCCCACTCATTCCCCATCAACGAGGAACTAAGCTTGGATCTAGGCGCCAAAGTCGGCTACTACGATATTGACGATGAATCAACCATTGCTGACCCCGATGATCCTTCCGACGCGTACAGTGGATTTCATGACGGTGTTTTGTCCGCATCCATGACTTTCCCGATGGGAGAATATTTCTCCATAACACCGGAGCTCTATTACTCCTTCCCACTGACAAGCGATGCGGAAGATGTGATTGAGTCGGGCAGCGCCAATGGCAAAGACAGCGACTACATTTACGGCGGTGTGACCCTGAGCATGTCTTTCTAGTCCCAGGGAAAACAACGACTATCGCCGCTCTTAAAACTCCCGGCGCACAAGGCACCGCTCTTCACGCCCTGTGCGCCTTTTTTTATAACCAACCGCCATGACAAAACTTGCCATATTCCAACATGTTTCCTGGGAGGGGCCGGGCAAATTTCTGCACAGCGCGGCAGCCCACTGCGGGGTTGACTGCAAGGTGATCAAGATCTGGCAAGACCCTGTTCCCGATTTAACCTTTTACGATGGGCTCATTATCCTTGGCGGAGGCCCGAATGTTGACCAGGAAGACAAGTACCCCTTCCTGCGCCCGGAAAAAGAGGCGATCCGCAACTGGCTGACGAGCGACCGTCCGTGCCTGGGGATCTGCCTGGGCCACCAGCTGCTGGCTGACGCCCTGGGGGCAAGAGTCGGCCCCAACTTCTGCCACAGTATCGGGTTTACCGAAGGGCACTTGACGGGTGACGGGCGCCATCACCCCGTCTTCGCCTCCATTGACAACCATTTCCCATTATTCAAATGGCATGGATACGCAGTTCTGCCTCCGGTTCCCAGGCATTTTCATATTCTGGCAACATCAAAAGAGTGCCAGATAGAGGCGTTTACCCTGAAAGAAAGGCCGCACATCATCGGTGTTCAGTTCGACAACCATGCCGCCCATCCGGAAGACGTTGCGGCATGGATCCACAATGACTCTTCCTGGCTCCGCTCATTGCCGAATAAAAACATTAATCCTCGGCTGATCCTGGCGGAGACGGTAAGACGGCACCATGAAATGGAGCATCAATTCGAGCTTTTTTTTGAAAATTTTATTACTATAGTCAGAAATAGAGAAAGATCTTCCTGACTTTTCAAACAGCATCCCACTGTTGACAAAAACACGGTAAGCACCTGAGTTTTCAGGAGTCTGCCAAAGTCGAGCAACCCCATGAACTACACCCACCAGGACAACATGTTTCTTCTGCTCAACCAGAATGGTCCATTTGCCGCCCATGCAGGCATCCTGCCGGGAAAAACATTCTGCCGTCAGGCCCGCGCCATGACTTCACTGCTTGGGCGGGGAGAAACAGCCACGAAATACCGCATCATCCGCAACCAGATTTTCGAATTTCTTGATGTCCAGTCATTTGATGAAATCAATCTCCTGCTGCGGGACAAAAAGCGGCGGGAGGTAATTGAAAAAAGGGCATACACCCTTCTGGGAAACATGTTCGGCATCGAAGGGACGGAAAGGGAAATCATCACCCGGGTTAACAATTATTCACGCACGGCCGACGGGGTGATCCGCTATCTGCGCAACAAAGTGCTGGCCAATTACAGTTCCCATATCGAGATGACCAACGAAATCGACGCCACCAGCAGCCCGGCGGAACTGCTGCTCATCGTCTTTGATGACCGATACCACCTGAAGGCGCGCTTTGAAGCCAAGCGCAAGCTCATTCTCATGAATCTTGCCGGCTCCATCGACCAGAGGGAAAGGGAAACCGGCATTGAAAACAAATTCGCCCGCTTTCTTGATTTCCTTAATGACTATGTGTGGAGCACAAAAAGCAAAATAGGAGAACTGGAAATCGTCTACCTGCTGAGCACCCACGAAAAAGAGAATTTTCTCTGTCAGGAACTGCGGGTCATCAGCCACAAGGAAGCCGAGAAACTGACACTGACGCCGGGACAGAAGCTCACCCTGCTCAAAAGGCGCCGATTCGTAACCGATGGTCGGGAAATCCCCATCTACGTTTCTATCCGCAAAAAACCTCCGGAAGCCAAGGTCCTCAAACTGCTGCGCAAGGGGGAAGAAAATCCGGCGGTGGCGGTTGATGATGAGCTGGGCCTCATGGGCGTACTCGCCACTTCCCAGGATATCAAGATTTTCCAGAAGCACCTGACGAGCAGCGCCATCCAGGCGAACTCCTTCATGTCCCTGGAAGACATCTCGGACTCCCTCACCGGCGCTAAACGGGCCGGCAAAAACATCGGCAGCTCTTCAAGCACCGCCATGTTCAAGTTCTTTGCCCGTCTTGGCGGCATGAGGGTGGAATTCATCGTCCACACCTACGAGAGCTACCTCAACTACATTTACCAGAAGGATGTTTCCCATGACGAATATGAGGTCAAGCGTATTTTTGATACCGGGGTGGCGGAATTGCTTTTCCCGCAGAACATTTATTATCTGGACATGAAAAAAACCAGGGAACGCCAGCTTACCTGGTTTCGTCGGCAGATTGAGGAGTTTTGAGATGAAATCCGACCAGACAACCATGACAAAACACGCACCGCATACCTTGCCGCCCGTCGTCATCAATCTTTTTTTCGCACTGGGCTTGACTTCCGCCCTGTGCGTCAGGGCGCTCATGGCTGTCAAGGAGTTTCAACCCGAACTGTTCCGCACCGTCTGGTATGTAGGCATTATCGGCTATGTTTTTTTCTTTTCTTATCGATACGGCATTTCCAGAAAAAGAAAAAAAACCATCCGCGACTACAACCTGATCACCAAGGTTGAAAAAGGCGAAGTTTTGTCGGCCGGCGACAGGGATGCCTTGGTTTACCTGCTCTCCTCGTTGCAGAAATCACGGGAAAGCCTGAACTACCTGTTCATTTTCGTCACTTCGGCCCTGGCAATCATACTGGACCTTGCCTTGTGAGAGCGTGCCCCATGAAAGGACTTATCGACAGCACACTGAGGGAAGGCGAACAGACACCCGGTGTCTCCTTCCGACTGAGCACCAAGATACAAATAGCCCGCCTGCTTGCCCGTGTGGGAATTGAGGAAATAGAAATCGGCATCGCCACCCCCTATGACCGGGAACTGCCGGAACTGGTGCGCCTTTGCCGACGCGAGATTACCGCCGGCCGCCTGGCCCTCTGGTGCCGGTGCGCGGAAGACGATATCAAGCACGGAGCATCCCTGAAGCCGGATGTCCTCTCCCTCTCCATGCCCGCTTCAGACATGCATATTTTCGACAAAATGAACCGAAATCACGACTGGGCGATTGCCACCCTGGAAAAATCGGTGAAACTGAGCAGAGCAATCGGTGTTCCCTTTGTCTCCGTAGGACTCGAGGATGCCACCAGGGCGGATAATGATTTTCTCCTGCAGATGGTACGCACGGCAGAACGATCGGGAGCTCACCGAGTAAGGATTGCCGACACCGTTGGCATTGCCAGCCCGGCCATGATCAGTTCCCTTGTCCGCCGTATTATTGGAAGCTGCTCTCTGGAAATCGGCGTCCATACCCATAATGATTTCGGCATGGCAACGGCAAACGGTATTGCCGCCCTTGAATCCGGAGCCCATTGGGCCGACGCCACCGTCCTCGGGCTGGGAGAACGCGCCGGCAACAGCAGGCTTGAGGAAATTGCCGGTTACCTGGCCTTGCGAGAAGGCAGCAGACCATACAAAACAGCGCACCTGCGCTCTTTGTGCCGTGTTGTGGCCAAGGCAGCGAACCTGCCCATCGCCGGCAATCATCCCGTTGTGGGAAGATCAATTTTCACCTGCGAAACAGGACTCCACCTCCAGGGCCTGACGAGAAACCCCGCCACCTATGAACCCTACGATCCGAGCCGGGTGGGCGGTCATCGCCGCCTACTGCTTGGGAAAAAGGCCGGGAAAAGGGCCATTATGGATAAGCTTGACAGCATGGGGGTAAATATGGCGGAAACGGAACTGGAGCGAATAACTTCCCTGGTACGGCTTCATGCCGGAAGCAAAAAACGTCCGCTCAATGATGAGGAGATATTGGCAATCACTGCTCTTTAAAAGCTATCGGACATCTTATTCTTTATCCACGAAACGACGTGCACCAAAATAACAATACGCAACAGAGCATGCAGAAAGGCCGGAAAAGCACCTGAACCTCCCGCATGCCCTATGATGAAAAGAAAGCTATGAATTACCAGAGTTCCGGTTTTTCCAGCCCGAGTTTTTTCATCCGGTAACCCATCTGCCGCTGGGTCAGACCAAGTTCACGGGCAGCCCTGGCCTGCACCCAGCCATGGCGCTTCAACGCCGCCTCGATTTCAGCCCGCTCGATATCCTTCAACCGTCCTCCAACGCCGGGAGAACGCAGAGCACTCACTCTTTCCACCGGTTGAATATCGACCGGAGAAATTTTCGGTGTCAAAAAGAGGCGATTCGGCAAATCGGCAATCTGCAGCCAGCCACTGTCATTTAAAATCACCAGCCTTTCCACGAGATTCTGCAACTCTCGCACATTTCCCGGCCAATCATAGTCGGTAAGAAAATCGAGAAATTCCTTGGTCAATTTGACCTGTTTTTCATTGCGCTTGTTGCTTGAGCGGAGAAAATGATCGAGCAGTAACGGGATATCCTCTCTTCTTTCCCGCAGCGGCGGCAGGGTGAGAGGAACAACATTCAGACGATAGTAGAGGTCATTACGAAATGCCCCTGTAGCCACCGCGTCCTCCAGCAGGACGTTGGTGGCGGCAATGAGCCGCACATCCACACTTAACGTCCTGGTACCGCCAAGCCGCTCAAACTGTCTCTCCTGCAGAACCCGCAGCAGTTTGGCCTGCAGCGCCAAGGGCAACTCGCCAACTTCGTCAAGAAAAAGTGTACCGCCATCGGCCAACTCGAAACGCCCAGGCTTTGAATTTACCGCGCCGGTGAATGCTCCTTTCTCGTGTCCCAGCAGTTCGCTTTCCAGCAGGTTCTCCGGCAGAGCGGCGCAGTTTACCTTGATAAAAACCTTGTCCTTGCGGGTGCCGGCCTGATGAATCGCCCGAGCCACCAGTTCCTTGCCGGTTCCCGACTCGCCGAGCAAAAGCACGGTTGCCCGGCTGGGCGCCACTTTTTCTATACTCCAGAAAAGCCCCTGCATGGGTTTGCTCTGACCGATGATGTAATGCCGGTTGTAACGACCATGCAATTCCGCCTTCAGACTCTTGTTTTCCTCAACCAACACTGCCTCTTTACGGATAATGGCCCGGTGAAGACTGAGAAACTGGCCAATCAAGGTGGCCAGCATGGTCAAAAATCGAATATCTTCCTCAAAAGAAACATCCATGCCGAATAACCTGTCGACACTGAGCACTCCTACCGTTTTCCCTGCAAGAATGACGGGAACACCGATAAAGGATATCCGGTCTTTGCTGATTTTTGAACGGGACTGCGTCCTGTTCAAAAAAAGCGGTTCACTCTGAATATCCGGCACCACAAATGGCGAAGAGGTCTGAAAAATCTGACCGCTGATTCCTTCGTCAATATTATAGACACCACGCTTCTCCTCCTCAACCGTCAAGCCGTAAGAAGCACGAATGGAAAGCTTGGTCCCGCTGCCGTCAAGCAGCATCAGCGTGGCGCGCTCCATACGCAAAATGTCATGCAGAATGCGCAGGATTTTTCCCAGGGTGGTATCAAGGTGAACGGCAGAACCGATAAGCTGACAGATCTCGGAAAGAGCCTGTAACTCAAGGGCCAGCAAACTGGAATTATCAGAAGTGGAAGCTGGATTTGTTGCTATCATTATTACTCCATATCAAGGGCATAACCATCAAGGCTTGAACACCACGAATACCGGTTCGGCCTGATGCGACCCCATTTATCAACTGATCTGCATGGCATGTTTCGACTTTTTTGGCGAGAAAACTTTTCTTATTCAATACTGATGCCTGCAATATACATTCCACACTCAAACATTTCCCTCAACTAAACTATACAACCAACTGAAACAAAAGAATAAAACAACATATTTTATATCATTCTCAACCAGGAACAAAACACTCGACGTGTGACATTTTTGTAAAATTAAACAAAATTAAGATACTTTTTTGCAATAAACACTGCCGGACAAATCCCCCTTTATCATGGCTACAAAAACGAAACATCTCTTCCTTTTTGTCGTCTTTCCGACAAAAAAGCACCCTTCCCAAAACCTCTGCCTAGTTGAACAAAACAACCTTCCACCCCATAACCACCCAAAACAAAAGAAAAAAAACTTTTCCAAATCACATGGCACACTGATTGCCATTAGAGAGAGACAACAGAGAATCCGAAAAAACCAACAACCTGGCTAAAAAAATCATTCACTGCGGAAAGAACCTAAACGTTTTCCGCAGAAATCATTTCATGCTGAATGACAGCATCAATTACACAAATAAGGAGAGATACCATGAGAAAAGTAGCAATTTACGGCAAAGGCGGAATCGGCAAATCAACCACCACCCAGAACACAGTGGCTGGTCTCTGCGAAATGGGACGAAAGATCATGGTGGTGGGCTGCGACCCCAAGGCGGACTCCACTCGCCTGCTTTTAGGCGGCCTGGCCCAAAAGTCGGTGCTCGACACCCTTCGCGAGGAGGGCGAAGACGTTGAACTCGAAGATATCCGCAAAGCCGGTTACGGCGGAACCTGGTGTGTTGAGTCCGGTGGCCCTGAGCCGGGCGTCGGCTGCGCAGGACGCGGCATCATCACCTCCATCAACATGCTGGAATCCCTCGGCGCCTATGAAGCAAGCGAAGGTCTTGATTACGCATTCTATGATGTTCTGGGCGACGTTGTCTGCGGTGGATTCGCCATGCCGATTCGCGACGGAAAGGCCGAGGAAATTTACATCGTCGTGTCCGGTGAGATGATGGCCATGTACGCTGCCAACAACATCAGCAAGGGTATCGTCAAATTCGCCCAGTCAGGTACGGTTCGCCTTGGCGGCCTGATCTGCAACTCACGCGCCGTGGACAATGAAGCAGAGATGATCGAGAAATTTGCCAACAAGCTGGGTACCAGGATGATCTATTTTGTGCCCCGCGACAACGACGTGCAACGGGCCGAGATTAACCGTAAAACCGTCATCGAATGGAAACCGGAAGCCCCGCAGGCCGATCATTACCGCGGACTGGCAAAGGCCATCGACGAAAATAAAACATTCGTCATCCCCACGCCGCTGGAAATCGAGGAGCTTGAAGCGTTGCTCATGGAATATGGCCTCATGGAAGCGGCATAACTCTTACCCTAAAAACTACGATCTCACACGGAGCTCCATGATGGCGATGCTTCGATGAGACTGCCAAATATACCTGGAGAAACTATTATGTTGACTATGATTAGAGCAATTGTAAGACCCGAAAAAGCGGACAAGATCCTCGCAGCCCTGATGGACGCGGGGTTTCCCGCTGTTACCAAATATTCGGTCGCAGGGCGTGGCAAGCAGCGCGGTATTAAAATCGGCGAAGTCACCTATGATGAAATTCCCAAAATGATGCTGATGAGTGTCGTCAAGACGGAAGAAAAGGATTTCGTCATCGACACCATCATGCGTACCGCAAGATCCGGCGAAAAAGGAGCCTTCGGCGACGGCAAGATCTTTATCAGTGATGTTGAGGAATCGTACACCATCAGCTCCGGCATCAAGGAAAACGGAGCTCCACCTGCGGAGGTCCCGGCATGAAGGAAGTAATCGCCGTTGTGCGAATAAACATGATGAACCAGACGAAACAGGCCCTGACCGATGCAGGCATCGATGCCTTCTTTGCTCTTGAAGCACATGGACGCGGCAAAGGTTTCGTCAACCCCGCCGTTCTCGAAGGCGCCCAGCAGGGCTATGAGGAAGCCGCTTCCCTGCTCGGGGAAAAAGGCAAACTGTACGCCAAACGCATCGTAACGGTCGTGGTGAAAGATGACCTGGTGGATGACGTGGTTCAGGCGATCATCGACACCAACCAGACCGGCAAGCCCGGTGACGGCAAGATTTTCGTCCTGCCGATCGCCGATGCCATTCGCGTCCGGACGGGCGAAACCGGCGCCAAGTCGATCGCCTAACCAAGAAGGAGAATGAATATGGCAACAAAAACTAAGAAAAAAATGGTGCAGTGGGAACCCACCGACATCAAGGCGGAACTCATCAAAAAGTACCCGCCCAAGGTGGCCCGCAAACGCGCCAAACAGATAATGATCAATGAGGCCCTGCAGAACGACACGCCGGCGCTCACCGCCAATGTGCGCACCATTCCGGGCATCATCACCATGCGCGGCTGCACATACGCAGGCTGCAAGGGTGTTATCATGGGGCCCACCCGAGATATCGTCAACCTGGTGCATGGCCCCATCGGCTGCAGTTTCTATGCATGGCTGACCCGCCGCAACCAGACCGACGGCGGCGGGCCGGATGGCGAAAATTATATGCCCTACTGTTTTTCCACGGACATGCAGGAACAGGACATCATTTTCGGCGGCGAAAAGAAGCTGGAACAGGCGATCCAGGAGGCATACGACCTCTTTCACCCCATCTCCATTGCCGTGTTCGCCACCTGCCCCGTGGGCTTGATCGGTGACGATATCCATACGGTCACCGCCAATATGAAAAAGAAACTGGGCGACTGCAATGTCTACGCCTTTTCCTGCGAGGGCTACAAGGGTGTCAGTCAGTCAGCCGGCCATCACATCGCCAACAATCAGGTGTTTCGCCATATTGTCGGCGAGAACGACGAGGTAAAACCGGGCAAATACAAGATCAACCTGCTGGGCGAGTACAACATCGGCGGCGACGGTTTCGAGATCGACCGGATCTTCAAGAAATGCGGCATCACCTGTATTTCAACTTTTTCCGGCAACTCCACCTATGACCAGTTTGCCTCCTCCCATACGGCGGATCTCAATGCCGTCATGTGTCATCGGTCCATCAACTATGTGGCCGACATGATGGAAACCAAATACGGCATCCCCTGGATCAAGGTGAATTTTATCGGCGCCAAGTCCACGGCCAAGTCTTTACGCAAGATTGCCGAGTATTTCGGCGAACAGGAGCTCATCGACAAGGTGGAAGCGGTCATAGCCGAAGAGATGCCTCAGGTGGACACTGCGCTCACGGAGATCAAGCCCCGCACTGAAGGCAAGACCGCCATGCTTTTCGTGGGCGGTTCCCGGGCGCACCATTACCAGGATCTTTTTTCCGAGCTCGGTATGAAGACCATCTCGGCCGGCTATGAATTCGCCCATCAGGATGATTACGAGGGCCGCCAGGTTCTTCCGAACATCAAGGTCGACGCGGACAGCCGCAACATTGAAGAGATCGAAGTGGAGGCGGACGAGACCCGCTTCAAGCCTCGCAAGAGCGATGAGGAGATGAAGGCTCTTGACAAGGCCGGATTCAAATTCAAAGAGTACCAAGGCCTGGCCCCGGATATGGACAAAGGCACCCTGATCATAGACGACCTCAATCAATACGAGGCGGAAAAGCTGGTGGAGATAATGAAACCGGATATCTTCTGCGCCGGTATCAAGGAGAAGTATTCCATCCAGAAACTGGGCATACCCATGAAGCAGCTTCACAGTTACGACTCCGGCGGCCCCTATGCAGGTTTTCAGGGCGCGATCAACTTCTACAAGGAGATCGACCGGTTGGTGAATTCCAAGGTCTGGAGCTACATGAAAGCTCCATGGCAGGAGAACCCTCAGCTCTCAGCTTCATATAACTGGGAGTAAAGACAGAAGCCAGAATGGAGAATTCAGGAGTCAGAAGAAAAACTGAACCTTTCTATCCTCAATTTTTCATGATTCCGGCTCCTGAACACCTTAAGTCAAAATTTAATTTTCACTCATTCGTTGAGGATAAAGCAATGTTATTACGTCACACTCCTACTGAAATAACCGAGCGCAAGGCCTTGACCATTAATCCGGCCAAGACCTGCCAGCCCATCGGCGCCATGTATGCGGCCCTCGGCATCCACGGATGCCTGCCGCACAGTCATGGTTCCCAGGGCTGTTGCTCATACCATCGCAGCACATTGACCAGGCATTACAAGGAGCCCATCTCCGCCGGCACCAGCTCATTTACCGAGGGAGCCTCGGTATTCGGCGGCCAGGCGAATATGCTGCAGGCCATTAACAATATATTCACCGTCTATAATCCCGAGGTGATTGCCATTCACACCACGTGCCTTTCCGAAACCATCGGCGACGATCTGCCCCAGATCAAGAAAAAGGCGCTGGCTGAAGGAAAAATCCCCAAGGGCAAATACGTGATCAGCGCCTCCACCCCGAGTTATGCGGGGTCACACGTTACCGGTTTTTCCAACATGGTCACATCCATGGCAATGGTGGCTGAACCCACGGGCAAGAAGAACGGCAAGGTCAACATCATCCCCGGCTGGGTGGAGCCGGCCGATATGGAGGAGATCAAGCGAATCACCAAAATGATCGGCATCAAAACGATACTCTTCCCAGATACCTCAGGAGTGCTGAATGGTCCTCTTTCCGGCGAATACAAGATGTTTCCGGAGGGCGGCACCACCATGGCGGAGCTCAAATCCACCGGCGACTCCATCGGCACCCTGGCCCTGGGAGAATGGTGTTCGGCCGACGCAGCCCGGGAACTCGACTCAAAGCACAAGGTGCCGTGCAGTGTGCTTGACATGCCCTTTGGCCTCAAGGCCACGGACCGTTTCATCGATGCCCTGCGGACCATTGCCGGAGTGACCATCCCTGAAGGAATTACCCTTGAACGCGGCCAGCTTGTCGACATGATTTCAGACATGCACCAGTACCTCTATGGCAAAAAGGTCGCCTTGGTGGGTGACCCGGATCAGCTCATTGCCATGACCGAATTTCTGGTTTCCATGGACATGAAGCCGATCCATGTGGTTACCGGCACCCCCGGCAAGAAGTTTGAAAAACGGATCAAGGAGCTCACCAAGGACATGGGTTTTGATGTCAACGTCAAGGCCAAAGGGGATATGTTCCTCCTCCACCAGTGGATAAAGAACGAACCGGTGGACCTGATCATCGGCAACACATACTGCAAGTATATCGCCCGGGATGAAGATCTGCCCTATGTACGCTGGGGCTTTCCCATCCTGGATCGCCAGGGGCATCAGTACTTCCCCACCGTAGGGTACAAGGGTGGTCTCAGGCTGCTTGAGAAGATTCTCGGGGTTCTGCTCGATCGCAAGGACAGGGACGACCCCGAAGAAAGGTTCGAGCTGGTTCTTTAGTAGAAAAAAACAGACGGGGACAGAGGGCAAATCTGTCCCCGTTATCCAAGAGAAAATGTCATGACCATTATTCCTTTTCCTGAAAACCAAGAAAGCTGCTGCGGCAAAGCCGCTGAATGGCTCACCCTGCCGGTGGCTCCCCAGGCCGTCTGCCGAACCCGTTTCTGCGGAGCGGAGAAACTGCCCCAGGCCGTGCCTCTCCCGGGAGCTCTTACCTGGCTTGAGGATATCAAGGCCTGCGGGAAGAGCATCGCAGGGCTTGACATCAACGGCCCGGGCGATCCGCTGGCCACCATGGACATGACGCGCAACATCATAGCCATCCTCCGGGAGCATTACCCGCAATTGCCTCTGGGCATAACAACTACCGGCATCGGCCTTGCCGGGCAAGCCGATCTTTTCGCCGAACAGGGAGTAGCCAGAGTTACCCTGCTGACGGACACGGTTACGGCAGAGACGGCAGAAAAACTTTATGCCTGGATCAGGCAGGGAAAACGCAACACTCCCCTGACAAAGGGCGCTGAAATCCTGATCGATGAGCAGACCAAGGGAATAGCAGCCTGCAAAGCGGCAGGTATCCCTGTCTCCATCCGGACTACGGTATACGCCGGAATCAATGAACAGGAAATTGAGAAAATTGCCCGTCTGGTTTCCGACCTCGGCGCCGAGTCCATCACGCTGCTGCCCGGCAAAGGCTGGTTGACGAGTGAAGAGAAGCTACCCCAGCCCTCGGCAGAGACAATGGAGAACCTGGCAATGAAAGTCGCCCGGCATATCGAGGTTGTTTGTCTCCACATGCCGGAAGACAAAGGCCACATTATTCCTCTGTCCGGCGAAGGCCATAGGATTACACCCAAGCCGACTAAGGAGCGTCCGAATGCGGCAGTGCTCAGCGCAAACGGCATGGATATCGATCTTCATCTCGGCCAGGCCATCAAGGCCCTGATCTATGGACCGAGAGAAGACGGTCTTGCCTGCCTGCTTGAGGCCCGGGATCTTCCCGAACCGGGCAGCGGCGATACACGCTGGCAGCAGGTTGCTGATATTTTAAAAGATTGTTTTGTCCTGCTGGCCACCAGTGCCGGACAAAAGCCGCGTGAAATTTTAGGTCGCCATGGATTGACCCTGCTGTTCACGGAAGACAATGTCGAAGGCATGGTTGATGCCCTCTATGGTGGCGGCAAGAAAGGAAAATGTAAAAAATAATTTATTTTCGACCGGTTACGGATATCGAAAAAGGAGCGAACAATGGCTATACCGGAACGTCAAATACTTGTCTGCCAGAGCTTTCGCGTGGCGGGCGACAAAAAAGGGATCTGCCACAAGCAGACAAACGGTTTCCTCCAGTATCTGGAAGAGGAAATTCTCGACCGCGGACTCGACTGCCTGGTTACCGCTACCACTTGCCTTAAACAGTGTGAGAGCGGCCCCATCATGGTGATCCACCCGGAGAACTGGTGGTTCAAGGGTGTGGACAGCGAAGAGGCGATCGATACCATTCTCGACGGTCTTGAGGATGGCGAGCCCGCGGCAGACTATCTCATCGCATCATAGACAGCCGAAACAACGGGTATGAGAGGTCTTTATGAAAAAGGAGCTCCAAAGGCGAAAAGTAAGAAACAAGGGAGAGCAGATTACGATCATTATCCAGATTAATCATTTTTTCATGAGGGAATATATGTCAAAAAAAAATGCGGAAACATTTCTTATTGCCGGCGGGGAGGACCATGGAATCCGCGCCAAGTATGACGCCATCAAAACCAAGGAGGATTTCGTGGCCGCAGCCAACACTGACGGCTACGACTTCACTCTTCAAGATTTTGATGATGTACTCAGGGAGTCGGGGGACTCATTCGACTTGATCGGCAATCCGGCCAAACGCCAGATCTGGTGGGTGTAAACGGATTTTACGTAAGATGATATCTTGCCGAACACGAAAAATCCGCATGTGCTCCCGGCAGACATCCATCGTTCAACTCATTACCGGGAGGGGCCGTCCTTGACACAGGAAAGCTCCTCCCGGCATTCAGTAGAGAGTGAAATTTATCAGCTTCCAGGCTCGAGCGCTTTGGCGCGTCCTTCGAGGAATTTCCATCCCTTGTCCACGTCCTGCTGGGCCTTGTCCATCAGCTCGTCGAACATGGAAGGGTTGGTGAGCTTCAACGCCCGATAGCGATTTTCGTTCATGGCATAATCGGCGAAGGGGAGCGCCGGGGCCTTGCTGTCGATGATGAGCGGATTCGCGCCTTCCATTTCAAGCATCGGGTTGTAACGATAGAGCGGCCAGTGCCCGCACTCAGTTGCCTTTTTCTGCTGATCAAGCCCCTTGGTCATGTTGATGCCGTGGTTGATGCAGTGTGAATAAGCGATGATCAGGGACGGTCCGTCATAAGCTTCAGCTTCGTTGAAGGCCTTCACCACCTGGGCAGGGTTGGAGCCCATGGCGACCTTGGCCACGTAGACGTTGCCGTAGGTGGCGAAGATCATACCGATGTCTTTTTTCGGCATCCGCTTACCACCCGCCGCAAATTGCGCGGTTGCGGCACGCGGCGTTGATTTTGACATCTGCCCGCCGGTGTTGGAATAGACCTCGGTATCCATGATCAGCACATTGACATTCTCGCCGGACGCCAGTACATGATCCAGCCCACCGTAACCGATGTCATAGGCCCATCCATCCCCACCGAAAATCCATACCGATTTCTTCACCAGATAGTCGGCCACATGAAGGAGCTGCTTCATCCTTGGAGAGTTGCTGCTCTCCAGTATTTTTTTCAAGTCAGCCACCCGTGCACGCTGGGCTTCGATTTCCAGCTGGTTGGTCTGGGGTGAGTTGACCAGCTCCAGTTTCATGGCGTTGCCGATAACCCCGCTTGCCTCAGCTTCTTCAAGAAGTTCTGCCGCCTGGGAGCCCATCTTGTTGACGGTCTGACGCATGCCGAGACCGAATTCGGCATTGTCTTCAAACAGGGAGTTTGCCCATATCGGCCCCCGGCCGTCGTCACGCTTACAATAAGGTGTCGTCGGCAGATTGCCGCCATAGATCGAGGAACAGCCGGTGGCGTTGGCAATCATCATCCGGTCACCGAAGAGCTGGGTGGCGAGTTTGATGTACGGTGTCTCACCGCAGCCCACACAGGCACCGGGATATTCAAAGAGCGGGCGGAGCAACTGGCTGCCCTTGATGGTTGCCGGATTGAGTTCCGAGTAATCAAGTTCCGGCAGCGACAAAAAGTATTGATAGTTAACCGACTCGCGGAGCCTGACCTCTTCAGTGTTCGTTACCATCTGCAGGGCTCTTGCGTCAGTCTTGTTGCCTGCCGCATCCTTTTTTCGGGCCGGGCAGACCTGAAAGCAATGACTGCAGCCGTTGCAGTCCTCGGTGGACACGGAGACGGCGAACTTGCGCCCCTTGAACTGCTTGCCCACGGCTTCGGCGTTCTGGAAGGTGGACGGTGCGCCGGCAAGAGTCGATGCTTCGACGATTTTCATCCGGATGGAGGCATGGGGGCAGACCAGTGAGCACTGACCACACTGGATACAGGCCTCAGCCGCCCACACCGGTACTTCAACGGCGATATTCCGTTTCTCATACTGGGTGGTGGCGGTTGGCCAGGTACCGTCGCAGGGCATCTGGGAAACCTTGATTTCAGCGCCTTTTCCTTCAATCATCTTGGCGGTTACTTCCCTGACAAAGTCCGGCGCAGAGGCCGGTACGGTGGGGGGCAATTCATGTCCCGTGATTGCGCCCGGCACATCAACGGCAACGATATTGCTGACCGCCGCGTCCACCGCCCCATAGTTCATATTGACCACCTTGTCGCCCTTGACGCCGTAGGTCTTCTTGATGGCCTCCTTGATTTTGACGATGGCCTCGTCTTTTGAGATGACATTGGAAATCAGGAAGAACGCGGTCTGCATGATCATGTTGATGCGGGCGCCAAGGCCGATGGCAGCGGCAAGGTTCAGGGCATCGATAATGTAAAATTTCAACTTTTTATCGATGATCTGCTTCTGTACTTTTGCAGGCAAATGATTCCACACTTCGTCTTTTGCAAAAGAGGAGGTGAGCAGAAAGGTCCCGCCCTCCTCGATATTGACCAGCATATCGTATTTATTGAGGAAAGTGAAATTGTGACAGGCGATGAAATTGGCCTTGTTGATGAGATAGGGAGCCAGAATCCGGTTTTTCCCGAATCGCAGGTGGCTGGTGGTGATGGAGCCTGATTTCTTTGAATCGTAAACAAAATAGCCCTGGGCGTTATTGTCGGTCTCGGTGCCGATGATCTTGATGCTGTTCTTGTTGGCGCCGACTGTGCCATCCGCGCCAAGGCCGTAAAACATGGCCCGACAGACATCACTGCCCTCGATGTCAAAAGTTTTGTCGTAATCAAGGCTTGTAAAGGCGACGTCGTCATCGGGCCCGACACAGAAATGGTTCTTAGAGGTGGGTGCGTCCATATTGTCGTACACCGCCTTGACCATGGCCGGGGTGAATTCGGCGGAGCCCAGACCATAACAGCCTGACAGAACCACCGGCGCCACTCGCAGGGTGCCTGCGTCCTGGGCCTCGCCCACAACGGTGCGGACATCCTGATAGAGTGGTTCGCCCGCGGCCCCCGGCTCTTTAGTGCGGTCAAGCACTGTGATGCGCTTGACGGAACCAGGAAGGGCGCCGATGAGGGCGACGGCGTCAAAGGGCCGGAAAAGCCGCACCACGATTACGCCGACGTTGTTTCCCCGGGCCACGAGATATTCGACCGTGGACTGAACGGTTTCAGCGCCGGACCCCATGATGATGATGATATTTTCGGCATCAGCAGCTCCGAAATAATCAAAAAGGTGGTACTTGCGTCCGGTGACGGCGGTAAAATTGTTCATGGTATCCTGAACAATTGTCGGGACTGCCGCATAAAATTTATTGACGGTCTCACGGCCGGTGAAATAGACATCAGGATTCTGGGCGGTACCCCGCATCATGGGTCTGTCCGGTGAAAGGCCGCGTTTACGGTGTTCGATGATCAGCTCCTCGTCGATTATTGCCCGCATGTCATCTTCGGTCAGTTGCTCGATTTTCTGAATTTCGTGGGAGGTGCGGAAACCGTCGAAGAAATGCATGAAGGGGATACGTGATTTAAGCGTTGCCTGGGTGGAGATCAACGCCATGTCCTGGGCCTCCTGGACGTTTTGTGACCCAAGCATGGCCCAGCCGGTCTGGCGGGCAGCCATGATGTCGCTGTGGTCACCGAAAATGGACAAACCCTGGTAAGCCAGGGATCGGGCGGTGATGTGAAAAACCGTTGGGGTCAACTCACCTGCTATCTTGTTCATGTTCGGCAGGAGCAGCATCAGTCCCTGGGAGGCGGAAAAAGTGGTGCAGAGTGCGCCGGTGGTGAGAGAACCGTGCAGTGATCCGGCAACGCCCGCTTCGGACTGCATCTGGGTTACGGCAGGCACCGAACCCCAGATATTTTTCTGCGCAGCATTGGCCTTGGCGTCCGCCTCCGCCGCCATGGGCGACGAGGGGGTGATGGGGTAGATGGTGATGATTTCGCTGGTGGCATAGGCTACGTGGGTACATGCCTGATTGCCGTCGATGGTGACCATTTTGCGGGACATAGGTGTTCTCCTTTGAACAATTTTTTCGGAAGATGGTATTGTTTATCTTGTTATTTTTTTCTCATGCGCCTGTCGCCGAATCACCAACAAGTCCTACGAGACCTTCTGCTCTTTTTTCAGCTCGTCTGATTTTTTCTGCAGGGACCTGCGAGTTTCTTCCCTGAAATTTTCCAGGTTCTTTGCTATTTCCGGATACTTGATGGAAAGGATCTCGCAGGCAAGGTAGGCTGCGTTTTTTGAGCCATCGATTGCCACCGTGGCAACCGGAATTCCCGGAGGCATCTGCACGGTTGAATGCAGGGCGTCCACCCCGTTCATGGCTCCCGAGGCCAGCGGCACACCGATCACCGGCAGGGTGGTGTGGGCGGCGATCACACCCGCAAGATGAGCCGCCATGCCGGCGCCGGCGATAATCACCTCAATGCCGCGCTCCCTGGCAGTCCGGGCGTACTCTGCTGTTTTATCCGGCATCCGGTGGGCGGAGCTGATGTCCATTTCAAAGGGCACACCCATTTCACCAAGCACTGCGCCTGCTTTTCTCATCACCGGCAGATCGCTTTCGCTTCCCATCAAAATTCCGACAAGTGGTTTTTGTGTCATTCATACACCTCTTAATTGTTTGGCTTAATGTTTAAAAAATATTTCAAAATTAATTTGCTGACGAATCGATCAATTGCAACAGAGCCTGGGCCGCTTTTTGCGGACCTGTCGTCTCGTACCCGCCGATACCGAGCCTCGTCCGCAGTTCCCCGACAAAGACGCCGTGCCGGAAAGCTGTTTCAAAAACTTCGCCGGCCAGTTCTTCATGCAGCTCCCGGTACTGGGGCGGGCCGAAAATATTGGCAAAATAGCTGTGGCCGAGCCCGGTGGATGTGGTGGTGCCCTTGGCCATCACCGCCCCGTCGCGAAAGACGTCAATGGCGCGTGCAGCGGTATCAAATCGCTCAATGATGGGATGTTCCGTATCCACCTCTTCGTAGTTGTTGGCGTAAAGAAGAAAATCAACGGCGTAACCGCGCAGCACCTCATCAATGGTGGTGACCGGCAGAACCACTCTGGCGTTCACCTTCTGCGGGCTCATGATGATGGCCCGATCGATCTGGCCGAAAGCATAGCCCTGCTGCAGGTCGTCCAGTCGGATAAAGGCGCCGATTTCCGTGCCATAGCCCATCACCCGGCCATCCTCGGCGATTTCCAGGGAGCCCATGTCATCGGCCAGTATCAGCATCTCCTGGACCATATCTTCTCCCAGAATGCGGAATGCTTCCAGGGATTCCGATTTTCCGGCAGCCGTGTCGCCGATGATCAGAAGAGTTGCGTCCTTGCCGCCCTTGAGCAGGATACGAACCAAAGCCCCATGAAAAGGCAGGCGACCACGCTTCATCATGGCGATGTTGTGCAGGGTCAGGATCATTTTTTTCAAATAGCCGAAATAGCCGAATCGGTCCTCCAGGGGCACCGCCGCAACCAGAAGATTATTTTCCCCATCATCGAAGAAAACCGTCGGCAGTTCACCAAACCGCGCCATGTGCTCGGCCGGAGCACCAAAAACATAGACAGCCTCGGGTCCGGCAGCGATCTGTTCCTCACTTGCCGGCTCAAACAGGTTGGCAAGAGAAAAGCCGAGTCCCATGAATCTGCGATGAAAATAGACAAAGATCACCAGAGGTCCGACCTGGGCCGGATAGCAGAGCCATTCTTCGCGGGAAAGCCGAAGTCCTTTGATGGGATTTTCATGGACAGCCTGGAACTGGCCGGTCCGCGTGTTCATTGGAGGATCCAGGATGAGCGGAGGAGCAAACCAGACCTGGCGGATAAAAGGAACACCCGCCAGTGTTTTCTGGTACGTGTGCGGCAGGATAGACCTTTTGGGCAGCGCGATGACGCCGGCATCACATCCGGCGGCGACATGCCGGTAGACTCTGGGATGGGTGCCGGTAATATTTTCGCAAATGTCCCGGTAAAGAGACCGAATCTGGTGCGCCAGGGCGACAAGAGTATCGTTGAAGGCCCGGTAGGGACGACGGTTCGAACCGTCAGGCCCGGATTCGGCAAGCAGCACCATATAGCGGTCAAACGAGCGCCAGTAATCGTACAGTTTTTCGACAAATTGATGCAGGGCCTGCCGATGATTGCTTTTTAACAGAATTGCGGCAGCCGGCAGAATCGAGGCCACCTGTTCAAGGGGATGTTCGCTCAATGCGCGCAGGACATTTATCAGTTGCCGCAGATCGCGCTCGTTGGCCACATCCGGCCCAAGAGAATCAAACAATGGCGAGTCGTTGCGGCAAAGCTCCTCGACAAAGGTCTGCACGATGTCCGCAAACACCTCGCTTGAAAGCAATTCCCTTTGGGATTCGCAGATTTTCCCGTCAGAATAGATGATGCACTGCTGCCCTTCTCTGGCAAACGACTTTATGGCCATGTCATTTCTCCCGCCTGCTCTGTTAATGAAAAAAAGCAAAAAAAAAAGGTCGAAGACCACCGGTGTAACCAGTGATTCTTCGACCTCTTATTCCAGATCGCGCCCTTATCGAGCTCGTCCGGACCTGTTATCGTTATGTGTATCGACCGAAAAGAGATCCTCGCACACTTTTTTGCCGGTGCACCCTGATCTCAATCCGACAAGCCTTACAACAAGGCCTTTCAGATCTCCGCCTGATATTATCTACTAAAATACATTCGCTTTTCCGGCTGTCAAGTTGAAAAAACGAAGGGGCCATCGATTATTCAAATCCGGTTGAAGCCGATAAGGTAAACAGGATTATTCTCTCGCCGGTCACGGTGCTGATATCCGTGTGCAGACTTTTTACCTTTTGACCGGTGATGGACTCCACCACGGCCTCCATCAGGGGTCGGCCTTTTTCCAAAAGAGCAATCCGCACTTTTTTAATCAATTCCCGACCGTTGCTCATTTCCCCCGGCTTGGAAAGCTGGTGTTCGGCCTGGGTGAGAACGCCCTTAAGCCGCACCAACACCATATCGCCGATGATATGGGTTTTGGTCTCCAAGGGCCCTCGGCCCATATATTCCTTTTCGAACTTGATGATGGCGTCACTTATTTCCGCCTCGATCTGTCCTTTTGTTTTTTTCATGGTGTTTATCACTTTCGATTACGCATCATCAGCTGTCTCATGATTGATCAATACGAACATGGTCGAGAATCCCTCAACAGACATAATGCTTTTACACAAAAACACAGATGCAACAACGAGATACGTCAAAACAACGCATATCACCATCTATTTTACAACATCAGGAAAATATTGCACCGTTTCCCGTCTTTTTGCGTACTTCCTCATTTTCACTTTTCTTTTCATTACCCTTCCCGGCTTCCCTTGAAACTTTTTCACATTTAAATAGTCATTTAAATAGTTGCAGAGCATTGGCCAACAGGTCATAATTGTATTCGAAAGCATTTCCCGTTACGGTGAACCTCCAGACCACTTTTTCCCCCAACGCCATGTCGCCAAAAACCGCACAAAAAATTGTCCTTCTGTTTATCGTCCTCGGCATTTCGGCAATATTTCTTGCCATGACCCGCCAGTTCCTCATGGCCATCTTCATGGCCGGTCTCTTTTCCGCCTTGACCAATCCCCTTTACCAGCGGCTCCTTCTTCTCTGCCGGGGAAGAGAAAATCTTGCCTCCCTGCTCACCATCACTGCCGTTACCTGTCTTGTCCTGCTCCCGTTCACCGGGCTTATCGGCGTTGTTGTCTCCCAGGCGATTAACGTCAGCGAGTCCGTCACACCATGGGTCAAATCCTTTCTCCAGCACCCGAGCGCCATCGCCGACTACAAGGACAAAATTCCTTACTACGAAGAGCTCCTCCCATACCGGGACGTGATCATCGAAAAACTCGGCATCCTGGTCGGAAACGCCTCCACCCTGCTCATTGATTCTCTTTCTTCCATGACGAAAATGACCGTTAATGCCGCCCTCATGTCGATCATCATGATCTACACCATGTTTTATTTTCTCGTTGACGGCCGCAGACTACTGGACAAAATTCTCTTTTATTTGCCCCTGGAAGACCGGGATGAACAACTCCTGCTGCAACGATTCACCTCGGTTGCCAAGGCGACAATCAAGGGAACCCTGATCATCGGCATCATCCAGGGAGCCCTCTGCGGCATCGGTTTTTCAATGGCGGGCATCCAGAGTCCCGTGTTCTGGGGCAGCCTCATGGCCGTTCTCTCCATCATCCCAAGCGTCGGCACGGCCATCATCTGGCTTCCGGCCCTCATCATCCTGGTGTTGCTTGGCAACATAACGGGCGCCGTTATCCTCGGAGTTGTCTGCGGACTTCTTGCCGGCAACATCGACAACCTCCTCCGGCCTCGACTCGTCGGCAATGACACCCAGATGCATGACCTCTTTATTCTCTTCGGCACCCTGGGCGGCATCTCCATGTTCGGGATCATCGGCATCATGGTCGGGCCCATCCTTGCAGCCCTGTTTGTCACAATATGGGAGATCTATGGAGAATCCTTCAAGGAATTTCTGCCGGAGGTGGCATCATCACTACGAAAATCAAATGATTCCCGCTCCCCCGGTTCCGAAGAGGAACCAACGGATGCGGAAGAGGAAACAAAAGAAATAATGCCCTGATTATGACGCCATAATGAAAACAATTAAAATTCACCTGTTATACAAATTTATCCTGAGTCTGCTGGCAGTGTTCTTCCTCTTTTCTCCGGCAGCGGCCGCCCCGGAAAAGATAGTTCTGACAGCGGCAGACGGTTATAAAATCACCGGCAGCCTCATGAAGGGTGACGGCGGGGCAGGCGTCGTCCTTCTCCATATGTATCGGCAGGACAGGCAAAGCTGGCAGCCGCTGATCGAACAATTGAGCGCCCGCGGCATTACCTCTCTTGCCATTGATATGCGTGGCCATGGCGAAAGCCGGTTGGACCCGGCAGGAAACGACGATGCCGAGCGGGTTCTGGCCAAAGATTCCGCATTTTTTAATAAAATGCATCAAGACGCCGAGGCTGCGGTCCGCTATTTGATCGATCACGGCATTGATCCCGGCCGGGTAGGCCTGGTCGGGGCAAGCGTTGGCTGCAGCGTGGCCATCCATACGGTATCGGCAAGGGTGGAACCGGTTGCCGCGGTGGTCCTGATGACACCGGGCAAGGAGTACCTTGGTATCCCGACCATGAATCATATCAAAAACTGGCCGGGTAAACCTCTGCTCATTCTCACCAGTTCAGAAGAACAGCAGCGAGGCGCCGCCGCCATTTATGACCACCTGAAAAACAACGGGGCAACTTTGCGGGTTTTTGAGGAAAAAAATATCCACGGCACCAACATGTTCGGCGAGGTTGACAACGTCGAAAATTTGATTGCTGACTGGTTGGCCGGGGCACTGATCAAATCCAAGCAAAAGCCAAGAAGCAGACTGGCCCCTGAAAATCTGCCGGTCTATCGCATACAACTGCGTGTCCATCTGGCGAACAGCAGCAGAACCACCGAGGAATTTGAACCTGTTTTCGCCGAAATCAACGAGATTTGGCAGTCCCAGGCCGGTATCTGTTTTGAAATCCACACCGTTTTCAACGATGCCCCCCTCGCCGACGGGCTCGACATGTGGTTTTCCCCTGATATAGGCGGACTGAACGGATACTACGATGGTGAATACATCCAGATGACCGATGCACCTGTCCTTGCGCGGGCGTCGAATCCGGCCAGATCTTCCGCGGCGCGCACAGCTGCCCACGAGCTTGGCCATGCCCTGGGACTTCCCCATCTCCAGGAATCTGATGATAATCTTATGCGGTCAAAAACATTTGGCTGGCAACTGAGTGCTCAGGAGATCCGGCTTGCCCGGGAGGAGGCGGCAGACATTGCCCTTGAGGATACATCCCTTCCCAACTGCGGGCCACCGACTACGAAAAGGGAGTCTGTTTACTCTTATCTCGGTGAAGACTAACCGGCTGTCGCAAGCTTGAAGACTCAAAAGGCTCACACCAGCTTTGTGAACGCCAACCCGATTCTCCCCCTGTTTTTCCGGACAAATCCTTTACGGTCGCACCGCACGGACAAACCCCTTTGCCCCCGGAGTATACTTTCGTTGCGGGTCGCATTGATCCGCAGAAATTTCCCACGCTCCGACAATACCCTCTCCGTCTTTATCTCCAGACCAGTATGCTCCTTCCCTGTCCAGAGTGCATTCGCCGTTCTGGTGCAAATCAAATACATAATTGAGATCAAAAAGCTCGGAAACCGTGGGCAATCGCCAGTCCGTATAGCCGGTTGTCCTGTTGAGTTCGGCTATTACGGCATTTGCCTCTTCAAAGCTTTTGGCATATCGGCTTTTTTCAATCTGCCACATCTGACCGCTGACCGTGTCCTGGCAAATTCCATTGCCAATATTCGCCAAACGCGGGTTTTTCATGTTTTTCCCGGCGCACCCCGCCAAAACAAAAGAAAGAAGAAGTATACCGACTGCCAATGTGATTTTTTTCATGATTCGATCTCCTGACCAACTATTATTGTCGTATTACACCAAGGCATGAGTTCCCGCCCCATCTCCCTTGCTTCTTGCATTTTTTCCGGTTGCCGCGAAAGAGAAGGTATCTTTTCAAACAACACTTCATCTTCCCATGATTATTTTCAGTGACTGCAGACAATCAACCAGATCGGTTTCATTTTTTCTCACCCGGGACATCATGATACCCCCCTCAATAGCTGCCACCACGGTTTTTGCCAGCAGCCGAGAAGGGATGGGACTCAGAAGAATTTCGCCCTGCCGCGCTTCATCGAAATGGCTCCTTAAAACATCCGTCCAGACGGAAAAAACTTCGTTGATGACCACGGCGAACCTGTCATTATTGTCGCTCATTTCCAGCGCGGTGTTGCCAAAAAGACAGCCTCCGACAAAATTGTTCTTTTTTTGTTCCGCCAGGATCGCCTCGCAGGAAGAAATGACCTTTTCAATGGGATCACCCCCCTGGAAAGATTTTTCCAGAAATGCAAAAAACTCATCCCTGGCATCCTCCAGAACCGCCAATCCCAGCTCTTCCTTGCTGGCAAAATGATAGTAGAGGTTGCCTTTTTTTACTCCGCTGGCCTCAATTATCTCACTGATCGCGGTATTATAGAAACCCTTTTCAACCAGCAGTTTTCTGGTTGTCTTCAGTATATGATTCCGGGTCATTTCACCCTTGCTTTCCCGCATGCATTCACCTTGAATCTTGAAAAAACCGACCGTTCGGTACATAATATAGCAACCCTGCATTCCCCCGTCAAGCTGGGGATATTCATTCATCCAAGCTTTTTTTGATTCATCATATTTCAGGGCTTCCCGGCATCAGGAGCAAAAATGAGTTACTCTTCTCCCTCAAAAGGGTTCTGCTTGTGAAAACGGCTGTGGCTCAGATAAGCGATTAACCGATCCAGCCGGCTCCAGAACCAGTACTGGATTCGCCCTGCCCAACCGGGCTTCTGCACATCAGCCATTCTTATTTCAACGGCCTCGGCACAGTCGTCCGCAAACATCCCGGCAAAGCCCTCGGCAAACTCCGCATCCAGAATCTCCTGATTGGCCTCTTGATTCCAACGCATATTCCAACGATCGAAATTAGCTGAACCAAGGGATATCCAGTTGTCGCAAAGCACCGCCTTGTAATGCAGAAAGCGCGGCTGATATTCAAAAATGCGCACGCCGGAAAGCAGCAGGCGGGGGTAAAAACGACGACCGATGAGCGTCATCACCGGGTGATCACTGAAACCGCCCGGCACGAGAACCCGCACATCAACGCCATTACGGGCGGCATTGCGAAGTGTGCGTCTTATTTTGCCGGAGGGAATGAAATAGGGGGTGGCGAGCCATACCCGTGCTCTGGCCCGGCGGGCCTGCACAAAAAAGGAACGCTTTATTTCCCGGTGGATCGGGGCGCAACTGATTGCCACCCGGCCGCGCAATGTCCCTGCCGGAGGGATAACAACAAATTCAGCAAGGGGGAGCTCAGCGCGGGTGGCGCGCCGCCAGATTTGCCGGAACGACATCACCCAGTCACCCACCACCGGACCCTGCACCTCAACCATTGTTTCCCGCCAGTAGCCGTGCGGGGAAACCTTCGGATCAAAACCATCGGCCAGCCCAGTGCCGCCGACAAAGGCCCGTTTGCCGTCGATGACAAGCAGCTTGCGATGATCGCGGAAAAGGCTGTCCACGTTGAACAGCCGCCAAAAATGGAAGGGATTGAAGAAGGCAAGTTGCAGGTTCGGATGGGACAGGCGGCCGGCATCATGGCTTGCAAGACCAAGGGAACCGAAGGCATCAAACAGCAGCCACACCTTGACACCCCGCCGAGCTGCCTGCAGCAGGGCATCAATAAAGCCGGTCGTTACCCGGCCCGACTCCACCAGATACATCTCCAGCAGGATAAACTCACGGGCTTCGGAGATGGCATGCAGCATGGCCGGGAAAAAGGCATCGCCGTTCCGGTGCAATTGCCCCTGATTGCCGCCATGCCAGGGAAATCGTTTATACTGGCGCAACTTTTTCATATCAGGCCACTCTTTCATCCCCATATTTTCCTTGCAAATTATTACCCTAAACCGAATAGTGCATGTTAGTCAATTTGGATTATCCTCACTTTTCATGAAATGGGATATGTTGACCTTTCTGATGGTGGGGAATTGCTAGATGGCCAGTATTTTGTACTATAAAAATAGGGATTTGCATTACTTTGTATCAGAGGGTGCTGGTTGGAAAATATTGTCATTGCCATGCCGTACACGATGTATTACAATGTGTTCAGGAGGTGCTTTTATGACAACTACTACTATTAGTGTAAGATTGCCAAAGGACTTGGCTGAACAGCTGGCGTCACTTGCTCAATCGACCAAGAGGACAAAATCTTTTTGTGCTGTTGAGGCAATAAAAAATTATCTAAGGCAAGAGGCCTGGCAGATTGAAGCAATCGAGGAAGGTCTCAGAAGTGCTGATGCTGGAAGAATGGTCAACCATGAAGATGTTAAAAATTGGGTGACAAGCTGGAACACATCTCTCGAGAAAGAACCGCCCAGATGCGAGTAAGGTGGACAGAGCAAGCCATAACGGATCTCCAGTCTCTCCGTTCATACATTGAAAGGGATAAACCGCAGGCCGCCAAAAAATTTGTTCTAAGAATTGTAAGCATTGTAGAAAATGATTTGGTTTTGCAGCCTGGGATGGGCAGACCGGGTAGAAAAACCGGAACCAAAGAACTGATTATCACCGGGACTCCATATTTTATTCCATATCGTATAAAGGATAATTGGTTAGAAATAATCAGGGTGTTGCATGGGGCAATGAAGTGGCCTTAGACTTGTAAGACCTCATCCCAAGCCGAAAGGCTACAAAGCTTTACTTGAGGGGGGCCTCATGAGTAATAAGAAATTGAATCGAGAAGACCTGGAATTACTGACGGCATTTGAGGCAGGCGAATTTGAATCTGACTTAAAAAACGAGCGACGAACTCAGCTTGCCAAATTGGCAGAGGAAACAATTAGAAAAGATAAGCGCATCAACATCCGGATTTCGAGCCGTGACCTTGAGGCGCTGCAGCGTCGAGCTATAGAAGAGGGCTTGCCTTACCAGTCTCTCGTATCCAGCGTGTTGCATAAATATGTTTCTGGTGGACTTAAGGATATTTTAGCCAACAAAGCACTGCAGCGAACAAGCCGCTGAATGTGTCGTTAATGACATCTTAATGACATTAATGACATCGAATGGCATGGAATGACATGGCGAAAAGGTGGCAAAAGGGGACGGTGGCGAAAAGGGGACATCCATGATAAGTATTGTCAAAGATTCACCCGCTATACATGACCACTGTTTCTGTATATACGAACCCGCTGTCCTCGCCTCTCTCTTCCCCACCATCACCCGGCTTCTGATACCGTAGCCGACAATCCAAAGGCGGACTTACTTTCATCCCCATATTTTCCTTGCAAATTATTGCCTTAAAGTAAATAGTGCTTGTTAGTCTATTTTGGAAATATGTTGACTGTAAGTTTTTTTTTCTTTCAGGAATTTGCATAAAAGGAAAAAGAAAAAACAAGATTTCAAAATAGAATCTGCGATTGAGAAGAGTCAAACGGTGACTTGCCCCCCCCTTCGTTGTTTGAATTCAATGTCTAATGGAGAGTCATCAGAGTTGGTCTTTTTGCGACCACTTTCATCTAATGTGTTATTAGGTAGAGTTTGGATTGAAAGTGATAGTGATGATGTTTACAAATATAATGGTGTCCGTATGTTTTTCATCAAAGACAGCGGCAAAATTGTCGCAGCTGTTTATGATATGGAACCACAACAACAAGACCTTCATGTTTTCGTGCAACCAGAAAACCAGGGTAAGGGTTACCTCGTAATAGCGCTTACAAAGGTAATCCTTCCTTACCTGTTCTCCACTGGCCGTAATGAACAGCGAATTACCTTTCAAAATGAAACGGCACGACATCATGCTGCACTTGTTGGGTTTAGATTCCTGCCGGATTCATCTGCGGTTATTACCCCCGCAGACTTTCCTTCAATGCCTGATTTATCTCCAGGGACTTTTCCCGCGGAAGAAATCCAAATTAAAAGGATCAAGAAACGAATTAGAATGGCTGCAGATCTTCTCAGAATGGCAAGAGATGATTTTCAAACTGCTTTCGGAGAAAATGACGATAAAGAAATTTGGAAGGATCTCGATTATTATTCTGATGAAATAGGGAATATTGAGGGGCATGTTAGTGACCTTTGGCGACACCACAAGAATTCCAACTGAACAACCCTCGTCTTGAAGACGAGGGATTCGGGCGGCTGGCAACAGAAGTTGACTTATCTCCGCCCTTAGAGACCTAAACAAACCTAACGTTTATCGCAACTTATCAACTTACTTATCATTATTTTGCATAAGGAAATGGGAATGGAGAATTTTATCCAGCGAAAATTTGAATCTCTTAAAGAAAAATTATCTGATCCGATGTGGGCGGACTCAGAAAATGCTTGGATAAAGACTCTTGGGCCGACAAAACTTGGCATGATTGGCAAACAATTGGCCGTAGAAATACTCGGCGGAAATAAAGTAAAGAACAGTGAGAGTGGTTATGATATAGAGTCACAAAAAAAATGTATACAAGTCAAGTTGGCCACCGTCTCTTTGGCGAACGGTTATCCTTTAATATCCTGGAAGCAAATCTGCCCAAGAGATTCTTTCACACACATTTGTTTTATTGGTATATACCCTAACAATGTTCGAATGTTTTTAGTACCTAAAAAAGATATCCCGACAAAAGCTCTGAGCAATATGCATAAAAGGACTAAAAACTCTGAAATTTTTCAAATTCATTGTCGGCAAGTTGATGAGCTTTTCCCATGGATGGTACAACACGAGATCATTGTTGGAAATAGGGCTTAGGCGATTCAGGATAAAATAACAAAACATAATTACATTCCTCTGTATCAATGAGAGTGAAGGAGAAAAATGATTATGGCCGCAAGTCATGAATGGACAGAATGGCACCTCACTCAATCTGGGGAGATTAGCGGAACAAGACAGTCACTGCCTATCATGAGGTTCCGCGTCCATCAGAAGCAGTTGCAACATATGAGTACTCTGAAGAAATCTCTTTCTCGGATCTGCCGGACATTAGAATTCTACGTAAGTGAAAAGCCGATATCTCAGAATCTGTGGTTGAAAGATTAACTGCGATATACGGGGCGTGTCCGAAGAGTTTATGACGCCAAGCTGCCACCACCAAACTACTGTGGCAGGACTTTTGACAATTAAAATATGAAAATCCGGAAAATCCGGGACAAAATTTATTTTTTAATCATTCCAAAGTCAAACTATCTCCCTAAAACATCCTGACTATACAGCTAAAGATTCCCTACAATCTTGCTGAAATCTCCATAGCTGAAATAAAGTTTCTTTTACTCCCGCCACTCTCTTCCCCACCTTTACCGCGTCTCAATCCCCTTCTCCCGCATGTGCTTCTTCACCGCCGCAATGGGCACTTCCTTGCGGTGGAAGATTCCGGCGGCGAGTGCCGCTTCGGCATCCGTCTTTTCAAACACCTCGGAGAAATGCTCCACTTTGCCTGCGCCGCTTGAGGCGATAACCGGAATGGAGACCGCTTTTTTCACCTGATTGATCAACTCCAGATCAAAGCCTGAGTTGGTGCCGTCCTTGTCGATGCAGTTTAAGAGAATCTCCCCGGCCCCCAACTCCTGGCAGGTTTGCGCCAACTGCACAGCATCCACATCGCGCCCCTCCCGGCCGCCCTTCACCGTGCACTGGTACCAGCAATTCATGGAACTGTCAGGCAAAAGTTGATTGTTTCCGAGGTTATACGGGCTTTTTTGGGGATTTTCAGTCGGCTCACCCAAGCACCACCCACCTGTTCAAAGTATGCATTTGCCACTTTATTAAAGTTATAACCCTTTGCCTAAATCGACACAACTAATTCTCCCCACCGACCACCCAACCCACCCAATTTCCACTGATGGGTGGGTTCGCGGTGAGTCTTCTCAAGGGATTGCCTTCTCTGTTTTTCCTTGCCCCCAAATGAGACCTGTGGCATTGGCTGCGGAATTGACCGCTTCCAAAAGCGTCTCCTGTGAGAGATGCGCATACCGCTGGGTCGTCTTCAGTTGACTATGGCCCAGAACCGTGGCAACTTCATACAGAGATCGTCCAGAGTTGACCATGTTGGAGGCCATGCTGTGTCGGAGGTCGTGCATTCTGACGCCCGGTAGGTCAGCAGCTATTCTTGCTTTATTCCAACTGAAATGAATCTGATTGTAAGGCTTGAGAGTCTTGGGATTCGGGACGAGATACGGACAGCCTTCCCATCGTGGCAGCTGAGCCAAAATAGATAAAACAGCTGATGAAAGCGGTACGTGACGCGCCTTGCCTGTCTTTGACATCGGTATTCTCCAGGCACTCCGTTCCAGGTCGAAATGTTCCCAGCAGGCATCAAGTAATTCACGCTTCCGGGCACCGGTCAATAATAACAAAGGCACAATATATTTCATCTGAGTGTTTTCATTATGCTCAAGGGCTTCCATTAATCTATGGCTTTCCTCCGCCGTAAGATATCTTTCCCTGGCATTGTTGGCCTCAAATAATTTCACCTCGGCAGCAGGGTTCGACTCAATACCCGGTGTTTTCCACTTCAACGCAACATTGAAAATATATTTCAATAAAACAACTGGGCGATTGGCCATCCCGAGTGCATATCCCTCGGCTTTCATAGAATGATGAAAATCGATAATGTCGGCCTGACTGATTTTGTCCATGAGGGATGAGCCGAACCGGGGCAGGAGATGATTCCTCAGAAGACTATCATCCGACTTCCAGGACCGCTTGTAGCTCTTGGCAAAGGGCATATAACGATCCCTGCAAAAATCAGCGAGAGTAGGGACCATACGTTTTATTCTTTTTTCCGCAGAAGGATCTTCCCCCAGCACAACTCGGGACCGTATAATCTGCGCGGCATTTTTTGCTTTATCAAAACTTATTGACTTGCTGTCACCAATTTTATGCTGGCATTGCCGACCGTTCGGGTCCTTATACCGGAGAGCATACGTTTTGCCGCCGGTTGATCTGACCTCCAGGATGAAGCCGGTAATTGCGGTGTCATAATAATTTTCTTTCGACTTGCCTTCTGGGCAAATAGCATTTCTCACAAATTCAGCAGATAAAGAAACAACAGGCATAATAAGCCTCCTTACTAAGATTTTTGATGCAGCCCATGGCAACCGGCGATTCTTTACGGAATGACCAGATGCGCACAGGTACCCATTTTTTTTGTAAATTTTTTTTGTTTTTCCTTAAATTTCGAGCAGATTGCATTTTGCAGAACCCGGCGTCCGGAGGGAGGGCAGGCGGCAGGCCTGAGGGTACTCCAGCAGGCGCACGACAGCGCACGGGCGCAACGCACCTAATGTTCGCCACAAATCCATGCTGGGCATGGGGTTCGGGGGACGCACGGACCGCTCGGACCTTTTCCAAAAAATTTTCCGGCAAAAGCTAGAGGCTATGTGTCCTCCCCCAGGAAAAATAATAATTTTTAAAAAAAGTGAGCACTCCGTGCGTTTCCCAGAAAGCCTCGCCAGGACTGGGACTCTGGCGCACGGCATCCCGAGCCCCCTCCGAGTACTCCGTGCATTTTCACAGTTCCTTCTCCCATTGCACAGCCCCCCCGATATACTGCTCAAACTCAACGCGAGCTTGTTGGAGAGAAGGCAAAGATAAACCACGATGACGATCATGGTTTATCTGCTTCTGACCACTCTTGGCACTGGGACAAAGTTTCATCATCTCCTGTACTACGCTAATTGCACTGGGCTTTTGGTAGATTTTCCCTCCAGCTACTTGAAGAATTCCTTCTATAGCCTTTGCAGTACTCACAAACTCTGGCCATTTATCGCCCTCAGGAATTGCGCCACGGTAAAGGCAATCGTGCCACCAACGGGGAATGGGCTCAAGACCGTGCAACTTTTGCTCTAACAGCTCATTAGTGTTTGGTTTATCTCTGACATTAAAACAGGACAAATCCATAGCCAGTAGGTCATAAGCCATAGCCTCAACGCCGCCATGGTCGATCTCGTTATTGAGCTCGTTCCAGTAGGCATGATCGCCCTTTCGAGACTCGGATACGCGCAAAGTAAAATCGCGCCGGTCGTCTCGCTCTGTATTCTTAAAGTGTGAAGCATTTGTTGCGGCAATAAAGCGATGGTAACTCCGGGTCTGTCTTGCCGGTTGGTATTTTTCGTTGATATGAATAATGGGTTCTGTAACTAGTGATTTCAGTGCATCCGAGGCACGACGGTTTCCTGAGAAAAGGGCTTCATCCATAAACACGATGAAGGCGCGTTCCAAGGAAGCATTAAAATTGCCTGTCACGGCATCGATGTTATTCACCTGGATATAGGTTGCATTCCAAATCTTTCGGAAAATACTACCCAGAGTGCCTTTGCCGATACCTTGTCCTCCTATCAAGATAATCATGACCCCCGGTTTTTCCTCAGGGCGCTGCAAGGCATGCGCAATATATCCGAGCAGATAATTGTAGGCTGCTTGATCGCCATCACAAACAATTTCGAGCAAGAACGACTTAATCCCGGACCACTTTCCTGACATTGGACTAATAGTCGGCCCAACCCACAAATTAAGGTATTTGTCAGACGATCCTTTCGGATTGAACTCAACACCACTGTAACAAATGGTTCCGGGATCGTGCCAAAACTCTTTTACGATTTGGGATACATCGGCTTGTGGATATTGCGATTTCAAGGCGCGCTCGATCTGCAACTTGCCATCGCTGCGGTTGGACAATTTTAGATTTTCGGCGCAACCTTGGTCGGTGCGTGCGTCCAGTGCACTTCGGTCAAGAACCCAAATTTTGCCATTCATATTGATCAATCCGAACCGCTGTTGTATAGTCGGCAGTGCGTCCATTACCCCCTGACCGAGTGCTATTGGGCTCTTGCAGTTCTGAGTACAACCAGTGCAGCCTGCGGGGTTGGTTTTCCGAAACTGATTGCAGGTTGTTGGCGGAGTATTCACACGCTGAGCAATCTTTTTCGCTGTCTCGGTCTTATCATATCCAGAATAACCACTACTCCATTCCTGGCAGATGTCTGCACCGTTCTGGCAATGGCCAACAATACCAAGGCAGTCATACCAAAGAGGTTCGCTTTGAACGGCACCTTTGTTATCACGAAAAGAACCGATTTGCCGACAAGCATTTGCGATCTTGCCTGCATCGCAAGGTGGGTATGTGTTGTTCCGATCTTCATTCGCAGTGATTGAGCTTGGCGCTTTGATTGCCTGAGGAGCTTGAACAACCCGACTTATTTCAATCAGTACGTCAGTTGTTGCAACACCGCCGCTATGCGTCCAAAACTCTGCTTGATTAACCCGCGATGGATGACAACACCATGTACCCTGTTGTTGGTACATTTTTGCTCCAGACGAGTCTGCTTTACCTGCTCGCCCGTCAAAATACTTTTCATCAAAACCATGCCATGCCGGCTCATATTCTTCAATTGTCACAGAGCGATCTAGCGGTATCACCAAGCGAGCCCGCACACCCGGTTTATCAACGCTGCCATGTGAATGTGTGGTGTAGGCCAGAAAGGTAATCCCATCCGCTTTAATTTTATCCAGAGCTGCCATGAAATCAGATGCGGTAAGACCATCAACGTCAATAATGAGCATTGAGGCTTCAGTGGCGTGATTTTTTGAACGCATCTTGCCGATGATGGAAGTCCCCTTATTCTTCGCGGCTTCAAGTGTGTTGCCGACAAGAGGTGCTTCTCTGAGCAAGCACGGAATAACATATTGTCCTTGCTTCTTATCGGAAAGAATTGTTGGTTTAGGCGGGCACAACAATGCACAGATCTCATCCCATCCTGCGTCTTTCAACTCCCGCTCAGGAATGGTACCTGTAAAGCCCTTGAATGTAGTCACTGACCCCCGCCAATCACTCAGAGGCTTGCTGCCCAGAATTGATGCAGGTTGTATTGCGTGAGGAGAACTCCCAATTCGTATTGTCCTGGGGTCGATTGATGATACTGATGGGCTTTTGAGGTTGTTTTGTTGCGTGTTCAGCTTGTCCATGCTTCTTCTCCTTTTCCAGTATTGGATTTTATGGGAGATGAAGAAAATGGATTGTTTGTTGTGGCCAGTTCCGCATCTCTTAAAAGCAATGCGTTACTGGTAATAGAGAAGCAGCTAAGAATTAAAATTTATATATTATATCAGTATGTTATGCTCTATTATATTTAGAAAATAATTTCACAGATGGGGGTTACTGGTAACAGTATGCAAATGGGTCTGCTTCAATCGTTGATATCATCAGTATCGTAAGACCTGGACTCATCATAACGCAGATGGGTGGCCTTCTTTTTGGCTCGTTCATCTGCGTTATGAATGTCATTTAACAGTGTAAACCTAGGCTTCCAACCTTCACTCTCATTGCATGGCTTAAACGGATCAGTTGACAAACCGACCCACTTGCAAAGGACACGTCTGAGTTTTGATATTGCCGTTTTCTCACTAGCTTCAGCATAATTTCCTCTAGGAAATTTTTTTTCTAGACTGAGACCGATCAAAATTCCACCCCGTTGGTTTGGTTCATTTTTAACCTTGCCCATAAGGCCAATTTTTTGAAAATGCGACCTTTTGAACTCTCCTTTCTTGCAGGAATAGCCAATTTTGTTGTCTTTCCAAATTTTGACAGTGACATCTTCCCACGGAACATTCTTTAAATTATCGCCAACCTTTTTTACATCATTCGTCCATCTTGAAACACCTATTCCATATCTATCAGCTGCCCAGTCAGAAACGCTCGTCAAAGTCAAACGTTGCTTGCTGGAAGAATCATTGGAAAGAACAATCATTGAATCTTTCGGATTATCGACTTCATATTGAAGACTTTCCATTAGTAGATGAGCGAGTGTATGTCTGGCCCTGCAACTCTCCATACGGATTTTGAGGGGTGTAATTTGATCTTCTGGCAAGCGATCTATCTGTGCATTCTCATAGTTGGCCTCTGCCTCTTCTTGGAAAGCCGCTATCATTTCAAGCAAAGTAAACCCGGCGGGGATGTAATCCATATTTACCATTTCAGCCACGGCCTCTTCTATGGTGATTGATGATGGAACAGCTCTATTCATGGGCCGACTCCTTTTGAAAAATGATAAAAGTGTACCCGAAAATGCCTATTTATATGGCCTGTTTGGTTTCGTTCGAGTAAGAATTCAATAATACTGTGACCGAGAGGATATCTAAAGTTCCATTTTGGAGTAATGAAAATAAATATCTGTTTTTCCGGGCTAGAGAGAATGCCGACAACCTCCACACGCCTCCTACATGTTTGGGAAAAGTCAGCCCTTAATTAATAAAAATCACGTTCCCACTTCCAGCCTGAACACGCAACATCGACACCAAAACGGTGAAAACCTGAAATTCTGGCCCGGCGGGAGCCCCGGAGCCGCGAAGGCACCCCAGGAGCTCCGAGTAGGCCCCAGATTTGCCCGCTGTGGCGCGATCCTCCCCGCCGACGGGCGCCACCCCTTCCCCTCCGCAGAACGACTCACACTGGGCTCAGGTCGGCCACCCTCACCCCCTCAGATTCGCAGAATTTCAGGTTTTCAGTTTTTCAGGGATGAAAGTGATTGCCCCAGAGTCGCCTCGTGATGACCAGTCTGGCGGCGGGTTTTCACCTTTTGTAATAAAAGAGACCGATCCCGATTAAAATCAAGGCCACGGTCACGGGGATGGGATAGAGGTAGCAGAGTATTGTTGCACAAAGAACTCCGATTCCGCGTGTTGAAGCAAAGAACATGCAGAGAACGGCGGCGGTCACGAGGGAACAGGTTATGGCAATCATAGGCTCTCCTTCTTTCGTTTCTTCTCGGTTTTCGGCTGCGGAGTGTCGTCCGGCTCTGACTCCATGAGGGCCGGGACACCTTTCATGAATTCAGCGGGATCAACCCGTTCGTAATGGCGGAGGTTATCCTTTGATATTTTCATCAGCCCTTCATTCAGGAGCACCGCCATCACAAACCCGGCGGAATTGGCCGATTTTCCATTGAACATTGCCTTGAGCAGTCCGGACGTGATCGGTTTTTCTACCGAAGCCAGCAGCGGATCAAGTTGTGCCAGTGGAATCCAATCTTTGTTGAAGATCCCTTTCTCTGTGTTGCCGACAATACGTAAATATATCTCTCCACCCATACATCCGATGTTGTAAGTCAAAGTTGAACGCCCTGATAATGAGGGACATGATCCATTCTTCAAGATGCGAAATTCTACTTCAGTCATATTGTTCTCCTTTTCATATAAGATGGTTAATTTGCCTCATCTGTACCAGCGCCACACCAGTAGCCCGGCGAGGACAAGAAACACCGCTACTGCAACCTTTAAAACCACCGCCTGAAACAGAACCAGCACTGACAACGCTCCAAACTTGAAGAGCAAAGTGCTCATTGCGACAACTGCCAATGAAATCCAAAACATAGATGCTCCTTTTTTTGTGTGTGTGGAGAATGAGTTACAGGTTGCGGATGATTTCCCAGGCATCGAGACCCATATCGATGTAGTCCCGTTCATCCAGGTTGTGCTCGATGGCAGCCAGGACTTCTTCCCGCGCCAGATGCAAATCTTCCACGGACAGGTTAAGGGCGTCCTCCCCCAAGCGGTTAACTATGGCGGAGAGAATTCTTTCCATGGTGATCGCATAGATGATCTCCGAGGGATTGACGGGAAGTTGAGTGACGATTTCTTCGTGCTGCATATTGCCTCCTTTATGTTGGGGAAATAAAAAAGCCCCAATGACCGGAAATGGCCAATGGGGCTTGAGAAGACGTGAATAAAAAACCCCGTCTCCTTGTGAAAGAAGCGGGGTTAAGTTTTGTTACTCCTCGATGTTCTGAGCCTCATCGCTCAGAAAAATAATCATACCTGATAGTTTTCATCCATCCCTTTGAAGTCTTGATTCAGCACACAGCCAAACTCTCATTTTAGTGAAAAGCCCACTTCAAACCCTCCAAACAACCTCAAACCTAGCAATATCCCCAATTAAACACATGCGCCACTTTATGCCTTTCCCTGCAGGAAATATTCATAACATATTGACATGAATGCCAATGTACCGCCTCCCGCTTCCTGTCACTTTTTTGGATCAAATATTGCATGGGTTAAAGCAGGTCTTTGGACCAGATTAAATATCATGGATGAAGGTCATCCGCATGGGAGAAATCTTAAATTAAGAAGGAAGATGAAATGAAGAATTTTTTAGCAGGGTTAGCAGTTGCGGTGATGGTCCTAGGATTTTCAACGCATTCTCATGCAACACTTATTGATCGTGGTGCAGGTCTTATCTATGACACAGACCTTAATGTTACATGGCTACAGGATGCAAACTACGCAAAGACTAGTGGATTCAGCCCTGACGGCGTGTTTAGGGCGGATCAGGCTTTAAACTGGGCTTCAAATCTGGTTTACCATGACAGTGTCCGCAATGTTGACTATGATGACTGGCGATTGCCAAGTGTTTCACCGATTGGGGTGGATTGGAATTATGAGTTTTCGACAGATGGAAGCACAGATTGGGGGCCAAATAATATCAGTCCTCAGAACGAACTATCATATATGTACTTCGTAAATCTTTCGCTAAAGAGTTTTATATCTGTGGCTGGTGAGTCTCAAGCTGATTTCGGAATATTTGGCGATGGAACTACGACTGGTCAAAATGATATTTCAGTGGGCCGGAACATGTCAATGGAAATGAGACACCTTTATCTGTAAATTAGACTCACTTGACCACAGTTGCAAGGAGTAGCATATTGGATAGGTTAGTCAAGATCGAGCCCTGCGGGTAACTCCGCTACGCTCCGTTAACCTTGACTA
>JAZDEG010000041.1:0-75704 GCA_043809085.1 Pseudomonadota bacterium | reverse complement strand
TTCTCAGCGCCGATGGTACTGCCAGGGAGACTTGGTGGGAGAGTAGGTCGCTGCCGAATTCTTCTTTTTAGGCCCGTATGATCCTTATCCGATCATCCGGGCCTTTTTTTTTCTATTTTCCTTTGTGTAATTCTTGACTTTCAAGGACAGATCCGATGACTGAAACTGAGAAAAAAAAAGGAATACTTTATGTCGTTGCAACTCCGATCGGCAACCTTGAAGATATTACCATGCGTGCCCTGCGCGTTCTGGGGGATGTTGATCTCGTCGCTGCTGAGGATACTCGGCATACACGTAAACTTTTGAGTCACTTCGGCATCAATAAACCCCTGCTCAGTTATTATAAAGATAAGGAAATTGGTCGTTCCGATAAAATTGTCGAAGAGTTGCTTCAAGGGCGTCATGTTGCCCTTGTGTCGGATGCGGGCACTCCCGGAATTTCCGATCCCGGTGCAGTACTTGTTGAGAAATGTTATGAGAATAATATTGATATACAAGTAGTCCCTGGACCTTCAGCAGTTGCTGCAGCGCTTAGTATTTCCGGGTTAGCCTATTCCGCTTTTACTTTTTTGGGTTTCTTGCCGAGCAAGCAATCGCAACGGAAAAAAATACTCGGTTCCATTGCCCAGCAGGAAAATCTTTTTGTTTTTTATGAGTCACCAAGGCGCATCATTCAATCGCTCTTAGATTGTCATGAAATTCTTGGCGAGAGAAGCGTTGTTGTCGCTCGTGAACTGACTAAAATTCATGAGGAAGTTTTGCGTGGCAACTTGTCAGACGTCATCGATAGTCTGCAACAGAAAAGTATAGTCAAGGGGGAGTTTGTGGTCCTCATTTCCCCAAATAAGTTGACTCAGCCAGTTCTCGTGAATGATTTGCCTGAATTGTTACGTTGGTATAAGGATGAATCCGGTTTGAGCATGAAGGATTCAGTCAAAAAATTATCAACCGATCTCAATCTTTCCCGTTCTCTTGTCTACAAAGAGGCCCTCATCATCTGGAAGTCCTGATCTATTCTTTTTTTGCAGCGTTTGATTTTTTATCCTTTTGTTATGAAATTTCAAACCGTTCAATTTCCTTGTTTTTGCTTGTGAAATGGGATACTTTCAACTTTTGATTCCCTGTTCCTAATCTTTTTTTGAATTTGCGAATCGACACTTACAAAAAAAAGACACCAGGATAGTTAACCAAATCTCCATATATATATGCGTGATATTTCTCAGGTCGAGGGTACCCATTAAAACTGCAATAACCGTTTTTATCATGCATACAGAAATTGGTGATTTTGTGTGCAATCACCAATTTGTTGAGATTAATTGTGAAAAAAGTCCAAGATTATTATTTCAAAAAAGCAAAACAGGATAATTATCCTGCCAGATCCGTTTACAAACTTGAGGAAGCCCAAAAAAAGTATGGATTCATCAAAACCGGAGACAAGGTTCTTGATCTTGGGTGTCATCCCGGTAGCTGGTCTCTTTATGCCGCTAAAATTGTTGGCCCCCGGGGTATTGTTTATGGCGCTGATTTGCAGAAGAGTAATCCTGTCAGTGTTTCTGGCGGTGGGCAGATAGAATTTATCTGTGCTGATATCTTTGATGATGATTTCCTTTCCCCGGCATCGCTGCATCTGCCTTTTCAAGTCGTTTTAAGTGATCTTGCGCCAAAAACTACGGGTCACAAATTTTCCGATCACCTCAAGTCCATTGAGCTGTCTCGCAGAGCGTTGTATATTGCGGGGAAAGTGCTTCGACAAGGTGGGCAATTTTATTGCAAGGTTTTTCAGGGTGAAGATTTTCCTGTATTTGTCAATGAAGTACGGCAATTTTTTAAAAAGGTGAAAGTCGTAAAGCCGAAAAGTTCAAGGGTGGAAAGCCGCGAAGTTTTCTTGCTTGGATTTGATTTTGTCGGATTTGTGTAATTGGATCGAGTAAAGCGTTTATTGTTTTATTCGTATTTTTAAGCATTTGGAGGATTATCAATAATGTCCGGACATTCGAAATGGGCTAATATTAAAAGAAGGAAAGGTGCCGTAGATGCCAAACGCGGCAAGATATTTACCAGACTCATTAAAGAAATCACTGTAGCGGCACGGCTTGGAGGCGGTGACCCGGACGCAAATCCCCGTTTGCGCAGCGCCATCCTTACCGCGAAATCAGTCAATATGCCCAAAGACAACATTGACCGCGGTATAAAAAAAGGAACCGGCGAGCTTGAGGGTGCTGTTTATGAGGAAATTACCTATGAAGGTTACGGCCCCGGTGGTGTTGCCATCCTTGTTGACTGCATGACCGATAACAAGAATCGAACGGTTGGTGAAGTCCGTTTTGCCTTTACGAAAAGCGGCGGAAATCTCGGTGAAACCGGTTGTGTCTCTTACATGTTTGACAAGAAAGGGGTAATACAGGTTGATAAGGAAACCATCGATGAAGAAAAATTGATGGAGCTCGCCCTGGAGGCGGGAGCCGATGATGTGGTTGACGAGGAATCAGAGTTTCAAGTGATTACGGCTCCGGAAAATTTTGAATCCGTGCGCGAAGCTCTTTCGGTTCAGGGAGTAACCTTTTTGGAAGCTTCCATTTCCATGGTTCCGCAAAATGTTGTCGAGGTTACGGATGAGGGTGCGGTCAAACGCCTCCTGCGCCTCATGGAAACCCTGGAAGACAATGATGATGTCCAGAATGTGCATGCCAATTTCGACATTTCTGATGACATCATGGAAAATCTTTCGTAAGTGAAGCAATTTATTCGCATTCTTGGCATTGATCCCGGCACCCGCACCACCGGTTTTGGCATTGTCGAGCAAAATGGATTTGATGTGCAATTTGTCAGTTGCGGAGTCATCAAATCGACGGTTACCCTTCCTATGCCTCGCCGACTCCAGGAAATTTATGATGGAATCTGTAATGTGATTGAAAAACACACCCCTCATCATGCAGCCATAGAGAATGTGTTTGTGGCAAAAAATCCAAGTTCAGCAATTAAACTCGGCCAGGCCAGAGGGGTTTTGTTGCTTGCTGCAAGCCAGTTTCAACTTCCTTTGGATGAGTTTTCGGCAAAGGCCGTCAAGCAGGCGGTTGTCGGATATGGACAGGCCGGCAAGGAACAAATGCAGCAGGCGGTCAGGGCGCTGTTGAAACTTTCGGCCACCCCGAGCGCCGATGCGTCTGATGCTCTTGCGGTGGCGATGTGTTGTGCAAATCATCTCGCAATCAACAGGGTAATTGAAAAGGGATAACTATGATTGCCTGTCTGCGCGGGGATCTTTTCGCCCGATCTGAAGAAAAGCTTATCATCATGACCGGCGGTGTCGGGTATGAAATGTTTGCCACTGCCTCCTGCCTTCGTTCGCTTCCGGAAATCGGACATCAGGTTCTGGTTCACGTCTATACCCATGTCCGTGAGGATGCGTTTCTGCTCTACGCTTTTTCAAGTGAGGATGAAAAGGAGATTTTTCTTCAATTGATCAGTGTTTCCGGGGTCGGCCCCAAGCTTGCTCTTGCTATTCTTTCAGGTATTACACCCGGGGAACTCGCTGCAGCAATCCGTAGTGAATCGGTTGCTCGTTTGACAAAATTGGCTGGTGTCGGGAAAAAAACGGCTGAACGCCTCTGCCTGGAATTAAAGGATAAGATGCAATGGCTGCCGGTTCAAACGGAAACGCAGCCTGCCAAAGGAACTATCTGGGATGAGGAATTAATGCGCGATACGGTATCGGCGCTGGTCAATCTTGGATACCCGTACAACAGTGCAGAGGCTGCTGTGCAGAAGGCCGCTGAAGGTGCCGCTGACACCGGCAAGCTGAGCCTTGAATATCTGGTTAAGCTTGCATTGAGAGAGTTGGCATGAATTACGAAGAACGAATTGTCAGCACAAGTTCGTTTACGCCACACGAAGAGGTGGAAGAGAAAAACCTCCGCCCGAAACGACTGTTTCAGTATATTGGCCAGCAGCAGGTTAAGGCAAATCTTGATATCTCACTGAAGGCGGCCGTAGCCAGGGGCGAACCGATAGACCATGTCCTCTTACACGGTTTCCCTGGGCTCGGGAAGACGACCCTCGCCTATATTATTGCCAACGAAATGAACGCCAATATAAAGGTGACCTCCGGTCCGGTCATTGAGAGGGCTGGGGATTTGGCGGCCATTCTGACAGGTCTTCAGCATGGGGATGTCCTCTTTATTGATGAAATTCATCGTTTAAACCATGTTGTTGAAGAGATTCTTTATCCGGCGATGGAGGATTTTCAGTTGGATCTTGTTATCGGCCAGGGACCTGGGGCGAAAACCGTGAAAATGGATCTGCCCCGTTTCACCCTGGTGGGCGCCACGACGAGAACCGGTCTTTTGACCCCGCCGTTGCGAGACCGTTTTGGAGTTATCCTCCGCCTTGATTTCTATTCCCCGGAAGAGCTTGTGACCATTATCAAACGGTCCGCATCCCTGCTCAACATCCCCATGGATGATGCGGGTGCGTTGGAGATGGGACGCAGGTCACGAGGTACTCCGCGCATCGCAAATCGTCTTCTGAAAAGGGTACGTGATTTCGCTGAGGTAAAGGCTGATGGCCGGATCACTGCAGAAGTTGCTGACGCTGCCTTGGATATGCTTTCTGTTGACAAGGAGGGGTTGGATGAAATGGATCGGCGCATTCTGCTCACCATGATCGATAAGTTTCAGGGGGGGCCTGTAGGTCTCGATACCATGGCGACAACGGTGTGCGAAGAAAAAAATACCCTCGAAGATGTCTACGAGCCTTTTCTCATTCAGTCGGGTCTGCTTATCCGTACACCCAGGGGAAGAATGGCAACCCTTGCCGCATATGCACATTTCGGCCGCACCAAGGAGTATTGCCGACAAACGGAAATTGGTGAGTTCACCGAACCGTTGAAGTGAAATGATTTTCAATTATGATTAATTTTTCTTTGTCACGTTGCCCTGTTGCGCTAAAATAAAATCCGATGCTGAATTTTTATTTATTAAGGCAACCACAGCCATGAAGAAACTGACTATCCCCGATATAATCAACCGGAAGAGCGGTGAAAAGCTTACCATGCTCACCGCCTATGACGTAGCTTTTGCCCGCCTGCTGGACTCGGTCGGTATTGACATGATTCTGGTGGGGGATTCCCTGGGTAATGTAGTGTTGGGCTACGATTCCACCGTGCCGGTCACCATGGATGAAATGATCCATCACGCGAAAGCGGTCAGGCGCGGCACTTCGGCTTTTCTGGTGGGTGACATGCCTTTCCTCTCGTATCAGGTCAGCAATGAAGACGCCGTGCGTAATGCCGGACGTTTTTTTAAGGAGGCCGGCTGCGATGCGGTCAAACTTGAGGGGGGACCGGAAGTATGTGATGCTGTAAGGGCGATTATCAAGGCAGGCATGGGTGTTATGGGGCATATCGGCCTGACGCCCCAGACCGCAGGTAATCTCGGCGGTTACAAGGTTCAGGGAAAAGATGCGGCTTCCGCTCGAAAGATTCTTGCTGATGCCAAGGCACTAGAAGAGGCAGGTGTTTTTGCCATTGTTATGGAATGCATTCCGGATCGCCTTGCCAGAGTGGTAACCGAAAGCGTTTCCGTCCCGACCATAGGTATCGGCGCGGGAGCGGCCTGTGACGGGCAGGTTCTGGTTACACACGATCTTATTGGCATGTTTGAAAAGTTTGTGCCCAGTTTTGTCAAAAAATATGTCAACCTTGCACCTCAGATCAAAGATGCGGTTGCTGCTTTCAAGAAGGAAGTCAAAACCGGTTGTTTTCCTGATGAGGATCACAGCTTCACCATGCAGATTGAAGTGGAGACGCTTGTCTCGGAAGATGGCGCGTAAAGGAATCGATACGGTATGGATTTAGCCACAATTATTGGTTTGGTGGGCGGTGGTGGAATCGTCATGCTGGCGATTATCCTGGGCGGCTCGGCCGGGGTGTTTTTCAACGTGCCCTCCCTGCTCATTGTTTTTGGCGGAACCTTTGCCACCGCTTTTATCCGCTTCGGCATGAGCGATGTGCTGAACTCAATCAAAGTGGCCAATAAGGCCTTTTCCTCAAAGCTGAGTCGGCCGGAGCAGGTGATCAAGGAAATCGTCAATCTGGCCAATATTGCCCGGAAAAATGGTCTTATTGTTCTTGAACAGCAGCCCATCGACGACCCTTTTTTGAAAAAGTCAATCATGTATTGCGTTGATGGCCATGAGGCCGAGTTTATCGAAGAAGTGTTGAAAAAAGAGGTAAGCCTTACGGTGGAAAGGCACGATGTCGGACGTAAGGTCTTTTCGGCAATGGGCGATGCCGCTCCGGCGTTTGGAATGATCGGAACCCTGGTCGGTCTGGTGCAGATGCTTTCCGCGATGGATGATCCCGCGTCCATCGGCCCATCAATGGCGGTGGCATTGCTCACGACTCTTTATGGCGCTGTCATCGCCAACCTTTTCATGCTTCCCATTGCCGATAAACTTTCTCTTCGCAGTCAGGAGGAAGAACGCAACCGTAAGCTGATTATAGAAGGAGTTCTTGGCATCCTCAAAGGTCTGAATCCCCGGGTGATGGAGGAGTTCCTGCAAACCTTCCTGCCCCCCAGGGAAAGAACCTCCGGTGAGGAAAAGTAGTAAACGTTCTCCATTACCTTATTTGATCAGGGCATAGAATCATGGCAACTGAAGAACCGAAAAAACAGCAGTGCCCCACTGGAGCCCCTGCCTGGATGTGCACATTTGCCGACTTGATGTCGCTTTTAATGTGTTTTTTCATCCTTCTCCTTTCCTTTTCCGTGATGGATGCCCAGAAGTATTATAAGGTTGCCGGATCAATGAAGGATGCCTTTGGTACTCAGAAAGAGGTTGTGGCGCCGCTGCCTATGCAGGGGCAGAAAATGGTTTCTCCAACTTTTGAATCGGTTCCTCTCCATGTTCAGATTAAAGTTGCCAAGGCATTTTCTGAAGAATTAGCCGGTGGGGAGGTGGAAGCTGATTACACGAGCAAGGGCCTCATTCTTCGGGTAAAGGGAAACATTGCTTTTGATTCGGGTCGGGCAATCATCAAACAGGATTTTCTGCCGTTCCTCGACAAGCTGGGGAAACTGGTTCAGGAAATGGATTTGGCGATCGAGGTGAGCGGGCACACCGATAATGTGCCGTTGAAACCGGGAATAAGCTCTTATAAAAGCAATTGGAGCCTGTCTGCCGCCAGGGCGGTTGGAGTTGTTGAATATTGGACGGATAAGATGAAAATTTCCCCGGAGAAACTTTCCGCTGTCGGATTTGCTGATGGTCAACCCCTTGCGGTCAATGATAGCGAAGAGGGGCGTGCTTCAAACAGAAGAGTTGAGTTCAAGATCAGGCCCGCCAACCCGCAGGTCATCGTGACCGGCATCGAGCTGGAAAAACCGATTCCCAATGGAACTCCTCAATAATAGGGCGAGAGTTATGGCAGAGAAATATACCGAGGAAGTGGAGCGACGGCAGTCGGTCCGTGTTACCGGCAGAAATCTTTTTTATTATCAACCTGTGAATCGGGAATTGTACAATACAGTTGTTCAGGATTTTGCAGACGGAATTCCTCCCTATAACCAAGAGGGACTTTCCGATATCCAGATGTTCATCGGAGCCCAGAGCGCCTTGGCGAAAATACGTGAAAGAGATGCGGATCTGGGGGATTTTCTGGCGCATCTTGACACAAAAATTAATCTTGTCCTCAAGAAAACAAGTGCAAGTAAAACGATTTTTGACAAATTAGAACTGCATGATTTGAATCTGAGCGGCAGAGGTGTTGCCTTCGTCTCACCCGGGAAAATCGATATTGATACAATTCTTGAATTTCATATAGCCCTCCTGCCGGTGTATACTTATATTTACTGTTTCGGCAAAGTCATTTCCTGTTCGCCGTTGCCGCAGCGGGAGGGAAAAGTTCTGTACAAAGTGGGTGCTGAGTTTGTCCTTATCATGCAAGAGGATCAGGAAAAATTGATACAGCACAATTTCAAGCAGCAGAGTCTTGCCTTGCGGAATCGCAGGCTCAACAAAGAATAAACGGAGTCTGCTTGCGCAGGACTTTTTTAAAGCATCAATTCTGGAGTAAATATGCGGGAAATAGAGGCCGGACGCATCACCAAAGCGGTAAAAGAGATAACCATGGCCGCGGGCACCGATCTCGAACCGGATATTCTCGAGGGTCTGCTGGCGGCCAGGGATAAAGAAACATCACGTCTGGCCAGAAATGTTCTGGAGCTTTTTCTGATCAACGCCGATATTGCCAGCCGCGAAAAAATTCCCGTCTGCCAGGATACCGGCGTGGCGGTGGTTTTCGTCGAACTGGGCCAGGATGTCCATGTCCATGGAGATTTTATGGAGGCTATTCAGCAGGGCATCCAGGATGGATACCGGGATGGATACCTGCGCAAGTCGGTCTGTGACCCGATCAGCCGTGTCAATACCGGCACCAATACACCTGCTGTCATTCATATTGAACTTGTACCCGGCGACCATCTGAAAATCATTGTGCTGCCCAAGGGGTGCGGCAGCGAAAATATGAGCGGTCTCGTCATGCTGCCGCCTTCTGCAGGAATTGCAGGAATGGTTGATTTTGTGGTCAGGCAGGTGGTCAATGCCGGTCCGAATCCCTGCCCGCCTTTACTTGTCGGTGTCGGTATGGGCGGCACCTTTGAAAAAGCGGCCCTCCTGGCGAAAAAATCTCTTATTCGACCCATGGGTGAACCAAGCCCCCGTGAAGATATTGCCGCCCTTGAACAGGAAATTCTCGTTAAAATAAATGAACAGGGGGTGGGGGTTCAAGGGCTGGGGGGGAACAATACGGCCCTTGCTGTACATATCGAATCCTTTCCATCCCATATTGCAAGTCTTCCTGTGGCCGTCAACATCCAGTGCCATGCCCACCGCTATAAGGAGATTATTCTCTGATGTCTCTTCTTCGCAGTAGACCGGAGTTTCTTGATGACCTGAAAGAAATCGAAGTTCCCTTTGCACCGGGAGTTCTTGAGAGTTTACACGCGGGTGATCTGGTAGCTGTTTCCGGAACCCTGTTTACCGGGCGGGACCAGACCCATCGGCGCATGATTGAGTTGCTCGACAGGGGGGATTCCTTACCTGTCGACCTGGCGGGGCAGTTACTCTATTATGTCGGGCCAAGTCCGGCAAGACCTGGGCAGGTCATCGGCGCCGCGGGACCCACCACGAGTTATCGTATGGACAGCTATACGCCGCGACTGCTTGAATTGGGACTGAAAGCCACCATGGGGAAAGGGTCGCGCTCCATGGTGGTGCGTGAGGCGATGATGAAGACCGGGGCTATCTATCTCGCTGCTTTCGGAGGAGCCGGCGCGTATCTGTCGAAATGTATTGTTGCCGCGGAAGTTGTCGCTTTTGCAGATGCTGGTCCTGAAGCGTTGTACCGTTTCACGGTGAAAAATTTTCCGGCCGTGGTGATCAATGACATCCACGGCCGGGATTATTACGATTCAGTCAGGAAAGGGTAGGCCTGAAGAAAGGGCTTTTTATTATCGGGCAAGGTCGATCTTGCCGAATACAGCCAGGCCTTTCAGCAACATGAGTGCCTGGCTCAGCTGGTTGTCTTTGCTGATGTCATCTTGTGTCGTATCAGCCTCGAGTTCCTCTCCACCTTCTTCCTCTAGGGCTGGTTCCTCTTCAACCTCTCCTTCTTTTTTATCAATTCCGTTTGTTATGTGATGCTTGAGGTCCTTTTCACGAAGGAATTTGACAGGTTTCTTGCCGTTTTCGGAACCGGGGGTCGGTAACTCGGTGGGGACCACGATATCGGGAGTGATTCCGGTTGCCTGGATTGAACGGTCGTTCGGGGTATAGTAGCGGGCGGTTGTCAACCTGAGTCCTGCTCCATCATCCATGGGGATAATTGTCTGTACTGATCCCTTGCCGAATGTCTGGGCTCCAAGAATAAGCGCTCTTTTGTGATCCTGCAGAGCTCCGGCGACAATTTCCGAGGCGCTCGCGCTGCCTTCATTGACAAGAACAATGATGGGAAAGGTATATTTTTCTCCATTTGCGTGGGCCAGGAATTCCATGTTCTGTTCCTTGATCCGACCCTTGGTGTAGACAATCATTCCTTCATCAAGAAATATGTCTGAGATTTTCACCGCTTGATCCAGCAAGCCGCCCGGATTATTACGCAGGTCAATGATAAGGCCGGTCAACTTGGTCTCTTCACCGAGTTTGGTGAGCTGATCCTTGAACTCTTTGGTGGTTTTTGCCTGGAAGTTGCGGATACGGAGATAACCGTAACCCGGTTCAAGCATTTTGGAGGTAACGCTGATCAGCGGGATGACATTACGGACAATGGTAATATCCTTCAGTTCAGTAAAACCTTCACGATGAATGGAGATGGTAACTTCGGTCCCCTGTGGTCCGCGCAGCCTTTTAACCGCTTCCATCAGGGTCATGTCTTTGGTGGATTCGCCGTCAATCTTCAGGATTTTATCATTTGCCTTCAAGCCTTTCTTAAAGGCGGGAGTCCCTTCGATGGGAGAAACGACGGTCAGGATGCCGTCCTTCATGGAAATTTCGATCCCGATACCGGAAAAGCTCCCTTTGGTTTCGATCTTCAATTCCTGGAAATCATCGGGTTTCATATAGGAGGAGTGAGGGTCGAGGGTGGCAAGCATGCCCTTGATCGCGCCTTCGAGAACCTGCTCGGTATTTATTTCTTCAACATAATTTTTTTCGAGCAGATTAAGAACATTGGAAAAGATCTCAAGATTTTTGTATACGTCCTGGGTCTTGGCCTGAACCTTGGAATCATGCTCCAGGAAGATGAAGCCGAGGGTGGGAAGGCAGACGAGAGCAACAAGAAGGATTTTCCGGGACAAAGATGTCTTTTTTTTCATAAAATTACCGTTGAAAACATTTGTGCCACAATAAAGGTTGATAAACCCGTAAAATATCCCCTTTTACCAAAGGGATACGAAGAATGAAGAGTATTATTATCAGTAATTTCAGTTCACTCTGTGTTTAATTTGTAATTTTCGTGAAACCATCACAAGAGAATGAGCGACCTATATGGTACGACTGCGCCAATGATTCCGGGGATTGTTTCGTGTGCCAAGTTGGCCTGTTCACAAAAGCCGGACTTGTAATTTAACAATACAATTTCATTTTTTTCAATAGGATAGGAATTTTTTATTAATGTAGCATGGAGAAACCATTCTCACAATGTCAAATCATATAAAAATCCTGTAAATTCTTGCCATTCAGGGAGTTGGATGATTCTCCGACGGCAGCTGCGAGGGATCAACCCAGCTGAAGGGATCCTGCACTTCTGCGTTATAGCGGATTTCAAAGTGGAGCCCCTCTCGCAGCAGGCCGGTGTGGAGGCTGGTAATTCCAATTTTGTCATGCTGTTTGACGGACTCGCCAACCTTGGCAAGAATTTCACCAACACCGCTGACCAGGGAATAGTAGTGGTTGCCGTGGTCGATGATGATCAGGTTTCCGTAACCGCGCATGGCGCCGGCGTATACTATTTTCCCCTCATAAACGGCTTGAATGTCGTTTCCCGGCGGACATTCTATATCAATGCCGTTGCTCTGAACGGCTGACCCGGTGCTGTCATCGGTCGGTTTTTTGAACGAACGGACAATGGTGCCTGCGGCCGGAAGGGGAAGCTCGCCTCTTTCCGCGGCAAAACCCTTTGCTGATGTTGGTTTGCGTTTTTTGAAAGCCTTGAGGGGATAATCGCGTATGAGTTTCATTTCGCGTTCCTTTTTGGCTTCCTGTGCTCTTCCCTCCAGTTCTTTCATGGTCCGGGAAAGTTCTTTGGCCGCACTTTCAAGCTCGGCCATGGCCCGCTGGTACAGCGATTTTTCCATTTTGACCCTTTCCAGAACAGTCTTTCTTTCCTGTTGCTTCTCTTCCAGGGTGTTTCGCTGCTCGTAGACAAGTTGAGCAACTTGACTGAGGCGCATTTTTTCCTCTTCGTGGATTTTTCGAGCCGCATCCAGATCATCCATTTTTTCTTTGTATCGAGTGATCACCTGAAGATCGTTTTGCAGCATAAAGTGGAAATTGTCCTCCAGGTTCGTCAGGTCGGAAACGGAATCGGCTGAGAAGGTGGCGTTCATGATGCCGATATCTCCCATCCTGTAATAAGCGGCCAGTCTTTGCTCCATGTGATGGCGGAGCGCTTCTTTTTCGGCGAGAATTCGGTCGGTTTCCTTCATTTTTTCCAGTGTCAACACGTCCTGCAGCTGCATGTCCCGTTCAAGCCCCGCGAGTTTTTCGCTTTCAGCGGCGACCTGGAGATCGATTTGTTCAAGTTCGCCCAGCAGTGCAGCCTCTCTTTTTCGCGACTCTTCAATTTTAGACTGCTGGGTGCTGATGCCTGACTGCACATTTTCAATATTTTTTTTCTGCTGGAGAACCTGTTCGTCGAGTTTTTTGATCTGTTCAAGGTCGGATGACCAGGCAGACGGATTGCCTGCAATCAAGACAGAGAACAATATGCAGAGAAAGACGTTGCCGCTTTTCATACTTTCAGGAGTTTGCGGATGGAGAGCACGCTGCCGACAGTGCAGAGCAATATGCTGATTGAAAAAATCAGGAAAGACTCGCCAAAGGAAAGGAAGGATAATTGGAAAACATTCATGAAACCCGGGCCGCTGAAATGGTTGCTGACCCATTGATAAAGAAAATTCAGGGCGCCAAGACCCAATCCCGCGCCGAAAAGACCGAGAAGAAAACCTTCAACAAGAACGGGCCCCCTGATATAGGTGTTGGTTGCCCCCAGGTATCTGAGGACTTTCAACTCATCCTCACGGGCAAAGAGGGTAAGTCGCAATGTGTATGAAACCATGAACATGGTGGTAAGGATGAGCAGAGTGCCGCTTATGATGACGATAAAGCGCAGCAGTTTGACGAAGTAGCCGAACCTTTCAACCCATCCGTGACCGTACTGCACTTTGGTGGCGCCGGGGAGGTTTTTTAAATAGTCAGCGAATTCCTTGATTTTTGTCAGATTTTTCAGTCCCTTATCAGGGTAGATCTCCACCGAAAAAGGAAGAAACGAGGGTGTGAGATCGGCAAGAACATCCCGGTCATTGCCGAGTTGTTTGCCGAGTCGCTTGAAAGCCTCGTCCGGACTGATAAAGACAATTTTTTCAACCTTGGCAAAACCGGCTACCTTATTGCTGAACAGATCCTGTTGAACGGGATTGAGTTCCGATTCGAGATAAACAATGAGTCGTAATTCGCCTCCGAGTCGTGCGCCGGCCTCAAGCATATTGCTGTAAATCAGGTAAAAGAAAGAAAAAATCAGCACGGAAAGGGTGACGGTGAGCAGGGTCATGGACTGGATACCCCATGACTGTTCGATGTTTCTTTTTGTCTGAGTCAGAATGAAGAGTGGATATTTCATGCAATCTCTCAAGGAAGAGGAGTTGGAACGTGTTTAATGGAGTAGTGTCAGCATTAAAGCTCTTGTATCTCGCCTTGCCGCAGTTCAAATTTCCGGTGACTTGTTCCCTGATAGATGGATTCGTCATGGGTGGCAATGATTATTGTCGAACCACTCCGGTTGAGTTCGCTGAAAAGATCCATGACCAGTCCGGTTGTGACGGCATCGAGGTTGCCGGTTGGTTCATCTGCCAGGATAAGAGGGGGGGCATTGGCCGCAGCCCTGGCAATGGCTACTCGTTGTTGTTCTCCCCTGGAAAGTTTTCCGGCGGGCTTGTTGCGTTTTTCGGTGAGAGCCAGCTTGGCAAGAAGCTCCATGACCCTTTCGCGGATCTCTTTCGGACTTTTGAAGCAGACCTCCATGGGCATGGAGACATTATCAAAAACGGATTGCCGCGGCAACAGTCTGAAGTCCTGATAGGCAACACCGATGCGTTGGCGGAGCTGCTGGATCTCTGTTGGTTTCAATGCACTCAGATCATTGCCCTCGATCTCAATCAGTCCCTTGGTGGGAATTTCGATCCGGCAGAGAAGTTTAAGAAGAGTCGTCTTGCCGCTCCCGCTTGGTCCGGTGAGGAAGACGAGCTCACCTTTTTGGGCGGAAAGGGAAACATTGCGCAGGGCGACCACATCAGGAGGATATATTTTCGTCACTTTGACGATTTCCACCAGGGTGGAGTTGTCGTTTTCGGAAGGGTTTTCTTGCATGATTTTATGAAAGTTGAAGGTTACGGTTGACAATCAGCGGGCTGAGGATGTTCTCTTAAGTATCATTTTGGAAATTTCCGACCGAAAACTGTAAACTCCATCAATAAGGTATTCCTTTAAACTGTTTTTAAAAAAAATTGACACCTTTTTCCCGTATATTGTATATCAATTGTATACCAAAACTATGTAATAATTGAAATTTATTTTATAAATAACTCAAAGCAACAGGTGGATCCCCCTTGGCCGCGCCTCTCACATCAGAAATCGATACAAAGGAAACATCCCCATCCGCCTTTTATCCGAAGATTATCGGAAAAAGTAAGCCGTTGCTTGAATTATTCGATATAATAGAAAAAGTATGTGACACGAACGCCACTGTTCTTATTCAAGGGGAAAGCGGAACAGGGAAAGAGCTTATCGCCCAGGCACTTCATTACGGAAGCGAAAGGAAAAATGGGCCCTTCGTGCCAGTGAATTGCGGCGCAATTCCGGCGGAGCTTTTGGAAAGCGAGCTTTTCGGTCATGAGAAAGGCGCTTTCACCCATGCGATCCGTACCCGTTTGGGTCGTTTTGAACTGGCCGACGGCGGTACGGTTTTTCTTGACGAAGTTGCGGAAATGAGCCCTCTGTTGCAGGTAAAACTGCTGCGTGTTCTCCAGGAAAAACAATTTGAGCGCATCGGCGGGACGAAAACGATTGTTTCCGATTTCCGGGTGATCGCAGCCACCAACCGGGATCTGGATCAGGAGGTGGCAGAAGGTCGTTTTCGGGAGGATCTGTATTACCGACTCACCGTCATCCCCATCAAGGCGCCGCCCCTGCGTAATCGTTTGTCTGATATTCCTCTGCTGGTTGAATATTTTGTCGATCGATTCAACAGGTCGAAAAAAAGAGCGATTTCCCGAATTGACGAGGATGTCATGGGATTTCTGTTTCAGTATTCATGGCCTGGTAATGTACGGGAATTGGAAAATGTGATGGAAAGAATGGTAATCCTCTGCCAGGATGATCGGATAACCTGTAATGATTTGCCGATGAAGATCCGTGCATCGGAGAAAAAGATAGAGAGCCGCGGCGAAATTCCTCCACAGGGTTTTTGTCTCAGTCGCGAGGTGGCTGAATTTGAAAAACGTCTGATCCTGCAGGCCCTTGATCAGTCGAAATGGGTGAAAAACAGGGCGGCAAAGCTTCTTGATGTTAATCGAACCACACTGCTTGAGAAGATGAAGCGGCATGGGATAGGCAAAGAAGAATGAATTGCCCTGTTTCTGTTTCCACGCCGCACATCCTTGGATATCGATGATTTTTTTTCAATTCCGTCATAGTGATCGTTGTGGTGCCCAGACTGCTGGACGGTTGTGCCTTATCGTTTTTTTGATTCTGTTTTTTGCGCCTTGTTTTTTCGGATCCTTTTCTGGTTCCTGCTCCCCCCCTGCTTTCGCAGCAGACACAAGCGAAGAGGAGTCGTTTAAGGAACTTCTCAAGCAGCGGGAAGAGAAGTTGTGGAAGGATGCCAATGAGGCTTTGCGTCTCGGGAAGGATCAGGAAGCCGCTGAATCTTTTCTGCGTTATTACCGGAAGTACCCTGTTTCTCCCCTGGCCGAAGAGGCCTTGTGGCAGTCTGCGAATCTTCACCGGGAGCTTGCCTTGGGAAATCCTGCTGCAGATTGGGAGTTGGTAAAGGACCTTTTTCGTTCCTACACCATTGATTATCCTGATTCTCCCCGGCAGGCGGATACCTACTTTCAGGTGGCAAATGCCTACTTTGAGATGGGTTACTACCGTGAGGCGCTGACATACTTCGGTCTTTTCATAAAAAAATTCCAGTTCAGCCCTCAGATCGACGAGGCCAGGTACATGAAGGCCCGTATTCTTCTTCAGATCGGCCGTCTTTCCGATGCCGTTTCGGCCTATGAAGACCTCGGTCTGAGCCGTGATCCGGTTTATCAGCTGCGTGCCCAGGCAGGAGGAGCGCATATCGATTTTGCCCGGAAAAAATATCATGATTCCCTGGCTATCTACCTGAAAATACTTCGTCATGACCCGACTTTTTATGTGAGCGACCCCGATATCCTCCGCAACAAGGGTATTGCCCACCTTCGGGTGGGAAACCACGAGGAAGGGCGGAATGATCTGCTGCAATATCTCAATATATCCGGGTTTACCCCGTTTCGGTCCGAGATCTTATTCGAACTTGCGGAAAGTTACGGGAAGGCTGGCCAGGAAGAGGCGGCAGAGAAATTTTATATGCAGGTTGTTGACGAAGGAAAACCGGAAGATCGTGAAGTCGTCTTGAGCCGTTTCCGGCTGGCTCAGTTGGAAAAGCCTGACATTGTCGAAAAGGATGCGGCTGAGGGTGTGGAACAGGTCCCTCCACTCCAGGACGATCAGCCTTTCCAGGCTGTGCTTGAAACGCAATACGCTGACCCGGTCAGCCAGGATGCCCGACTGGAGATGATCCGGCGTCATTGGCAGCGCGATGAACTGGATCAAGCATACGCCATGGGCAAGGCCTATCTGCGGCATCAGGCCTCACAGTCGGAGAGTGATGAGGTTGCCGACATCATGGGGAAGGTTCTGGTCAAGCGGATGGAAAAAATGCTTCAGGAAAAAAAATATGGAGAAATGTACCAGCTCTATCAGGATGAGTATCCCCAGTTCAAGGCCTACAAAGGGGGAAGGTTGTTGTATCTGGTCGGCCGCGCCCTGGAAGAAATGGCGTTGTACCGTCAGGCAGGCGTGGTGTATTATCGGGCAATGGCCCTCCCGTCCAGCGATGAGGATCTGCTGGAGCTTTATATCCACCGGGCTTGGACGTATCTCGCCGATAATGATCTGAAGGCGGCCCAGCGTCTGCTCAAGTACCTGCGCATTATCTATGCCTCCAATCCGGCTCTTGGTGAGATCTGCTGGCTGAGCGGCCAATTGCGTGAGCGACAGGAGAGACCTGCGGATGCAATGGAATTTTATAAAATGGCTGTTGAAAGCCCAACCTTTGCCGAAAAGAAAAATATTTACGCCGCTGATTACCTGAGACTTTTGTTTGATCAGGGCGCAATCTTTGAAAAGAGCAATCTTCTGGCCGCCTTTGCCCGGCAGAAGTGGCTTCCCCCCCTGGAGTTGCAGCAGTGGTACGGGATGCTTGGCGACCGTTATCGCGAGGCCGGTAATTCGGCCAAGGCCGCTGAGGCCTATGGTTCCGCGGTGGGTGAAGGGATGCCTGCTGATAATGAAACAGCCCAGATGCTCCAGCTTCGCCTGGGTGACATGCTCTATCTTCAGGGGAAGAAAGAAGAAGCGGGCGTTCATTTTCAAAGGGCGGCGGAAGGGAAGGATGATCTGGTTAAAAAATTGGCTGAGCAGCGTCTCCGGCAGGAAAGTATAAAAAAATCCATGGCTGAAGCAGAAGCCGTTTTGAAGAATTAGCATGACGGAACAGATAAAGAAAATTCTTGTAGTTGATGATGATCGTGAGACGCGGATGCTGCTTTATGAAGCGCTTAATCGGCAGGGTTACGCCGTAAGCGTCGCTGAAAACGGCGCCATGGCTTTGGATATCTTTGAGAAAAATCAGCCTGATATGGTGATCACTGATATCAACATGCCGGAGATGAGCGGGCTGGATCTTCTTCGTCGTCTGCGCGACAGCAATGGTGAATTGCCGGTGATCATCATAACCGCCCACGCCACGGTTGAAACCGCTGTCAGCGCCATGAAGCTCGGGGCGTTTGATTATCTGCTCAAACCGGTTCCTGCCGAGATTATCGTTGAGGCTGCTGCCAGAGGGTTGCTCGGGAATCAGTTGAGGAAGGACAATGGCTCTGAAACTGTAAGGCCGGCAAGTGATACAGCCGGAAAGAAGATGATTGTCGGGTCTGATTCCAAACTCGCCAGGGTGATGCAGAAGGCAAAAAGTGTCGCATCGAGCAAGGCCACGGTTCTTGTGCTGGGAGAGTCCGGCACGGGCAAGGAGATGATTGCCCGTTTTATCCATGAGGAAAGCGATCGACGGGAGGGCCCTTTTGTCGCCCTGAACTGCGCTGCCTTGCCGGAAGGACTGCTGGAGAGCGAGTTGTTCGGTCATGAAAAGGGTGCCTTTACCGGCGCTGTTTATGCCAAAAAAGGAAAATTCGAGTTGGCCGACGGCGGCACCCTGCTGCTTGACGAAATTGCTGAAATTCCACTCCATCTCCAGGCCAAGCTGTTGCGTGTCCTTCAGGAAGAAGAGGTCGACCGGCTGGGTGGAAAGGCTCCGGTAAAGGTCGATGTCCATGTGGTTGCCACCACCAACTGCAACCTGGAGGATGCAGTCAAGAATGGTGAGTTTCGTCAGGATCTCTATTATCGTTTAAATGTCATTCCTTTGACGCTCCCGTCGTTGCGGGAGCGAAAAGAGGATATTGAACAGCTTTCACAATATTTTATCATCCGTTTTTCAGAACAATACGGCAAAGTTGTCAAGAAAATGTCAAAAGCATCAAGCGCGCGTTTTCTTGAATATTCCTGGCCCGGCAATATCCGGGAGATGGAAAATCTGGTGGAGCGGGCCGTGCTCCTTTCTCTGACTGATCGGCTTGAGCCTTGGGATTTCTGGGATGAGGATGTCGAGACGTTGGAGAGTTCCCCTGTGGTTTCTTCAGAATCCGAAGGAGAGATTTCTTTTTCTTCCGGAAATGGTGGAAATGGAGGAGGAATGGCGAGCCTCAGGGAGGTGGAGCGTCAAATGATCCTGCAGGCGTTACAGAAAACCGACAATAATCGGACACATGCCGCCAAGATGTTGGGCATCAGTGTTCGCACCCTCCGCAACAAGCTGCAGGAGTACCGTTCGCAAGGTATAATTGATTGATTTCAGGTTGTTTCTTTGTTCTTCTCTTTGTTTTTCTTTCTTCTCTCGTGTCGTTGTTTTGCCCTTCCGGAAATCTTCCCCTCATTTAAGGCACACATATTGCTTTCTCTTGGTGCAGCGGAATTAAATTTCGAGCAGAGGAGAAAATTATGCCTATTGATAAACTGTTCAGCGGCGGTATCTCTCAGATGGAACAAGCACTCAATCTGCGCTATGAGCGTCAGGGGCTTATTCAGTCCAATGTGGCCAATATGGAGACTCCTGGATACACGGTTCAGGACTTTTCTTTTGAAAAGGCCATGCAGAAAGTGATGGACAATCAGGGTACTCTCAACCGCACCCATGAGATGCACATGGATCTCGACCCGGTTGATGCAAGTGAGAGCCTTGAGTTTTCCCGCCAGAAAAGACCGGTGGATCTTGATGAGGAAATGGTCAAACTTGCGGAAAATCAGATGATGTATGAAATCGTTACCCGGATGATCGGCAAGAAATTTGACGCAATCAAATATGCCATTGATGAAGGAGGAAAATAATCATGGATATGCTCACCGCTTTTAAAATCAGCGGTTCCGGCCTGAAGGCGGAAAGGGCCAGGCTTAACGTGACGGCGATGAATCTTGCCAATGCCAATACGACGCGAACCATGGAAGGAGGCCCGTATCGCGCCAAATCCGTTATTTTTCAGGCAAAACCCCTGGAGAATTTTGGAGATGTGCTCCAGGCAACCTCGGACAAGTTGCGCACCGTGGAAGTGGCGGAGGTGGTAGAGGATAACAAGGAATTCAAGGCGGTTTACGATCCTTCCCACCCAGATGCCGATGAAAACGGAACCGTTCTTTTCCCTAATGTGGATGTGCCGGAGCAGATGGTGGACATGATCAGTGCGAGGCGGGGGTATGAGGCGAATGTTACTGCCATTGAAGCGGTCAAAAGCATGGCGCTGAAGGCCCTTGATATCGGTAGACGATAAAAGGGACATTGCTAATTGATTGTTGATAATGGATAATTGCTGAGAGAGCAGGAGGATAAAATGAAGATGTTGCCTTTACAGCCGGTTCGTTATGGAGAACCGCTTCAGTTGGGTCAGGTTACAAAAACCGGCAAATCCGAGACTTCGGGAACCGGGTTCGGCGAGGTGTTGCAAAAATCCATAGACAGTGTCAACACCCAGATGCAGGAAGCGGACGAACTGAGCCAGGGGCTGTCAGCCGGCGAACACGGCAACATTCATGAAACAATGATTGCCATGGAAAAGGCTGGAATTTCCTTTAGAATGATGACCAAGGTACAGCAGAAGGCGATCCAGGCATATCAGGACATGATGCGTATACAGCTTTAAGCCGTTGTGGGAAAACAACCGTATCACAACTGCATGGACGGAGTGTGAGGTCGTAAAGAAACGGTTGGAGATGTCATGGTTATTTCGCAATGTCCCCTAAACTTTAAACGTGGAATATTGAACTATTCTTATGGCACCCTTACGAGATATTTCTAATCAGGCGGTTTCCGTAGTCCGGAGTTTGACGCTGCCCCAGAAAATAATTGCCGGCCTCATCGTCGGAGCTGTTCTGGCCGCTATGCTTTTCCTGTCGTTCATGGGGACAAAGCCGAGTTACGCTGTACTTTACAGCGGACTTGCGCCGGAGGATGCGGCCGGGGTGGTCGAAAAGCTCAAGGAGCAGCGGATCGATTACCAGTTGGCTGAAAACGGCACAGCCGTTCTTGTGCCCGGATCGAGTGTCTATGAAACGAGGCTCACCCTGGCGGCCGAAGGCTTACCGAGGGGCGGAGGAGTCGGGTTCGAACTTTTTGACAAGAGCAGTTTCGGAACCACGGATTTTGTCCAGCAACTGAACTATCAGCGGGCGGTCCAGGGAGAGCTTGCCAGGACCATACGGCAGTTTAAGCAGGTGCGTGATGCCAGAGTGCATATCGCCACACCCAAAGAATCCGTTTTTGTCGAGGATAGCAAGCCTCCCAGCGCGTCGGTAAGTCTGACCATGGCCGGGCAGGAAAAGTTGGCCAAAAGTGAAATAATGGCTATAGTTCATTTAGTGGCCAGTGCCGTCCCTGGCTTGACCTCGGAGAATATAACGGTTGTCGACACCGTCGGGCGTCTCCTGTTCCGCAAGGAGGGTGATGATGCCAGCATGCTTTCCGCCACTCAGCTTGAATACCAGACCAAGGTGGAAGGTGATTTGCGGAAAAAGGTTGAAAGCATGCTCGAAGAGGTGGTTGGGGTCAACAAGGCTCTTGCCCGGGTTACCGTTGATCTTGATTTCAACAAGGTTGCCGTAACCGAAGAAAGCTTTGACCCTGACGGTCAGGTGATCCGCAGCGAGCAGCTTCTGCTTGAAAAACAGGGGGGTGCCGAGGATGCGGGCGGCATTCCCGGAGTCAAGGGACAGCTCGCGACATTTACCGAAACAGGTGATGCCGCCACGTCGACCGATGGTTTCAATCGAAAGAATGTTACCAGGAATTATGAAATTACCCGAAAGACCCGCCAGATTCAGGAAGGAATCGGAGCGATAAAGCGCCTGTCCGTTGCCGTCATGGTTGACGGTGTTTATGAGGAAAACAGTGACAAGGACGGCAAAAAGTCACTGGTTTACAAGGCGCGCAGTCCGGAAGAGCTCCAACGTTTTGCCAAAATGACCCAGAATGCCATTGGTTTTGATCCGGATCGCGGCGATCAGGTGGAAGTGGTGGCCATGCCTTTCTATCTGTCCTCTGTTGTTCCTCCGGAACCGGATCCGCTGGATAAATGGCGGAGCCTGATTGAGAACCTGGCTGTTCCCGCGACTCTCCTGCTGGTGGCGCTTGCGTTTCTCCTTTTTGTTGTCCGGCCGTTTCTGCGATTGCTGGGCAACCAGCAACTGGCCTCACAGCGCAAGTTGGAACCTTCCGCCCAGACGGGAGGACTGGTTGAGGGCGGGGGGGAAGATGCTGAAGATTTGACATTGCAGCCGCGTGCCATGTCGGATAAGGAAAAAATTTACAAACTGGCCCAGAGCGACCCTGAACGGGCGGCCGACCTGGTGAGACGCTGGTTGCGCGAGGAGATGTAGAGGTGTCAAAGAAAAAAGATCCAGGAGTGGATAATCTTTCCGGGGCGGAAAAGGCGGCGATCTTTCTGCTGACCCTGGGAGAGGATTTCACCACCGAAGTTTTCAAACGACTTGATATGGACGAGATCAAGATGGTGGGTCGGCAGATGTCCAAGATGGACAAGGTCGACAAGGAGGATATCGCTGCGCTGTTGCGGGAATTCAAGACCGACTCCGGTGGCGAAGAGATTTATCTTTCCGGTGATGACATGATGGAAACGGCTTTGAAGCGCGCTTTGCAGTCGGATAAGGCCAATGAGATCCTAAACGACATCCGTTCCGACTGGCGCTTGACCCTTTTTCAGAAGGCGCGCAAGCTGGAACCCAAGATTCTGGTCAATTTTTTAAGGAATGAACATCCCCAGACCGTGGCCCTGGTGCTGGCCGTTCTTGAACACGGTCAGGCGGCGGCTATTCTCGCCGAATTAAAAGAGGAGACCCAGATCGAAGTGGTGATGCGCATGGCCGAACTTGACAAGGTCAGTCCGGAAATTCTGGTTGATGTGGATCGTGTTCTGCAGGACGAATTGCTGTCGGTCGAGGGCCTTGAAGGACAGCGTCTCGGCGGGGTGGAGGCGGTGGCCGAGATTCTCAACAACGCGGATCGCGGGCTTGAGGCCCAGGTGCTTGAAGGCATTGAGGAACAACGCGAAAGTCTGGCGGAAGACATTCGACGTCTCATGTTTGTCTTTGAGGATCTTCTTGGCGTGGATGACCGCGGTATCATGTCTATTTTAAAGGAGGTCTCAACCGATGACCTGAAGCTTGCCCTGAAGACGGCTTCAGATGAATTGAAGGGAAAAATTTTCAAGAATATGTCGTCCCGGGCGGTGGAGATGCTGAAGGAAGATATGGAGATCATGGGTCCGACACGTGTCAAGGATGTGGAAGCGGCCCAGCAGTCCGTAATCAAGATAGCCAAACGGTTGGAGCAGGAAGGAAAGATCCAGCTCATGAGCGGCGGCGGCGGCGAGGACGAATTTGTCTGATATTTTTGAATTCAAAGATAAAATCGACAAAGACCGAAGCAGGGGGTTTGTTTCCTTTGAAAGCCTGATTCTGGGGAAAAGGGGGGATGATGTCGATTTTTCCGACCCGATTGGGCGGCTAGAAAAAAAGAAGGCTGTCCTCAAGCTCGAGATCGACGAAATGCTGACCCGGGCCGAAGCTGAAAAAAAAAGGATTGAACAGGAGGCCTATGACAAAGGTCTCGCCCAGGGGCTTGAAGAGGGGCGCAAGGCGGGAAAAGATGAGTTCGGCAGGAAAACCGCAGATGCCCTGCAGCTCATCGGAGCCCTTGAGCTGGAGCGGGGGCGAGTGAGCCTCCGCTACCAGGAAGATCTGCTGGCGCTGCTGAAAACAATGGTTGAACGGCTGGTGGGGCATGAGGTTTCCGTTAATCCTCTGGTGATAAAAAATTGTCTGCAAAGTGCCATGGCTTTTGTGGTTGAAGACTCCGTTGTCAAGGTTCATTTGCACCCCGAGGACTTTCAGCGGTTGAGGGAGTTGAGCCTTGAAGATCCGTCCCTGCTGCAGGGGGCGAAGCGGGTGGAGTTGTTGGAAGATCCTGTTGTGTCCCAGGGAGGTTGTTTGCTGGAAACGGATTTCGGAGAAATTGACGCAACCCTTGAAAACTGCCGGGAAAAGTTGTTTGATCTGGTGAATCGGGCTTTCATGGCGGCTCTTGCGGCAGACCGGCAGGAGTAAAGGTGTGCTGAATGATTGTGCCTTGAGCTGTGAGCGCATTTTATAAACTTTCAATCTTGAATTCCTGAACCTGAAATGGATCTTTCTTCCTGTATTCAGATTGCGGCCGGCGAGCCGCTCATTGCCGTGCGGGGCAGGGTAAACCAGGTCATCGGCATGGTCATTGAAAGCCGCGGTCCTGGAATTCCCGTGGGCAGTATCTGTGAAGTGGATCTTTTCAGGGGGGAAGGAAGGGTTCCTGCCGAGGTAGTCGGCTTCCGGGAAGGCCGGGTGCTTCTCATGCCCCTTGGTGAAATGCGCGGGGTAGAGCCGGGCAGTTCAATTCGTCTAATTGGCGGCCAGGCGCGGGTTCCGGTGGCGAACTCTCTGCTCGGCCGGGTCATTGACGGCCTCGGCAACCCCATGGATGGCAAGGGGCCTCTTGAATATGGTGTGGATTATCCCCTTTACGCTGAACCGCTTAATCCCATGAAGCGGGAACGGATAAAAGAGGTCGTTGATGTGGGGGTCAGGGCGATCAATGGACTGCTGACTCTGGGAAAAGGCCAGCGCATCGGCATTCTGGCCGGTTCCGGTGTTGGGAAAAGTACTCTGCTTGGCATGATTGCCCGGCATACCGCGGCGGATATCAGCGTTATCGCCCTGATCGGTGAGCGGGGCCGCGAGTTGAAGGATTTTATTGAAAGGGATCTCGGGCCCGAGGGACTGGCCCGGTCGGTGGTGGTGGTCGCCACTTCCGATCAACCCCCTCTTGTCAGGATGCGGGGGGCCTATCTCGCCATGGCCATCTCCGAATTTTTCCGGGATAACGGCCGGGATGTGATCATGATGATGGATTCGGTGACCCGTTTTGCCATGTCAAGCCGGGAGGTGGGGCTGGCCATCGGCGAACCGCCGACCTCGCGCGGCTACACGCCGTCTGTTTTCGCCCAGTTGCCCAAGCTGCTGGAGCGGGCGGGAACTTGTGAGGGCAAGGGGAGCATAACCGGCATCTTTACGGTGCTGGTGGAGGGCGATGACATGAATGAGCCCATTGCCGACGCGGTCCGTTCCATTGTTGACGGCCATATCATCTTGAGCCGTGAACTGGCGAGCCGAGGGCATTATCCGTCAATTGACATCATGGGCAGCGTCAGTCGCTGCATGACGGATGTCGTCATCAAGGACCAGGTGAAGGCCGCTCACCGGTTTCTGGAAACGCTGTCCATCTATCGACGCTCGGAGGATCTGATCAATATCGGCGCTTACGCATCCGGGACAAATCCGAAGATTGACAAGGCGATCTCCATGATCGACCGCCTTCATAATTATCTGGCGCAGGATGTGGAACAGAAATTCAGCTATGATGAGAGCAGGCAGCAGCTGCTCGCTTTGTTCCGGTAGACTGGGAAATTGAAATCTGGATTAAACGTATACCCTGAAAAATAAATGACCTTTCATTTCAAACTTGAACCCGTCCTGACGGTCAGGAAAAATCTTGAGGAGCAGATCCAGCTCAAGCTCGCCCGGGAGCAGATGATCTTAAGCAACCATCAGCTCCGGATCAAAGATTTACAGGCAAAACGGATTGAATTATGCAAAGCCATGGAAGAGAAGATAAAACATACCATGCAGGCCCGGAACTTTCTTTTTCATATGGACTCCATACGTGTCCTGGAGCTGCAGGTTCATATACTGATAAACACCATTGCCGCCCAGAAACAGATTGTCGCCAGAGTACAGACAGAGCTTGCCGAGGCCATGAAACAGAGAAAAATCATTGATGTGCTCAGGGAAAATGCTCTGCAGAAATATCTCGGTGAAGCCCGTCGGAAAGAGCAGAATGAAAGTGACGAACAGGCCCTGTTGCGTTATGGGCGGGGTATAGTATTATGAAAAAAATGTCACGGTTGAATACGGTTTCTCTGGGGCTCGTTTTTCTTTTTTTAATGGCGATTGCGCCCCGTGCAGTTGCCGGGGACAGTCCGGTTGAAGTCACCGGTCAGGAGCTTGAGAAAACGCAATCCCTGCAACAGCGGGAAGGAGCTGTTTCCGTCCGTGAAGAGGAGTTGGCTGAGCGACAGAAAGAGCTTGAATTGATGGAAAAAGAAGTCAATGTCAAACTTGAAGAGGTCGCTGTTTTGCAAAAGGAGATTGAGGCCAAGCTTGCCGAGATCAGAACGGAGCAGGACGCCGGGTTTAAGAATTTAATCAAGGTATACAGTACGATGAGCTCCTCCAAGCTGGCCCCGCTGCTTAACCAGATGTCAGATGAAAATGTTGAAAAAATCCTGCGGGCCATGAAGGCCGATCAGGTTGCCCAGATCATCCCCAAACTCGAAACGGAGAAAGCCGTCCGGGTCAGCAGGCTCTTGGGCCGCTTCGAATGAGTTGTGGTCTGTCTGCGTTGATTTTGCGATTCCGCTTATAATCCTTTCAAATCCTGTTTCAGAAGCGTCGTCTTTGCCGAATTTGCAATGAGTGAGCAGTCTCTTTACTTCAAACCTCATCAACATCATTACCGCATACATACGGAAACAAACGTCATGGGTGGAACAACACGATTCATAGTGGCGGGAAGGTTTATCGACGGCCGCGGGGCCGAAGTGCGCAGGAATGTCTTTCTGACGGTGAAGGACACCATCATTACCGCCATTGGCTCCGCAGCAGACCTGCCCCGGGGTGACGGGGCTGTGATCGATGACTTTTCGCATTGTACCATTGTGCCGGCCCTGGTTGACTGCAGCGTCTCTCTGTCGCGATCGCCCTCCGTGGACGGGATGGCTCGATTATCCGCTGAAGAGGGCGACTTTGCGGAAAAGGCCGTGATGCTTGAGCAGCATATCCACTACTGTCATGCACACGGAGTGCTGGGAGTGGCTGACAGTGATGATATGAACGGCCTGGTGGAACGATATCAGAAGGGGATGGCGCAGGAGAGCTTAATTGACATTCGTTCGTCCGGCCGTCTCTGCCGGAGCACTCAGGATTGTGCAGCTGGCAACTCGGAAGGCGGCCATTTTCTTAAACTCGGTTATTCCGGCAATATCGAAGACGGGGAAGCCCCATATCCGCGGCTTACCCATGAAGACCTGTGCCGTATTCTGCAGCACAGAGGCGGGAAAAAGGCGGTAGTGGTGGCCAATGGCCGGCAACAGGTTGAGGAGGCGCTTGAAGCGGGGTGCGATGCCATTGAACAGGGATACGCTATGGGGGAAGACAATCTCAGGAAAATGGCGAAGAAAGGTGTTCTGTGGATTCCCAGCGTCCTGCGGGCCAAGAATGGTTTGGACGGTGCGGGCGCCGGCGGGGATGTGTGCTGCCGTTTCTCCACGCGCTATGTGGCGCCGGGAAAGCCGGTCCCCGGCGCGGAGGATTTTTGGAAAAAAATGCTCGCCGAACAGCTGGAGCAGTTGCGTTTTGCCGGAAAATCGGGCGTGACAACGGCTGTGGGAACGGGTGCCGGCAGTGTTGGTATACTCCATGGCGAGTCGATGGTTGAGGAGATGAAACTGTTCATCAAGGCCGGCTATTCACTGGAGGAGACCATCCGGTGCGCATCGGAAATTGGAGCAGGATTCTTCGGCATGGAGAAGTTGGGAACCCTTACCGTCGGGCGGAAAGCGACATTCCTGATTGCCAGGGGTACAGTGAAACAGCTGCCGAGAAAACTCTCCTATCTGGAAGGCATCTATGTTGACGGCGCACCCAGTCTCGCATATCGTAAAAATCCTGTGAAAACGGTACAATAGGAGTTTTTGCGCCTGCAGAAAATATCCGGTGAATTCACGTTGCAACCGCAATCAATAGTGGTCTGTCCCCTTTTTTCTCTCCGCTTTCCATCCCCTGTTTGCCTGTTTTTCGAAATAGACGCGTAATAGACGGGCAATACGCTTGCCTGGATGACGTCAGGAGCTGATGCAAAGCCTTTGGTGGCAATTCTTTCCTACTTCTTTCCCTGGTAAATTCTTTTCCATATGCTGTTGTTCTCCTTGTTCCTGTTTGTAACTCTCCGAAATAGTGTGAGTTTTTTTGAAAAATAAAAACGTAACGCATCCTTTATCATCTGTGGCATCCCTGTTGCATTAAAGGCCAACAAGAGAAATTTTATCGAGGAGGTCGATTCATGTCCATAATGATGAATCCGGTGCTGCCGGTTGCAGCGCCTGAGTTGCCGGTAAAGCCCGTGGGGCGCAGGGATGGTTTCGAGAGTTCTTTTGCCAGGCATCTTGATCGGCAGATAAATGAAAAGTATGGCCGGAAGCGGGACAAGCTCGGAGTGGACGAGTCGAGGCAAAATCAGCGGTCTCCGGCGGAAACACGAGAAAGCCGGGCTGCTGGAAAAACGGAAAAGGCTGAAAAAACTGAAAAGAGCGCAAACACCGAAACGGGAAAGGATTCTTCTGCGGAACTTCCCGATTTGCTCGGTAATATGATGAATTATTTGAAGCAGGTGGCTGAAACAAAAATCGACATTCCGGGTGAGTGGAATCTTGAGCTTGCCGATGGCGAAATGCTCCGGCAACTGAGCCAGGCTGCCGGCATGGACGAGGCAGATTTTTCCCAGTTCATGCAGCAGTTGGAAAATTCCGACACTTCGTTCAGTCTGGTTGATTTTCTGGGTGCATTAAACAGCCACTTTGATGAGATGGCAAAAGTTGAAGCCGTCACCGTGCCGGAGACGGAATTCCCCATGCTTGAAGCGATTCTTGCGAAAATGGGCATTTCGCAGGAGGATCTCAATGCCATCAGCGCCAAGGCGGTCAGCGGTGATGGAAAGATTGATTTGAATCTGCTGATGCAGGCCCTTGATGATGTCGGGATGGAGAATGGTCTGGTGCCGGTCACGCTTTCCGATTGGGAGAGCGAGCAGATGCAGAATCTGCTGGACTTGGCCGGGGTAACCCTGGAAAAGCAGAATGAAATTCTGCCGGAAAGATTCCTGAATCAGGTCCTGGGGAGAGACGAGGCCGGCAACCCCGTCATCCTGAATCTCGAAAGACTGCAGAACATGCTGCGTGATGCGCTGGCAAGTGTCCGTGACAGTCAGCCCAAAGTCGACCTGCCCGTCTTTTTGTCTGACCTGCAGCAGGTTATAGCCCAGGCGGAATTCCAGAGCCAAAGTGTAGGATGGACCCCGGTTGTTGAGGAATCAGTCAATGCTGTTTTTCAGAAGTTGCAGGAACTGGTTGATCTTGCCCGTGTCAAGGTGGAGGAAAACAACCTGACTGAAGATCAGGCCCTTGATGACGATACGTCCGAATGGTTCAGGACATTGGGTGAAAAATTTGCGGAAGACTCTGGAGACAATGATGAGGCTGCAGATTTTGCCGGAAATCGACCCGCTGGGACATCGCTTGAGGAGATGGCCGCAGCCGGAACGACACCGGACCAGTCGCATCAGCCGGCATCGAATTTCGTCGGCAGTCAGAGTTCCCTGAATGCGGCGCAAGGAATCGAAGCTGCAAAAAATGAGAGTTTCGTGCGAAATCCTCCACGTCCTTTGGAACAGCATGTGTTTCAGCAGATCAGTGACGGTGTGATCCGGGGGTTGCGCAGTCAGGAGCACCAGCTCGTCCTGCGTCTCTATCCTCAGGATCTTGGTGAAGTGAAAGTGAATCTTCTGGTGCGGGATGATCATGTCTCGGTTTCCTTTAATATGGAAAACGCAAAAGTAAAGGAAATGCTTGAAAGCACAATGGAAGAATTCAAACAGAGTTTGGACCAGAAGGGCTTCAAGCTCGGTGAGTGCTTTGTCTCAGTAGGACAGCAGGATGATAACAGCCAGCTCTGGCAGCGATTTGAAATGGCGCGGAATGCGGTGAAAGCGGCAAGGGCCACTCTTGTGGAAATTCCTGAAAACGCTCTCTATCTTCAGGCGGATCCAATGCGACGGGACGGACGTGAAGACGGAATCAGTCTTATTGTCTAGCCGGTCCGGAATGACCGGTATGGCTGGAACGTGAAATAATAAAATGTTTGCGAGGAAAGCACCATGAGCATACCTAGTGTGACAAACGGCATTCCCCAGCTTGAAGAAGAAAGTCTCTTCAAGCCCGTGGGGAAAAAATCGCTGGATCAGTATGATTTCATGAACCTCTTCATCACTCAGTTGCAGCACCAGGATCCCATGAAGCCGATGGACAGTTATGAGATGGCGTCCCAGCTTGCGCAGTTCAGTAATATGGAAGCCACCCTGAAGATGTCCGACAGTCTGGACAAGATGCTTGAATATCAGACATCACAGAATAATCTCCAGTTGCTTACTCTGCTTGATAACAATGTGACGGTTGCGGGCAGTACCCTTGCGGTCAATGAAGGAACTCCGGGCGGTGGAGAATTCATCCTTGCGGAAAATGTCGATACCTGCGTGGTGGAGATTTATGACGCCGGGGGGCGGCTGCAGAAGCTGATCGACGTGGGGCGGTCGGAAGCCGGACGTTACGACCTTAACTGGGACGGCACGGATATGCGGGGTGATGCGGTTGAAGACGGCGCCTATACATACAAGGTGAAAGGATACAATGCACTTGGCGAACAGGCGGAAGTGGATTACCGGGTCAGCGGCAAGGTAACCGGCATCACCTATGAGGATGGTGTGGCAAAGTTGACTCTTGATAATCATGTGGCAGCCGAGGTCGGCTCCGTGGTTGGAGTACTGTAAAGAAAGTTCCATGTTCATAACAACCGGCTAAACCGGTTTTTTCAGGAGGTATCATAATGGCGATTGCAAGTTCACTTTACTCAAGTATCAGCGGCATCAATACCATGGGCAATGCCATGTCCGTTCTCGGTGACAACGTGGCAAACGTCAATACCCTGGCTTTCAAATCGAGCCGCACCGTTTTTCAGGACGTGCTGTCCCAGTCGGTATCCACTGCATCCGGCGCAGATCAGGTTGGACGCGGCGTGACGCTCAGCACGGTTGACGGTCTGTTTGCCCAGGGTTCCTTCCAGAGTTCCTCCATCGCGACCGACATGGCCATCGGCGGGCAGGGCTTTTTCATGCTCCGGGCTCCGGCAAACGCCGAGGCGGACATGTATACCCGGGCCGGTGAATTCCGGTTCGATCAGGAGGGGTTTCTGGTCAGTCCCATGGGGTATTTTGTTCAGGGGTGGACCATTGATACAGTCACCGGTGAGCGTGCCGGCACCATCGGCGATATGCGCATTGATAAAACCACGCCACCGGTTGAGACGGAGCTTGTTGAGGTCATTGCCAACCTGGATTCCCGCGAGGACAATGAGTTCAATGAGGTGCGGCTTTTTGATTCGTGGAACGGCACGAATGTGGCGGCGGTCAAGCCCACTGCCCCCATTGACCCCAATAACTATGAATACACAAGCGCCATCAAGATTTACGACGCAAAAGGGGCCAGTCACGATATCTCGATTTATTATGACCGGACCACAAATGACAATGAGTGGGAGTATCTGGTTGCATGTGATCCGTCGGAGGATCTCCGTTATCTCGATGAAAGAGAGCAGACCATCTATGCCCCTGAGGAGAGATATAACTATGAAGAACATAAGGGGGCGGGCGCCCTTATGTATGGAACCATCCAGTTTGACACGTCGGGTAATGTCCGGGAAATATCGGCGTATCGTGTGCCGCCGGACGGCAAGGTGGACCCGGCGCTTGATGACAACAGGATCATTTTGTCCAATACGGACAGCTACTACAGTTTTGATGCCAACTTTACCGGCGCTACGACCAATCAAAGTGTGCAGATTAATTTCGGCGCCCAGTACAGCGGATTGACATCAACCACTAGGCAGACACTGGTCAGTGCGCAGGGGGCGGTGGACAGTAATCTTACCGGCGCGAGCTTCATTACAAGTGAAACATACTGGCGTGATGTCTACGATGTCAACGGGTTGCAGCTGCAGGGGACTGGTGTCGCGGGCGCCAGCGATACGATAACCATCGACGGGTATAAGAATGACGGAAGTGTCGCCACCGTGACCTATGATGTCAATACCGACGAAAAGGTGCAGGTGTTTCTGAATGAGGTGGGCTCGGCATTTGGCTGCACGGCAACCATTGACGCCTATGGTCGGCTCAAATTGACCGATCTTACCGGAGGCAACAGCGGTCTGAGTATAACCAACATTACGGTGGATGGTGCTGTCACCGGCCCTGCCACGGAAGATGACGCCAATCCCTTTGGCGAGAGTGGAGTAAATGGTGATACGGTTATCAACATCACCACCTCCAAACAGAAGATTTTTTCACCGGGTCAGGGCCTCAGCACCGGTGGTACGATACCGGTGGTTAGAGCAAGTACTCTCTGGACCCAGGTTTTTGACAGTGATGGTGATGCGGTGGCGAATGGAACCGTGTTTACCTTTAACGGCACGACTAGTGACGGGACACCGGTGGTGGGCGCGACCTTCACCGTTGACTCGGTAATCACGGCAAATAACAGTGGAACGGTTCAGGAACTCCTTAACTGGCTGGAAACCACTTTCAGTGCGGATGCGGAGATCGATTTTGCCGGGCGTCTCGTCTTGACCGACCGGGTGGCGGATGACCCTGCAACCGGTTATACGAGTCAGCTTGGCATCACTGATGTAACGACCACCGGCGCCTCCGATCCCTGGGGGGCTGATGGCGCCACACCGTTTCTCACCCTTGCGGCGGATACCAGCGGTGAGGACGGCAGTATCCAGGGCGGCATTGTCAGCGCTGATTTCTCACCGGAAGCCCTGGCTACCACCCAGTATGCCAACAGCTCAACTACCATTTTTCAGGATCAGAACGGCTATGCCTCGGGCTTTCTGCAGGCTGTCTCCGTCGACACGGAGGGAGTTATCACCGGTAATTATTCAAACGGGCAGGTTTTGAAGAAAGCCCAGGTGGCGCTGGCTAATTTTGCCAGCCTCGAAGGTCTTTTCAAGAGGGGGGGCAATATCTTTACGGAGACCACCGAATCCGGCGCGCCTGTCACCGGAACCCCCGGTACAAATGGTCTCGGCACCATTGCCCCGAATGCCCTTGAGCAGTCAAACGTTGATATCGGGACCGAGTTTGTCAATCTGATCACCGTTCAGAGGGGGTTTCAGGCCAACACCAAGATCGTCACCACAACCGACGAAATGATCTCCGATGTTATCAATATGAAGAGGTAGTGAATGATTGCGGATTTTGGATGGCGGATTGAAACAGTCGGCAGCCCTGTTTGTTTAATCCGCAATCGGCAATCCCAAATCCGCAATTCAGAAGATCTTGTCAAAAGCGGCAAAGGCGGTCTGCACCACGGGTACGTCTTCCGCAAGGGTGAGATACGAGCCGCCGGTGATCTCGCGTTTAATGAGGTCGTCGCTCGACGGGAAAATCCCCCCGAGCGGCAGGTCGCATTCACTGACCGTCTCCCGTATTTTGGCACCGAGTTCGGGCGTCATGGGCTGCGGCGCCCGGTTGACGATGAGATATTTGTTTTTCACTTCAAGCCCCAGGGGCTGGGTGATCTCGGCAATGCGTCGGGCGGTGAGGATGCCGCGGGCGGAGGGATCGGAAATGATGAACAGATAGTCGATAATCCTCAGGTTGAGCCGACTCAGGTGTTCCATGCCCGCCTCGTTGTCCACCAGGATGTAACGGTAATTTGCCGCGAGATGGTCCATGGACATGGCCAGGTACTGATTGGCGGAGCAATAGCAGCCCGGACCGTCCGGTTGTCCCATGACCAGCAGGTCAAAGCCGCTCTCTTCGATGATCGCCTGCTGGACCTTCATCTCCATGAACTGGTCCCGGGTCATGCCCGGCGGCAGGTCGCCTTTCAGCTCTTTCCGTATCTGACCGATGGTCGTGTTGACTTTGAGTTCCAGCAGCTCATTTAAATTGGCGTTTGAATCGGCGTCAACCGCCAGAACGGGCGTCATCTTTCGAGCTAGAAGATACTTGATCAGGAGGGCCGAAGTTGTGGTCTTGCCTGTCCCGCCTTTTCCCGCCATGGCAATTACTTTAGGGGTCATTTCTTTTTTTTCCTTCCGTTTACGGTTTTCAGTTTACGGTTGCCGGTTGGGTGAACCCTGGCCGGGACGCACCATTATGTAACCGTAAACCGTCAACCGTGAACCGTCAACATCCCTCTGACAAAAAAACAATCTCTCTCCTTTTGGCGCATTAAACCCTTGCAAGTTGGTGCTGAGTTGGTATTCTGTCTGGTTTGATGCCGCAGGATGAACAGGAATACACAATAAGAGATGGAGAGCGAACAATGGACTACCGGGCCACCCTTAATCTGCCCACCACCAATTTTAAAATGAAGGCGAATCTTGCCCAGAAAGAGCCGGAATTACTGAGCGTCTGGGAAAAGGAAGGACTTTATAAACAGGTGCAGAAGGCCACGGAGGGACGCCCGATCTATCTGTTGCATGATGGCCCCCCCTACGCAAACGGTTTCATCCATCTCGGCACCGCCTTCAACAAGGTTTTGAAAGATATTATTCTTAAATCCAAACGGATGGCGGGCTTTCACTGTCCTTATATACCTGGCTGGGACTGCCATGGCCTTCCCATTGAACTCAATGTGGACAAGGAGCTTGGCGCCAAGAAGAAGGATATTCCCATTCTTTCCTTTCGCGGTGCCTGCCGGAAATACGCCCAGAAGTGGATCGACAAGCAGAAGGCTGATTTCAGGCGGCTCGGCGTGTTGGGTGACTGGGATGCCCCTTATCTCACCATTGATTTCAAATATGAAGCGGCCATTGCCAGGGAGTTCAACCGTTTTCTCTCCAATGGTTCGGTCACCCGCAGCAAGAAGCCTGTTTACTGGTGCTCATCCTGCGTCACTGCCCTGGCTGAGGCCGAAGTGGAATATGAAGATCATTCCTCGCCGTCGATCTATGTCAAGTTTCCCCTTGATGAAGATCTGGGAGATGTCATACCCGGTCTTGCCGGGAAAAAGGTTTTTGCCGTCATCTGGACCACCACCCCCTGGACCCTGCCGGCCAATCTGGCGATAGCCTTTCATCCGCAGTTCACCTATGCGGCGGTCAAGGTTGGGGAAGAGGTGCTGCTCATGGCGGAGGGGCTGGTGGAGCAGGCTTGCGGAAAATGCGGTATCAGCGATTATCAGATCATTGCCACTTTTTCTGCCGGACAGCTTGAGGGTAAAAAATGCAAACACCCGTTTCTTGAAAGGGAATCTCTCATCGTGCTGGCCGATTATGTCACTTTGGAAACCGGTACGGGCTGTGTTCATACCGCACCGGGACATGGCCGGGAGGATTACATCACCGGTCTCCGTTACGGCCTGCCGGTTCTTTCGCCCGTGGATAACTTCGGCAACTTCACCGATGATGCCGGCCCCTATGCCGGCATGAACATCATGGAGGCGAATCCGCTGATCTGCAATGATTTGCGGGCAAGCGGTCTTCTTCTTGAAAAAGGGGAGCTTTCCCACAGTTATCCCCACTGCTGGCGCTGCAAGAAGCCCGTGATTTTCCGCGCCACCGAGCAGTGGTTCATCGGCATGGAAAATAATGATCTGCGCCAGAAGGCGCTGGACTCCATCCGAAAGGTGAAATGGACCCCTTCCTGGGGCATGGAGCGGATCTATGGCATGGTGGAGGGGCGTCCGGACTGGTGCCTTTCGCGTCAGCGGGCCTGGGGCGTGCCCATCACGGCGATCATGTGCGCCAAGTGCGGCGAGATCGTTAATGATGATACGGTGAATAAACGGATTGATGAACTCTTTCTCAAGGAAGGGGCGGATGCATGGTTTTCCCATGAACTGACGGATTTCATCGGCAGTGAGCGGAAGTGCCCCAAATGCGACAGTGTCGAATTTGTCAAGGAAACCGATATTCTTGATGTCTGGTTTGACTCAGGCGTGAGCTATGCCGCAGTGCTTGAAGAACGTGGACTGCCCACTCCGGCGAATCTCTATCTTGAAGGAAGCGACCAGCATCGCGGCTGGTTCCAGAGTTCGCTGCTTGCTTCGGTGGGCACCAGAGGTGTTGCTCCATACAAAGGAGTGCTGACCCATGGTTTCGTGGTGGATGGTCAGGGCCGGAAGATGTCGAAAAGTATCGGCAACGTCATCGCTCCAGGGGAGATCATCAAGGAATACGGGGCCGATATTCTGAGGCTCTGGGTTTCTTCGGAGGATTACCGGGACGATATCAAGATATCGAATGAAATTCTGCGCCGATTATCAGACGCATACCGGAAAATACGTAACACAATCCGCTATATGCTGGGCAATGTCAGTGATTTTGATCCGAAAAAAGACGCGGTTGCCGTATCCGATATGCCGGAGATCGATCGCTGGGCACTGTCCCGTTTTGAGCTGGTCAAGCGCCGGGTCATGAGGGGGTATGAGGAATTTGAGTTTCATACGGTCTTTCATACCCTGTACCAGTTCTGCACCGTGACCCTGAGCGCCTTTTATCTCGATATCCTGAAGGACCGGTTGTATACCGAATATGTCTCTTCCCTGGAACGGCGTTCGGCCCAGACGGTGATTTATGAAATGCTGGACGGTCTGACCCGGTTGATGAGTCCGGTGTTATCCTTCACCGCGGCCGAGGTGTGGGAGTATCTTCCGGATGACGCGGATCGGGAGAAAAATATCTTTCTGGCTGATTTTCCCCGGCTCAAGAATGAAAACTATGATGATGATCTGAACCGGGTGTGGAGCAGGTTGCAGGATGTGCGGGCCGAGATCACCAAGGTGCTTGAGATTGCCCGGCGCGACAAGGTGATCGGTCACTCCCTGGAAGCTGAAGTATGGGTCAGTGTTTCCGGGGAACTTGCTGGGTTTCTCTCTGATAAATGGTCGACTCTGGAAATGATCTGTATTGTTTCCAAGATGCACCGGGCAGAAGGTGTTCTTGATGGCGCCATTGCAGGAGAAGAGCTGCCGGATATAGCCGTGCTTGTCAAATCTGCTGCTTCGGAGAAATGCGAACGGTGCTGGATGCGCAGTGAGATGGTGGGCAAAAATACCGATCATCCGACCATCTGCGGACGCTGCTCCTCGGTTGTCAGCCGTATTGCCGGGTAAGTCAGGGATGAAAAGGCGAAGACAGCTTTCCTTTGGGTGGCTCATTGTTCTGGCGCTTCTGGTTGTTGTCGCTGACCAGTATACCAAGTGGCTTGTCGTGTCCCGTTTCAGCCTGTATGAGACGGTCAGTGTCATTCCCGGGTTTTTTAACCTGACCTATCTGCATAATACAGGAGCTGCTTTTGGTCTGCTCGCCAATGCAAATCCGGCATGGCGGGTTTATTTTTTTGTCGGCATCGCCTGCGTTGCCTTGGTTTTTGTCCTGTTTGCCTTTCAGCAGTACCGGCGCAGGGGGATGATTTATCTTCTTGTTTTTTCGTTTATCGCCGGTGGAGCGGTGGGGAACTTGATTGACCGTGTCCGTTATGGTTCAGTGGTGGATTTTCTCGATTTTTATGTCGCCACCTATCACTGGCCGGCCTTCAATGTGGCGGATTCCGCCATTGTGGTCGGGGTTGGCCTCTTTCTGGCGGCTGGTTTTTTTGACCGGGAGCGGGATTAAGGGAAGGGCAAAATTCCCGGTTTTCGATTGAGAGTTTTGGTTCAAGATATAATTTTGTAGTTTTTTAAGTAAGGGTGAGGAAAATGACTACAGTAATCAATGACCCCGCAAAAACAGCATTGCTTTTTCCCGGTCAGGGATCTCAGTTTATCGGCATGGGAAAGGATTTTTTGGAACAGAACGGTGGTGCGCGTGATCTGATGGCCATGGCGGAAAGGGTGTGCGGTTTTCCACTGGGAAAACTCTGCCTGGAAGGACCCATGGAAGAATTGATCCGGACGCTTCACCTGCAGCCGGCCATGACCGTGCTGAACCTGATCTGTCTGCAGGCATTGCGCCGGGCTGGAATTGGCGCGTCCTTTTTCGCCGGGCACAGCCTGGGTGAATATTCCGCCCTGGCTGCGGCCGGGGTGCTGAGCCCGGAGGACACCATGACCCTTGTCACTGAACGCGGCCGCTTGATGGAACGGGAAAGCGGTCTGCATCCGGGAACAATGAGCGCCATCCTTAAACTCACCATCCATGATGTGGAAAAGATTGTCCAAGAAGTGAGGGACAAAGGCGTGGTTGTTGCGGCCAACCATAATTCCGAGCAGCAGGTCGTCATTTCCGGCGACCGTACAGGCGTTGACGCGGCCTCGGCCCTGGCTGCGGAAAGGGGCGGGCGGGCGATTGCCCTGCCCGTGAGCGGCGCCTGGCACAGTCCGCTGGTTGCCGATGCGGTTTCTGATTTTGAGAAAGTTATGGCCGGGGTTGTCTTTAATGAACCGGTTGGCGCCATCATGTTCAACGTCACGGCGAAGCCTGCGGCGAACCCGGATGAGATCCGTTCCATCATGAGTCGGCAGATTGCCTCCATGGTCAGGTGGTATGACACCATTATGGCCATGCGGGATAGGGGTGTAACGACCTTTATTGAGGTGGGGCCAAAAAACGTGCTCACCGGCTTGCTGAAAAAAATATTGCCCAAGGATCATGGATGTTTTTGTCTACAGGTGGAGGATTCCGCGACGCTACAGGCCTGTGTTGACAGCTTGCGTGGAAGCTGAATCCATTAATCGCTTGACAATCGCTTCATATCCAATTATTTTTCCCCGTTTACTTGTTATATTTGCCGATTTCGCTGAGGCTGAAATCGTTACTTTAGGATAGTAGCTCCCATGTTTGAAAATCTTTCGGACCGCTTGCATAAAGTCTTTAAGGACTTGCGTGGCCATGGAAAACTGAGTGAGACCAACATTCAGGATGCCATGGGCGAGGTGCGCATGGCCCTGCTTGAAGCTGATGTCAACTTCAAGGTGGTCAAGGAGTTTGTTGCCGCTATCGGTGAAAAGGCGGTAGGGCAGGAAGTGCTGGAGAGCCTTTCTCCGGGACAGCAGGTTGTCAAAATAGTCAATGATGAGCTGACTTCCCTGCTGGGCGGCACAACTTCTCATCTTGATCTAAAAGGGAAAACTCCGGCTGTCATCATGATGGTCGGTCTGCAGGGATCAGGAAAGACAACTTCCTCCGGCAAACTGGCCAAACTGTTAAAAAAACAGGGAAGACGGCCCTATCTGGTTCCGGCCGACGTTTATCGTCCCGCAGCTATTGAGCAGTTGCGTGTTCTGGGTAACGCCATCGGGGTGCCGGTACATCCGTCCCAGACCGAGCAGGACCCGGTTACCATCTGCCGGAATGCGTTGATGGTCGCCGCGAACAGCAATTATGACACCCTGCTGATCGATACGGCCGGACGGCTTCACATCGATCAGGGGCTGATGGCGGAACTGGCCGATATCAAGGCTGCGGTTACCCCGGCCGAGATACTCTTTGTGGCTGATGCCATGACCGGTCAGGATGCAGTGACCGTTGCCGACAAGTTCAACAAGGATCTCGCCATAAGCGGCGTTATCCTGACGAAAATGGAGGGTGACGCCAGGGGTGGAGCGGCGCTGTCCATCGCCCGCGTGGCGGAACGGCCGATCAAATTTATCGGAACGGGTGAGGATCTTGACGCCCTTGAGATCTTCCATCCCGACCGAATGGCATCGAGAATCCTCGGCATGGGTGATGTTCTCACCCTGATTGAAAAAGCCGAAGAGGTTGTGGACAGGAAAGAGGCGGATAAACTTGCCAAGAAGATCCGCAAAAGCACCTTCAGTCTGGAAGATTTTCTTGGTCAGATCCAGCAGATCAAGAAGATGGGTACTCTGGAGCAGATCATGGGTATGATCCCCGGTCTGAGCCGGATGCGGCAGTTAAAGGATATGCCGAAACCCGATGAGAAGGAATTGGGCAAAGTTGAGGCGATTATCCGTTCAATGACTTCCGAGGAACGGCATAAGTACCAGATCATCAATGCGAGCCGCAGGACACGTATTGCCAAAGGAAGCGGAACAACGGTGCAGGACGTCAACAAAGTCATCAAAAGCTACAGTGAGATGCTGAAGATGATGAAAAAGATGCAGGGGAAATTCGGCGGGGTTCCACTCGCTGATGGCAAAAAACGGAGGAAGAAACCGAAAGGTTTGTTCCGTTAATAATATATTGTTGAGATTACTCGTCAATTCATGATCCCGGTGTATAACCGGCAAGGAGGATACAAGCATATGGCAGTTAGAATTCGACTCACCAGAATGGGCAGGAAGAAAAAACCTTTCTATCGTATTGTGGTTGCAAACTCAGAGGCAAAGCGCGATGGTAAGTTTCTGGAGGTCGTGGGGACCTATGACCCGATGCAGAATCCAGCGGCAATCACCCTTCATAAGGAAAAACTGCAGAGCTGGCTGGACCAGGGCGCACAGCCTTCCGAGACCGTGAAGAATCTGTTGAAAAAAGCTGCTTCAGTATAATTACTCGGACTTGATTCGGAATCCATGAAAGAACTCGTCAATTTTGTTGCCACAGCTCTTGTTGATCATCCCGAGGCCATTGAAATCAATGAGTCGCTCCAGGATGATCTCATTGTTTTTGAACTCCGGGTTGCTAAGGATGATCTGGGAAAGGTCATCGGCAAACAGGGGCGAACTGCCAGGGCAATCAGAGGTATTTTGACTGCCGCGGCAGGAAAGCATGACAAACGGGTCAGATTGGAAATCCTTGAATAGCGCGTATACCTGGAAAAAGTGACGAACAGGGAAAAAACAGAGGCGACTGCAGAACCATTGGTGCAGGTGGGTGAGATCGTCAAAGCCCAGGGCATCAAGGGAGAAGTCAAGATCCTTTCCTATTCGGCAGAACCTGAAAATTTCAGATATTTCAGGGAGGTTCTTCTTGAAACTCCGGACTGTTCGGCAAAGTCTTGGTATGGTCTGGATAAAAGTCGGAGCCGGGGACAATTTGCAATCGTTGCGCTGACCGGTATCAGCAGCCGGAATGCGGCGGAAGGATTGACGGGTTGCAAAGTCTGGGTGAGCCGCACTGAACTGCCGGATCTTGATGATGATGAATTTTACTGGCAGGACCTGCAGGACATGGAAGTAGTCACTCTTCAAGGACAGTCCCTGGGGAGGGTTACAAATCTGCTGGCAACCGGGGCACATGATATCCTGATTGTTGCGGACCGTGGCAAAGAGTATATGATCCCCGCTGTTGAACCCTTCGTTGTGGAGATTGACCACGAGCGTGAGCGCATTGTTGTTGACGCCCCTGATGGTCTGCTGGAAATTAACGGCTGATGTTGTTTCATGTTTTGACGATTTTTCCGGGGCTGCTTTCCTCTCCGTTGGATGAAAGCATTATCCGCCGCGCCCGTAAAGACGGGAAAATCGACATAAAGATAACCGATATCCGTGATTTTGCCACGGATAAGCATTCCATGACCGATGACCGTCCATTTGGCGGTGGTGAAGGAATGGTAATGAAACCAGAGCCCCTGGCAGCTGCGATACGACAGGCCAGGGACGGATATGCCCAAAGTCATGTGGTGCTTCTTTCTCCTCAGGGCAGACGCTATGACCAGAGTGTTGCCGCGGATCTGGCCGGGAAAGACGTTGTCATTCTTGTGTGTGGTCGTTATGAGGGAGTGGACGAACGTATCCGCAACAACTTTGTCGATGAGGAAATCTCCATAGGAGATTATGTCCTCACCGGAGGCGAGTTGGCTGCCATGGTCATCATTGATTCTGTGACCAGGCTGATCCCCGGTGTGCTTGGTTGTTCCGAGTCGGCCGAATTTGACACTTTCAGCAGAGGGGGGCTTAAATACCCCCAGTACACTCGGCCGAGAGATTTTGAGGGGCATGAGGTGCCGGAAGTTCTGCTGTCCGGTGATCATGAAAAAATTGCCCAGTGGCGTTTTGCTGCAGCCGTTCAGGCAACCATGGAAAAGAGACCGGATCTGCTGGCGGAGATGTCTTTTTCCAAACAGGAATTGAAACTGCTGCAAAAATATGGGATTTTTCTGGATAGACAGTGCGGGAAATAGAAGATGCGCCGGCGGGGTTCGCCGGTCGGGTGGATGTGGCGCTTATTCATTACCCGGTTTACAATAAAAACCAGGAGATCATCGGGTCGGCGGTCACTAATCTTGATATTCATGATATCGCCAGGGCCGGCCGGACATTCGGGGTAAGTTCATTTTATATTGTTACCCCTTACCGTGATCAGCAGAAGCTGGTGGGTGAAATTGTCGGCCATTGGCAGGACGGTTATGGCGCCACCTATAACAGTGACCGCAAGGAGGCTTTGGCCTCGGTGCAAATCACTGATGATCTTGAAAGCCTTTACGGGTTGATCGCAGAGGACGGGCGTGTTCCCCTCGTGATCGCAACCAGTGCCAGAGTTCACGACAGGACGATTTCCTATCAGGACATGCGGCGCCGGATTTTTCAGGGCGAACATGTACTGCTTCTGTTCGGTACCGCATGGGGTTTGGCGCAGGAAGCCTTGAACCGGGTAGATGCCATGTTGCCGCCCATAAGCGGTTATGAGAATTACCGACATCTTTCGGTTCGATCTGCAGTGTCAATCGTTCTTGACAGGTTGCTGGGAAGAAATGAATAAGAGGTTTGTCAGAAATCTGCTAAGATAATAATAAGTAGTATGCAGCATGAACAATCGATGACTGGAGAAGAGTGGCGGCGAAGACGAGGTGATTGATTTCGAGGCGTTTTCCAGGGAAAAAAAGATACAATAAGAGTAAATATATTCAAACAGAGAGTGTGCATTATGAACATGTTAGAGAAGATTGAAAAAGAAAATATGCGTTATGATATTCCGAAATTTCGCACCGGTGACACCGTCAGTGTCCATATTCGGATTATCGAGGGCGCCAAGGAAAGGGTTCAGATCTTCAAGGGCGTTGTTATTGGTCGCAAGGGCGGCACCATGGGCGCGAATTTCACTGTTCGTAAGATCTCCCATGGCGTCGGTGTTGAAAAAACCTTTGCCCTTCATTCGCCCCGAATCGACAAAATCGAGCTGAACACCCAAGGTCGGGTTCGTCGTTCCAAGCTTTACTATCTGCGTAAACTGCGCGGTAAGGCGGCTCGTATCCGGGAGAAAGGCATCAATTAACATCGCACCCGCTTGCTGGTTGAAAAATGGACACCTTTTTTCATGAACGTCAATTATTGAAAAAAGGTGTTCGTTTTGTTGCCGGAGTGGATGAGGCAGGCAGAGGACCATTGGCTGGACCGGTTGTCGCTGCTGCGGTGATTTTGGACCCTGGTTGTGATTATCAGCTTTTTCAGGATTCGAAAAAGCTGTCCCCTCAAAAAAGGGAATATCTTTATGCCGCTCTGGTCGATATGGGTGTGCCGATCGGAGTAGGCATCGCAACCCATGTTGAAATTGACGCCATAAATATTCTACAGGCATCTCTTCTGGCCATGAAGAGAGCGGTTCTCGCCCTGCCTGTCCCGCCCGAATATCTTCTCGTTGACGGCAAATTCCCCGTACCCATCGCTCTCGATCAGGAATCTCTTGTCAAGGGAGAGTCGAAAAGCGCTTCCATTGCAGCTGCATCCATTGTGGCCAAGGTCACCCGTGACCGGCTCATGATGGATTATCATGCCAGGTACCCACAGTATAATTTTAAAAAGCATAAAGGCTACCCCACCCGAGAACATAAAGATCTGTTGCGGCAGGCTGGGCCGAGCGAAATTCACCGTATGACCTTCCGCGGCGTTCGTGAACTCCCTGATACCGGCAACCAGTTGAGAGAATGACCTTCCAGCGACAGTCACTAGGCAAAATGGGAGAGGAGCTTGCCCGAAAGTTTCTTCTCCGACAGGGATACAAAATCATCCAGTGTAATTTCCGTACCCGGAACGGGGAAATCGATATCGTTGCCCGGGAAGGGAATACGCTGATTTTTGTTGAGGTGAAAACCCGCTCCGATGGCCGTTTCGGTTCGCCATTTGAAGCGGTCACCGCCGGCAAGCAGCGGAAAATATCCATGGTTGCCCTTGAATATCTTGTAGCACACGGTGGACCGGATCAGTCCTGCCGATTTGATGTGGTATCTGTCCGCCCCGGTGAGAATCCCGAAGTTGAGATTATCCGTAATGCATTTGAAATCAACTGAGGTATGCAGATGAGACACCACAAACCGTTGGCCATAACCATGGGCTGCCCTGTGGGCATCGGGCCTGAGCTGATTTTGAAATATTTCTCAAGCCCGACCTTCCAGACGGGTAAAGTCCCTGTTGTCGTGATCGGCGCACCGGCCGTACTCCATTGGTGCGGCCGCACCCTTGGCATTCCTGCCAGCATTGTTCCCTGGAAACCGGGCGAGGATGTTCTTCCCGATGTCATTCCCGTTTATACGCCTGATTCTTCTCCCCATCTTGATCCGCAAACCCTCCGCTGGGGTAAGCCGGACACCCGAACCGGCAAGGCCATGGCATGTTGGATAGAGGCTGCCGTTGCCATGGCACTCCAGGGTGAGTTGAGTGGAATTGTGACCTGCCCGATCACGAAAAAAGCCCTGAATGAAGCAGGATATCATTTTCCCGGACATACCGAAATGCTTGCTTCTCTCTGTCGGACCGATGATTACGCCATGATGATGGCCGGGGATAAACTGAAAGTTACCTTGGTTACCATTCATATGCCCCTGGCCATGGTGTCGTCAGCATTGACCATTGCAAAGGTTGTGACCCTGATTGACATGACCGGACGTTCGTTGCGGGATGACTTCGGCATACCGTCGCCCCGTCTGGCGGTGGCGGCGTTAAACCCCCATGCCGGAGAAAGCGGGTTGTTCGGCGAGGAAGAGGAAGGGATTATAGGTCCGGCAATAATTCAGGCCCGTGAAGAGGGATGGCTGGCAAGCGGCCCGTACCCGCCGGACACGGTTTTTCACAGGGCGGCGGCAGGAGCTTTCGACGCAGTGGTCTGCATGTATCATGATCAGGGGCTTATTCCTTTTAAGCTTCTGCATTTTACCGATGGCGTCAATGTGACCATCGGTATTCCCATTGTCAGAACGTCGGTCGATCACGGCACGGCCTATGATATAGCGGGCAAGGGGGAGGCAGATCCGTCAAGCCTTATTGCCGCAGTTGCCATGGCGGAAAGGATAGCTGTCAATCGTGGAAAATAAAATACTGGGCAAAGGTATCGGGCTCTGCGGCAGCCATCGCACCGGCAAGACCACTCTGGCCGGGGCAATGAGTGAAAAGGCCGGAATCGATTTTGTCCGGACGACCACCAGTGAAGTTTTTGCCGAAAACGGTCTTGATCCCGCCAGTCCCATGGATTTTTCAACCCGCATCTGGATCCAGCATAAGGTGGTGAATGCGGCGGAGGCCGTCTGGCAACAGGCGGCAGGTTCTTTTATCAGCGACAGGACGCCCATTGACATGATGGCATATACCCTTGCTGATATTCAGGGGAAAACCGAAGTCGATTATCTTCAGCTGGAAGAGTATTTTGATCATTGTTACAGGACGACTAACAGGTTTTTCAGCCGTCTCGTAGTGGTTCAACCGGCGATTCCTTTAGTGCACGAAGAGGGAAAGGCTGCATTGAACAGGGCCTACATGGAGCATCTGAACATGCTTGTTATGGGATTGTGCTGCGATGAGAGGCTGCAATGCCCGGTTTTGTTCATGCAACGTGACATTATTGATCTTGATGTCCGGGTGTCCTTGATACTCGGCGCTGTATAAGCTGTTCATGTTGCCTTTAATATTTCCCAAAGGAAGTCTGTAGAGTTCTTTTTGTCCTCTTTATCTCGGCTCATTGCTGCATTGCTGACATAAACACTGGAATTCCCTGTCACCGAATGGTAGAATTATTTTTTTTGAATTTTATTATTACCTTTGCCTCTTTCCTTAAGAAAATGCTGAAACAAATCACCGGCCTTATTTCCGTCTGCAAAGAGTTTGCCCTGTCAACCGGCATGATATGTCTTGCCGTCCTTTTTTTCCTGGCGAACAGTTCTTGTTCCGGCGGAAGCCGCCCGGCTTCCGGCGAGGATCTGCCGGCAATCCATGAAGAGGTTTCCGACGCATCCGCGCTTGAGCCTGCGGATGCGGCATGCTCTTATTTCTATTTTTTATGGGGTGCATCGGCAGAGGAGGAAGAAAAATACGAAGAGGCCATGGAGGCTTATGAGAAGGCTCTGGTCTGTGACGCCAATTCAGACTATGTGCGGCGCAAGCTTGCTGTTTTGCTTATCAACATGGGGAAAAAAGAGCAGGCCATCGTCATGCTGGAACAGATGGTGGTTACCGACCCGGAGAATATGGAAACCAGGATTCTGCTTGCCAATCTTTTCAGTTCCATGGGCCGTGTTGAAGAGGCGAAGAAGGTTTATGGAGACATTTTAACTCTACATCCTGACGATACCCATGCCCTGCTGATGATGGGCGCTCTCCATGCCCGTGATCGAGAGTACGAGAAGGCGCAGGAGATGCTGGAAAAACTTGTGAAAGTGGATGACAAGTCGTATTCCGGTTACAGCTATCTGGCAAAATTGTACCGGGAACTTCGTTATTTCGATAAGTCAATCGAGGCTTATGAAAAGGCCCTTTCCCTCAACTGGTCGACCATGCTTGCCTATGAAGCGGTCGAACTCTATGAATACCGGCAGCGCTATGGTGAAGCTGCAGCCCTTTACCGTCGCCTGCTTGAAGAGGATGAGGCCAATACCAAAATTCGCGGGCGGCTTGCCCGTATTTATCTGGAGATGGGGAAGGTTGAAGCGGCTTTGGATGAGCTGGAAGAATTGCGCGATTACGCGGATGATCCGGCGATGGTTGATCTGGCCATAGGCCGGGTTCTGCTCAATGAGAAGAAATTTCCGGAAGCCATCACATTGTTTGAAAAAATGATGGGTGAGCCGGAAAACCGCGATGTGGCTCGATCAATGTTGGCGCTGACCTACTATGAGGCAGGTGAAAAGGACAAGGCCAAAAAAATTCTTCGGGAGGTTCCCGCTTCAAGCAAGGATTATGAAAATTCAGTGCTGATGCTTGTGCAGATTCTTCTGGACGAAAACGATAAAGAACGTGCCGTCTCCGTGTTGCAGAACGTCATGACCAATGAAGAAACACGGCATCCCTCCTTTTATTATCTTCTTGCCGGAATCATGCGTGAAGAAGGAAAAGTGGCAGAGGGCAAGGGGATTTTTGAGGAAGCCCTTCGGGTCTTTGGTGATGACTCCAAGGTCTGGTTTGAATACGGACTGTATCTTGAGCGGATAGGTGAGCAGGAAGAGGCATTGGCTAAGATGCAGCAGGTTCTGGCGATTGACCCTGATGATGCCTATGCGCTTAATTATGTCGGGTACACATGGGCTGACAGGGGCGTTAACCTGGAAAAGGCTCTGGAATATGTCAAAAAAGCAGTGGAATTGAAGCCGGAAGACGGCTTTGTCCGCGATTCCCTGGGCTGGGTCTATTTCAAAATGGGAAACTATGATGCTGCTGTCAGGGAGCTTGAGGCGGCGGTTGCCATGCAGCCGGAAGACCCGACCATGCAGGAGCATCTCGGTGACGCATATCAGAAGGCGGGGCAGCTGGAAAAGGCTGTTGGGGCGTATGAAAGAGCGTTGAGCCTCTATAAGGATGATATGCAAAAGGCCCATGCCCTTGCCGAGATTCAGGCCCTGAAAAGCCGGATCAAGGATACGAAAGAATAGTATGGGAGAACGCGTTGCCCGGACCCTTGCTGCAGTCCTTGTTTGTCTTTTTTTGATTACGGTTGGGGGGTGTGCCCGTTTGCCCGGCACCGTAACTATTCCAGCCGGAGAAAAGGCCGAGGTCATTGCCCTGTTTCAGGATATGGTCGCCAGGCAGATGGACTGCCCCTGCTGCATTGATGCCGAGGCAACCGTTTCTTTTTCCTCTATCTGGCAGAAAGGGTCACTGAGCGGATATCTTCAGGCCATGACACCTTCCTACCTGAAGTTTGTCGGAATAAATCCTTTTGGTCAGCCTCTGGCTATATTCGTCACTGATGGCGAATTGTTCCGGTATGTGGCGGTGCCGGCGACCAAGGAGTACTCGGGCAATGTGGCGGGAACCACATATGCCAGATACGCGCCGGAGGGATTTCTGCCCCGGCATGGATTTTACTGGCTCATCGGCCGTCTTTATCCGGGTGAAATGAAAATCCTTGATGTGGGTCATGATGAGGAGGGAAACGGCTACTGGTTCACCCTTAATTATGCTAACGGAACAACAAGTCTGGTGCTTTTTGCAGAAACGCAGGGTGTGCTGCGCCGCCATATTGTTCTTGATGAAAATGGGAAACGTATTTTTAATGTTCTTTATGACGATTATTCGCCAGGCCTTTGTCCCATGCCCGGTAAAATCACGGTAACGTCGTTAGTGCACAATAGCAGCATGGAGCTGCGCCTGAGCGGCCGGCTGCCTGATGCATCCTTTACCGGGGAGGACTTCCAGTATGAAGCACCCCCGTCTTTTGAAAGAGTCCTTGTCGAGTGAAATCCGAACATTTTCTGCCGTTTGTCCGTAAACCAGGACGCTACAGCGGCAACGAGTTTAATGTCATACGAAAAGAGTGGGAAAGCGTCGCGTTGCGTATTGTTCTTTCCTTTCCCGATCTCTATGAAATCGGCATGTCCCATCAGGGGCTGCAGATCCTTTATCATTTACTGAACAGCCGGGACGATCTGCTGGCCGAGCGGGTCTATGCGCCGGATACCGACCTGGAAGCGTTGCTGCGTGAAACAGGTGACCCGCTTTTTTCCCTTGAGTCACGTCATCCGGTGGCCGAGTTTGATATGCTGGGCATCACTTTGCCCTATGAGCTCTGTTATACCAACATTCTGACTATCCTTGATCGCAGCGGTCTGCCGTTTCTTTCTGGGGAGCGGGATGAGTCGCATCCCCTTGTTATCGGGGGTGGCCCCTGTGCTTTCCATGCTGAGCCGGTGGCGGATTTCTTTGATGCCATTCTCCTCGGCGACGGGGAAGAGGGCATACTGGAGATTGCCGACTGCCTGTTGCAGGGCAAAAAGGAGGCATGGCCACGCCGAAGACTGCTTGCCGAGTTGACGAAAATCCGGGGAGTTTATGTGCCGTCTCTTTTTCAGCCCCGGTACAGCGAAAACGGCGATTTTGCCGGGATGACACCTTTGCTGGAAGGATATGAACGGGTAAAAAGGCGGATTCTTCCAGACCTTGAAAGTACGGGTTTTCATCCCCCCCTGGTCCCCCTTTTCAAGATCGTTCATGACCGGTTGGGCATCGAGGTTGCCCGCGGCTGTACCCGTGGGTGCCGTTTCTGCCAGGCAGGCATTATCTACCGGCCGGTAAGGGAGCGGAGCCGGGAGAGCATCATGGCACTTGCCCGTGAGGGAATTAAGTGTACCGGGTTTGAGGAGCTTGCCCTTCTCTCACTCAGCACGGGCGACTATTCCTGCATTGCGCCGCTCCTGATTGAGCTGATGGATACCTTTGTGCCGAAAAAGATCTCCGTTTCCATGCCGTCCATGCGGGTCGGCACCCTGACTCCGGAAATCATGGAGCAGATCAAGCGGGTGCGCAAGACAGGTTTTACCGTGGCCCCGGAAGCCGGTACGGAAAGGCTGCGCCGGGTGATCAACAAGGGTATTACCGAAGAGGATCTGCTGGCCACCTGCAAATCCTCTTTTGAGTTGGGCTGGAAGCTGATCAAGTTTTATTTCATGTTCGGGCTTCCCACCGAAACCGAGGAGGACCGGGTGGCTATCATTGATCTTGCCCGCCGGGCCTTGGCCCAGAGCCATGGCAGATCGTCAAGCATCACGGTGAGCGTTTCCACCTTTGTGCCCAAACCCCATACCCCGTTTCAGTGGGAAGAGCAGATCAGTATTGAAGATGGTTTTTCTCATATCGACACCCTGCGCAGGAATTTGCGCGACCGAAGAATCCAGTTGCGCTGGGGGGACCCGCGCCAGAGTTTTCTTGAAGGGGCCATGTCTCGCGGGGACCGGAAACTTTCAACGGTGATCATCGAAGCATGGGGACGGGGGGCCAGGTTTGATGCCTGGTCCGATCACTTGAAGATTGATATCTGGCGGGAAGCGGCCGAGGCGGTGGGCATTGATCTCACGCGCTACCTCAGGCGTCGTTCCTTAACCGAACCGTTGCCCTGGGATCATCTTGACGTGGGACTGGACAGCGGTTTTTTCCGGGAGGAGTTGGAAAAAGGATTGGCCGAAGGGTATACGCCGGACTGCCGCTATCACGGCTGCCAGAAATGCGGTCTCTGTGATTTCAAGAGTATCAAACCCGTTGTCTGCGACAAGTTGACAAAAAACGAAAGGGATTCCGCTCCGCCGCCTGCTCCGCCGAAGCGGCTTGACAATCCCCCCCGGTTCATTTACCGCTTTGATTACCAGCGTATTGAGCGGGCCCGTTTCATCAGTCACCTCGAGTTGATTCAGCTTTTTTTCCGCACCTTTCGCCGGGCGGAGCTGCCGCTCAATTTTTCCATGGGGTTCAATCCCACCCCCCGGGTTTCTTTCAGTCCGGCCCTGCCCCTTGGCACGGAAAGTCTGGTGGAATATCTCTTTGTCGAGCTCCATGAACCGTTGACGAATCTTGAAGAGTGGCAGAAAGAATTGAACCGGCAGTTGCCGGGTGGATTAAGCATATCGGCCATCACGCCGTGCCGGGAAAAATCTCTGCCGGACAAGATGGAGGTGGTGTATATTATTGATATTGAAGGATCGAAAGAGCAGTCTCAGATCGATTTCTTCATGGACAGTGGAGAGTATTTCATTTCCGTTAACCGGAAGAAAGCAGAGAGGAATATTGATGTCAGGCCACAGGTTTCATCCCTGCGGCTGGTCGATGGGGGTCGGGTCGAGCTTGCTCTGTTCAGTGAAACTGGCAAGGCGGGGTTGAAACCCCTTGAAATCGTCAGATCTGTTTTTTCCCTTACTGATAAAGACGTTCAGCCGGCACGCGTGCTGAAGATCAAGGAAAGAGAAGTAACCAATGGCAACTGATTTGATCATAAACGCAACATCCTATGAGATTCGTATTGCCCTGGTTGAGCATGGCAATCTCGTGGAATTTTATCTGGAGCGCCCCACCGAGAAAGGGCTGGTGGGCAATATTTACAAAGGAAAGGTGGTTCGGGTCCTCCCCGGCATGCAGGCTGCTTTTGTGGATATCGGATTAGAGCGGACCGGTTTTCTTTATGTGGATGATATTCATGTGAACCGGGCGGATTTTGAACTGCGTTATCAGAATCCCGATGAAGATGAATGTTGCTGCAATGTGGCGCCGGAATCTTTGGGCAATCGGACTCCGGGAAAAGGTATTGACGACTTGCTGGTTGAAGGACAGGAACTTCTGGTGCAGATCTGCAAGGAACCGATGGGCACCAAGGGAGCGCGGTTGACCGGCCACATTACCCTGCCGTGCCGTAATCTTGTTTTCATGCCCATGACCGACCATATCGGTGTTTCCCGGAAAATAGAGGATGATGAAATACGGGAAAAATTGCGGCAGGACATCGAAAGATTACGCCCGGCCAACACAGGCTTTATTGTTCGAACCGTTGCAGAAGGGGCGACAAGCGAAGAGCTTGAGGCGGACATGGAGTTTCTTCTCCACCTGTGGAGTGAAATTCTTGACCGGGCCGGCAAGGCGGAATGGATGACCCTGGTCTATGAAGACCTGGACATTATTCTGCGGGTGGTGCGGGATATTTTTTCACCCACCATTGACCGGGTGGTGGTGGATGATGTGAAGACCTACCAGCGGGTGGTTACTTTCGTTGAAACTTTCGTTCCTCACCTGCGTCCCAAAGTGCACCATTACGACAGCAAGGCTCCTATTTTTGAGGCATACGGCGTTGAAATGGACATCAACCGGGCGCTGGCCCGAAAGATCTGGCTGCGCTGCGGCGGGTACATCATCATCGAGGCAACCGAAGCCCTCACCGTCATTGATGTCAACACCGGCCGTTACGTGGGTAAGACCGATCTGGAAGAGACAATATTCAAGACCAACATGGAGGCGGTGAAGGAAATCGCCTACCAGCTCCGACTGCGCAACATCGGTGGTATTATTATTATCGATTTCATTGATATGGAAGGAGAGGAACACCGGGAAGAGGTGTTCCGGGTGTTGCATGAAGCGGTACGGGAGGACAAGAGTCGGATCAATATTCTCAAATTTTCCGAATTCGGCCTTATCCAGCTCACCCGTAAGCGAAACAGGGACGACTTGACCCGGATCATGTGTGAACCCTGCTCCTGTTGTAACGGATCCGGTATGTTGAAATCGGCCAGAACACTCAGTTATGAGATTTTTCGCAAGATAACCAGGGATGCGGCAAAGAGCGGCGCTTCAAGCGTCACGGTCAACGTGCATCCCAAGGTGGCGGCCATGATGCTGAAAGACGAGGCGATGACCATCAAGAACATCGAGGATGAAATCAAGATGACCCTTGCCATCTTCCCTAATCGGGAACTGCATCCGGAGAAATATGAAATAAGCTGGGATTCGGGGAAATAAGGGGGGCAGAGGCGGGATCTGAGCCCTTTTCCGGGAGATTACAATCCGCAAGGAGAATTCCGCGCCTGGACTCTTTCCAATGATGAACATCAATAAGATCCTGATAGCGATTATTTTCTGTGGCGCAATCATTGTGGCCGGAACTGTCGGCTACATGGTGATTGATGGCTATCCTCCTGTTGATGCCTTTTATATGGCGGTCATCACCATCAGCACGGTCGGCTATGGTGAAATCAGGCCCCTCTCCGACGCCGGTCGCATATTTACCATTTTCCTCATACTGACAGGCATCGGTTCGCTCGCGTTTGTCGGCCATGCAGTGGTTGAATCCTTGCTGGAAAAGGTTTGGTTCAGTAATTCGGAGGCAAAAAAAATGAAGCGTCGGATCGATCAGCTCAAAGGTCACTATATCATCTGCGGTTTTGGTCGGGTGGGAGAGTCAGCGGTTGAGCATTTTTCCGAGGCAAAAACTGATTTTTTGCTCATCGAATCTTCCCCGGAGCAATGTCAGCTCATTAAAAGTCGAGGCTACCTCTATATCGAAGGCGATGCCACCAGTGAGTCCACGTTGCTCGATGCCGGGATCAAATCGGCCAGCGGCCTGCTAGCCTTACTCGATTCCGATCCGAAAAATCTCTTTATTGCTCTTACCGCCCGTGAACTGAATCCTACTCTTCACATCATTGCCCGGTCAGCGGATAAAACAAATAGAAATAAGATTCTGCGCGCCGGCGCGGACAGCGTTATCTCCCCCTATTCCTCGGCGGGCACTCAAGTGGCCAATGATCTTCTGCTCGCCACCGGTCGGGCCAAGCTTGTTGAGGCAACGGAGAAATTCTGTGCCATTCCCCAGTGGATAGATGTTGTCGAGGGTTCCAGCATGGTGGACAGCAGCATAGGAAAAGTGGCACAAGAGATGGGGCGGGAGATCGTCGGTTTGCGCAGGGGACAACGTGATTATATCCATCCTGATCCTCATATAGTGCTTGAAACAGATGACAGGCTTTTTGTCCTTGAAGAAGGAAGGGGGGGAGACAGCCTCATCGAATCAACACCGGTTGTTCCGAAGAAAATAGTCATAGTTGATGACAATCCGGTCATCGTCCGGCTTTATGCGCGATTGCTCCAAAAGGCTGGATTCTATCCCCTGACAGCCGCTAACGGCAATGAGGGGCTTGACCTGATTATCCGGGAAGAACCGGCGGTCGCAGTTATCGACTATCAGTTGCCCGGTCTTTCGGGTATAGAAATATGTGAGAGAATACGGCAAAATCCGGCCATGCAGGATGTGAAACTGATCCTCTTTACCGGAGATGATGAACCGCAGACCAGAAAGGAAGCCTTGAATCGGGGTGCCGACGAGGTGGTTTTGAAAAGTCCGGAGGCCTCGGATGTAATCGATGCGGTTGTTCGGTTGCTCAAGGCCGATTAGCCGTTATTGAAAATTTTCTGCATTAGCAGAATCTGCACCAAGGTGAGGCGCATAATAATACTCAATTGCGCCATTTCACCCTTTCTCGCATCTTTTCCCTTGCCTCAGTCGCTTGATTCATTTGCAGCTTCCTCCAGATCCTCACTCGGCAGCATTCTTTTCTATCAGTCTTGTTACTTTTTCTGCGATGAACAGGTATGAAAATAAATTCCCCTGCATGAGATAATATCGTAAATCCAAGTTACGAAAAAATCAAATAAGTCCAAAAATGATAAGATGCAAGAGTGACAAAGAGAAGGAGCATTGTCAGTGCGGCTCCGGCGGTGAAACGTTGGAAATTTGCGGTCGGGGCGGCAAGGCCGGGCAGTTTGCGGCAGAATCCGGCTATGACATGAGAGAGGCCTGCGAAAACAGCGAGAAAGAGAGTGAGAAAGATGGGATAACCCCAGCCGTGATATTCCGCCTTGAGAATGCAGAAAGGGCAGTGGTGATAGGGCATGGCGTAGATGTAGGATGAAACCACCACGGTAACCACCACAAGTGACAGGAAAAAGAAAACCGTCCAGGTGATTCCGGCAGCAATGGAAAAAGATGTGGACGTTTGGTCCGAAGAGAGCTGGCGGAGACAAATGCCGCTGAGCACAAGCGCCATAAAGTAGAACGATGCCATGAGGCCGGTGGTTGACCAGGTGCCGAGAAGGTTCTGGCCGAGCTGCTCTTTGCTGCCGAAAAAAACGGCGCAGCATGAGGTGATGATTTCCGGTGAAAGTCGGGCCAGAAAAAGGGTCTGCAGGACAACCTCGATAACGAGATAGGGCAGGATGAGGACGAGATACCAGTATTTAATTTTCACCAGAGGGTAATATTCGGAACGGATGTCCAGTCGGTGGAGCACAAGCCAGAATCCGTAAAGAAAGACCCCGGCGATTTTCATAAGCAGAACAGGTATCCCGTACCCGTTGGCCAGGAGAGATCCGGTGGCGCACATGGCGCCGATGATCACCCCGGAAAGGTTGTCAGCCGTCAGAACGAAAAGAAGCAGGGAGATGATCTGAAACCCGAGCCCGTAAGCAACAAGGGTGGAGGACAGCCATATTTCGTTTTCAAGACTGATCTGTCGGGCGGAGTCGGAGGCGGGATTCCAGTAACGTAAAACCCTGACTGCGGTGCGGGAGGCGACACCGAGGAGGAAGAGGACGCAAAGGCTGATGATGGAGAGTCCAATACTCCAGGAGTTAAACAGCATTATGAAAATCTCCTTTCATATTCAGCCGATGATGCGGCCATCCCGAATGTCGATAATAGAGTCCACCTGCCGGTGATCCGATACCAGCGGGTCATGGGATGCGAGCACCACTGTTTTCCCGGCAGCCTTTAACCCGCTGATAATTTCCATGAATTCCAGGCTGAGCTTCGTGTCGAGATGGGCAGTCGGTTCATCGGCGAGAAGGAAGGGCGGATCATTGATAAGTGCCCGGGCTATGGCGACTCGCTGCAGCTCCCCCCCTGAAATCCCGCCGGCGGGAAAATCCCGGCGATGACTGATCCCCAGTTTTTCAATCAAAGGTTCTGCCTTGATCCGTCTCATGCGGGGAGAGATGCCGAGAGGAAGAAGCGGCAGGGTAATGTTGTCCAAAACGCTCAATTCCGGCAGCACATTGAATCTCTGAAAAATAAAGCCGATGAGCCGGCGGCGGTACTGTCCGAGAAAGCTGTCCGGTAAACGTGATATTTCTTTTCCGTCAATCGTTATCGTGCCGCTGGTGGGTGGAAAAACGCAACCGATGACGGAGAGGAGGGTGCTTTTGCCGGAACCGCTCGCGCCACGGAAGCAAATCATGGCGCCTGTTTCTATGTATAAAGAGACAGCGTAGAGGGCCGTGACTTCTCTGGCGCTTCCCTGGTTGTAAATTTTGTGAACGTTTTCCAGTTTGATACTCATATATTTCTGAAATTTCCTGTCAGATAACCGTATCAGCTCTGATAATCGCGCTGCGCCAGGCGGGAATAATTGTTGCCGCCAGATAGGGAAGCACGGAATAGGAAAAAACAAGCAGAAGGTCGGCAAATGTTACCGCGGGGTCGAGGTTCAGCCCCGGACGGAGAACCGACCAGCCGACAAGCATCGGCTTGAAAAGCGCCCCTTCAAAATAGGCCACATGGATGTAGGCCAACGTCAATCCAAAGAGAAAGGCAACGACTGCGATCACCCCGCTTTCCCAGAAACGTAAAGCGAGAATATCACTGGTCTGAAAACCGAGAAATTTCAAGATGCCGATTTCCCGCTTTTCTTCCTGTGAGAGGCCTGAAGCCTTGTCCCAGGCCAGTATGGCAAAGGATGCCAGGGCAGTCAGCAGGCAGATGGAACCAAAACCGCTGCGCCAGCCGAAAACGGCCTGGTAGGTTTTGCGTATCTGGGATCTGGTCAAAACACGGGTATCGGGCATCAGGTTGGAGATTGTGGCGGCAATCGTGTCAATTTCGGCCGGATTTGTCACGTCGATTGCAAGATCTGTAGCAAATCCTTTTTCCATCAGAAAGAGATCCCGGGCATCTTCCAGATCCATCAAAATCACGTCACCGGTCAGGATATCGGTGCTTTTACTGAAAACGCCGACCACCGTAAAGGATATCTGGGAAAGATCCGGCCTGAAAAAGGTGAAGGAGTTCCGTTCGCCGAGACCCAGGCTGTCACGCACCGAAGTGCTGAGGACAACTTCACCTCTCTTTCCTCCATGCGGCATCCGGCCCTGCAGGAGGGGAAACAGATTCTGTCGGTTGGCGGTTAAGGCGGGAAGTCCGAGTACTGTATAGTTTGCGCCGTTTTTTTCATCAAAGTGATAGCCCCAGATTCGGGGCACGATCTTTTTGATGCCGAAAAGAGACGAAAGCGTTTTGATGCGACTTGCCGGCAGGGCGATTTGGCGGCCGGCGGAAAGGCGCTGCAGGGTAATGTCCGGGGAAAAAAGGAGAACCTTTTCCGCAGTCTGCTGCAGGGAGTGGGTCAGCAGTTGAAATGATGCGAGCAGAAAAATCACCAGGCTGAAAATCAGCGCTATCCCCCCATTTTTCAATCTGTGCCGCCAGAGGGAGGAAAGGGCGTAATCAAGGATGTTCAGGTGCCGCTGCACGATATTTGTCTGCATCGCGGGTCAGTTGCCGGAATGGGGTGATCGAACCGGCGTCCAGAAAGAGCCGCTGGGAAAGTGTTCGAAGGCTCCAGGGTGATCCATGAAGGGTGCCATCGCATCGCTCACCGCGGGATGCCTGGTGTAACGGGCCTCGGTGGCCACGCAAAGGTCGGTTAGTCCCAGTGTCGCAACCACCTCCTGCTGCTTTCTGGCTGCTGTTGCGTGACCAATACGGCCATGTTGCCATGAAAGAAAAAGCCAGCCGTCAAGCGCGAGAAAAAACAACAGTATCAGGAAGAAGCAAGAGGAAGGGCGCATTTGAGAAAACCGGTTATTTCATCATATGCCCTTTCATGTGGCCTTTCATTTTGTGAGCGGCACGCATGGATTCAACCATCTCGCTCGTTATTTCATCAAAGGTGAGAACCTTTTTCCCGTGATGATCCGTGAGGAAATTGTCAGCACTTTTCCGTTCGGCAAAGGGAACGAGTTCTTCTCCCATGGGACCATAGATATCGCTTCCCATCACGTAGAAAGCAGATCGTCCTGGGATCCACTGGAGGGAATAATAGTCCTTCACCCATATCTCTTTGGGTTCAATTTTTGAATCAGTTCCATAGGCAGCTGAATCAAAAAAGTGAGCCATCAGGTCTTTGACCCCGTCAAAATATTTTTCACTCCCGTCACTATAGCGTATCTGTGTGACCCAGTTCGGATACTTGGTCACAAACATCCCGCAGACAGCGCACCGCGCATCACTGGCGATAGTTTCCGGCGGACCGGCGTAAACAGGTTGAGAAAAAAAAGACATTACGGCAAACAGCATGATGACAAAACAACCCGGGAAATAACTGCGTTTCATGTTTTCCTCCATTAGTGAAAATATTTGCCAACCAGTTCGTCCAATTCCGCCTTGCCGACTCCACCAAGAATGGCGGAAATGATTTTCTGGTCAGGATCAATGAAAATGGTCTGGGGGACCGCTTTGACTTTATAACGTGCGGCAACACTCCCATTCTGGTCCATTGCCACAAAAAAGGGGATCTCAAGTTCCTTGATAAAAGTGGTTACATCTTGATGGGAGGCTCCGCTGTTGATGTAGACCACTTTCAGTCCCTGCGTGCTGTAGCGTTTGAAATAGTCGTTAAATGTCGGGGTGTCCGCCCTGCAGTATTTGCAGTCAGTGCTCCAGAATCTGAGGATCACCGGGGATCCTGCCCATTCCCGCAGGTGAAGCTTTGCGCCGTTCATGTCCGTGAGAGTGAAGTCCGGCGCCTGATCGCCAATGTGTAAAGGCTTGCCCGTTTCCTCATTTTGACAGCCGGAAAGAAGGAAAACAAGTGTTAAGGACAGGATCAGCAAAAGATTTTTGCGGAAAGGGGAAAAATGTGTGAGGCGGTTGGTCTTGAGCATTTTATGAGCGCCCCTCTTCAGACAGATTTCCTTGCTTCATGCGGAAGATTCGCGGCGTGATCTGATTCCTGGAAAGATTGCTGTTGTGGGTCACCACCAGGAAGGTTACCCCCCCTTCATTCTGTTGCCTGAACAGGTTTAAAATTTCTTTTTCCGTTTCTTCATCCAGGTCGCCGGTTGGTTCATCCGCCAGGATGATCGCCGGTTTGTTGATAAAGGCCCTGGCAATGGCAATGCGCCGTTGCTGCCCGCCGGAAAGTTGGGACGGATAGGCATTGGCCTTGTCGGCAAGGCCAACCTGTTCGAGGAGCTGCAGGGCTTCGTCTTTGTTCTGTTTCTGGTCGGAACTGAAACAGAGCGGCAGGAGGAGGTTTTCCAGGGAGGTCAATGTTGGTATGAGGCTGGCAAACTGGAAAATAAAACCAATGGTTTTGTTGCGCAGGGTGGAGAGATAGAGGTCATTGCGGCTCCAGTTGTCAATGCCGTTGATCCGCACAGAGCCACTGTCCGGGCTGGTCAGGCCGCCGATCAGGCTGAGAAGTGTCGTCTTGCCGGATCCGGAATGACCAAGGATGACAGCAAAATCCCCAGAGGCAACCTGCAGGTCCACATTGTTCACGGCGGGCACCTGCTTGCCGTCAATTAAATAAGATTTCATCAGATGTTCGCATTGAATGATCATTGCCCGTCCATTTAATCTGCCAAGGGAGGAGAAAAAAAATATTGACACAACTGCCACAAGGTAGTACCTATTGCAGGTAGAAGGTATCACAATGTGGCAGTTGTGTCAATGGTTGTTGAAAAATTTATAAATGACGAAGAGAAGCAGATTCATGGAACTAAATGAACTGATCCGGATCCGCAATAAATTGGCCAAGACCCAAAAACAACTCGCTGCAATCCTTGGTATTTCCGTGCGTACAATCCGGAGTTATGAACAGGGAACCCGTAGCATTCCCTCCTATATCGAACGACAACTGTATTTTATTCTGAGTCAGAAAAATGAAACACTGGCCACCGGCAGACTCTGTTGGGATGTAAAGAAATGCCCCAGGGAGAGACGGGAAAGATGCCCTGCGTGGGAGTTCAAGTGCGGTGCGCTTTGCTGGTTTATTAACGGAACTGTCTGTGAATGCGCGACCAGGGAAAGCTGGAATGATAAAATGGCGGTTTGCCATAAATGCGAAGTCTTGCGATCGATTCTTGATGAGCATGACTTGGGCAATAATGATAGTTAAACCGACGGGTTCATGATGGAGTTCGTGGAGCCGTTATCCATAAAACACATAGGAGGGAAACTATGAAAGTGACGAGCACGAAGATTTTGAGAACAATTGCGGCGAGCTCCATGTTTTTCAGTGCTTTTGCCGTTGGCAATGCACTGGCTGGCACTGAGTATCAGGGAACGGCATATGTCGCCGGAATGGGCGGTCATTTTGCCAAAGCGGTATTTAAAATCGATCCCAAGGCCGAAAACCCGATTACCCTTGATTCGCTTGATAAAATAGATATCGGCACCGGGGCATCCCACCCCACCCACGATGCCCGTATCGACTACAAGGACCGGGACACGCTTTACTGGTCGACCTATAAGCCCGATCATGACGCAGGCGACGTTTATCATTACGGGAAAAGCGATCTCAAAACAGGGGAAGTACTTAAAGATGTCGGCATGAAAATCCCCGGGCAGGTCATCAACACCAAGGCCGGCTATTGCGCCTCCGCCCAGACAAAAGATTATTTCATGCCCATATCCATGAACAAGCCCGGTTATATTTCCGTCATCAGTAAAAAGGATATGGGGTTAAAGCACAATGTTTTTCTGGAGGGAACCGACGCGGATATCAAAACCGGATATAAGTATATGCACGGCACCAATTCTCCGGACATGAAGGAGGTTCTCATTACGATCAATGAGTCCAATGTCGCTCAGGATAACAAGGAGCTTGGCGATACCGTGGGTAAAATGCACATGATGGTTCTCGATGCCGAAGCGCTTGAGCAGGGTAAGGTAAAGGTTCTTCGACAAGGGGTGGCTGATGGAAACCAGAAGTCATCCATCAGTTTCCGTCAGTTTTATTCACCTGACGGCAAGTATATCGCAAACGCCACCGGTGACATTCTTTTTCTGATTGATGCCAAAACCCTGAAAGTTCTTGATGCGGAAACCATGCCCAAGCTTCAGGAAACCCATGATGCCATTTTCACTCCGGACAGTAAGTATATCATTGCCACCTCAAGAACAAAATCCGTTTCCCCGGACTGCAAAACTCCGGAAAAACCGGCTGACGGTGAGTGGCGCATGGACGGGCATCTCAAGCTGTACGATGTGACTGCCCAGAAGTTCATCGGGAATTCCACATCCACCTGCCTGGCATGTCATGACACGGAACTGGGAACGGGTACGGATGCTCCGCACGCCGTGCTCTGCGGTCTTGATGTAAACTGGAAATAAAATATTTCCCGCATAACGGCAGGGAATCCGAATTTTCTCGGGTTCCCTGCGTGTGTTGCTGGTGACATTTCACATCCTGCCAAATCTGAAGGGGTGTGATCTCATCCTGGAAGGATAGATTTTCCCCATATGTTCTCAATGCAAACAACGGCCATTGCCGCCATTGCCTGGAAAAACGTCAGCCGCAAGATTTTCCGTAATCTCGTGCTGGTGCTTGCCGTTGCTCTGCTCGTCGGTCTGCTCGTATTCGCGCTGCTGTTTGCAAAAGCGGTCCGGGAAGACATTGACGGCGCAGCAAGGCGCCTCGGAGCCGATATCGTCATCGTTCCTCCTGAAGCGAAAAGCATGGCGGATGAATTTATTCTCGAGTCGCTGATCAAGACCTTTTACATGGACAGGTCGGTTTTTGAGTCCCTCATTGATCTGCCGGAGATTGCCGCGGGAACCTTTCAGGTTTATCTCCATACCCTGCCTTCGGGATGCTGCAGCATTGACGAGGGGCAGGTCATTGTCATTGATCAGGACACGGATTTTGTCGTTTCTCCCTGGCTGAAAGACAAGAAAAAACTGCAGGAGGGGGAAATTTTCGTCGGCAGTTATGTGTACGACTTCCTGGGGCTGATTTCCACCGCGAAACTTTTTGGCTCAGGTGTGAAGATTGTCAGTAGTCTGGAAGAAACGGGAACCGGGCTTGACCGGGGGATTTTCATGAGAATTGCTGATCTCGATAAAATTCCCAAGGAATCCATCGGGGCCTATACTCCCGGTAAAATTTCCATTATTTTTCTGAAAGTGAAAGAAGGGGCTGACGTGGATCAGGTCGTCGCCGAAATCCGAACGGTTAATCCCACGATCGGCATTATGACCAGAGGGTCCATCGGAGCTGATGTTCGCGACACCCTGCAGGATATTATCAGGGTTTTTACCGTCACCATCTCAATTTCGTCCCTGCTGGCCATTCTGCTCGCCTGGTCGACATTCACCGCTTTGGCCAATGAGCGGCAGAGGGAGGTGGGAATTCTGCGCGCCATTGGTGCGCGCAAGAATCATATCGTCCAGATGTTTCTGGGTGAAGCGCTGGTGATCAGCATCATGGGAGGGATTTGCGGAGTGCTCATGGGGCATGGGCTGATCCGCAGCCTGGCCGGGGACTTCAATCTTCTCACCCGGTTGGGAGCCGGTTCGGTCCTTTCCTGGGAGAACTTTCTTTTCAGCACCGTTGCCATGTCCTCCGGCATCATCGTCTGCCTTGTCGGCGCACTCATTCCCGTCATGCGACTTGCGGCAAGGGAACCTCTTGTGGCCATCAAAGAGGACTGATCTCTTGTCGGGATTGCGAGCTTCCGCTTGCCGGAATATTTTTATTTCTCAGCTTTTTTTACCAGAGCTTCTCCCATTTTTTCGGCGATTTTCTGGGCCGCAATTCCCGTAGCGAAAAATCTTCCCAGACCCACCGAGGCTGTTGTGGTCTCTACTCCGGAGTTCGTGGTAAAGTTGCCGAAGGTCGAGTAGGCGTCTTTGCTGTTATCTGCTGATACCGCTCGAAGAGGGATCACTTCCGCCACTCCACCATCCTGGTTCTTTTTTCTCACTGCCACGGGAATAACCGCGACACTGGTCGTCTTGAATCCGAGGGTGATCTCCGGTGCGCCTTCACCTCCACCCGAAGCTTCCAGGCCAAGGGTGGTCTTGTCTGTGAAAACCAGGGGAAGCGTGCTGCCGCAGCCGACGAAACTTATCGGGACGAGGGTTGCAATCACTGAGCGTATCAGGCTTTTTTTCATTTTGTCTCTCCTTGTTCATTTTGGTTGACCGGTTCCAGGGGAAAACAGATTCCTCCCATATCCCCAAGAAGTTCCTTGATCTTTATTGCCTGTTCTTCATTTTCAATCCAGAATGCGATATGGCAGGACGGTTTCAATCCCGCCATCTGCAGATCCACATAACCAAGGGAAAAAGAACCAGCTGCCGTAAAGGCGCCAAGTCCGTTCAGCGACATCATGTAGCCGTCCTGTCCCTCCGGAAGGTCGATGTCAATATAGCCGATTCCTCGGGTAACCTCGGTCTTGCCGGTATTGTCATGCACGTGGATGACAGTGCAGCCGGTCACTGACAATGTTATAAAAATAATCAGGCAGAGGCGATAAATGAATTTCATTTGACCCTGTTGATCCCTTGTGAAATATTTTCCTTTTTCTTCTTTTTACTCCACTGAGATGTGGTATGGCAAGGGCAGAAGTTGCCGGAACAGAATGGACGGCGAAGCGGTGCGGTTTTACCTCCCGACCTGGGTTGAATTTGTTCGGTGAGAATATGGCAAGCAAGAAGAAAAACGAACTTGACAAATCCGTTCAGTGTGGTATTTATCACTGTTTCTGTGTCTTAGTATATAAATCTGCGTATGCGGAGCTTGAACAGACAGCTGCGCACGGGATAGAAATCATTTCGTTTTGATGTTGGAGGAGAAAATGTACGCTATAATTCGTACCGGCGGTAAGCAGTATCAGGTTGCGGCAGGCGAAAGACTTCGCGTTGAAAAGCTTGCCGGTGAGGTGGGTGATACGGTGGAACTCAATGATGTTCTGCTGGTCGCTGCCGGTGATGATATCAAGATCGGCAGACCTGTTGTTGACGGCGCCAAGGTGACGGCCCGTATTGTCGAGCAGGACAAAGACAAGAAGATTATTGTCTTTAAGAAGAAACGCCGAAAAGGGTACAAGTTGCGAAAAGGCCATCGTCAGCCGTATACGGCGCTGGAAATTAAAGAAATAACCGTTTAATTTAAACATAAAGTCTTAATCATTGCGTGGCAGGGTGCCGTTTGTGGTTCACTGCCAGCACTATTTTTAAGAGGTTGCATTGTGGCTCATAAGAAAGCAGGTGGTAGTTCGAAGAACGGCAGGGACAGTAATGCCCAGCGCCGAGGCGTGAAAAGATTCGGTGGCCAGGAAGTTCGGGCCGGAAATATTCTGGTGCGTCAGCTCGGCACCAGGATTCATCCCGGCACCAATGTAGGTCTGGGGCGGGATTATACTCTCTATGCAATGGTAGACGGCGTTGTCACATATGAGAAATTCGGCAAAGATCGCAAAAGAGTGAGCGTTTATCCCGTCGAAACCGCTTAAGGTTTTCTGATGTTTTCCTCCGTCAAGGTGACGTATACATGGCATTCGTGGATGAAGCCAAATTTTTTGTCAAGGCCGGAGACGGAGGGAATGGATGTATCAGCTTCCGTCGGGAGAAGTTCGTGCCCAAGGGCGGACCTGACGGTGGTGACGGTGGTCGCGGCGGTTCCGTTATCATGGAGGCCTCCGACCGGCTCAACTCATTGATCGACTTCCGCTACCGGTCGCACTTTATTGCCCAGAACGGGACCGGAGGGCAAGGCAAGAAGATGCATGGCCGAAAGGGTGCTGACTGTCTTGTCCAAGTCCCTCTCGGGTCAATTCTCAAGGATGCGGAAACCGGTGAAGTCATAGCCGATTTCGTCAGCAATCACCAGAGGATCGTGGTGGCGCAAGGCGGTAAGGGCGGCGGTGGTAATGTCCATTACGCCACGTCAGTCAACCGGGCCCCGCGAAAGGCCGGGAAGGGACACCCCGGCGAAGAACACTGGCTCCTTATTGAACTCAAGCTTCTTGCCGATGTCGGTTTGATCGGCCTTCCCAACGCAGGAAAATCGACCCTGCTTTCCCGGCTTTCAGCCGCCAACCCCAAGGTTGCACCTTACCCATTCACGACCTTGGAGCCCCAGCTGGGTGTCCTTCAGTTTGAGTCCGGACCGCAGTGCATTATAGCGGATATTCCGGGACTCATCGAAGGCGCTCATCATGGTGCGGGCCTCGGTCATAAGTTTCTTCGCCATATTGAAAGAACCCGCATTCTGCTGCATATCATAGATTCCTCCGGTCAGGAGGGCGATCCGCTTGATCAATATCATATCCTGGAGCAGGAGTTGCGTCTTTATAATGAGCAACTGCTCGGGCGGCACCGTCTTGTCCTTTTAAACAAGGTGGATCTCATTGAGGAACAGTCCGTTCTTGACGAGCTTCGCGGCAGATTCGCAGAAGAAGGTGTAGATGTGTTTTTTATCTCTGCCTCCACCGGTCTCGGGCTTGGCGAATTGCGGGATCAGATTGCCCATCTCCTTGAGGAGATGCGTGAAAGTGAGGGTGTGGAAGAACCGACATGACATTTCAGGTGGCCCGGGAAAAGGGCATTGAATTGCGCAAAAATTATCTTAGTGCAGCAAAGCGGGTGGTGGTCAAAGTCGGCAGCGCCGTGCTCACCACCGGGTCAGGCCTCAATCAGGAAGTGCTTGAAAATCTGGCCGATGAGCTTACCTTTCTCAAGGAAAGCGGCCGGGAGGTTATTCTGGTCAGCTCAGGGGCGGTGGCCTCGGGCCGGAAAAAGCTCGGCCTCGGCAACCGTGCCCTGCGCATGCGGGAAAAACAGGCGGCTGCCGCAGTGGGCCAGTCAAGCCTTATGCACTCCTATGAGGATCTGTTTGACCGCCATAACCAGAAGGTCGCCCAAATCCTGCTGACTCATGACGATTTCGCCCATCGGGATCGTTATCTCAATGTCAGAAACACCATGTCCACTCTTTTTGAATGGGGAATTCTTCCCATTATCAATGAAAACGACACCGTGTCGGTCAAGGAACTTCGTTTCGGCGACAACGATACCCTGGGCGCCATGGTTGCCAATCTCATCGACGCCGACGCCTTCATATGTCTGACCGACGTGGACGGCCTTTATACCGGTAACCCCTGCACCAATCCCCAGGCAATCAGAATGCATACCGTCGCCGAAGTTGACGAGGAAGTGGAAAACATGGCCGGCAATATCTGTGGGTCAAGCCTCGGCACCGGCGGCATGCGCAGCAAGATACTCGCCGCCAAAATGGTGTCGGTCAAGGGCGGTTGTTCATTCATCGGGCCAGGCCGGGAAACGGGTGTTCTTCGCAAGCTTTTTGCCGGTGAGTTGGTGGGGACCTTTTTTCTCCCCAGGGAGAGGAAGATGGCCAGCCGAAAACACTGGATCGCTTATACACTGCGCCCGAAAGGCTATCTTGTTCTTGATTCCGGAGCTTGCAGCGCCTTGATGGATCAGGGGAAAAGTCTGCTGCCCTCGGGCATCCGCGAGGTGCGTGGCAAATTCGGTGTGGGAGATCCCGTGCACTGTCTCACTTCTGATGGAAAGGCCATAGCAGCCGGTTTAGTCAATTACGATTCGGCGGATATAGACAAAATCCATGGTTGTCATACCTCTAAAATCGAGGAGTTGATCGGCTATAAGGACAGCGATGAGGTGATTCACCGGGACAATCTTGTAATGCTCGGTATTCGGGGGGCAAATATGGCGAATCAGGAAAAAGCTGAAATGAACACTTCAGGAAATAATCGAATTACCGGGAGCAGAACATGAGCACTATTCAGGAAACAATAAAGAAAATGGCCGGTCAGGCGAAAGAGGCCGCCCGGAAAATGACCGCTCTGTCAACGGAAAGCAAGAACAGGGTTCTTCTCCGCATGGCCGAGGCTTTGGAAGAGCAGAAGGTTTACATTCGACGGGAAAACGAGAAAGACCTCGCGGCCGGACGGGCCAAAGGTTTGTCCGCCGCCATGCTTGACCGTCTCAACCTTTCCGACAAGGTCATGTCTTCCATGATTAACGGCCTTAAGGAGGTTGCCGCCCTTCCGGATCCCGTGGGGGAGGTGACGGAAATGGTCAAGCGACCCAATGGTATCATGGTTGGCCGTATGCGCATTCCTTTGGGTGTCATCGGCATGATTTACGAATCAAGGCCCAATGTCACCGTGGATGCTGCTGCCCTCTGTCTGAAAGCGGGAAACAGTATTCTGCTCAGGGGCGGTTCCGAGGCCATCCATTCAAATCTCGCCCTGGCCAAGGTGCTGCAGGATTGCCTGGCTGAGGAAAACATTGATGCTGCGGCAATCCAGGTGATTCCTGTCACCGACCGTGAGGCGGTCACCTATATGCTGGGTCTTGAAGAGGAGATCGATCTGATCATCCCCCGGGGTGGCGAGGGCCTTATCCGTTTTGTTGCGGAAAATTCCCGCATACCTGTGCTCAAGCACTATAAAGGAGTGTGTCATGCCTTTGTTGATGAGACTGCCGATTTCCAGATGGCGGTCAATATTGTCATGAACGGCAAGGTGCAGCGTCCCGGCGTCTGCAACGCACTGGAAACCATGCTGGTGCATGAAAAGATCGCCGAAGCATTTCTGCCACTGGTAAGCGCCGAGTTGATCAAGGCCGGGGTCGAAATCAGAGGCTGTGAAAAAACCTGCTCCCTGGTGGCACAGGCGAAACCGGCAAGTGGTGAGGACTGGGGCATGGAATTTCTTGATTTGATCCTGGCTGTCAAAGTGGTGCCTGATCTTGACGCCGCAATGTCCCATATCGTCAAGTATGGTTCCCAGCATACAGAGACCATTATCACCAACAGTTATGCCAATGGTCAGCGCTTCCTGCGGGAGGTGGACGCCTCGGCTGTGATGATCAATGCCTCCACCCGGTTCAGCGACGGCGGTCAGTTCGGGCTTGGCGCGGAAATCGGTATCAGCACCACCAAGCTGCATGCTTACGGGCCCATGGGGTTGAAAGAGCTGACCACCAAAAAATTCATCGTCTACGGCGAGGGACAGGTGCGGGCGTAATATTTACGGGTGAATTCAGGAGCCGGAATCAACTGGCTTCTGATTCCTGAATCCGCCTCGATCCACTGGAAAAAAGGACAGAATCCGGAAAATGAAAAAGATCGGCCTGTTCGGCGGCACCTTTGATCCTGTCCATAACGGCCATATGGCCGTAGCGAGAGCTGTGCTGGATCAGCTTGAACTTGATATCCTCTACTTTATCCCCGCGGCAACGCCACCCCATAAAGCCGATCAGTTCATCACATCATTTGATCACCGACTTGCCATGCTTCGCCTGGCCTTGCAGGATGAACCCCGTTTTGTCGTCTCGGACATCGAGGGGCTTCGCAGCGGACCTTCCTATACCATTGACACCCTGTCTCAGTTTTGCCGGAAACTTGGCGCCGGGGTTGATCTTTTTTTTATAATCGGTCTTGATGCCTTTGCCGAAATAACCACGTGGAAAGGTTATCGGGAACTTCTTGAGAGAAGTTCCTTTGTTGTGATCGACAGGCCATCACATGGGAATCATGACTTGAAAGAGGTTGTTGCCGGTAGTTTTCCTGATTACCAGGAGGATGGTCCGGGGATCTGGTGGAAAGAAGGCGGCAAAAGGATTATTTCCTTGTCAATGGAGCCGGTTGCTGTTTCTTCCTCCATGGTGCGTGATGTTCTCCGAAAGGGTTTGGCGGTGGAGAATTTTATCCCCCCTGCGGTGGTGAGCTATCTGTTGTCTGAACACCTTTATGGCAAAGCGGTGCGCTAGGATTCAATTCCGCTGCTGTCCACATAGGCATAAGCGCTGTGTTTATGAATTGACTCGAAGCTTTCCACCCCCACCGAGAACCAGTATATGGCGGGGTGGGCCCGAGCCATTTCCGCCACTTTTCGCACAACATCCTCAACAAACATGGGGTTGTTGTACGCCTGTTCCGTAACGAATTTTTCATCGGGTCGTTTGAGGATGGAATAGACCTCGCAGGATGCGCCGGATTCCACCAGGCTGATCAGATCCTCCACCCAGATGAAACCCTTTGACTTGATGTTCAAGTTGATTTCCGCCCGTTGATTGTGGGCGCCGAATTCGCTGATTTCCTTGGAGCAGGGGCAGAGGGTGGTGCTGGGCACCCAGACGGAGAGAATAAAATCTTCATCCTCGCCGATGCCGCCGGTAAAGCGGCATGTATACTCCATTAATCCCGACGTTTTGGTCACAGGCGCTTTTTTTTCAAGAAAATAGGGAAAAGTCATCTCGAGATGGGCGGAATTTGCCTGCAGCTGGTCCCTGGTCTCCGCGAGCAGTCGGGGGAAGATGGTGACGCTCATGTCCTCCTGGTATTTGTGCAGGACGTCGAGAAAGGTTGCAACGCATGTTTCCCGAAAGCGGCGGGGCATGTTGGCCTGCAGGGTGATACTTGCCACGGTGGCTTGCAGGCCGCCAGATTTTTCCCTGATCATGACCGGATAACGAATGTTTTTAATGCCGACTGTTTTCAATTTCATAAGAGACACTTTTTACCTTTTTTTGTCCGCATCGCCAACAGGTTTCTGCAAGTCCGATTGATCCAGTATTTTGTAATCGTCAGAAATTGCGAGTTTTCCGTAACATGTCGAACTTCTTTGCGGCCGTTGATAAAATATGGTAATTTCGAGATACTATCGGAGACTTGGATCAATTATAATGGCGTATTGTGTCTGTGACTGAAGAAAAAATACGGATTGATAAATGGCTGTGGGCTGCCAGGTTTTACAAGACAAGGTCCATGGCGGCCAAGGCTGTGAGCGGCGGACACGTTCATGTCAACGGAAACAGGGTCAAGTCGGCGCGCGGTGTGGGCCTTGGCGATGAGTTGCGGATTGTTCGGGACGAAACGGAGTTTGTCGTCATTGTTCTGGCATTGTCGGAGCGGCGCGGGCCGGCAACCATCGCGCGCACTCTTTATGAAGAAACTGAAGCGAGTATCGCCGCCCGGCTGAGCCGGAGCGAAGAACGTCGCCTGATGCGGCTTGCCGGTGACATGCCGCCTCCCAAAAGGCCGGGCAAGCGTGACAGGCGTTTGATACGGAATTTTACCCGAAAAAATAATAAGGAATAAGACAAAAGGCACAAGGGGAAAGGCATAAGAGAGGATGTCTGTATGTTTTCGTTTCTGCCTGATGTCTTTTTCATTGCGCGTCTTTTATAAATTCAAATAACAAATCTGAGGGAGATTGACATGAAAAAAGCGGAAAGGGCACTTATCAGCCTGACAGACAAGTCTGGAATTGAGGGATTTGCCAGAGAGCTTGAAAGTCTCGGCATTGAAATTCTTTCCACCGGGGGCACTGCCAAGAAATTACGTGATAGCGGGATCAAGGTCAAGGATGTTTCAGAATTCACCGGCTTTCCCGAGATGCTTGACGGTCGGGTGAAAACCCTGCATCCCAAGGTGCATGGCGGGATACTCGCCCAGAAGGGTAATCCTGACCACCTGCGCCAGATGAAGGAGCATGGCCTTGAGGCCATCGATATCGTTGCCGTCAACCTCTATGCCTTTGACAAGGCCACCGCCGACCCCAACTGCACCGTAGCGCACGCCATTGAAAATATCGATATCGGCGGACCCACCATGCTGCGCTCCTCGGCCAAGAATTTCCAGGATGTCACCGTTATCGTCGATCCTGCTGATTATCCGACGGTTATCGCCGAAATCAGGCAGCACGGCAACACCACTCTGAAAACCCGTTTCCTGCTGGCCAGAAAGGTTTTTGCCCTGACAGGACAGTATGACACCATGATCACCGCCTGGCTCAATAAGGTGAATGTTGATTCAGATCCCTCTTTCAGATGAGGATACCACCCATGAAAATGGCAGTTCTTCTTTCCGGTAGCGGGCGAACCTTGGATAATTTTCACGAGCGCATCCAGAATGGAACCATGGCGGGCAGCATCGTTGTCGTCATCTCCAATATCAAGGACGCCCTGGGGTTGCAAAAGGCGCGTGATTACGGTTATCCCGCCTTTCATGCCGTTGATAACGAGTCCATCAACCGCATCCTTGGCGACTATGATGTCGAGCTGATTCTGCTGGCAGGTTTTCTTAAGCTGTATGAACCGCCGGCCCACCTCCGGAAAAATGTTATCAATATCCATCCTTCGCTTATCCCGTCTTTTGCCGGTGCGGGATTTTACGGCATGAAAGTGCATCGCGCCGTGCACAAACGGGGAGTGAGGGTAAGCGGTTGCACCGTCCATTTTGCCAATGAGGTCTATGATGAAGGTCCGATCATCGTCCAGAAATGCGTGCAGCTCACGGAAAACGACACCCCTGAAGACATTGCGGCAAAGGTGTTTGCCGCCGAGTGTGAGGCGTATCCGGCAGCGGTCAACCTTGTGCATGAAAAAGGTATTGATGTTTTCTGGCGTTAGTTTGGAAAACCGGGAGAAAATAACGTGGCTGAAAAAAGAACTTTGATAATGAACGCCCAGGATATCGAGCGCTCCCTTACCCGCATGGCGTTGCAGATAATGGAAGACAATCGCGGTATTAAAAGTCTGGCGTTGATCGGTATCCACACCGGTGGCGTCTATCTTGCCGACCGTCTGCAGAAGATAATCAGGGATCATGAGGGGCTGAATTTGCCTGTGGGATATCTCGATATCACCCTCTATCGTGATGACTGGAGTCTGGTTTCACAGAATCCCATTGTCAAAACAACGGAAATCCCCTTTTCGGTGGAAGAGCATACCCTGATTCTGGTTGATGATGTTCTTTATACGGGCAGGACCATCCGTGCGGCACTCGATGCCATTATGGATCTTGGTCGTCCGCGTTCCATCCAGCTGGCCGTCCTGATTAATCGGCAGTGCGGCCGGGAGCTGCCCATTCAACCCAATTACTGGGGCCTTGAGGTGCAGGAAAACGTCACTGATCATGTCCATGTTATCCTGCGGGAAAAGGCGGGGGAGCAGGATGCGGTAGTACTCAACTTTGACTGATCTTTTTATGAAGGCATGACCAATTCTCCTATGGCAGTCAGGCGGATAGAGGAAATCACCAGACGTATCGCCCAGAAAAGAGACGACTACAAACGGTATGATTTCACCAGTGAACAGAATGATATCCTGAAGACGTTTTTTGATCTGGCTCAGGAATATGGTTCCCTGGAAGATTTTTATCGCATCTCGGTCGCGGTTCTGAAAGAGTTCATGGGGGTTGAGACCCGGCTTTATCTGCACAATGATATTTCTCAATCCCTGGAGCTCGTGTGCGACAGTTCGAAAGGAATTTCCATCGGGCCTGTCGCCGCTCCCGCTTATGTCGAGCTTGTTGACCATATGTACACGGCCAAGGGTGTTTTTCTCGTGCCGATCGGCAGCAGGCAAAACGATTTTGCATCAGAGCATGCGAATCACGATCTTTTGCTCCTTGGTATGCTTGAGATAGAGACGCCCCGGGAACTCAGCGAACAAGAGCGGTTTTTTCTCGGAAAATTCTCCAATCGTATCGGTTTCAACCTCTACAACCGGCGAATGGCCATCCAGAATATCAACCATCTCAAGTTTATCAACAACCTGGTGATGGATATCGAGCATAATGTTATTATCCCCAACATGTACTTTAAGCACCTGTTCAACCGCGTGCGGAAAAAGATCAAGGATGTTGAAGAACTTGAAGAGAAGATGATGGAAATGAAAAAGATGCTCGGCGTGGATAACAAGCTGTGCCAGGAAATCATCGGCAAGGTCACGAGTCTTCGTCAGGATCTGACGGATTATCATCAGGAAATGCAGAAACACCACAGCAATTGCAGCCTTTTTCTTGAAAGTCTGTTTCGGCGAGATCATTTTGAAAAGGGGCATCTTGTTCTTCATTCGAAGAAATGTCTGGTGGAAAACGAGATCATTCTGCCCCAGCTGGAGCAGTTTGCCAGAAGGCTTGCTGATCGGGGGATCATGGTGGAACGGCCGGAGGACATGGTGTCTGAGCAGATTCCGCTTCGAGTCGATATCGGTCTGCTGGCCCAGGTGTATGCCAATTTTTTTTCCAATGCAGTGAAATATACCGAAGAAATCAGTGATCACGATGGCCGACCACGTAAGGCCATCGCCTATGGCCGAAGGGTGTTGCCGGATTACTTCGGCCCCGGAAGGCCAGGGGTTAAATTCAATGTTTTTTCTACAGGACATCATCTTGATCAGGATGATACCCACGGGATTTTTCATGAAGGATACCGGGGAAAAAACAGCGTTCTGCACAGCGGGACGGGGCATGGGCTCACCTTTGTCAAGCAGGTGGTGGAGATGCATGGCGGCGAGGCGGGGTATGAGCCGACCCTTGAAGGAAACAACTTCTTTTTTATTTTACCACTTGAAGATATATGAAAGGGAATTCCGTTGTAAAGCCGGAACTCCTGGCGCCGGCTGGTTCCCTTGATGTTTTTGCCACTGCGGTTGAGGAAGGGGCCGATGCGGTTTATATCGGCGCTCCGGCCTTAAATGCCCGCGCCCTGGCCAAAAACTTTACACCGGAAGAGCTGGCTTCCATGATCGATTACGGCCGGAGATCCGGCGTAAAAGTCTATATGGCCATGAACAGTTTGGTCAAAGAAGAGGAAATTCCTCAGCTTGTCGAACTACTCGCCCTTCTCGAACAGCTCTCCCCCGATGCCCTGATTATTCAGGATCTCGGTCTTTACTCACTCGTCAGAAAATATTTTCCTTCCTTTGCTCTGCATGCCAGTACCTTGATGGGCGCTCACAATTCCCTCGCGGTCCAACAGTTTGCCGACATGGGTTTTAAGCGGGTTGTGCTGGCCCGGGAGGTGACCCTGGCGGAGACGGAAAAAATTCATTCCCAGTGTCCGGTGGAGCTTGAGGTTTTTGTCCACGGCGCCCTTTGTTTCAGTTATTCCGGGTTGTGCCTTTTCAGCAGTTATCTGGGCGGCAAAAGCAGTCTGCGGGGACGCTGCGTTCAGCCATGCCGGAGAAAGTATGGCTGGGCCGGAGAGGTCAAGGGCCCAAGGGAAGGTTACTTTTTTTCCATGAACGACCTGGAGGGGATTGATTTCCTACCCAGGCTTGCCCGTGCAGGAGTAGTTTCTCTCAAAATTGAAGGTCGGATGCGCAGCCAGAGCTATGTCGGTTCAGTGGTCCGGGCCTATCGAAAGATGATTGATGCAGGGGACAACGCGGCGGAAGTTATGCCGGAAGTTCAGGATCTGCTGCATCAGGCCATGGGTCGCAAACCAACCGGAGGCTATTTTTTTTCCCCCCAGCCGACTGATGCCATTACTCCTTTTACGTCCGGCAATATCGGCCATTTTCTCGGCCGGATTGATACTGTACATGCCGGACGCCTCACCCTGACCCTGCATGAGTCAATCGAAACCGGAGACCGGGTGCGCCTACATCATGAGAATTCCGGTGACCGAACCTCATTCACCGTTAAAGATGTCCATGTGTCGGCAGTCGGTAAAAAGGGGAGAGGCGAGAAGGACGAAGGCGTAACACTGCTTCTTCCCGGAGCCAATGCTGAACCGGGCGACATGCTTTACAAGGTGGACGTGCGCAGTCGCCGGCAGATGGCGGCCAGTAAAAACAGATTGACCCCACCGTCACGCTTTCACCCTCTTATCGAAAAAATCAAAAAAGGCGACAGGGCAAGCAAGGTTATCAAGTCCCTTTCCCTCTTGCCGTCAGCCGCCGGGACATCCGGGAAAAAACGCGGCAGCCCGCAGCCTGCGCCAGGAAAGCCGCAAAGTCTTCCTGTTTGGGTGCGCGGTGACCTGCGGGTGCTGACGCAGCCGGTTATCGACAGGCCGGACAGGCTCATTGTTACCCTTGACCGGGAGACAGCCGGGCAGCTGCAGGGGAAAAAAATGATGCGCCATGTGGCGAAAACGGTCACCTTTTCCCTGCCGTCGGTCATTCTGGAAGAAGATGTGTCTTTTTATCGGCTATTGGTGCGTGAATTATTACAGAAGGGATACCGCTCCTGGATGATTAGCCATATCGGACAACTGCAGCTCTTTGGGCAAGACGGGAAGAAACCGGCCGGCGGCCGGCGAACTCCACATCAGGGGCCGGTTTTCGTCGGAGACTATACCCTCAATGTTCTGAATTCCCTGACAATGCAATTTTTACGGGAAAGCGGGATTGGTTCGATTCAGATATCCATTGAAACAGACCGGGACAATCTGCAAATGATTTGCGAGAGGAAAAAGAAGGGTGTTGCCGGGCTTACCGTTTTCGCTCGTCCCGCCCTTTTCACCGCCCGGCTTCACCCGGAATTTTTTCAGTTCAACAAGACCTTTGTCAGCCCCAAGGGTGAACGTTTCTCCCTGCAGCAAAAATGGGGGCAGACCCTGGCCTTGCCGGACAAGCCCTTTTCCCTTCTTGGGCAAGTTGCGGAATTGAAAACCGCGGGGCTTGATTTCGTCGTTATCGATCTTGTTAACGTCTCCTTTCACAAAAAGGAGATGGCTGACCTGCGTCGCACCCTTTCCTCCCGTGGCAAAGGGCGTTCTCAGAACAGTTTTAATTATTTTCGTACGTTACAGTAAGTGTTCGATTTGGAAAAAAAATCGAAATATGGCCGGTTGTGGAATTAAGTTGTCGCTTTTCTCACTAAAAAAAGACTATTCAAGCAGCGGATAGAAGTTGAAAGAACGAGAAAGGGACAGTAGATCTGTTAACCTGAGGGCAGTTTGATAAAAGAAGATACTCGATGGGGGCAATCTCAAGCGCGGAACGGCTCAAATAACCAGCTTGGCGGTTTACAATTATAAATATTTGCCAACATCAATGTTCCAGTGTTGCACTCAGCTCGATTTGGCGAGAGAGTAGCCAAGTCTGAGTTAATTTGTTTGTTGGGTTTTTCTTATTCAATGCCCATGTGGCGACTTATTCCAAAGTTGCCTAAAAGCTCATCGAGCAAGGAATCATGGTCACTGAATTTATGTCCTATATACAATTTTGCTGCGTTAATTTCTATTCTAAAACCGGCCCTATCTGCCACTCCCACGTGTAATTCTGCATTGTCTTTTCCCCAAACAATTACCCAAGCGTGAGCAAGAAGATTAAATTTAGCTTGATTTTGCGGATCAGTTAGTTCTCCAATAGAACTATTAAAAATAATCTCAAATTTGCCGTTTTTCCTATACGAATACCTGTTTACTAAAGGATTGCTGTCAACAATTCTGCCAAATAAATCAATTTTTTGTTTTTCTTCTTGAGTAACTTTATTGAAGATGCCAAACATATTGTTTTGCTTCAGCTGGAAATGGAGAATAGCCCGTGTTCAGCTAGCGAGTTAAAAGTATCCCCGGCTTCCAAAATTTGGCAAGGTACGGGGCGCTGTTTTTCTTTCAGCCGTTTTTGTTTTCTGGCCTCTCTGGCGGTCT
>JAZDEG010000040.1:0-67224 GCA_043809085.1 Pseudomonadota bacterium | reverse complement strand
TTCTCAGCGCCGATGGTACTGCCAGGGAGACTTGGTGGGAGAGTAGGTCGCTGCCGAATTCTTCTTTTTAGGCCCGTATGATCCTTATCCGATCATCCGGGCCTTTTTTTTTCTATTTTCCTTTGTGTAATTCTTGACTTTGTGGTTTATCGTTATGTGAACGATCAAATATTTACAGGATTTGCTGATGGAAAAACAGCCTTTAAGCGCGTTGATACTTGCTGCAGGCAAGGGAACACGGATGAAGTCCAATCTGGCCAAGGTACTCCATGAAGTCCATTTCCGGCCAATGGTGCATCATGTTCTTGACGCAATTTCTCCTTTAGATTTTACTAAAACCATCCTCGTTACCGGTCATCAGGCTGAACAGGTTGAGTCAGCCTGCGCAGGGTATGATGTTACTTTTGTTCGCCAGATGGAGCAGCTTGGTACAGGTCATGCCGTTCTTGCTGCAGAAGCTGAACTCGCGTGTTCAGGCGGTGTTGTCATGATTTTGTGTGGAGATACCCCTCTCATTCAGACTGACACGTTGCAGCACATGATTCAGCAGCATTTACAGAGCCGGGCGATTCTTTCCGTCATGACCACCGTTGTTGATGATCCAACGAACTACGGCAGGGTTATCGACGATGATGATGGTCAGATTTTCGAAATTGTTGAGGAAAAGGATGCGTCCCCTGACCAGAGGAAGATCAGGAAAATAAATGCCGGTATTTACTGTGTTGATATTCCATTTCTTCTTCATACCCTCAAAGGAATCGGCACCAACAATAAACAGGGAGAAGTATATTTGACTGACATTGTTGTCAAGGCACGTTCTGCCGGTCATGGTGTTAAGAGTTTTCTCTGTTCCTGTGCCGCTGAGACCTTGGGGGTGAATTCACGGATGGAAATGGCTCAGGCCCATGAATTTTTGCAGTCCAGGTTTAACGAGAAGCTCATGGCTGCCGGTGTAACTCTTGTTCTCCCCGGCACGGTTGCCATCGCCGAAACTGCTGTCATCGGCAGGGATACTGTCATTGATCCCGGTGTTTATGTCAAAGGAAAAACAGTGGTAGGCGAAAACTGCCGCATTGGACCAGGCGTTTGTCTGATTGACTCCATAGTCGGGGATAATGTGATTCTCGGTGCTGGTTCCTACATTCATGGAGCGACGGTGACTGATAACGCCATTCTTCCTCCCCACAGCCGAATTTCTGAATAATTTGTAGAAATAGTCTTTGTTAGATGTGTTGTTGTTCTTTCGTTCATGAGACATATTGTGAATTATGCTTAATGATTAAAGGAGTTTGAGATACTATGGAACATAATGAAGATTTGATTCGTTTGGCCGAGGTTGTTGAGGAGTTGTTAACTAATTTCAATCAATTGAAAAACGAGAATACGGAATTGCTGCAGACGATCAGTGATCGAGATTTTCAAATAAAAGAGATGGAAGAGCAGGTCAACCGTCTGCAGAATGAAAAGCATGATGCGTCAAAGCGTGTGTCTGGAATCCTCAGTTCTATTCAGGAATGGGAAAAAGGGATAGCTGGCGAAGAAAAAAAAGAATCGACTGAAAGTATCCAGAAACCAAAGTCAGATTCGGTTGCTCATTTATTTTCCATTGAAGCCTGATTATAAACCTGTTGCCTCTCGTTCTTTATTTTGGTAACAATCAGTAACACTGAATGATTTATCGTGTTTTGATTGCTCCTTGACATTGACGAATTTATTTTTTCAGGTGCCGTTTTGCAAAGATTAGTAAAATTTGAAGTGCTCGGCCAGGAATATTCGTTACACACTGATGCAACTGAAGATGACGTCAATGAGATTCTTGACCTCGTCAAAAATCAGCTTGAGGCTTATGCGAAATCAGCTTCAACCCTGCCTGCCAATAAATTGGCTATTCTCACCAGTTTGAATATGGCCGGCAAATATGTCAAGCTCAAGAAGGAATTTGAAAATTATAAGCAGATGGTCGGTCAAACTGCGGGCTTGATGAAAACTAAGATTGATAATACGCTGGAATTTAAGTAAGATTGAATTAATAAAAAATTCCCCTGCCTTACGCGTGATGTTCAGTATAGTTGAGCCAACACGAACATCAAGGGACTCTCCGCTGATTCATAAAAGATGCTCCGCTCCGGCGGAAGAACTTGAGTGGAATATGAGCCTGTCCCACCTAACTAGTTAGGTTCGATGTCGCTGAGCACACGGTTATGGCGGGGGTCTTTCGTGAATAATCTGTCACACGACAGTTGATATAAAGTCCCTTTTGGAAAAAAATAATCAATTAATCATAATACATTGATTAAAAATGAATTTCTTTTTTCAAGGTGGCATACCTTACACATAAACACGCTGGTTCTTCCGTTACCTCTGGCTGGTATCAGCAATGATTGCAGGCATTTCCTGGGAGATGCCCCTCGTTTTTACCGAATAGTGCTTACGCTTATAAGCCACGTTACTCCTGTGTCTACAGGTTTATATACATTTGTGATGCCAACAAGGTGTCTCAGGCAAAAAAATTCCCTTTTGCACTGCAGCTCTTTTCTGTTGGGGCCGAAAGCTACCTGTTCTTGATGACTTGGGCGTCAGATTAATAACATTATTTCTTCTTATTAATCGCCTCACTCCTTCCTGGTTTTTTCATTGCTGCTCTCCCTTTCCGGGTAACCGATCCTGCTCATGTTTTTTAAATTTATCAGGAGGTTGACTCCGTGACTCTCCCGCAAATAATCATAGGATTGTTGGCTTTTGCCGGTGGTATTATTGCAGGTTTCATTCTGCACAAGAAATTGCTTGATGCCAAAAGGCAGAATATCGAAGAGCAAGGGAAAAAGTTTATTGAAAATGCCTTGCTTGAAGCTGAAAAAATAAAAAAAGAAGCATTGCTGCATGCCAAGGACGAAGAGTATCAGCTCAAGCTCAACGCAGAACAGGAAATTAAAGAACTTAAGTCCGGCATTATCTCCGAGGAAAAACGGCTCAGCCAGAAGGCCGAACAGATTGAAAGAAAAATAGATCTGCTTGATAAAAGGGAAATAGATCTTCTTAATCGAGAGAAATCCCTTTCCGCTGAAGAGACGAAAATCATAAATCGACGTCGCGAAGTTGATTCTCTCGTGGAAGAGCAAAGAGGTCAGCTTGAGAAAATTTCCGGTATTTCCCGTGATGAAGCGAAGAAGCTGTTGACAGACAGCATCGAGAGTGAAGCACGGATGGAGGCCGCTAAGTCCGTTGTCCGTATTGAAAATGAGATGAAAATACAGGCGGACAGGAAGGCGAAAAACATCCTTGCCCTTGCCATTGCCCGCTATGCCGGTGAGTATGTCGCTGAAAAAACCGTGTCGGTCGTGCCTTTGCCCAACGATGAAATGAAAGGGCGGATAATCGGCCGTGAGGGGAGAAATATCAGGGCCATCGAAGCTGCAACAGGCATTGATGTGATTATTGACGATACCCCGGAAGCGGTTATCCTGTCCGGCTTCAATCCCGTCCGTCGCGAGATTGCCAGGCAATCCCTTGAGAGACTGATAACCGATGGGCGTATTCATCCGGCAAGGATTGAAGAGATTGTTGAAAAGGTCAGTAAGGAACTCGAAGTGACGATGAGGGAAGCAGGAGAGCAGGCAACCTTTGACGTTGGCGCTCATGGCGTCCATCTTGAATTGATCATGCTCCTCGGGCGTTTAAAATACAGAACAAGTTATGGGCAGAATGTCCTGCAGCATTCCCTTGAAGTGGCCTTTCTTTGCGGTGTTATGGCCTCTGAGCTGGGCATCAATGTGAAGCAGGCGAAAAGAGCGGGTCTGCTTCATGATATCGGCAAGGCAGTTGATCATGAAATTGAAGGGTCACATGCCAGCATAGGCGCCGAACTGGCCAAAAAATATGGAGAATCCAACGAGGTTGTCCATGCCATCGCCGCTCACCATGAAGATGTTCCTCCTGAAAGCATTCTTGATATACTTGTTCAATCCGCTGATGCGCTTTCCGGGGCACGTCCCGGCGCCCGAAAGGAAATGCTGGAAACCTATGTGAAGCGTTTGGAAGATCTGGAAAATATAGCCCAGTCCTTCCCTGGAGTTGAAAAATCCTTCGCTATTCAAGCAGGTCGTGAAATCCGCATTGTGGTCAACAGTGAGAGTGTTTCTGATCCGGATGCAATGATGATGAGCCGTGATATCGCAAGAAAAATCGAGAAGGAATTGACCTACCCCGGCCAGATAAGGGTTACGGTGATCAGGGAAATGAGATCCGTTGAATATGCAAAATGATCTTTATGTGAAGTCAGAATTCAGGAGTCGGAAGTCAGCATGAAAATGAGCATAGAGGAGCAAGTGGCGCTTATTGAGCGCGGAGCTGTAGATGTCATTTCCCGTGAGGATCTTGTCAAGAAGCTGAAAAAATCACAGGAAACGGGGGTTCCCCTTCGTGTTAAGGCAGGCTTTGATCCTACCGCCCCCGACCTGCATCTAGGCCATACCGTGTTGATCCAGAAATTAAAACACTTTCAGGATTTGGGCCACAACGTTCTTTTTCTCATTGGTGATTTTACCGGTATGATAGGTGACCCGACGGGTAAATCCGAGACACGCAAACCTCTCACCCAGAATGATGTCGCACGTAACGCCGAAACCTACAAGGAACAGATTTTCAAAATTCTTGATCCAGAGAAAACCACCGTCATGTTCAACAGCCAGTGGCTGGGTGCGCTGACATCATATGAGTTTGTCAAGCTTGCCTCCCATCTTACCGTTGCCAGAATGCTGGAGCGGGAGGATTTTCGTGAACGTTTCAATAATCAACGTCCGATCAGTATTCATGAGTTTCTTTATCCGCTTATTCAGGGATATGATTCCGTGGCCATGAAGGCCGATGTTGAACTTGGCGGCACGGATCAGCTTTTTAACGTTCTCATGGGGCGAGATCTGCAACGCTCCTGGGGGCAGGATCCGCAGGTGGTCATTACCATGCCCCTTCTTGAAGGCCTTGACGGTGTCAACAAGATGAGCAAATCTCTGGGGAATTACATCGGCATTACTGATAAGGCTGATGATATCTATGGAAAGGTGCTTTCCGTTTCCGATGAGCTGATGTTTCGTTATTATGATCTGCTCAGTGATTTGACAACCGATCAGATTGCATCACTCAAGGCGGACATGGAGTCTGGCGCCATTCATCCGAAAGATGTCAAGAAAAAGCTGGCCCGTGAGCTTACCGCCCGTTTTTATGATGCCGAAACAGCGCTTCGGGCCGAGGAGAATTTTGAGAGTATTTTCAAAAAACATGACCTTCCCGATGATATCCCGGAGATTGACGTTGCCGCTGATGATGCCGTCATCTGGCTTCCTCGTCTGCTGACAATTGCCGGAATGGTTTCAGGTACTGGTGAGGCACGCCGGATGATTGCACAAAGCGCAGTTACCGTCAACGGCGAGAAGGTGACTGATGTCGACAACCAGGTCCCGGCTTCCGGTGATGTGCTGCTGAAAGTTGGAAAGCGCCGTTTCTGTCGGGTAAAATTTATCTGATATTCCCCTGTTTTTTTCTTTTCATGGGGCATATGGCCCATGGCCATTTTGGTCGATGCATTCTATGGTCATATGCCCCACGTAAATCTTCTTCGTTTTTTTCATTTGTGACCAGTTTTCTTTTATGAAGCTGCGCTTTATCTGTCCCGAAATAATTATTTTTTGAAAATGTTACGATAAAACAGCAAATTGCTGCGGTTTGTTTTTTGATTCATTGCTTTTCCACGCTCTCTTCAATCACGGATTTGGCACTGCAAAAATAATTGATGCAGGGTATGTTTTTTGCATTTTTATTTTGATTCCAGGGGATTGTTTTCCTCCGGAATTCTTTATTTGCTTTATCCTGGAAAATAGGTAAGTTCATAAAAGCAAGATTATTTTCTCGCTTTAGAAAGCCTGCAATAATGATGAGGGAAACCTGTGGAAAGAGTAGTTTCTGATCTGCGATCGCTATATCGAAGTGCCAGAAGGATGGGGCGTTCCGACGAGGTAATGGTTCTCATGGATTATCTTGTTGAAGATATCGTCAGCTGTACCGATTTGGAACGTGTTCTTGTCCTGCGGCTGGATGACCGCGGCAAAAGTCTTGAGACCCAGGTTTTTTACGGATTCAAGGAAGCAGGCCGTCGACCCTTTAATGTTGATTTTCAGCAGGTAAACGGGTTGTTGCGCCGAGTCTATTCCGACAGGGAGCCACTCAATGTTATCGGTTTTTCTGAATTGAGTGAAGGTAATTCTTTCCAGCCCCACCGTGCCTGCGGCATCCTTCGTGATGACTATCGCGGCAAGAATCATCTCAACAGAAGACAGCGCGTTAACCTCTGTTTGCCAAACAGCGCCACGCCGGATGTTGATTCGGATCAATATTCGCGTTTTCGCCATTTTTCCGTCATGAACCTCGATACCCATGATAAGACTGTCCATTATCTGATGGGTGATGTGAGTTCATTTTTGATTCTTCCCATTTGCGATGACAATGATTTCTACGGTTATGTCCTGGCGGACAAGGTTGTCAGCCAGCAGCCCGTCACCTATGATGAGATCAGGCTTTCCTCCGCCATAACCAGCCACGCTGCTCTTGCCGTGGGCAGGGCATTAAAGCAAAAGCAGATGCTTCGTAAAATCGCCCGTCAATTGGCTGAGATCGAATATCTGAAAAGTTTTTACGAGAGCATTATCCAGAATCTCCGCAGCGGTCTGATTACAGTTGATCAATTCATGAGAATCACCGATGTCAACCGTGCAGCCGAAATAATTCTCGGCTATCGCAAGGAGGAAATGCTTTCCCGCCAGCTTGATGATTTTCTTTCGCCGATGGATGGCAAGAAATGTCTCTTTCTCGATGCCGCTGATGAAATGGACAGCAGCATGGGGCATCTTTCCGAAGTGCCGATGAAAAAGAAGAACGGCGACATATTCCCGGCTGAGGTCTGTTTTTCAGTTATCGCCGACAGCATGGATACGGTCACCGGACTGAGTTGCATCTTCCGTGATATAACGGCAAAAAAAGTGTTGGAGCAGGATCTTGCTCGGGTTGACAAACTGGCATCGCTGGGAGAAATGGCAGCGGGAGTTGCCCATGAGATAAAAAATCCCCTTGCCGGAATCTCCGGTGCAATGCAGATTCTTGCCCGGAACTTCAAGGAAGGCGACACCAATCATCTCATTTTTAATGAAGTGCAGAGCCAGGTGAAACGGCTGGACAACTTCATCAACAATCTTCTCCAGTTCGCCCGCCCAGGGCAATCACAGTTTGCCCAGGTGGAGCTTGATAAAATTATTGATAAAGTTCTTTTTCTTTCAGCAGCACAGTTGGAAGACAAGAAAATAAAAGTTGTACGGGCTATTGATTCTGATCTTCCGCTGGCGCAGGGAGATGAAGGCCAGTTGCAGCAGGTTTTTCTGAATATTGTGTTGAATGCCATTGACGCAATGGCTCCCGGGGGCACTCTGACGTTTCACAGTTGCGGCCATGAAGGTGATGGGGCCGCGGTTTCCTGCGCCAGTCCGGTTTGCCACTACCTTAATGGCAGGCAGGTGCGGGTGGCGGTACAGGATACAGGCAAGGGGATCGATCCTAAATCCATGGAATCCATTTTCAACCCTTTTCACACGACAAAAAGTACAGGCACCGGGCTGGGTTTATCCATCTCCCAGCGTATCCTCGAACAGCATGGCGGAACTATTTTTGTTGAAAGTGAGCCGGGGGTCGGCTCGACTTTTATTGTCTGTCTCCCTGTTTCACGTGACTGATTGGTGGGAGTGTCGGCACAAATAATACTGTGATTGCCTTTATCTTCAAACGAACTTGAGAAATTTTTGGTTTTTAGCTGGGAAATGTGCATAATGTTGAAGAGTTACTGTTTGCAGTTAGGAGTTGTTGGTTGAGCGGTTTCTTTGTATGATTTTAATATGGAGCTCCGTAACTTCAAAAACCGGAAACACCAAGGTATTCCTGGAATTTTGGGTAGAATGTAAGATGGGTAAATTGACATCATGATAGAACATCGCATCCTTGTCGTTGATGACGAGAAGTTGGTCTGCTGGTCGTTGAGTCAGATGCTGACCGGCGCTGGTTTTTTGGTGGAGACCGCCATGAGCGGCGCTGAAGCCCGGAAGAAGTTTCATGATTTTATTCCGGAAATGGTACTGCTCGATGTTCGTCTTCCTGATGCCAATGGTGTTGAACTGCTCGGTGAGTTCAAAGCTCTGGAGGAAGATGTCGTCGTTATCATGATAACGGCCTATGCTGACGCGGATTCCGCTGTCAATGCCCTGAAGCTCGGAGCTGACGATTATATCGGCAAGCCTTTTGATGTGGACAACATCCGTCATATTGTTGAGAAGGCCTTTGAGAAAAGGCAGCTTCGCACGGAGGTCGATTTCTTCAGGCGGGAAATTCGTAAAAAATATGACTATGACAACCTGATCGGCAATTCACCGAAGATGATCGAGGTGTTTAAAATGATCAAGGTCTGCGCCGAGACCGATGCCAAGATTGTCCTTGTTCTTGGCGAGTCCGGCACAGGAAAGCAATTGGTGGCGCGGGCCATCCATTATCACAGTGCGCGTGCCGAGTCGCCTTTTATCGAAATCAACTGCGCGGCGATTCCTGAAAATCTGCTGGAAAATGAGCTGTTCGGCCATGAACGTGGGGCCTATACCGATGCCTCGGCAAATTATAAGGGCATTTTTGAGGCAGCAACCGGCGGCACGGTGTTTCTCGATGAAATTGGGGATATGCCGTTGCAGATGCAGGCAAAAATCCTCAAGGTTATTGATTCCAAGAAATTCCGACGTCTGGGAGGTTCCAAGGACAGGGATGCGGACGTCCGGATCATTGCCGCCACCAATCAGGATCTGCCCGGCATGGTAAAGGATGGAAATTTTCGCGGCGATCTTTTTTTTCGCCTCAATGTGATGAGTATTCCCCTTGCCCCATTGCGTGAACGGATAGATGATATCCCCTCCCTGGCAAATTATTTTATCGGAAGACTGAACGAAGAATACGGAAGAGCGGTCGACGGCATCACCCCTGAGGCCCTTGCATGTCTCCAGCGCTATGACTGGCCGGGCAACGTGCGGGAAATGCGGAATGCCATGGAAAGGGCAATGATGCTCGAGCCTGGCACTGTGATCACGCATGAATTTTTTAATCAGCAGATCAAGGAGTGCGTTCAATCCAAACCTGACGGTGGTAAGGCGATTTCCCTGAATGGGGCGCCGACAGTGAGCGAGAACGGCTACATCAAACTCCCCCCCGGCGGCGTATCCATCGAAGAAGTCGAAAAAACACTTATTGAACAGGCGCTGGCACGTTATAACGGTAATCAGACCAAGGCGGCTAATTGTTTGCGCATGTCCCGGGATACACTTCGATACCGCATCAAAAAATTCGGTCTCCAGGCCATTGGCCGGGATGAGTAATCAATGGTTTTTCAGTAGTTTTCCTGTCGGCCCCCCACTCCCCGGGCTTTGGGCGAGAGTTTCAGTCGCCTTCTTATTAGTCCTTTTCGGGATGTGTTCTCCTTTGTCGGCTCAAATTGAGGGCAATGAAAAATTCGTCCCTTCCTTTTCAGGTTATGAAGTTGTCGCAGTTTATGCCCATGATCCTTCCTTCTTCACCCAAGGTCTCGCTTTTGCGGATGGAATGCTTTACGAGGGTACCGGTCAGTACGGTCACTCCCTCCTGTGCCGCCGTTTTATTGACGGTACGATAGAGACAATCCGTCTTTTGCCCCCTCATTTTTTCGGGGAAGGAGTAACCGTCTTTCAGGATCAGATTATTCAACTCACCTGGAAATCGGGCCGGGGTTTTGTCTGGGACAAGAAGAACATGCAACTCCGGCGATTTTTTTCCTATTTCACGGAAGGGTGGGGGATTACCAATGACGGCAAGTCGTTGATCATGAGTGACGGCAGTTCGATCCTGACATACTTGTCTCCCGAAACTTTTGCCGTGGAAAAGAAACTTAGGGTAACGGACGGTGACAGGGATATTGTCCGCCTCAATGAACTTGAATATGTCATGGACGAGATCTGGGCGAATATCTGGAAGGAAAAAAGAATCGCCCGCATTCATCCGGAGAGCGGCCGGGTGATCGGCTGGATCGATTTGACAAAGCTTGCCGAATCAGCCGCCCCTCCCGGCGGAGACAGTGTGCTGAACGGAATCGCCTATGACTCTCAGGGGGGAAGGGTTTTTGTCACGGGAAAATACTGGGACAAGATGTTTGAAATCAGGATAACGTCTCCGTAACCTGTATTATTGCTGTTCACTGCATTTCTCTGATGCAATGGGGGACTTCCGAAAAAGGAAGTCCCCCATTGTTGTTTAGGGGCCGTTCAGAAATAACTTGTGCGTTTTATTCATTTCTTTACGGCCCCTTATGCCGTTCTTGAACCTAACACGTCCAAATTATTTCTGGACGACGGCTTAAGGAATGACTACCTGAAGAGACGGTTCCTCCAGATAGGTGTACGTGAATTTGTTATAGTTCTGATCATAGGCAACCACCTTGATGAGATAGGTGCCTGCCCGTGCGTATTGGTGGGATGTCGGTACAATGGGAGCATTGATGACTGTTGTTGCCCTGTCACCCCAGTAATAATAAACCTTGGTTATTGGAATTCCGGCTGTTGTCGTTGGCGGCACGGTTACGGTGGCGGTTCTTGTTGCCGCATTGACCGTCGCCCCAAGTGCTACAACCCCTGTGTCAATGATTTCTTCGGCGGTGACGGAATTGATTTTGCTGTTCTCCATGGAATGATTCTTGGAATCCCAGACATTCCAGGTGACGTTATAGGCGCCCGGGGCGGGGTAAACGTGGCTGTTTGTGCAGACGGTTCTTTCTTCAATGGTGCCGTCACCCCAGTCAAAGGTACAGGTGAAGGGGAGATTGCAGGGTGTTGTTCCGCACCCCGTGACGTTAACCTGGAAGTTGACCTGATTTGAAAGAGTCCCCTTGGTGATGGACGGTGAGGCATAGAGGTAGAAATTGCCCCAGCGGATCGGTGTGTTGAAGCTGAAGTAAGCGTGGCACGAGTTGGTGGAACATGTTCCACCTCCTGCGTCATATTCATAGACGAGATTGAGAACCCGGTTTTGACCGTTGGCAAAAAAGGTCGGGGCGCCGATGACATCATAGCGACCGTTGCCGTGATTGCCGGTGGGGGCGATCGTGGTGGAGTCGATGGTGGTGCCGTAATGGCAGGTTTTGCAGGTAAACCCGGCTGCAATATGGCGCTGATGACTGTTTGATTTGGGCTGGTCCTGGGCATAGGCCGGCGGGTAGGTGTGGCATGAAGTGCAATTTGTGCTGCCGGTTGTCCAGGACGGTGAGGGATTATTGGCAAGCACTCCCGTGGACACCGATGTGCCGTTGCTGTGACAGTATACCACGCAGCTCATGGAGCCGCCGGAGGTTACTGTCGTGCCATTGGTCCCCTCATAGGTGTACGCTGGATGAAGATTCCGGCCATCATAGGCATTGCCTGTCGTATTTTGTCCGGCAATGTCAAAACCAATCTGCAGCTTGTAATCGTCGACAATGGGGGTGACGGGCATACCGTTATAGTGACAGGTTTCGCAGGGCATGCCATTATCCACGGCATGCGTCGCATGGGCGCCCGCGCTTGTTGCGCCCGTGGGTTCCGGATTCCAGATCAGGCCGTCCTTCACGGTTCCGTCGACAACCGGTGGGAAGCCATGACAGGCATTGCAGCTCGGGCGAAAACCAAGTTCGTGTTCATGGCAGGTGACGCAGTATTCCCCGTTGAAATGGGTCGCCCGGCTGCCGTCTTTGCGCCAGTATTTGGTAAGAGTGTGGCATACCTGGCAGATGCCGTCGGGGCTAGCATCGATTCCCGTGCCCGACTCGTCATGGGCGAGTGCTGATGGCCCCGGGAAATTGACGGAAGCTGTGTCAACGGTGGTTTTGACATACTGGCCGTAGAGGATTTTGAAATCCCGCACTGTTGATATCTGGTTGATTTCCCCTTGGACGGTGACACTCGTCGCATCGGCGCTCATAATTTCAGAGGAAAAATCAACATTTTTTCCCTGTTCTGTATCCCAGATCAACCCCTCAGCCAGAAAAATCAAACCCCGTCCCGGACCGGTTTTGGCGTTCCAGAACGCCGGGTTCTGCCAGTCCGGATCGTTCACGGTCCGGCTGTTTACAGTAAAGGTCGTTGTACCGCCTCCGGACGCATAAGCGCTGAAACTGCCCGAAACAAGAGGCGTGGCGCACTGGTCCGAGACATGGGGGTCATGGCAGTCGACGCATGCCCGTTGCCAGTCGCCGTATTTGTCACTCTGCATGACGGCGCTGGAATGGGTAAGCATGGCGGGAGCGCTGGTTTTTGTATAGTTTGTCCCGGTGGTATTGTTATGGCAGAATGCACAGGCGGTTTTCGGGCCCATGTGGTTCTGGTGGCAGTCGATGCAGTCGATGCCGTGGGAAAGCCAGTGGGGGGCGGTATTGGCCGCGGCCGGCTGCGGCATGGTTACTGCTCCCAACACCAGCAGGCTGTTTATCATGATCTTTTTCATTATCTGTTTTCTCCTCCAGGTCAGTTTTGCGGAACAGTAACAGCCGGGCTGATGGTGTACGTGACCGGATATGTTATGACGTTATCGTAAACATAATAGCGGATTGCATAATTGCCTCCGCTGCTGTAGGTGTGGGTGAACTGTTGGCCTGTACCTGCCGTGTTGGATGTCAGGTTGAGTACCGGCGTTTCAATTGTGCCGTCACGCCAGTCAATGCGAACGCTGCCCGGACCGTTGTGGCCGCATGCTGCATAGTCCGGGTCAAAGGAGCGATCGGTCAGGGTGACGGTGTAGCCGGCGACCGATGGGGTGACCGCGACAGTCGGCAGAATATTCGGGCTGGTTGTGAAATTCACCGTGCTTGTCAGATTGTTTGACCTGCGGGCGGTCGCGTCCCGGACATAGGATGTGATTGTTTTCGACGTTGAGGTATTGCTGTAGGTGTGGGGCTGGATCCTGTCCGGCCCGGTATAATCCCAGATGCCGTCGCTTTCCCAGTCGATATAATAGGTGTAAGGCGCGGTGCCGGATGAGGCGGTAATGGTCAATGTGATATCGCCGCAGACAAGGCCTGGGGTGACAACGGCGTTGGCGCTAATGGGAGTGGTGGCGCCCCATGACGCGTTTTCGCTCATGATCCCCCGGTGACAGGTGATATTGGAGCAGGTGCCGCCGGCCGGGTCATAGGCGTAGGTGAAATTAACCGGTATTGAATTCAACTGGTTCTGCCTGTAGATCGCGTTTGTGTCTGGAACAACGTTATATGCCCGGTTTGCGTGATTTCCTTTATTGGTTATCGTCCTGCCGTCGGTGGTGGTGGCAAAGTGGCAGAAATGGCACGGATTTGCATCATAGTTGATGAGCGGGTTGGTAAAGAGATCCAGGTGGCGGCTGTGTTTGTTTGCCTTGGGTGATCCTGCGGCATAAGAAGGACCGTATCCATGGCATGATGTGCAGGTCGTTGTGCCGTCCCAGGCCGGAGAACTCTGATTCGGGCCTGGATAGGTTGTCGGATTGGCAAAGCTTGTCGAAACCGCTGTGCCGTTGCTGTGACAATAGAAGTTTGCGCAGGTTGTGGGGGTTCCCGAACCAATCGTTGTTCCATTTGTTCCTTGATAGGTGTAGGGATTGTTCAGGGTTTGTCCGTTGTAGACGGATCCTGAACCGGAAAAACCGCGTGCATCAAAACCTATCTGGATACGATAATCATCAGTGATGGGGCTGTCCGGCATGCCTCCGTAATGGCAGGTGTAGCACGAGTAGCCGTAGCCGTTGGGGTCGGTGTGCACTGCATGGGCGCCGGCGCTGGCGGCGCCGGTCAATGCTGGAATCACGACAAGACCGTCCTGGCCTTGGGGAGTATCGACCTCAGGTGGATAGCCGTGACAGGCGATGCAGTTCGGCTTGAAACCGTCTTTGTGTTCATGGCAGAGGACGCAGCTGTATGTGGCGTTGTGGCCGTCGCCTGATGAGGATGTGTAATGTCTGGTCGATGTGTGGCAGGCCTGGCAGATGCCATCAAAGGGGGTTGCAGATCTCGCATAGTCGGTACCTGTGCTGTTGGCGGTAAAGACAACAGGCGCCGTCGCCACCGGGACTCCGTACTGGCCGTCGGACTCTTTGGTTACTGCGTCGTGGATCATGTCGATATTGTTGTCGCCATGGGGGTCATGGCAGTCCCAACAGAAATAACCGCCGTCTGTCAGGGCGTTATGGCGACCGCCGGCGTGATTTGCGTCAATTTTTACGATTGAGTTGATTGTGACGAAATTTGTTTCAGCTCCATCGGGGTCAAAGCCGACCGCATCGCTCCCATGACAGGCAAGACAGGCGCTGTTCTGTCCTTCGGCTCCCGGGTTGCCGGTATTGGCCAGTCTGAACGGATTGGCCGTATCTCCGTGACCTGCATCGTAGTCGTGACAGTATTCACAATCATCGGCAATCGAGGTCTGGCCGTGGCCGCTTGACAGCCATTCCCCCGAGTCAATGATTGCCGCGGTGAAGTTCATCTGGAAATCATTGACATCTCCATCCCCGAGATGGCAGCTTGCGCAGGTGCCCTGCGGTTTCGCAGGCGTCTGACAACCGGTGGTTTCATGACAGTCCATGCAGGCGCCCATAACGACGGCAGGCGCGCTCATGAATGCAAAGCCGGCCAGTAAGCAGGTCGTTGCTATTCTCTTTTTCTTCACTTTCCTCGTCCCCCAATTTTAGAGTTGGCCCTACAATGTGGTACTTTTGATTTGTTAGGCGCAAAAGATTGAATTTTTATGCCGCAATAAAAATGCCATGTATTATTGTTGGAGTGGTTTTTTTAATAAAACCCTGATTTCATCAGAAAAAAAATAAATGAAAAGGGGTAGAGGGAGATTGTTTCTGGTGGGTTATTTGCGCATAATTGGGTGATATGCCATGCGGCAGGGGTATTTCACTCAATTATGCGCGGGGATGGGTGTTTGCAAATATTCTGATCGCGAAACTTTTTTCGACCGTAAACTTTATGGATAGGTGTACTCTGCTCCTCCGTCATGGGTGACGCCGTGACAGACGAGCGCGCAACGTCCGGCACGGGTGCCGAGATCAGTAAAAATCGGCGTTGTATTCGTCCCATAGGGGGAAACGATGGCCGCATCGAAATTGATCAGATGGGTATGGTCGCCGTTGCCGTCATTCTGCACTCCGTGGGGGTCATGACAGACGGAACAGGGCGCCCGTTGATCAACAACGTGTTGCCGGTGACCGCTTACATTGTAAAAGCCCTGATCATCGAGCAGTTTGGTGCGGTCATGGCAGCGGTAACAGAGGGCATAGGTGATCTCGCTTTCCGGTTGCCGGTCAAAGGTGTCGTAACGCTGCCTGAGAATCGGCCGGTAAAGGGAGCCATGGGGGCCGCGCGGTCCGCTGCCGCCGATGGCCGTTGATTCATTGCTGTCGTGGCAGCTCGTGCATCCTATCATGCTGGACGCGGTCAGTTCCGGCTCAAAGGGGCTTGGCAAACTCGGCATGTCCGGATTGCGTCCTATGGCGACAACCGGGTGAAAAGAGGGGTTGGAGGGAGAAAATTCGTTAATCGTGTTGTTTTCGTTGATCCATCTGGTGATAAGCGGGATGGAGTTGCTGGAGTCGCCATGGCATTTGAAACAGAGTTCGTATTCATAGATAAGCGGATCCGTGACGACCGAATTTTTATCCTTGCCGGGAACTCCGGTCAAGCGGCCGGAGGCATTTGGAATGACGGCCTGACCGTTGTTGACCGCATGGGGATTGTGACAGTCAATACATTCCACATGGCCCTGCAGAAAGCTCAGGTCTTCCGCAGGATCATGGGCGTTACCCGTGACATCGATGGTGGTTGTCTCAACGGGATGATGGGATATCTTGGTGAACTGGGATTTGATGTTGAGGGTCGCTACCGTTCCGTCATGACAGGGATAGCAGTTTTTTTCCTCCTCGAGCTGGTGCAGGAGCCTCTTGGCTCCGCCTGCCCCGTGGGGGGTGTGGCAGCTCCCGCAGCCGTGTTCGGCAACGGTCTTTTGGTTTCCCATGCCTCCCTTTACCCATATTTTTGAGGAGGTTGCGTGGCTTGAACCGCTCCAGCCGGAAACACTGACATGGCAGGTGGTGCAGAGGGCGGAATACTGATTGCCCATAACCAGAAATTTGCCAAAGGTGTCATCATGCGGGTCGTGGCAGGTTGTGCAGTGGATATTGCCGGTTCCGTAAGTGCGCAGGCCGGGGGGGATAACAGGGGAAAGTTCAGGGTTGGGAAGCGCCTCGTAATAGTCGAAGGAGACGGGATGGTCGTTGGAAATATTGGTGCCCAGATTGCTGCGCCGTGCGGTCAGTTCCATGTTCATCTGGATTCCATCGGCCGGCTGCAGAACATTGCCCAGGGCGATGGTGCCGTCGTGACAACTCAGGCAGAGCCGGGTAGGGCCGGAAGGTTGCTGTGGAAAGGAGCTCAAGGTGCTGCTTTGGTAGAGTGTGTAATTTGTCGGTTGCAGACTTCTGTTCCACAGGGGGGTATAGGGAGTGGCATTGTGCGGGGTATGGCAGAAAATGCAGATACGGTCCTCGGTGAGCGCCCGTATTTCCCCCGGTCCGGTGACGGAGAGATTGTGCTTGGAGTTGACAATGCTCATTCCCGCAGTCGCGGTTCCCGCGAAAAGTTGGCAAAAAAGCAGGATGGCCAGGGGTTTGAACAGTTTCATTGCACCGCACCTCGTTGCATTGGCGTCTTCTGGGAAGGTGTCCCTGTCAGGAGTTCAAAAATCTGGATACGTTGATTGTAGGTATCGCAGACATAAAGAAGATTGCTTGCGGGATCGATAAAAAGACCGGAAGGCATCCAGAACTGGCCCGGGCCGTTTCCTTGCGACCCGATGCCGAGGAGATAGGTCCCCTTTCGGTCGAAAATCTGGACATTGTCAAAAAGCGTTTCCGCCACATAGATAAAACCATTGGCATCGGCATCGATTCCCTTCGGGCTGGCAAAATCCCCTGAGCCGTTGCCGTGATGGCCGAACGCACTCCACATGCCGTTGTCGGGATTATGGATCTGGGCGCGGAAATTCATGGAGTCGCTGATATAAATATTCCCGGCCGGGTCGGAGCCAAGGTGGGTGGGGAAATTGAGAGATCCCGTTTTCTCCCCACGGGATCCGATTGCCGTGATGAATTCCCCCAGCCGGCTGAAAACAAGGATCCGGTGGGACAGGGTGTCGGAAACATAAAGACGGTTGTCAAGCGGGTTGAAGGTGATGCCGGTGGGGCGCCCAAGGGGTTTTCCATTTGCCTCGGAAATTGACTTGAGATAATTGCCGTTGGCGTCATAAATGACAATTTTGTTGATCTGCGAGTCGGTCACATAAAGATTTGCCGCATCGTCAAAGGCGACTCCCACCGGAGACGCAAGCCGTTCCTGTTTGCCGGCCATGGCGATCATCCTGTACTCTTTCCGGGCGGGGGTATAGAGATGGACTCCCTGGCGCGCCTGATCGGCGATAGCCATGCAGCCATCGGGACCCATTGTCACGGCAACGGGACGCAGAATTTTCCCGTCCGGACTTTTCCCTGCAATGATGGTGAGAAGAGATCTGCCCGTCGGTTCAAAGGCCCGTATCTCCCCGGCATAGCGAACCTTGCAGTCCGGGCCCTGGGGCCAGCAGATATCACCTTCGTCTTTCAGGGTGACCGGCTGCCATTCCACAGAAGCGCAACCGGCGAGAACAACGGCTGCAATGAGGCATGAGAGAAACAGTGTAAGGTATAATCTTTTCGTTTTCATGGCAAAGGGCTGGTTGAGGGTTTACGGTTGACAGTTTACGGTTTTCTTTCTTGTCATTTTTTCGGATCCTGCAGCATTTCATGAACAATTTTGATATCAGCCTCTTTCAGGAGATTCGTGCGCCATTCAACCAGCATTTCCTGGCGCTTGTTCCGTTTCATTTGAGCGGAAATTACGGACTTTGCCTGATCCGCCGGGGTTTCCACTGCGGGCTTGTACCGGTCGAGTTTGACCAGATGAAAAGTGCCGTCAATAACAACAGGTGCGGACAGGGTGCCTGGCTCCAGTTTTCTTGCCGCTTCATAGAGGCCCGGTTTGAACTTGGGGTTAACGCTCAACCCGCTTTCCACGACAAAGCCTTCGGCAGGGAGAAGGGCTGGATTATTGTTGTGTTCTTCAGCGATTTTTTTTCGTGTCTCCTCCACCTGTTTGGCGGCGCCAGGGTCGCTCGGGTCAAGAAAGAAGACGATATCGGTTACCGTTACCTGTTCAGGGGTCGTGAACTGGGCTTTGTTATCATTGTAGATCTTGTCGATTTCGTCCTGGCTGACCGTTGCTTTCTGGTAAACGTCCCGGTTGATGGCTTCCCGGACGATAAGATACCGGCTGATCTCGATTTTGATATCGTCAACCGTCTTCTTGTGGTCGGCCAGGGATTTCTCAAAGGGCTCACTGCCCCCCGCTGCGGCGATTTTCGCGTCAAGATGCTTCCGGACTGCAGCCGGATCGGCGCTGATGCCAAGCGACACCCCTTTTTGATAGGCCAGTTCTTCAAGGGCCACTTCCTGCAGGGCGTCATAGCGGAGTTTGCGGCTCATTTCACTGGACATCTCCCGACCGCCATAGCCGCCCTTGGTCATCTGGGTCATGATGGACTGCATCAGTTCTCCCATGGTGATGTCCCGACCGTTGACATTGGCGACAACGATGTTCGTGTTGCCTTGATGCCCCATGAGGGCCGGGTCCAGGGTTTCATTGGCGTCGCTTGGACCGGCGTCGGAGCCGATGCCCTTGAAGGCGTGGGAAAAAGAGGGGGTGGTCATAAGCAGTCCGGCCGTGACGGCCGTTGTAAGAAGAAATTTTCTGTTAAAGATGCGTTTCATTGTGTGTCCTTTATTTATAATGTCGACTACGTGTGTGATAAGTTTTATCCTGACTCCTGACTCCTGACTCCTGACTCCTTGCTATTCCCTACAGGATTTTTCGTTTGATCAGGAATTGCACCAGGGTGTAAGACCGGTTGGTTGAACTGTCGGCAATGGCTGATTCCGACGTTGAATATGATGCCGAGAGATTAAGGTCAAGCTTGCCCACATGCCAGACAAGAGAGGAGAAGAAAGAAAGAATGGTTGATTCGCCCACCCCCTTGTACAGGGTGTAGTTTCCGCTGACCGAGGCATTGAGGTTTTTTTCAGGCAGCACAGTCTGGACCTGGGCCTGGGCAGTGTAAAACTGTTCTGAGAAAGTAACAGTCGGCTCCGCGCCGAGGGGATCGAACTGCGCTGTCTGTACGTCCTCAAAGGAAAGGGTGAGCAAGCCCGTCGTGCGGGCGCTGAGCGCTCTGGTGTATCCCGCAAAGGTGGAAAAGCGGTCTTCATCAGTGAAATTTGAGCGAAGCCAGCTCCAGGTCGCGTCTCCCCGGAAGGGCTCCCGGTCAAAGCCGATGCCGAGACTGTGGTTTTTTGAATGGAGGGGTTCGCCGGGATAGTAGCCGTCCAGCACCTTCTGGTCATTCTGGATGTAAGAATAGTGGGGGGTGATCAGGTCGTCGAACAGGGGGAGCTGCAGGGTGGAGCCCCAGCTCTTGTTTTCCAGTTCGTAATCAGCCGCGACAAAGGTATAATCAACACGGTAGTTGGCATAGTCCCATATGGCCCGAGGGTTTCCCTCTTCATCAGGAGGGAGATCTATGATTCGCACCGTGTAGTGTAATCCTTCTGTGAGGATATAGTGTACGCCTTCTGTTAGAAGAATTCGGCGGACATTTTGTGGATCTATATCGTCAACAAGATATACCTCTATGGATTCCCTGGTAATCGTCTGGGCCTGGTAATTGATGGTAAATTGCCTGTTTGCACTTGCCGCATCAATTGTATGGGGTTCAAACAGGGTAATAGGCGCCCCCTGGTTGTCGGCGTAGGAAAGACCGTTCCAGACACCGGCGAGAACCGTTCCCCAGGGAATTTTTTTGGAATAATCAAAGCCGAGACGGTAGTTTTCCTGCTGGGCCGTGCCGCCGGTGGCGTCGATGGTCTGGTAGCCGGCGGAAAAGGAGGAGGAAAGGCTCTTGTACAGGCGGTGATGGAGCCTGAAATTGTAGCGGTCCGACTCGGTTGAGGTGAAGGAACTCCTTTCCCCCCCGGTGAAGTCGGAAGTCATGCTGCTGTTGTTGTAGGAGACGGTGGAATCGAAATTGTAGGGCAGGTCAAACTGCAATTCGGAAAAGAGTTGTTCCTGTCGTGTCTGGAAATTACTTTTGGGCTCGTTCGGAAATGATTCGTTTTCATCATCCTCGTCCAGGGTCCAGTTGCTGTAAAAGCGAATCTTCTCGAAACTTTTGGTGAAGCCGAGATTGTACTGGTCCCGGGCTGTGTCGCTCCGGCCGTCATAACGGGAACTGGTGGTATGGCCGTATGAGCCGTTGACGCTCATGTCGGAAAGATAATAACTGAGACTGTAGAGAATGTTTTCGTTTTCGGATGTTGATGTGGCCGTCATTTCCCGGTTGGTGTAGGTCAGCGTGGAGGACCAGGGGCGCTGGTCGTAAAGCGCTCTGGCGCCATGTTCGTAAATGATGGTTGAGCTGCTGAAACCGGCATTACCTGCGGTCATGGGGGTTGCCCGGAGAAAATAAAGTTCGAGATTGTAAGGGTGGGAGGGCAGGATCTTGAACCGCTGATTGAACTGGGTGGCGGTGCCGTCATAGTAGCTGTATGAATTGCCGTTCTTGTTGATGTTTTCCTGCTCCAGTCCAAGGCCTACGGATGTTTCCAGAATGACGAAAAGAGGACTGTAGATATAGCCGTACCCCTTGGTGGAAAACCCTTCCTGCAGGAGAAAATCCTGATTGGTCCGGTTGCTGTCCCCGCTGACTCTGACCCGCTCGTACAGGCCCTGGATGCCGAAATCGGCCAGAAATTCTTCATACTTGGGAATAAACTGTTTCGCGTCGGCCCATGCGCTGTTACCCGGCAGCAGACAGCAGACGAGCAGAGCCGGAAGGAAAAACGGCAGCCCCCCCTCTCTGCTTTTTGGGAAAATTTTTCGTCGCATCAGCGCAGCGGGCCCGTTTATTTGCCCTTCTCTTGCCAGAGTTTAAGCTTTTCTTCCGTCTTTTCCAGCAGTTCCTCCTCGCTGGGATAGGTTCTGCCTTTTTCCGTGCCGAATGCGTAAACGTTCACCAGCCGGTCACCGAACTGGCTGGTGACGAATATCAGCGATTCAATGTCGAAATTCGGGTCGGCATAGTGTTTGAAGAGATCGATATTGTCATAGTCGATAAAGACATCTGCCGGAAGAAAGAGATTGCCCGGGCCCGAGCCGGAACCGCCGAAGAAAAGAAGGAGCTGTCCGTCGTTCCGGAAAATCTGCACATTTTCAAAGGCGCCGTCCACGGCAAAAACCCGGCCCTTGCGGTCCACCGCAACACCGCGGGGCCGGGCGAAATGGCCGAGATTTGCGCCTGGTCTGCCGATGGCGCTTCTCTGGTGACCGTCCCGGTCATAGACAACGACCTGGAACCTGCCGGAATCACTGATATAAAGCAGTTCGTCCGGGCCGATGGCGATGCCGGTGGGAAGCCCCAGGTTTTCTTCCGGTTTGTTGCCCCGGCCGAATGCGGTGATTTTTTCCGCGGATTTGATGTCAAAGACCTTGATTTCCCGTTCCTTGGAGTCAACGGCATAAAGCAGTCCCTGATAAGCAACGGCGTCAACCGGTTTCCACTGGCCGGGAACGCCGAAACTCTTGACATAAAAATCATTCTTGTCATACATCAGCACCTCGCCGCGAACCGTGTCGGCGACAAATCTGTTGCCTTCTTCATCCATGGAGATGTTGAGGGGCTGAACAACCTTGCCGCGTCCTTTTGCTCCCTCCATCTGGTGGAATCTTTTATTCTTGATGTCGAAAACCACCAGGGTGGACTGGGAATCGCAGACATATATCTTGCCGTCTGTGACGGCAACCCCGTAAGGCTTGACAAGATGGTATCCCTGCTCTTTTTCACCGGTGAGAAACGTGTCAAAGGCGCTGGACTGGGAGACTACGTCGGTGGATGATGTATAGCTGGTGAGATACTGGACCCGGGGAGGAGCGGGAGGGTCGGGATAAAAAACGGCATCATCCTGTTCCTCCGGTTTGGGTGTGGTGGCGCAGCCGGCCAGCATGAGAGCGCCGATAAGAAAGGAAAGCAGCAGAGTGTTGCAGAGGAAATATTTTGCCTTGTTCATCAACCCCACCTTTTATCTCTTTAAGTTAATTTAACGAAATGACTTTCAATCCGGGAAGTGCCGGCCCTCTGGGGAAAGAGCTTGTTCAGAGGATAGATTTGCGCCGTTTTCCGGCAGCCGTCAATCGGGACGTTTCTGCATGACGGTATGTGGATTTCAGTCTCATGCAAAAACAGTTCCTTAAACCCTAAACCGGAAACAGATAACCGTCAACCGCTAATCGAAACAGATTAATGATGGAAGTAATAAGGGATAAACAGAGAACGGAGCAAGGTTTTTTTCGTAGTGAAAAAATCGGGGGTGAAGAAAAAAATGGGGGAAAAGACCACTGGTGGGTGAAAAGACCCGGCGGGAACGGGGTGTGCGGAGAGGGCAAGGCGGCAAATGCTCCCGAATAATATCGTAACATTATGAATTAAAAGAAGAAAAATTAAACATTGCTGCATAACCGTTTGTTGGCATGTCCTGTGCACATCAGAAGCACAGAAGATGATCATACTGTGATCATACTTGTAACGCGCTCATGGAATTTGGGGAAATTCAATGGGACGTTGTCCTAATCGAGGACAGCGAATTAAAAAAAGGTGACATTTGTCAAAATTGACAAATGTCGCACGTCTGGAGGAAAAAAAAGATGATGAAGAAAAGTATTCTTATAGCTGCAGCATTCGGCCTCGTGGCAGTTGGAAGCGCCCAGGCCCAGAATTCAACCACCGGTTCATTCAATGCTCCGGCCGGCACAGGTATTGTCGGTTCCAAGCATGACCTGAGCACCACCACCGGTATTGGCGGTCTTTATGGTCCGGCCGATGCCCTGGATCGTATCTGTATTTACTGCCATGCACCACATCATGCCATGCAGGAAGCTGATGCCGCCGGTATCAAGTACCTTCCTCTGTGGAACCATGGTGTCACCACCCAGTTCTACAACACCTATGAGAGTGATTTCGGTGACGGACCCGCAGAATCAGGTCTGGCCGGAGTCGGTGTTGATGGCGATGCCGATCAGTTTGCCGATCGCCACCTGTTCAACGGCAGAGCCACCATCGGTGAGCCGGGATCGGTTTCCCGTCTCTGTCTCTCCTGCCATGACGGCACGGTCGCAGTCAACGAGTATGGCCGTGATCCGCAGCGCGATTATTCACAGAACGGCGGCGGCGCCGCAATCGCTGACCAGTTCAAAATCGGCGGCGGGGGCAACCTGGTCAACCATCATCCCATCGGTTTCAGCTACCTTGACGTTGCAACCGTTGACGATGAGATCGCAGATCCGGACACCTTGATCGGCGCCAACGGCACCACCATCCGTTCCCTGCTGTATGCCGGTGAGATGATGGAATGTGTAACATGCCATGATGTTCATAACACCCAGAACACCGGTGAGACCTTCCTCTGGAAATCTGACCGTGAAAGTAAGTTCTGCTTGACCTGCCACGAGAAATAAGCCGGTCTTTCAGATTGGCATGTGTTGAAAAAAGGAGCCCGTTTCGGGCTCCTTTTTTTTGTTGGTGGAACATGTATTCTTCCGTACTCTCCGGCGCCGTGTGCCAAATGGCAGCCGGTTCAGGCCAGTCTGCTGGTTGAGGCAAGCCCATCGAGCAAGGGCTGCAGATGAGGTTCGTAATTTTTCCAGCGGTTCATCGACTTTTTGTAGATCGGCTGCCGCACCTGCCAGTCGCTGGCCGTATGCACCATCCGTTTGGTTTTGAAAAAGTCGAGGCAGCTTTCCTCCCAGTTCAGTCCGAGAAAATCAATCAGTTTTCTGCTTTCATCCGCAGTGTTTCCCACCAGTTCCTCATAGTGCACGTCCAGCACACTGCCTTCCGGCAGGATATCCCGCCAAAAGGCCATCAGCTCTCTGTACTTGCGGTAATAAAGCGCCAGATCCTCCAGGTCATATGAACATTCGTTGCCTTCCTCAAAGTACTGGAAATAGTTGGAAAGGCAGGTGTCTTTTGGGTCACGCAGGCAGTGAATGATGCGCGCCCGGGGGAAAAGGATGTGGATCAGGCCGAGATCAATGAAGTTGGTGGGCATCTTGTCGGTTACCCGGTTGATGTTTTCCGGCAGACTTCCCGGTAATCCGGCCAGATATTCTTCGCCAAGTCTCTGCAGCGTCTGCTGCCCTGCCGTTGCCAGACATTCCGGATAAGGGGTGTTCCCCCGGACGAGGGAGGGGAGTTTTTCCTTCAGGTGCCGGATCAGCTTCAGTTCACCCCCACCGTGGACGGAGCTGTGGCTTGCGCAGATCTGTTCCACCAGAGTGGTGCCGGAGCGTGGCATACCGACGATAAAGACCGGCAGTCGGCTCGGGTTGCCCGCTGGTTTAAGGCGGGAAAAGAGCTGAGGGGTGAAGACGCGCCTGATCCGTCCAAGTTCAAGGCCTGTGGTGATCCTGCTTGCCTCAAATGTCGCCCTCTTCAGGCGGTTGGCCTGCTGGTAATGGGAAAATGCCTTGTCATGCTGCCCGCAGTCGTCAAAAATCTTGCCCAGGGCAAAATGAAGAAAGACGGCATCTTCTCCGGGGAGTTGCGGATCGGCTACCCGTGATAGAATTTTGCTGATTTCCCCTTCGTCTGCTGCGCTGTATTTCCTGTATCGGGAAAGGAGATAGCGGGTGAATGCGTCCCCTGGATTTTCCTGCAGGATTGCGGTGAATTTTTCCGCGGCGCCCGCAATATTTCCCTGATCCTTCATCACCAGACCAAGGAAACGGTGCGCTTCCGGATATTCGGATTTCAGTTCGATTGCCCGATTGAGGGCAGTCATTGCGCCGTCCAGATCGCCTTTGGCCTGCATGGCAACACCGAGGCTTGCGTATGCCTCGGCGTATTGCGAATCGAGCCTGATGGCCTTGTTCAGTTTTTCGATTGCATCATTAATATAGCTGTTTTCAAAAAGGGCGGTGCCGAGGTTGTAATGAGCCTGGGGCGAGTCCGGCAGGAGTTTGCAGAGGGCGCGGTAGCAGGTTATGGCCTCTTCCGTTCTCCCAAGTTTGTGGAGGGTGTTTCCCAGATTGTTCAGGGAGTCTGCGTGATGAGGATCAAGCCGCAGTCCCTTTTGATAGCAGGAAACCGCCTGTTCCAATCTGCCATGCATTTTGTGTTCGTTCGCCGTCATGAAAAAATCCACCGCATTTCCGCCTGAGGGTTTTTTCCCCCCTTTCTTTTTTGATCGTTTCAGCTTGCGCAGGCCCATTGTCCTCTTTTCCCCTCTGGTGTGATGATTTCACTGAACTCTCCTTTTTTACCACGAAGAAAGCAGAGGGAACAGTGAATTGTTTTTGTTCATGTTTCCGGGCTATTCCCAGAAGAAAAGTAAAAAGAGAATATGGGTGATTTGATCTATAAGTGAGTTTCTTGACCCAACAGGTAGCGCTCTTGAACCAGAAGAAAATATCTTCTTTTCTGTCAGGTATAAAATAAAATAATCTTTTGTTTCAGATAGTTGCGTTTGTTGTCCTAGAGGATTGGTGGATATTACCCTGTTCTACCACTGTGTGGTGTGGTTGTTGCATCATTTTTTGTCAGGAAAATACAATTTGTTCAGTTCATCGACAGGAATTATCGACAGGGTTCTTGATGAGGATTTTCGTTGTTTTTTGTCTGGCGCTGCTTTGCGGCCTTCCGGCGATAGATTGTGCGGGCAGTGACCGTTCCCCGGAATCGTTTATCCTGGAAAGTCAGGTGATGATGCAGCAGGGGGATTTCCCCCAGGCCCTTGTCGTTGTTGAGGATGGAATGCAGGTGAATCCTGGTGAGCCGAAGCTCTACTTCGAGCTTGGGGAAGTCTACCAGGCCCTTGGGCGGCTGCGGGACGCGCTTGCGGCATATCAGGATGCCGTGAAAATCCATCCCGGATATAGCAACGCCCTGCTTGAAATAGCGAGAGTCAGCCTTGCCCTCGGAGATCAGGAAGAAGCAATCCGTACCTTTGAACGGGTTGCCGAAATCGATCCAACGGCGGCAAAGCCTCATTTTGAAATAGCAATGATCTATTGGGGGCTGGGGAATGTTGAGGCAGGAAGAAAAGCCTTAATTCAAGCCTACCGCCGGAATCCCGAGTTCGTTATCCGTTCCGCCCGGCTGGAGAATTTTGAGCTTGACGAACTGAGTCTGCAGCCGGAGATCCTCGACTGGGATGACAGGGGAACAATCTTCCCCCGATATGAAAAGGGGAAGCCGTCTGCTGCTTTGCCGGCTGGGTCCCCGGTTCCTCCTGTCAATGAGAGAATGGCAGAGAGGGCCACTGAAAAGAAAATGAAGATAGCGGAATATGGAATTGGCAGGGCTTTTGTCATGTCGGTTCTGGTTCTTTGCGCATTCTTCCTGCTCCTCTGGGGAAGCGCACGGATTTGGAAGGAGAAAGGCTGAGATTGTCAGCCTTTAATCATGAAAAAAAAGAAAATGATTACAAGGGAGAAAAAATGAAGAAAAAAATCTATTGCGGAGCGATCACTGTCGCCCTGATCATGTCACCTTTCGCGGTACAGGCGGATATCTCACCCCATAACCGGACGAACTGGCTCGATTCCTTTGCCATCTATTTCCCGGACGGCACATCCACCCTGAAAAGCGATTGCGCCATGTGCCACAGCGCGAACTATACGTCCAAATGCGGCGGCTGTCATACCAACACCAGCGGCGGCGGCTACGGCAACATGGTGGGTTGGGACAGTCTCCACAATTATGTCACGGACAGCGCGCCCGCCATGGCCACCCATCGTGATCTGGCCTGCGGCGACTGTCATGTGCCCGTCTCCCACGATACCCTGGCCAACATTGTCAACAATAAACTGGTGACCGGCACCTTTGTCGCCTCCACGGTGGTCAATACGCTGATGAGCACCGATACCTGGATGCCGGACCCCGCGGTGTGGACCGACACCAATGGCGACCCGGCTCTCGGCGTAGTTCAGGAGCAGTGGACGTCAACCATTACCATCAACAGCGGCTACAGCGTTCTTGCCTCGGACTGGACCGACCCGAGCCTCTGGATGGAAAAAACCGGCCCTGAACGCGGGCTCATTCTCGGCGTCCTGAACACGGCCGGTACGGCCTTTGACAGTGACCTGGGATCATTTGAAGTGAAAAATGTTGTGGTAAACGGGAACGGCACCGTCACCCTGACCGTGAAGGGCAAAGTGGTGATTCCCGGACTTTATGGTGTTGATCAGACCACCCCTGCCTTTGCCCTTTACTATTATCAGATGATCAAGCCCTTTATCGGCTACTGTGACGACCCGAACCAACCGGGCGACCAGATCGACACCGCCAACCCGCAGATCTGCTTTGACCTGATGGGGGGTAATCTCTATGGCAGTTCAAACTGCCCGGACGGTGTGACGTGTATCCGGCAGCCCGTTGTCTTTACCGGACCTTCCGATTTTGCCGCGAGTGACGGACTTGCTTCGGGGGGAAATGACTCCACCCCGAACGGCATCTGTCAGGTTTGCCATCTGAGCACCAGCCACTGGCGGCGGGACGGCAGTTTGGGAAATCACTACAACGGCCAGAGCTGTACCGACTGCCATGACCACAAGACGGGATTTCAGCCGAGCTGCACCCTCTGTCATGCCATGCCCCCTGTTGACGCGGCGGGTCTTGTGACAGATCCTTCCCCCACCGGTTCGGTTACAGCCGGAGCCCACGGATTGCACGCCGCGGCTTCTGGATATAATTACTCCTGTATGTCCTGTCATCAGGGGGGCATGCCGGACTCAGCGATTTCCGGCAATAATAAAATCCAGATCGGTTTCGGTGTGAATCCGACCGGCGTTCTTTCCAGCTATGATGGCCAGTTCGGTATTTCAGCTCCCTTCAGTTACGAAGGAACGGGTGATACCGTCGTCACCACCGGCGGCAGCCTGACCTGTTCCAATGTTTACTGCCACAGCAACGGTTCCTCGGTTTCAGGCAGCGTCATGAACAGCAATACGACCCCTGCCTGGAACGGAAACGGTCCGCTCTCCTGTGCCGGCTGTCATCCCTATCCCATGAGCTACGGGGCCACGGATCCGCGGAAAGACACCCATACCCGCCACGCCCAGGCCGGTTACGGCAACTGCGCACTGTGCCACAGCGCAACCACGGTTGACGGGGCAACCATCAGCGACCGCGCCAGACATGCCAACCTCGTCTATGACGTAGTGCCGTCAGCCACGTTCCAGGGCCGTGCGGCCGCAAATATACCACTTGCCTTTAATTATACTTTTGCTCCTGGCGGCGGCACATGCTCCTCCAACTCGTGCCATGCCTACTGGGGTTATTCAGACCCGGTCCGCTGGGGCATGAATGTCGATCTTGTCGTCACTCCTTACGTGAGCGCGTTGCAGTCCCAGAATGTCAACCGGACGTTCACCTTCAATGCCAGCCGATCCTCCTGCTATGAGATGGTGAGTGGCGTGGCGGAGCCCCGGACCTGCAGTTATGAGTGGGATTTCGGCGGCAACGGCGCCATTACCGGCGGCAACGGCTCAAGTATTGTCACGTATCAGTATGCGGCGGTGGGAAATTACAATGCAACCCTGACCATGCGTGAATCCGTAACCAACAAGACAAACAGCAAAACGCTGGCTGTGAGCGCGGTCAATGTCATGCCGGAATCCATCAGTGAGGACTTTGCCACGACGGTGAACGGGAAAACAGTGATGATCACCGCGGCAAATCTGCCGGCAAACGTGGTGCGGGCCTATATCTACTGGGGCGACAGAAAGACGACACTCTCGACAAACCCGCTCGCCGAGCTGGCAACGGGTATCACCCATGCCTATAGCATCGGCAACCGTGAGTACTCCATCCGTGTCCAGGCCATTGATTCATCTTACAAGAAAGTTGACTACACCGTAACCGAGGACCAGGATCTGCTTGTCTCGATTCCTTGACAATGGGGAAGGACCAGGCAGAGGGCGGGAAACGGGTATCCGTTTCCCGCCGTATCCACTTCGCACCACCAGGAGAGAAGGAAAGATCATGAAGAAAACATTATGCACCGGTGCTCTGGCGATTCTTGGACTCGTCATTCCATCCTTGAGTTTTGCGGCATTCGGGGATACTCCCTGTTCCAATTGCCATGTGTGGAATGACTGCTCAAGCCCCAAGGGAGAATGCGGCTCGTGTCATGATCTGCCCCCGGCAACCGGCGCCCATCTTGCTCATTTTTCCGGAAGCGATGCGACACTTGCCTATGGCGATCTGCGAGTAACCGCCGATTTTGCAGGAGGGCAACCAGCAGACGCCAACATGATCGGCTGCGGCAACTGCCATCCCATGAACAGTGACTCCCACGGCAACGGCGTGTGGGGTGATATCGAACTCGCAAATCCCGCCGCTCCCCCCGGTTCCTTGAAGGCCTTGAATGGTGGAGGCGCCTATGACGGAACGACATCCACCTGCTCCAATATTTACTGTCACAGCGTCAACAGCTGGACCACGAATGGCGTCGTGCCCATGCCCTGGCCGGAAGCCACCGGCTGGGACAAGTATGTTGACCCGCTGCCCCGGCCGCTGCCGGACAATATCACCACGGTCAGAGTCTACCGCGACGTGGTCTGGACAAACGGGCAATCTCTGACCTGTGACGGCTGCCATGGCAATTCACCCGTCACCTCATCATTAAATAATGACGGCGGAGCAGGGGACAGCCATTACTGGATAGACCCCTACGGCTACGAAAACCTGCATGTCTGGAACATGGGGTTTGAGGCCTTGAGCTGCCGCACCTGCCATTATGATACGGTGCGTGATCCGAGCACCACGACGCTTGACCCGGGGTCAGGTCGGCGAATCTATGGCGATGTTGCCCTCTTTGACAAGGCGAAGCATGTTAACGGTACCGTTGATGTAACCTTTGATACGGTGAACGGATTCACCTATAAATATTCGAATGGCGTCATTGTCGGTCAATATGATCTGGCCTCTGCCGCCTATGACCCGGCAACCCGGACCTGCAGCAATGTCGGCTGTCACATCGAGGAGACCAAGGTGATCTGGGGGCTTCCCTACCGCTGGTATGATTACGGTCAGGAGTGCGACCGATGTCATGGATATTATAACTGAAAGTCAAAAGGCATAAGGGAAATACCATGATTGAAAGACGACCGGCTTCCACCTTAATACCTTCGTTCCAGAGGGGGGATAGATATATGAAGAAGATGATGAGAAGAGGCATACTGGTTACTCTGGCTGGATTTGTTGTAGCCGCTGCCCCGGCCTTCGCCGCCCAGTCGCCCCATGGACTGGAAAACAATATAGACTGCCTTGATTGCCACGCGGACCATCAGGGAACCGTCTCTGCCTGCGCCGACTGCCATGACAACGCCACCGGCGCCAACTATTCCAAGCTGGACGCCCCGGAGGTTGAATCCCATGTCGGATTCAGTTGTCAGACCTGTCATGACCCCCATACTTCCGCCCAGTGCACCCTGCCGCTGGCCGGCGGGTCGTTTGCCAACTACCTGGTGAATGGTCAGACCACCACCTTTTTTATCAATTCGCTCAATGTCGTTGATCCTGCCTGGAGCGATCCGGCAAAATGGAACAGCAAAAACGGCAATGAGCGGGGACTTATCTTTACCGTCGCGCTTGGCCTTCTCGATACCACAAGGACACCTGCGGAATATGTTGATTACTCGGCTGAGGTGGTGGCGGCCGACGCAGCCTCCATCACGGTAAACGGGGTTCATGCCGGAGCTGAACTCACCGGTTCAACCGATTTTTCCCTCATTTACGGCCAGCTGGTCCGCACGAGCATCAACGGCAAGACGGTTTTTTTCAACGGACCTGCTTCCTTTGCAGTGGGCGACGGCTTCGGGCCGGGGGGAGACGATTCCACCCCGGATGGTGTCTGTCAGGTCTGTCATACCCAGACCAAATACTGGCGCAACGACGGATCGCTTGCCGTCCACAACAGCGGTCATGACTGCACCACCTGTCATGACCATAATAAGGGGTTCAACGCGGGCTGCAATTCCTGCCACGGAAATCCTCCGGTGGTGGATATGCCCCAGGGAGATGACGGACTCGTTCTTGTCCCCTCCGCAACAGGTTCCATCACGGCAGGGGCGCACGCCCTTCATGCCGGGGCCGGCGGATTTGAATTCAGCTGCGATCAGTGTCATGCCGGAGGCATGCCTGAATCAGCAATTTCAGGCAACAACAGAATCCAGATCGGCTTTGCGGTCAATCCGCCTGGAGTTCCCGCAAACTACGATGGTCAGTCCGACCTTCTCGCGCCCTACAGCTATGAGGGGGTTCATGATGCCTCAGTCACCACCGGCGGCAGCCTGACCTGTTCCAATGTATACTGCCATAGCAACGGCGGCTGGGTGTCCACCGGGCGGATGAATGCACACGTCACACCGCCCTGGAACACTCAGGGGCCGCTTTCCTGCGACAACTGTCATCCCTACCCCATGCGCACCGGACCGGACGATCCCCGCAAGGACACTCACACCACACATGCTGTCAAAGGATACGGGGATTGCGGGCTTTGCCACTCTGGAAATATTTCCAATCATCAGCTGCACTCAAACAAGGTCTATGACGTGGTTCCGGCAGCCACTTTCCGGGGCCGTGCGGTGGATGGTGATCTGCCGCTTTCCTTCAACTACGCCTTTGCTCCGGGCGGCGGCACCTGCTCCTCCAATTCGTGCCATGCCTACTGGGGCTATTCCGACCCGGTGCGCTGGGGCATGAACGTTGATCTTATTGTAACGCCCTACCTGAGCGCTCTTCATTCCCAGAATGTCGACCGGACCATCACCTTCAATGCCAGCCGTTCTTCGTGCTATGAGATGGTGGGTGGAGTGGCGGAGCCCCGGACCTGCAGCTATGAGTGGAATTTCGGCGGCAACGGCGCCGTTACCGGCGGCAACGGCAAGGATATCATGACCTATCAGTATGGTGTGCCGGGGGATTACAACGCAACCCTGACCATGCGTGAATCCGTAACCAACAAGACAAACAGCAAGACGGTCCCGGTGAGCGCGGTCAATGTCGCCCCGCCGCCATCAGTTCTTGATTTTGCCACTACGGTGAACGGGAAAACCGTGATGATCACCGCGGCAAATCTGCCGGCAGACGTGGTACGGGCCTATATTTACTGGGGCGACAGGAAAACAACCCTGACGACAAACCCACTCGCCGAGCTGGCAACGGGAATAAATCATACCTATAGCATCGGCAACCGTGAGTATTCCCTCAAGATTCAGACCATTGATTCCGCTTACAAGAAAGTTGATTACACCGTAACCGAGGATCCGGATCTGCTTGTCGCGATTCCTTAAAAGCCTTTGAAACCTTCCGACCAGGGTGTTTCTGGACGGAATGCATGGGGGAGTGGGCGTTAGCCCCTCCCCCTTTTTTATTTTTCCTTTCAGACTGTTTCCTGATTTTCTCACATGGCATCCAATTGAGCAGGTCAAAAAACCCTATGTGGGGCAAATCGCGCAGTTGGGTCTGGTTGCCTGTCTTTTCAGCGGTGTTTTTTTTGGATAGATGTACCCATTGCCGGAGTTTGAGTAGTGTTGCCCAATGTGAGATTTGTAGAAAAAATAGTTTTTTTATTTCAACAAGTTATGTTGAAAAAACGATGTGCTGCACCCGGAGGCACGCTGATTGCTTTAAGGGGAAGCCAGATTCTCAATTTTCCAAACGCGTTGTTACAAGCATGAAATTCTTTCCGGATGTCGAAGTGAGTAACGGTTCCCCCAAACCGTTTTTGGCTCCCGGAAGAAGGAACAAAAAAGAAGCTAACCAAGGAGTGAAAAATGAGAAAAACGTATAAAAGTGGTTTGCTGGTTTCAGCTCTGACCACCGCAGCCCTGATGGCCGGCGTCAATGCCTTTGGCCAGTCAAGCCATCCGAATGTAACCTTGCGGAATGCTGTGGGAGCGCCAGTCGGCCAGACAGAGGCTTACAGTCCCAAAGCAACTTGCGGCATGTGTCACAGCGAAGGCGTTGATGAAGGTGTTAACGACCCGGCTATGACAAACGGTCCCCGTGGTAGTTACGATGGCGGCGGCGCAATCAAGCAAGTTATAAAAACCCAGGGTATTCAGAACGAGGCCACCGGCGAAGCAGAGTGGGTAACCTACACTGTTGAAGCCTATAAACACGGATTTGTTACCGGTCGTCACTCCCAGCAGGGACGAAACGAAGACTACGGCAACCACCTCCGCCATGCGGTGGGCGGCAAGTTCTGGGCATCGAGCCCAGGAATGTTCGGCAAGTACTGACCCCCCTCAAACCGCCAGTTGGCGGCTAAACAAGCAGATCCTTTAACCAACCCCCTTTCCGTTGAAATGGGTGCCCAGGAATGGGTGAACACCTGTGGTGTGTGCCATATCGGCGGCGGCCAGATGGAATACAACCGCGACCTGCAGGCTTATGGTTCAGCCGGTGAGGGAACAGGTGACACCTTTGTATTGAAATATGCCCGTCCTGACAATGCAGCTACACCTGCAGATGAAACCTCATGGGACAACGTTACCGTCGGCAACATGAGCGCCTCGAACAAGGCTGAGATGGATTGTCTGATGTGCCATCTTGACGGTTCGAACCCCGGTTCCGCCTGGCTCAAGACCCTTGACTGCGGACCGACCAATATGATCGGTCCGATGAACGATCCGGCCTGTACCGGTACTTCCATGCTTCCCGGACTTCGCACTGTTGACAGTGGCGTAGGCGTGCAGAACTATGACATGTTCAACCGCAACTTCGGTCTGAAACAGCGTCGTATGGATCTCATCGCTTCCATGGGCGCCGGCGCAAAGGGAACCTTTGATGTTGATGGCAACCTTAACGGAGTTGACTGGGGTGCTGCAACGGTTCAAGTTCCCGGTACGCGTATTGCCGCGACTCCGAAGAGCGAAAATTGCTCCGTCTGCCATGCCCGTGATGACAATACCATGGGTCTGCCCGGCATGGTGGCCATGCGTACCGGTTACGGTAACTATGGTTTGATTCATGATCCGTCCAACCCCATGCCTTCCGGCAATATGGGCGCTGCAAGTGATCTCGATACCGATAACGGCCCTAATGCACTGAATGACGATTACTGGTTCGATTTCGGCTGCAAGACCGGTATGGGCAAGCGCGCTCACAAGATCACCGCAACAGGCGATGACTACGGTGTCAACGGACGCTGGGGTATGTCGATGTTTGCTCCATCCACCCTTGATATGGATCCTGCCACCGTACCGAACGCAGGCGACCCGATCCCCGGCAAGATGCCTGATATCGATGTTCATGACAGAAACGGCATGGAATGCGCCACCTGCCATTACGCAGTGGGTTCCACAACCGGAACAGGTTACGAGGATATTCCTTCCAAGGAAGCCCATGGTTTCACCTATCCGGCCGAGCGTGTTTACGCCATGGATCATCAGTTTGCCCAGGCTGATTCCTTCCCTGACACCAAAGGCAAGAACAATCTTGACTCCAAGATCCGCTGTGACAGCTGCCATACCGTCCGTGACAATCCAAAAATCACCGATAACGGCGGCACCCTGGTTGCGCCGATGCCGCTCCATAACGGTCTGCCCCAGTTGCATATCGACAAGATCGGTTGTGTGACCTGTCATGTGCCCGAGACCTACTCCGCCCCCGGCCGCCTGAAATACCGCGACTGGACAGCCGGATTTGCCCGCGGCACCTTCAGGAACACCCTGGACTGGAATTTCAACCTTGTCACCGGCAATCACAACACTGTACCATCTCTCCGCAAATGGGTAACCAAGAACGGCGAGCGCAAGATCTACCCGGTTCTGCCTTCACTGCTTCCCACCTGGTATGAGATGGTACCGAACAGCGGCGTACTGGTTGATGATGCTGCCGGTATGGCGGCTACCGAGCCCATGGACAATATCATGGATGAGCATACCGCTCTCTTCCCGTCACCGGTCAAAAACCGTGACCTGCAGAAGGTCGGCGAGTTTGTTCGTGATAACAACCCGCAGTTTGACATTCGTTTGAACGGCGGCAACACCGTTCCCCTGTTTGACGGCTTTCAGATTGTTGACTCCTGGGAGATCGATACCGAAGACGAGATCAACGCCATGTTGGCCGGTTTCAACAGTGGCGCCAATGGTTCCGATGCCCGTTTCGTCAAGTTCCTGAACGTTGTTCAGGCTGACTTTGACGTTACCCACGGCGTTGTGCCGAAAGAGTGGGCCCTTGGTGGATCCGAGCGCGGCGGTTGCGTAAGCTGTCACTCTTCCATGAATGCGGCAAGCCCCAACTATTCACCGTATTCAGTCGGTTTCTTTGAGGGTTACATTCAGCCCGTTGCCAATGCCGGTATGCCCGGTTTTGGTGTCGGCGGTTACGAGATCGTCAAGAACTGGATGGCCATGTTTGCCGATTTTGATGCAGCGGCCATGTGCGGCGCCGGCGATCCTTCAAAAACGCGGACAATGGCGGCCACCTTGACACCTATGATAGATGGTTTGTTCGGAGCCGGTGCATCAACGACCATGGTTCCCATGATGCTTAACATGATGGGAATTACCGACGATCAAGCGAATCACCATAATTACTACTTCAACCCCATGACCGGCGAGCCCGACATGACAGCAGAGTGTGCTTCCTGGTCCTGGTTCTCCAATAACCCGATGTTCGGTACAACCGGTGGCAATGCCCAGTTGCAGCATGCTGTCGGCATGATGACCATGACCTTTGATCAGGCCATGGGATTCCCGGCCGGCACTGCCATGCAGATGGGAATGTACGACGGTGTTGCAGGCATCCAGGGCTTTACCCTGAAAGAGCTGCAGACCTCAGGCACCTTGGGATGTAATCCGTTTGCCGGACCTGTCAGCTTCAGCCCGGTTCCCGACATGAATGGCGACACCAAGCCTGATCAGACCGTCAACAACTGTATGCCGAATTTCGCGGATGCAGGAGTTGCAGCCGCCATCAACGGCGCTTTTGGTCCCGGTCAGGCGCAAGGATTCGCAATGATGATCAACGGCACCTGTACCGGCGCTGATCCAGGAAACGGAATTCCCGGCGCATGTGCCGGCGGTTTCCGCAATAGTGGAGCCTGTATGGCAAACGCTGACTGTGAAGGCGCCATGACAGATACAGCGGAGATTTTCCATAATCCGCTTGGTCTTATCATGAGCCGTGCCACCGCAGTTTCTCACTTCAAGATCGACCTGCAGCAGTCTTACAATGTTGACGGAAGTCCAAAAGTGAAATGGGCTGTCGGCGGTGAGCAGAATCCGGGTAACCCGAACCATGTCAACTCATGGGATCAGGCTCAGTACTGCTTTGATTACATGGGCGGACCAAACCCCATGACTCCGGCGGTTGTTCCCTGTAATTCAACAGCAGCCACCGCCATGGACGGCAAGCGTCACATCGCCACCGTTCAGAGCGCCAACCAGTACCTTGGTTATCCGACTCAGGTTCTTGGCATGTTGATGAAACCGGCTACCGGCGTTGCAGCCAAGACCTATGTGACGGATGCCAAACTCAGCGCTCTTGCCTCGACAGATACCGATCTGACGGTCAAGCTAAACGCTACCCGGTCAACTTGTGCTTCGGTTAACCCGGCAAACGGCGCCTTGACTGCATGGCCACAGGGCTGCAGCTACAGCTGGGATACGGCTCCGGGTGCGGCAACTGATATCAGCAATGGTGTCAGGAGTGTCGTGTATCCGGCTGCGGGTGAGTATACTCCTTCCGTGACTGTATGTCTCAATGACAATCCGGCGACCATTCCCGACGAGTCTTCGGTGTGCGACAGCTCATCGGTAACCGTCAACGCCGTCATCGTTGAGCCTCAGCCTCCGGTGGGTGATTTCACCACCAGTGTCGGTGCAGGCAGAGTGGTAACTTTGACTGGTGTAAGTGTCGATCCTACCGTCGCCCGCATCTATATCTCCTGGGGTGACAGGCTGACGACTACGGTCACCAACCCGGCTGATCTGGCCGCCGGCATTCAGCATACCTACAGACGAGCCGGCGCCTATGACATCAGTGTTAAAGTCTATGGTGGTGATCACACGCTGACCACCTATACGGTGACGGAAGATGCTGATCTTGGCGATGTTCTGAACTAACTGAACTAACTTAATCAATCCGGAATTTAGTCTGGATGCAACCAAGAGCAGGCAGGGAAACCTGCCTGCTCTTTTTATTTAAAATCACCCTGTCCCCCTCTGGATTTGTGTTAGACAAAGATTTACGTTTCAGTCCCGCCGTAGTATAGAAAAGAACTGCTGCATCCCGCTACCGGTAAAGGCATTGGGGGCTGTAACGAAATTGAGAAATGGAATGGAGGTTTTTTGACGTCCCTTTGGTTTTAGCAGAACAAGTTCCGTAAATTTTTGTCTAGTATAAAACATACCGCAAAACAATCCCCGTACGTATCTGAAATTTATCTTTAAGGAGCCTTCTCATGAAGCGAATCAAATACACCCTGCTTGCTGCCCTTTTGCTGGGACCTATGCTCACCGTGTCACCTGTTGCCGCCACGACCCCATCTTCTCCCCCGGCTGCAAAAGAGGCGGCGTTGTCCCAGGAAAAGCCCTTGACCCAAGCGGAAAAGGACGAGGTCGAGGCCAATCGCAAGAAAGCGGCTGAGGCCCGGAAAGAGATTGTCGCCCGGGTCGATGGGGGAGAGATCAATATGTATGATCTGCTCGGCATGATGAACCGGGTGGCAAATGTTTTTTACAAGGGGAGCAAGGAACCGGACGAACAGGTCACACTTGAGATCAAACAGCGGGCCATGGCCCGGCTTATTTTTGAGGAACTGGCGATAAAAGAGGCAATCAAACAGGGAATCAAGCCTGTGCCGGAAAAAACCCAGGAGGTTATTGATAACCTCAAAACCAGCTATGGCGAAGAAGGATATCAGAATTATCTCAAGGATATCGCCATGACCGAAGATCAGCTCCGGACTCGTATTGAACGGGGACAGCTGCTTGAAGGCATCACCGGTCGCGAGGTTTACCAGAAACAGGGAAAAGACCCGGAAGCCGTCAGTAAACTCTACAAAGAGTACAAGGAAGCGGGCAAACTGCGAAAGGCGGATGAGTATTACGTCAAGGAGATTTTTGTCATGGCCGGCGCGGATAAAGCGGCCACCAAGGCCATGGCGGACAGGCTGCTTGCGCAGATGAAGGAAAATAACAATGATTTTTCCAAACTTGTTCTGGACGGCACCTTCATTGTCCGCAGAGTTCAGGTGGATAAGAAGAAATATCCGGTGATTTTTGAAAAAATGCTGGGTATGCAGGTCGGTCAGTTCAGCGATGTGGTGGAGGACGGCGGGACTTTTCATATCTTTGAGGTGCTGCAGAAGGATCCGGCCCGTGATATGACGGAAGAAGAGGCGAAAACCATGCTGGAAGACCGTCTCTCTCTCTACCTGCAGGAGAAGCGACGGGCCGAGTGGGTCATTGAGCTGCGTAAAGACGCTAAAATCGAAATTCTGCTGGATGATGTGAAGGATGTTGCAACGTCACCGGAGACGAAGAAGTAAGACGATATTTCCAAAAGTTTACGGTTTACGGGTGCCGGGTGCCGGGTTTCAGGATTTCTGAAAATACCATTTACCGGTAACCGGTAACCGTAGACAGAGTGAGGAGCAGTGCCGCAGCTGAAAGTGTTTCTGGGATCTGGTTTGGCAGGATGTGCGAGTGGTAAAGTTTACTGGACCATCTCGCCGTCGATGAAGAGAACTTTGGATGTGTGCCCGTTGGGGAAGATGAAGATGCCTTCCCCATGCCGTTTACCCTCCCTATAAGGTCCTTCATACTTCAGGCCGGAGGAAAAGGTGAATGTCCCCTTACCGTGGCGTTTGCCTTCCTGGTATTCACCCTCGTATTTTGAGCCGCCTGGAAAGGTGTATGTCCCGTACCCGTGGCGCCGGCAATTGGCGAATTCGCCCTGGTAGTTCCCGCCGTCTTCAAGTTCCAGGGTGCCGGTGCCGTTGATGCAGTTTCCTTTGACGCATTGACCCTTGGTATTGTTTGGAAAGGTGACCCGACCCTGTCCTTCGACCACGTTGCCTTTTTTGAATTCGCCCAGAAACTGCTGCTTTGCCGGAAAGGTGATATTGACTTCACCATGAAAAAGGCCGTCTTTGAAAAGACCGCGGTACTGGGTCCCATCGGGCAGGGTGAGGGTGCCGGTTCCGTTGTATTGGTTGGCGGCAAAGTCGCCGGAATATGTTGTCTTGTCATCAAAAATAAGGCCGCCGAATCCTTCGCGGATTCCATTTTTGAATTCACCGCTGTAGCGGGAACCGTCTGCCCACAGCATGATGCCGCGTCCGGTCACGCAGTTGCCCCGCTCGCACTCCGCATCGGCGCCGTCGGCAAAAAGAACGTAGCCGCCGCCGTCATATTGGCCGTATTTGAATTTGCCCTCGTAGGTGGTTCCGGAGGGCATGAAAAGTTTTCCGGCGCCGCTTGCTTTTCCGGCGACAAAGGATCCTTCGTAACGTCTGCCGTCATCGTAACGCCAGGTGCCCTGCCCATTGGCGCAGTCGCCGGCAACGCATGTGCCGTCAATCTTTTTGTTTTTGTTTTCGGTTTGTTTTCCGGGCTTGATCCAGGCGCAGCTGCTGGTCAGAAGAAGAATGATAACGATCAGGGAGTATTTTTTGGGATTCATCTGTTTGCACCGAAGATCAAATGAGGAAGAGCGTGGTATGAAAACATGACATCATATACCACTATTGTCGATTGGCTTGAGCGAAAACACAAGATAACACACGGACATAAATATTATTTTGATAACTTGACATCACCTTTTTTTTTTGTCAACAATCAAACTGATGGAATTAAAGAATAATTTTTATTATATGATCGCGATTTGCCTCTGTTTGTTCCCGTATGCGCGGGCAGCGGAAGCTTTTCCATCAGAGCCGAAGCCGCCGCAGAAGTCTGAAGTGCGTGCAAAAGTCACGGCAGCTGACTGCAGAAAATGTCATCAGGATGTTGTCCGGACTCTGCAGAGAAAAGGCGAGGCCCATACAGAACTCTGTCTTGACTGCCATCGGGGGCATCCGCCCGCAGACATGGAAATTGTTCCCGCATGTTCCGAATGCCATCAGGGTGAAGCGCATTTTTCCCTCACAGGGTGCATCAGCTGTCATCAGGATCCCCATAATCCTTTGGAAATCCATTTGACCCGTGATATAACCAAACCCTGCTTGACCTGCCATGATGAGCAGATTGAACAGCTGCAGGCCAATCCGAGCATTCACACGAAATTTCAATGCACCGCCTGTCACTGGTATCATGGACAGATTCAACCGTGTCAGAACTGTCATCTGCCCCATTCCGACACCATGGGGGTTGACAGTTGCCGGAATTGCCACAGAGCGCATATGCCCCTTGTGGTGACATATGGTGAAGCAACGCCGTCCGAGGATTGCGGCTCATGCCACACGCAAATTTATGAGACAATGGCCGAAACATGGGGGAAGCACCGAAATGTTTCCTGTGTTAAGTGTCATGCAGGCAAACACGGCATGATTCCAAAATGTCTGGACTGCCATGGCGAGCCCCATCCCGATGAAATTTGGGAAAAATTTCAAAAGTGCGTTGACTGTCATGTTGTGGCCCATGATCTGTGGGCCACGAAAGCCAGCACCAATAAGTTTGTGCTGGATAAATAAAGAAGAACTGCTATGTTCCTGATAAATTTGATACTCGAGCGGCAACCGATGACCCGCGAAATGAGAAGGAAATTTATTTCGTGGGGCACTGTCGCGCGTTTATGCTGCCTTGCCATCCTTGTTTTCCTCGGCCCCGCTGTCGGGGTAAGTCCCTGCCATGCGGCCGGCTGTCTTGCCAACGGTTGTCATACGGCTCTTCAGGAGAAAAAGTATGTTCACGAACCGGCGGCGGGAAGCGACTGTGAGTCCTGCCACAGTGCTGTAAGTAGCAACCATCCATCCGGTGCGAAGGGGGATTTTCGTCTTGTTGCGGAAGGAAGCGATCTCTGTTTCGCCTGTCATGACCAACAGGGTTTTGATGGCCAGCGCAAGCATGGGCCATCCGCTTCCGGCGCCTGCACCACCTGTCACGATCCCCATTCCGCCGATCAGCCGGCCCTTATGAGAACCGAACTCCAGCAGCTTTGTCTCGGCTGTCACCAGGATTTCGCCAAGTCCATGAAGGATGCGCCCTTTCTCCACTCCGCCATTACCAAACAGGACTGCACCGCCTGCCATCTTCCCCACAGCAGTCCAAGTGCGGGACTTCTCAAAGGGGACAGCACCGATATTTGTTTTGATTGCCACAAGGATATTAAAAAGAAATATGATACATCGTTGGCAAAGCACAAGGCGCTGTATATCCGGCAGCGGTGCGGAAATTGTCATTCCGCCCATTTTTCCAAGTATCCCGCATTGCTGTTGAAGCAGGGACAGGAACTCTGTTTCGGCTGTCATGGCGAGTCGGATGCAAACCGTCCTGAGGGGTTGCGCAATATCCGCAAGGATATCGAGGGTAAGAAGGTGGTGCATGGACCTGTTGCCGACGGTGAATGTATAGAGTGTCATGAGCCCCATGGGGGAAGTTACGCTAAAGTGCTGAACGGTCCCTTTCCCCAGGCTTTTTACGCCCCGTTTCAGCCAGACCAGTATGATTTCTGTTTCCGGTGTCATGACAAGGAACTTCTGACAGCACAACCCGTCAAGGATCAGACGTCCTTCCGTAACGGCTCGGACAATCTGCATTTCCGGCACGTTGCGCGCAAACAGAAGGGCAGGACATGTCGCGCCTGCCATAGTCTTCATGCCAGCGATGGCCAGAAGTTGATAAATCCTGATGGAATTGCCTTTGGAAACTGGAAAATTCCCATCAGGTTCGAAGCAAACGAAACCGGGGGGGGCTGTGTGCCGGGATGTCACCGCGCCTTGAATTACGACCGCAAGGATGCTGTTGATTACACCAAAAAGGAAGAGACGGAACCGAAGGCGGAGGGGCTGAAGGATGCAAAGGAAAGTAATGGCAAAAAGAAAGATATCGAACCATTGGATAGCGATCTGGAGCCGTTAGACACCGAGCCGACAAATAAATGAAACAGTTATTTCCTCTTTTTTTCTTTTGTTGCATCATTGTGATGCCTGTATTCACCGGTTGTTCCAGTGATCCGCTGGTGAACCATAAAAGGCTGACCGATTTTTTTGACGGGGTGCCGGATCTGCCGCCGCTTGATCAACTCTGCGAAGATAATATGGCGGATATCTTCAACACATACTACGAAGAGCGCCTTGCAGAGGCCACGGCTGGATCAATAGAAGAAGAAAAAGTTGTTACCGCCGGTTCGAGTCATCCCCCCTATGCTGAAAAAAACTGCCAGGGATGCCATGATTTCAAGAACAAGAACCTGCTTATTGTTCCGGCCAATCAGCTGTGCGAAACATGTCATATCGGCTTTGTCAAAGGCAAATTCATTCACGGGCCGGTGGCCGTGCGTGAATGTCTCGCCTGCCATGTGCCTCACACCTCTGAACATAAGTCGTTGTTGCAGGAAAGTGTCAGCGGCATCTGTTCCAAATGCCACCAGGAAGAGAGACTGGCCTCGCAAATGCACAAACTGGTCATGAAAAATAATATGGAGTGCGTCAACTGCCATGACGCCCATGGTGGCGACACACCCTATTTCCTGAAATAACGGATCTTTTATTGATTGCGGGTTTGGCAGTCAGGATATCAAATTAAAAGGTGAAGAATGCACATTCTTATGCTTTTTTGCGGGTCAACCAATCCACTCTTTTTTGAATGAATCTGAATCATGAAAAATTGTCGCGTTTTACTTGCTTTCTTTCTTTCTGTATTTCTTCTGACGGGAAATTGTCACGCCCAGAAAAGTTGCGTGACCGATGCCTGTCATAGCGGATTTCAGGAAAAGCCGGTTGTTCATCCCGATGACAAGGGTTGCGCCGACTGCCATCTTGATGTTGCGGATAATCATGGTGAGGGGGGTGAGAAACCCGCTCTTCTGGGGGATATGTGTTCGTCCTGTCATGAGGAAATTTTCAAGCATCGTCTTATCCATTCACCGGTTACGAAAACGTCATGCCAGCTCTGTCATAATCCCCATGAAGAAATGGAAAACAAGCTGTTGCCCGCCACCTATTCCACGAGTCTGTTCATTGGTTATGACGAAGATGCCTACAAACTCTGCTTTTCCTGTCACAAGAGGGACCTGCTCATGTTTCCCGACACCTCTTATTCCACCGGTTTCCGCAACGGTATCCGCAACCTTCATTATCTCCACGTCAACAAAGCGAACCGGGGCAGAAGCTGCAAGCTCTGTCATGGCATCCATGGCGGAGAACAGGAAAAAATGATGGCTGACACGGTATTCTTCGGGAACTGGGTGATGCCTGTGAAATTTCTGAAAACGGAAACCGGCGGCAGTTGCGCCCCCGGATGCCATCAGCCGCAGCAGTATGACCGCAATGCCAGAGGAGATGTGCGAAATGAACAGAGTCCTCCAGATGAAAACAAAAAACAGGATGGTGCATTGTGAGTGAACGTGAGTCAAAGCAGATCATAGATAGGGCGTATCCTCGTGGTGCGGTATTGCAATGCGGTCTAGTTTTTATTGCAGGGCTCATCGCCACGGCCGCAGTCTTTTTTTTCATGATGCGTCAGTCCATCGGCCCCACTTACGGTGAGGGATTTCGTATGCTTGCCCGTCTTGATGAGGACATTTTTTACAAGTCTCTCCTTCTCTATGGAAGTACGGTTCTTGTCGCCCTTGCCTGCATTCTGGTCATAACGGTGCTTTATTCACACCGGGTTGCCGGCCCTGTTTACCGTTTACGTATCTTCGCCCGGCAGATCAGGGATGGCGAGGTGGGAAAACGGGTTGCCCTGCGGCGTACTGATGTCGTCCAACCCCTTGCTGATGAGATGAATTTCATGGTGGATGGTTTCCACAGCACATTTGACAAAATCAGCATGGAACTCAACACTCTGGAACAATATTCGAAAAAACTGATAACCGAGCGGGAGAAGGAAAAGGAAAATTTGCAGGAGATAGAGAAAATATCAGGAAGAATTTCCTCAATGCTTGACAAATACAAGCTGTAATTCTTTGCGACATGAAAAAAACCATTATCTTTTCCCTACTTTTTCTCTGCTTCCTTTCCCTGCTGGTCTATTGCCTGGAACAGAACCCGCATGAATTCAAGGAGAACGAGTGCGTTATCTGTCATCAGAGCGCACCGGGGACGCCGAATTCCATTGTCCGGGAGAGTCCGACTCTTGCTTGCACCGGTTGTCACAAGGATTTGCTGGCTTCCGGCTTCATGCATCCGATTGATGTCAAGCCGGACAAGGTTTCGATTCCCCCTGATTTTCCCCTTTCCCCCTCTGGACTCATTGTCTGTACCACCTGCCACGGCATCCATGGGGGCTATCTGAATTCCTCAGGCGAAACGACCGACTTTCTTCGGCGTCAGGAGAGGGGCAGGGCTTTTTGCACAAGCTGTCACAGCCGGAGTGGTCTTTCCGGGGCGGGCGGACATGAACTGGCCCTCGGCGAAGCCCATTTCCAGTCCAAATACATTACAACAGGAGAGGGGCAGGAGCTTGACGAGACATCGAAAAACTGCATCACGTGCCATGACGGCACCTATGGTTCCTCGGTTTCCATAACCACAGGCGTCTGGCAGCACAGCAGTTCGTATGGAGGGGGGCGTTCTTCTGTCGGCGGAAAGCATCCCATCGGCATTGATTATGAACAGGCGCGTCTGCGCCATGGACGCAAGACCGATCTTCGGCCGATGTCCATGGTTGACCCCCGGATACATTTTTTTGACGGCAGGCTGGGCTGCGGAACATGCCATGATCCTTATTCCCATCTTGAAAATGATCTGGTGATGAGTGACGCCCGCAGTGCCCTCTGTTTCGCCTGCCATGCCATTGATTAAAAATGTGATGCGAAATCACCTTGAACCTTAATACAGGAAGTCATTACTATGGCGGAAAAATTCAAACGAAGAAATTATTTCATCGATAAAGGGGCCCAAGGACGATTTATGGCCGCTTTTGCCGCCGCATCCATGGCGGGGGGGATAGTGGCTGTTTTCTGTTTCCGTTATTTTGCCCAGAAGAAAATTGACGCAACGATCTATTCCATGAAGCTGCCCGATGTTCCGATCAGCTCGTTGCTCATGGGGGATCTGCTGATTTCCTCCCTTTTCACCGCTTTTTTCGTCATTGTTCTGTTTGTTTTTGCCGCATCCCGGCTTTTTTCGAGAATCAACGGCCCTCTGAAAAAAATGTCTGCATCAGTGCAGGGGATTAGCTCCGGTGATCTGCAAAGCGAGGTGAAGCTGCGTGAGAATGACGAGTTCCAGGAGTTTGCTGAAGAAGTGAACGGCATGGTGCAGGCGATGCATTCCAAGCTGTCCGCAATCCGCCATCATAACGAAAGTATCGGTGAATTCTGCCGTAGCGACGGGAAAGCCGGTGGTGGAGCGGAATATGTCAGAAAGCATATCGAGGCAATCAAACAGGAGATGCAGGTGCTCAAGTTATGAAACGTCGGTTTTTTTTGCTTGCACTGCTTGTGGTTGTTGCCGGCGTGCCCGGCTTGTCACGCGCAACTCCTCATGGGGAGGCCGGAATCAGATGTCTGGACTGCCATGTCTCAACGCCTCTGCCTGGATTTGAGTATCGTTTTCATGATGATCTTCATGCTCTTTGTCTGGGGTGTCATACGAAATATTCCTGTAAGCCTGACGCAGGTGATGGTTATTTCCGGCACCCGGTATCGGTTGTTCCGTCCTTTCCCGTTCCCGCTGATATGCCCCTTGATGTCAAGAAAAGGATGGGGTGTATCACCTGTCATCTTTTTCATGATGAGCAGAAAGCGAATGCGGATCTTCATCCGCGTCTTCTCCGCCGGCCGCCCGGGTCCAATTTCTGTCTGACCTGCCACGCGAGACTGCCGGGTAAATGATGGCCATGGCGAGGAACCGGAAAGATATTCCAACTGGAAGCTGCGTCAGATTTTTCGTCTGTCTTTTTCTGCTGCTGACAGGTTTGCCTGATGTCGTTTTCGGCGGATTACCGCGTACCGGCCAGCGTTCCTGCTTTGATGCAAAAGGTGTGATGGTCGATCATGCCGGAACCGGCCAGGATGGTGATCTGCAAGCCGGAGAAGTCTGGCCCGACCCCCGCTTTTTCGACAACGGTGACGGAACTGTAACCGATCACCTCACCGGTTTGACATGGCTTCAGGATGGAAATTGTCTTGGAACTCTGAGCTGGCAGGGGGCGATGGATACGGCAGCGGCGGCTGGAAAAAAAGACGAAAAATTAAAATGTCAGGCGTTGCAGGAGCATGATGACTGGCAGCTTCCCGAAATTGACCAACTTGAAGTGCTTTTTAACTCGGAAGAATCTTCCGCAAGTTCATGGCTGAACAGGCAGCGTTTCAGAAATATGCAGCCGGGACTCTACTGGTCCCGGACAACCAGTACAAATCAGTATGGTGCATGGGCCTTTGATTTTGCCAATGGAGAAGTCCGGCAAAGCGGTAAGGTTGAGCCCCATTTCTGTCTTCTTGTTCGTTCTTCGATGAAGGAGGGGGAAGAAGAAAAGATGGGGAGTGAAAACTCGGCTTCGGCGGTCCGCTTTGTCGATAAGGGCGACGGTACTGTTATTGACAATCTGACAGGGCTCATGTGGTTGAAAGACGGCTCCTGCCTCGGGCGTAATTCGTGGAGCCAGGCGTTGACGAATGTTGGCCTGCTGAACACGGACCCATCTGGATTGCGGTGCCGGGAACTGCAAGCCGGCTACACAGATTGGGCTCTGCCGAACCGTCATGAACTGCGCAGTCTGGTCGATCACGGGCAAGACCTTCCCGCGCTGCCCGCAGGTCATCCCTTTACGAGTGTGCAGACGCATTACTGGTCATCTACCACAGCAGCCGGGGAGCCTTCCCTGGCGTTTGAACTTGGACTCGCAACCGGATCGTTGTCAGCCTCTGAAAAGGGAAAAAAGTTTGGCATCTGGGCGGTTCGTCCTTCTGGAGGACGGCCTGACCGCAAAAGGGCGGACGATGGAGAAAATATCTCGAAAAAGGATATTTTCCTGCTGTTGCCGGTGGGTCAATCCATTGTAATCCACTGGCCGCCGCTGCGTTTTACCGACAATGGCGACGGAACGATCACCGATAATATCACCGGTCTCATGTGGTTGCAGAATGTGAAATGTTTTGATGTCGAGACATGGGACAACGCCCAGAAGGTAACAAACGTTCTCAACACATCTCCGGAAAAGTTGAAGAAATGCGAGGAGTACACGGCCCGATATGGAAACTGGCGGCTTCCCGACCTGGCCACCATGGAGGAGCTGCTTGGAGCCGCAAAGGGAGAGCCTGCCGCCTGGTTGAATGCTCAGGGGGCAAAAAATATTCTGGCCCGGGATTACTGGGTACAGGAAAAAAATTACCTGAATCTTTATTTTGCCTGGGCTGTCAACCTTCGCCAGGGCACATCTCGAAATTATCCGAAATCTTTTCAATTGCACGTCTGGCCGGTGCGGCAACCAGAAATCCTGCAGCCGGCAGCGCCCATTCCACATATCATGGGTAACGGCAGCGAGAAAACACTTGTTCTTCACCAGGGGAAAGAACTGCTGCTCACAGCGGCAATTGATCAGGCAACCAGCCCCGTTCCCTCTGTTTTTCGGATATGGTATGTGGCTCCAGACGGGTCTTCACGATGGTTGACCAGTCAGGGTGATTGGGTGAAGCAGAAAGTAGATATGTTTACCGGCAACCTGTTTAAGCTCGATCCATCCACTTTTTATAAGGGAGATACCACGGAACTTGCCCTTGGTGAATATACCTTTTTCTTCGCTTTACTGCCGGCAGTTACTGAGGGGGAAGGCGACAATGTTTTTACCGCTGAGCTGAAAGTGACGGTGAACGAGAGGGCCCTTCCGGAAGAGGAAGCGGATCAGGAGCGTATCAGGGAAGAGGTGCTCCTTCAGTAACTTCAGGGAAAGAAAAGAATCCCCTTTGTTGTTCAAATAAATAAAAAAGGCCTCCGGTAAATCCGGAGGCCTTTTTTGTGGTTTTTGTGGGCAAAACGTTTTCAGTTACGTGCTATTTTGTTTCTTTTGTTTCAGGCTCGAGTGCCTTGAAGCGTCCTTCAAGGAATTTCCAGGACCTTTCCACATCCTTCTGGGAAAGTGCCATCAGCTCGTCCGCCATGGAGGGATTGGAGAGCTTCAGTGCCCGGTAACGGTTCTCGCCGAGAGCATACTCGGCAAACGGCATGGATGGGGCCTTGCTGTCCAGATGCAGGGGATTCTTGCCCTGTTTTTCGAGGTCTGGATTGTAGCGGTACAGCGGCCAATGACCGCACTGAACCGCCTTGGTCTGCTGCTCGAAGCCCTTGGCCATGTTGATGCCGTGGTTGATGCAGTGGGAGTACGCGATGATGAGCGACGGTCCGTCATAGGCTTCCGCCTCGGCAATGGCCTTGGCGACCTGCATTTGATTGGCGCCCATGGCAACCTTGGCCACATAGACGTTGCCATAGGTGGAAAAGATCATGCCGATGTCTTTTTTCGGCATTCTCTTGCCGCCTGCGGCAAACTGTGCGGTGGCTGCACGCGGGGTTGATTTTGACATCTGGCCGCCGGTATTGGAGTAAACCTCGGTGTCAAGGATCATGACATTGATGTTTTCGCCGGAGGCAAGAACGTGGTCAAGACCGCCGTAACCGATATCATAGGCCCAGCCGTCGCCGCCGAAAATCCAGACTGATTTTTTCACCAGGTAATCCGCAACATGGAAAAGACGTTTGGCGATGACGTTGTCGCTGGCTGCCAGGACTTCTTTCAGTTTGGCAACACGATCGCGCTGCGCTTCAATTTCCATCTGGTTTTTCTGGGAGGCACCGGTCAGGTCGGTTGCCATTTTCTTGGTGATGATTTTGGCAGCCACTGCTTCATCGAGCAGTTCCACCGCCTGATGTCCAAGCTTGTTTACTGTCTGGCGCATGCCGAGACCAAATTCGGCGTTGTCCTCGAAGAGGGAGTTTGACCAGACCGGGCCACGGCCGTCTTCACGTTTGCAGTAAGGTGTGGTGGGCAGGTTGCCGCCGTAGATGGAGGAACAGCCGGTGGCATTGGCAATGAGCATCCGGTCGCCGAACATTTGGGTGACCAGTTTGATGTACGGGGTCTCGCCGCAACCGGCGCAGGCGCCGGAGAACTCAAACAGCGGCCGCATGAGCTGGCTGCCTTTAACAGTGGAAGGATCGATTTCCGAATAGTCAATTTCCGGCAGACTGAGGAAATATTTGACGTTGACTGATTCGGTTTTTCTGATCTCCTCACTGTTGGTGGTCATGACCAGAGCTTTCTTCTTGGCTGGGCAGACGCCTTCACACAGGGTACAACCGCAGCAGTCCTCGGTGAAAACCTGAACCATGGCCTTGCGTCCCTTGAATTCCTTGCCCACCGCATCAGCAGTTTTCAGTGACTTGGGCGCTTTTTTCAGGTCGGCTGTCTTGACGATCTTCATACGGATGGCTGCATGGGGGCAGACCAGAGAACAACGTCCGCACTGGATGCAGTTTTCAGGGACCCATACCGGCACATGAACGGCAATATTGCGTTTTTCGTACTGGGTGGTGGCGGTGGGCCAGGTGCCGTCATCGGGCATCTGGGAAACCTTGATCTCTTCTCCCTTGCCCTGGATCATTTTGGCGGTTACTTCCTTGACAAAGGCAGGTGCGTCTTCCGGAACGGTGGGCGGCATTTCATGACCACCGAGGGTTTTCGGAATTTTGACCTCAACAATGTTGTTCATTGCCGCGTCAACCGCGTCGTAGTTCATCTTGACGACCTTGTCGCCCTTTTTGCCGTATGTCTTCTTGATGGCGTCCTTGATGGCTTTGACCGCTTCAGCTTTGGTCAGAATGCCGGAGATGAGGAAGAAGGCGGTCTGCATGATCATGTTGATTCTGGCGCCGAGACCAATGGCCTCGGCCAGGTTGATGGCATCGATGATGTAGAATTTCGCCTTTTTGTCCATAAGCTGTTTCTGCACGGCAGAAGGAAGCTGTTTCCAGATCTGTTTACTGTCAAAGGTGGTGGTCAGCAGGAAGGTGCCGTTTTCCTCCAGGTTGGACAGCATGTCGTACTTGTCCAGGAAAGTGAAGTTATGGCAGGCGATAAAGGTTGCCTTGTTGATCAGATAAGGAGCGACAATCGGGTTTTTGCCGAAGCGTAGATGGCTGGTGGTGATGGAGCCGGATTTCTTGGAGTCGTAAACGAAGTAGCCCTGGGCGCTGTTATCGGTTTCCGTGCCGATGATTTTGATGGTGTTCTTGTTCGCGCCGACGGTGCCGTCAGCACCGAGGCCGTAAAACATGGCGCGGTGGACGTCTTTTCCTTCAATGTTGTAGGATTTGTCGTAATCCAGGCTGGAGAATGTCACGTCGTCGTTGGGTCCGACGCAGAAATGGTTTTTCGGAGCCCAGGCGGACATGTTGTCGAATACGGCCTTGACCATGGCCGGGGTGAACTCGGCGGAGCCCAGCCCGTAACGGCCGGAAAGGATCATCGGATGGCTCTTCATGGAGGAGGTTTCAATGGCCTCGCCAACTGCGGCGCGAACATCAAGGTAAAGCGGTTCGCCGGCTGATCCCGGTTCCTTGGTGCGGTCAAGTACGGTGATGCGTTTGACGGTGGCCGGCATGGCGTTGACCATGGCTTTCATGTCAAAGGGCCGGAAAAGGCGGACAATAACCAGACCTATTTTTCTGCCCTGGGAGGCGAGATAGTCGATGGTGGCGGCCACGGTTTCACAGCCGGAACCCATCATGACAACGATTTCTTCGGCATCGGGCGCTCCATGGTAATCAAAAAGGTGATACTGGCGGCCGGTGAGACCGGCAAATTTGTCCATGGTCTCCTGGATGATGCCAGGAGTTACAATATAGTACTTGTTGACGGTTTCACGGCCGGTGAAGTAAACGTCGGGGTTCTGAGCGGTACCGCGCATCATCGGCCGGTCCGGGGAGAGTCCGCGCAAGCGGTGGGCGATGACCAGATCCTCGTCGATCATGGCGCTCATATCGTCCATGGTGAGCTGCTCAACCTTCTGGATTTCATGAGAGGTGCGGAAGCCGTCAAAGAAATGCATGAAGGGGATGCGTGATTTAAGGGAGGCCTGGGTAGCGATAAGCGCCATGTCCTGGCACTCCTGGACGTTCTGGGAGCAGAGCATGCCCCAACCGGTCTGGCGGGCAGCCATGACATCGCCGTGATCACCGAAAATGGAAAGACCCTGGCAGGCCACGGAGCGGGCCGTGATGTGGAAAACGGTGGGAGTGAGCTCACCGGCAATTTTATACATGTTGGGAAGCATCAGGAAGAGTCCCTGGGAGGCGGTAAAGGTGGTGCAAAGGGCTCCGGTGGTCAGCGAGCCGTGCAGGGAGCCGGCAACACCGCCTTCGGACTGCATCTGGGTAACAACGGGAACGCTGTTCCAGATGTTTTTCTGTCCTGCGGTAGCTTTTGCGTCTGCTTCCGCCGCCATGGGGGAAGACGGGGTAATGGGATAGATGGTGATAATTTCGCTGGTGGCATAGGCGACATGGGTGCAGGCCTGATTGCCATCAATGGTAACCATTTTCCGTGACATAACTTCTCCTTAAAATTTGATGGTTTGGTAAGATATACGAAAACAAATTCGGAGTGCCGTTGCAGCACATACGTGGCAAAATTATGTATCAATAATCTATATTAAAAATAATTTCCACCCTTTCATGTCGAAAAGTTGCAATTTTTTCTTGACAACCTCCGTTCTTCCTTTGCCGATTCCTGGAATTTTTATGGTTTCGTTTTGATGACCAGTTCCGGGGGATCCAGGATGACCTTGGTGTCCTCCGGGATGGAATGGGTCAACCAGACGTTGCCGCCGACAACCGAACGGGCGCCTATCACCGTGTCGCCGCCGAGTATGGTGGATCCGGCATAAACCGTGACATCATCTTCCAGGGTCGGGTGACGCTTTCCCGTTCGCTCCAGTTCTCCTGATTCCGTTCTTTTAAAAGAAAGCGCGCCCAATGTAACACCCTGATAGATTTTTACCCGGTTGCCGATAACAGCAGTCTGCCCGATAACGACTCCAGTGCCGTGGTCGATGAAAAAGGATTCGCCGATTTCGGCCCCGGGATGAATGTCAATGCCGGTGGTGCTGTGTGCATGTTCGCTCATCATGCGTGGCAGCACCGGGACTTCGAGCTCATAAAGACGGTGGGCGATGCGATAGGTGGTGATGGCGGCAATGCCCGGATAGCAGAAGATGACCTCGTCATGGTTGGTGACCGCCGGATCTCCTTCATAGGCGGCGCGGACATCAGTGGCCAGGATTTTTCGTAATTCCGGCAGGGACTGGACAAAAAGAAACGCCTTTTCCTTGCCCTGGTTCTCGCAGTGCAGGCAGGAGGTGTGGTGGCGAATGCATTCATGGCGGATGCTGTATGTTATTTCCGTGGCCAACAGGTCGTAAAGGGAGGAGACTTCCTGACCGACCCGATATTTGAGACTGATCTGGTCAATGTCCTGGGAACGAAAGTAGCCAGGAAAAAGTATGTCCCGGCATCTTTCAAGAATATCGATGGACCGTTGCCTGGAGGGAAGAGGGTCGGTGTTGATATGCTCGAAGCAATCCTTGCCCATGCAGGAATCGACCAATTGGTCGACGACTTCCGGAATCAGAGAACGAAATTCTCTGGTGCTGACCCGTTCGTCAGCGCAGATGCCTTCAAGGGGGGCTTGCGTCGGATATTTGATCTTCATGTCTTTTCCTGTTTGCCTTTGCGTTCTCTGTTGTGTCTTTTGTTTGACAGGAGTATGTTAATTTTCTTGGTTTTTCCTTTCTTTTCAGCAAGAATAACAATTGAAGCCATGAAAGACAAGGAGCTTGCCGTGAAACAACGATATTGCCTATTATTTCCTTTTACTGGAATCGAGCGTTGTGTTGTCAGGTGGATCATGGGAAGAGTGACAAAACAGTGAACGTTCTGTCGTATCATCTCTGTATTGAAACCGACAACAATCGGGTTGTGCGTAGCGACGAGCCTTCCCCTGCCGACATCGAGGCAATGGCCTGCGCTGATGCCGTCATTCTTCCCCAGGGGTGCCGGGAAAGTTTTTATGTTGCCGCCCGCCGTGCCTGCCCTCATGTGTTTCCCGACTATGAAGTATGTTTTTCGTATCCGGGTAAAATCGGCCAGGCAGCTCTGTTTCGCAAAATGAAGGTACTCCACCCTCTCACATTTTCTTTTCAGAATATTGAAAAATTTTCTGGGGTTCCATTGCCTTTTCCCTATCCATTTGTGTTCAAATCTTCCTGGGGTGGTGAGGGAAATAATGTTTTTCTGGTTGAGTCGGAGGATGATCTTCATTGTTGTCTCGAAAGGGCGGCACATTGGCAGAGGTCCCGCAGAGGCGGATTTCTTCTGCAGGAATATGTTCATGCCGGCGGACGCAGCCTGCGGGTGGTGGTTATCGGCAGTGATTTTTATCCTTACTGGCGCCGGGTAGAGAGCGGTGGTTTTTATACCAACCTGGCCAAGGGCGCGATCATCGATCGAGAATCTTTTCCTCATCTGCAGGAAAGAGCTGTGGCTGCATCGCAGGACTTCTGTGCGAAGACCGGAATCAATCTGGCGGGTTTTGATTTTCTTTTTGATTTCAGGGTCAACGATCCCGCCCCTTTTTTTCTGGAAATCAATTTTTGTTTTCGCTGTAAGGGCCTTGGCGGGGTCGATGCGTATCACCGGTATCTCGAAAAAGGGATTCGGGAGTGGTTGCGGAAGATCAACAGAATAAAACTTGCCTGATTGACCTCTTGACTTTATTGGTAAAAATACCATTCAATAGAAATGAGTCTTTTTTTCAACGTGAGAAATTAACAGGGCTGAAGCTTGTACTTTATAATGATCGGTATCTTCTCAACCGAATCTTGTTTCCTTGACCCCGTCCATAAAATCCTGAATGACGCAATAATGTCGATACGTATAAGTCTCAAATATGCCGTAACCGGCGGGCTTCTGGCCTTTCTCATCCATACATTGATTTACAGTATCAACGGGTATGGGGATCACCATTATCTTTATGGTATTGATGTGATCACCTGGGTTGGGGCCGCCTATGTCATGGGCCTCATGAAAGAACGGTGGAACAAGCGGACAAGGGAACTGGAAAAGGCCAACGTCGGTCTGCAACTGGAGATGGAGGAGAGGCTGAAAGCGGAGCAGACTCTGCGTGAACGGGAAGAGTTGTTCAGTGATTTTTTTGACAGCTCCGGTGATTTGATTCAAAGTATTTCCCCTGATGGAAAAGTGATCTACGCAAATCGGACCTGGCGTGACGCCCTCGGGTTCGATCCACGGGAAGTGAGCGGCCAGTCCATGTTTGATATTATCCATCCTGACGATCACAGCCATTGCATGGAGAGATTCGAAAAGCTCCTGTCCGGCCAGAAAGTTGATAAGATTGAAACGGAATTTGTCGCCAGGGACGGGCGAAGAATACTGCTGGAAGGGAAATGTAACTGTAAATTTATTGACGGCAAGCCAGTGGCGATTCGCGGTATTTTTCGCGACATTACCGAACGGAGGAAGATTGAAGGCGAATTGCAGAAGGCCCAGAAACTCGAAGCCGTCGGTCTGCTTGCCGGCGGCATTGCCCATGATTTCAACAATCTTCTGACCGGATTGCTGGCGGTTATTACCCTGGTGAAAGGCGCTCTTCCCCCGGAAAACGAACAGGTCGAGATACTTGAGGAGGCCCGGCAAACGTGCCTGCAGGGCAAGGAGCTGACTGCCAAGTTTCTTACTTTTTCCGAAGGCGGTGTGCCGCTGAAAAAGTGTGTTTCAGTGCGGGCGCTACTTGAAAAATCAGTGGAAACAGCCTTGTTCGGCTCTAACATTGAAACCACATTTGCCTTTGCCGATGATCTCGAGAAGGCGTTGATAGATGTTGACCAGATGCAGCAGGTGATCAACAATATCGTCATGAATGCCAGAGAGGCGATGGACGAGAAGGGCGCACTTTCGGTTGTGGCGGAAAATATGATATTGGCCGATGATAACGGTTTTGATTTGGAACCGGGGTCCTATCTGCAGACATCCATTATCGATCAAGGCAGAGGAATTCCTCAGGAAAATCTTTCAAAGATTTTCGATCCCTATTTTACCACAAAGAGGATGGCACATCGGCGGGGGACTGGTTTCGGTTTGGCAATCTGCTACTCCATCGTCCGAAAACATGGCGGAACAATAACGGTGGAGTCGGGAAACGGCAAGGGAACTTCCTTTCATATTTATCTCCCCGCCTGTCGTTGACACAAGGGAGAAAAAACAATGTGGAAGAATCAGCTGCGGGATAGTTTGTCGACAAATTGCCGTATATTTGTTGATGTCAGGATAATTCCTGAAATTTTTTCACCTCCGGCAGCCAGGGTGGGAATCATCTTTACCCCAGCCCGCAAGGTCTGCAGCGGCTGTTTCGTGACTTCTATTTCTTCCACCGTCAGATCCGGGTATTCCCCGTTGAGTTTCTTGAGCACACGGCCCGTAAGCATGCAGCGCGGTCAGAGAGATGATTTGTAGAATTTCAAGAGCATTTTTTTCCGCCAGCCCTCAATCACCGGCTTCATTTCTCCAATTGACTCTGGATAAAATATTTTTCCGGCTGATCGGGAATGTAGATTTCCAGGTTGTTATTCCAGCGACTGACGAAATGCTGGGTAAGCAGCAAGCGCATGGCATTTTTCAGCTGGATTAGTGTGGTAAAACGGCGGAGGAAATATTCGCCGTAGTTGTTGACGGATATAATCGTCGATTTCAGGGAGGGTGAGCCTTTTACCGTTTCCTTGTCAAAGTTGACAATGACCAGCGCCATGGTCACCTTTTCCTGACTGAGCAACTCGTTTGCGGAAATTTGTGAGAAGTTGAACAGGGGAAAAGTTCTGATGAGAATATCGGCAAGATTTTGGATATCAACGAAGTGAACGTCACAATAGTTTTTGATGAGATGGATTCTCGTTTCTTGCTGCAGGATGCCGTTCATGACGAGCCACATCATCAGATGGATCGGGTCAGTGTCGCGTTTGATGGGAGTCTGTACATTTTCTTTTATTGATTGAGCGTCAAGTTCCCCCTGGAAAACCGAATAGGTCGTGACATTTTCGTGACGATTAACCTGAAAGGTGAGGTCGCTCTGGAACATGACCTGGCGAGAAAGGGTATGAAGATAGGGAATCTTGTCCGGTTTGACGTCGTAGAAACTGAAAAGTTTTTTACCGAGAATTGACAGATCCCGGTCCGAGATAGTGCGTCCTGTCTCGTCCGGGAAAGATTTCCTCAGCCCGCGCAGCCTGTTGTATGTGTCAAGAAGATAGGCATGGACCCTGGTGCCGATTGACAGCAGGTCCTTGTAGTTCCAGCATTGCAGCTGCATCATGCGCTCATGGTCAGGCGGAAGCAGATCCCATTTTTTCATCAAGGCCAGGGTTGTCTGCAGGTGAATGTCATCCTTCTGCGATTTGGCACCCTCAATGGTTTTAAAAAAAAGGCATTCACGGATGAGATTGTCTTCATTGGTGATTTTGTTTTTCTGATAAAAAGCGACAATATCTTTGGCAAGCAGCAGATATGGATCGATCTGGGACAGGGGAAGTTTTATTTCGTTTTGGGGCAACCGGTCCGGAAAGGTGACGAGGCATTGGATTTTGGTTGAAAAAAGAGACAGAATTTTCGTTTTATGCTTGAGCAGGAGCTCCAGATACGCAAATTTGATAACCGATTTAAAGGGGCTGTCAAGTGCCTTGTTGAGCTGCCAGAGACAGGCCCCGAAAATTTCTCCCTTTGGAATGTCGGACAGATAGCCGAGATCGACGAAATTATCCGGATTCAATCCTTTTTTGTCAATGAGCTGACTGACATAGTTGCGGTATCCGTCTTCAGTGAGGCCCGGTGGGATGAGCCACCAGAGCAGCATTTTGCCCGCCACCAGGATGTGGGTGCGGAACAACTCGTCCTTGAGCAGAAGTTTTAAGGCGGAACCGGCGGATTCTTCTTCGGCGGTAGATGAAAATCTGTTTTCCCGGGTCTGATCGATATCCATGAGGAAGAAATAAACTTCAATTCCTTTCCCCTGTGCCCATTGTTCGATTTTTTTGCATTTTTCACCGAGAAGGCGAACCCCTTTTTCACCGATTTCTTCCTCCCGTATGGATACCCAGAAGTCGCAATCCGATTTAGCCGACTGGGCGATGGTGCCGATGCTGCCGATTGTTTTTAATGAATGGATACAGGGGGTTTTGGAGTATGGTGAGGCGGTTTTGTGGTTACGGGCGGTGGAATCCGGAAAGTATTGCTGGAAGAGCTCACTGTCGACAAATTTGTCGGGAAGAAAACGGGAGATCCCGAAGGGGCAGGCTGGATCATCAACAAAGCCCGGCAGATCCGGATAATTACTATGAAGCAGATAGGGAATGATTTTAAAAAGAAGGGTTGCCTTGACCGGTTGAAAGCTGATCGCCTTGATTTTACGGCTTCTGTTGTATATTTGGTATCTTTTTATTCGTTCATTCATGGCGCGGTCATCCTGTGAAGATCAAGTCTTGTCGGGAAGATTACCGTTCATGACCGAAAGAGTTAGATTTACCGCCTGGACTGTCCGGGCGACATCATGAACCCGGAGAATAGAGGCTCCGTTCCAGGCGCAGAGCGCGGAAAGAACAGCGGTTGCCTCATCCCTTTCGTCCGGATTTGGAAGAGAAAGAATGGAGCCGATGAAGGATTTACGGGAATGACCGACAAGCACGGGACAGCCAAGTGAGGTGAATTTTTTCAGGTCACGCAGGATGGTGAGGTTGTGAGCTGCTTTTTTGCCAAAGCCGATGCCCGGATCAATAATGATTTTGTTTCGGCTCAACCCCTGTTTTTCCGCCCAGGAAATTTGCTCAGACAAGGCGGAACAGATTTCCCCGACAACATCGTCGTAGCGGGGATTGACCTGCATATCTTGAGGAGTTCCCTGCATGTGCATGATGATAACCGGGACATCGTGCTCTGCGGCAACTGAGATCATGGCGGGATCATGGGTCAGTCCGCTGACATCATTAATTATGTCAGCACCTGCCTCAATAGCCATCCTGGCCACCTCAGCCTTGGTGGTGTCAACGGATATGGGAATCTGAAACCGCCTTCTGATGGCAATAATTGACGGGATAACCCGGTCAATCTCCTCCTGCAGCGAAACCTGTGGGGCGAAGGGGCGAGTGGATTCTCCGCCGATGTCGATGATGTCGGCGCCGCTTTCGACCATTTCCGCAACCTGGGAGAGCAATTTTTCTTCGTCGCTGATCAGTCCCCCGTCGGAAAAGGAGTCAGGGGTGACGTTGATAATCCCCATGACCTGAACCCTGCGGTTCGGGCCCGGTAAGCCGTGTCTGATATTTCCCTCTATCAGGGCAGCAAGGTTGCCGGTCATGCCCCTCCCTGGTCTCCCGATTGCGCGGATTGCGGAGGGAGAGGTGCGGACGTCGGTAGCGGTGGAGCTGCTGTTGTCTCAGGGGCGGGAGTTTCCTGGGGCTGATCTGTTGGCTGGGGCGGTTTTTCAACTTTTTTCATTGGCTCAAGTCCCTGCCCGGCCATAATTTTTTCAATATCCTCGGAAGTCAGCGTTTCTCGTTCCAGCAAGGCCTTGGCAATAATTTTCAGAGTTTCTAAGTTTTCGCCCAAAAGTTTGAACACCTTGTGGTTGGCGTCTTCGATCATTCGTCGCACTGCTTCATCGATTTTGATGGCGGTATCTTCGCTGTAATCCCGGTGCTGGGCGATCTCGCGGCCGAGAAATATCTGCTCTTCTTTTTTGCCGAATGTCATGGGACCAAGTTCGTCGCTCATGCCCCACTCACAGACCATCTTGCGAGCCATGGTTGTGGCCCGTTCAATGTCATTGCCGGAGCCGGTGGTTATTTCTCCGAATGTCAATTCTTCCGCCACTCTGCCACCCAGCAGGATGCAGAGGGTGTTGAGCAGAAATGATTTTGCATGGGTGTACTGCTCAACCGTGGGCAATTGCTGGGTAAGACCAAGAGCACGTCCCCGCGGGATGATTGTAACTTTGTGGATAGGATCGGTGCCGGGAAGAAGTCTGGCAATAAGCGCGTGACCTGCCTCGTGATAAGCGGTGATCTCTTTTTCCTTGTCGGTGATGATCATGCTGCGGCGCTCGGCCCCCATCATGACCTTGTCCTTGGCCCGTTCTAGGTTGTCCATGGTCACTTTGTCTTCATTGGCGCGGGCGGCCAGCAATGCCGCCTCATTGACCAGATTTTCCAGATCAGCTCCGGAAAAACCGGGGGTGCCGCGGGCAATGACTTCCCATTTGACATCAGGCGCAACTGGCACTTTTTTGCCATGCACTTCGAGGATCATTTTTCTGCCGCCCACATCCGGAATCGGCACGACTACCTGGCGGTCAAAGCGACCGGGGCGCAACAGGGCGGGGTCAAGGACATCGGGACGGTTTGTCGCAGAGATTATAATAACGCCATCGTTGGACTCAAAACCATCCATTTCAACCAGCAACTGGTTCAAGGTTTGTTCCCGTTCATCGTGTCCACCACCGAGGCCTGCGCCGCGATGACGTCCCACTGCGTCAATTTCATCAATAAAAATGATGCAGGGGGCATTTTTTTTGCCCTGGGTGAAAAGATCCCGCACCCTGGAGGCGCCTACGCCGACAAACATTTCAACAAAATCCGATCCGCTGATGGAAAAAAAAGGAACATCCGCTTCGCCGGCAATCGCCCTGGCAAGTAAGGTTTTTCCGGTTCCTGGAGGACCGGCGAGCAGAACGCCTTTTGGGATACGTCCGCCAAGGCGGGTAAATTTTTTCGGTTCTCGAAGAAAATCGATGATTTCCGAAAGCTCTTCTTTGGCTTCATCGATACCGGCCACATCCTTGAAGGTCACTTTTCCGGTGCCGCTTTCCAGCATGCGATGTTTGCTGCGGCCGAAACTCATGGCCTTGCCGCCGCCCATCTGCATCTGACGCATGAAAAAAATCCACACGCCGATGAGAAGCAGCATGGGGAACCAGGAAACAAGAATGGTGATATACCAGGGAGTCTCCTCATTCTGTTTCACCATGATATTGACGCCGGCTTTTCGGAGTTCTGGAATCAGATCCGTGTCCAGAGGGGATATGACGCGAAAATTCTTGCCGCCGCTGATGCCGGTTATCTCATCGCCCTGTATCGTCACCTGACTGATGCTCTCGCTGGTCACGGCGTCAAGGAAATCAGTGTAACTCATTTCGACAACACTGGTCTGGGGTTGGTTGAACATGTTGAAGAGAAGAATCATGGTCAGGCCGATGACCAGCCACATCGAAAGATTTTTGTAAAAATTATTCAAGAAGGAACTCCTAAAAAAAGTTTTGACAGTTGTGTGGAGTAGAGAAGTTCAACCGTCTTTCAGACTCTGTGATTCAGTGAAACCGTAAGCATCGTATCCGTTTTCAAGGTATTTACGCCCATTGACACCGCGGCAGTTTCAAACAATAAGAATTTCATCAAAAAAAGTCCAGTACATAAGAGTAATTGTCGGAAACTTACCGGGGCGGCACATGGTGATTAGAGAAAGTATTCCTGCACCGACTTGACTTCCATTGATCGTGTTTTCAAGGTGGAAATCGCCTTGGCCATGGATTCGGCGCCTGCCGTAGTGGTTGTGTAGGGCAGATGGTAACTCAGCGCCGCCCGACGGATGGTGTATGAATCTTCAGTTGTTCTGGTTCCCCTGGATGTGTTGACGATCCACTGTATCTGTCGGTCCTGAATTTTGTCCAGTATGTGAGGACGGCCTTCGGAAATCTTGTTAATGCTTGTACAGGTGACCCCGTTTTCGTTGAGAAAAGCGGCGGTGCCCGATGTTCCCATGATGGAAAATCCGAGTTCTGCGAGTTGTCGGGCAACCGGGAGAATGTCGTTTTTGTCGTCTTTTCTCACACTGAACAGAACGGTGCCGCTTTGCGGAATGGGCTGTCCCGCGGCAAACTGCGATTTGGCAAAGGCCAGACCCAGTGATACGTCAAGGCCCATGACCTCGCCGGTGGATTTCATCTCAGGTCCGAGCAGGGTGTCGACATTGTCGAAACGGTCAAAGGGAAAGACGGCTTCTTTGACTGCGAAATGTGGAACTTCCACTTCCTTGGTGAGTCCGAGATCCGCCAGTTTCATTCCCATCATGACTTTTGTTGCCATTTTTGCCAGAGGAACACCTGTAGCCTTGCTGACAAAGGGGATCGTTCTCGATGCGCGGGGGTTTACCTCAAGCACATAGAGGATATTGTCTTTCACTGCATACTGGATATTCATGAGGCCGATTACTTTCAGTTCAAGGGCCATTGCCCGGGTAGCCTCCTTGATCTGCTCGATGAGCGCGGCGGAAAGGCTGTATGGAGGAAGGACACAGGCCGAGTCCCCTGAGTGGATACCCGCCTCTTCAATATGCTGCATGATGCCGCCGATAATGGTGGTTTCTCCGTCGGAAATGGCATCGACGTCGATTTCAATTGCTTCCTTCAGGAATTTGTCGATGAGTATCGGGTGCTCCGAGGAAACATTTATGGCCGTTGTCATGTACTCTTTCAGGTTCTTTTCATTATAGACAATCCGCATGGCTCTGCCGCCCAACACATACGATGGACGCACAACTACTGGATAGCCGATCTGCAGGGCGATCCGCAGAGCGTCTTCCGCGGTTCGCGCCGTGCCGTTGGCCGGTTGGATGAGGTTCAGCTTGTGGAGAAATTTCTGGAATCTTTCCCTGTCTTCAGCCCTGTCGATTGAGTCCGGTGACGTACCGATGATGGGTACGTTCATTTTGGCCAGAGGTACGGCAAGATTAAGCGGAGTCTGGCCGCCGAACTGGACGATCACGCCTTCCGGCTTTTCTTTTTCTATGATATTCAGGACATCTTCACGGGTTAAAGGTTCGAAATAAAGTTTGTCTGAGGTGTCATAGTCGGTACTGACTGTTTCCGGATTGGAGTTGACCATGATGCTTTCTATGCCCATTTCCTTCAGGGCGAAAGAGGCATGGACACAGCAGTAATCGAACTCAATGCCCTGGCCGATCCGGTTGGGGCCGCCGCCGAGGATCATGATTTTACGCTTATCGGTTCTGCGGGATTCGTCTTCAACTTCATATGTTGAATAATAGTAGGGCGTGTATGCCTCGAATTCAGCCGCGCAGGTGTCCACCAGTTTGTAAACCGGTTTCAGCCCCTCTTTTCCACGCAGTTCCCAGATATCCTCTTCGCTGGTGCCGGTGAGATATGCGATCTGCTTATCGGAAAAACCCATTTGCTTTATTTTTCGCAGATAATCACGGTCGAGTCCGGAGAAGCCCACTTTCTTTATCTCCAGCTCCATGATGATAATCTGTTTCATGTTAAACAGGAACCAGGGGTCAATCGCTGTGAACTGGAAGATACGATCGATCTCCATGCCACGAATCAGGGCTTCATGAATGGCAAAAATTCTCTGGGAATTCGGCACTTTCAATTTCAGCTCCAGATCACGCTGGTCCATTCCCGAGAGATTGAATGTGGGACCGCCCCCGAAACCGAAACAGCCGATTTCCAGGGATCGTAAGCCTTTCTGGAATGCCTCTTTGAAGGTTCTGCCGATGGCCATTGTTTCACCAACCGATTTCATGGCAGTGGTGAGAATGTCATTTGCCTCGGGAAATTTTTCAAATGTCCATCTGGGGATTTTCACCACGCAGTAATCTATGGTCGGCTCAAAGGCGGCATAGGTTTCCTTGGTGATGTCATTGGGTATTTCATCGAGGGTATAGCCCACGGCGAGTTTGGCGGCAATCTTGGCAATGGGGAAGCCGGTGGCTTTCGATGCCAGAGCGGAACTCCGCGACACCCTGGGATTCATTTCAATGACCATCAGTTCGCCATCAACGGGATTGACGGCAAACTGGACATTGGAGCCACCTGTCTCAACCCCGATTTCCCTGATAATGGCGATGGAGGCATCGCGCATGACCTGATATTCCCTGTCGGTCAGGGTCTGGGCCGGAGCAACGGTGATGGAGTCGCCGGTGTGCACTCCCATGGCGTCCATATTTTCGATGGAGCAGATAATAACGACATTGTCGTTTTTGTCCCGCATTACCTCAAGCTCATATTCTTTCCAGCCAAGCAGGCTGCGTTCAAGCATAACTTCGCTGTTGAGGCTGAGGTCGAGTCCGACGGTACAGAGGTTTTCCAGTTCCTGGCTGTTGTAGGCAACACCGCCGCCGGTGCCGCCCAGGGTGAAACTGGGGCGGACAATAATGGGAAATCCCATGGCATCCGCGGCCGTTCGCGCCTCGGCAATGGTGTGGACAATGAAGCTTTCCGGAACTTTCAGGCCGATTTTATACATTGCCTCCCGGAAGGAATCCCGTCCTTCCGCTTTCTTGATGACGTCAATATTTGCGGCCAGCAGTTCAACTCCGTATTTCTCAAGAACACCCATTTCCGCGACCTTGATGGCGGTATTGAGGCCTGTCTGGCCTCCCAGGGTGGGCAGCAGTGCGTCCGGGCGTTCGCGCTCTATGATTTTGGCCACCATTTCCGGGGTGATCGGTTCGATGTAGGTGCGATCGGCAATTTCCGGGTCAGTCATGATTGTCGCCGGATTCGAGTTGATTAAAATAACCTCGTAGCCTTCTTCTTTCAAGGCCTTCACTGCCTGGGTGCCGGAGTAATCAAACTCACAGGCCTGGCTGATGATGATAGGGCCGGAGCCGATGATGAGAATCTTTTTTATATCAGTTCGTTTGGGCATAATAGTCAATTTTATATAATTAAGATTAAAAGTGTATGGGAGAGAAGGGTGATGATTAACTCGGAATTTTCCTTCAGCTCGAAACTGTAAAATGATTTATTGGCCGCGCATCGTTTCTATGAACCTGTCGAAAAGGTAGACTGAATCATGAGGACCAGGCGCATTTTCCGGGTGATACTGGACGGAGAATGATGGGAATTTTTTATGACGCATGCCCTCCAGGCTCGAATCGTTCAAATTGATGTGGGTCAGTTCTACGTCGTTCTTGTCGAGACTGTCCAGGTCAACGCAAAAACCGTGGTTCTGGGCAGTAATTTCTATCTTGCCGGTGATAAGATCCTTTACCGGTTGATTGGAGCCGCGATGACCGAATTTTAATTTGTAGGTGGAGCCTCCGTATGCAAGGCCCAGGATCTGATGTCCGAGACAGATCCCGAAAACAGGTTTCTTGCCGAGAAGATCCCTGACGTTTTCGACAACTCCTTTAATTCCCGCCGGGTCTCCGGGGCCATTAGAGAGAAAAATCCCATCCGGGTTCATGGCAAGAATGTCTTTTGCCGAAGTGGTGGCCGGAACAACCTGGACGGAGCAGCCACGTTCGGTCAGAAGGCGCAACTGATTGTATTTCAAACCGAAATCAAAGGCCACGACTTTAAATTTTCCTGTATCCGAACTGGTAAAGTTGCTGCCTGGTTGAGGTGCGTTGTTGCTCCAGCCGTATGGCGCATCACAGGTGACCTCCCGGACCAGATCTCGGCCGATGAGACCCGGCGAATTTTTCGCTTTGTTAATGAGTGATTGAGGATCAAGGTCTTCTGTCGACACGATTCCTTTCAGGGCTCCGGCAACGCGGATATGGCGGGTCAATGCGCGTGTGTCAATACCTTGTACCCCTAATATATTGTATTTTTTTAAGAAATCAGCCAGTGTGCCGGTTGATCGAAAATTACTCGGATAGTCCTGATACTCTTTGACAAGAAATGCTTCAACATGGATCCTGTATGATTCCATGTCTTCTTCATTGACGCCGTAATTGCCGATCAAAGGATAGGTCATGGTGACGATCTGTCCCTTATAAGAAGGGTCTGTAAGTACTTCTTGATAACCTGACATTGCGGTGTTAAAAACGATTTCGCCGGTAGTCTCTCCGGAACCGGTGAAGGATTCTCCTTCAAAAACGGTACCGTCTTCAAGCGCGATAAGGGCCTTCATATTCATTATCCTTAAAAATCTGTTGAAATTAAATGCCGAGAACGCCTGTTCTCTGCAAAATGTATTAAATAATAACGTTTTATGCCGTGTGTAATGATTCCGCCACAAGTCGCGCCTGCCGGTATGACGCGCCCTGTTGGGAAACGGCTGCGTGCCGTGCGTTTTCGCAGAGAGAGGCATATTGCTCCGGGTGCTTTGAAAGGAAAAGCACCGATTCAATAAAATCATTCGTCTCTGCTATGGGAATGGAGGCGGAGTGAGACTCGAGCAATTCGGCGGCATCTGCAAAATCCTTCATGTGGGGACCGTAATAAACAGGTTTTCCCCAAATCGCCGCCTCCATAATGTTATGTCCCCCTTTCGGCACCATGCTGCCCCCGCAGAAAATGAAAGTGCCGATGGAGTAAAGCGCAGCAAGTTCACCCATGGTGTCAACCAATACGACTGAATGTTGTCGACGCCTGCCGGAAAGCTCGCTCAATTTGTCATATGTGATCGAGTGAGAAGAAAAAAGGTTCTCGATTTCAACCAGTCTGTTTAAATGACGGGGGGCCAGGATAAAAACAGGTTCAGGTAAAGCCGCCTGCAACGACAACAGTGCCTCTATGACAAAATTCTCTTCGCCGCTATGTGTACTGCCGAAAATGACAACTTGTTGCGTGTCATGAAGTTCCAGTTTGATTTTGTATGACCTGGCCGTGCCGGTGTCGGTTTGGTCGCATAAATCAAACTTTGCATTCCCTGTGGTCAGGACTTTCCCGGGATGAGCTCCGAGTTCGATAAAACGGTTTTTGTCGATTTCGCTTATAGTGGCAATGGCTGAAAAAGCATCGACCAGAGGTGGAATCAGTCCGGGAAGCTTTTTGTACCTCCGCAAAGATTTATCCGACAGTCTCCCGTTTAGGAGGAACAGATTTATCCCGGAACGACGCGCCTCCGTGAGAAAGTTGGGCCACAGTTCCGTTTCAAGGCAGATGTAGCAGGTGGGGCGCAACTTTGTTAGTGCGCGCCTTACCAGCCAACAAACATCGAGCGGCGCAAAAATACAGGCAACTGATGACGGCAACTGAGCTTTCGCCACGTGATAACCATGCCTCGTCATTGTTGACAGGAAAAAAACAGCATTTGGGAAACATTTTTGCAGCTCAGGAAGCAGCGCCTGTGCTGCGCGGATCTCTCCGACGGAGGCGGCATGTATCCAGATTCTCGGGAAGTGATCGTTGCTTGTGACGATATTCCCGTAAACACCACACCGTTCGTTAAGGCTTTCTTTATGATTTCCTGTCAGAAAACTATATAAATAAAAAAAAGGGAAAACTATGACAAAGAGAAGAGAGCTTAATAATTTATAGATCGCGTAACTCAAGAAACAGAAATCCCCTATTGCATGGCAAAAATTAAGAAAAAATCATGACATTAAAACTGGTATTTGAGACCCCGTCAATAGAAAAAGATTAAAAATAAGAGAGGTTCATTTTAATTAAAATTTACGCGCAATATTTGAGGGATGTAAAATTTGAATTTCAAAACAGGTTACATGTTTGGTGCGCTTGCGGTGTACTATATTAATGATGGGGTGATGGGGGAACGATGGGAATTGTTTCTGGGGATTTTTGAAATTTAATCGAGTAATATCAAGTTTTTACTTTGAAACACAGGCTGTCTCTCAAAAAGAATATTGACAAGAGTGGAGGTATCCATTAGGTTGTCGATCTTTCGGCGTCGGGAGAATTTGAATGAATTGCCGGCTGGAAAAAAGAAGTAAAAAAGTTATTGACAGTCCCTGGTGATCTGGGTAGTATGTGCG
>JAZDEG010000039.1:0-41725 GCA_043809085.1 Pseudomonadota bacterium | reverse complement strand
TGAAACTCGCTTCTGGTGGCTAAAGTAGTCTCACCCATTTGGTGAACTCCTTAATCATGGTTTTTGGTTTATTTGTTCTGTGGTTAAGGCATATTACAGCAAAATCAAAACGGTTCAACTGCCGTTTTTAGGTTTAAAGATTCATGCCTCTGGGTTATCGAGAACCATGACGGAACGATCTCAGCAATTTATGAAGATGAGCGTGTTACAATTTCAGATCTCAACTATGGATTTTATACAGCGACACTGACAGTTACTGATGATTCAGGAATTCAAACATCGGATACTATGCTTTTTGCGGCAACTGGTTCGTCAAAATCTTCGCACACAAAACATAAAAAAAATAGAAGGGACAAAATGATGAAATCCAACAGGCTGTTGAAAAAATAAAATCTGTGGCTCATAAATCTTGGGAGAAAAACAGGACAAAAGAGTCTGTCCCATATCAACCAACTGAATGAACTACCCCGCCGCAAGCAGCGGGGTATCTTTATAAGCAATGAACGCCCCAAAGGGTGGAGTATTAACCCAGGCTACGCAATAAAGCGCATGAGGAAAGACTAACGCTGATAACGAAGGACACGCCCCCTAAACGGCTGCGTCAGATAGTCAACAATCTCAGGGGCATTCAAACCGTGCGTGAAACCAAGGCTTACCATTTTTTTACTGAAACGGGTATGCTGGCCACGTCCGGGGTCAACAATAATCACTTCGCAGTGTGAACGTGCATGCTGCTCTATAAAACAGGACAGTAATTCCACCTGTCCTCTCTCATAGAGCAGGTCACTTCCTATAATGAGATCAAACTTACCTAAGCCACTTTCTTCATCGGCCCATCCGGTGCGAACAAAAGGTATTTCTTCATCCTTGTTGAGCTTAACGTTTTCGAGAAGAAACCCTTCCACTTCCGGATGGTAGTCTGTGGCGGTAATATCCGCCAAGCGGTGATTCAGCACCAAACTCGCCAAGGCGATGCCACAGCCGACTTCCAGGATCCGCTTCCCTTTGACTTCATAGCGAAACATGAGATGAGCGAGAAGCTCTCCTGAAGCCCAGACGACCCCGAACAACGACCATTGGGCCGAGGAAATCCCTAATTTTGAGGCAACCCCGCCGACATCAGCATATTGCTGCCTGTCTCGCAACGTTCGTATATGAATATCCGTGTCGCCAAACTCTATGGTTTGATAACGAATGCGCAACAATGACATAAAACACCTCTTGCAATGATGACACGCAAACGTTTTTCTGAAGATGATTAAAATAATAGTTTAATCACGGTACAACACGGAATCAACTCTCCTTATACAAAAGGGTCCAGCAGTGGATCACGTCATGTATGGCTATTTTTTAGGGTATTGTTTATTATTGGGGTAATTAATTTAAAATCTTTATTTGACAGCGGCAGCCAGTTTATTCCCAGCCTTGAATTTCGCCACTTTTCTGGCTTTGATTTTAATTTCTTTTCCGGTTTGCGGATTTCGTCCTTTGCGTGCGGCTCGTTTCGCAACAGAAAAAGTACCAAACCCCACTAATGTAACACTTTCACCTTTATTCATGGCGCTTGTCACTGCGTCCATCAATCCGTTCAATCCCTTTGCCGCTGCGGCCTGAGAAATGTTGGCGGCTCCAGCCATTGCTTTTACCAGATCAGTCTTGTTCATCAATTTACTCCTTATTGATTTATTTTGAAATGATGGCATCTTGAAATTTATAGCACAGATGCCGCAGGGATTTCCAGGGGATTGGTGTGGAGATGTTGTTTTTTTAAAAAAAGGCTTTGTGAACAAAGTGGATTCTCTGTGCTGGCACATGTTTAGGCTGTTGTGAACTCCCCTCCTTTGCAATTTGCTCCGGATAGCGCGCAAAAAACAACCTTGTTGAAGAAAAAAACGGAAGTGTAGAGATTAGAAATTTAGTTGAGATATATCTCTATGTTAGCCTGCTTTCTCAGTTCTTTAATATGTTCCATGCGCATTTTGTTCACGTGTTTTTCTTCAAGAAATTTTTTGATAAAATCACTTACCTGATCGACTGGGACATAGCCAGCCGGTTCTTTGGCAAGCACTTGCAAAATATGGTAGCCGAATCTGGTTGCGAAAATCTTGCTCGTTGTATTCTGCTCAATACTAAAAGCAATTTCGTCAAACTCAGGGGGCATGAATCCTTTCTCGATGAAACCAAGCTGCCCACCTCGCTCTTTCGACATGAGGCAATCAGAGTATTTTCCCGCTAATGCGGCAAAATTTTCACCCGCCTGTATTTTTTGTAAAATTTCGTTTCCTTTTTCAAAAGCGGCATCTTTTTCTGACTGTTTCGCGCCTTCCTCGACCTGCACCAAAATATGTTGCACATCGACACGTTCTTTCTTTTTGAAATTTTCCTTATTTTGCTCGTAAAATGCGAGAATCTCTTCTTTTGGTGGTTCAAAGTGCAAGATCCCTTGTTTTTCCATGTAGGCATTGACCACTATTTTATTCTGTAATGATACTAACAGGCTTTGTTCGGTCAGTTGGCGGGACTTGAGATATCGCTCAAACGCCTCCTTCGTTTCATATCGTTTTTTCTGGGTATCCAGTTCTTTGAGAGCCTTCTGCTCAATATCAGAAATGTCATGTCTGCGAATTTCCTGGGAGAGAACTTCGTTATCGATAATTCTCCCCAGAGCCTGTTCATTCAAGGTTTTCATCAGTTCAGGCGCAGCCTTTTTCATACCGAACCTGTTATATTTTTCAAGATCCTTATTCACTTCCAAGGTCAACATGCTTTGGGCGATAGGCTTCCCGTTTACTTTTGCAACAACCTTATCCTGGTCCGGTTCTTCCCCAACAGAATCTGCACGACACAAATCAACTGAACAGAACAGACTGGAAAAAAGGAAAGATGTAACCAAGGTCAACGTCAAGATACTTGTTTGAATTTTCATGAGTATTTTCTTCATAACCGATCCTGCAACCTGCAAAATCCATAAAAAACAAAAAACAGGATAGTGTCAGGCCGCAGGCTAGAATGTAATGTATTGAGGATTGTATTAATTATCTATGGTAATTGTTGCCGAACCACCGGGTTTCCCGAGCGGCCAGAAGACAATATCTAGCGATTTGTCGCCGGCATCGAGAAAAAAGGTCACAGTTTCTGATGTATTCCGGCTGAAATGAATCATTTCTGAGAAATATCGCCTTCTTGATCCTTCCTCAAAAACGACAATATTGACACCGCGCAGAGACTTGTTGCCAATGGAAATCTGATAAATATCTCCGGAAAGACTGATGATATCCTTGCGACACTCGCGTTTCCTTTCTTTTATCAACTCAAACTCCAGGTAGTGATTTTCATCACCACCGTCATGTTCAAGAGCAGCTTCAACATTTACCAGGCCGAAACCGAAAACATTATCTTGACCGGCTTCCCCCAAATCCTGAGCACTTTTTTGTAACTGCTGTCGAACATCAAGATTATTGGTAACGCCATCTTTGTTTACATCACCTACCCCTGCAGAAACAAGAAGAGCGGCTACTCCTGAAACATGAGGAGCTGCTTGGGACGTGCCGCTTAATTCCGCATAGGCACTGCCTGCTGTCGTTGAGTTAATGATGACACCGGGGGCTGCCAATTCAATCTGTAATCCTGTTGGGGCAAACCATCCTTTTTGATCAGCCTTGTCGGTTCCGGTGACGGCAATGACAGAATCATAGGCAGCCGGATACGCAACCGTGCTACCATTTCCTGCCGCAGCCACAAGCAGTACTCCGGCCTCATAAGCCATTTTGCAGGCATCTTGAAGGGCTGCCGTATGAGGGCCGCCAACACTGATATTGACAATATCGATATTATTATCAACCGCCCAGTCAATTCCAGCTATGATCCAGCTGAGAAGACCAAACCCGGCGCCATCCAGCACTTTAACACCATAGAGACCGGCATTGGGGGCAACGCCGACAACGCCGGTGCCATTGGGGGCGGCGGCAATAATTCCGGCAACATGAGTGCCATGACTGTTCCAGCTGTCATCATAGGGATCATTATCATCAAAAACGAAATCCCATCCACCCTGATAATTTCCAGCAAGTTCCGGATGTGTATAGTCTATGCCGGTATCCAAAACAGCAACGCGCACACCTTCACCTGTTATGTTGCGGGAGTGGGCAGCCTTGCTGCCGATATGCTCTACACCCCATGAATTCAGATATTCAACTGGGTCAGCAGAAGCATCTACGGGTTCAATCGACCAATAAACCGTATCTTCAACAACATATTTAACTTTGGGATCTTTACGAAGTTTGGTCATCTCCTGATCTGAAAGAGTACTTGAAAACGCCTTCAGATGGCGGAATTTACGTTTGATCCCTCCGCCGTGCCTTCGTAAAAGAGATTCCTCCTGATCACCAGGCTTGTTGTAAAATCCGACAATGACAGAACGCTCCTTGGCCTGTAAGAGAGACACAAAACAGAAAAAAAACATCAAAGTCAAGATGGTAAAGAAATTGAACCGAAACATGATTTTTTTTTGCATATACACGAATTTCCTCATTTATGCCAGACTAATGGGTCCTTTTCATCTGTTTGTCCGCAACGGACAAAAAAGTTTAAGCCTTGTTCCTCCATAAACACATTTGTCTATGGAGGAACAAGAATCTCTCAACAAAACCGAAATAAAACCATCATTGAAAGACAGAAAAAATCGATAAAAACCGATTAACGACGATGCTGCGAAGATCCCATATTGCTTGACTGAGCAGACGTTACCGTTGACTCTTCAACAACAGCCAATTACGCGCGTCAAGGAGGGTAATTTTTCCGTCGCCGTCAAGGTCACACTTTCCACATAGAGACGATGATTTGCGTAAATGTTTTAAAATCATCGCCAGGTCTTTAAGATTAACGATACCATCACCGTTTATGTCTCCAGGCAAGTCTCCTTGAGTACAGGTCGAATTGTCGCCTCCGCAGACGCCGCACGCATCAACCATCGCAGATCCACCCCAATTCCCGGCACAGTCCTGGACACAGTCGTTGGCCGGATCGGCATCACAGGTGCCGCATTGGTCAACGACGGCTGATCCGTTGGCAACTCCGTTACAATCCGCGCAGGTTGAATTATCACCTCCGCAGACGCCGCAGGCATCAACCACCAGTCCGGAGTTGGCAACGCCGTCACAGCCCGCGCAGGTTGAATTGTCGCCTCCGCAGACGCCGCACGCATCAACCATCGCAGATCCACCCCAATTCCCGGCACAGTCCTGGACACAATCGTTGGCCGGATCGGCATCACAGGTGCCGCATTGGTCAACGACGGCTGATCCGTTGGCAACTCCGTTACAATCCGCGCAGGTTGAATTATCACCTCCACAGACGCCGCACGCATCAACCACCAGTCCGGAATTGGCAACGCCGTCACAGCCCGCGCAGGTTGAATTGTCACCTCCGCAGACGCCGCAGGCATCAACCACCAGTCCGGAGTTGGCAACGCCGTCACAGCCCGCGCAGGTTGAATTGTCACCTCCGCAGACGCCGCACGCATCAACCATCGCAGATCCACCCCAATTCCCGGCACAGTCCTGGACGCAGCCTGTCAGGCCGGTACTTCCACCGACACATACATTACAATTGTCAATTACTGCACTACCGTTACAGGTGCCTGTACAATCAACTATTGCAGTGCCGTTACACGTGCCTAAACAATCCAGCGCCGAGGTGCCGTTACAAACTCCTGCGCAATCTGTTACCGCGTCGCCAAAACACACTCCGGCACAGTCTTTATCAGCGTTATCACCACCGCAGACTCCGCAGTCATCAACCACTGCGGCGCCATTGCAGACTCCGTTGCAATCAAAATCTCCGTCACAGTTCGAATCAAATGTCAAGGAACTCGTCAGATAAACATTTGTACCAGTATCAGGATCTTGCTGGACAAGATAAAATCCGGAAGGTACGGTTGCACCTGCGATAAAAGTTATAATTGCAGTTTGTCCTTCCACAAGTTCAAAATCCCAACTCTGCCCCAAGGCGGTATCCTCTCTTGGGGGAACAAGAGATTGTCCGTTCGGCAAAGGATAGCGATCAAAGAAAATTTGATCATCAAAATGAGAAGTTGGTGGGGGAACAACGCCTGAATCAACAAAGTTATCAAAAATATCGCCGGTATACAACACACCAGCAGTGCCATATACTCCACCATTACCCCAACCGATTTCATCGATCTCCCAGGAAAGGCCATTCGGCGCAGTTCCGCTGCTTGCCCCGGTTTCATTCAGTTCGTAGTTGATGGAATAATCAAGGTCATAGTTGAAATAAACTGATACGGAATGTGGCCCCACGCCGGTCACTGTAATGGCAAGGGTACCAAAACCATCACGATCAGATGATAAGTCTGTAAAATTGAATTCTGAGTAATCGATAGAGGAGGGAAGACCTGAAAGATTGTTCAAGTTGCGCCTTGAAAAAAAATCAAACGAGCAAGGACCCTCTAGGCAGTAGCTTGTGCCGTCTATGTTAACGCCCCAGTCATACAACACGACTTCCGCCTGGGAAGTAGAGCTGAAAATAAATACAAACAACAAGGAGTTTACTCCTGACACCAACCTCTTCATTTATACCCCTCCGTCATTAAAATTTTTTGTTATCATTTTTGTTAGCATATGAAATGTCTTCGGAAACTTCTCGTAATTGCAGAGAATAACAACACCTGTTCTTTCTCCGATTATATAAACTACGGAATTTTCAAACAGATATACCCATAGCACCATATGCCGGATTTTTTCCAAGCACAAGCACACCTCAGGCATTCAATTTCTTTGTTAAGAAATAAGCCTGCGGTTTGATAAACCGCAGATGCAAATCGGGTAGGAATCAATCCTCCCGATTTGCATGCCTGTTTAAGGGTAAATGAATTATCTGCGCGTCGGCCTGAGTGTCCGCACTCTATCGTTATCTACGCCCCAGATAGAGTTGACGGTGACACTACTCGGACATTCACTGCAGGTTGCTGAAATAGAAGTATCCGTCCAGGTCCTCACTGAACAATCGATTTCAGCGCCGGTCCTGCTGGTTGCGACCAGACCGGTTCCCGAGTTAAGGGCATCCACATACTGAGAATAACCTGTTCCTTCAATGGTGACACTGGTGCCCCTGCAGAAGAGGGACTGGTTCGCCATGGCTGGAACAACGGAAAGATTGACGGCATTACTTGTTTTGTCGGCTTTCACGACACGGAAGTCATAGTTTCCAGGAGCCAGATCGGCCGGGATTTCCACTTCCAGAGTGCTTGCTGTAATTGAGGAAGGGATGAGCTCTACGGATGTGCCATCGGCAGCGGTCAACTTCACATTGGACGTTACGCCGATTTCTTCGCCGCCAATGCCGATGACGGTGTTGGTGAAGCCGTTACCGGTAGCGGTTATTGTTGTAGCGACACCGCCGGTCACCTTTGTTGCGTCCAGAGAGGATACATCAGGAATAACCGGACCGGAGTATGGAGCCGCTGCGGACAGAGCGCTGAAACCATGGCATCCATAACAGTCGTCATTATGACCGATATGGCCCCAGTAGGGATTTTCCCCACCAGGAACAACGGTATTAATGTTGGCCGGGTTATCAGAGTTGACCTGGATGTTATGCAGGGAAGACACACCGTGACAAGCTTCACATTTACGGATGTAATATTCTTTCGTTACAGTGAAGTCGTGGCAAAAGAGACATTGCGCACTGCTGCTCAAACCAAGGCCAGTAGAGTGATGCGTGTCGGCATTGGTAAGAACAAATAATGAAGATGCACTGTCTGTTCCGGACTCGTGACAGAAAACGCACTGGCCTTCACCCCCCACATCGGCATTGGGTTTATCACTGGGCCATGGTGTGACAAGACTCGGCCTATAGGACGGGATGTAATGTCCATCATTCGGGTTGTCAATGGGACCGTGGCAGGCTTTACAATCCTGCGCCTGCGCTTTAGCTGTCAGGTGATGGACGGATGCTTCCCCGGCAACCTGATCATGACAGTAGAGGCAGTCACGGAATGTATCAAAAACATAGGTACTCGTTGCAGGATTCCATACCTGCTTGTGACAGGAAAGACACTGGTAAACGGTAACTCCCGTTTGGGGAAAAGGCACATCGGTTTGCGCCGGGATAGCGGTATTAACAAGTAAGTGATGACGGTCCGGAATGGATCCGGGATTGACAATATTAAGATCTTCATGGCATGCCCGACAATTTGCTTCGACAAGATTGTTAAACGAGCTGTCAGGGATGCCAAGGATTTGGTTGACCGGTGGTGGTGGGGTGTTTGCCCAGCTCGTTCCAGTAGTGGCTAATAAAAAAACCGCTGATAATATAACCTTTCTTTTGGTTGCTCCCATGATAATCTCTCCTTTATCATTTGTTGGGTGATTCCTTTTTTGGGTGATTCCTCATTTTTTATTTTGCGAAAAGGCCGCAAAGCAACGTTTCGCGAACATCCGGTATTACTTGTTTAGCTAGCTCACCTCCTTTTCATTTTATTGAATCATTCAAATTGGTTGGACAATGGATAGAGTTGGCTCATGTTTTTTTCCATTGCGGAAAATAAAGGGAAGGGTTCCTTAAATAATCTGCGGGACGAGTTGTCCTCACTTTGCACAGCGCCGACTTCATGAAAAAGGAAAAAATGACCGGAAATATGGAATTAATATTCCGAAAAATCGGAATATTACACAAAAAGAGTCTTATCATAAAATGCGAATTCCTCAGAATCGAAAAACACAAATCTCTTTTCAAAAAAACAGGGTTTGCCGAACCTGTTTTGTTGGGGAATTATTCTTAATTAAGAATAACCATTCAACAATAAAAGAAAAATTTTCCGCAGCCGGAGAACACAACAACAGGGAGCCAGGCAATATTCTAGAATACAAAATGAAATATTTGTCAATAAATAGTTCCTATTTGAATACCCAAATTTTGATATTTCCTTTTTCCAAGCATCCTTATGGGTTATTTTTTCCTTGAAACAGGAATTTTTTTCTTCCTCAAGAAAGAATCAAAACCTGAACCAAAGAGGAATTTCCAATGTGCCAAATCTATTCAACCAATTATCAGGCCGAAAAATAATCTTAACTGAATGCTGTATCTGAAAGGACGTGGGTGAGAAAGGAAAGAGCCTGATGAAGAATCGAAAAAATTGATGGATCGAGGATAAAAAAGTTATACTGAAGAACCGCATCAGCCTAACATTTTGACTTTTCTCTCGATAATTTTTATAGTTGATTATGTGGAATTCAAAGGATGTCTATTATATTTCCGACAGCACCGGGATACTGGTGACGAATCTCGGTCAGGCCCTGACCTGTCAGTTTCCTGAAATCAATTTTGTTGAGGAAAGCTACCCTTTTGTCCGGGCTGTTTCTTCTGCAAAGGAAATTCTGAAAAACATCCTCAAACGTTCAGGAGGAAGGCGTCCACTGGTTTTCGTCTCTATCATGGATGGCGATATCCGTCAGATTTTCGACAATCCCGAAGTGGAATTTTTTGATATCTTCGGCTCCCTGCTGGACGACCTGGAAGGGTCGCTGGAAACAAAAGCGCTTCGGGTGCCCGGCTTCAGCCACCACACGGATGATCTCGAGATGGGAAGAAGAGTCGAGGCGATCCACTACTGCCTTGACCACGACGACGGCACCAAGACTTATGAATACCATGAGGCTGAGATTATCGTCCTCGGTGTATCCAGGGCCGGCAAAACACCGGTGAGCGTCTATCTCGCAACCCAGATGGGGTATAAATCAGCAAACTTTCCGTTGACCAGCGAATACCTCAATGAATATCGGCTTCCGGATGCATTGAAAACACTGACCAAAAAGGTCGTCGGACTGACCACCTCTCCTGAATTTCTCTGCAGCGTCAGGGAAAAACGATATCCGGGAAGCAAATACGCCAGAATGGGCACCTGTCGGCAGGAAATCCATCAAGCTGAAGAAATTTACCGCAGGTTCAGCATTCCCGTAATTTCCTCAACCGGCAAATCAATCGAGGAAATCGCCACCCAGATATGCCAGGTTGTCGATCTGCCGAAAAAAAAGGTTACCCTGCGTCCTTAATATATACTTCGCGGAAATCCCCTCTTCCCAGCAATCCGTCCGCCAGGCGAATGTGATCAATTTTTCGCCAGTCCCGGCCCAGAAGTTTACAACCATAGGCGTCAATGGCAACAGGATCAAATCCGGCGCACAGTTTGTTGACCGGCGGTGAGCAGGTGGGTCCCCAGAGATGGGCCTGGGACATTCCCACTGTGGCGTCAAGAAGAGTAAAATCAGGGCTGCGGTAACGATTCAGGTCAAATACCGCTTCCTGGATACCATTGTGAAACGATGCCTTTTTCCAGTGACCTCCCTGTTGGTAATGTTCGGGCGGAGCCGCGCCCATCATGTTTTTCATGGTCAGGGTTACCCCGGCCAGACTATGGGCCTTCAGAACGGGAACGGAAAGAAGGAATGTTTCAAAGACAATCGCGGGCAGATACATTTCCGGAAACCGCAGGCACTGGTCATTACTCTTCCGAACCGACTTTTCCTCGTTGAGGTCAATGAGCTCCACCCCTTTTTCCCTGGCAAGACGGCTGTAACCAAGCGCGTCAAAGATATGACGGGTGTCATATTCCAGCGACCCGCACCCCTCGCCGATCATGATCCTGCAGTGCGGCGCCTGTTTTTTCAGCCAGTCGACCAATGCTCCAACCAGACCAACCGGAGTTGTTATCGGCGGTTTAAGTGCTTCAACAAGATTCGGTTTGATCAGGATCATCCGTTGCTCCGCCAGGGCATCAACCAGATTGCATTGAGTGAGCAAAAGGTTGATACTTCTGTCCCAGCTGGTAAAATCCGTTGAAAAAACAGTGCCATTTTCGATCTTTTCTGCTATGTGCATGTCAACCTTACTATAAATATTTTTCCCATCTGCATCCCTCTGACACATTATGATTACCATTAATAACCTTTCCGTTCAATACGGAGCAAAACACCTCTTTAAAAATATCTCGGGACGCATCAACTCCCGGGACAGAGTCGGCCTGGTCGGGGTGAACGGCGCCGGCAAGTCGACGCTGCTCAAAATCATGGCAGGTGTTGCCGATTCCGATCCCGGTGTCGTCACCTGGTCAAAACAGGTCTCATGCGGCTACCTCCCCCAGGAAATTACGGGAATCACCCTTGAAAACAGCCTGTACAAAGAGGCGGAAAACGCCTTTGCCCCGCTCCTAGACAAACAGAAGGAACTCGATGCCCTCAACAAGGAAATGAGCACCTGTCATGAAGATAAAATCGCCCTTGAGGAGATACTGAAACGACAGGGTGAACTGCAGCACGAGTTGGACCATTCCGACATATTCCGCATCAAGTCGACGGTTGAAAAAGTCCTGACGGGACTTGGCTTCAAGGAGGATGACCTTGAACGGCCCTGCTCAACCTTCAGCGGCGGCTGGCTGATGCGGCTGATGCTGGCAAAGCAGCTCCTCGCCGCGCCCGCCTTTCTCTTTCTTGATGAGCCCACAAACCATCTTGACATCGAATCACTGACTTGGCTTGAGGAGTTTCTTGCATCGTATCCCGGTGCGCTCATTATCGTCTCCCATGACCGCGCATTTCTCGACAACATGACATCTCTCACCTGGGAGTTGAGCCTTGGCAACCTCACTGTTTACAAAGGGAATTACTCGACCTATGTGACGGAAAAAGAACTGCGGCAACAGATCCAGCGAGCCGCCTATGACAACCAGCAGGCCATGATCGACCAGACGAAACGGTTCGTTGAACGATTCCGATCAAAATCGACCAAGGCCAAACAGGCGCAGAGCCGCATCAAACAGCTCGAAAAAATTGAGATTATTGAACTTGAGAAAACGGATCATAAAATTTCTTTCCGTTTCCCTCCGGCACCGCCCAGCGGTCGCTTGGCTATCACCGTTGCAGGACTGAAAAAGCACTACGGGAATAACAGCGTGTTTGACAGCATATCGTTTGAACTCGAGCGGGGCGACAAAATGGCCATCGTCGGGGTAAACGGCGCGGGTAAATCGACCCTGGTCAAGACCATCGCAGGACTTGTCAGTCAGGATGACGGGGCTATTCGATTGGGTCATAATGTTTCCCTTTCCTATTTCGGACAGCACCAGGCCCAGGAGCTTTCTCCCAATTATACCGTGCTGGAAACACTCTCCATGGTCGAGGCGGATAAGACGATTACCCAGACAAGGTCATTGCTCGGCGCCTTTCTTTTCAGCGGTGACGAGGTTGACAAAAAAGTTCAGGTGCTTTCCGGCGGCGAAAAAAGCCGACTGGCCCTGGCAAAAATGATAGCCACCCCCGCCAATCTTCTGATCATGGACGAACCCACCAACCATCTGGACATGACTTCCCAGGAAATCCTGCAGGAGGCCATGTCCCAGTATGACGGAACGATCATCATTGTCAGCCATAACCGCTATTTCCTTGATAGTTTTGTCAACAAGGTACTTGAGATTAAAAATGGGCGGGCTACCCTTTTTGACGGTAACATAAAATATTATCTCGACAAAACTGCCGAGCAAAGAGACCGAGCCGCCGCCATGGACAAAGAAAATCAGGCTGTTGTCCAAGATGTGCAGAGCGATTCTTCTTCGCCTGTACGCGGCAAAAAAGCCAGGCAGGAACAGGCCAGAATTCGCCAGGAAAAAAACATCCTTTTGCGCCCTTTTATCAAAAAAATCAAGGAAAACGAGGAAGAAATCGAACGGCTGGAAATGACCAAAAAAGAGCTTGAGGCCATGCTTGCCGATCCGGAGCTGTACAAAGACCAGGAAATTTTCGGGGCAAAAAGCAAGGAGTACGCATCTTTAGAACGGCGTCTTAAACGCTGTTACCAGCAGTGGGAAGAAAACCAGACAAAAGTCGAGGAAATAGAGGCGCAGTTTGCTGAATGAAATTTTCCCCTGCTGGTGCCTGAAAAAACTTTCCTTTTTCTTCTCATATTGCAAACCAGGGTATGCGTGCATCGGGAAACTCAAACTTCTGGACAAATGCACAAAAAAACATCACATTTCTTGACCATCAAAGAAATAATCAGTAATGTCGTTTGTTGATTTAGACAGACACGCATTATTTCTGACTGGAGGCTTTATCACCTCTTCATCCATTTTCTTTCGGGAGGAGAAAAATGAAAAAAATTGTGAAAAATTGTTTTCTTGCCTTGGGCTTTTCCGCCATTCTTGCTGTTGCTCCGCAGACATGGGCATCCGATCACGGCGGTGGGCACGACGCCCCGGGCGCACAATCGGCAATGTCAGCCAGTGAAACAATAAAGACATTCATCAAGGGGAACGATTCGTTTAAAGGGCATAATGACAGCAGCCACTTCGGCGCCTTCCAGGATGGACAGGCACCCAACCTGACGGTCATCACCTGTTCCGACTCCCGTGTCCACACCCATCTTTTCGGCATGATGCCGGACAACAATATTTTCGTCATCAGAAATATCGGCAACCAGGTGGTCAACTCCGAAGGGTCAGTTGATTACGGCGTCAATCATCTGCCCACCAAAGTGCTGCTCGTTCTCGGCCACTCAAGCTGCGGCGCTGTCAAGGCGGCCATGGGTGATTACTCAGGCGAAACCAAAGGCATCAAACAAGAACTCGACCCGCTGAAACCGGTCATTGCCATGGATGACGGTGCCGGATCCGACAAGGAACGCTGGGCCAAAAATGTGGAGCGCAACGTCGATTACCAGGTGGATTACGCCATGCACCTTTACGAACAGAAGGTTTCTCACGGTGATCTCGTTGTCGTCGGCGGAGTTTACGACTTCAACGATATCTACGGACAGGGTCGCGGCTCCCTGCTCATCACCAACATCAACGGCGAAAAGACCCCGAACATGATCATGCAGCACCCGGTACTGAAAGATCTTTCCAAGGCTGAAATCGTCACCCATGTGAGCAGCAGGGCAGATTAAGCATCCTGCAGCAAAAAAATCTTTATTCATCAGCACCCACAGATGAAACCACTTCTCTGTGGGTGCTTTTTTGAACGAACATTGCCATGATTAAATGCCTTCGACTTGAACTTGAGGACAGGGAGGCCAAAAACCTCTCCCCTTTCGCTTGCCACACTAAGAACAGCAAGGGCAGATTGCGCGAAGAGGTGGAGTGCCCTATCCGACTTGCCTTTGCCCGTGACCGGGACAGGATCATCCACTCAAAGACTTTCCGACGCCTCACCCATAAAACCCAGGTTTTTCTTGCTCCCACCGGCGATCATTACCGCACCAGGCTTACCCACGCCCTGGAAGTTGCCCAGATTGCCCGAACCATCGGCGTCGCCCTGCGGTTGAACGGTCACCTCATCGAGGCCATCGCCCTTGGCCACGATCTTGGCCATACCCCTTTCGGCCACGCCGGCGAATCGGTCTTGAACGAACTCTATCCCGGCGGTTTCCGTCATTACGAACAGAGCCTGCGGGTTGTGGAAGTCCTGGAAAACAAGGGACAGGGTCTGAATCTCACGTATGAGGTCAGGGATGGAATCTTGAAACACTCCAAGGGTAGAAAGACCATACTGCCCGAAGACCTCTCCGGCCTGCCGGAAACCCTGGAAGGCCAGGTGGTCAGGCTGGCTGATATTTTCGCATATGTCAATCACGATCTGGATGACGCTGTCCGGGCAGGTCTCATAGAAGAGAAAGACATGCTGGACACGATCAGGGCGAGTCTCGGCGACACGAATTCACAGCGCATCAGCGCCATGATCAACGATCTTATCGTCAGAACCATCGAGGCCGGAGAATCTCGTCTTGCCATGAGTCCCAATATCCTTCAGGCAACATCGGACCTGCGCACCTTTCTTTTTGAAAACGTCTATCAGTCCAACCAAGTGCACAGTGAGTTCATCAAAGCGATGAAAATAATCCGTGAACTCTATGAATATTTCATGGAAGAGGACGTCAAGCTGCCCGGCCGAGGCATCTGGGAGGCGGAAACCGCATATAACGAAAAAACGAAACGTCCACGCAAGGTATGCGATTTTATTGCCGGCATGACAGACCGATACGCTCTGGACCTGTACACCAGTATTTTTTTCCCCAAGCGGTGGGGTGTTCGCTAAATTTTTTTATTACTATTATTTTTCAACCAATTTCCCACACCAGATTATACTATTAGAATACCGGTCTTTATGTTGACGGATTAGGGTTTTCAACCGGTGGAAGGATGATTTCTCCCGGAAAGACTGAAACTCTATTCGTAAACTGCAACCCGGCACTGTAAACTTTTTGATATTTCAAGTGAGTACACATTACCCATGACGAACGAAGCAGACATGACACAGGACACCAAGTTGCTGGCCAAGGCCTATGAATTTTCCGATGTTGAGCGGAAGTGGTATCAGGTTTGGCAGGAGCAGAAGACATTCCGGGCGCATATGGATGAAAAACGTCCCTGCTACTCCATTGTCATTCCCCCGCCCAACGTAACCGGTGTCCTCCATGTGGGTCACGCCTTGAACAACACCATGCAGGATGTCCTGGTCCGTTATAAAAGGATGCAGGGATACAACACCCTCTGGGTACCCGGAACCGACCACGCCGGCATCGCCACCCAGAATGTCGTCGAACGACAGCTTGCATCCGAAGACAAAAACCGCCACGATCTGGGCCGGGAACAATTCATCGACCGGGTATGGCAGTGGAAGTCTGAATCCGGCGGCCAGATCATCAACCAGCTCAAGCGGCTGGGTTGTTCCTGTGACTGGGAGCGGGAACGTTTCACCATGGACGAGGGTCTGTCCCGGGCGGTACGAATCGTTTTCACCCGACTTTACAAGGAAGGACTCATATATCGGGGGGATTATATCATCAACTGGTGCCCCAGGTGCCATACCGCTTTGGCTGACCTGGAGGTGGAGCATGAACCAACAGACGGCAAACTCTACAAAATACGCTACCCCTATACTCAGGGCGACGGTTTTATCGTGGTCGCCACCACCCGGCCGGAAACAATGCTCGGCGATACCGCTGTTGCCGTGCATCCTGACGATGAACGATTTTCTTCGCTTCCTGAAAAAGCAGTTATTCTGCCTTTACTCGACAAAAAAATACCGATTGTTTTTGACGAACATGTGGAACGGGAATTCGGCACCGGCGCCCTCAAGGTAACGCCGGCTCACGACCTCAATGACTTTGAAATCGCCCGCCGTCACGATCTGCCCGCAGTCAAGGTAATGGACGACGACGGACGCATGAATGTGGAGGCAGGCCCGTATGCCGGTCTTGACCGTTTCGAATGCCGGGAGCGTGTTGTCGCTGATCTGGAGAAACTCGGCCTGCTCGAAGGCATAGAGGACTACCAGCATGGTGTGGGACACTGTTATCGTTGCTCCACCGTTGTTGAGCCGTCTCTGTCCAAACAGTGGTTTGTTTCGGTCAAACCTCTGGCCGAAAAGGCAATCAATGCCGTGAAACAAGGAGACATCCGCATCCATCCGAAAACCTGGGAAAACACCTTTTTTGACTGGATGTACAATATCCGCGACTGGTGTATTTCACGCCAGATCTGGTGGGGCCACCAGATTCCCGCCTGGACCTGCGAGAAATGCGGTGAACTGATCGTCAGCGAAACCGATCCCGACAAATGCTCAAAATGCGGCTCCGGACAACTGCTGCAGGAAACGGACGTGCTCGACACCTGGTTCAGCTCCGCCCTCTGGCCTTTTTCCACCTTGGGCTGGCCGGAGGAAACCCGGGAACTGCAGTTCTTTTATCCAACCTCGGTGCTCATCACAAGCTTTGACATTCTCTTCTTCTGGGTCTGCCGGATGATGATGATGGGTCTGCACTTCATGGACAAGGTGCCCTTCAGGGATGTCTATCTCCATGCTCTCGTGCGGGACTCCCAGGGCCAGAAGATGAGTAAATCCAAGGGCAATGTCATGGATCCGCTTTTGATCATGGATCAATTCGGCACCGACGCCCTGCGCTTCACCATGACGGCTTTTGCCGCCCAGGGCCGTGATATCCGCCTTTCCGAAGAGAGGATCGAGGGATACCGCCATTTCATCAATAAAATCTGGAATGCCTGCCGCTTTGCCCTCATGCATATAGGCGATTGTGATTCGTCCATCACACAAGACTTTTCACCTGCCGGTCTCGGTCTCGCCCATCGCTGGATTTTCAGCCGGTTGAACAGGGCCGTCGGTGAAGTACATCGTTCCCTGAGCGAATACCGTTTCAATGATGCCGCTTCCGCCATGTACCAGTTTGTCTGGCATGAATTCTGCGATTGGTATCTTGAATTGATAAAACCGGAACTATTCAGCAAATCGACGGAACAAAAAAATCAGGCAAAGGCCGCACTGTTCACGGTTCTTGAGTCGGTCATCAAACTGCTGCATCCGGTTATTCCCTTTGTCACCGAGGAAATCTGGCATGTCCTGCCGGGTGAGCGGACCAGCATCATGCTCGAACCTTACCCCGAAGTAAACCCCGAATGGGATAACCCCGAGACCGAAGCCATTGCCGAACTCATTATGGGGATCATCGGCGGTATCCGCAATATCCGCAGTGAGATGCAGATTCATCCGTCAGCCGAGGTCGAAGTTATTGTCTCCTGCCATGATCAGTCCAGAAAAGGGGCTATTGAAGCACATGCGGGTGAAATCAAGGGACTCAGCCGGGCAAAATCTCTGAGTGTCATCATGGATGGAACCGCGCCGAAGGGTGCCGCTTCCTACATCTTTGCCGATATCGAAATCTTCATCCCCCTTGTCGGGCTGATCGATGTTGACAAGGAAATTGCCAAACTCGACAAAGAGCAACAGAAGATCGGAAAACAACTCCAGCAGAGTCAGGGTAAACTCGGCAATGAAAAATTTCTAGCCAATGCCCCGGACGATGTGGTGGTCAAGGAACAGGAAAAAGTGGCTACCCTATCCGCCACTCTCGTAAAAATTGAAGAAAGCAAGAAAAGGCTGCGGGAAATAGGAGTTTAACCCGTTATTCGGCAAAAATGAAAAAAAACGAACCAGACAAACAGATCTGCTACTGTTTCGGCTATACGATATCGGATATTGCGGAAGATGTCATTGCCCATGAGGGAAAATCGACCATTATGGAACGGATACTCACAGAGAAAAAAGCGGGAGGGTGTCAATGCGCCAGCAAAAATCCGCTTGGTCGATGATGTCTGGCTGATGTCCGCCGGGTGGTGGACCAAACGAACGGAAAGACAAATCAGATTGTTCAGGGATAAAGCTGAAAAGCATCCCGGTCAACGGATCTGCCTTTCAGCTTTATCAATTACACAAACTGCACTGACATCAGTGAGCCGCTCCAGCCATGGCTTCCATAGCCCGGTTTGGATTACTTTCAACCTTGGTCAGTATTTCGGTTACTTTTGCTTCAGGCAACCAATCAATCTTGCCGTTGCTGACATCATAGATTGCGCCAACCACTTTGGCCTTTCCACTTTTTACGATATCACGGCTCGCTGCGCTATTCATAAAAAGGTCTTCGATTCCCTGCCATACATTCTCTTCAATGCCATAGGGAACAACATCTTTACCCTGAGCTTCGGGATGGGCTGCTATTGCTTTCTTGACAGCGGGAATGATGTTGTCAACCAGAGGCGGGATGTTTCTCTCCAGCGGATGTCCATGTCCCTGCACCTCGCTTGTTACCGCAGTGACCGCGCCGCACTGGGTGTGGCCGAGAACAACCAGCACCGGCGTATTGACATGGGCAAGACCGTATTCGATTGAACCTGCCTCATCCACGTCAACAACATTGCCTGCCACCCTGATGACAAAAATATCCATGACACCGGCATCAAATACTCGCTCAACCGGAACACGGGAATCAGAGCAGGTAATGACGGTGGCATAGGCGTGATCGCCCTGGTTTTCTTTACCCGCCTGAATCAAACGCTGGGTGTCTGAATGGGGATGAATGGTTTTATTGGCAACAAAACGGGCATTGCCTTCCTGCAGCATTTTGATTGCCGCATCCGGGCTCGGTTTCTGGGCAGCGGAACCGCTCGCATAAACCTGAAAAGCGGTGGCGGCCACAAGACAGCACCCCAGAGCCAATGACTTGAACATCTTCTTCATTTTCTAATCCTCCTCGTGTTATGTGGAATAATGATAATGAATGGTTCCTCATTCAACACTTTCCTTTATTTTTTTTCCCCGGAGTTGTCAAGCCCCAAAAAGAAAAAACCTAAATATTATGATCATATATTTCCTATGGCAAAGAAGTCTATTTGATGATATTGAAAAAGAATCAAACATGCTCATGCTGCAACTATCACGCATGATTTAATAGCCGTTATTGTCCACTGATGCTGACGGAGGAAAAATTGTTATTTCAGTCATATCTCCTATCTGTATATTTTTTTCTGATCATCAGTCTACTTTCCCCCTTGCCGGCTTTCTCCCAGCAAAACAGGATACACCCCTCTTCCATTGTCGACGCCCATAATTTGCTGAGAAACCAGGTTGGCTCAGCGGGTTTGAAATGGTCGGATCAACTGGCGGAACAGGCTGCCCGTTACACAGGAAAAATGCAAAAAAACGGATGTGAAATGAACCACAATGGGCCGGGTGAAAACCTCTATTGGGCAAGCCCCCTGCAGACAGCGACAGAAAAAAACAGGCTTGGTCAGTGGCAATGGCATAATTCGGTGCAGAATATTTCAGAACAGGCTGTAGTCGAATCATGGGCTGCTGAAAAACAATGGTATTCCAGCGATACCAACACCTGCCATGCCCCGTTGGGAAAGACCTGCGGCCATTACACCCAGATTGTCTGGGCGGACACCACCCGGGTCGGCTGCGCCAAGGCCATGTGCGAAGACAAGTCCCAGGTCTGGCTTTGCATCTACTCCCCGGCGGGTAACATCATAGGGCAAACTCCCTATTAATCTCTTATGTCCCAGTCACCCTGCTTAGCCCATTTCGCCTGGCTTTCCATCTGCGCGGCAATTGCCACCATCGCTCTGAAAACCTTCGCCTATCTTCTAACCGGCTCTGTTGGACTCTTGTCCGACGCCCTTGAGTCAATCGTTAACCTGATCGGCGCTGTTCTCACCCTGGTCATGCTGAAAATAGCCGCCCTGCCGGCCGATGACAATCACGCTTACGGACACACCAAGGCGGAATATTTTTCAAGCGGAGTTGAGGGAGGGTTAATTATCATCGCAGCCGGAAGCATTGCCCTGGCTGCAACGCAAAGGCTCATTCATCCCGTCCCCCTTGAAAAAATCGGGCTCGGCCTTGCGGTCTCATTTATAGCCTCACTGATCAACCTGGTTGTCGCACTTGTTTTAATAAAAGCAGGTAAAAAATTCCATTCCGTTTCACTCCAGTCAAATGCCCATCATCTTCTTACCGATGTCTGGACCTCAGCCGGGGTACTTGTCGGGGTCGGAGCAGTCTCCGTAACAGGCTGGAACCGGCTGGACCCGCTGGTTGCCCTTTTCGTTGCCGCAAACATCGTCTGGACCGGTTTTAAAATAATCAAAAATTCCGTCCTCGGCCTCATGGACACCGCCCTGCCCCCTGAAGACAGGGAGACAATACGGAATATCATGGAAGATTACCGCAAATCAGGCATCGAATACCATGCCCTGCGAACCCGCCAGTCAGGTTCCAGAAAATTTGTCTCTTTTCATGTACTCACTCCAGCTGAATGGACGGTTCTCCAGGGACATCAACTGCTGGAAGAGATCGAAGACAGGATACGCCAGGCACTTCCCAATGTTTCCGTCTTCACCCATCTCGAACCATTGACCGATCCGGCAGCTTGGGACGATATCCATTCAGACAATCAATGTCATCTGAAAAGCAGCAATCCCTCCGAGAAGTCTATCAAGGAATGAAATAATGAGCGTCCCTGTTCTTACCGATAAAGTTTTTATCCTGTCATGTGTTATCTTTGCGGGCATCATCTGCCAGTGGATTGCCTGGCGGGTGAAGCTTCCCGCCATACTTTTCCTCCTTTTTACCGGCATCATCGTGGGACCTGTCGCCGGTCTCTTGGATTCGGATGCTCTTTTCGGCGATCTGCTTTTTCCCTTTATATCTCTTTCGGTTGCCGTCATTCTCTTTGAGGGCAGCCTGACCCTGCGCTTTCATCAGATTATCGGCCTGCGCAAGGTAGTTCAGAATCTGATATCATTCGGGGTGTTGGTCACCTGGCTCATCACCACCATCGTAACCCGGTTCGCCCTCGACTTTTCCTGGCAACTATCCTTTCTTTTTGGTGCGGTGACAGTGGTTACCGGCCCCACGGTCATAGTTCCCATGCTGAGAACGGTTCGACCAAGCGCTGCCGTTGCAAACATCCTCCGCTGGGAAGGAATCGTCATCGACCCTGTGGGAGCGACTCTTGCCGTACTGGTTTATGAATTTATCATATCCGGCAGCAGCGGCAACGCACTGGGTCAAACACTTTTCTCCTTCAGCAAACTGGTCGGCATCGGACTGCTCCTCGGCGCTTTGTCGGGGTATCTTTATGGGCTGCTCCTCCGACGCCACCTGATACCTGAATTTCTCCACAATGTCACCACCCTTGCCCTTGTCTTTATTGTTTTTGCCGTATCAAATACTCTGCAGCATGAATCAGGACTCCTTACCGTAACCGTCATGGGCATATGGCTCTCCAACATGAAAGACGTCCCGGTTGATGACATCCTTGATTTCAAGGAAAGCCTGAGTGTTCTTTTGATTACCGTTCTCTTCATCATCCTTGCTGCCCGCATGAATCTTGACATGTTTGTCGCCCTGGGCTGGCGAGCCCTCTTCGTCTTTCTCGCCATTCAATTTCTCGCCCGGCCCATCAGCGTCATGATTTCTTCTCTTGGCTCGAAACTGACCTGGCCGGAACGCCACATTCTTGCCTGGATAGCCCCGCGGGGAATTATCGCGGCTGCCATTTCCGCGCTTTTTGCCATCAAGCTTGAGCAGAAAGGCTTCACCGATGCCGAACTTCTCGTGCCGCTGACTTTCATGGTAATCATCGGAACGGTTGTTCTGCAGAGCTGTACCGCCGGGCTTATTGCCAAACGGCTGGGTATCGCCGAACCTGACCCCAAAGGAGTTCTTATCATCGGAGCCAACATGGTGGCATTCGCCATAGCGAAATCACTCAAGCAGGAAGGGTTCAAATGTCTGCTGGTCGACACGAGCTGGGACAAAATCAGCAAGGCGAGGATGGAGGGACTTGACACCTATTATGGGGAACCGGTCTCAGAACATGCGGATCGGCATCTTGACCTCATCGGCATCGGCAAAATGCTTGCCCTTTCACCCCGGGGAGCGCTCAATGCGCTTTCATGCATGCATTACAGGATGGAATTCGGCTACAACGCCGTTTACACCCTGCAGGTTGCTTCTGAATTGGAACTCTCCGAAGTGCGCAAATCAACGTCCCAAAGCTGCAAGAATCCGCTTTTCGGTAAAAATATCACCTTTTCCAAGCTCTCGATGAACCTGACAAAAGGATGGAAAATTCACAACACCCGCTTGACGGATCAGTTCACCTATGAGAAACTGATGAATAATTACGACTCGCGGTTTATACCATTGTTTGCCGTTAAGCCGAATGGCAATCTGGAAATTTTTACCGCGGATCATAAAATTAAACCCCAAGCCGGATGGATTGTGATCGCTATGGTGCCCGGAGACACATCCGTGTCCTGAACAAACAAAAAATTCTATCTGATATGGATATCCACTCCTCCCAATTCTGGCAGTGCGTTGGAACCGCCATTCTCTGCGGCGCCATTATCGGCTTTGAAAGGCAGTTGCGTGGAAAGCCCGCCGGCATTAGAACAAGCATACTGATCTGCCTGGGCACGGCTCTTTTTATTTCACTCGGTGTGGAGTTTACCAACGACAATTCCGACATGACCCGTGTTCTTGGTCAGGTTGTCACCGGCATTGGTTTTCTTGGCGCAGGTGTTATTCTTTCCCGTGAAGGCATTGTCCTTGGCGTCACTTCGGCGGCTGTTGTTTGGGTTCTTGCCGCCACCGGTTCGCTGATTGGTTTTAAAAAATATCCTGAGGCCATGGTTGTCACCCTTATCACCGTGGCCCTTTTAAGCGGCATCACCTTTCTTGAAACCCGCATGAAAAGCCTGCGGCAAGGGGTGCACGCACCTCTTGAAAAACACAAGAAACACCACAAATAAGACCACAAAGGAGGAAAAAATGGCTCGCATCACTTTACAGGGAAACGCTATCGACACGATTGGAGATCTTCCTGGTTCCAGCAGCAAAGCTCCGTCTTTCAGCCTGACTAAAACCGACTTATCTGATTGTTCTCTGGAGGATTTTACAGGAAAAAAAGTTGTTCTTAACATTTTCCCCAGTATCGACACCTCGGTATGCGCCGCATCCGTCCGCAAATTCAACAAGGATGCGGCTGACGCAAAAGATACGGTGGTGCTCTGCATTTCTGCTGATTTACCCTTTGCCCACCAGCGATTCTGCGAAGCCGAAGGCATCAAAAACGTTATTCCTCTTTCTGTTTTCCGTTCTCCTGATTTCGGCAAGGATTACGGCGTGCTGATCACAACTGGACCGATTAAAGGCCTTCTGGCAAGAGCCATTGTCATTATAGACAAATCAGGCAAGGTCAGTTATTGTGAACAGGTTCCGGAGATTGTCCAGGAACCTAATTATAATGCAGCGCTGAACGCTCTGAACGCTCTTTCATGAAAGCATGAAACATTTTGTAGAGATTCGATCATGACAGACCATACATCATCCGGTCTCCTGCATGCCTTTGCCCTGCTTTCTAAAGCTGCGGCCAGAAAAAAAATATATTCTCTGAAAGCGAAGAAGGACGGCCGAAAAAATGCCAGCCTTCTGCTGAGGGCCCTTGCTGATTCCGAGGCAGCCCAGTCACGACGCCTGCTCAGCTTGTCCCGTGGAAATATCGACAACTCGGATCAGTTCCTGGCTTCCGTTTTTGAAAAGGAAATACCGGAGATATGCAGCAATTACCAGAAATTGACGGAAGCAGCCGAAACGGCAGGCTTGACATCGCTTCTTTTTTCCATCAGGCAGTTGCATAACGCGGAAAAGAGCATGTTGCGATTTTACGACGATACAAATCGAGACATCACTTTAGATGAAACGAAAAGCTGCTTCGTCTGCCAGTTCTGCGGTTATATCGCCCCTGATCATGCTCCGGAGAACTGCCCGATCTGCGGCGCAAAGCAACAGGCTTTCAAGGAAATTAATGAATAGAAAAAAGGTGCTGGTTACCGGCGGAAACAAAGGCATTGGCCTCCACACAACCAGAAAATTTCTTGAGAAAGACTATCATGTTTTCGTGGTGGCTCGGAACTTTACCGACCTTGCATTGAGTGATCACGAAAACATGGAGACAATACGGTTTGATCTCCGGAACATCGAAGAGATTCCCCGCTTAATCAATGACATCGGTCCGGTGGATATTCTGATAAACAATGCAGGTATCATGCATTCCCTGCCCTACGACGAGTATCCCCAGGAAAAGGTCGATGAAATCCTGAAAATAAACATCGAATCACCGGTGGCACTGATCAGGGAAACATCGAAGTTCATGATAAGCAGGGGAGAAGGCAGGATTGTCAACAACGCCTCCATTGCCGGCCAGATCGGCCATCCGGATGTCTGGTACGGCATTACCAAGGCCGGGGTCATTAATATGACAAAAAGCTTTGCCAAGATTCTCGGGCCAAAGGGAATCGTGGTCAACGCCGTGGCGGCAGGCCCAGTGGAAACCGCCATGCTTGACATCATTCCCGAACAGAGAAAAAAAGATATCAAAAAAGCGGTTTATACTGGACGGTTTGCCTATCCTGCTGAAGTTGCCGACACCATTTACTGGCTGGCAACGGACTGTCCGCCATACATCACCGGCACCTGCGTCGATATCAACAATGGCGCTTTCCCCCGTTGAACTTGTTTGAATAACGACACTTTTCGTAAACGTCTTCCAAGGTGAAAATCCGTATGAAACTGAGCACAAAATTTCTTCTTCACTTGTTCATGCCTGCAATGATTATTGCTGCCTTTATGCTTGTCGGTTGCAGCCGGGAGCAGAAGCAGGATGCCCCGGCTATAGCGGCGGTTGACCAACCGGCGCCTGATTTTTCCCTGAAGGATATCCAGGGAAAAACATGGAATCTTGCCGATCTGCGCGGAAAAGTTGTATTTGTCAACTTCTGGGCGACATGGTGCCCCCCCTGCCAGGAGGAATTGCCGTCAATGGAAGGATTGCACCGTGGCATGCCTGCTTCTTCATTTCAGATGCTGACCATACTCAACAATGATCGCGCCGATTTCGCCCAGAATCTTGCCCTGAAAAGGGGATACACATTTCCCATCCTTCTGGACCCGGAGTCGAAAGTTGCTTCGGCCTACGGTATCACCGGCGTGCCTGAAACCTTCATAATCGACCCCCAGGGCGTACTCCGTGAAAAGCACATAGGCCCCCGCGACTGGAATTCTCAGGGTGCCTGGCAGATGCTGTCCACTTATCTCCCCAGAACGGAGAACAAACAGCAGACGAAATGATCTCGACTCTATCCGCAAAACATTCATTTTTCTGTGCTGAAAGGGAAATCGGCTTTCTCTTCGTGAAACCACACGTCATTTAATCGACTTCCTCCTGGTGAGGTGGTCAGATGGGGACTCATTTTTCCCGGATTGCAGACTATTCTTCGTACCGCTGAAGAATAGTCTGCATTTCATGCCAATACAGCCCTGCTGTAAAAACCTTGCCCCTTTTCAATAATCAGCAATTCCAGCATGTTGCCATTCTCTTTCCTGACTGGCACGTTTGTTGATGACTGGCATTCCATAGTATGAAGAATCAGCAAGTGTCTTTTTCCACTAAATAAGGATCACGACGGGAACCAATGATCCCATCCCTTTGTCTATTTTTTTTAAAGATCAGATAAAATTAACGACTGTTTTGACCCGGTCAATAAGGAGCCATATGAATCGAACAATTCTGATGCTTACGGTATTTGTCATGGCAACAACTTTTTCCATGCAGGCGGAAGCCCGCCCTAAAAGCAGGTTTGACGAAACAACGCAAACATGCAGGATACTCGACTCAGGCCCTCTGGAATGGGACAGCCGTCCCTGGGGCGAAGGCGGCAAAGTATTCCGGGAAGTCTGCAAAACCTGCCATACCCGTAACAATGACAAGGGAGCTCAGTTTCTTTACAGTGAGTCGAAATCCTCCAAGGCTTGGAACCGTGTTTTTACAAAAAAATATCCCCAATGCGCCAAAGATGGTTCATGGGACAAAATAACCGTCGACCAACTGCAAAAGCTTAATGACTACCTCTTCCGTTTTGCTCTCAATAGTGAGGATATAAACGACGCCTGCTGACGGTGACACTACCCTCCCGGGACGGGAGAAATGCACCGCAACAAGTTGAAAAATTTTCTTTTCCTTGGGTATCACATCGATTAGAAAAAAAATGTTCTCGGATATCGTCAGTGGTGAAAAACACAAAAAAAGCCCGTTCTCGATCAGAGAACGGGCCGAAAACTGTATCCCCAAAGCTCATTTAATACATCTTATTGACGCTGAAACGGAACTGAGGCTGAAATATACCCGTTGTTCAGGCATTACCTATAATAATATCTTTTACTTCCCGCGCCAGATTACTTGAAGGTGTTACAACAACACTCTTCCCACCGATTGTCATGAGGTATCTTTTATCATCACCGCTTCGATGATATGCATCCTGCAATTTTTTATGCATCAGAAGCAATTGCTGCTGGGCGACACCTTTTTCATCGGCTAATGTCTTAAAATTTTGAACCCTTCCATTATCAACCCAGGCCATGCCGAAATTCTTATTAGGGTTGCCGATGAAAACAAAGGCTGTGTCATCGGCTGGAACCACCTCCATCGGGTCGGAAACCTCGTTGGATATTTCCTCCAGGTAGGGCTTCATGGCCTCTATTTTTTTTGCTGCCGGAGTTTCCGCCCCTAAAGGGGGATATTTTTTACCACCACCGAAAAGTTTCTCCAGAAATCCCATAGCCTCCTCCTCTTTTGATCATTTTATTTGCCTTATCATTACTGGGCTTTAGATGGGGTACAGGTTTGAAACTATATAAAGAACGCTTCAATCAGCAGGTGTATGGCAACGGTCGATGAAGGAGATTATTTTGTAATTTTGCGCTTTCCATATCACACTTCTTTTTATTCAATTTCTAATTTATAACAATTCCGCATGTTTTGTCAAGCAACGGAATGGCGGAATAACAACAAGTTATGTGTCTAGTGAGATAAACAGCAAAACTTAACGCCAATTTTTTTCCAAAATTAAATGCAGGATTCCAAGGCAAAACAACTCATTACTTCCTGATAAAAAAAGTACGCCGTCATTTTTTATTGAACACAGTTGATCTATTCTGGTGACGAAAAACAAGAAAGAAACTATCGAAAAAGATTAAAGTGATAACAACCTTCCATTACACCAGACACATACTTTTTCGAAGCGAAAAAGAGTCGTGCTTCAATGTTTTTCCGTTGTGCCTCAATGCGGGCCTCTGCTTTCACATCTTCATCCGTATTGGCTACGACAATTGCATTAAAACCACTGATAAAAGCCAGAAGATCATTGCCGGAATCACCGGCATAGACGACATCATCCTTGTTGATGTCCAACTTGTTCGATAGATATTCAAGGGCATAATCCTTTGCGGCTATGTCGGGCAGGACATCAATCAATCCGACATTTTTAATCGAATCGACGCTGTAAATGACATTTGCCCGCAATTGTGAAAATCCCAGTTGCCTGTGAATTTCTGCAATGACTGTTTCTCTGTCAATCTGCCGGGTAACATAATAACTCTGCTTGAATTCCTCCTGCTTCTCATCTTCCTGGGCGACAAGCTCAGGTATGTTTTTTAAGATCTGTGCGACATCTTCTCCTGTTCTCCCTTTCCAGGATTTCTGCAATCGAGAATGATATTCACTGTCTTTACGCCATGCGTCCCCGGTTTTCAAATAAATGGTAGTACCTACATCGCAGACAAAAATGTCCGGGGGAGGGAGTCGGTATTTTTTTACTCCCGCAAGTCCCAGTTCAAGATGTCTTCCAGTCACGTACGCAAGCGAAACGTGTGGATTTCCCCGCATAACTCTGCAGAACCGAAGAATTTCCTCATCGTGCTCTTTTCCTGATTCAAGGGGGATGACAGTCCCATCCATATCACTGGCAAGAAGCGCATTTTTTTTCATGGAACACCTGGCTGGCTAAATTGAAGGCGTATTTAATTTAAGTGTTTTCAACATGTAACGTTACCAAAGACGCAGGAATGAACAAGCACGACAAAAAAATCAATTATTGAATGTTCTGAATTCCTTCTTCCGGGTCAAGTTGAAGCGGCTGAAAAGAGCTTTCCCCTTCCCTGCTGTAAAGACCGGCAATACGAAGGGAAGAAGCTTGAAGCAAGGCCATGACCCTTGCCTGATCGCGGCAGAGAAACTCGACTGCCATGCCGCAATCGGAACTTATTTCCCGGGGGACGGGAATAACATCATGAACAATAGAATCATTTTTGAGCAGTTTTTCCGCCTTGAGGACAAAATGAATGGAAAAAAGAATAACCACGCAGGTTGGTTCGTGAAGAGAGGAAGACCACATAATTACAAGGATTTCATTTTTTGACGAGCATGTCAAGTGCTGTGAGACAGGTGGCGACATCGGTCTCGGTGTTGAAATAACCGAAAGAAAAACGTACGGTTCCGGCAGGATAAGTACCAATGGCCCGATGTGAGGCCGGAGCGCAGTGAAGTCCGGCACGCACCATGATGGCAAATTCACGGTCAAGAATGTGGGCAACTTCGGACTCGCTTTTGCCCTTGACCCGAAGTGACACAACCGCAGCGCGCTCCTTGCCGATTCCGGGACCATAAACCGTGATGCGCTTCAACTGGCTGACACCGTCAAGAAAGAGACGGCAGAGATGTTGCTCATGCTCCCTGATTGCCGCCATTCCGGTTTTGCCGATAAAGGCAATTCCAGCTCCAAGCCCGGCGATTCCCAGCGTGTTTGGTGTCCCTGACTCATAACAGTCCGGCATGAAATCGGGTTGTATCTCCGTTTCGGAATTACTGCCCGTCCCCCCCATTTTCATGGGACGGGGCATGACACCCTCGCGCAGAAAAAAACCGCCGGTGCCAGTCGGACCTAAAAGGGATTTGTGACCGGTAAAAGCAAGCATATCGATATTCATTCGTTCCACATCAATGGGAAAAACCCCGGCCGATTGGGCGCCATCCACCATGAAAAAGGCATCACCCTTGTCCTTTCCGATGGATTCAAGATCAACGACTGCCCCGGTGACGTTTGAAACATGATTAATGACAATGAGCTTGGTATTATTTCTGCGCAACCGTGCCAGTTCACTGACCATGACCTGACCGTCACCATCAATGGGCAACTGTGAAATTTTGATGTCCGCGGTTTTTTCAAGATAACGCAGGGGCCTCATGACCGAATTATGCTCAAGACATGTGGTGATGACATGGTCTCCCGTGTGGAAAATCTTGCCAAAAAGTCCAAAAATTCCAACATTTAATGCTTCGGTCACATTGCAGGTAAAAGCGATACGGCCCGAGTCCGGGCAGTTGAAAAGGTCAGCCACGAGTTCACGGGTATCGAAAATTTGCCTGCTGCATTCAAGGGAAAAACCATGCGCCGATCGCCCCGGACTCAGGGAGGTTGTCTGCAGAATGCGGCAGACCGCATCAACGACCTCAGGCGGCTTGGGAAAGGATGTCGCCGCATTGTCGACATAAATGACTGAAGGTTTTGCTATCATGAGCTCAGTATGGACTCACGACTTGAGAAGCGCTTGCCATGGACTGCATGATCTCATACATATTGGTGGTTTTGCCGACCAGCAGTTTGTCCTTGAGGCCCAGAAAATCAAGACATGTGCCGCAGGATAAAATCTCAACCCCTTTTGCAGCCAAATTCTTGAGTGGTTCAACGAGGTCGGATTCGTTTGCCGTTATCATGACGCCCGTATTAAAAAAGAGGATCTTTGCCGGCAACGGGCTAACATCTTTCATGGTTTTAATATAAGCGCGCATAAGCACCCTGCCCAATTCATCGTTGCCCTGTCCCATGGTGTCGGACGGAACGACGTAAACCAATTCTTGCCGCACAGGTTCACACACATACTGGGATGCATCGGCTGCATCAATGGCAGGCTTTGAATCCCCACTCTTGCTGATGGTGATGCGGTAAAGTCCTTCTTTCTCAACAACGGTTGACGAACACCCCTGACTTTTGGCAAAACGCTCCACATTGCTGCGTGATGCCTCATTATCAACCGTGATCTCAATCTCACCCGCAGTCATCTGCCCCAGGGCGTCTTTAGTCATCAGGACCGGTTGCGGGCAATTCAGTCCCCGACAATCCAGCGTTATGGATTGACTCATCTTGTTTCTCCAAATAGTATTACCCTATAACGAATAACAAAAATATCGCCTAATACTATGATAATAAAACAAAAAATATCATCTTTGATTGATATACCAATTTACAGAAAAAAGCAAAAGAGTTGTTCTTGGGAAAACTTTTCCTCCATGGAATTCGGCATGCGGAAAATAATCAAGGAAAAACCTTGTCGATCATAATGCCTGCTTCAAAGAAGAAACAGGTTCAAAAAATCGCTATTTCATCCCCTCAAAGAAGAACCATGGGGTTTCGCCATTATGGACAGCTGAGATCACCGCGGTCTGGCCTGGCAGAATTTCCAATGGAGTTCGAAAAACATAGGCGCAATGCTGCCAGCTGGTAGCAGTATTTTTCATCAAAGGATGATTTTCAAAGACGATCGAGTCGCCCATATCAAGCCTGATCCACTGGATTATCCCGCAACATCGACCCGGCTTGCGCACTGGAACTTCAATAATCTTCCTTTCATTTTTTGGAAACAGATCGGTATGTTGAAAATCAAAGAAGAAGGATGATGTGTCATCAGTCAGTAATTCAATGTTGAGATCGGCCCTGCTGACATATTGTTTCTGGGCAACAATTTCATTGAATTTAGTTAAATCAAAACCTTCATACCCATCAACACGAATATTGCGCTCGATATCAGCGCCTGCGAATAATGCGAATTGAATTGTCCCGCCGGCTGGAATAATCCGGGCTTGCGGCTTCAGTAACCGGCGTTTGGCATCTTCAATGCTGGAAAGAACACCCTCTCCAAGAAACTCACTTGAGAGTATCTCGGAAACGAGAAGATCGGCCCGATCCTCCATGTCAACGCCGATTTCCATCTTTGTCGACATTTTGGAAATCACTTTGACCGACGAGGCGAATCCGTTCTTTGCCACGATGTCACGGGCTATAGCGGCAATTTCTGAAACAGCCTCACAGGTCGTCACGTTTCGCGCACCGAACTTGGCCGCCATCATGGCAAGCAGACCTGAACCCGTTCCGATTTCAAGGACATGACTGTCAGTGGTGATAGCGCTGCGCAAGGCCTCATAATAGGCGTCGTTTCGAAGCCTGTCGTTCATCATGGGCACATGCCATAAGGGAACCATTTGGCTGAGCACGTGGTTCAGCCAACTACGGGCCTTGATATCCGCGGGAGCGAGTTCGATTCCCTGTCGATAACGGGCAATTGCATCCCCGGAACGTCCGAGTTTAAGGAGGACATCGCCAAGACCGCTGTGCACTGACGCATTATCCGGCTCTTTTTCCAGAGCCTGTCGATAGATTGCCTCCGCTTTTTTAAGACGGTCCAACTTCAGGAGGGTGTTGCCGAGGTTGGCAAGTGCCTCTACATAATCCTCTTTGAGCGTCAAGGCATACCGATAGCTCGCTTCGGCATCGACGAGTTGTCCCGAATCCTTGAGAATATTTCCGAGATTGTTGTGTGCCTCAGCAAAATCCGGCTTCAGGACCAGTGCCTTGCGATAACTTTCCTCCGCCTCCCCAATCCTGCCCTGTTCTTTAAGCGCGTTGCCGAGATTGTTGTGTGCCTCGGCAAAATCAGGCTTCAGGACCAGTGCCGTGCGATACCTTTCTTCAGCCTCCCCAATCCTGCCCTGTTTCTTGAGTACGTTGCCGAGATTGTTGTGTGCCTCGGCAAAATCCGGCTTAAGGGCCAGTGCCTTGCGATAGCTTTCTTCCGAATCAACAAGTCGCCCAATTTCAAAGAGGACGATGCCAAGGTGACTGTGGGCCTGAACATCATCGGGGTCCATTGTCACCAAATGAGACAAGGGAGCAAGTGCGTGTGGAAATTTTCCCTGCATGAGCATAATATCCGCAAGAACTTTCCATCCAAGGGTATGACCGGGCCAGCGTCTGATTGCCTCATCTGCCTTTTGCGCCAGAAGTCCCATCTCCTTGTTCTTAAAGAGATTTACCAATTCTTTGATAAAGTTTTTGGGGGGCGAATCACTGGCAGTATTGGTCTGCTTAGATTGAGGGAATCGACATTCCGGGGAAACATGTTTTTTGTTCTTTTTCATGACTTCGTTCAAGGCGCCCAGTAAACATTGACCGGCTTCGCGGAATGAGCCAGTACATGGCGTATTGGCATCTCGCTCATTTCCCCTTGCCCAACTGCCTTCTCGAAAACCTTCAGCTTGTCACGTCCGGTGATATGAAGGAAAATTGAGCGGGCATCTATAAGGGTGGAAAGAGTCAGGGTCAACCGTTCATGTTTTGCGTTTACAGAAGATATTGCACAACAGAATTTACCGGATCCCATATCTGTTGCCGCAGGAAGATCTTTTGCACCGGATAACAGGGAAGCTGTGTGTCCGTCATTTCCCATGCCGAGAACAACTGCATCAAAGGGGCGAGGGATTGCCGCGATTCTTTTCCCGCAGGCCGCTTCACCGAGTGCAGGGGACGCAGTACCTGTCATCAAACCGACAAAACGGGCGGCAGCCGCTCTGCCCTTCAACAGATAGGTCCGAACCAGAAGTTCATTGCTGTCATCATCTCCAGTGCTCACCCACCTTTCGTCCGCCAAAGTAATATAAACCTTATCCCATCGAATATCATGCACTGCCAGTGCCGTGAAAAAAGGAACCGGGGTTGAGCCACCGGACACCACGAGACTGGCAAAACTGTTTTTTTCCACTCCGGACCGCAGGCTGAACGCAACAGTTTCGGCAAGTTCAAGGGCCAGTTGGATGGAAGTGTTGAAGCCACGGAAATTAACGTTGTAATCCTTCATTATGAACTCCGGTTACAAAAAATCAAGCTCACAACCAGCTCTTTTTCTTGAAATAAATACCCATTGAACACCCCACCACAAACATGAATCCCAAGGCGGCGAAATACCCCCATTTCCATTCAAGCTCCGGCATGAACTTGAAATTCATACCGTATACGCCAGCAATAAAGGTAAGCGGAATGAAAATGGTGGCGATCAGGGTGAGAACCTTCATGATTTCATTCATTTTGTTGCTGTTGAGTGAAAGAGCGATCTCTTGCAGACCTGACAGCATGTCGCGGAAGGTCTCGACGATATCGATGGACTGCACCACATGATCATGAACATCACGAAGGTAATAGCGGGTGTTTTCAGAAATAAAGGCCCCGTTATTTTCAAGTCGGCTGATAATGTCTCGTAGAGGCCAGATCGATCTCCGGATCACGGTCATTTCTCGTTTAATTTCATGAATTTCATGAAAAGTGGCGGATGCATTGCCCCCAAGAGCCATTTCTTCAAGCTCCTCAACCCGGTCACCTATTTTCTCGAGCAAGGAAAAGTAACCATCAACTATAGTATCAAGCAGGGCATACAGAAGGTAATCAGCCCCCTTTTTCCGCACCCGCCCATTGACGGTCCGAATGCGCTCCCGCAGTGCTTGAAAAAGGTCAGGACCTGACTCCTGAAAGGAAATCACAACATTTTCCCGGAAAACGATGGAGACATGGGCCGGCACGACAAACAGAGACTCTTGATCATAGGTGAGAGACTTCACGACGAGAAAAAAATACTCATCCCACTCATCGATTTTGGGGCGATGGCCGGTATTGACGATATCCTCCATCACCAACGCATGAAAATTAAATTTCCGCCCTATTTCTTCAATCAGCCCGGACTGCTGGATACCATTAACATGAACCCAGGTCACAGCCTGAGCATCACCTGTCATTTCTTCAATTTCGGCAACCGCGGCATAACTTTTCTCAAACATCTCTGTTGCTGTAAAACGAATAAAATCTATCTTGGTCCGTTCTTCCTTTTTTTCACCCACATGAACCACTGTTCCAGGGGGAAGACCGGCCTTCTGTGAAAATTTCTGATAAATTCTGTTAATCATGAGATATTGTTGGTTATATGGAAAAATATTTCAGGCTGTCTCGGCAGGAAAAGGCCACAACATGGACGATTTCATGGAAAGACATCTTGCGGTTGACAATCATGGGAGCTAAATTTACTGATATGATACATGAAAACAACTGGCACGTCTATATTGTCCGCTGCAGTGACGGGACTTTGTACACCGGTGTCACAACAAACCTTGCGCGCAGAATTTCAGAGCACAATTCTCCTCGGGGCGGCGCCCGTTACACCCGGGCGCGTCAACCCGTGGAACTGGTCTATGCCGAATCAGGAGCTTCCAGGTCTGCAGTGTGCAGTCGTGAATACGAAATTAAAAAGCTTTCCCTTGCGGAAAAAACACATCTTATCCATGCTTTGAAAAAAGGAGCGCGGTGATGCTGCAGATATCCAGAAACGTCGCCATTTCGGACAATGAAATAGAGATGACCGCCATTCGTGCCCAGGGTTCAGGCGGTCAAAATGTCAACAAGGTGTCGACGGCCGTTCACCTGCGTTTTGACATAGCAGCATCATCTCTTCCTGATTATTATAAGAATCGACTGATGAAGAAAGCTGATCAGCGTATCACAGCAGACGGGGTGGTTGTTATCAAGTCCCAGGAATATCGAAGTCTTGAAAAAAACCGGGAAGAAGCCTTGCGTCGTCTCCAGGAACTGGTGAAAAGTGTCGCTGTCATTCCGAAAAAAAGAAAGCCCACCAAGCCCACACGCAGCTCACAGGAAAAACGGATGAATGAAAAGACAAAAAGAAGCCGGACAAAAAACATGCGGGGGAAAATCCGTGATGAGTGACGACTGCGCAGGATGATGAGCCTTGCACATGCTATCCTCCTTTCTGATCACTGGAGCTTTCTCATCAATCCTCAGAAAAAAAGTATCCCCAACGCATGTAACTTGTTTTTGCAGAGTCATCATACCGGCCAACGATTTTCAATGAACTACCCCGCTGCAAGCAGCGGGGTATCTTTATAAGCAATGAACGCCTCAAGGGGCGGAGTATTAAACCCAGGCTACGCAATAAACCTCGTGTTTCGCGTCTCTCCCCAAAAAGAAATTGAAGATTATTTGACATATGCCTCTTTGATCTGCTCAAGTTTATGGGCCGCATCCCTGATCTCGATCAAGTCGCTTTTCGCCGGAGCATTGCCATACCAGTGGGCATAATCAGGATTTGAATGGGCAACACCGACAACGATGTTTTTCAGACTCTCGTCCAGGTCCTGGAGGTAATAACGTAAACGTCCCACAATGGTCTGGGCAACGAATTGTTGAGCATCAGACGGCAGGGCAAAATTCAATTCTAGCTGGCCGTTTTTACTTTTCGCTAAAACTCCTTTGCCGATCATCTCTTCAACTATGACACGACCGGACTCTTCCAAAGCTGCGGCATGTTTTTTTATAGCCGCAAAATCATGCCTGAAAGCTATTGTCTGCTTATCTGTGTGACAGGATCTGCAGGTTTTCAATAGCTCCTCCTGTCCCTGAGAACCATATTTGTCGTCCCCATGACAGGTGCCGCACCACGGTTTCATTCTTTCGGCAGGCAGCACTCCGTGGAAGGATGACTCGTAAGTGCTTTGATATATGCCTGCTTCATCTTTTTTTGGGATGTATGTGTTGATAGGGGTCAGGGATTCCTTTTTGGCGGCTAACTCTTCCAGCAGCAAAGCCTCTGCACTCAGTTCAGCAAGATAATTCTGCATGGGAATCAGCCCTTTATAGGCAGCCATCTTGAAATCCTGATGATATGCCCCTTGAGCAAGATGAATCTGAAGATATTTGTGCATCTCAAAATAGAGCTTTTCGGCCCTTGATGTATCTTCATAAAGCTGGTGTCCTCCGAGCACAAGGGTCTTGCCCTCTACAGGATTAGGCGCCCTGTCCTGTGGAGCCGGATAGAGGAGTTTTTCCCGGTCGAGTTTTCGGATGATCAGACGTCCTTGCTCAAGGAGGCTTTCACCCCGCTTGTCGAGCATTTCCGCACCATCAAGCCACTTTTTGTTAAAGCTTGGTTCGTGGCATTCATTGCACAACGCCCCCATGTAGTCGGAGGAAAGTCTGTCAAGGTTCTGATTGACGTTATGGGTCTTGGGAAAATGGCAACCGGTGCAGGTCGCTTTTGTCTGATGGTGTTTCGATTTGATATACGCCTCCATCTGAGGATGATCCGGCCCCATGTGACAGGTATAGCAGGACTCCGGCCGGACTGCTTCAGTCTTGGAAAAGCTGTGTTTCGTGTGACAGAAGTCACAACGTCCGTCACCCTCGCCGTAGCCGATCCTGTGGCAGGCCTCACAGCCCTGTCGCCTTACAACTTCCGGCTGTTTCATGTACCTGGCGCTTTCCAGCATGTTCTCCCATGATTTACTGTGGTCGCTGGCAAGGTATTCCGCTGTTTCCTTCGGGTGGCACTGTTCGCAGGCATTTTTTGCCGTGGCTAAAGGCATATTTCGATGGTCGTTTCCATGGCAGTCAGCGCACCCCACTCCTTTCTTCCCGTGGACGCTTTCCGTATGCTCTTTGAAAACTCTTTGGGTTACTTTTTCATGACACTCTTCACAGGTTTCTTTTGATTTGAGAATTTCAGTTATAGTCATCTGCTTGAGAGATAAATCCCCTGCAGGCTGACCAGCGTTGACAATGGAAACATTCACAAAAAGGCAAGTAGCCATGAGTATTATCGACCATGGCTTTATTACCGGATATGACAATCTGTTCATTAGCATCCTCACTGATTGATGGAAACAGACAAATGACAAGTATATGTTTATATGTGGAAAAATGGATTTTTAATTTTGGATCGCAGGTTATGATTGAGTAAAAAAACAGTGCGCTAGCAAAAAAACGGGGCGACATTTACCTCAAATGTCGCGCCCGTTGACAGCGCCTTTCCAATTATTTATGCTGGGCTCGAATCGTTTTTGCCAACTCCTTGATCTCGCCAAGGTCTTTGGTCATTTCATTCCAGCCATACCAGTAAGCGTAATCCGGGTTAACATGGAAAAAGGCCTGGTAAGCCCGCATCCGGTGTTTCATGTACATCTGAACCAATACCTGATCTATATAGGAAAGACCGTCAAGATTCTCGTTCCAATTGGCGCCGTTTGTGTGCATGAATGTTAACAGGAACGGATAATTGTGGGGATAGCCTTCCGGTTTTTTGATAAGTCCTTCTTTATAGAGGCCGGCAACCGTTTCAATGGCATCAGCCATCAGGCGATCTGATTTCTGCAGGATGGCATCGCCCATCTCAAGCTGCTCACGGGCGTATTTTTCCGAATGACACTCGGAGCAGACCTTGATCATCTTGTCACGTTCCTTCTGCCAGGACTCCTGGTCCAGCCGGGCCATCTGTACCGCCTTTACCGCATCAAGAATCGGCGTGGGCTCACCTGTTTCAGGATTCAGAACGCCAAGCGCCTTGAGGATCGTGACCCGGTCGGCGGCAGCCTGCTTGTCTTCCGGCAGAGGCAAACGAACGCCGAGAAAACCCCAGGCGGTATGATTTTCATGATTGCCGTCAGGCATATGACAGTGCTGGCATGTCGGGGCAGCGGCGCCCTGCGGAAGATCTCCGTCTTTTTTGACAAAGTAACGCTCACCATGCTTGGAGCTTGACCACATTTCCCATTGCGGGTGGTCATAACCCATATGGCACTGCTGGCATGCCCTTGGGTTCAAAGCTTCTTTTTTGGAAAAAGTGTGACGGGTATGGCACTCATCACAAGAATTATTCTGGTACCTGTAACCCTTGTCGCGTAGTTCCTTTTTCTGCTCCTCGGTCTTGATGCCCATATTATGACAACCGCCGCAACCCCGGCCACCCTCAATGAGCTCATCAGGTGCCATATGGGTTGCCGGTATGGCATTTAACGACGTCCAGCCGAAATTATGTTTGCCTTTGGAAAATTGATTAAATTGCTCCTCGTGACACGTGGCGCATACCGCTTCATCCGGAAGAACGGCCTTGGTGTAGTCTTCTGCACTTTGATGCGCTGCTCCATGACAAGTGCTGCAGGAAATGTCGTTTTTGGCATGGACGCTCACCTGCCAGTCTTTTACCTGGCCTGGGGAAATTTTTGTGTGGCAGGTGATGCAGTTCTCTTCGGCCAGAGCATTTCCATTCAAAGAAAAAGAAATGAGTAACGCGCCCATCAACGAACAGTAAAGTTTCTTCATTTTTCCCTCCTTTTTCAATTATTATGGTGATCATTATTCTTCATTTTAATATTTTATTTTATGCAGATAGCGAAAATGCTGTAAACTCAAATTTCTCAAAAAAACAAATAATTATTTAACAAGAAGCATTTTGAAATTTTCATCTGCTGTCAGGCCATGGGGCAGATCTTTTGGTAACACGATCTTTTGCCCTGCCAGGACTTTCTGCTCTTTCCCATCTATGATCACGGTCGCTGTTCCTTCTAGAACGTGAACAAAGGCATCAATTGGAATCGTATGAGGTTTTAACTCCTGCCCCTGCTTGAAGGCAAAAAGCAGAATCATGTACTCTTTCCCCCGGAAAATGGTTTTTTTTGCAAAGCCGGTTTCTGAATAATCGATTAATGACGTGAGATTGGCAACCTCATGGTCTGTACCCTGACCTTGGCCGAATTTCTCCTGCCCGGTCACCGGCAAGCTGAAACTCAAAAACAAAAGGAAAAACAAAAGACATTTTTTCATAATCTCCTCACCTTGTACTTTTTTGCTGAATATTCGTTCCGATTACATTGAAAAATCAATAGGCGGTCCATTGATTTCTTTTGCAAGCCATCGTTTGAGTTTGTCATTTAATCGATGCACTGTTCCTCCCGGCCTGTAGCCGTCTTCAGCACATGCTTCATGAAAAAGATCAGCGGGAACAGGCAGTTTGGCTACTTCCACGGCCTCTTTCATGTTTCGACGAATAAGGGTAGCCTGGGGGGGAACTTCCCAATCAAAGAGAACGAAATAGATTGACTGCGTATTTCCGCTTACAAAATCATTGCCGCGTGTCCATCCCGCGCCCCATTCAAGGTACATATCCACGGCCTTTTCCGGAGTCATATTCCAGTCAATCTCATTTATTATTCCTCGATTTTCTCTCAACTCGCTCAAAGTCATCATCGCAAATCCTCCTTAGGCTTTATTCAAAACCAGAATTCCGGATATCTCCGATTTTTCGATACATTATTGACCAGTAAGGCGACAATGAGCATTATTCCAGCTCCCAGCGCCACGGGCATCAGGGCATAGAGATAACCTAGCGCATGGATTTTGTCGCTGCCGATAACGGCAATGAGTGCTGTGGCACCGCCTGGAGGGTGCAAAGTTCTGGTCATGTGCATGACCGCGATAGCGGTGGCCACGGCCAGTGCTGAGGCCAGCCACATCTGACCATGAAATGTCTGATAACAAAATACCCCTATGACAGCCGACAAAACGTGCCCGCCGATCAGATTGCGGGGCTGGGCCAGCGGACTTTTGATCGCCCCGTAGATAAGCACAGCGGATGCACCGAAACTGCCGATGATCATGACAAAATCACTTTCAGTAAGGATATTGAAATGGAAATAGGAAACCGCCGATATTCCAAGAAAAGCACCCAGCCAGGACCAGATGACCTCCAACAGGCCGGGGCCGGGGGGACCTGATGTGGCGCCCTTCATCTTTTTAAAATATTCAATCATTGCTTCTTCCTTAATCAAAGTATATGAGTGCGGATCAGATCGCCCCTGGTCAGAATACCCACTACCGCGTCTGTCTCTCCGGCAACCACAGGCAGCCGGTTGATACCCTTTTTTGACATGATTGCCGCGATTTCAACCAGCGTAGCATCCTCGTCGATGGTGACAACCGGACTCTTCATGATATCGGCAGCCAGCCCCTTACGAACGCTGATAGCAGCGCATCCCTTTCCTTGAAGACAGGCCGCGACGATGGACATGAAAGATCTGTTCCGCGCCCCCATATGCTTCAGAAAATCCTGTTCTGAAACAATGCCGACAATTCTTCCCCCTTCATCGAGTACAGGCACACCTGAAATAGAGGCTTCAGCCATACGGTTTGCGACCTCATGCAATGGGGTTGAAGGTGTGACAGAGACCACCTCTCTGGTCATAATGTCTTTAGCGCGTATTGTATTGGTCAGCCGATCTATGGCATGCCGGTAAGAAAGCTGATAAAGCTCTTTGAAATCACCAGGTGTGATGTCAAGATACCCCTGAATTTTTTTCATGGCCTCGTAAATGTCTTCATCGGAAATGGATAATCTTTCCGGCAAAGCGGACAGCGATTTGTCCTGTGTTAAACGCAAATTTGTAGTGCCCATGATGAAACCTCTTTTTTCGATAGTGGTGCTTTATTCATACTCTTCAAATTCAATGGCGCTGACAGGACAAGAGTCCGCAGCTTCTTCACAATCACAGGTGCTGCATTTGTCCGGTCCAACTACCCAGGACTTTTCGTCTCGGATCTCAAAGACTTCCGGACAGAATTCCGCACATACCCCGCAACCGATACACAGTTCTTCATCAACAATTGGTTTTTTCATAAGAGCACCTCTTAAGTGAATTTATTTTCACATAAAGTTCAAAAAAATCATTCCCTTGTCAGGACATCAAGAAAAACAGACCAGGAAGCGCTAATATGTCCATCCAGGTCGAATTGACCTTCACTCATGTGCCAGAGCAAGGCTGCCGGTTGAACAATGCCGAAAAACATTTTTGCGACAACTTGAGCATCAATATTCTTCCGAATATGGCCCCTATCCTGCCCATCCCTGACAATATCTTCGATTTCGGCGAGGTACCCCGTGACGATTCGGTACATTTTCTGCCGTCTCTCTCTTTTTTGTCCCCAGAGTTCGTCCGAAAAAACTATTCGCGGAATACCTTGCTGCTGGCTGATCAATTTCCCATGTCGGAAAAGAAGCTCGCGCAATCGATCAACCGCATTATCGGTCAGTTGCCTCACTCTTTCCAAATTCAAATAGAGCCTGGTGCGGATATGCTCAAGAATTGCACTCAAAATGGCATCTCTGCTTTTAAAATGCCGATATAACGCAGATGGCGCCAACCCCATATTTTCCGCAATATACGTCATTTTCAACTTCTTTATATCGTTATCGCTCAGTATGAGAAGGGCAGCCTCAACAATCTGTTCTTTTCTTACAGCAGTTGGCAGTTTTTCGGTGCTCACTTTATGCTCCACATGTGAATTTACTTTCACATTAATCAGTGTAAAGATTTATGTCAATAATTGAGTTATAGTCAAATCTGGTGTTTCGGAAATTTCATTTAAGCGACGTTCCTGCTGAGTTCGGCCTCATCTATTTTTTCAATTCGTTCTCCATCCTTGAACTGAACTCCCTGTATTACATCTGCGAGGAGTTTAAATCCT
>JAZDEG010000038.1:0-70454 GCA_043809085.1 Pseudomonadota bacterium | reverse complement strand
GAGGATTTAAACTCCTCGCAGATGTAATACAGGGAGTTCAGTTCAAGGATGGAGAACGAATTGAAAAAATAGATGAGGCCGAACTCAGCAGGAACGTCGCTTAAATGAAATTTCCGAAACACCAGATTTGACTATAACTCTTGTTCCGTCCGCGTTGACCTTGCCTCTGGCAATTGTATTTGACTATTCATCTGCTATTCCCTTAAAATAAAACTTAATTGGTACTCTTAGGTAACCCGTAGTTTATTTTGTTTTTTCATAAAGTTGACCGTCCTTAACTATGTTAAAATTGCTTTTAATCAACAAAATATCATAGTTTGCTCCAAGATCGATTGCTTGGAAAATTAATGAGGAAGTCTACCCCAATAGATAAGATGCCTTATTTTAGCCAGGCATGTCTAGACCTTGCTGAACGTTCAAGGAGTGGCATTTATATCTATTTTGTCCTGCTGGCGTTATTTATCTTCTTAACCGATTACCACCAGATAAATCCTTTTGTGGCATATGTAGGATTGATCTTCCAATTTGTAAATTTACTTGTCCGCATCACTCTCGTTTTTAAATTTAAACAAATTTTTGATTACAATCCCCGTTTGTGGCATCTGCTTTTTCGCCTGACAACGTTAGCTGTTGCCGGAGGGTGGATTATTTTTTGGATTACTGTTTTGAGACAGGATGGGATGTCAAATTTTTTCATACTAGGCCTGATTGCCACCGTTGGCACGGTGAGTGGAGGCACTGCCACTTTGTCAAGTGATCAAAACCTTGTGTTTGGTTATCAGGTCACTATGCTTGTGCCTCTGTCTGTCACCCTTTTCATTCAAAAGACAAATATTGCCTATGGCCTTTCGTTCATGCTGTTTCTAGGTATATTTTTTTTGATGGCTGTATCTCGTCAATTACATAAAGAATATATAATCCGTCTGGATGCTGAACGAGGTCTGATAGACCAGGCAAAAGAGTTAAATCGAGCCAATGACGAACTGGAAATCCGTGTGCAGGAACGGACCGCGGAACTTGAAGGGGTGAATGAAGACTTAAAAAAAGAGATGGCCGATCGAAAGCTTGGTGAAGAGGAAAGAGTAAAATTGGAATTGCAGCTTCATCAGGCACAAAAAATGGAATCCATGGGTCTGATGGCAGGAGGAGTGGCCCACGACCTGAACAATATACTCTCTGGGATCGTTGGCTATCCAGAGGTGTTGTTGCAAACGTTACCCGAAGACAGTGATTTAAGGAAACCGATTGAGGCTATCCATGAAGCGGGTCAAAGAGCTGCAACGGTGGTAGCTGATTTGCTTACTGTCGCAAGAGGTGCTGCCACTATTCGGGAGGATCATGACATCAACAGCTTGATTGAAAAATACCTGCGCTCCCCCGAATATCAAAAGCTCAAATCATTGCATCCAAATGTTATATTTCAGCAACGATCTGAATCTACGAAATTCGTTTCCTGTTCACCAGTGCATATTCAGAAATGTCTTATGAATCTGGTAACAAATGGATGTGAAGCCATCGCTGGTGCTGGAACAATTTCTGTATCCACTTATAATCAATATATTGATGAAAAGACAACTCCCAAACAGGAAATTAAAGCTGGCGAATATGTTGTTTTGAGTATTCAAGATACAGGACCTGGAATTTCAAAGAAAGATATAGAGCATATTTTTGAACCGTTTTATACCAAAAAAATGATGGGTAAAAGTGGATCTGGTCTTGGTCTTTCTGTGGTCTGGAATACCATGGAGGATCATGGTGGTAAAGTTTTTGTCGATAGCAATGAAAAGGGAGCTTGTTTTCAACTCTATTTCCCTGTGAACAAAGGGGACAGAGTCTCGAAAACGGATGATAAACATGACGGAAAAATCACTGGTGGAGATGCGCATATTCTAGTTGTGGATGATGAATCGCAACTGCGGGATATTGCCAGTCGGATGTTGGCAAGCTTTGGCTACCGTGTTGATGTAGTCAAATCCGGTGAATCCGCGATTGAATTTGTAAAGAAAACGCCTGTTGATTTACTATTGATTGATATGTTGATGGAACCGGGTATGACCGGGCGTCAGACATATGAAGAGATAACAAAGCTGTACCCAGATCAAAAAGCCGTCGTTGTCAGCGGTTTTGCTGAAAGTGAGGATGTCAAGGCCACTCTCCAACTTGGAGCTGGTGCATTTATAAAGAAACCTTACTCAAAAGATCAGCTTGGTCGAGCAGTTAAGGAGACGTTAAACAGCCGATCGAATCAGTATCAAACGCAGTTATAACTTCGTCTCCTGCCAACCCTTGTTTTTTTCTGTCTTCATAACAGCAGGTGTTTCTACTTTCACCCAACAAACGGCTTGTCTCTCGGCTCCCCGCCCTGCCGTTTGGAAACTTCTTCACTTTTCATGAAAAGGGATTGTTTGACTTTTCTGGTGGCGGAAAATTGTTAGACGTCCAGTATTTTATACTCTCGCAAGAGTCTTTGTACTGCTGTTTTTTGATATAGATCGAGCAGGAAAACATCTCAAGTTCTCATTATTTGCCGAAACTTGATATCGCCAGAGGATATCTTTCCCGGCCAAACTCCCAACTTTTTAAATGTGGAAATGACCCGGAAAGTGTCCATAGTTTGCGGGATGGATCTCTTTTCCGGCTGAATATTCGAATTGACATTTCATGCGAAGCATCCATAGGATGGGTTAGGTGCCAGTTTTTTTATGAGTTGAATGCTAAATATAGAAAAGCAGCGTAAATCAGACTCCTTTTTTTTGAGGCAAGAACAGTCCCGGCTGTCAAGTTCAAAGCAGGTGCCTGAAAAAAAATGCGCAACACATTTTCCCATATCAAGGCTCACATGGCATGGCTTCCCAAAATGCGGTCCCAAGGCCTTGTTCACTGCTGCCTTGCTCTATTGGCTCTCCTGCTTGCGGGCGGAATCCTTCCGGAGTTGGCTGCGGCACTTGATGTCCCACCCTACCGAGGTTATGTTAACGACTACGGGGCCATGATTTCACCTGCTCTTGAGCTAAAGATTGAGCGAGCCCTGCAGTCCTTTGATCTTCGCGACTCCACCCAGATCGCAATCCTCACCATCGATACGCTGGCCGGCAATGCCCTGGAAGATTTCTCCATACGTGTTGTGGAGCAATGGAAAATCGGCCAGAAGGGAAAGGACAACGGCGTACTCTTCCTTGCGGTCAAAAAAGACCGCAAGCTGCGCATTGAGGTGGGCCGGGGTCTGGAGCATGTACTCACCGACCTGGCTGCCGGCCGGATCATCGATTCGGTAGTGGCCCCGCGCTTCAAGGACGGCCAATTTGATGAAGGTTTTGAGGCTGGTATTAATGCCATCATACAGACCACCAAGGGAGAATACGGGGCAGAGCCGCGACCAAGGTCAGCGGCTCGAAGCGAGGGGCCGATTCCTCGCTTCATCGGATGCCTATGCCTCGGTATGTCCCTGGTTGGTTTTCTGGGAAGCATTTCCCGAAAGCTTGGTGTCGCGGTCGGGGTCTTGCTGCTTCCGCTTCTGTTTTTCTTCGGCCGTCAGGCCTACACAGCCCTGCCGCCCTCCATCGGCTTAGTTCCCCTGCTTCTGTTTGTGCCGATCGGGCTTACCTTCGGGTTTGTCTGTCTGGTGTTTGGATTTTATGAGGGAGGCGGTTTCGGAGACTCGGACGTGTCTGGCGGCTCCGGCGGTTTTGGAGGCGGCAGCTTCGGCGGTGGCGGCGCTTCAGGGAGTTGGTAGCGGATGAAGGCGAGAACTCTTTCACAAAAGTGGATATTTGCTTTTTGAGAATTCTTCTACTGCTATTTTTTGATACACGGGGCCAGATACATGAGAAACCAATTTAGCGGATGACATGCTCCGAATTCAAGGACCAGATTGGTTTTTTCTTTATGCGGCATGCGCCGGTTGGTACGTATGAACTTCTTTTTCAATCCGATCTTTTAAATTGTCCTCGGCGATCTCAAGATCATAGCGGCTTTGGATGTTCATCCAAAACTGTGGAGTCATATTAAAAAATTTTCCAAGCCGTAATGCGGTATCAGCAGTAATAGCCCTTTTGCAATGAACGATTTCATTGATTCTCCGGGGTGACACATTCGTATCTTTTGCAAGACGGTATTGGCTAATTCCCATGGGCTGTAAAAATTCTTCCAGTAGTATAATGCCGGGGTGAATGGGTTGCATATCTTTCTTTTCCATTTTCGAAACTCCTTTGCCTCAATGATAATCAACTAATTCGACCTGGAAGGCATCGCCGTTCTGCCACACGAAACATATCCGCCATTGGTCGTTTATGCGGATGCTGTGTTGTCCTTTCCTGTCATCCTGTAATTCTTCAAGTCTGTTTCCCGGTGGAATTCGCAAATCCTGCAGGTCAGAGGCGACATCGAGCAAAACAAGTTTTTGTCTCGCTTTTGGCTGAATATCTTGCGGCATTTTCTTTGAAAATTTCCGGCTGAATATCCTCTGAGTCTCCTTGCATTTGAATGACTTTATCATACACAAACAATAACGCACGACAATATTAACGTCAACCGTTAATGTATTAATTCTGATTTAAAATAAATTCGATGCATTCAATTCATGGAAAATACACTTACTGTTTCTCGACTCCCTCTGTCCTGGATTTTGGAAAACTTCTTCACTTTTCATGAAATGGGATAGGGTGACTTTTCTGATGGTGTGAAATTGTTAGATGGCCAAGATTTTATACTCTTGAGAGGTCTTTGTACTGCTATTTTTTGATATATATCGAGCAGGAAATAATATAAAGTTGCGGCATTGCTGGAGCGGTTAAGATGGCCACATCCAAGATCGATAAAAATGCTTTTCTGTCAAGTCGAAGCGTGTTTTCACTCATACCTGCGATTTCCCCAAAATGGACATGAAAAAACCATCTCCACCTGCCAGTTTCTTGTAGTTTTTCCTTGCAAAATTTATAAATTAGAGTTCAGTTTTTTCTGAACAGTCATTCATTTTTGAAAAATATGGCTGGAGTGTCAATGGTCGCCCTAATGGAGGGGGGCCCCTTCGTCAGGGTGTGGCTATCCACCTTATTACGCTGTCCGAACTTAGGGGAACCACCTCTTAACCCCGATTAAATCGGAATTTTTGCGATTTAATCAAATAAGGAGGCCACCCAATCACACACTGAATAAATGAGACGAATAAATGAAGAACAGTCACTCCGCTTTAAGCGTTTATCCCCTGCCCACTCTGCTTTGTATAAAAAATGAAATAAGAAAAATAGTAGAGGGGAAAAAGTCCTCTTTTCAATCAATAGAAGAGCTAGTCCGTCTTGATCCGGTCATGTCATTTAATCTTCTATGTTATGCCGGCTCGGTAGCCGATAATGTGGGTACCGTGGAGACAGCCCTCTCCGTTCTCGGCCCGGAAAAGTCAAAAGAGATTCTCCTTTCCATGCCTGTGCTTGAGAATTTTCCCCAGATATCCGCAAAGAAGTCTCACCTATGTAAGAAATTCTGGATTCACTCTTTTGGTGTTGCCTGTACGGTTAACGAGTTGTCAAACCGCTTTGCCCCTGATTATGTTAATGAGACTTATGTCGCAGGGCTTTTACATGACCTGGGGAAGTTCGTTTTATTTTTGCAATCCCAAGAAACATTTGAGACAATTTGTAAAGAAATCGGCGAACAGGGATTATTAAATATTTATGGGGATTATCCTCTGTTATCTGAAGAAAGGAAGCTCGGGTTTAGCCATGTTGAAATGGGCCGCGAGCTGGGTGAGCTCGGCAAGTTGCCGCGTCAACTCATTGAAGCAATGTGGCTGCATCATCAACCAGTATGTGAGCCCGTTTTGATCACCAATGACCATTTCCCTCAACTCGTTCGTTTTGCAGATGTCCTGTGCACCACTCACCATGTCGGTTCAAGCTATTTCCTCTCTCAAAATGATGTCTGTCACGAAAGCTATCATTACGTGCTGGAAGAGCTGCAGCACCTTTATTCTTTCAGTTATGAAAATATCGTTGACCTCATGGATTCCGTGATCAAAAAAACAAATCAACTAGAGCAGTTTTTTGAAGACAGTAAAGAAAGAAAACATGATAAGAAAGATGCGGGGGATGAGGTTGATGCCTATCAGTTCGCGCCTGTGACAGGCCATGACGGAGAAATTCCTAATCGCATTGACCTTGATACGGCAGGCAAGCTTGCGAGAGAGGCAAGAACCTATGAGAACTACAACAGACAACTTTTCACGGCCCGCCGTCTTGCCTCTATGGGGCATTTTGCCGCCGGGCTTGCCTTCGAAATCAATAATCCGCTGACTATTATTTCAATGAACCTGCAAATTTTGAAGCGAATATTAGACAGTGATGAAGTGAATAAAGCAGAACTTGAAAAGCGGCATCAGGTTATTGCACAACAGGAAAAACGCATGGTTGACGTAATTGACAATGTAATGTCCTTTGCCCAGCCAGCGGAACCAAAATTCAGCGTTGTTGATATTGTTGAGGTGGTGAAGAATGCACTGGTGCATTTAGAGGAGAGAGAATCATTAGCCGATATTAACTTTATCGATGATTTCCCGGAGAATCTTCAGAAGATAATAGTTGACAGAGAGCAGATTGAAAAGGCTTTTAAGTCAATATTATTAAATGCTTGCCAAGCAATGCCGGCTGGTGGCACTCTGCTAATCAAGGTAGAAGATTGTAAAGATTTTGTCACTACTGCCATAAGCGATACCGGAGAAGGGATTAGAAAACGTGATCTGGGCAAGATCTTTGACCCTTTCTTTACGACGAAGATGCAGGGCGAAGGTACTGGGATTGGATTGGCTGCCTGCCATCAGATAGTTGTGAATAATCGTGGGAAAATATGGGTGTCGAGCGAAGAAGGCAGGGGATCGACGTTTACTATCGCCCTGCCATGCGACAAGAGTAGAGCCGGTCTGGAGTAGATATCAAAAAAATCGATAACAACGTGTTAAAAATTGAACATTTCAAATTGTTGCAATTTAACACGTCGCCCTAATGGTATATAGGAGCTCGAATGAGAGAGGTCAGAACCGAGATCGATATAAACGCTCCCGCCACCAGCGTATGGCGGGGTGTTGACGAATTTTACGCTTTATCCGGAGTGGAATCCGTTTATCCGCAGCGTTTCCGGTAAATGTATTGATGGCGGGGAGTTAAGTGTTACAACCGCCTCTCTATTTGGCATACTGCTTAATTTCCAGCTTAAAGTGGACAATATAATCGAAAACCGTGGTATGCGCTGGCTTGGGCAAACCATTAGGCCGGGTTTGCTGGATGGGCATCACTACTTTGAGATTCATGAACTGTCGCCTAAAAAGGTCAGATTCGTGCAATATGAGGAGTTTAGTGGTTTCATGCTTACGCCGGCTTGGTCGGTGATATCTCCGTTATCTCGCAGAGGATTTGACTCCATGAACAAAGCGCTGAAAGAGAGGGTGGAGCAGGATTTAGCTGAGGTAAATTGTAATTTAAAAAGGAAATCGCCATGACCGTTGGTGATTTCCTTTTATTATTATATTGATTGTGAAATAGAGTTGAGATGGAAGTGTGCCCGCCATTGGCCTCTTTGGAAACTTCTTCACTTTTCGTGAAATGGGATATGTTAACTTTTTAGATGGCGGGAAATTGTTAGACGTCCAATATTTTATACTGGGCGGGAAGAGAGATTGCGTCTATTTTGTTACGTGGATCAAGACTTAGGTTGACCTATTGGGGATTGGGATAGGTGGACTTTTCAAGCAGGAATCTCGTCGGATATTGCCCTTGTCTAATGAGAGCTTAATGATTCCAAATCGTCAGCCTCCCTTCGAGCTAGAGAACTTATGATGACCCTTGCCAAAAGGGGATGCATTGACTTTTGGCCTCATTAATACGACAGGCAAATTCTTCACTAGTCAGCCAACCATTACCCCTCTGTGTCAATGTGAGTGAGACACCTACCCCTTGACGCTTTTTTGTGGACTTTGAGCTCATTTCCCTGTCTAACATCAAAAAACATTAATACGTTCGAGGTTCGTTCACATCTGGACGTTTTTCCGCCTTGCCAGATTCTGCCTCGGGTATGCCGGCATTCTTCTCATATTCATTTGTTTTAATGGGAAAAAAAGTCCTATCTTATTAGAATTAATATTTATTTAAGTTTTTTCTCTTTTCTGACGAAGTAACTGTATGCTGCCGATAAAGACCTATCATAAACAGGAAATCAAAGAGATCCAGCGGGCCTGCTCCTATCTTTTCCCGCCGGAGAAGATTTTTGATCTGAAATTCCTGAAACAGATCAACGAATTCATCCTGAAACAGTCCTACCTGAAACAGATCAGATACTGTCATCCCGCCGCCTCTGTTGGCGATCCGCAGAGCCGGCTTGACAAAAAGCTCCTTTACCTTCAAAAAGCGAGGGCGGCCTTTGATTTCCTTGTTGCCCGCCTGAAAACGGAAACCACGAACAACGTGGTGCGTCCAAAGGGAAAAATTATCGCAGTGGGCGGCGCCAAGGGCGGCATCGGCAAAAGCATGTTTTCCGCCAATCTCAGTGTTTTTCTCGCCCGGAAAGGGTACAGAACGGTGGCGATGGATCTTGATCTCGGCGGCGCCAACCTGACCCTATATCTTGGCGACAAATATATTCTTGATCGAACGATCAATGATTTTCTGGACAAAAAAGTCCCTTCCCTCTCCGCCATCATGATCCCCAGCCGTTACGGCCCGATGATGATTGGCGGGGACAGTTCTGATCTCGGCGCGGCCAATATTCATTATGCAAAGAAGATGAAACTGATAAAAGCCATCAGGGATCTTGAAGCGGATTACATCGTCCTTGACCTTGGCGGCGACACTTCTTTCAACATGCTTGACTTCTTTCTTCTCGGCGACTACGGACTGGTTCTCACCACCCCTGATTCGGCATCCTATATAGGCGCTTACCAGTTTCTCAAAACCGCCCTATTCCGTAAACTAAACAGAGTTTCCGGGCAGGAAGCGGAAAACGACAGGATCGACGATAAAGCTCTGGCCGACCTCCTTCAAAATTCCACCCAGTCATCCGATCATCCAGCTGTCCGGACTATTTCCGAGCTGCTGCAAAAGGTCACTGACCATGACCCCCTCGACCTGCCCCTTGCCCTGCAGCCGATCATCGACTTCAACCCCTATCTCGTTGTCAACCGGGCAAAAAACGCCACTCAATCACAGCAGGTAACGCAAACCATCACCTCGCTCGCCGAAAAAACCCTTTCCATTCACATTGAAAGCGCCGGTTCCATCAGAAAATTTCCGGAAATCGAGGACAACCTCCGCAATCTCGCTCCTCTGGTCGCCCAGAACCCAAACGGCAAAATGGCCCGTGACATCTCCAATATCGCGGCAAACATCGGTCTGCTTCCCTGATTCCGCCTCCCTTCCGATCCAGCTTGTTCCCTACTCATTGCTTGACATTCTACCTGAAACATATTCTTAAAGAAGCGTAACGTACCCCCTCTCACCAAACCCTATCCAACAGGAGCACACCCCATTTGGCCGATGTTCAGGAAAAAATACAGCCCCGCTTCCTCCATGCCGTTTCCCTGCTTGGCCCCTTCTTCCGCAAATACCGGCTGCGCCTGATTGTCGGTTTTGTTGCCCTGCTTGGGGTGGATTTTCTTCAGCTTTTGATTCCGCGTTTCATCAAAAAAGCTGTCGATGCCCTGGAAAAAGGCACGGCCACAGACCCTCTTCTTCTCAAATATGCGGGGCTCATCCTTCTTCCCGCGCTCGGCATTGCCCTCTGCCGCTTTCTCTGGCGCTATTTCGTCCTCGGCTTTTCCCGGCTGGTGGAACGGGATCTGCGCGACCGCCTGCTGGCACACATACTGACCCTGGACAGCCAGTTTTTCCAGCGTTACCCCACAGGCAATATCATGGCCCTTACCGGCAACGACCTCACAGCCGTCCAGCTGGCCTGCGGCATGGGTCTCATTGCAGCCGTGGACGCAGTGGTGATGACCGTGGCCGCACTCTGCTTCATGGCGTATATTCATCCTATGCTCACTCTGATCGCGGTCACTCCCATGCCGGTGCTGGCGCTCTCCACCCGCCTGCTCTCTTCCCAGCTTCACAAACGATTTGAAAAGGTACAGGAACTGTTTGCCTCTCTCACGGAATTTGCCGGGAACACACTGAAAAACATCCATCTGATCAAGGCCTACACCCAGGAAAAGAGCCAGGGAGACCGCTTCGGCCTGCTGGGACAAAAATACGTGCAGGGCAATCTCAAAGTCGCCGCTGTGCAGGGTATCCTCTTTCCACTTTCAGGCCTTGTCGCCAACTGCTGCCTGCTGCTGGTTCTTTTTTTCGGGGGACGGTTCACCATCCGCGGCGCCATCACAATCGGTGATTTTGTCGCCTTTATCTCGTACCTGTTCATGCTCACCTGGCCGATGATGGCCATCGGCTGGGTGGCCAACCTCTTTCAGCGGGGGGCAACCTCCATGGCCCGCATCCAAGCTGTTTTTGCGGAAAGGCCGAAGCTCACTGACCCTCCCGGCGGGGGAGAACTCCTGCACCGGCCCCGGGAAATCACCTTGAACCACCTTACCTTCACTTATGACGGACAAAATGAGCCCGCCCTGCGGGATGTGACCTTGACCCTCCAGCAGGGCATTGTCGGCGTGGTGGGCAAAACCGGATCCGGAAAAAGCGCTCTGTGCACCATTCTTTCCCGCCTCTATCAGGTGGCCGACAACACCTATCTCATCGACGGCCTTGATGTCAATACCCTGTCGCTTGCCACGGTGCGCTCCAATATCGCCTATGTGCCCCAGCAGGCTACTCTTTTTTCCGAGACCATTCAGTTCAACATCGCCATGGGCCGGGCAGACGCGGACATTGAGCAGATCCACGAAGCGGCCCGGATGGCGGCTGTCCATGATGAAATTCTGGAAATGCCAGACGGTTATCAGTCCCGGGTCGGTGAGCGCGGCGTCAAGATCTCCGGAGGCCAGCGGCAGCGCATCGCCCTGGCCCGGGCCCTTCTGCTCGACCGGCCCATCGTCATTATCGACGACGGCCTGTCGGCTGTGGATATGGAAACCGAACATGCCATCATCCGCCGCATGGCATCGTCACTCCAGGGGAAAATCTGCATCATCGTTTCTCACCGGGTGGCGCCTCTGGCTGATGCCACGGAAATACTCGTGCTTGAGGATGGGCGCATCGCAGCCCGGGGCAGCCACGAATCCCTGATTACCGAAAATTCCTTTTACCGGACAATTTACCAGCACCAGACCATCGCCCAGGGGGGGCCTTCCTGATATGCGCTACGGATTCGGCTACTTTGAGGAGGATCAGCTCGGGCGTGTGGGCGACACCGGAATCTGGCGGCGCATCATCGCCTATTCACGGCCGCACTGGAAAAAAATGGCGCTGGCCATTCTGCTTTCCTTCATCGTCATCGGCGCAGGTCTTGCTCTGCCCTATATGGTGCGCATCGGCATCGACCGTTTTATCACCAACACCGATCTTGACCAATCCGCCCGTATTGCCGGACTGGCCCGGCTGGCCACCCTCTTTATCGGCGTCATTATCAGCGGCTTTGCCGCCAATTTCTGCCAGGTACTCATCCTTGAATGGATCGGCCAGACCATCATGCACCGGCTGCGCCAGCAGCTTTTCCGGCACATGCTCGACCTGGACCTTCCCTTTTTCAACAACAACCCCGGCGGCAAACTGGTGACCCGGCTTACCAATGACATCCAGAACATGCATGAGATGTTCACCTCGGTCATCGTTACCCTGTTCAACGATTTCATCCAGCTGGCCGGCATCATGGTCATCCTTTACTGGATGAACTGGCGGCTGGCTCTTATCCTGACATTCCTTGTCCCACTCATCATCGGCAACACCATCTGGTTCAGTCGCCTTGCCAGGGACGCCTTCCGGATTATCCGCACCCAGCTTGCCCGCATCAATTCCTTTCTCCAGGAGTCTCTTTCCGGTATCGCGGTGATCCAGACCTTTCTCCGGGAAAAAGACACCTACCAGAAATTCGTCGAACTGAGCCAGGCATACCTGGAAAAAAACATGTACCAGATCAAAATTTTCGGCATTTTCATGCCGGCCATCGAACTCTTTTCCTCCATCGCAATTGGTGTGATCATCTGGTATGGCGGCGGCAAGGTTATCCAGCAGCAGATGACACTCGGCGAGCTCTCCGCCTTCATTGCCTACATGCGCCTCTTTTTCCAGCCCATTCGCGATCTTTCCCAGAAATATTCCATTGTCCAGTCAGCCCTGGCCTCGGCGGAACGCATCTTCGAGCTGCTGGACACCGCTCCTGATCTGCCATCAGGATCATTCCGCACAAAAGAACCGTCCGCCCGTGGCTCTTTGGCATTCCGCCATGTTTCCTTTTCCTATAACCAGGGATCACCCATTCTTCATGACCTGTCTTTTACCGTTCCACCGGGAAAAACCCTGGCCATTGTCGGCGCCACCGGCTCGGGCAAATCAACCATCGTCAATCTGCTTGAACGTTTCTATGACCCTGACCAAGGGCAAATCCTTCTGGACGACCGCGACCTGCGCGACCTTGACAGCAAGTGGCTGAGAAGCAGAATGGGTCTGGTGATGCAGGAGGTTTTCATTATTCCCGGCAGCATCAGGGACAACATCCTGCTTGACCGGGAAATAGACGATGAGGGGCTTATGGATATCATTGAACGGGCGCAGCTCACCGGCATGGTGAGCAGGCTGCCGGAAGGAGTGAACTCCATAATAGGTGAAGGAGGCATGGGGCTTTCCGCCGGCCAGAAACAGTTGCTCGCCTTTGCCAGGGTTCTTGCCCGCGACCCGGAGGTGCTGATCCTTGACGAAGCCACCTCAAGCGTTGACTCGGAAACGGAGATCCTCATCGACCGCGCCATTGCCTCGACCCTGGCGGGCCGCACCAGCATCGTCATCGCCCACCGGCTTTCCACCATCAGAAAAGCCGACAACATCCTGGTGATGGAGCATGGCCGCATCATCGAGCAGGGCAGCCATGATGAGCTGATGATAAACGGCGGCCTCTACCGCCGCCTGCATGATCTGCAGCTGAGCGGAAACGGCTCAAACGGCGAGGCGGCAGTATCCGGTTAACCTTCGGAAACACCGGGATGCAAACAAAAAACTCCTTAAGAAACTCCTGCCGGCGCAGGACTTTCATTCTACCCCGATCTTCTGATCACGCCGACGAATTTGCCGACTATACTGACCCGCGCCGCGTCACTCCCCTCAAACACCAGAGGGTCATAGGAATTATTGGCTGCGTGCAGCTCCACCCCATTTTTCTTCCTGCGGAATATCTTGAGTGTCGCCTCCACCAGAAGATCATCAACCAGCACCGCGGCTATCTGCCCGCTTATAACTGTCGGCTGAGGTTGAATAATCGCCAGATCTCCATCCATGATATGTGCATCGATCATGGAATCCCCCTTGACCAGCAAAGCGAAACAAGACTCGCTGCCGAAAAACCCAGGATCCAAAGGCAGTTCATCCTGACATTCGCCAATCGCCTCAACCGGCGCCCCGGCGGCTATAGAACCGAAAACAGGAAGAGATTTCCCGGTCGGTCCGCCCACCAACTGCCAGGAACGATTTTTCCCAGCCAGAGAACGCAAGACATTTTTCTCAATAAGACGTCGCAGAATTTTATGCACTCCGGCCGGTGAACTCAACCCGAAGTGAACGCAAATCTCCCGGACTGTCGGCGACATCCCATGCTGCTGCTGGTATGACCCGAGGTAGTCCAGGACGTTTTTCTGACGATCCGTCAGTTTGCCCGTTATCAAAGGCTTCCCCCGTCGGCTGCGGCAAAAAGCATGTCTGCCGGACTTCGCACTCCCCTGCCGCCCCGGTTGAGGACATGGGTATATATCATCGTTGTGCTGACATCCTTGTGCCCAAGCAAATCCTGCACAGTGCGGATGTCGTACCCCGACTCCAGCAGATGCGTGGCAAATGAATGTCGCAGGGTGTGACAGCTGCCGTGTTTATTGATTCCCGCATTCCGTAATGCCTGCTTCATTGCTCTTTGCAGGACGCTCTCCGACAGGTGATGCCGGCGTCTTTGCATGCTCCGCGGGTCGGTTGAAATTGCAGTTGCCGGAAAAACATACTGCCAGCCCCATTCCTTGCCTGCATTTCTGTACTTTCTCTCCAGAGCGTAAGGCAGATACACCGAACCGAACCCCTTTTTCAAATCCCCTTCATGCAGGGATTTCACCTTCTCCAGATGCCGTTTCAAGGGATCAATCAGAAAAACCGGCAACATGGTTATCCGGTCTTTATTCCCCTTTCCATCCCTGACCACAATCTGTTTGTAACCAAAATCAATATCTTTCACCCGCAGACTGAGGCATTCATTCAGCCGCAGTCCGGCGCCATACAGTAAATTCGCCATCAACCACTTGCTGCCATCGAATTGCATCAGGAGAGATCGAACCTCCTCCCGCGTGAAAACAACCGGAAGCTTCACCGGCTTCTTAGCCCTGGTCACATTTTGGAGCAACCCGAGTTCCAACTTCAATACATGGCGATAAAGAAAAAGAATAGCGCTGAACGCCTGATTCTGGGTTGAAGATGCCACTTTATCATGTACGGCAAGATGCGTCAGAAAACGGCTGACCTCCTCAGCGCCCATTTCCGCCGGATGCTTTTTATTATGAAAAAAAATATACTTCTTAACCCAATAAATATAACACTCTTCTGTTCGCATACTATAATGCTTGAGACGGATGGCATCTTTCATCTGATCCAACAACTTTGGCTTCTGCATGGTTTTTTCCCTCTCGTTTCCTGACACAAACAAACAATCAAATACCGCCATAAGGCGAACATCTGTTCACCTGTTTATCAAACTACTAAAAAAAATATTTTTATCAAGCTAAAAAGCTGGATAAAACCGGATATGGCGGTATTATGTGTTAGATTCGCGGTATAATAACTTTTTATGCTCCCGAAGAGACGTAAAACTCTGCGTCTTTTCGGGAGTCTACACTTGGTTGAGCATGCCAGGAATAAACCTCAAAGCATAATTATAGAGTGAAAGAATGGCGGTAAATATGGATAAATCAACACCAAGAAGATTTGCCATAGCGCTATCTTTCCCAGGTGACAAACGTGGTTTTGTCGAGAAAGTAGCAGAATGTCTCTCTGAAAAGTTCTCTAAAAACAGAATACTTTATGACGATTTCCATGAAAGTGAATTTGCCCTTCTAGACCTTGATGTCTATCTTCCTGGACTCTATCGTACTCAATCGGAATTAATCGTTATCTTTCTGTGTGAAAAATACAAAGAAAAACAATGGTGTAAACTGGAGTGGCGACATATAAAGCAATTTATAGCGACTAGAGATCAAGGCAGGATTATGCTCTTGAATTTTGACGATTCTGTCGACTTTACTGATCTCGGTATTCTCCCAGGTGACGGCTATATTAGCATTCGCTCAAGAAAACCAAATGAGATCGCAGAACTAATTCTCCAACGTTATAATCTTCAAACTTCTCAAGGAGTCCCAGAATCAGATGTATTGCCGCCTGGCAATACTGAGGATTTGCATAGCAATTTGAGTCCCGATAAAGGGGAAAAACAGCCAAGCCATTTTTATGGCGAACTGCGCAAAAAACATTTCAATTTCTTTTTATCAGAGTGGCTCAAGAACGGCCCTGCTGTTGCAATATTGCAGGGTGTGCCAGGGTGCGGAAAAACCCAATTAGCGCGGGATGTAGCACAAAATTCTGATCTCAGACCAATCTTTGTTTTGCCACAGGCCGATTCACCTGACCCTGTTACTGAATTATTCACCGAGCTGGCAGAAGCTCTCAGCGACTACGGCATCCTTGATCTTAAACAGGGTATGGACAGGGGGCCAGATGCCGACCTCTTCAACCTACTATTTACGGTTCTTCGTCGTGAGAAGATATTCGTAATAATTGATGAGTTCCAGCGGTTTTTTCCTGCGACTAAAACATACCCCCAAAAAAAATGGCAGACTTTTATCGAGAGGCTCAATAACAACCCAAACACCAATGGTAGACTGTTGATCCTAAGTAATCGTGCAGTCATGACAGCTCGCTGGAGTGAAAGTTGCGCTTTACGAAAACTCAGCGGACTTACGGATACCGAGGCGGCAGCATTTCTTTTGGAACTTCTTGGGTCAGCTGATTTAACCGAGGAAATTGAATCAGAACGATTGGAAGAGATTGGCCACCGTTTGGGAGGGAATCCTCGGGCGCTTAAAACACTAGTTGGTAGCCTCAAGTATGAGACTCTCGATAATCTGCTTTCTTTAGCTCCAGATCTCTTTATACCGGGGGATGTGAATCTCGACCCTCATTTGGTCGAAGACTTTGAACGTGCGCTGATTGAACGAGCTCTTCCAGATATGGATAATGATTTATTGTCATTTATGCGCTTCATGGCGGTCCATCGTCGCCCATTTACAAAAGAGGCTTTTGCTGAATTTAACAAGAGTACTATTCCCCCGAAAGAATTGCGAAGGCAGCTAATCGATAGATTCCTGTGGGACTTTTCTTTCGGCTATGATTCCATTCATCCACTCGCAAGAGAAATCAGTGTTTCCCGACTTCGTGCTGAAAAGGAAGAGTGGAGAGAGGCCCACAGTCTTGCTGCTAACTACCATTTTCGTTTTTTTAAGGCCACTCGCCAAGGCGGTGCACGGAGAATGGCCGCTTCTTATGCAGAGTTGCGGCATCATCTTTTCGAAGCCAATCGTATTTCTGAGCTTCATCTCGCAAGTGAGAAACTTACAAGATTTGCTCTGTCTCTAATTACGAAGCCCATTCAATCCAAAGTTCCTGAGAATGTCGAAATACTTGAAGAGCGCATAGCACTTATTTCAGCGCTTCCAGACAAAGATAGGCCAAAAGGGCTGGAATACCACCTCGCTTTATGCTTAAAACATCGCAATATCGGCGATGATTACAGGAACGCCTTGGGCCATGTTCGTAAAGCCGTAGGCCAGAAAGCCTACTATGCTGTCTGGCTGCTTCTTATAGAGCTTGAATATACTATCAATGGCATTGAGGCCATGCTGAACGCTCAGAAAAGGGCACTCAAATTTCTTGGAGGAGGGAGCAATTCTTTTTCGGTCTATCTTCGTTGCGCACAACTCCTTGTAAAAGATAGCAGGCTGCAAGATGCGATTGAAGTCCTTGAGGATGGAATAAATACACCCGGCGTCACCTGTCTTTCATCACTTATTAGTCGGTGTTCACAATATATGGAAGAAGCAGAGAAATTTGATGATGCCATAAGGATTTTGAAAAAGGGTATTGATACTCCTGATATACCAGAGTTGGGGACATTGTATCTACGTTGTGCAGACCTACTAGCAAAAACCAGTCGTACCAGCGATGCGATTGAATTACTCAAACGTGGCATAAAAATAGACAATATTACAAAGCGTTACTCTTTTTACCTTAACTTAGCTGATTTTCTGGTAAAAGCTGGAAAAGACGAGGAGGCTATATATTGGCTTAAAGAAGGGATAGCCGATTCACGAGTAATAGATCCAAAGAATATTTATCGTGCTTGTGCAGAACTGTTGGTGAAAATCCAACAATTCGACGAAGCCGTGGAGATTTTAGAAAAGGGGTGCGCTTCAAAAGCTGTTGGCGATCCAGTGCCGATTTACCATTCATTTGCAAAAATCATGGAGGAGTCCAATAAGTCAGACGAGGCTGTAAAATTCCTAAAAAGGGCCTTATCCACCACGCGGATGTCGATCGAACCTTCGATTTATCTTGCATGTGCAAAACTTCTATTTCATGCCAGGAAAATTGATGACGCCATTGAAGTATTAATTCAAGGCGTGTCAGTTCCAAAAATGAAGGACAAGAATCATCTATATCAGATGCTTGCTGATTTAACAGCGAGACAAGGCCGTTTGGATGACGCTATTCAGGTCCTGGAAAAAGGTATTGGTGATAAAGACCAGTATACACAGTTCTCACTTTATAAATTATGTTCAGAGTTGATGGTCAAAGCCGGACGCCTTGAAGACGCTATTGCCTTGATGAAGAGGGGAATTAACTCCCCGGCCCAATCCAATAAAGCTGTTCTTTACCAAACTTGCGCAAAGTTGCTAGCCAAAGCAGGCCGTACAGATGAAGGGATAAAGTTGCTTGAGAACGCTATGCGTATACCTGGGTTGCCTGGCATGGTCCACCTATACCAAACATGCGCACAACTAATGTCAAAGACAGGGCGACGACAAGATGCGATTAGGTTGCTCAAGAAAGCGATTATTGGCCCAAAGATTGGGAATCTTGTTTCACTTTATCAGCTATGTGGGGAGCTGTTAATGGCTGCAAATCTCAAGGAAGAGGCGGTTTCTCTCCTCAAAAAAGGATTGAAAGATTACCCAAGGGATAAGAATTTGAAGGCTGTTTTTAATAAAGCCAGTAAGAAGAACTAATTTTGCTCAACCAGGCGGTTCACTTGACGCCGTGACGTACGCGGCGCTGACGCGGCAAGGTTTGGGTGGCGGCGCAAGTGACCTAATCGTTCTGTTTTTTAAGGCCAATCGAAACAAGGTTCATTTATTATGCTTATAGAAAATAACCCAGCAGCAAGGTTGCACAATTTGTTAAAAAGCGGGCTTACTTTATCTAAAAGTGAACCTATCAAAAATGCATGGTGCAATATATTAAAAATCGAAAACAATGATGTTTCAAAATTATTAAACCATTTGTCTCTGATTTATGGCCTACCAAAAGAGATAAAAAAACAAATTGAAATATTCGATCAAGAATATTCCCAAACTCATTTTAAAGTTTTTCCAAATATTGAAAGAGCTTTTAAAATTGTCAACTTAGACACACATTGGAGCACATTTATTAACAACATAGGCAATGACACCTTATTGGGTCTTGAATATTGCTCAAATAGCCTTTCTCGTTCTAATCCTGAAAAAGTTATAGAATCATCAGTAATTGATAAAATCATTAAAAAAATTGACGAGGCAATAGAAGAATCTTCATCTGAAGAATTAGATTTAGAGCTAAAAACATTTATTCTTAAATCGCTAGTTGACATTAAATTATCACTTGAAAAACACAAAATTTTAGGCACAAAGCTGGTTGAAAAAGAATTACTTGTTTTTGCTGCAAGCACCAACAACGACCTGACATTTTTTGAAAAAATAATAAAATCAAAATTTGGTAGAACTCTTTTACTTGTTGTTGCCATTATTACATGGGCCACCAACATGACCGATCAGGTCTTGTCAATTATGCCCAAAATACAGCCATATCTTGAAATGAGGCATGACGGCAACAAAACAATCGATGCTGACATAATTGATGCTGAGTTTGTCTCGCTAACTACCGATGCAAGCGAGAAAGCTGGATGAACACAACAGAAAATAGGAAGCGGCATCCATAATATCTTTATCAAGCCCAAACATTACCTTCCCAGCCAAAGGGACCAACGAAAGGAAAAATAATATTCTAACAACAAAAATTTTATTCATTTTAATAAAACCTCAACAGAACCATGCAATTCACCCGACCCGCGAACACTGCCGTTTTTACGGTGGCAATTCAACTCTTTCCTTTCCGGAAAACTGGTTGCCAAGGGCAGGCGGGCCGGTGATCGCCAACGTTATATTTAATCTACTCATGAAAATTTATCTTTTAACAATAATAATATTTAGTTGCATTCTACCCTTTTTAGTTTTTGCAGGAGAACAAAAAGCTGGCTTTGACTGTGGTCGTGCCCAAACCAAGATTGAAAAAGCTATCTGCAGAGACAGTTATCTATCTTGGCTAGATTTAAATATGACAAAAAATTACAAAAAAATTCTTTCAAGAGGAGTTGCGAATATAAAAAGTGACCAAAAACAGTGGTTTAAACAAAGGAATGAATGCTCTAAATACCAAGACGATGCCTCTCTGAATTGGTGCTTAAAAAACATTTATGGGGAACGTAACAAAGAGTTAGGAATTATAGTTAAGAAAACTGACTATCCAGAAAAAGGGTTTGGCCGCTATGAGATACTTAATTGGTGGCCTACAGGAATAAAAACTCACATAATCCATATGAGCCCGGACGATAAAGAATTATGTGAATCTTTTGAAGATTTTCTAAATAAAATACCTACAAAACAACCATATAGATGCTCCATAAAAAGCCAAAGCGATTTTTTCGTAAGAGCAAAATGGAATAGATTAGATAATGCAAATGACAAAATAACAATAAATAGGATTTTTAAAACTTTATATGAAAGTAATGTATTGCCTGAATATTATAAGAGCATTTATGAAAAAGGTGAATTTGCTGTCAAATCAACAATTTTAAAAAATGTTGAAGGATATGACAACAATAGTATCATATATGAACTATCAATAAATAAAATATGTACTGAAACTGGCGATGAATGGATTGAACGTACTTATCTTGATGACAATAGGTATTTCATAGAATCTCCAACAGGAGAAATAAAAACAAACAATCCACCTGTTGCTTCTGCTGAATTGCTTATACACCAAAACAACATATTGTTTTATGGGTTTAGCAACCATTTATATGATGAAAACTGGAAAGAATTAGATCATGAAATGAGTGATGTTTACTTGATGAAAAAGACAAACTGGGGCTATTCAAAAACTTGCCGATATCAATACATAAAATAAATATAACAATTCGCTCAAGCACGACGCGCTAACTCGCCTTTTCTTTCACGGCTTCGTCAATCTTTAGTGCAATACGAACTTACTTTAACCCAAGCTGGGCGCGCGTCTTAGCTTTGCGTTAGGGCTTTATCACCTATGTCTCGCAGGCTGAAAATTCATTGGGCGCTCTGGTCTATCTTGGTAGTTTTAGTAGCGGCTGGGGTTCTCGCTGATGATTTGTCCTCGGCGAAGCTTGTCACTTTTGAGTTGCGTCCGAAGGCATCAATAGACGTTTCGGTATTTCGACCTCTTCCGGATGTGCTGCGTCTCTCGCTCAGATTCAACAGTACCGAAGGTCAAAAAAGGCCAGAACTTGGAGATTATGCAAGGACAGGAAGGGATTGGAGAAAATCGGGTTTTCTTGAATTTCCGAAACCAGGTGCCCCTATAAAGCTGCTGGTCCGTGGCGAGGGCAAAGAAGTCGTTTATGAGGCATTACCTGCGAGCGCTTATGGGGCGGCAACGATAGGTCGCGATCTAGTTCCCTTTGTTGATGATGGAAACCCCAACCGCTTTCAATGGCCACCCAATTTGGCATTGAGACCAAGCCTCCCCTCGGGTTACTCAACATTCAACATCTCCGTCCTTGAGGTTGGGCCGCAATTAGTTAACGAGCAAGCGACTTTGATTATTGGGTCACCCATCACGTTCAAAACGGTGGCTCCGGGCTACGGCTTTCTTTGGTGGTTTATGTTCTGGCCACTGTATGCCCTGATCTTGGTTGGATATGGAGTTGTATTGATTTGGCAGACTAAGTGCCATAACAGCCCTAACACTGCATTCGAGAGGGACTGCGCAAAAGCGCGCAGCCCCTCAATTTGAACGTTAGCCTCCGAAAAATAAATGAAAGACGCAATATATAATCATCTTCTCTCAATTTATTTAACACTAAAGGAAATGCCTTATATCCTACGGATTTCCACGGTCGTGTTTGGCATCTTAGGACCAATATCTGTAATTGGCACAATAATCCCAATTGGAAACTATAGTATTAATGGTACAGAGGTTACATTTAGGGAGTTTTGGCAATATGGGGCAGCAATGCCCGTTCTTGCAATTAGTATTGTAATAACGGTACTTTCCCTTGGCATATACAAAAGGAAAAACTGGTCTAGGCACATTATAATTATTTTCTTTATAGCATCTTGCATTTGGGAGTTAGTAACTGTGCCCGTGACAATAGAATTGAATACCATTCTTCCAGGAATAATTATTTGCAGTCTTCCCGCTTGGTATCTCTATTTTAAGAAAAGCGTGACGCAATACTATCAATAAAAACAGATAAATAGGCTAACCAACACATTCACCTGACCAGTAGAGGTTTTCCGGCCACTTCGTGGAATTTACTTCGGTGGCTGGCAGGTGATGTACGAGTTGTGCAGTAATAAACTATGAATAAGCCATATAATTTTTCTGAATCTTCCTCAAATATGATCCCGTCATTGGTCTGCTATGCAGATATTTTGGGATACTCCCAGCTAAGCATAGAGGCTAACAAATCAGGCCAGGGGGAGCAATTTCTTGCAAAACTAAGAGATGCTTTATCGAAGGCTTATGAACGCATGAGAAAGCGGGCAAATGGTTGGGGGGGAGACGAGTATTTTTCAATCAAGGTCTTTACGGACAATATCGTAGTTGGATATCCAATCCCTTTATATAAAAAAAGCGGAGACTACGGAGAGTCAGAGCTTGGAGAAATTTTTAGCATTTTTGCTGAATTCCAAGTTGGTCTTGCGATGGAAGGTTTTTTAATTAGAGGTGGAATTGCATTTGGCAATCATTACATGGATGATGAAATCGTTTTTGGGGACGCACTAATTGAAGCAGTTGCGCAAGACAAAGGGGGCGGCCCCCCTCGTATCTCTTTAGCACCGTCGGCAGTCAAAATGCTCCAGCGACATATTGGGTTTTATGGTGAAGCAAATTGGGCTCCACAATTTCGAGACACATTATCAGACTCTGATGGAACTATCTTTTTAAATTACCTTGATGAAGCATTTTTAGCATATCCAGACGGTGGCGTGTTTTTTGAGGTCATCGAAAGTCACAAAAACACTATTACAGACGGTTTGAAAACATACAAAGGAAGTCCTGGAGTACGGTCAAAGTACGAGTGGGCAGCAAGGTATCACAATTTTATCTGCAAGGAATTTGCTGAAGATAATCCCGTATCAAGCGATCCTGATGCAGACGAAATGTTGGCCTCAGCGGCGGCAGAAGCTCAATTGCTTAACAACTATTTGATAGATATTGAGGCATTGGCTGCAGTCCCGAGCAGAATTAATATAAAGCCAATAAAACCATATGAATAAAAGATTGCACAACAAAAGTATTAACCAGACCGCGAGAACGTTGGCGGCGCTAAGCGTCCAGTGCATTGGCGCGGTCTGGTTATACTAGCCGTTATGCCAAAAATATTGAAGAACTCATGAGGTAACTGTTTTGATCGTTTTAGGAGACGAATATTTTTTACAATTTGGCGTGCCACTGATCACGGTAACGTTGACGATATTCGTCAAATATGTGTCCAGAAATGACCGCCACTCTGGATTCCGAAAAGAAGATCTTGCCGTTGGTTTAGATATGTCCGTAACGGCATTACTTATCTTTATTACGGGAAGTGCTGGAATAGCGAGTTCTTTGCCCGCCAACAATCCTCCACCCGATGTCGTTGAAAAATTAACATCAGTCCCGTGGGTTTTAATGGGTTTTGTCATTGGCATGTGGGGCATATCAACATTAGTAAGAAAGCTAGGTTGGGAAGACGACGACAAATTAAAGGTGTTTTGGGGAATAATTGTCCCAGGCCTTTTTGGGCTGTTGACTCTTCTTTTTGCCGTAAACTGGATCAAATAATATGAACGATATACAAAGAAAAATTATAAAGCGAATGATCCCACTTTTGCTTGCTTCATTGGCGAGCATATTTTCAATGTTAATATTCCTTGTCGAATTTAGGACGTTTGCAAGCCTAGAAATACTTATTGGTATTTTGGGTGCGTTTATGGGTGTTGCTGTCGCTTATCTGGCGGCCAAATTAAAAGACGCCACAAATGCACCGAAGATTTTTATATCCTACGCGCACGAAGACAAAGAATTTGTCAAAAAACTACACCGTGAATTACAAGAGCTTCCTTTTGTTATCTGGTGGGACCAACAAGATATCCAGGTGGGTGATGATATAAGGAAAAAGGTGGATGAGTTTCTTAAAGACAGCGATTATTTATTATTTGTTAATTCCCAAAACAGCTTTAACTCTGACTGGGCAACCGCTGAGATAAAAAAAGCATTGGAGTTAAAAAAGAAAATATTGCCAGTCGTGACAGATGATTCTCTACCTCCAGATATAATTAAGAATATTTTATACGCTGACTTCTCTAACTCATTCGATGAGGGGATGAACCGTCTTGTCAAAGCACTCAAATCATCGAGGCATAACAAAAGTATTAACCAGACCGCGTGAACGGTGGCGGCGCTACGCGGTAAGCTCATAGGCGCGGCCTGGTTATACTAAGCGTTCTGTATTTAAATAATCACTACCGACCGGAGAACCCTAAATGGACAAATGGTACTCACTAGAACTTGGCGATAGAGTAGAATCTTTTAGCATGACAACAAAAATACAAGAATTATTTTGGCCAACTCATATTGCCTGCGGATCACCTAAAGACATGGGCGCTTATTCCAAATATGATCCAGAAACAGACATTGTAACCGCATATTTTACGCCTTCAGCTAAACCACTTGCTGATATGTTTGGGGCAAACCAGTGCGAACAGCCATCAAGAGACAGTCTCAGGTTTATCGCTGGGCCTGGCTCTTGTTTGAGTATCTGGCCTATTGGCAAGAGCGGTTAATTTATCAAACATAGGAGCGGCATAATTCGTTATCATCGCTCCATCAGGGAATCCTTCAATTCTTCCGTTCAGGTATATTTTGTATTCATGACCATCCTCGTAATGAACTCTAAAAAGCAAAAAATTTTCCATATAATCCTCCATGGTAATAAAATTACAGAACCAACACATCCACCAGACCAGAAGAGCATTGTTTCCCGATCCATCACATTGGCTGGCTGGTGATGCCAACCGTTAGACATCTACTATGAATAAAAATTTAATAATAAATTCGATTGATAGCCCTTCTACCTTGGAAAAGCTATATCGGAACAATCGTAAACAATTTCGTGTTTGGCTTAATGAAGCTCTAAATGAGTATCCAGAATCAGATATTCTAAAAGTCTGGAGTGTCCGTTTAAACTATGTTCAACCTATTTCAGATCAAAAGAAAAAAGTACCAATTCTAATTATTGTTGTACTGTCTTTGATATCCGGGATTCTTGTAAAATTACCCAATTTTTTCCCAATAATGGAGAACTGGTATTATCCTCGTTTTGTTCCATTAGTTATCCTAACTGCACTTATTTTCTATTTTCTTGGAACAGCAACAAAATCTATTCAAGTAAGAATAAAGGTACTAACTGGTGTTACTTTGTGTGCTTTTGTATTGTTTTTACTCCCCCATGATTTAAAATCTGCGTCCATAATTATGTCTCAGATTCATATCCCAATGGTATTGATTTCATTACTTGCATTTTCATTCATGGGAGAAAAATGGATGGATCAAGATGCAAGGTTACTTTTTGTTCGTTATATTGGAGAAATTTTTATTTACGGTACTATCCTTTTACTAGGAGGAATTGTTTTAACATTTCTAACATTTGGATTGTTTGGGTTAATAGGATTATCCATAGAAAATTGGTATATGAGCTACATTGTAGTTTTTGGGCTAGTTGCATCACCAATAGTTTCAACTTACATATACGACTCTGTACTAGGTCGAGACAGTAAATTAGCTACATTGATTGCTAATGTATTTTCACCTTTATTTTTAATCACAGTAATTTCATATTTGTTGGCCATTTTGCATCAAGGTAAAAGTCCATACACAGATCGGAATTTTTTGATAATGTTCAATGGCTTATTGATAATTGTGTTAGCAATCACAATTTTTTCGATTTCTGGGCGATCAAATTCCAAAACATCCAAACTTTTTGATACAATAAACACTTTACTTGTATCAACTACATTGATAATAAATATCATTGCTTTGTCAGCAATATTATTCCGGCTTACAGAATATGGTATTACTCCCAATAGAATATCGGTTACAGGTGCAAATATTTTAATCTTTGTTCATTTAGTTTTGATTCTAAAAGAATATATAAATCAACTTAGAACCACATACAACCAAGAAAGTCTGAATCGAATTGTAGCAGGCTATCTACCTGTTTATTCAACATGGTCAGTATTCATTGCTGTTGGATTACCATTACTCTTTAAATTTCAAAAAGAAAAAAAGGGGACAGATTTATTTTTTTGACATATCTGGGTACACTGTGTTACGTTCTATTACATGCCACGTCAATCACGCATAGTTCTGCCGAATTGTCCACATCACATCATCCAGAGGGGGCATAACCGACAGGTTATATTTGCTGCTGAAGAGGACTATCTCTATTATCTTGAAAATCTTCGGGAATGGAAAACCAGATTGCAATGTAAAGTATACGCCTTTTGCCTCATGACAAATCATGTGCACCTGGTGATTGATCCTGGAGACAATACTGAAAACCTTGGTATGCTGATGAAGCGCATTGCCGGTCGGCAGACTCGTTATATCAATAAAATGGAAAAACGAACCGGTTCTCTCTGGGAGGGACGCTACAAATCCAGCCCTATCAACGCCAATGAATACCTTCTTGCCTGTTGCAGATATGTTGAGCTTAATCCTGTGCGTGCGGGAATGGTGCAAGAGCCCACTCAATACCGTTGGTCCAGTTGTCCCGCAAAAACCGGTATCCAGGAACTACCTTGGCTCGACTTGGACCCTTTTTACATGAATCTGGGTAATACAACTGTTGAAAGAGCTGGGAAATATAAAAAATGGCTTTGTGATACTGTCCCGGAAGAGGAGTTGAAGTTGATCAGAGAGGCAACCCAGCGAGGGCAGTTAACTGCCAATAAAAAATTTGAGAAAGAAGTTTCAAAAAAGTTAGGTCGCAGGATTGAATTACGGGGTCCCGGGCGACCAAAAAAAGAATAACTAATCCCCTTTTCTTGTTTCTTTTCTAGTTCGTCGGCTCATAGTTTTGCGCTCCAGCTTCCTTCGGACGAGCATCGTGAGATCGCCCTTGCCATTGGCTCGCATTTTCGCTACAATTTCTTGACATTAAACGGCATTACAAACAGGGAAAAACAGATATGGCGGCTGCGCTGCCATTCTAAACAAATACCCCGGAACAGTATACCCGGCCTGTCCCGACAAGGAGCCAATACATGACCATCGATTTCTCGCCATGGCTGATCTGGTTTTTGGCCGGTATCGCCATCATCCTCGCCGAACTTGCCATCCCGGGCTTTGTGATCGTCTTTTTCGGGCTTGGCTGTCTGGGCGCTGCGCTGGTGGCGGCCATCGCTCCTGACGCTTACTCCAGCCAGCTATTCGCCTTTCTCATCGTGTCGCTGACCTCGCTTGTGACCCTGCGCAAGATGGCCATGCGTATCTTTGTGGGGCACAGCGAGGGGTCGACAAACGATGATACGGGGAACGTGGCGGTCGGCTCGCGGATCAAAATAGACCAGGACATGGAGCCGGGACGAGAGGCACGGGTTCATTATCGTGGCACCATGTGGACCGCTGTTTCGGAGGAGAATATCCCTGCCGGATCAGAGGCCGAAATTATTGGAGTCGACAAGTCCAACAGATCCTGCCTCAGACTCAAGGGTGTCAAACTTCTTTGAAACAGACATCCGGACCCTGGATTTATGAATCTTGTTCTCCTGTCCGGTTGCCCGGTCGTGTTCCAGCGTCCATTGACATCATCACTTTCCAGATCACGAAAACCATAAAGGAGAATTCGTTGTTATGACTCCGACACTCATTGCCCTCATTGCAGTCGCAGTCCTGCTCATCGTCACGCTCATCAAGGGCGCAGTCATCGTTCCCCAAAGGAGCGCAGTCATCATCGAACGTCTCGGCAAATTCAACCGCTCACTCGAAGCGGGGTTTCACATTCTGATCCCCTTTGTAGATCGGGCTGCGTACACCTTCAGCCTCAAGGAACAGGTCGTTGATATCCCGGCACAAATCTGTATCACCAAGGACAACGTCAGCGTGGAGGTGGACGGCATTATCTACCTGGAAATCCAAGACGCCCACAAGGCGGCCTACGGCATCGACAACTATCTCCGCGCTGCGTCCCAGCTCGCCCAGACGACCCTGCGTTCCGCCATCGGCAAGATCGACCTTGATAAAACCTTCGAAGAACGTGAGAAAATCAACACCGAAGTGATCGACGCCATTGACCAGGCTGCCATGTCATGGGGGGTGAAGGTGCTGCGTTACGAGATCAAGGACATCACGCCGCCCGTATCGGTGAAGGAGGCCATGGAGGCCCAGATGACAGCCGAACGCCAGAAGCGGGCGAATATAGCCACTTCCGAGGGTTTACGGCAGAGCATGATCAACCAGTCCGAGGGGGAAAAGCAGAAGCAGATCAATGAGGCGGCAGGCAAGGCCTCGCAGGTTAAGCTGATCGCCGAAGCGGATGCGAAGCGGATCGAACTCATCGCCATGGCCACGGCCGAGGGCATCAATAAGGTAGCCGAGGCCATCAAGGGAAAAGGCGGCATCGAGGCGCTCAACATGCGGTTGGCCGAACAATACATCAGCCAGTTCGGCAATCTGGCCAAAACAAACAATACAATCATCATGCCGAGCAATGTGGCCGACGTCGCCGGAATTATCGCCACGGCAATGTCAACCGTGAAGGAAGTCAAGGGAAGCTAGGACAACCGCCCCAATGATCCTACAGAACACGTGCTGACAGATTCAGCCTCCGGAAAAGGTTGCGGAACGCTTTAAAAACGCAAAATCAGAAGCGCCCGTTACTCTTCGTAATGGATATACGCTAAAAGCAGAACTCATTCAGCATGGAAGACAAACCGACACGCCAGTCCGGCATCTCTATTCCAAAAACCTGTTGCAGGCGGGAACAGTCCAGGCGTGAGTTGATTGGTCGTCTTGCCGGCGTCGGGTAATCGGCTGTGGTGATCGGTTTCAGGTGCTTCAGCTTGACGTTTACCTGATGAGCCCGGGCTAGCTCGAAAATTTCCCGGGCAAACCGGTACCAACTCGCCTCACCCTTGCCGCAGCAATGATATGTGCCCCAATGTTTTTCTCCCTCGCGCAGAACTTTCCCCGCAACGACAAGAATGGCCTCCGCGAGATCCGCGGCACATGTAGGGCAACCGATCTGATCGGCGACAACGGCAAGCTCCTCGCGCTCCCGCCCCAGACGCACCATGGTTTTAACGAAATTTTGCCCATGCACTCCATAAACCCAGGCGGTGCGAAGAATGATATGCTCCCGCAGCTGTCTCCGCACCTCGACCTCACCAGCCTCCTTGCTCCTGCCATATACCCCCAGGGGAGCAACCGGATCGTCCTCCCGATACGGCCGGACGGCGCTGCCGTCGAAAACATAATCCGTGGAAAGATGGATGAGGGGGAGATTGGCTCCGGCACAGGCAGCGGCGACAATTGCCGGGCCATCACAGTTGACGCGAAAAGCGGCGTCCGCATCACTTTCCGCCTTGTCTACCGCGGTATAGGCGGCGGCGTTAATCACCAGATCAGGAAGAGTTGCGGCAAGAGCATGGCTCACCGAATTTTCATCGGTGATATCCAAACGGGCACGATCAAAACCGTCAACAGAAAAGCCATACGCTTCACCGCGACGAACCAGCTCCCAACCCACCTGCCCATTTGCTCCCGTGACAAGGAGTTTCATGATTTCCCCTGGTATACGGGAAGCCTGTCAGGATTAATATCCGCAAGGCGGGAGAGATTTTTATCCTTTGGTGAAAGCAAAGGCTCCGCCACCGGCCAGGCAACACCTATTGCGGGGTCGGAATAGAGAATTCCCCCTTCATCATCCGGGGCGTAAAAATCGGAACATTTATAGGAAAAATAAGCAGTTTCGCTGAGCACGCAAAATCCGTGGGCAAAGCCTTCCGGGATAAAAAACTGACGACAGTTTTCCCCTGAAAGCTCAACTCCGACCCAATGGCCGAATGTGGGCGAGCCTCGCCGAATATCAACGGCTACATCAAAAATTGATCCGGTAATAGCCTGCACAAGTTTGGCCTGCGGTCTTTTCAGCTGATAGTGGAGGCCACGCAGGGTGCCCTTGCAGGAATAAGAAAGATTATCTTGAACAAAAATCCGGTCAACGCCGGATTCGGCATAACGGCCAGCCTGAAAGGTTTCGAGAAAAAACCCTCTCTCATCCCGGAACACCCGGGGTTCAATGATCAATACACCAGGAAGTTCTGTTTCAACAATCTTCATGCAGCATTACTCCTTCAACACATCAAGAAGGTATTGTCCGTAACCGTTTTTCGCCATCGGCTCGGCAAGTTTTTCCATCTGTTCGGCGGAAATATAGCCCTTTCGATAGGCGATCTCCTCGACGCAGGAGATTTTCAAACCCTGACGCTTTTCAATGACCTCAATATACCTTGACGCCTCAAGCATGGATTCATGGGTTCCGGTATCAAGCCAGGCAAAACCGCGGCCCAGGAATTCCATGTGCAATTCTCCCATTTCGAGATACGCACGGTTCACTGAAGTGATCTCAAGCTCTCCCCGGGCGGATGGCGTGACCCCGGCGGCGATATCAGAGACCCGGTTATCATAAAAATAAAGCCCGGTCACCGCATAATTTGATTTGGGGTTTTCCGGTTTTTCCTCAATATCGATAACCCGCCCCGTGTCATCAAAACTTGCCACTCCATACCGTTTCGGGTTTGCAACCCGATAACCGAAGATCGTCGCCCCGGTCTGACGGGAAACGGCACGGTGAAGCTGCTCGGGCAGTCCGTGGCCGTAAAAGATATTATCGCCGAGAATCATGCAGACGTTTTCTTTGCCGATAAAATCCCGGCCCAAGATAAAGGCTTGGGCCAGTCCTTCAGGCTTGGGCTGAAGTGCATACGAAAAATTAAGCCCCCATTGACTGCCGTCTCCCAGCAACTTTTGAAAAAGGGGCAGATCATGCGGGGTTGAGATGATCAGGATATCACGAATCCCTCCCAGCATGAGCACGGAAAGGGGATAATAGATCATGGGCTTGTCATAAATAGGCAGAAGCTGCTTGCTGACCACCATGGTAACCGGATAGAGCCTGGTCCCGGATCCTCCCGCAAGGATAATTCCCTTCATACGTAGACCTTTCCTCGATTGGCGTAATTCTTTTCAAGCCAGTTCCGGTACTCTCCGGAACGGACGGAATCAACCCAGTCCATATTTTCCAGATACCAGTCCACCGTCTCGGCAAGGGCCACTGTAAAAGCATGTTGCGGCGCCCAGCCCAGTTCCTCTTTTATTTTACCGGCATCGATGGCATAACGACGGTCGTGCCCCGGACGGTCAGCAACATAGGTGATGAGTTTTGCCGATGTCCCCGGAAATCTTCCGAGCCGCTCGTCCATCATCTCGCACAATGATGTTACGATCTCTATATTGGTCCGCTCCGCGCCGCCACCGACATTGTAGGTCTCGCCGGGCCGCCCCTTTTCAAAAGCCGTGAGCAGGGCTTCGCAGTGATCAACCACATAGAGCCAATCACGAATGTTCCTGCCGTCACCATAAACGGGAAGCGGTTTTTCCTCAACAATGTTGAGGAGCATCAGAGGAATCAATTTCTCAGGGAACTGATAAGGGCCATAATTATTTGAGCAGTTGGTGATGAAAGCCGGCAACCCGTAAGTGCGGTGATAGGCTTTGACAAAATGATCCGATGCCGCTTTGGATGCGGAGTAGGGACTGGATGGGTCATACGGGGTCTTTTCGGTGAAAAAACCGGTTACGCCGAGACTGCCGTAGACCTCGTCCGTTGAGACATGGAGAAAGCGGAAATCCGGGCAAATTCCTGATTTCCAGTAGCGCAGGCTCGCCTCAAGCAGGCGGAATGTACCGCCAACGTTGCTGTCGACAAAAGCTTCAGGGCCGGTGATGGACCGGTCCACATGGGACTCGGCGGCCAGATGCATGACACCGGCAAAACGGTGGTCAGAAAAAAGACGATCAAGAAGCTGCGCATCCCGGATGTCGCCATGAACAAAGGTGTATCGCTTTTTCTTGTTATCCGGCAGGTCATCCATATTGCCGGGTCTGCCGGCATAGGTCACCGCATCAAGATTGACTATGTGAAAATCCGGCCGGAACTCTAGGAGATAACGCACCAGATTGGTGCCGATAAAACCCGCCCCGCCGGTGACAAGGATTGTTTTCATGCTGTTCTCCTGTAGAAAGCATCAGGAATTTCAAGATACGGTTTCCACGGGCCCCGCGATCCATTTCTCCAAGCCGATAAAATTGATATTTCCCCCCGACCGGAGCCCTTTTATTGGTATGGCAAAAAACATGGTATCAGGAGAGACACTTACCAAGCCCTTAAATAATCCCTGAAGATACTTGGCTTTTTAGCACAAGTGAGTTTCACCCCATTCAGTTGACCAGTTTGGTGACACAGGAGAGTGAACATCGTCTTGACGCCAGTCTGGCGAATGTACCTCAATATCATTATTTTTTGCAAGCAGATCATACCACCTGAATATTTTGTATCTTTTCTTCATCGACCCCAAAAGCCTCAGGGAGAGAGGAACAACTTTGTCGTTCCTGAACAATAAAAACTGCGGAAAAATATAATTTTTTTTAGCCATCCTGCTTTCCAAAAAAAAACACCCTCACAGACCACCAATTCAGCATACCGACAATCCGCCCGAACACCACCGAGTGGCAATTTGCAATGTGGGACAAATTCAAATGGTTACATAACTTTTTTTCTGCTGCAATCAAGCCAACTCCTGACCACCGACCCACCAGAAACTGATGAGGCCACTCCCCTTTCCACACAAAGGGAAAAAATATTTTAATTAATTTTTTGAAAAATCAATACAATTAAAACAATTAGTTAAATAAAAAAATCACCAAACATAACTACAAAAAGCAACTTTTGGCATCAACATTGCTGAATTAGCACGGCCAAGAGAAGTGCAGCTGTGAAAAAAATTTAAAAATGGCCTTTTTAAAAGAAACTCCTTGATCCATCGACTGAATCGCTTTTGCTTTTAACGTTACCCTCAAAACGTAACTGAAACACAACTTTATGAATGGAGAAACGATGATGAAAAAAACAATCTTTATCAGTGCGGCATTCGGACTTCTGGTATCAGCTTCAGCTAACGCAGGAATCATCACAGAGTGGGACAAAACCCTTGTTGTTACCGATCCTGAACCCGTTGGCGGCTATGTGGATTTCACCACCTATAATAGTATCATCTATCTCGATGACACCATGACAACCACCAACGGTCGGGTTGTCTGGAAACATGGCGACGTCCAACCGGATGGCCTCAAAGTTGTCAACAACGATGATGTCGACGGCTCCAACTGCATCATGACCACCGGTTACAACCCCTATGACCTCAGTGACAAACAGTGTTCCGACCCTCTGCAGTCCAGCAAGCGCGCCAAAGTAAAAAATACCGTCAGCGCTCCGTTGGATGTAGATCTTCATGTCATTGCCGGCCCCACCACCACCTACCGGATGGAGCAGAAACTAACCAACGCCACAGCCGCTGATCTGTGGTCCGGATTCACTATTCAACTGGGCACCAGAGACGCAAGCGGTAATTTTGTTCCTTCAACGACAAGCGACGGTCTGGGATTTTCCGACAACAAAGGCAAAATCTGGACCTCCCTGGTCTCCACCGCCACGCAAAAAGACCTTGTTTTTTCCGCCAATTTTGCCCAAGGCCTGGCCGGACCTGCTGACAAATATCACCCTGAACCGGGCTACTTCAATCCCGTCGAGCGGATGATTTTTACCATGGTGGCTGACGAAAACACCATCACCAGTGCCGGTGTCTCCTCAACCTACTCGAATGTTTTCGGCCCATGGGTAAACAGCGCTGGAGCTCCTATCGCCATCTTCTGGGATGATGACGGCGACATCAACACCGACAACCATCTGATGGGCAACTGCGCCGACTCCGCTAATCCTGCACATGTCGGCACCCACACCGGAGACGACATTGACGGTCTCTCCTGCAACGGCACCTGGGTAACCTTCCGCGGCAACACCCCCGGCACACCCGAGGTACTTGGTGATCTGGAAGCCGCTTTCGGGCAGCCTGTATACGCAAGCATTACCGAGGCCATCGCAGCCGTTGCAGCCGGTGAAGCCACCAACCCCATGTACATGGATTATATTGAAGATGCAGCAAATCTGGGGCTCAATTTCTGGATCACCGTTGCCGATACATTCGCAGGCGACAATATCGTCATCCGCTACACACCGGTTGTTGCCCAGTAATTTCCTCCATAATTGACAATAAACTGTTTTTTTCCTCAGAAAGGCCGGGAACCTCCATCCCGGCCTTTCTTTTATTTCCCTGCCGCCGGAGATGCCTCTGAACCGCTCGTCCAGCCTCTTGCCCACCTTGCCCCCGACACTGCAGCGCAGAACAATCAATTTGAGTCGTGATACAATAACAGCTTGAATTTTTTAAGCCTTTCAAATTAAAGTTAACGTAATAACTTTTACAGGAGGCTGAAAATGAAAAAAATTTACTTGGCTCTATGCTGTTTCCTGCTCCTTACCAACGGATGCGGAAATTCAACGGAAGAAAAAGTTGTTGAAAAACAGATCGAAAAGGAGACCGGTGGAAAGGCAGATGTTGATCTTTCCGACAAGGGGATGAAGATCACCGGTGAAAGCGAGGGAGAGAAATATTCCGTCACAACAGGTGCAGCAACCGAGATTCCACAGAACTTCCCAGCCGACGTCCATCTCTACCAGCCATCCAAACCGGTGCAGGCCGTCGAGGTGACCGGCGGGTACTCCGTTTCACTGGCTACGCCCGACGGGGTAGAAAAGGTAGCATCAAGCTACAAAGAACAGATGGTTTCCAAAGGATGGACCGAACAGGCCTCCATGAACATGGGCGGTCAGACCATGCTTGTTTATGAAAAAGAAAATCGGACCGCCACCATTGCCGTCATGCCCCTGGAGGGTGAAACGCATATTACGGTGACCATCGGCGCCGAGTAGCGAAAGCATTTTACAATCAGATCAAAGCGACAGGTTCTCCGACAAAAAAAATGGAAGAGTCCCGCGGCAACTGATTAAAAAATGATAACTCCTTCCCGACGAGTCATATCATGGATGAATTCAAAAACCTGATAGGCCTAATAGCATACGGATTGGAGACCTTTGGGGTACTGGTGATTCTCATAGGCAGCACCGTTTCCACAATCCGCTTTCTCCTCTGTCTACGGCATTCTTGTTTAACCTTGGCATATCAGGAATACCGGCAGACTGTCGGTCGGGCCATCATACTTGGTCTGGAATTCCTGATCGCAGGCGACGTCATTCGGACGGTCATCGTTTCCCATACCATTTCAAGCGTTGCTGTTCTTGCCCTGATTGTCGTCATCAGGGCATTTCTCAGCTTTACGCTGGCAATTGAAATAGAAGGCAATATACCCCTGCGCAAGCAACTGGCCCGAAAAAGCAGTCAATCCGCTGAAAATCCCCCAGGAGAAACGGAGCAATAACGAAAAAACTAATACTATTCAGCAACAGACGAAGGGCTCATTTTCCCGGTGTGTGTCCCAGGCAAAAACTCCTTCAGCCGCTGAGACACTCAAATGGCGTTCTGTTCGACAAATTTCCTGATCTGATCGGCATCGGCATCAAGAACCCGGCAACGGGTTTCCCGACCTCTCAGGTCACGGAAACTTTCCGGCATCTCCGGTGGACGGCCGATGGCTCCAATCACCGCATCCCCGAATTTGGCGGGATGGGCGGTGGCCAAGCAGACCATGGGAACGGACGGGTCACGATGCTGGATCCCCGCGCGCACGCCAACTGCGGTATGCGGGTCAAGCACATAGTCGTTCTGCCGATAAAAATCACTGATCACCTCAAGTGTCTGCTTCTGGTTCACGCTTGTCGTGAGAAAGGTTGCATGGATTTTTTCCTGCTCAGTAGCGGTGAACTGCAGGCTTCCACTTTTGGCAAAAACCGCCATGGCTTCCCTGGTGCGGTCGGCATCCTGGTCATAAAGAAAATAAAGGTAGCGTTCAAAATTGCTGGCAACCTGAATATCCATGGAAGGACTTGAGGTCTGCACCACATTGCCCAGGGAATAGTCGCCATTCTGAACAAAACGGGTGAGCAGATTGTTTTCATTGGTGGCCAGCACCAGATGACGGATCTGACCGGGCAGCATTTCACGCGCCACAAATCCCGCAAAAATATCGCCAAAATTACCGGTGGGAACGGAAAAATCAACCTTCCCACCCTTTCCGCTCAGCTTGAGGGCCGCAAAAACATAGTAGACCACTTGGGCAAGAATGCGGGCCCAGTTGATGGAGTTTACCGCGCCCAGATGATACTTCTCCTTGAAGGGGATGTCACTGAACAGGGTCTTGACGATGGCCTGGCCGTCGTCAAAGGTGCCGCGGATCGCCAGATTGAAGACATTGGCGTCGATCACCGTGGTCATCTGCAATTCCTGAATAGCGCTGACCCTTTTATGGGGGTGGATGATAAAAATATTGATCCGCTCCTTGCCCCGTACTCCGTAAATGGCAGCACTCCCCGTATCGCCGGAAGTGGCGCCGAGGATATTCATCTTTTCCCCGCTCTCCTCCAGCAGATATTCAAAGACATTGCCGAGAAACTGCAGGGCAACGTCCTTGAAAGCAAGCGTAGGGCCGTGGAACAATTCAAGGATATGCACATCACCTTTTGCCACCAGAGGAGTGATTTCAGGATGGGCAAAAGTGGCATAAGAACGATCGATCAGTTCCTTGAGATCCTCCGGCGGCATATCATCAATAAAAAGGGAAAGTACCCCATGGGCAAGATCAGGATAGGAAAGACCGCGCCAGACGGCAACCGTCTCTTCCGCTATCTGAGGGATGGACTGCGGCAGGAGCAGACCTCCGTCCGTGGCAAGCCCCATCATCACCGCCTGCTTGAAAGATATGGGGGAGATTCCTCCCCTGGTACTGATATATTTCATAGTAGGATCTCCCTGCCTTTATTCCTCAACGCTGATTCTGGGAGCATCATGCCACAACCCTTCAAGGTCGTAGAAGTCCCGTTCGTCATGGTAAAAAATATGCACAACAACATCACCGTAATCCAGGAGCACCCAATAACCTTCCGACAACCCTTCGGTGGTGCCCTCCTTCAATTTTTTCAAGCGCAGTTCACTTTCGATCGCATCAGCCAAACCCTGAACATGCCGGGTGGAACGACCGCTCATGATGACAAAATAATCGGTGAACGAAGAGAGCTTATGCACATCGAGGATAATCAGATCCTCGGCTTTTTTATCGAGAGCCGCCACGCTGATACTGCGGGCAAGCTCAAGACTCGACAGTTCCTTATATTTTTTCGGAGTTTTCTTCATTCTTTAATCCGTATTCAATGGTAGGTTTTCCGCACTACCGTTATTTTCCCTGATTGTCCGTCAGGGCCATGTTTTATCCAGAAAGGACAGCAGTTCACGATGCCATATTTCAGGCTGATGCAGATAACAGGGATGGGGAGCGCCGTCAATGACAAAAAAAGAGGCGCCGCTGATCTCCCGGGCAAGCAACCGGCCATTTTCCAGGGGAGAGATTGCATCCTCCCCACCCCATATTATGAGTGAGGGAACATTGATCAGGGACAGGCGTTCCCTGTTTTCCTGTACCCCCACCGCGCCGACAAGCACAAGCCCTCCGACCTGATCAGGATGATCAAGACAGAACTCGAGTGCGACCCTCCCTCCCATGGAAGGGCCGACAAGGAGAGGTTTTTCGAGTTTCTTCCGGCTGATGAAATCAACCAGCACCTCGGCAGGTTTCCCGGCACACGACGGTGAATCGCCGAAACCCGGAAGATCAAGGGCCATCGGATGCCTGGCAGATTCACCCAGGATACGCAATGTACCAAGATCTTTCCAGGTTTGTGCCTGAAATTTCATGCCGTGCAGCAGAACGATATCTTTGCCGCTGGAAATTCCTCCCTCTATATAATGAAGTTGGCAGGGACCGAAAGTTTCGGTGCAATCAACGAATTCCGTCATTATTCACTCCTCCATGCCGACCATTTTTGGTATCAGCTCAACAGTTCAAAGACACACCATAAACGATTATGGCAAAAACTTAAATCCTCAATTGCACATTCATCCGATTGACTTCTGTGGCATCTGGAGTATAATCTCGCAGCGTATAAATCCATAATAAATCATTGCAACAGGCTGACAAAGGAGCACTGTGAATGAATAAATCATTGAAATGGAAATTTCTTCTCCTCTTCGTTCTGATCGCCTTTTCGGGATTGACCCTTCTTCCCACCTTTTACGGCAACATGCCGGACTGGTGGAAAAAATACATGTCGCCCCAAGGGCTGAATCTGGGCCTCGATCTGCAGGGCGGAATGCATCTCGTCCTCAAGGTTGACCTTGACAAGGCAATTGAAAACTCCCTTGAATTCTCCGCCCAGGACCTGAAAAGCAACCTGAAGGACCAGCAAATATCGGTTGTCCAAAGCGCCTCAAAAGAAAAGGACAAAGTCGTCTTCGTTCTGCCCAATGCCGATTCGGCCAACACGGTACAGAAACTGGTGCAGGAAGATTTCCCCAACCTCAATATCGACGTTCAGACGGTTGAAGGCTCTTTCCCTCGCATCACACTGAGTTTAAGTGACGACCAGGTTGAATTCATCAACAAAAACGCAGTCAACCAGTCACTTGAGATCATCCGTAACCGCATAGACCAGTTTGGTGTCGCCGAGCCGGTTATTGTCCGCCAGGGAAAAGACGAAATTATTGTCCAGCTCCCCGGCGTCAAAGACCCGGAGCGGGCTTTGACCCTTATCGGACAGACGGCCCAGCTGGAATTTAAGGTAGTGGACAGCAGCGGCGTCGATCTTCCCGGACTGATCAATCAGGCAGTAGCTTCCGGCCAGTGGCGTGAAGGAGAGAGCCGTGCCAAACTCAACGAGGCGGTTAAACGTTTTCTGCCCAATGAGACCCAGATCTATTTTGAAAAAGAAATTGACCAGCAGACCGGCCGCGAAATCAAAACCCCTATTCTGATTGAAAACCAGGTGCTGATGACCGGAGAGATGGTGAAAGACGCCCAGGTGAGGGTGGGGGGCAACTTTAATGAGCCTTATGTCAGTCTTGACCTGACAGGACGCGGCGGCAAGGTTTTCGGGCAGATCACCGAAAAAAACGTCAACCGCAGACTGGCCATCGTCCTTGATGAGGTGGTGCGCTCCGCCCCGGTAATCCGTGAAAAAATCCTGGGCGGCAGTGCCCAGATTTCCGGCAGCTTCACCTATGAAGAGGCAACGGACCTTGCCATTATCCTCCGGGTAGGTGCCCTGCCCGCCCCGGTTTCCATCATCCAGAATCTCACCGTCGGCGCCTCTCTCGGCCATGACTCAATCAGCAAGGGAGTTTCCTCCGGCCTGATCGGCACCCTATTGGTCGTTGTCTTTATGATCATTTATTACCGATTGTCCGGCATCATCGCCAATGGCGCTCTGGTCCTGAACATTCTCTTTCTCCTCGGCGGCCTGTCCGCCATGCAGGCAACGCTCACACTGCCCGGCATCGCCGGTATCATCCTGGCAATCGGCATGGCGGTGGACTCAAACGTCCTTATCTTTGAACGCATGCGTGAGGAATTTTCCATCGGCAAGTCAGTGCGCTCCGGAGTGGAGGCAGGCTTTGACAAAGCCCTTTCCACCATCATCGACTCCCATGTAACCACCCTGATCACTTCACTGGCTCTTTTCCTTTTCGGTACCGGGCCGATCAAGGGTTTTGCAGTTACCCTTACTCTCGGTGTCGCGTTCAACCTTTTCACCACCCTTTTCTGCACAAGACTGGTTTATGACACCTTGTACAGCAAAAAGATGCTGAACAAGCTCTCCTTCCGTGAATTCATCAAACGTCCCAATCTGGACTACATGAAGATTCGCAATATCACCTTTACCATTTCCGCTGTTCTTGTCCTTGCCGGACTTTTCGCGACGGTCCAGCTCTTTCGAGGCCAGGGCAACATCGGGATTGATTTTGCCGGCGGAACTCTTCTTCAGTATCAGTCGGCAAAACCGTATGAGCTTGAAAAAGTGCGCAAAATCTTCTCAGAAAGCAGTCTGCCGGGTGTTGACCTGCAACCTGTGACCAGCGAAAACCGCTTAATCGTCAAAATCAAAAAATCCGAAGAAATCGTCGGCAAGGACACGGAAAAAATCACCGCCCTGCTGCATGAAAAGCTTTCCGACTATCAATTCAACCTGGAAAGTCAATCGGAAATCGGGTCATCGGTGAGCGAAATGCTGCGAGACAAGGCCCTGCAGGCAGTTCTCATATCCTTGGCCGGGGTCATCATCTACCTGGCTCTCCGCTTTGACCTGCGTTTCGGCGTAGCGGCGGCCATCGCCACATTCCATGACGTTGTCGTGGTGATCGGCATCTGCTGGCTGCTTGACATTGAAATAACCCTGCTCATCATCACCGCACTGCTTACTCTGGGAGGTTATTCGCTGAATGATACGGTTATCATTTTCGACCGCATCAGGGAAAACATGCGCAAGCAGAACCTGAATCTTGATTTTCCCAGCATTATCAATACCAGTGTCAATGAGGTCATGAGCCGGTCCATCGTCACCACATTTACAACTGCCCTGGTTCTGGTAGCCCTCTTTTTCTTCGGGGGAACGGTCATCCATGATTTTTCTTTTGCCCTGCTTGCCGGACTTGCGGTGGGAACCTATTCTTCAATTTTTGTCGCCAGCCCCATTCTTCATCTCTGGCGCAAAGATACCGATGAGCGGATATAAGGTATGACCCAAACGCCGGACCTGCATCTGCCGGAGCATGTATCCCGCCTGCGGGAGGGGGAAAATTTCACCTTTGCCTGCCATCCGGGAGTGCCATGCTTCACCGAATGCTGCCATCAGCTCGACCTGGCCCTTTCTCCCTACGATGTTCTGCGTCTGGCCCGTGAATTAAAGATTTCAGGCAAGGATTTTCTCCACCGCTACGCCGTCATTGAACATCAGGAAGGAGACATTTTTCCTCATGTTTATCTCGGCATGATTGATGACGGTAAGGCAAGCTGCCCCTTTGTCTCGGAGCGGGGATGCCTGATTTATCCGGGCCGTCCCGCCGCCTGCCGCACCTATCCCCTGGGGCGCGGAGCCTGGCAGGACGGGAATGGCCGAGACCATGCTTTTTTCGTGCTGATCAAGGAACCCCACTGCCAGGGCTTTGTCGCGCCGTCCGAAATAACCCTGGAACTCTGGATCAACGACCAGGGGCTGGCTGACTATTACTCGGCAAATGATTTATTGATTTCCCTGCTGCAGCATGAAAAAATCAAACAGGGTTTCCGTCCCTCAGCCGAGCAGCGTGATCTTTTTCTCGCTGTGCTCTATAACCTTGAAGAGTTCGGCAAAACAAGCGGGACCGACAGCACCGCCATGACGGATCTGGAATTGCTGAAATCCGCAGTTGCATGGCTGACAGAAAAATATTTCAACAAACAGACAACCTCGGTTTAACCACAGGAACACTCTTTTTCCTCTGAGCGCCCTGTGGTGAATGAATGAACACTTGAACCCACAACCACTCCCCAGCAGTGATCACGCCGAGACCCAGAGTGAACCACCGGGCAGAAAACTGCTTGGTTTTCTCCTGGAAATCCGCAAGACCATTCTTTCGCTCTCCATCGGTATCGGGCTTGGCACCCTGGGTTTTTATTTCCTGTCTCCCGCTATTTTTGCCGCCATTCAAGATCATCTTCATCAGAAACTCGCTTTTTTCACTGTGGCGGAACCGTTTCTCGCCCATGTAAAACTGGCTCTCTTCACCACCCTCTTTCTCTTCATGCCATGGATTGCCACCTGTTTCTGGAGAGCCATGGTACGCCCTTTCGGCTTATCCCGCAAAGCTTTGACAGCCTTTATTTTCTTCACCTGTATCCTTTTTTACTGCGGCACCCTGTTCTGTTATTTTGTCACCTTGCCTTTCGGGGTCAAATTTCTCCTGGGTTTTGAGTCAGAACAACTGAAATCAATTATTTCCGTTGGCAAATTCGTTTCCTTTGTCACGGTGTTCGTCCTTGCCTTCGGGCTTATCTTCGAACTGCCGATCTTCATGGTTTTTTTTGCCCGCACCGGTGTCTGCCCCCGTTCAACTTTTGAAAAAAACCGCCGCTATGCCGTGCTGGCCATCAGCATTGTTGCCGCTCTCCTCACCCCGACTCCGGACGTGGTTAACATGCTGCTCATGGGCGGCCCCCTGTATCTTCTCTATGAAACCGGAATTATCATTCTGAAATTGATGAAAGTACGATAGAATAGGTTCATACCGTCTCTTTGTTTCTCCGCCGCAAGGCAATACAATAACTTATTTGTGTTTTCACCATGACAGCAACGACCAAACGTTTCCTGCTTCTGGTTGCCTTTCTTCTTGCCGCTGTTCCCTTTCTGCTCTGGGCGGCTTTTACCATCATTGTGCCGTGGTATGTTGCCGCCCGCCTCCTGCCTTCGCTTGCCGCGAATCACGGAATCAGCACCTTGCAGGCCCGGCCGGTCCTTGTCGGACGCACGGGAATACATGGCGGATTTTCCCTGGGCTCCCAAGAGTCCCCTGTTCTGCATGTTTCATCCGTTGACGTCGACTACTCACTCGGCGCTCTCGTCACCAGACAGGAGATTGAGAAAATATCCCTGAGCGGAGTGGAAATACGTTGCAGATTCTCAGGCAACAGACTGCTGGTCGATGATGCGGAATTGCAGCTGATCCTTGTCGCCCTGCAACAGAAACCGGCAGCGGCAGAAAAAGATTCCCAACAAATGCTCCCTATTCCGGTGAAGCAGATATCCATCCAACAGGCCACCCTGATCTGCCGGACAGATACGCAAATACTCCGCCTGCCCTTTGCCGTGGATATTGACTTACGGAATCTTTCGGCACAGATCAAAAAGCTTTCCTTTGTCATGAAACTTTTTCCCCGCGAACAGGAGATACATCTTGCCGGCGAGTACGACTTGAACGCCCGTCTGCTTCAATTCACTTTTGCCGCGCACGACTTGAATCCACGCCTTTTTGCCGATTTTGCCCCCTTCCTTGCCCAACTTCCGGCCAAAATAACTCTTGACCTGAACGGAACCGGAGCCGCAGGAATGAATCCTTTTTCCCTGGCGGAATTACAGGGCAGCGCCATCTTCAACATTCCGCAAATTGAGCACCGAGACTTCAGCCTGACCCCTAAGGAAGCCTCACTTGCCCTCTACTTTAAGGCTGTGCAACCTGGGGCAAAGCAACCCTTGCAGGTTGCACTGACCGGTTCACCTTATGAGCTTACCATCCAAAAAGATGGAACGGAATTTCATATTGCGTCACCATCCTTTTCCGTAAAAGGGTCCCTGGAGCCTGAACGTATCGACATTACTTCACGCTGCAGCCTGTCACTTTCAGTGAAGCACGATGCCTACCAGATAAAAATTCCGCAATTTGCCGTAAACATTGAGACAACAAAAAAACCAGAGGAAGAGTTCCACAGCCAGGGGGACCTTGTCATCGACGGAGCGTCAATGACCCTCCCGTCAAACAATATGCAGATCAGAAACAGTCATCTTTTTTTCCCTTTCAGCTGGCCCTATTCCATCGAGACAAAAAAAGGAAAAGTTGCATGTGACGCCATCCTCTGGCAGGACAAAACCATTGGCCGTTTCAATGGTCAAATCGGGCAACAGGAAAAAAACGTCACCATGACCGGCGGCTTTCAGGCGGATTTTCTCAAAGGTTTAAAGGCAACAACAAAATTGTCCGCCGACTTTGCCAATGAGGCTGCAAAAATCGCGCTCACAGTCGATTTGCCCCTTACCCGACTGAAAAACTTTTCTCCTAAAAACCTGTTTCCGGCCGCAGAAGGGATAGTCGTAAGCGGACAGCTTGGCGGAAGTGCAAATGTGACTTTTGAAAACAACGAACTAACGGGAAAAGGACAAATAGCCGTCAAAGACGGGGCTGTCGAACTTGCAAAACAGAAAACAGCAATCACGGGCATTGAAACAGAAATCAACTTTCCCAACCTGCCCCTTCTTCGAAGTGCGCCGAATCAGAAACTCAGCTTCAGCAGGGCAAATTTAGCTGATCTGCAAGTTGACGGAGGAATGCTCAACTTTGGCATTGAATCACCTGAATCGTTTTTTCTGGAAAAGGCGACCTTCAACTGGGCCGACGGAACGATCTCAACCTACGCCATGCGTTTTTCAGAGCAGCACCTGCAGCCGGAAATGGTCTTTTACTGCAGCAAGCTGAAACTCGCCGCCATACTTGCCCAGGCCGGCATCAAAAATGTCGAGGGAGAGGGCACGGTAAACGGCAGGATCCCCATTTTTTTCACGGACAAAACAATTACCTTTGAACAGAGTTTTCTATACTCCACTCCGGGAGAGGGGGGTGTCATCCGTATCGGCGGCGGTGATTTCCTTACCCAGGCCATCCCTTTAACCAACCCCCAGTTCGGGCAACTCGACTTTGCCCAGGAAGCATTGAGGAACTTTTCCTACAACTGGGCCAAACTGCATCTTTTCAGCGAAAACGAAACCCTGGTGATGCAATTAAACCTTGACGGAAAACCCGCCTCTCCGGTGCCTTTCTCCTACGACAGCAGGACCGGCGGTTTCAGGCGGCTTGCGGGAAAAGACGGCCGGACCGCTGGAATCTCCCACCCAATTGTCCTGGACGTCAATTTTCGTTTCCCTTTGAACACATTTCTCGGTTATGATAAATCAATTAAGGAATTTTTCCGCCAGAAGACCGACTAAAGGATGCCTTGAAAATTGCCCTTTGCGCGAGGAGTAAACCGGATGCGACCCAAAATGATACTGTTTTTCCTGCCTCTGCTTCTCATGTGCGCCTGCACGAAGCATGAAATTGATTCACGCCATGAAGTCCAGGTTGCACCGGTGGAAATAAAACCTATTCACATCACCATTGATATCAACATCAAAGTCGACAAGGCCCTGGATAACTTTTTCGATGACATTGACAATGTTCAGCAATAACAAAAGGATATAAACATGAAGACCCAAACCAATATTCGTTTTATTCTTCTTCTTCTCCTTGCTGTGTCTTTTTCTTTTTCCTCTTCCTGCCTGGGGGCAGGCAATGACATTAAAAATCGGATGAAAGAACGGTTGCCTGTTCTTAACAGCTTGAAGGTCGGCGGGGTGATTGGAGAAAACAACGCCGGTTTTCTTGAATTCCGCAGTAGTAACAAAAAACAGGCAGCACTGGTCAATGACGAAAACAGCGATCGTCGCCAGGTCTATGAAGCCATTGCCAAACAGCAGGGGGTTGACCCTGGGCTGGTTGGTTCACGCCGCGCCCTGCAGATCGCCGGACAGGCCGCAGGAGGAACCTGGTTGCAGAAACCGGATGGTTCCTGGTATCAGAAATAGCAAAGAGACAGAAGAAGAGAACCATGTTCCCCGATGGGGCATCTTTTCCCGGGATTTAGCCGTTGTCAAAATTCCTTCAGGGCAAAATCATGCTGCTGCAGCAGGGCTGCGGTAACACCGAATCGCGGAGTCATACCGCAGGAGGGACTTCTTGATTTGAGCAGTATTCCGTCAACCTGCTGCCCTCTGGCAATTTCCAGCACCTGCCGGGCACCCCGCAGGAATTGCTCCGTGACATCCAGTCCATTTCCGGTTACGACCCGAGCCCGGCCGGACAAAACATCATACCCGTCACCTCCGACAATATCAGCAGCCACCCTGGGCGTGGGTAAACCGCCCATCTGCTCGGGGCAGACAGGAATCCAGATTGCATCCCTTATAAAAGAACAGCAGGCATCGCACGGCTTCAATACGGCGTCGTAGCGTGTCCGCAAGCCAACGAGACAGGCGCTGACAATATATATCCTCGGTCTTTCGCTCAAAATTGTCTTTTCCTTTTCACCGCTTTGGTTTACGATTTGTCATTATTCCATTAACTCTACCCTGAATATATGCGCCAAGCAAAAAACTTCAAACTACTCAACACAAAAGAAATCAAGACGCTGGTCCTCTTCTGTATTTTCGCATTATGCATGGTAGCCGCCTGGCTGACTTTTTCCCCTAACGGCATGCTCGCATATCGTTCCGTAAAAAATCAGATGGAGAGCGTTCAGGCGGAAAACTCCAGACTCAGGGAAGAGAACCGCCTTCTCCAGGAAACTCTGGACAAAATCAAGAATGATCCTTCCTATCTTGAGGAAGTTGCCCGCAGCGAACATAATTTCCTCAAGAAAAACGAAACGGTTTTTGAATTCAAGTAAGCAGCATCGGCCAAAAACCTGACCTTTTTTTGCATATCCTCTTCTCACTTTTCCTTCTTTTCTGCTAGAATATTTTTCATATTGCCGATTTTTTTGACCTGTCGGCCGCCTTATCATCGCCATAAGCGATTTGCTGGAGTAACGTATGCCCCCCTCTGAACCACGAATAATTCCCTCCTGCGAGGATTGGTTTTCCGCTATCAATGCGGTGGAAGATATTGTCATGATCCTCGATCTTGACAAAAAAATTGTCGGCGCCAACATTGCCGTTTTAAAGGCAACCGGCCTTTCGGAAAATCAGCTGATCGGCCGCTACTGTTACGAAATATTTCACGGCAAAAGCCTGCCCCCTTTCGATTGTCCACACAGCCGGCTGCAACAATCCCTTGTCCCCGAATCCAATACAATGCAGATGGAAATGCTCGGTGGTGTCTATATGGTGACCGCAGCGCCGGTTTTTAACGATCATGGGGAGATGATCAGAACAGCATATACCGCCAGAAACATCTCTCACCAGGAAAAAGCAAAAAAACAATTGCAACGGGTCAACCGGGCTCTCAACACATTGAATGAAAGCAACAAAATCCTCTCCAGACCATTCAACGAACTGGAGCTTCTCCACCAGCTCTGCCGGGTTATTGTCGACCTCGGCGGCTACCACATGGCTTGGATCGGCTTTGCTCTTGATGATGCACAAAAAACCGTATGCCCGGTGGCCTACTGGGGATTTCACGACAACTATCTTGATAGCGCAAAAATCACCTGGTCCAACACCGAACGGGGAAAAGGGCCGACCGGGACGGCCATCCGCACGGGGAAACCCTTCATCTGCAGAAACATCCTGACAGATCCTCTTTTTGCCCCCTGGCGCGATGAGGCGACAAAAAGGGGGTACGCGTCTTCGGCCTCTTTCCCTCTGTTTGTCAATGAAAGTGTCGTCGGCACTTTAAACCTCTATGCTGTTGAACGGGATGCCTTTGATGACAAGGAAATGGGTCTCCTGCTGGGCCTTGCATCTGATATCAGCTACGGCATCGCCACCAGGAGAAGTCACGAGGAGCGCAAGAAAACCGAATCTGAGCTGGAAAAAAGGGCGGCCGAATGGGCCAACGCCATGGATTTCATTGAAGACGCCGTCTATCTCATCGGCCTTGACGACAAGGTTATCCAGGCCAACAGAACCTTTTACAAAATGACAGGTTTCACACCGGAGATGACCATCGGCAAAGACATCCGCACCCTCATGCATCCTCATGGAGAACCTGAACCCTGCCCCGTCTGCCGGGCACGCAAGGAAAGAAAAGACGCCCAGCTCTTCATGGATGCCGACCATCCCGACAACCCCATGAGACGGCCCATTCAGACGATGATAAAGATCATCAGAAATGAACGGGGAGAGCCCGTCAGTGTTCTCATGGGCGTCCGGGATTTGTCACCGGTGGAGGAGCTGAAGAAACAGGCCCAGATCATCGACCAGCTCCAGGAAGCCGTTATCACCACCGATCTCAAAGGCGCGGTCCTCACCTGGAACGGCGGAGCCGTGACTCTCCTCGGGTATGAGGAAAAAGAAGCCCTCGGCAGAAATATTTCCGAGATCATTCTCTGTCCGCCGGCGGATAAGGGGAAGTGCGATTACGTTTCTCTCGCCAGAAAACTTCTCTGCTCCCCGGCAAGCACGGAGGTCCGTATTGCCGGGAAATCAGGGAATTCATTTTTCGCCCTCATCAGATCCTCTCCCCTTGTCGGTCAGAGTGGTGAAAAAATAGGAACCATCTTAAGTCTGAAAGATATATCCGCCCGTAAAACCGCAGAATTAAAACTTATCGAAAGTCAGGAACGCTACCGGCAACTCGTCGAAAACACCAGTGACTGGATATGGGAAATAGATTCCGACGGCAGATTCACCTATTCCAGCTCCAAGGTAAAAGAGCTGCTGGGTTATGATCCGGGAGAAGTGCTGGATAAAAGAACCTTTGATCTGATGCCTAAGGAAGAGGCGGAACGGGTCTCCCCGAAATTCAGCACGATTGTTGAAGCTCGGCAACCCTTCATCGGCTTTGAAAGCACCTACCTCCACAAAGACGGCAGGCAAATAATACTTGAAACCAACGGGGTGCCGATATTTGATGACGGTGACGAATTTCAGGGCTACCGCGGCATTGACCGCGATATTACCTTGCGCAAAGAAAATGAACGGAACCAGGCCAATCAGGCCATCATGTGGGCCTTGGGGGCTGATATCGGCCAGGCGGTTTCCACGGCCGGGAACCTGCATGATATGGTGCAGATGTGCTGTGAAGCAATTTTCTCCCGCCTCCATGCCGCAGTTGCCCGCATCTGGATACTCCAACCACCCGGCAACATGCTGGTTCTGCATGGAAGTGCGGGTATGTCTACCCATCTTGACCTTGACGATCCCCATGGACGGATTGCCATGGACAGCGGCTACAAAATAGCGCAGATTGGCGGCCGAAAAAAACCGCACCTGACCAATCAGGTCATCGGCAATCCACAAATCGCAGATCAGGATTGGGCCAAACGGGAAAAAATAGTTTCCTTTGCCGGATATCCCCTGACCATCGGCGACAGGCTCATAGGTGTGATGGCTCTTTTTTCCAGACATCCCCTATCCGACTTTGTTTTGAAAACATTTGAATCGGTAGCTGATAAAATTGCCATCGACATTGACCGGAAAATCGCGGGAAGAGAAAAGGAAGAACTGCAGAAACAGGTGCGGCAGATGCAGAAAATGGAGGCCATCGGCACCTTGGCCGGCGGTATCGCCCATGATTTCAACAACATCCTGACCGCCATTCTCGGCTTTGGCGACCTGCTCAAATACGAACTTCATGATAACAGCAACGCCCAGGAATGCCTTGAACAGATTCTGTTGGCGGGCAAACGCGCAAGGGATCTGGTAAAACAGATACTTGCATTCAGTCGCCAGACCGAACATGAAAGGCAGCCCCTGCATGCCCATCTCGTCATCAAGGAAGCAGTCAAACTGCTCAGGGCTTCGATTCCATCACCCATCACGATAAATGAAAACATTGACTCACAATGCGGCACCATCATGGCTGACCCGACGGAAATTCACCAGATCGTCATGAACCTCTGCACCAACGCCTATCACGCCATGCAGCATCATGGTGGAACTCTGAAAATTGAACTCCGGAAAATGGAAGTTGCCAAAGAAATAACAAAATTTTCCCCCGGCATGGAGGAAGGGAAATATGTCCGACTGCGGGTGACGGACACTGGCCAAGGGATGGATTCCGCCACCCTGGAACGCATATTTGAACCCTATTTCACCACGAAGAAAATCGGCGAAGGTACCGGAATGGGTCTGGCTCTGGTCCATGGTATTGTCCAGAGCCTGCATGGCGGGATCGATGTGAAAAGCGCCCCTGGCAGGGGATGCACTTTTGATGTTTACTTCCCCGCCATCGAATCGGAAATGTCGGCGGAAACATCAGCCGCCATGACCAATTTTCCCGGAGGCACGGAAAGAGTTCTATTTGTCGACGACGAAGAAGCGGTCGCTGTTTTTAATGAGATATTTCTGAAAAAACTGGGCTATCAGGTAACCATGACCACAAGCAGCAGCGAAGCTTTGCGCCTTTTCCGGAAAAATCCGGAAAACTTTGATCTTGTCATCACCGACCAGATGATGCCGCATCTGACGGGAACCGAGCTGGCTCAGAAAATAACAGCATTACGACCTGATATTCCCATTATTCTTCTCACCGGTTTCAGTCACATGTTGACTCCGGAGCAGGCCGCCCGAATGGGTATTCGTCAATACGCCATGAAGCCTCTGCTGATCGACCACATGGCACAGATCATCCGAAAAGCCCTTGAAAAAAAATAAATCCCGACTTTGGACTTCACCCTCCGCAGCCGGAATCTGTTTTGGCTTTAATGGCCGCATCCCAGTTTATTGTCACCGGACCAACCGTTTCCTTCCTGATCAACTTTCTCCTTGAAACCGGGCACTCATTTCGCAAGGCATGCACCCTTGCATCAAGCGCCGCTATGATCAAATGCAGCTCTTCAAAATCATCAAGCGTTTTGCCCTGGGCCTTGCTGCCCTGGGCTGCGATTTTATGATCCAGCAAAGCAAGTCTTCTTCGCCAATTTTCAAGCTCCCCAACAACGGTCTGGCAATATTCAATAACATTCATGTCGGTCTCCAAATGCCTCAGAGGGAATATTTAATTATTTAATTAAAATTTTAATCACCAACCTGCAGATGTCAATGCCGAGTAATAACTATTTTCAAAACATTACATCGAGCATTGCATGCTCAGAGGGGGAAAAACTGATTCATCACATTGTGGAAAAAGTTATGTATAATGAAAAGAGAGATAACTATTCAACATTCTCCTGAAAGAGGAAAAAAATCATGCGCGCACTCGTTACCGGAGGAACCGGTTTTATCGGAAAACATCTTGTCTCGCGACTTGACAATCCTGTTGTTCTCGGCCGAAATCCCGAGCGGATACGACAGACCATCACAAGTGCCAAAGCGCGGAAATGGGATATGGGACATCCCCTCGATCCGGCAGTATTCGCCGAAGTGGATACGGTTTTCCATCTCGCAGGGGAATCCATATTCAAGGGCAGATGGAATGCTGAGAAAAAAGACAGGATACTCAGGAGCCGAGTGGAAGGGACAAAAAACCTGGTCCATGCGCTCGGTCAGGCAGAAAATCCTCCGTCCACGCTGATATGCGCCTCCGCCGTAGGGTTTTACGGTTCCCGGGGCGACGAAATACTCGACGAATCATCGCCTGCCGGAAATGATTTCCTGGCAAAGGTCTGCACGCTCTGGGAAGAAGAGGCACGAAAGGCGGAAATTTTTGGGACCAGGGTTGTTTCAGTGCGGTTTGCCGTTGTCCTCGGCACTGACGGCGGCGCCCTGCCGCAGATGCTGACACCTTTCAAACTGGGTCTTGGCGGCAGACTTGGCAACGGCAGACAGTACATGTCATGGATTCATATTGATGACCTGGTCAACCTCTTGCTTCATGCGGCAAAGGACGAAAACATCCATGGTCCGGTGAACGGTGCGGCGCCGAACCCTGTGACCAACCGGGAGTTCACCGCGCAACTTGCAGCATCGCTGCACCGGCCTGCCATTGTGCCTGTTCCCGGATTTGTCATGAGAGCTGTTCTGGGGGAGTTTGGCGAAGTGCTTCTCGGCTCACAGCGGGTCATGCCGGAAAAAGCAATCAACTCAGGATTTACATTTACCCATCCCCTGTTGCAGGACGCCTTGGCTGATCTTCTGTAAGCCAAGCTGCAAATAAAAATCGGGTTTTCCGTTATTCAGCTTTCTCTTTATCAAATAATTCCGGATAATTCGTTTTCGCGCATTCTTCACAAATGCTGTGGCTGAAAAGGGCTTCAGAATGGTCGCTGATGTATTTTTCAAGCTGGTTCCAATATCCCTTGTCATCCCGGATTTTCTTACAAAAGGAACAGATGGGAATGATTCCCTCGAGTTTCCTGATCCGCGACAATGCCTGCTGCAGTTCCCCTATCAATCGGCTTTTTTCCGCCTCGGCTTTCTTGCGCTCGGTAATATCGATTGCCACATGGACCCCGCCCTGCAGAACCCCACGATCATCCACAATGGGAGAAACAGAGACGAAAAAATCGCCGCCGAGTTTTCCCTCTAAAATCTCGGCTGAATGGGAGCACCCGTCCTGTAGCATCTTCAGATAAGGACATTCCCCATGAGGTGCATTGCCGCCATGCATCAATTCATAACATTTTCTGCCGATAACCTCGCTTACGGTCAGGCCGAGCCTTTGAGACATTGCCATATTGGCCCGCACGATGGTAAAGTCCGTATCAAGGATGAAAACCGGTTCAATAAGGGCATCGAATGTGGTCTCCCACTCTTTTTTTGCCTTCAGGACTTTTTCTTCGGCAATTTTGCGCGGGGTTATATCCGTTGCAATCTGAATACGCGCTATTTCCCCATGATTCCAGCCCACGGCGCAGTCCCGCATGTCATACCAGCGACCGTTCATCGTATTTTGCATTTCCCAGGAATAACTTCTGGGGTGACCTTTCTCATCAATCAACTCCTTGTTGGAACAGAAAGAGCAGGGCCCCTGCCGGTCTTTCTGGAAAATCTGCCAGCATTTCCGCCCGACACCGTCGCCAAATATTGTCCGGGCATACTGGTTCATGAATAATATTTCATATGTCTTGATATCAGCCGCGTAAACAACGGCATCCATGCTTTCAAGAATGGTCTGCAGGCCTTTGTGCGCCTTCTCCAGTCTCTTCTCGACGCGTTTTCGAATATCCACCTCACAGGAAGCCAGATCAAAGGCGGTTTTCAAATCGGCAGTGCGATCAAGTATTTTTTTCTCTAATTTCTCATTACTGCTTTCAAGCTCACCATGCGTTTTTTCCCGTAAATATTCATAAATATAGGCAAAAGCAAAAACCACCAGAAAAGATGGGATGAAACGAAGTTTCAAATCAAAAGGGTAGGATGTCAGGAATGCTATTTTGTGATCAAAAAAAAGAAAAATCACGACAGGCAGGAACAGCAGAATTGTCGCTATGGTTCCCTGCCGTGATCCGAGGAGAAAAAAAACAACCAACGGAAAGGTATAGATCCAGAGATACCCCGTGTTGCTGGCGCCGCCAGTCACAAAAAGATAGAAAAAAAGGGCTCCGATACTGGCAATACCAAGATAACTTGCACGCAAGTAGTGCCCCGTTCTGCAAAACAAAACCAGATTAAAGGTGAGAAACAGGCAGACAGCCAAAACGATTAGGCCAAGCTGGAGATGATCCTGAAAAAAGGCAACAAGAGCGAAAAAGAAAAGGGTAATGCTGCCGATAAGGCTGACGGCGATGGTCATGACAATTTTCAGGTACACGTCACGGTTACTATCCTTCATAACCGTATCAGACAAATATCCCTCTAAGATCCGAGTGAAAAAAGATGTTATTTTTCCAGCAATGGAATTTGTCACTTTCTCACCCTGAAAACTGATGGCGTCATCAATAAAGCCGGACACCGGATTTCAGATGGATAAAGACAAGAGCCGTCGTCACTGTCAGGCGGAAGATATCTTTCCGGATAAAGAAACCCGTTACACAATATATTCATCTTACCATTTTCATTTAAAAAAAATTATCATTTTCGTCCAATAAAAAACCCATTAAATGAAAACAATGCAGATCAAACAGTTATACCATTTTGTTACTGGATGATTTCAGGGTTCGCCGGGACTAACATAACATGTTGACGGAGTTGAATCAATATTAAAGAGACGAGAAAGCAGAAGATAAAAATTAACGCGCAATCCCCTGCAGATCGGACAAAATCCAGGAAACCGCCTCCTGCAGGTCTTCTGCGACGAAATGTGGTTGGATCTCCTGCTGCGGCCCGATATAGTCAAGGTCGCCCCGGCCATATCCGGTGAGCACCAGGATTCCCTTGGCTCCGCAACGGGCGGCGGCCTTGAGGTCGGACCAGCGGTCGCCCACCACATAGGAACGGGCAAGGTCAATATCCAGATCAATGGCAGCCCGCAGAAAAAGACCATTTCGGGGCTTGCGGCAATCGCAGGCAAGCCGGAACTTTTCCTCCTTGGCCTCGGGATGGTGCGGGCAGATATATATTCCATCAACATGCGCATTTTCTGCCGCCAGTTCCTGCTCCATTTTCCGGTGCACCGCATCGAGCAAACTTTCCGGAAAATAGCCACGGGCAAGTCCGGACTGGTTGGTGACAACCACCACCGGAATCCCCTCCCCGTTCAAGCGGCTGATGGCCTCAGCCGCGCCGGGAATAAGATGAAACCGGCTGATGTGGTTAATATAGCCCATCTGTTCATTGATGGTGCCGTCACGATCGAGAAAAACCGCGGGTTTCATTATTTCTCCACTAATTTTCGCATTTCCATTGCCACATCATCCACACTGATATCCAGCATGCAGCGAAAGTCGGAACTGCAGGTTTTCTTCAGGCACGGGCTGCATTCAAGCGCCTTCTGGACGACAATCGCCCGGTCCGAAAAAGGCCCGGTGGCCACGGCGTCGGTTGAACCGAAAATGGCCACCAGTGGGGTCCGGGTAGCGGCACCCACGTGCATCAACCCGGAATCATTGGTGACAAAGGCGTCACAAAGACCAATCAGCGCCATGGCCTGCCCCAGGGTGGTTCGCCCGGCAAGACCGCTGATAAATTCCGGTCCGTATCCACAGATGGTGTCAATCGTCGCTTTGTCCGCCCCGGTGCCGAAAACGAAAAATTTCGCCCCGTATTCCTTGTTGAGCAAAGCAGCCAGTTGGCCGTACCGCTCCGCCGGCCAGCACTTGGCAGGCCCGTAAGCCGCTCCGGGATTGATTCCGATGACAAGCTCCGCACCGATATCCTTTTTCATCTTTTCGGCAAAAAGCAGATCCTTTTCCTTAAGGCGCAAAAAAAGCTCGTTGCTGCCGGAAACAAGACCAAGATCTTCCAGCAGTGCCTGATAATAATACACCTGATGCTTTTTGCGCACCTCAGGACGAATCGCAACCCTATGGGTCAGGAGCAGAGAGCGTCCGTCCCGCTGGTATCCGGCCCGCACCGGAATACCGGCCATTGCCGTTATCAAAGCGGCCTCAAAGGCATTCTGTAGGAGAATCGCCACGTCAAAACGTTTTTCACGCAATTCACGGATCAGACGGAGCATGCCGCCAAGTCCCTTGTGTTGCCCTTTTTTTTCATAAAAAAAAATGTGATCAACATGGGGGCTGGCGGAAAACACATCAGCCATCCAGGGCTGGGCGAGCATGGTGATCTCGGCTTCGGGAAAATTCTCCCTGATGGTCCGCACCGCCGGTGTTGTCATGATGGCATCACCGATCCAGTTGGTGGAACGAACCAGAATCTTTTCAGGACGCAGATCTTTAAGGGAAATTTTCATCAAATGTCATTTTCGCCGGCAACAGCGCCGGAATGGGAGAAAAAAGCTCGTGCTCGAACTTCGGGTAAGTGAATCGGTAATTTTGCTTATTTTCCACGGGACTGTCAAGTTTTTTATCCGACAAGGAGTCAAGCCCTTGCAAAAAGAGTCATGGAGTGGTAAAAGGATTGGATTTTCACATCACACATCCCTGAGAAACCCCTCTGGTGCCCGACTTCACGGGTTGGGGAAATGGGATGGACGAACAACCAAAAAACAGGAGATTTATCATGGCTTACATTACAATGAAAGAAATGCTGGTTGCCGGTCTTCACTTCGGCCACCAGACCCGCCGCTGGAATCCGAAAATGAAACCCTATATCTTCGGCGCCCGCAACAAAATCTATATCATCAACCTGGACAAAACCCTTCCGTTGTTCAACAAGGCCTATGAATATGTCATGGGTAACGTTGCCCGGGGCGGTTCCGTTCTTTTTGTCGGCACCAAACGTCAGGCCCAGGACATCGTCAAGGAAGAGGCGCTCCGTGCAGGCATGTACTATATCAACCACCGCTGGCTCGGCGGTATGCTGACCAATTTCCAGACCATCAAAAAATCCATCGACCGCCTCAAATCGATCCAGTCCATGATCGAAGACGGCAGCATCAGCCGCTACAAGAAAAAAGAGGCGCTGGGAATGGAAAAAGAGCTGATCAAACTTGAGCGCAACCTTGGCGGCATCAAAAACATGAAGGGACTTCCCACGGCGATCTTTGTTGTCGATCCGAAAAGGGAAGATATTGCCATTGACGAGGCAAACCGTCTCGGTATTCCGGTAATCGCCATTGCCGACACCAACTGTGACCCCGATGGACTTGATTATCTTATCCCGGGCAACGATGACGCTATCCGCTCCATCAAACTGATTACCTCAAAAATTGCTGACGCGATTCTTGCCGGCAAGGCAAAACGCGGTGAAGAAGTCGAACCTGACGACGCCATCGCCGAGGCCATGGCGGCAGCATCCCGGGCAAGCGCCGTGATTGAGGAAGAGGCTGCGGCTGAATAAGCGCGGCAAAACATATTATTACGATTACAAAGTATTTTTTCCACCAAGAGTAAGGACACAAGACAATGAATATAACCAGTCAAATGGTAAAAGAACTCCGCGATAAAACCAACGCGGGTATGATGGACTGCAAAAAAGCCCTGGTGGAAACCCAGGGAGACATGGAAAAATCAGTCGACCTTCTTCGCCAGAAAGGCCTGATGGTTGCCGCCAAAAGAGCGGAGCGCGCCACCAGTGAAGGCGTCGTTGAAACATATATCCATGCCGGCGCCAAACTCGGCGTCATGATTGAAGTTGGTTGCGAAACCGACTTTGTCGCCAAAACCGATTCCTTTATCGAATTTGCCAAAAACCTGGCCATGCACATTGCTGCAGCCAATCCTGTTGCGATTAAAAGGGAAGATGTCCCCGAATCGCTGCTTGCCAGGGAAAAAGAGATATACGTCAATCAGGCTCTTGATTCCGGCAAACCTGCCAATATCGTCGAGAAGATCGTCGCCGGCAAGATTGATAAATTCTATGCGGAAATCTGCCTGCTTGAGCAGCAATATGTCAAAAATCCCGACCTGACTATTCAGGATCTGCTGAACGAAATTGTCGCATCACTTGGTGAAAACATCGCCATCAAACGATTTGCCCGTTTTCAGGTGGGCACATCAGTCTAAGGGGCCTTTCCAGCCGTGGAAACATACAAATACAGACGTGTCCTGCTGAAGTTAAGCGGTGAAGCCCTCATGGGCGACGCCGCTTTCGGCATCAGCAACGATATTCTTGACTATGTAGCCGATGAAATCAAGGGGCTTCGCGCCCTCGGTGTCGAAATCGCCATTGTTATCGGAGCCGGCAACATCTTTCGGGGTGTTGCCGGTGCTTCCGCGGGTATGGACCGGGCTGCCGCAGACAATATGGGGATGTTGGCCACCGTGATGAATGCGCTTGCTATCGCCGACTCTCTTGAAAAAGCAGGAGTGCGGTCCAAGGTTTTGTCCGCCATTCCCATGGAAACCGTCTGTGAACCATACTCCAGACGCCGCTCCCTCCAGCACCTGGAGTCGGGGAATGTCGTGATTTTTGCCGCCGGCACCGGCAATCCCTATTTCACCACCGATACAGCGGCGGTGCTGCGCGGGCTGGAAATTAACGCCGACGTCATATGCAAGGCCACACGCGTTGCCGGTGTTTATGACAAAGACCCGCTAAAGCACTCAGACGCTGTGAAATTTGATGTCTTGAACTACGGTGAAGTCCTCAAACGGCGTCTTAAAGTGATGGATTCGGCAGCGATTTCCCTGGCCATGGACAACAACAAAACCATTCTCGTACTTGACATGAATGTTCCCGGCAACATAAAAAAAGCCATCTGCGGGAAAAAAATCGGAACTTTAATCACTGGAGTTGACAATGAGTGAAGTCCTGTTGGAAATGAATGACAAAATGGAAAAAAGCCTGGACGCCTATCGCCGTGAACTGAGCACCGTGCGGACCGGACGCGCCTCGCTTTCACTGGTGGAAGGTATCAGGGTTGACTCCTATGGATCAAAACTTCCCCTCAACCAGGTTGCCACCATGACCATTCCGGAAAGCAGAATGATCGTGATCCAGCCATGGGATCCACAAGTGCTTGGCGCAATCGAGAAAGCGATCCTTGCCGCCAATATCGGCCTCACCCCGGCCAATGACGGCAAGCTGATCCGGATCTCCATTCCGCAGCTTACTGAAGAGCGACGCAAGGAAATGGTTAAGCAGGCGAAGAAGATAGGTGAAGAGTATCGCGTCGCTATCCGGAACTGCCGCAGAGATGCCCTTGATGTCCTCAAGAAGCAGAAGAAGGACAAAGACATTTCCGAAGACGATCTTTTCAAATATCAGGATGAAGCGCAAAAGGAAACAGACACCTTTATCAAGAAAATCGACGAGATTCTGGTAGAAAAAGAAAAAGAGGTCATGGAGGTTTAACAGCCTGCCAGTGTCAAACGTCTTGGAACTGGACAAAGACAATCTTCCCGTCCATATCGCAATCATTATGGACGGCAACGGTCGCTGGGCACAGAGCCGTGGTCTCATGCGCCTGATCGGCCATAAAGCCGGCGTTCGAACCGTCCAGGAAATCGTCAAGGCCGCCAGGGAACTGGGTATCCGGGTCCTTACCCTTTATGCCTTTTCCTCGGAAAACTGGAAAAGGCCGCCACAAGAAGTCACCGGCCTCATGGCCCTTCTGAAATCCTACCTGGAAAGTGAGCTCTCCTCCATGCTGCAGAATGATGTTTCCCTGCGCTGCATAGGAAACAAGGAGAGCCTGCCCAGCGAGGTGCAGCAGACTCTCGACCAATCAATTGCCAAAACGGCCGGCAACACCGGACTCATTCTGAATCTTGCCTTGAGCTACGGAGGCAGGGAAGAAATTATCAGAGCGGCAAGAGAAATGGCCCGTCTCTGCGTTGACGGCACGATGAATCCCGACGATCTCATGGAAGAACATTTGGCCGCTCATCTCTATTCCGCCGGATTGCCGGACCCAGACCTTGTCATACGTACCGGCGGTGAATTCCGATTGAGCAATTTTCTTCTCTGGCAGTCGTCCTATGCAGAGCTTTATTTTACAGAGACCCAGTGGCCGGACTTTTCAAAAGATCATTTTACCGCAGCCATTGCCGTTTTTCAGCAGCGCCAGAGACGCTTCGGCAAAACAGGGGACCAGGTAAAAAATTGAAAAGCACCGAATAGATCGATATTAGAAATCAAAGGTTAATCCGGCTGGTGTGTGGCGTTTGAAGGCTACCCCCGGTGCTCATCACAATTTCTCCGACAACTCGACACTGCTATGAAACGAATCATCACAGGGTTGCTTGCCGCTTCCGGTTGGCTTGCCCTGCTCTACAGCCGGTCATTCCCTCTTTTCTGGCTGACGATTACCGTTATCTGCCTCATCGCCGCCTATGAATTTTACACCATCTGCCTGCGAAACGAAGAATATTCTCTTCGCCCTCTCCTCCTGCTTCTTGTGTTCCCGCCCGTCCTGGCCGGATGGTTTCAAAATGCGGAGATTGTTTTTGCCGCCTATACCGGTTCCCTGCTTTTACTGGCCTGTCTCACCGTTTTTATGGCGTCGCGACTGTCCTCCCCTTTTGATTTTCTTCTGAAGTCCGTTTTCGGCGCCACATATGTCGGGCTGTTTCCCGCCCTGATTATTCTCCTCATGGCCACCCCTGACGGGGCAAAGTGGCTGCTTTATCTGACAACCATCACTGCAGCCTCGGACACAGGCGCTTATTTCACCGGAAAATCCCTGGGAAAACACAAGCTCTGTCCATCCATCAGTCCGGGAAAAACAGTTGAGGGATTTATCGGCGGCATGTTTTGCGGAACCATTTTTTCTTTTCTCGTCGCCCTGGTTCTTTTTGACAGGGTGGATATTTTCCGCTTCATCTCCGCAGCCATGGTGTTGACCGCCATCGGTGTCCTGGGGGATCTGGTTGAATCTCTTCTGAAACGAAGCATGGGAGTGAAGGATTCCGGCTCCATACTGCCTGGCCACGGCGGGATACTGGACCGAGCGGATTCTCTGCTGCTGACCGCGCCGGTTCTTTATTATCTGGTCACCTACAATTTTTTCGGATAAGCAGCCATGCAAAAAAACATCGCTCTCCTAGGCTCCACAGGCTCCATCGGCCGAAACGTCTTAAACGTGGTGCGCCAGTTCCCCGGCCGCTTCCGTATTGTTTCCCTTGCCGCAGGACGGAATATCAAGCTGCTGCGCGATCAGATAGAAGCTTTCAACCCCTCTGTTGTTTCCGTGGAAAATCTCCAGTACGCCCGCGAACTAGCTTCCATCCTTCCCTCCGGGTGGAGTGAAAAAATATTCTTCGGCCGGGAGGGAAATGAACGGGTTGCCACTATTTCCAATGCCGACACAGTGGTTTCCGCCATTGTCGGCGCAGCCGGGCTTATGCCGACTCTTGCGGCAATCCGGGCCGGAAAGAATATCGCCCTGGCCAACAAGGAAACCCTTGTCATGGCAGGCGGCCTGGTGATGGAAGAAGCCAGGCGTCACAAGGTGACCCTGCTGCCCATCGACAGTGAGCACAACGCAATTTTCCAGGCACTTACCGCCGGACGCAGGGAAGATGTGCATAAAATCATCCTTACCGCCTCCGGCGGCCCTTTCCGACAGAAGAACGAACGAGACCTGTGGGACGTCACCCCGGAAGAGGCGTTGAATCATCCCAACTGGGACATGGGCAATAAAATATCAATCGACTCAGCCACCCTGATGAACAAGGGACTGGAAGTGATCGAAGCCCGCTGGCTTTTTGATATCGAGGTGGAGAACATTGAGGTTCTGGTTCATCCCCAGAGCATTGTCCACTCCCTGGTTGAATACATCGACGGTTCGGTTATCGCCCAGATGGGCATTCCCGATATGCGGATTCCGATAACCTATGCTCTTTCCTGGCCGGAACGGTTAAAAACAGGTCTGTCCCGCCTCAATCTCACCAAGTGCATGGACCTTAATTTTTTCCCGCCCGATTTCAATACATTCCCGGCTCTAAAACTTGCCTATCATGCCTGCAAACTCGGAGGCACAAAACCGGCCATCCTGAATGCCGCCAACGAAGTGGCGGTGGCATCGTTCCTTGCCAAGAAAATCCGCTTTCCGGAAATTTCTCTCGTTGTAGCAGAAACTTTGAACCGTTTGGACCGGAAAGACATCAAAGACATAGAAACAGTGCTTGATGCCGATCTGTCCGCCAGAATGCAGGCAGAGTCCATTGTGGAAGCGCTCTCCATCAAATTCAAACAAAAAACCGGCCGGCAGATCGAGTGCCCTGATCTGCCTCCGGGGTTGGCCATGAAATCATGAACTCTGTCTTATCCTTTATTATTGTTCTCGGATTGCTTATTTTTGTCCACGAATTGGGACATTTTCTTTTTGCCAAACTTTTCGGAGTGCGGGTATTGAAGTTCTCACTTGGTTTCGGCCCCAAGGTTTACGGTAAACAATACGGCGACACCGAATACCTGATCAGCGCCTTTCCCCTCGGCGGTTATGTGAAAATGACCGGTGAAAACAGGGAGGATCAGGTTCAGGACGAGGAACAGCCTTATTCATTTGCCCACAAATCCATCTGGAAACGATTTCTCATCGTCCTGGCCGGCCCGGCCTTTAATCTGCTTTTTGCGGTGGTCGTCTTTTTTTCCATCTTCGCCGTTGCCGGGCTTCCTGTTCCCAAATCAGGCACGGAAATCGGCGCCATTACCCAGCATTCTCCGGCTGAAACGGCCGGCCTCAAGGCAGGGGATATTATTCTCAGCATCAATGGCGAGAAAACAAATGACTGGAACGACGTGTCCCGCCTGGTCCGAGACTCCGCCGGGAAAGAACTGACGCTCGCCATCATCCGGGAAGGTGAAGAACTTGTCATGATGGGAACGCCGGAAAAACAGGAGGTGAAAAACCTCTTCGGCGAGGCAGTGGAAGAACGGTTCATGCTCGGCATCTCACGCAGCAGTGAAGTGATCTATGAAAAGGCATCCCTTACCGATGCCTTTGTTGCCGGATTGACTCAGACCTGGAACTTTATCTATCTCACCGTGGTGGGAATCGTCAAAATCATCCAGCGGGTGGTGCCTGCCTCCGAGCTTGGCGGCCCGATTCTCATTGCCCAGATGGCCGGTCAGCAGATGGAGGCGGGCTGGATCAATCTGGCCTATTTCATCGGGCTCCTCAGTGTCAATCTCGGCATCCTGAACCTCTTCCCCATCCCGATCCTCGACGGCGGGCATCTGGTTCTCTATACCCTCGAGGCAATCAGGCGTAAACCCCTGGAGCAGCAGACCCTGGAGAAATTGCAACAGGTCGGCCTGCTGCTGCTCGGCAGCCTGATGATCTTTGTCTTTTACAATGATATTGTCCGCATCTTCACCAAGGGCTGATAAATCATGGCCCCTCAAGCAAAAGATTTGACACATCTACCACCACTCATCCTGGCAATTGAGAACTCAGGCATGTGCGGCAGTGTGGCGCTGGTGAGCGGGAGCAACTGCCTTGCCGAACAGAGCCTCTTTTCCCGGCTGACCCATTCCAAAAGACTTCTCTCCTCCATTGAACGGGTCATGGAGGAATGCCGGGTGGGCTGGGATGAGATCGACGCCATAGCCGTCAGCCTCGGACCGGGAAGTTTCACCGGTCTGCGGATCGGCCTCAGCACGGTCAAAGGACTTGCCATGGCAACTTCCATCCCGCTTATCGGCATATCTTCCCTTGATGGTCTGGCGAGCCAATTCAGCTTCGCATCCGTGCCGGTCTTCCCTGTTTTTGATGCCCGCAAAAAGGAAGTTTATACCGCCTGCTACCGTCCTGACGGAAATGGTTCCATGGTGCGTCAGGGCAACTATCTTGTTATTTCTCCGGAAAAATTGTGCGCAAAAATCAACGAGCCCGCCATTTTCACCGGTGACGGAGCAGCCATCTACGGAGAGCTCTTTAAAAATGAACTAGGCGACAATGCCATTCTGGCTCCGGAACAAATTTATTTCGCCAGGGCGTCGAACATCGGCTTTCTTGCCCTGGAAAGCCGGCGAAACAAGGACTTTCTCGATCCGGCCGGCTGCACACCGCTTTATGTACGAGCTTCAGACGCGGAAATCAATTTTCCTCGCCAGGCAATGTCTGCTGCATCAGCTACCTGATTTCACCCAAATCCTGAATCGCGTCGACAACCATACCGGTTCCCACCGCGATCATGAGGATATCGCCCGCCACCCGGACAAAACGATGATGCTCCGGAGGTGGTCCCAATCGCACGAGAATCTCAGGCGACACATCATAATAGATGACCTCCCGGGGCAGAGGTCGTCCCATTGCCCACTTTCTCGCCTGACCCGGAGGCATACAGCCGTTTTTCTTCTTGGCAAGTCCCGGGGGGCAGTGTCCGGAGCGATACTGCTCGTGATAATATTCCCGGACAGCATTCCGGTGTTGGTCGCCAAAATAAACATTGATTCCCGGTCTCATGCCTCTTCCATCATACTCACTTCGGTCTTCACGACCGTGTTCGTACTCTTCATGCCGGTCATGTTTTTCTTTTCGCTCATGTTTCTCGGACTTTTTACCGCCGGCCCATGATGGTTTGTCGGCTAAAGCAGGTCCGGAAGTTGCAACTATGCCTGCAATGACAAGAGCTGCGATGGAATTTCTCTGCAAACGGTTTTTTCCCATAATTTACCTCCAGATAAAATGCGACCCAAACAACACTTCCTGTATCAGGATTGTGATGCGGTTAAAAATCGGAATTACCACATCCTGTTCCCCGGAGTAAAGAGCGCTTTTTCAAAAAAAGCAAGACAGGATACACTCATTACACCGGCAACTGTGTGCGAATTCCATGAAGCCAAACAGGCCTGTTAAGATCAGAAACATTTGGATTGTCTCCTTTGTCGCAACCGTCCCGCCTTCAATTTATCGAGAGGATAAAAAGTACCCCGCCAGGTAATGCCGCCTTTGATGATGACGGCAAGTACCGCCTTCCATGTCATGTAAAGCCGGATATAGGGCGTGACCGGAAACCAGAATACATCTCTTGCCTCCATATCGCTATACCTTGCAGCAACAACAAAAAAAATCCCCTGTAACAGAACGATTACACCATTCACCAATCGATCCGGACCGCTTGTCAACAAGAGAGCCCAGAACGGCCAGACATTGACTGCGAGTTGCGCAAGGGTCAAAACGCAAAGCCTGAGGACGCTGTAGTCTAATGCGGCAAAGGTGTTTTTCGTGAGTCCGGCGGTCATTTCCCGGATGGAGCCGTACCACTTGACCCGAATATGATGATAACCGTAGAGACATTCCTGTCGGGAGCCGTGGATTTTCAACAGCTTTCCCAGCATGATATCATCGAGGGGACACAACCTGATCGGTTCATGTCCGCCACACTCGCGATATTTTGTCGCTTTTACCAGATTAAAAGCCCCTATGCCGATAAATCGCGGTGAGTCGGGATCGCTGACTTTCCAGGGCCGCAAAAGCCCCACCAGGCTGACTCCGAATTCGATCACCACCATGCGCAAGAGGCTTGCAGGCAACACAGCTTTGAAAAAAAGGGTCAGATGATCAAGATTTCCGGCAATCATTGCGGAGACGGCCCTCTTTAAGGTTGTTCGCTCCATTACCACATCGGCATCGGTGAAAAGCAGAAATTCACCCGTGGCCAGCTGTGCGCCGCAATGCAGCGCATGATTCTTGCCGAGCCAGTCCGGGGGAAGCTTGTCAATATGCATCACTTTCAGGCGTGGATGACGGCGGTGCATTTCCTCAAGAATGCTGCCGGTGCTGTCGGTTGACCGGTCATTGATGGCGATTATTTCAAGTCGGGCATAGTCAAGGGATAAAACCGACAACAGGGCTTCCTCTATTTTCTCCTCTTCGTTGAGAGCGGGAATAATGAGCGAGACAGAGGGAAGGACTTCATGCTCCAAAGGCGTAACATCATCAAGATGGCGGATACGCCTTGCGCCTAAAATGCCCTCAATCCCGAAAAATACCATTGCCGCAAGTGTGACGGCTGCAAGCCAGAAAAAAAATGACATATTCGTTCTCAAAAAATGAATAAGGGATGGATTTCCAGTCTCCAGGAAACAATATCCTCATTCTCTGCAAAACGGTCGACTTTTTCCTCATTTTTTATCATAGTAGTAAATCAATAGCCCCTTCAACCGATTAAAACACATAGAGACAATCTGCCGACGCCATGGAAAAACTTTTTGCCGCCATCCCCTGGGGAGTGCTGATCATCGCTTGCCTGACTCTTGGCCTCGCGCCCTTTAACCCTCCCCACATCTGGGAAAAACTGCAGATGCTCTTCAAAGGACAACTGGTTCGTCCGCTGGACTGGTTTGACTTCTTTCTGCACGGAACGCCCTGGATACTGCTGATCGCAAAATCAATCCTGTCTCTGAAGGGACCCTGACTGAAACATACATCTGCAACAATCTTACATCATTTCAACATGCCAGACAAAAACGATCATTTTAGTCCGGAAACAGATATCCAGCCAAACAGAATTCCGGAAGTTCTGCTCATCCTCGGCACAGACGCGGCGGGCAAAAATCATATCGCCAATTTCATTTACGAAGCATCAACGGGCGCAGCAATTGCCATTGAAAAAAGAGAGGGCTGGTTCTCTGCTCCTAAAACGGAAAGCGCTTCCAGCGAAAACAAAGGTCCGTTGTTTCTCCTGCTTGAAAAGATATTTCTCATAACTTTTCCAGTTACAAAATTCCTTCTTCCGCTTCTGCTCGATTTTCTGATACGACAGGATCTTCGTTCGTTTCGCAAAAAGAAAGACAAGATTCTTGTCATAAGTCATACCGCTTTACGAATCCTGTCCTTTTATCTCGGCCACATGTTCCTGAATCAGGATGAAATTCGCATTCCGCGACATCTGGACAGAACGCTGCGCTCCATTCCCCTTATCACAGGAGTACAGACGCTTGTTTTGGATATCTCTGATGAAACGAGAAAAAAACGGATTGACCGCCGAAAAAGGGCGGGAAAGATTGACAATTTTGATCGTTATATGGCACAGGATTCGTTAAGGTCAGAACGAATAGAAGCTTTTTTGGTTTGGCTGGGAATCCAATATCTCAATGCCGCCGTCATCGAAAACAATGATTTGTCGGATGGAGACCTCGCCAGGGAAATAAATCGGGCTTTCCAGAAATTTGCCATCACATCATGAAACAGCTTTTCCCATAAAGGAGCACAGACATGAATCCCAGACTTGATTTCATCTTCAGCAGACGCAGCATCCGCAGATACGAAGACAGAGAAGTGCCGAAAGAAATGCTCCATGATCTTCTCGAAGCCGGGATGGCCGCCCCGTCAGCCGTGGCAAAGGATCCCTGGCACTTTATTGTGCTGCGAAAACGGGAAACCATTGACAACCTCTGTGACATCCTGCCCCATGGAAAAATGCTGCGCCAGGCGACAGCGGCATTTGTGGTTTGCGGCGACATCACAAAGACTCACGACCAAAAAGAATCCTATATGCTGCAGGACCTCAGCGCCGCTGTTGAAAATATCCTGCTTGCGGCAAACGTGCTTGGACTGGGAACATGCTGGCTTGGCGTTCATCCCCGTCCGGAACGAATGGAGGCGATAAAAAAGATGTTCTCGTTTCCGGACACGATCATCCCAATGTGCGCCATCGCCATCGGCTGGCCGGCGGAACAACCGGAACCGCGAACCCGTTTCCGAGAGGAATGCGTCCACTTGGAAAACTGGTAAGCTCTCCGTTTCTCATGGCTCGTCTTTTCCTTTGCTTTCAAATAGGACGGCAATCAGCGCAGGAGATCTTTTTTGTCTCATCACCCTGATTTGGGCTTTTGAAATTCTAACAAACTTGATTTTTTCTTCTGCATGGGCATAAGATAAAAGAATCGATCCTTGAGTGAATAAAAATTCACTCCATGCACTTCTCATGATGCAGCTACTTTCAATCTGATGAGGAATATTGATGGCGGATGAAAATCTGAATCTCATTACCTGTATTGTTCAGCGGGGTGAGGCCGACAAGGTGGTTGACGCCGCTCTGGCAGCAGGAGCCGAAGGAGCAACCATCTATTATGGACGAGGAAGAGGCGTTCGTGAAAAGTTAGGGCTTATCGGCCGTTTTATCAAACCTGAAAAAGAAATCATCCTGATTATGACCAAGCAGCATCAGGTGGATAGCGTTTTCCAGGCTGTGGCGGACAAGGCTCAACTCAACGAAAAAGGAAAAGGGTTTGCCTTTCTCCACAAAATCGACCGGGCAATCGGTTTTCTTTGATTCCGAATCGGCCCGAAGAAAAGATTTTTTCCTAAAAAAATCGCATACCGAACCATGCTCAAATATATAACAGCAACCGCCCTGCTCTGGTTCATCGTCCGCATCAACATGGGGATAGACTTGCAGGCTTACCATCAAGAGGCTACGGGCTATCTGGCCCACCACCAGATGGCTCTCTTTGCCTGGACAGGGATATGGGGTATTGCCTCCTACGGCCTCATCTACCTGATGGACATTATGGGACTGCACTCCGCCATGTACGTCGTTGCCAAATTTCTGCTTGAAACAAGCAAACTCTTGATCAGTCTTGTTTTTGTCGGATCCTTATTCCTTTACTTCGATGTGGGAGCAAATCTCTGGACCGACTTGAAGCTCATCATGATCATGCCCCTGTTGGTGCTTGCCACGGCCATCCTCTGTATCCGACTGTTTGATTTCAATTTCCCCATCCAGGACACTGTCATCACCTGCCTGACCACACCTCTTTTTTGCGGAATCATCATTCTCGGATCGCTTTATCTCGGTCTGTAAGAATTTGCCGATTATCCGTTGCCGAAGACGCAATCCTCCCGCAATAAAAAAAGCGCCCCACCGATAGTACAGGTGAGACGCCTTTACGCTGCTTGCTTCCTGATTACAATGCTGTCGATGGCTACCCTATCGCGACCAGCTCAATTTCAAAATTCAATTCCTTTCCGGCCAACGGCGGATTGGCGTCAAGAATAATCTGATCTTCTGTTATATCCGCAACCGACACCATGACAGGCTCACCATTGGGACCGCTCAGTTGCAGGTTCTGGCCGACCTGGGGATCCAGATCAGGGGGCACCTGATTTCGGGGAAAAGGCATTATCAATTCCTCGTTACGCGGGCCATAGGCTTTTTCAACCGGAATAGTAACTTTTTTGGATTCTCCCTGCTTCATTCCCATTACCGCTTCCTCAAAACCGGGGATCACCTGGCCGGCACCCAAAGTAAATGCCAAAGGCTCCCGGTTGGCGGACGAGTCGAAAACGGTCCCGTCATGAAGTGTGCCGGTGTAGTGAATCTTTACGTTATCGCCTTTTTTTACAACTGACATGAAATTCTCCTTCTAAAAACTTGATGTGAAAGGGTTTCGATTGAACTGGCGGCGAAATTCCTGTCCATCACCCTCCAGCGCGGAACCACTATAGCATAAAAAAAAAGAAACTACGGCCCCTTTTCATAATCTTTTTCACGGATCGTGCTGCTTCCCGAGATAAACCGGCCCAGTGCAGAAAAGACTTTTTTGATGCCGCTCCACAACTTCGGCAGAAACCATATCATGAGCACAATCAGAATGAACAGCATGACAAGAAACACATGGGGATGCGCTAAAGCCGCCCAGATCCCGACAATGACTGCAACATCCTCCGCAAGGGAAGCAAACCAGTTGCTGAAGGGTTCGGGAGAGGTATTGATCAACACCCTGGTACCGGCCTTGGTTGCATGGCTCCCGGCTGCCAAGGTGCCACCCAGGATTGCGGCCGTAAGTGTCACGGCTGTGTTGACTTCACCAAGACTGCCCGCAGCAAGCATCGCCCCTGCCGGAATGCGGATAAATGTATGGATTGAATCCCATCCGGTATCAACACCAGGCATCTTATCCGCCACAAATTCCACAACAAACATAAGTCCCGCCGCTCCCAACACAAGGGGATTGGTGAGGATCTGCAGATCAGGAGGCAAAACCATGTTGCCGGTCGCCCCGAGCACCCCAAGCGTCAGAATGGTCGCATACAGATTGATTCCACTGGCCCATGCCGCCCCCATACTGAGGGATATTGTACTTATTATCTGGTTCACCTCATCCATTTCATCTCCTCATTCATTAGGACAATTGATGCGAAAACATGCGCTGAGACGGGATAACCAATAATTACCGATAGCATGCAACTATGTTAAATAATAATTTTTTTTACAAGTAATATTGCTGATATCTTCACACCTGCTTATCGATAAATTTCAGACTGATCCTGCTATGAAATTGTGGACACTCAGATAAGTCGTTGTTATGAAAACGGCAGGAGGGAAAATATGAGTGTTCAAAACAGAAGAAAATACGATTCATATTTCAAGAAGAACGCAGTTTTGCTCAGCGAGGAACCAGGGCGTACTGTGCCAGATGTGGCAGAGAATTTAGGAATTAACCGCGATCTTATATACCGGTGGCGTCGACAGATGCGTGGAAATGGAGAATTGGCCTTTCCTGGAAATGGGAAAATGGCGCTTTCTCTGGATCAGAAAAGGGTTCGGGAACTTGAGAAGAAGCTGAAAGATACAGAGATGGAGCGAGATATTTTAAAAAAAGCCATGGCCATCTTCAGCAGGGCATCGAAATGAAATTTAAATTCATTGAAAACAACCGCTTGTCATTTCCGGTGAAGAAGATGTGCCATATGTTAAAAGTTTCACAGAGCGGATATTACCGTTGGCGAAATGCCCCGTTATCATCTCTAAAAATAGAGAATGAACGGCTGAGGGCACGAATAAAAGAATTGTTTGCAGAGCATAAAGGCATGGTTGGTAGCCCAATGATAACCGCAGATCTCCATGACGATCCCGAGTTTTCAAAAGTAAGCAGGAATCGAGTTGCCCGACATATGAGAGAAATGGGATTAAAATGCCGTACTGTTAAAAAGTTTGTAGTAACTACCGACTCAAAGCACAAAGAACCTGTTTCTCCAAATTTACTTGATCGCCAGTTTACGGTACCTACTCCAGACACAGTCTGGGTCAGCGATATTACCTATTTAAGGGTTGGAAGGAAGTGGCATTATCTCACGGTTTTTATCGATTTGTTTTCTCGGATTGTTGTAGGCTGGGACCTCAGTGAATCTCTTGAAAGATATTCAGCAATGCGTGCTCTTAACAAGGCAATACTAAGACGCAGACCAAGCCAAGGGTTAATGATACACAGTGATAGAGGAATTCAGTATGCCAGTGGCGATTTCAGAGCAATATTAAAAAAACATCGTTTTATTCAAAGCATGAGCAGGAAAGGCAACTGCTGGGATAACGCGGTGGCAGAATCTTTTTTCCATTCGATAAAAACACAAATGATTCATCATTGTAAATTTCAGAGTGTGGCCGAGACGGAGCAGGCTCTTTTTAATTACATTGAAGTCTACTACAATCGCCGGAGAAAGCATTCTACGAATGGTTATAAATCACCTGCAAATTATGAGTTGGAATGTTGGAATAATAAAAAAGCGGCTTAACCCCGACTCCAATATTTTTTTGCAAGATCAAAAAATGTTTTGAATGATTTTGATAGTGTGCAGATTACCAGATTAACATGTAAACGTCAAAACATACAAAACCCTGCAAGCCTCAAAATAAAGATCAATTTTTAAAAGGCTTCAACTTCAACGTAAGTCCTTCCACTTCCTGTATGATTGCTTTATCACCAACCTG
>JAZDEG010000037.1:0-34014 GCA_043809085.1 Pseudomonadota bacterium | reverse complement strand
TAGTCAAGGTTAACGGAGCGTAGCGGAGTTACCCGCAGGGCTCGATCTTGACTAACCTATCCAATATGCTACTCCTTGCAACTGTGGTCAAGTGAGTCTAATTTACAGATAAAGGTGTCTCATTTCCATTGACATGTTCCGCAGTGCATTCAATTATCGTTATATCAAAGCTTAAGCTAACAATGAAATTCAACGGAAAACTTGATCTGCGGCCAATTTTCCCCTGATCGCAACGTTATGCGAGAATTTGAATAAATGAAACACAGAAGGAAAACAAACAATGTCGGTCACGACCAAACTCTCCCTTACTGATAATCTGCCACTTACCTGTTCACGTTCAGGCACTTGCTGTCATGGCAAAACCGTCAGGCTGAACCCGTGGGAACTGGCGTGTCTGGCTGAAGCAAAAGGGCTGCCCCCGAGGGCGTTTCGTGATCGCTACTGCGATTTTGGTGGCATCCATTTGCGCTTTGATGGTGCGCCCGGCTGGAAACAGATGCCGGCGTGCAGCCAGTATGTACCTGATTTTGGATGCAGCGTGCATTTGGGGCGCCCATTGGTCTGCCGGTTATATCCTCTTGGCCGCCAAAGGCAGGGCGAGGAACTGCGCTACATTTACCAAGGGAGCGATTTACCCTGTATGGAAGGGTGTCCGGAAGTCTTAGATTTACCTCAATTGAGTGTCGCCGCCTACATTGAAGGACAGGACACGAAGCGCTTCGAAATTGCTCAGGATGAGTATCTCGAACTGATGCAAAATTTAGCTGATAGCGCTTTCGTTCTTCTGCTGGAAACCGGTTTGGCCGAATCGGGTGATCGGCAGACATTGCGTCTCTGGCGAGAGATGGGGAGAGAAGAACCCGATCAATTGCAGGACCGGCTTGGTCCAGAGTGGATCGACCTGCTGATGCTCCCTGATTTGACGGATGCCTTACATGATTCCACTGCTTTTTCTCGCCGGCATCACGATCTCCTCCTATTGAAAACCCAAGAATCATTCGGCACACTGGACAATGTTGCCGATTTCTGCAAAGCATCGGCATTATTGATGGGACTGGCGCTGCACCTTGGCCGTGGTCTGGGCGCAAATCCTGCCGAACTGGCCGAACACTGGATCAAGACCGCAAAAGAGCATGGAGCGCTTGACTAGCGGCTCCAGACGTGCATAGGGATAGCAGTAGGTGATTTTTCTACTGACCTGTCAGAGTATAATCAATTTGAATAGCAGGACTTTGTTGATGCTCTTTTCTCATAGGCGCAGTTGATTTATCCTGCATTGTCGTAGAAACAGGTTTTACCGCAGTAATTGACAAACTCAAGCCTCCTGCCCGTCTTTGTCACATAGTCCGGCACGAGAGGGATCTTGCCGCCCCCCCCTGGCGCATCAATGGCAAAGGTGGGTACGGCAAGTCCTGAAGTATGGCCGATCAGCGACCGCATGATTTCCATGCCGGCAGCAATCGGCGTTCGGAAATGGTTGGTGCCGCGGGTCATATCTCCCTGGAAAAGATAATAAGGCCGGACCCTGATCATCAACAGCCTCTGCATAAGCTCACGCATTGTCTGCGGATCATCGTTAATCCCGCGAAGCAGGACCGTCTGGCAGCTGAGCGGAATACCGGCATCGGCCAGTCGGCCACACGCCCTGGCTGCTTCAAAGGTGATTTCCCGGGGATGATTGAAATGGGTGTTGATGTAAAGCGGATGGTATTTACGCAGCAGATTTGCAAGTCGTACCGTCACTCGCATGGGCAGGGTACAGGGCACCCTGCTGCCGATGCGGATAATCTGAACAGATGGAATAGTTCGCAAAGCAGAAAGAATCTCGTCAAGCCGGTCATCGGCAAGCAGCAGTGGATCACCGCCGGAAACCAGCACGTCCCTTATTTCCGGATGCTTTCGTATATAATCAATACCAGCCGCCACCGTCTCCCGCGTAATAACCATCCTCCCCGTCCCGACCTTGCGCTTGCGGGTGCAGAAACGGCAGTACATGGCACACTGGGAATTGACAAGAAAAAGAACCCGGTCAGGATACTTGTGGATAAGGTTGGGTACGGGGCTCAGATTTTCCTCGCCAAGCGGGTCCTCAAAACAGAGATCATCTTCCAGCTCAAGACCGGAGGGCACCGCCTGTTTCCAGATGGGATCTTCCCTGGACTCGATCAGCCCGAAATAATAGGGGTTGATCCGCATGGGATAAACCTCTGCGGTACGGGATATCTCATCCGCATCCGGGGAGAAACGGGCCGGGATATCTTCCGCCCTGGTAATGCTTTTTTTTAGTATGTTTTGCCAGCCTTGCATGGACAGACCTGATGGATTCCTGTTAAAATAGAGTCATAGAAACAGACTGCTACACTAGCATTTTTAACGACAGGACGAAATGGCAAAAAGCAAAAAAATGGCTGGTTATATCAAGCTTTATGAGTCAGGTGAACTTGCGCAAAGAATTTTCCGGCTGACCGCAATTCTTGATGAATGCACGCTCTGCCCCCGTCAGTGCCGGGTGAACAGGAAGGCAGGAGAAACAGGTTTCTGCCGGACCGGCAATAAAGCCGTTGTGGCGAGCTACAACCCTCATTTTGGTGAAGAATCATGCCTGGTCGGCGTCAGCGGCTCAGGCACTATTTTTTTCAGCAATTGCAATCTGGGCTGCGTTTTCTGCCAGAATTATTCCATCAGTCATCAGGGTGAAGGGATTGAGGTTGACAGCGGTCAACTTGCCGCGATCATGATAAGCCTGCAGAAGCAGGGATGTCACAACATCAATCTCGTCACTCCGAGCCATGTGGTCCCCCAGATCGCGGCAGCGTTGCCGACGGCCATTGAAAAAGGACTGACCCTCCCCCTTGTCTACAACAGCAGCGGCTATGACGGACTTGGCACATTGCGCCTGCTTGACGGCATCATCGATATCTACATGCCCGATTTCAAGTTCTGGGACTCACGTTCAGCCAAACGGTATGCCAATGCGCCGGATTACCCGGAAGCGGCGAGATCTGCCCTCACCGAAATGCATCGCCAGGTGGGCGATCTGATCATGGATGAAAACTCCATTACCGAAAGGGGGCTTCTGGTCCGTCACCTGGTCATGCCCGGCGGGTTGGCTGAGACAAAAGAGATCATGCAATTTCTCGCTTCTCTTTCTCCCGAGATCTATGTCAATGTCATGGAACAATATCGCCCCCTTTATGAAGCCCGCAAATTCCCCCCCATCGACCGCCCTCTCGATCATGCAGACTACAAAGAAGCCCTGCAACTGGCCAGACAGGCTGGCCTGCAGAGACTGGAACAAGACAGTCTGATGCTCCTTTTGAAAAAAATGTCGTTGATGTGAAAAAATATTTCCGATTTCCTTTTCATGATCTCTTCGTCTCATTCTTTTTCACGCGCATAGGTATTTATACTGGCAATCTGTCAGGCGATGCTGTATAAGGAAATCTTACCCCTACGAATAAATGAACAATTGAAAGCCTTTACCACCATTCGGGAAGTCATAGTTTCACGATTGCCTCAATGAGGCAAACAGCTTTAGGCGGATACTATTTAAAATGATTATCGCGCGCTTTTTCCGATCATCCATCGGCCGCAAAACCGTCATGGCGGCCAGCGGGGCCTTCCTCAGCCTTTTCCTCATTGTGCACGGACTGGGTAATGCCACTGTTTTCTTCGGGCGCGAAGCGTTTCTCTCCTATGCGTCCAAACTCCACTCGCTGGGCATCCTGATCCATTTTTTCGAATTCTTCCTGCTTGCGGTTTTCCTTCTCCACATCGGAACCGGCCTGACCCTGTTTATTGAAAACATGAACGCCCGCCCCGTCCGTTATCAGATAACAAAATCATCCGGCGGACGAACTCCGGGATCACGTTTTATGCCCTATAGCGGTTTCGTCATTTTGATATTTCTCGTGGTTCATCTGATAAATTTTCATTTTATCGACCATTCCGTATCCATCGCCGATGTGGTACGAGATATTTTCAGCATTCCTATTTATGCCTTTTTCTACATTGCCGCCCTTGCCGTTCTTTTCTTCCACATCAGTCACGGCTTCTGGAGTTTCCTGCAGAGCTTCGGGGTAAACCACCCGGTTTATGATGCGTCCATCCGCAAGGGCGCCCTGGTTATAGCCTTTCTCTTGAGCGCTATTTTCATCTTCATTCCGCTCTGCACACTGCTGCTCGAAAATTTCCTTCTCTAGATGATTATTATGAAACTTGACGCCAAAATACCCGAAGGACCGCTTGCCGAAAAATGGGACAACCATTGCTTCAAAAGCAGACTGATCAATCCGGCAAACAAACGAAAATACCGGATCATCGTCGTCGGTTCCGGGCTTGCCGGCGCCTCGGCTGCGGCTACCCTTGCCGAACTGGGCTACAATGTCGACATCTTCACCATCCATGACAGCCCGCGGCGGGCGCACAGCATTGCCGCCCAGGGCGGCATCAATGCGGCCAAGAATTACCAGAACGATGGAGACAGTGTTTTCCGTCTCTTTTACGACACCATCAAGGGCGGCGACTTCCGGGCCAGGGAAGCCAATGTGTACAGGCTGGCCCAGATCAGTAACAACATCATCGATCAGTGTGTGGCCCAGGGTGTGCCCTTTGCCAGGGAATACGGCGGCACTCTCGCCAACCGCTCCTTTGGCGGGGCCCAGGTCTCACGCACCTTCTATGCCAGGGGACAGACGGGCCAGCAACTTCTGCTGGGGGCATACAGCGCTTTGATGCGCCAGGTCGCATCAGGCAAGGTTGTTATTCATCCGCGACATGAAATGGTTGATCTGGTTGTTGATAAAGGCCAAGCCCGCGGCATCGTCACCCGGGATATGCGGACCGGCCTTATCCGGAGTCATGCCGCCCATGCAGTGGTGCTTGCCACCGGCGGCTACGGCAACGTCTACTATCTCTCCACCAATGCCATGGCGTCCAATGTCACGGCGGCGTGGCGGGCCTGTAAAAAGGGAGCTTTTTTTGCCAATCCCTCCTTTGTGCAGATACATCCCACCTGTATTCCCGTGCATGGCGACTACCAGTCAAAATTAACCCTGATGAGCGAAAGTCTGCGCAACGACGGCCGGGTCTGGGTGCCAAAAAAAACCGGCGACACCCGTCCTCCCGCCGAAATACCAGAAGAAGAACGGGATTATTATCTTGAAAACAAATATCCCAGCTTCGGCAACCTGGTCCCCCGTGACGTCGCTTCCCGCAATGCCAAGGAGCAGTGCGACCAGGGCAAGGGCGTGGGGGAAAGCGGTCTTGCCGTGTATCTCGATTTTCATGATGCCATCAAGCGGGACGGACCGGCAACCATCCAACGCAAATACGGCAACCTTTTCCAGATGTATGAGAAAATCACCGCCCAGAACCCAAACACGCAACCTATGATGATTTATCCGGCGGTTCATTACACCATGGGCGGACTCTGGGTCGACTATAACCTGATGAGCACCATCAACGGACTCTTCGTGCTGGGTGAGGCCAATTTCTCCGACCATGGAGCCAACCGGCTCGGAGCAAGCGCTCTGATGCAGGGACTGGCGGACGGCTATTTTGTCCTGCCCAACACCATCGGCAACTATCTGTCCGGCTGCAGTCATGACAAACCATCTTCATCCTCCCCTGCCTTTGCCGAGGCGGAAGGCGGGGTAAAGCGAAACATCGATACTCTTCTTGCCATCAAGGGCACGAGGACTGTCGACGACATCCATCGCGAGCTGGGAAGGTTGATGTGGGATGCATGCGGCATGGCACGGAACAGGTCCGGCCTTGAAAACGCACTGCAGATACTGCCGAAAATCCGTTCTGAATTCCGGAACAACGTGATGATCCCCGGCAACCCGACCCAGCTCAATCAATCGCTTGAACGGGCAGGAAGGCTGGCCGATTATCTTGAGTTTGCCGAACTCATGCTGCTCGATGCCTTGAACCGGGAAGAGTCATGCGGTTGCCACCTGCGTGAGGAAAGCCAGACAGAGGAACACGAAGCCCGACGCGACGACGCAAATTATTCTTACGTGGCTGCCTGGGAATATCATGGAAATGAAACGGAGCCGACCCTGCACAAGGAACCCCTCACCTTTGAAAACGTCACGCCGAGCCAGAGAAGCTACAAATAAATTATCATGGAAAAATCAAAAAAAATAAACATAAGCCTGGAAATATGGCGTCAGGAAAGCCCCGAGAGCAGCGGTGATTTTGTTCGCTACAGCCTGGACTCCATTTCAACCGACATGTCCTTTCTTGAGATGCTCGATGTGCTGAACGAAAAGCTGACCCTGAAAGGACAGGAGCCGGTTGCCTTTGACCACGATTGCCGGGAAGGGATATGCGGCATGTGCGGTGCTGTGGTCAATGGACAGCCCCATGGCCCGGAAAAGGAGACAACCCTGTGCCAGCTGCACATGCGCCACTTCAACGACGGCGACCATCTGGTTATCGAGCCCTTCCGCTCCAGAGCCTTCAGGGTGGAGCGGGATCTGATTGTTGACCGTTCCAGTCTTGACCGGATCATCCAGGCCGGGGGATACGTATCAATCAATACCGGCAGCGCGCCCGACGCAAACACACTCCCCATTTCCCAGAAAATCGCCGAACAGGCCATGGATGCCGCCGCCTGTATCGGTTGCGGCGCCTGTGTCGCAGCATGCCCCAATGCGTCCGCCATGCTGTTTGTCAGCGCCAAGGTTTCCCAGCTTGCCCTTTTACCCCAGGGACACCCTGAACGACAGGAAAGAGCGCTCAACATGGTGCGCCGGATGGACAGGGAAAATTTCGGCAACTGCAGCAATGAACGGGAATGCGAAGCGGTCTGCCCCAAGGGAATCACCATCCGCCACATTGCCAGGCTGAACAGAGAATTTATCAAAGCGGCGATTCTGGCAGAATAAACCGTCATATATTGAAAAACACCCATTATAACGCTTCACATATCCGTTATAAAAACAATGGGAGAAAAATAATGAAAAACGCATTGATCAAGGCCCTGTTTGCTGCAACCGTGATGATTGCCGCAACCCTGACCATAACAACAAAAGGCCACTGCGGGGAGATATACACATTCAGCGGAGGCCCGGCAGGCGGCACTTTCCAGTTCATGGTTTCAGGAATCATCACCTATGAACCGGTTAAAAAAATCCAGGAGTTCACCCTGATTGGCAAATCATCGGGGGGGTCCGTGGAAAACCTGCGCAAGATTGATTCCGACAGGTATGCCATGGGTGTTGTTTATTCCGGAGAGCTCTACATGGGCAGAAACGGTATGCTGCAAGATGACCCCACCAGATATGAAAACGTTCTTGCCGTCAGCTACTTCTATGGCGCCCCTGCTCAACTCATAGTCCGCAAGGAGTCGGGCATTAAATCAGTCAGCCAGCTCAAAACCCTCAAGGTAGGGGTCGGCAATGTCGGTTCCGGCGCATTCGCCAACTGCGAACGCCTTTTCACCCATCTGGACATATGGGACAAAATGGAAAGAAATGCCATGGGCTATAACGACGCAGCCACCGCCTTCAGCAACAATCAGCTTGATGCCTTCTGGGTTTTTGTCGGCTACCCGGCCGGTGCGGTTCTCATGGCGGCCCAGACCACTGACATAGACCTGGTTGACCTCTACAGCGAGGCTGAATCCACTGGTTTTTTCAAAAAATATCCCTTCTTCACCAAGGTTGTCATTCCGGCCGGCACCTATAAAGGTGTTGACAGGAACGTGGAATCCTATCAGGACTCCACCCTCTGGGTGGCAAACAAGCATGTACCTGAAGACGTCGTCTACACCCTGCTTTCAAAGATCTACACAGAGGAAGGCCTGGCCCACATGCGCGAGGTGAAGATAACCGCAGCCGCCATGCGCATCAAGAACGGCATCAAGGGAATCGTCACCCCGCTCCATCCCGGCGCCATCAAATTCTGGAAAGAAAAAGGGCTCATGTAATCCACAAACAAAAATTTCCAACACTCAGGAAAGGACGGGCAGGCTGATATAAAATATTGACCCCTCCCCTTCCCTGCTCTCGACGGAAACCTCACCGCCATGGGCCTGGACGATATGCTTGACAATGGCAAGGCCAAGGCCGGTTCCCCCGAGTTTGCGGCTGCGTGCCTTATCACTGCGGTAAAACCGCTCAAAAAGGCGGGGCAGATGTTTCTTGGCAATACCCACCCCGAAATCCTGTACGCTGATAACAATTCGATCGGCACCATCCTTCAACTGTTTCTCCTCGGCCCGAATGATTACCTCACTGCCTTCATCACTGTACTTAATGGCGTTCACCACTAAATTAACCAGCGCCTGTTCCAGCAGAGTGGCGTTTATTCCGGCCTGGATAGTGTCGGGGCAGAAAAGAGAAATGGTGATGTTTTTTTGTTTCGCTTTCATTTTACAGGTAAGCACGGATTCTTCCAGGACCGGATGAAGGGTTTCTCTTTTCAGCTCCACCTCGCACTCGTCAGACTGCTCTTCGATTCGGGAAAGGGCAAGCAGATCTTCGATGATGGCATAAAGCAGATCACTTTGCTTGAGAACGATTTTCAGAAAGGAAACCGCTTCCTCCTTATTGTCGATCGCCCCGTCAAGCAGGGTTTCAACATATCCCTTGATCGATGTGATGGGAGTTTTCAACTCATGAGAAACATTGGCGACAAAATCCCGCCGCACATTCTCCAGCCGCCGCAAACGGGTAACATCATTTAAAACCACCAACACGCCGATATTATTGCCGCTGCCGTCATAAAGCGAAACACCGTTGGTCTGCAGATACCTTTCCTGCTGTCCTTCCTGAGAAACTATTTCACCTTGCAGCGGATCAAGTCCGACAAGAATCTCCTTGACCTGCCGTTGCAGATCGACATTTCGAATCATCTCCTGAATAAGTTTCCCCTGAGCGTCCCTCTGGTCAACATCGAAAATTTTGGCCGCAGCCTGATTCATTCTGATAATTCGCTCGTCATTGTCAACGGCAAGAACCCCCTCGGCCATACTGGTAAAAACAGTTTCCAACTCATTGTGCTGACGACTGATGGTTCTGATACGCTCATCAAGCTGTGCAGCCATTCTGTCCATGGATTCAGCAAGCGCGGCAACCTCAAGCGAAGCGGATTCACTTTTCTTCAGCGACATTCCCTGATGAAAATCACCCTGTGCAAACCGGGCGGCACTCTGCTTTATCTCTTCAAGAGGTTTACTGATTCTGCGTGACACGAGAAGAGTCATAACAGCGGCAAGAAAAACAACCGCAACGGCGCCCAGAGCAATTCTTGCCCGAACATCACGCAGTGTCTTCTTGATTGCAGTGAGAGGAATTGCCACACGCAAAACACCTGTGACCTTACCTGGGATATGACCATTTTCCAGAAGAGGAACAGCAACATAGAGCATATTCTCCTGCAGAGTGGTGCTGAACCGGAGAGAATGCCCAATAGTTCCCCCATAGGCGGATACGATTTCAGGCCTGGTCCCATGGGGTTCCATCACATTTGGGACTTCATTGGAATCGGCAACAACTTTACCCTGAAGGTCGACAATCGTTATCCGCGTTCGTCCATCACGGCCGGATTTGCGGATAAAGCTGCGCAGATTATCAATTTTCCCGGCGGAAAATAATTCATTTATCCGGTCTTGAATGAGATACGCCCTTGCTTCAAGGGCGGAAGTCATCTGCTGATAATAAAAATTCTGCAAGGCGGAAGATCCATACCAGGCAACGGCCAGCATGGCGGTCAGGGTAATAACCAGATTGGCGGGAAAAATCTGCCAGATGAGCTTTTTATGTTTGTATTGCATACCTTCCCTTCAGGCTTTAAATCGGTATCCGACCCCGCGGACGGTTTCAATATTCCCGCCAGCATCGCCCATTTTTTTCCGTAAACCAAATATCTGAACATCTACCGCTCTGGGTGTGACGAGAAAATCATAACCACGCACCGAGTCGATGATCTGTTGCCTGGTATAAACCCAGCCCGGTTTTCCGGCCAGAAGATGGAGAATGCCGAATTCCGTCATGGTCAATTGCAGGAGTTGTCCGTTTAGTTTCACCTCATGCCTGCCCGGATGGATCTCAAGCCCTTGAAGAAAAATTTTATCCGTTTTTTCTTCATCGACATCAACCTTCCCCTGCTTACGCCGCAAGAGCGCGTTAATTCTGGCAATGAGAACTTTAGGACTGAAAGGCTTTGTCACATAATCATCCGCGCCGCATTCAAGGCCTGCAACCACATCATCCTCTTCCCCCTTGGCGGTGAGCATCAAAACAGAAACCCCATGCAGATTTTTATTTTTTTTGACAGCCCGGCAGACTTCAAGACCACTGATGCCGGGCAGCATCAGGTCAAGCAGAATACAATCAAAATCACCAGCCTTGAGTTTCTCCAGACCTTCCTCACCCGTATCAGCGCAGGCGACATGAAATCCGGCCCTGATAAGATTATAGCTTACCAGCTGCTGAATATCTTCATCGTCTTCAATTATGAGTATGTTGGCTTTCTCCATAGTTACCCCTGTCTTTACTCTCTCATCATACGATGAATGATGAGGGCTATGTTCATAAAAATAAATTCATCCGTGATCCCGCCAAAGACAGGATTTATTCTCCCTTTATGCCTATTTTTTCCATCCCGCAAGCCGATTTACCTGACCTAACGCAATCTTAACAATCTCCTAATTCAACCTAAATTTTTCTCTCGTAGTATCGTGGAATGTGATAGTTTTAAAGAAAATCAGCAAAAAACATCACCACTTTTTTCAAAGGAGAAATACTTTATGGCCCGTCATCACACATTTCATCGAGAACTTGAGAAACTGAACCAGAAGCTGCTCAGCATGGGCGCCCTGGTGGAAGAACGGGTCCGCATGGCTGTAACGGTGATTGAAACGCATGACGAAGAGATGATACAGAAAATCATTCGCTTTGATTATGAAGTTGACGATATGGAAGTGGAAATCGAGGAGGAATGTCTGAAAATCCTCGCCTTGCATCAGCCGGTGGCAAGCGACCTCAGACTCCTCATCACCGTTATCAAAATCAACAATGAGATTGAGCGAATAGGCGATATGGCCGTCAATATTGCCAAGCGAGTTGAGGGTATCACAAGAAGCAGCTGTGCCGTCAAAAGCGGTTTTGATTATGGCGAAATGTCGGAACATGTCATCACCATGCTGAAAATGAGTCTTGACGCCCTGGTGCATCGTGACGCCGCACTTGCCAGAAAAATCTTTTTCATTGATGATGAAGTGGACGCCCTGCGCAACGAGGCCTATGAAACAGTAGTCAAGATGTTGAGCAAATTTCCGGAACACCCCGGATGCATGATCAACAATTTCCTTCTCGCCCGCCATCTCGAGCGCATTGCCGATCGAGCGACAAATATTGCCGAAGAGGTGATTTATCTCGTTGAAGGCGAAATTGTCCGCTTCCGATAATAGGCAGGGCATTGATCATGATTTCATCCTATATTTTTCCGACCATTCTCCTGCTGGCAGTATGCTTTTACTTCATGGGACGCTCCAAAGCCTTTGCCGTGGCAAAAAACTGCGGAGGGGTGAAACGCCTTCATTCCCTGCCCAGTCATTACGGCATGCTGACCGCTCTCTGGTGCGGCCTGCCCGCCTTTCTCATTCTTGCAGTCTGGCAATTGGGTGAATCTCCGGTTATCAGCGCACTTGTTGCCGCCGGTCTCCCACCGGAAATCACCGGGCTGCCGGAAAGCCGGCTCGGCCTGATACTAAATGATATAAAAAATGTTGTTTCCGGAAATATCGTTTCAGGAGAACCGCAGCCCTATGTACTGCAGGCAGCCGAACACTACCGAACACTCCAGTCTCTTTCCGACAGGTCCATGGCCGCTGTTATTCTGGCCTTCATGTTGGCAGCAGGAACCCTTGTTTACCGGAAAATCACCCCTTCTCTCAAAGCCCGCAACAAGGTTGAAAAAGTTGTCCTCTTTCTACTCTTCCTCTGTTCAGCCTTTGCTATCCTTATCACCGTGGGAATCATCCTTTCCGTTCTTTTCGAGGCTATCCGATTTTTCAAGGTCGTCCCGATTCATGAATTTCTTTTCGGACTTGACTGGAGCCCACAGACCGCGATGCGAAGCGATCAGGTCGGCTCAAGCGGAGCATTCGGGGCTGTGCCTGTTTTTGCGGGAACAGCGCTCATTTCGCTCATCGCCATGATCGTTGCAGTTCCCGTAGGCCTCATGTCGGCAATTTATCTTTCCGAGTACGCCAGTAACCGCACGCGTTCCTTTGTCAAACCTCTCCTTGAGATACTGGCGGGCATTCCCACCGTTGTTTACGGTTTTTTCGCAGCGCTTGTCGTCGCGCCCTTTCTCAGGGACTCGGGCGCCATTTTCAACCTGCCGATTTCTTCGGAGAGCGCACTTGCCGCGGGTGTTGTCATGGGAATCATGATTATTCCATTTGTCTCTTCTCTTTCCGATGACGTTATTCATGCCGTTCCCCAGTCAATGCGTGATGGTTCACTCGCCCTGGGGGCGACAAAATCGGAAACCATCAAAAAAGTGGTCATCCCCGCAGCCCTGCCGGGCATAGTCGGCAGTATACTCCTTGCGGTATCAAGAGCCATCGGCGAAACCATGATCGTGGTCATGGCGGCCGGACTTTCCGCAAACCTCACAGCTAACCCTTTCAAGGCGGTAACCACCGTCACCGTTCAGATTGTCACGCTTCTGGTTGGTGATCAGGAATTTGACAGCCCGAAAACACTGGCCGCCTTTGCCCTTGGTCTGTTTCTGTTCGTCTTTACTCTTCTGCTCAACATCATCGCCCTCTACGTTGTCCGCAAGTACAGAGAACAATATGAGTAAAAGCATGATAAAAGGTGATACTCAATGAAACGCGACAAAAAAGACACATCCAGGGACAAAGTCAACAAAGGGCTGCAACGCCGCTATCGCGCCGAACGCCGTTTCAGGCGATTCGGCTTGGCGGCAATTTTCGTCTCCCTGAGCTTCCTTGCCCTTCTTTTCATATCCATCGTCTCAAAAGGATATTCAGCATTCTGGCAAACTTTTATACAGATTGAGGTCTTTTTCGACCCGGCGGAATTTGCCAACGAAAATCTTGCTACAGCCGATTTCCCGGGTCTCGTCAAATCATCGCTGCGGACAATGTTTCCCGATGTCACTGACAGACGCGGCAAAAAGGAACTTTACGACCTTGCAAGTTCCGGTGCGGCATTCTCTCTGCAGAACATGGTCCGGAAAGATACGACCCTTATCGGCACAAGGCAGAAAATATGGGTTCCCGCCAATGATGATGTGGACATGCTCTACAAAGGTTATATCGATCGGTCGGCTCCCGAGTCGGAAAGGCGGATCAGCGACAAACAGCTCGCCTGGCTTGACCGGATGGAACAAGACGGCATGGTAAAAAAAAGATTCAACACGACATTCCTTTCCTCCGGCGACTCGCGGGAACCGGAACTTGCCGGCATCTGGGGAGCGACGCGGGGATCATTCTATGTCCTGCTTATCACTCTGTTTCTTTCTTTCCCCGCAGGTGTCGCAGCCGCTGTCTATCTGGAAGAGTTTGCGCCCAAAAATAAGTGGGTCGACCTCATTGAGGTCAACATCAACAATCTGGCTGCAGTACCCTCAATAGTCTATGGTTTGCTGGGTCTTGCCGTGTTCATCAATTTTTTCGGCATGCCGCGCTCGACATCTCTCGTGGGTGGACTGGTCATGACCCTGATGACCCTGCCGGTTATCATCATTGCCAGCCGTGCTTCACTCCAGTCAGTTCCACCCTCGATTCGCGAGGCTGCCCTCGGTATCGGCGCCTCGAAAATGCAGATGGTTATGCACCATGTTCTGCCCCTTGCTCTGCCCGGCATGCTGACAGGCACCATCATCGGCATGGCCCGCGCCCTGGGTGAAACCGCGCCTCTCTTGATGATCGGCATGGTTGCCTTTATCGTCGACATTCCAGGCGGGTTTACCGATCCTGCCACCGCGCTGCCGGTTCAGATTTATCTCTGGGCGGACAGCCCGGAACGAGCCTTTACGGAAAGGACGTCCGCCGCGATCATGGTGCTTCTCGCCTTCCTTATTTTCATGAATGCCGGGGCGGTTTATTTACGAAAACGATTCGAGATTAAGTGGTAACAATATTTTTTTAATTTATTTCAAGGAGAAAATCATGAAAAAGAAAAGTGTTCTACTGTCAGCGGCATTCATTGCGGGGATGCTCAGTTCCTCTGTAGCTCAGTCGGCGAGTCGTGACTACATCAGCATTGTCGGCTCTTCCACTGTTTATCCGTTTGCCACGGTTGTTGCGGAACAGTTGGGAAAAACAACGCATTTCAAAACCCCGAAAATCGAATCAACCGGCACCGGCGGCGGATTCAAATTGTTCTGCTCCGGTGTCGGCGTTCAGTATCCGGACATGACCAACGCCTCCCGTGCCATCAAAAAATCCGAATTCGACACCTGTAAAGCAAATGGAGTGAATGAAATCGTCGAAGTGAAAATCGGCTATGACGGAATTGTGCTGGCCAGTTCCAAGAAAAGGGCCCCGCTTTCCTTAACCCGAAGGGATATATTTCTTGCACTCGCCAAAGACGTACCTGACCCGAAAGGCGGTGATAACCTTGTTCCCAACCCCTATAAAACCTGGAAAGATGTCAACCCGAGTCTGCCAGCCACCAAAATCGAGGTTCTCGGGCCCCCGCCGACATCAGGAACCCGTGATGCCTTTGTCGAGCTTGCCATGGAAACCGGTGCCGACACATTCGTCTTCATCAAGGACATGAAAGAAACAAACAAGGACAAACACAAGGCGGTTTGCCAAAGTGTGCGTGAAGACGGCGCGTATGTTGAAGCCGGTGAAAACGATAACCTGATCGTGCAGAAACTTGATGCCAACCCCAATGCCTACGGCATATTCGGTTTCAGCTTTCTTGAGCAGAATGAAGACAAAATACAGGGGTCAATCGTTGAAGACAATGCGCCAACCTTTGAAAATATTGCGGACGGCAAGTATTCTGTTTCCCGGCCCCTCTTCTTTTACGTTAAGAAAGCCCATGCAGGAGTCATTCCCGGCATAATGGAATATCTGGCCGAGTTTACCAGTGAAAAAGCCTGGGGAGATGACGGATATCTTGCCGACAAGGGCATGATCCCCATGCCGGAGGGAGAAAGAAAATCCGTGGCCAAGGACGTGAAGGAGTTAAAGCCTCTGACAATGTAGTATTTTTTTCGTATTAACTACATCACAGGGATCGGGAATCACATTGTTTTCCTTTGTGTCTTCCCTGATCTCTGTGGTAAAATCGGCCACAAATCAGAAAAATGGAAGCAACAATCGACTCCACTAACGGCGATCCATCATCTCCTAATTTCAAGGATACTATTTTGTCTCAGACCAAAGACAAGGTTCTTCAGAAGAAGCGTGAAACAGTCGGCAATCCCTTTGTGGAAAATCCCCGGATGACCTGCAGGGAGGTTTTTGTTTATTACGGCGAAAAGATGGCTATCAACAATGTCAGTATCGACATTGCGCACAATGAAGTAATTTCCATGATCGGTCCTTCAGGGTGCGGCAAATCGACCTTCCTCAGATGTCTGAATCGGATGAACGATACGATAGACGGGTGCAGGGTAACAGGTGATATCCGCATCGACGACTTGGACATCCACGATAAAAGCGTTGATGTTGTCCCGCTTCGCGCCCGGGTCGGCATGGTATTTCAAAAACCGAATCCCTTCCCGAAGTCCATTTACGACAATATCGCTTATGGCCCGAAAATTCACGGGCTGGTGCAGAATAAAGCCGAACTCGATGAAATCGTGGAAACATCCCTGAAAAAGGCCGGCCTGTGGGAAGAGGCAAAGGACAGACTGAACCAGCCGGGCACCGGACTTTCCGGCGGTCAGCAGCAGAGGCTCTGCATTGCCCGGGCCATCGCCGTCAGCCCTGAAGTGATTCTCATGGACGAGCCCTGTTCGGCTCTTGACCCCATTGCCACCGCTAAAATCGAGGAACTGATTGCCGAATTGCGTGAAATGTACTCCATCGTCATTGTCACCCACTCCATGCAGCAGGCAGCCCGCGTTTCACAGCGGACCGCCTACTTTCATCTGGGTGACTTGATTGAAGTGGGAAAGACGGAACGAATATTCACCAACCCGCGCCATCAACTGACGGAGGATTATATTACCGGTCGTTTCGGTTGATCTTTTCCTGCTTTTCTCCGGTTACAGACTCTGTAGGATGTTTTTGACCATATTGCCATCCGTCATTCCGGCAAAATGGGCCATGATCGGTTTCATGGCCTGCATCTTGTTGCCGAACTTGTTGAAATCGATATTAGCGGCAATCCATTCCTTGATTTCTTCCTCACTTGCCTGCCTGGGCAGATAGCTTTCAAGAATCCGCATATATTCCGATGGTTCCTGGCCGGTATGGGACAAGGTCTCAGCTTCCGATTTGATAAGCTTTCGTATGATCCCAATCACCTCGGCATCATCAAGCTCTTTTTTCAACTGCCTGCTGAACTCGCCCATCAACACACGAATCGCTGATGTTCTGGACTCGGTTTTGGCCTTCATTGATTCTTTTAAATCACTCTTGATTTTCTCCTGCAGCGACATTTCCTTCTCCTTTCTTTTCACATTCTTTTTCATTGCCTTTCAAGGCGGACATTGTCAATAAAAAGCTCAACCGGTTTCTCCGGTCGATGGACAAAAATAGCCAGACTGTTGATCGCGGCAACATCCATCTGCCTGTTCCCGTCGGATGTCAGAAGTCCCTCAAGGTCAACGGCAAAAATATTCCAGCCCGGCAAGGCGATGAAACGGCCGTTTGCCCTGTTTTCATATGGTGGATTATCCTGATCATCAATTCTATAGGAAAGCCTTATCTCATGCTGTCCGGGATTATAGATATCAACCAACATGCGTTTGCCGCCACGGCATTTTTCTTCCAGGAAGCACTTGAAACCGGGATACTCGGAATTTGGATACATCTCCACCCTGAGACTGTATTGACCGGAGGTGGAATGACGCTTATCCCGCTCCATAACTGTTCCGCATTCCCACCCTAACAGATCAAACTCCGATTCATCCTCAAAATCAAAAACCAAACGGTTTTGTGACCCATCATATCCCTCAGTCGAGCAGGAAACAATGGACAAAAAAAGAAGAACAGCAAAAAAATAATGTATACGGAACAAGTTCATTTCCTATGACCCTTTCTTAAACGTGATAACGGTTATTTCCGGAGTTGCTCCGAATCTGAAGGGAAAATACGAGGCTGTGCCGATGCCGCGGTTTACGTAAAGCCACTTATGACCGCCGTCAGAGAAAAGGCCGGACCGATACTCAGGATAATCGACGATGTGAAGCCGTTGCCAGAGAAAGTCAGGAAGCTTGACCTGTCCTCCGTGGGTGTCCCCGGCAAGCCAGAGCAGCGGCCTTTCCCCACCGAACTTGTCCCACCCATGAGAAAAATGGTTGAGCACAAGGAGCGGATTTTCCGGATCAGGCAGGCCATGAATGGGTAATTGCCGACCGGAGTCATTTTCCATATCTTGATCGAAAAATCCGGCAATAGTTATTTTCCGGTCGGAACCTGCCGGATTCACCGTCACAAAATCGTTCTTGAAAATTTGAGGATGTTCACGCAGTTGATGGACATTTCCTGACGGATGACAGAAAATGCACTGCTGCCTGCCGGTTGCCATGTCGGAATCGCCGAGCACACAATAGACCCCGAGGGGCGCTTGAAATCCTGTGACATAATCAATGGCGTCGGCCGGATCCTTATTCCATTGCACCATGTCACCGGTAATAACGATGATATCAGGATGAAGATCATTCACCAGCCGGGCAAGATTCTCCTCACGTTTTCCGGGATGAACAATGTGGAGATCGGATAGATGCACGATTTTCGTTTCTCCCCAGGCACGCCACAGTGTTTCGTCAGGGATGACGACATGTTCAACTTTGATCCTGTTCGGCTCTATACGGTATGCATAAAAGGCAGCAGCCACACCGGCAAAAAGAAGTAAAAGTAAAAATCGACGCATCGGGGTAAACCATTTCAACAGCAGACAAAGCAGCCGTAAGAGGGATTATCGTTCTTTTTTAGCCAAACAAACAAAAAAAACTAGCATCGACGGAAACTCAACTGTATGATATTAACTACTTACAGGCGCCAATTATACTTTTTGGTGTTGCTTTCAGATGCGGTAATCGCAAAATATCATGAAAAAAGAAACACGCCTGAGCGCAAGCCTTGAAGACTATCTTGAGGCAATTGCCCTTATCATCAAAGAAAAAAAAGTTGCCAGGGCAAAGGAAATCGCGTCCCGACTCAATGTCAGTCGCTCATCAGTGACCGAGGCGTTCAGGGCTTTAGCCCAAAAAAAACTGATCAACTACGCCCCCTATGAGGTCATTACCCTCACTCTCAAAGGGCAGGAAATGTCGGAAGACATCATTCTCCGCCATCAGGCCCTGAAAGATTTTTTCATCAAGGTATTGGATGTGGAGGAACAGCTCGCCGATGTCGGGGCCTGCAGAATAGAACATGCGGCCCCCAGAGAAATCATCGACCGGATGATCAGTTTTGTCCAATTTCTTGAACAATGCCCACGTGGCGGCACGGACTGGATAGAAAGTTTCAGTTTATTCTGCAGGGATGGCAAAATCAGCAATGACTGTCACAACTGCATCACCAAATGTCTTGTGAAATAATGAGCTTGTATACGTCATGAAGTCATCATGCACGACATAACGGTCGAACGGCTTTGAGGCCGTCAGGTAACAGGCCAGCACAAAATCCCGGCTCTTTATCTGCTGCATGGAAAGGACAACAACATACCGAGGAACGGAGATGGACGGACAATACAAACCGGGCTGGTACATTCACCCAAATCTTGCCTTGATCAAAGTCTACCAGAATGGCCCGAACTGGGTGTATCGTTGCTTCAGCTCAAGTGGACAGAAAGCGCTCTCCAAGGAACGCCCCCTTGACCAATGGACCTGGGCTCTCAGCGAATCAAGCCCGGAAGAATATTGACGGCGCCGCAACAACCCGAAATAAACGGCTGAGATCAAAGGGAAACTTTTTTGATCTCAGCCATTGAAAAAATGTTTACTCAAGCATCATTCCTGACGATCTCAGTCAAGTTTCCCCAACGCGTCTTTCAATCTTTTCATCCCATCGGCAATTGATTCCATGGATGTGGCGAAAGAAAAACGGACAAATTCATCGGCTCCGAAGGCAGCGCCGGGTACCGTCGCCATAAAACTTTCCTCCAGCAGATACTCCGACATTTCGACAGAGCCACTGATTACCTTCCCTTTGAATTTCCTGCCGTAATAGGCTGAAAAATTAGGAAAAACATAAAAAGCGCCGTTCGGCTTCACACAGGTTATTCCCTCAATGGAGGTTAATTCCCTGATGATAAAATCAAGACGGGGAACAAAAGAATCCTTCATCATCCCCGGGAAATCCTGCGGACCTTCAACAGCGGCAAGGGCCGCCTTCTGGGCGATCGAGTTCGGATTGGAGGTTGACTGGCTCTGAATTTTATTCATGGCGGCGATCACGTGTTTCGGTCCGAGTGAATACCCGATACGCCAACCGGTCATGGCAAATGATTTCGACACGCCATTCAGGATAATCGTCTGATCTTTCACACCGGGCTCCACGTCAAGAATATGGGCAAGGGGTCCTTCATCGTAGACGATGGTGTCATAAATATCATCTGAGATGATGGCCCATCCCTTCTCCATGGCCATTTTGGCGACAACTCCCAATGCCTTGGCGGAAAAAATTGCTCCGGTGGGATTTGACGGACTGTTCAGAATGATGCCCCGGGTCTTGCTTGTCACGCATTTATTCAGATTTTCCTCTGTCAGATCAAAATTATCCTTTTCAGACAATGGAACCAACACCGGGGTCGCCCCGGCAAGCAAAACGATGGGCGGGTAAGAGACCCAGTAGGGAGTCGGGATGAGCACTTCATCTCCCGGTCCGAACAGGGCCTGGGCCATATTGTAAAGTCCATGTTTTCCACCACAGCAAACCTGAACCTGATCCGGCTCATACTGCCACCCCCTGTCCTCTGCGTACCGGGCAACAATCGCTTCCCGCAGTTCAGGAATACCGGGAACTGCGGTATAACGGGTAAACCCTTCATCTATGGCTTTCTTGCCGGCGGCGCAGACATGGGCGGGGGTATCAAAATCTGGTTCGCCGACGCTGAAATTCAAAATATCAGCGCCTGCGGCCTTCATTGCCTTTGCTTTAGCATTTACCGCCAGGGTGGGCGAGGGTTTGATCAGCTTCATCCGGTCTGCCAGTGCAATTTGTCCTTCCATATCAGTCCCCTTCACTTTTTAAAATCTATGCTGCATTCCAGCATTCATCATAAAACACATTTTTTAAAAACAGGCCGCAGGCCGGTGCGGTTGGAGCCGCCATTGCCCTGTCCCTCAATTCGAAAAGCCGGACAAAATTCTCGATTTCCATTCGATTCTGTCCGACTTCAATTATTGTCCCAATGATATTTCTTACCATTTTTCGAAGGAAACCGTCACCGCAAATTTCAAAAATATATTCCTGCATACGGGGGTCGATCAGCTCAAGTTTTACGGAAAATATTTGCCGTGTTGCTCCTCTGCCGGTGATCTTCGCTTTATCCCTGGATCCGACTGCTTCAAAAGAACTGAAATCATTATTGCCGCAAATATAAGGAAGGCACAGTCGCGACCGATCCAGATCAAAGGGGCCGGGAAAATGCGCACAATAAAAACGGCGGTGAGGAAGAATCAACTCCGCGGTTGAAAAAAAATACTGATAAATTTTCGCCCTTGCGCTGATGCGGGAATGGAAATCTTTGTCAACATCTTCAACATGAAGAATCTTGATTGAATCAGCCAGTAAACTGTTCAAACCGCTTTGAAAGGCATGACAAGCGATCAAAGATGAGGTTTTGAAATGAGCCGTCATACCGAGGGCATGCACACCGGCATCAGTTCTTCCAGCGCCATGGACAACAATATCTTCACCCGTCATCACACCAAGTTTTTTTTCGATCTCAGCCTGAATGGTCGGAGCATTGTTCTGACGCTGCCAGCCCGAATATTCAGTACCGTCAAAGGCGATGGTCAGCTTGATATTGCGGGAATGTACGGATTGATCATCCATTTGCCGAAAGGAAATACTGTATCACGGAAAAAGAGGTACTGTTTCCAGCCCAAGGGATTCACCCAAACCGCAGACAAGATTCATGTTCTGCACCGCCTGTCCGGCAGCACCTTTGACCAGATTGTCAATGGCTGAAAGCAGAACAACCCTGCCGGTGCGCGGATCATATTTAAAACCGATATCACAATAGTTACTGCCCCGCACATACTGGGTGGCGGGAAAAACACCGGAAGGGCAAACGCGGACAAATTTTTCATCTCGATAAAAATCATTGTAAATCGAGACAAGCTCCTGCTGGTCGATTCCCTTGACAAGACTTGCGTAAACTGTGCTCAATATTCCCCGCGAGATGGGCAACAGATGAGGAGTAAAGGAAACCGTCAGCTTGCTCCCGGCTAGTTTACCCAGCTCCTGTTCAATCTCCGGCGTGTGACGATGCTGGGCAACCTTATAGGCACGAAAACCATCCGTCACCTCGCAGAACAGGGTGCCGACCTGGGCGCTGCGCCCGGCGCCTGAAGTACCGGATTTGGAATCCGCGATAATCGTATCAGTCCGCACCAGTCCTTTTTTTAACAAAGGGGCAAGGGCAAGAATAATCGAAGTTGGATAACATCCCGGATTAGCGACAAGGCGCGCCCCGGCAATACGGTCACGGTTGAGCTCGGGAAGGCCGTAAACCGCCTCATCAAGATATTCCCTGGCAGTATGAGCCTGATACCATTCTTCATAGACAGCGGGATCATCGATACGAAAATCGGCGCTCAGGTCGACAACCTTTTTCCCTGCCTCAAGAATCTGCGGTACAAGAGCCATGGCCGTCTGATGGGGAACTGCGGTAAAAAACAGATCAGCTCTGTCGACAAGATCCTCTATCTTGACATCTTCACAGACAATGTCAGCGATTCCGGCCAGATGGGGATATGCAACAGAAAGCTTTTTCCCGGCATACTGACGTGATGTTGCAACACATATCTCCGCTTCCGGATGGAGGGCCAATATACGCGCCAACTCACCTCCGGTATAACCCGATGCACCAACAATACCTACACGAATCATTTTTCTTCTCTGCTCCACCACCAATCAGGCAAAAAAAAAGGGAAAAGCGAAATACATTTCGCTTTTCCCGATTAAGGACAGTTCGTTCAATAAGATGAATAAATCAGATCATCGTTTGGAGAACTGGAAGCTTGCACGGGCAGCTTTTCTGCCGTATTTCTTCCGCTCTTTCGCGCGTGCATCACGGGTGAGAAAACCAGCTTTCTTCAAAGCGGGACGATTTGCCAAATCAACCTCAAGCAAGGCCTTGGCTATTCCATGACGCAACGCCTCTGACTGAGCAGACTTGCCGCCACCCTTCAGAGTGGCATAAACATCATATTTCTCTATCGTATCGGTAAGAACAAAAGGTCTGACCGCCAATTTCTGGTCAATGGCGCCACCAAAATAATCGGCAAAGCTCAATTTGTTAACACTGATATCGCCTTTACCGGGTCTCAACCAGACTCTGGCTATTGCGGTTTTTCTTTTTCCTGTGGCGTAGAATTGCTGCTCTGACATAATTACTCCAGTACTCTATTATAATTCGAGTTTTTCAGGCTTCTGAGCTTCATGGGGATGCTCGGAACCGGCATATACTTTTAATTTTTTCAACTGTGCGCGGCCCAATGTGTTTTTGGGAAGCATTCCCTTAACCGCTTTGAAAATGAGTTCCTCAGGGCTGTCAGCAAGAACTTCTTTTGCCGTTCTCTCCCTGAGACCACCCATATAGCCGGAATGATTGTAGTAAACCTTTTCATCAAGCTTCTTTCCGGTAAGTCTGATCTTTTCTGCATTCACGACAATGACAAAATCGCCGTTATCTTGGAAAGTGCAAAAGGTTGGTTTATGTTTGCCGCGAAGCCTGTAAGCGATCTCCGTTGCAAGACGACCGAGCACTTTACTCTGCGCATCAACAACAAACCAGTTCCGTTCAATTTCATTGACCGGAGTTAAATACGTTTTCATATGCTAACCCTCAAATACAGCTTATCTTACCATTCGCAGGAGAATAAAAATCCCAATTTAACAAATGGAAATATTGACAAAAAAAGGTCCGAAGCGTGTTCGAACCTTTGAATTTACCTGGAGCGGGAAACGAGATTCGAACTCGCGACTTCAACCTTGGCAAGGTTGCACTCTACCACTGAGTTATTCCCGCTTTTGTTTTTTTTGATCATTGTGCGAAAAACACAGTGAATATACGGTCGACATCAGACTTTGTCAACAAAAAATTCACCTTTTTTCCATGTATTCCGGTTGAAACAAATTGTTTTATTCAGAACTCGATCAAAAATGATATTATGATGAAAATGACTTGCCACTCATTTCACGACGATGTAATTATTATAATCCATAATCAACGGCACGCACTAAAAAAATTAAATCATATCAAATTAATAATGGAAAACAATCGACAAAGCGCAATCACACGAAAAACGAAAGAGACCGACATCTCCCTCTGCCTTAATCTCGACGGATCCGGCAAAGCAGTACTGAAGTCAGGTGTCCCGTTTCTCGACCATATGCTGACCTTATTCACCGTTCATGGTTTTTTCGATCTCACGGTAACCGCTCAAGGCGACACGGAAATAGATGATCACCATTCGGTCGAGGACATCGGCATATGCCTTGGCCAGGCCTTTAAGGCGTGCCTTCACGACTTCAGCGCCATTAACCGGTACGGGCACTGCACATTACCGATGGATGAAGCCTTGGCACGGGTAACGGTGGACCTGTCCAACCGACCTTATCTTCATTATGACGTCGTTGCCTGTGACCAGAAAGTCGGAGCTTTCGACACCGCCCTTGTCCAGGAATTCCTACGGGCGTTATCCCTGCACGGCGGCATGACACTCCATGTTGAAGTGCCTTACGGGACTAATACCCATCACATACTCGAAGCAATCTTCAAAGCAATGGGCAGAACGCTTGACCAGGCAACATCAGTCAATTTACGATCTCAGGGGCCGCTTTCCTCAAAAGGCTCTCTTTAAAATATTCGATCAAGTGGAGGTTTTCCGTTGAAACGTTTCGCATCATTCTTATTATATCCTGTTCTTCTATCCATGTTTTTTTCCCTTGCCGGATGTGCCGGAAAAAAACAGGCTGCGGTTGCCGAAGAACCGATGAAACCAGTCAATTCCATTGTCGTTCTTCCCGTTGAAATACAGAAAGCGGAACAGGGTTACGACTATATAACCACCCGCCAGCTTGAATCGGGAGCCGCTGTTTTAGGAGAACTGGCAAAAGAACTCCTTGCCGGAAAAAACAACATCCGGTTCGTAAGCCCCTCCCAGAAAGAAACCCTTCTGGGTGAATTTCACGGCGCCCCGAAAGCCATGACCCAGCGGGTCGGCGAACAGCTCGGCGCTGATGCCGCCCTGCTCATCACCGCAGTCCGATACAGCGAACGTGACGGAGGGGAATATTCAGTCAACCAGCCCGCATCGGTATCATTTAAATTCCAGCTGTTTCACGTTGCAACCGGGACCAGTCTCTGCATGGGTGTATTTGATGAAACCCAGCAGACCCTGCTCTCCAATCTTTTTTCCTTCTCCAAGGCGTCAAGCCGCGGTTTCAAATGGATAACCGCCCGGCAACTCGCCAGTGAAGGGATGAAAGAAAAAATCAACGACTGCAAACATCTCTCCCGTTAACACATCGCTTGCTTCCTCTTTGCAGGCATTATGTCCATTCCGAAAATCATTAATCGCCTTATCGGCAAGGCGATGCACAATTATCAGATGCTGGATGACGGCGACCGGGTCATGGTCGCCGTTTCCGGTGGTCTTGACAGCCTTGTCCTTTCCGCAGTGCTTAAAGAATGGCAAAAAAAAGCGCCGATCAGGTATCAACTGATCGGCGTTCATCTTGATATGGGATTTCCCGAAGGAAGCGTCGCGTCCGCAACCGAAAGACAGCTGCAAAAGCTGGGTGTTGACTTCGTTATTGAAAAGACGACGTTCGGGCCCGACGCCCTTGCCGAAAAAAGCGGCAAAAGCGGCTGTTTCTACTGCGCCCGCAACAGACGGACACGGCTTTTCAACCTGGCACGAGAAAAAGAATGCAATAAACTGGCCCTTGGCCACCACAAGGAAGATATTATCGAAACCTTTTTTCTCAACCTTTTTTACAGCGGAAACCTGAGCACCATGGTTCCCCGGCAACCGTTGTTTAACGGCAATCTTAACGTCATCCGCCCTCTCGCCTACCTGAACAAGGAACAGGTGAAGTCACTCGCCCATCTCTTCGGAATTACCGCTGCGGAAAACCCCTGCCCCCTTGCCGGCAGATCCAAGCGCGAAAAAATCAGGACAATACTGCAGGAACTGTACGGCAAGGACGCGCAACTGGAAAGCAACATCTTTGCCGCACTTTCCAATGTCCGCAAGGATTATCTGCTTTAACACCTGCTAAGCCGCCATCCGCCCCACATGTTCACTGAGAAAACGCGCGGAATCAGCAATTTCGGAGAAATCGTTAAAGTAAAGTCCGCCAAACTGATTGGTGCAATGGGGGCAGCCACGCAGCCATAAAATATGATGGCGGTATCTGTTCTTGGCCATCTTGCGATAGACCCATTGACTGCTGCAACATTCGAAGCAGTACAACAGTGTCCATTCATTCCCGAGCAGTGCTGTAGCACAATCATAACAAACCGGAACAACCATTTCCCGCACAGCGACATCCGTTACTTCGTTTTCCGCATAACCAAACGGCATGATAATAAAGTCGCTTGCCGGGAAATTCTCTTTGCGGGTATCGGGTCCGTGATTCAATTCACAGCATTCATGGGTAAGTTCTGCCAGCAGTTGCAGTTTGTCTATCTCGTTCATTCTTCCTCCTCAAGCTGTGATTCAGCTTTTTTTCGAGGTTCTCGAGAAATTCGATGACTCCCTGCTTAACTGTTCGGAAAGAAGTTACACTTTGATAAATCTTTTTTGCCCTGGCAAGCTTCACTCCGGCATGCTAAAGTGAGTCACCTGAAAATTCAGACTTGCCTTCATCCATTGCAATCCGTATACCACAAAGTGGAAAGTTCTCTACCGCGAAAAACAAATGCAACAATATCAGTATTTTATAATCAAAAAAGCAGCGGAACAATAAAGAGGAATTCCAAAAGATGGAATTTTTTATTTCGCAATTCCTTTAACACACAAATTATGTTGCGAAAAAATGGACTATTGACCATTTAATTGGTCATATGCCCCAAATACATTTATTTTAAATACCCGGTTATCATGTTAAACAGCCTGCGCTTTGAAGAGGAGATCCTCAAAAACATTCATACGGAGTTTCCGGCTCGCTACATGGCGGCCTGCAACCTGCGCAGACTCATGGCCGGCAACCCCGGACAGGCAGACGTCGACACCATCCGCGGTCTGGAAAAACTGATGTTTGACCAGAAAATCGTCAGCCATCGGCAATCCTTTTTTTTCTTCAGGGAAACCGCCGGCGCCATAGCCGACTCAATAACTGGGGGATATGACGCACTCATCATTCAGGCAATCCATTCTTTCAAAAATCTTCTCAACAATGCAACCGGCTCTTCCCTGCGGGCGGCGACAGAGGCGCTTGGCTCCCTGCCGATACCTCTTTCCCCTCCCTCGATTGATCCGAATTCCGCCGCCCCTCTTCCAACAATACGCTGGCCCGAATTAGCAAAAGGCTTGAATATTTCACCTGACCATAAACCTTCCTTTGCCGGCAGAAGTCTGATTCAGCCAATTGGGGGAAATGACCAGGTTCTGGTCGCCAAGTTCTGCAGGAATGGCGAAAACTCCGACAATCTCCGAATCGAAGCGGCGTGGATGCATTATTTCAGGGAGCAGAAAACTTCTCTGCCGACCAATTTTCTTATCCCACGACCTTTAGTCAGAGAAGACGCCTTTCTTTTCCGTCTCACCCAGCTTCCGGTCAGCCCTCCCGACAGCCAGGACATCCAGAATCCGTATACCGCAATTTTATATACTGTCCACAGGGACTATTTTTCCTACGCAAATGAACCGAAAAACTTTGCAAACTTCCGCCAGGCCAAAGACAATATGGCCTTAAACAGTCTGATCCTCGGTCAACTGGCGGCCCGCGGCATCATTCACACCGCCCCTATCCCGCTTTTTCACAACAGGGTCCAACGCCACCGAAGGGAAGACAACGGCCTTTACGACTGGCCCCGGGGCGGCAGACTCGATCAATGGCTCCCCTCATGCGTCTTCCCGAACCTCGGCTTAACCGGTATCCGGGATTTTGAGCATTTCACCACCCTCCAGCAGTCCGGCGAACGATTTTACTGGCATATCGGCTGTCACATCCTGAGCCTGCTGCTGGTGGCGGCAAGTTTCTTTCGCAACAGGGACAAAGAACTCACAGGACTCGATTTCTCGGGAAAACCGGTTGACGCAAGACACCTCTTTGACCCAAATCACTTCAGTGAACTTCTTCGGACAATCCTGCACGGTTACTATGAAGGATTCACGGGTGAACTTTTTGAGGGAGAACTCCCTGTCAACCTTGATCTCCTATCATCACGGATGATCGAAGAAATGGGAGTTGATCACAGCATGGAGGAAGTGCTCCGTCAGGTTGACCAGCGACAGATGAACGAGGAAGAATTTCGCGACTTCCTCGTGGCCCGGGGATTCAGCCCGGAAAAAGCCGTCCTCACCACAAAAGACGTCGCTGATATCATTCTTTTGACCGGACCGCATCTTGGCGGTTTCAACCAGCAGATATCCATTCCGGAATTGATTGAAGCAACTGCAACCATGGCGGCAACCTGTGTACTGGGACTTTATCTGCGAAACAGCGCATCCAATATTTCACCTGGTAAAGCGACCCACCCCTCAACTATGGAAACTTTCCGGGTCATGTCCACATTTGAAAAAAAGCTGGGAGTCTGCCAGTGAAAGATCTCCACTGGCGATATCAAGTCTGAACGAAATCTTGAAACTTAAGATGTTTTCCTGACGCATACGTAACAAATAGACGCAATCTCTCTTCCCGCAAAAGTATAAAATACTGGGCATCTAACAATTTCCCGCCATCAAAAAGGTGAGCATATCCCTTTTCATGGAAAGTGAAGAAGTTTCCAAATCAGAACAGGGGGGGGTAGAGGGAGACAGCAGGTCTCAACTTTGACCAATTTTATAAGAAATCTTTGACAATTATACCCTGCCTATCCATTCATGGCCATTTCACAATCTATTTTCACCCTCTCCCCCGGCGCCATCCATCTGGGGCCACATCAGGTCACAAAGTACTATCGATTACACCGCCAGTCGGAGAACAGCCGTTAAGGGATAATGGTCAGACGGGAAGAGGCTCCCTTGGCGGAAACGGTCGATCTGCGCATCCACCACCTGGAAATGGTCGGAAATAAGGATCCAGTCGATGGGCGCCATTTCCTCCTGCCTGCCAAAGGCGTGAAAGGTGGCTTCATCATCCGCGTTCGAATGAACCTGCCGGAAGGCATCAATCAACATTTCATCGTCGGTCAGGAGGCGGTAAGCGTCGGAATCCTTGTTGGCATTGAAGTCGCCGGTAACAATGAGCGGGGTCTCCCGGCTGATCTGATCGAGCCATTGATGCAGGCAGCGGGCGCCCCCATCGATTGCTGTCGGTATGTAATCGAAATGGGTGTTGACGTAGGTAAGCACGGGTCCGGCGGGCTGGTAGGCAAGACTGGCCCAGCTCACCGTGCGGGGATACTCGCTGTTCCAACTCTTGCTGCCGGCGACATCCGGGGTCTCGCTCAACCAGAAGCATCCGCTGTCGAGCAGTCGGAAGGCCGCCTTGCGAAACAGGAGCGGCGCCATCTCCAATGCGGTGTCTCCCGGGCCTTGGCGATGGATGCCGAGAAAATGGTAATCCGGCAGACTCGAACGGACAAAATCGGCCTGGGCATCGTCACGACACTCCTGGAGTCCAAGCAGATCGGGCTCAAAGGCGTGGATCCTGGCAAGGGCAAGGGCCTTGCGCTTGTTCCAATGGTTTTCCCCGTCGTTGGCCAGGCCATAGCGGATATTGAAGCTCATTACCTTGATCATGCGCCTGCCTCGGTCATACCGCCTGATTTCTGGCCCGTTCCAGGGCCGCACGTATCCCCACGAACTGCTCCGGCCTGCCCAGGTCGGGAATGAAACCCTGCTCCACGCAGTCCCGATAGCACCACTCCGGGGTGGTTTCGGTACGGTAGGTCCAGAAAAACCAGCCGGCATATTTCTCGAAGGTCAGCAGTTGGGCCGCGGCGTAACCGCGGTAGGCCGCCGACATCTGGAACTCATCCATTGCATCCAGGGCATGGTTGAAGGGCCCTTCGGCCCAGAGAGAAACCACCTTCAAATTGAGACCCAGGCTCCATTCGCCACAATAGACCTGATAGCCCGACTCCCGAATGATCGCATCCGCCTCATTGCGCCAGTCCACCGCGCTCTTCTTGATGTGGCCGAAGATGTCCATGTCGATGTCGTTTCGGACAAAACATTGATAGCGGTGAATGTCAATGGCCACGTTGCGGAACTCCGGTTCCTGAAGAAATCCGGCATACTCCATGAAGTTGCGGAAACCGTCGTGGAACACCACCGTCACCCGCTCGGGCGGGCAGTGCCGGCGGATGCGGTGATAGGCGTCAAGGTTGTAACGCTTCAGGAGCTCGGTGGGAACATCCCAACGCGGCTCATTGAGCACCTCAATGCCGTGCAGCATTGGATGCCCGGCGTAACGCTCGGCCAGACGCTCCAGGAAATCGAGCGAATGGCCGATGTACTCCTCGCTGGTATGCCACTCGCAGACACCAAGCATCCCGCCGTTATCGAAACCGTTCTGACAGCCCGGTGCGGCATGCAGATCAAGCACCACCCTCAGGCCGAACTCCCCGGCCCACTGGAAGACCTTGTCGACAACCTCCAACCCGCCGAGTACGAAGGGATACCGCACATCGTGATAGCGGGGGTGGTAGGGATAGTCCCTGCCGAACAGCCAATGGCCCACCGGCAACCGCACGGCGTTGATGCCGGCACGTTTCAGCCAGGCGAAGTCGTCGCGGGTGACAAACGTGTTCCAGTGGTGATGCAGACGCCGCGTCGCCTCGGCCTCGCCCAGTTCGACGCAGTAGGAGGCCTCGTCGGTTGCCTTCAGCCCGGCGAACAGACTGGGGGTGATCCACTTTTCCAGCACCAGCCAGCCGCCGAGATTGACGCCGCGAAGTTTGCCGCCGTTGTCGTGAACCGTTGGGGTCATGGGTAGTCTCCTTGGTAAGGTTACAGCTCCAACCGGCGCGAAAAGAAAGAGGCGCCGTTGGGCAGGTGGGTGATGGCGAGAAGCGTGGCATCGGGCAGCTGCTCGCAGATCAAGCGCAGCATCTGTTCCTCGTCCTGGGGATCCAGGGAGTCGAAGGCCTCCTGCAGAAATATCCACTGGGGCCGGTTGAGCAGCAGACGCACCATGCCCAATCGTTGCAGCTCTCCCCGAGCCAGGGTGTGGACCCATTTTTCCTTCTTATCGAGTTGCTCGATAAGGTTTTCAAGGCCCGCCAGACGCAGCGCCTGCTCGATCTGTTCCTGGCCAAAGACCCGGCGGGAGGATGGGTAGCAGATGGCGTTGCATAGGGTCCCGTTGGGCAGATGCGGTCGGGGCGGCATGAAGAAGAGACGGCCCTGGCTGGGAAGTTCAATAATACCGCTGCCCCAGGGCCGAATCCTGGCGATGGCGCGAAACAGCTTAGCCCCGGTGTAGGCGTTGCCGGTGATCAGTACATGCTCGCCCTGACCGATCTCCATGTTGATGTCCTTGGTTAATACAGGCCCCTCATATTTGGCGATAGTGAGATTGCGGAAGGCCAGGATCGGTCGATCGGATGATTTCATCTGAATCCAGTGATCCGTCCTGGCAAGTTCCACGTCCACGTCATCAATCGCTTTCAGCAAACTCAGAATGCGTTCCACCGAGGCGCGCCACTCGGCTATCGCGCCCGCATTGTGCACCGGCCAGGAAAGGGAGGAAACCATGTGCTGGAAGGCCTGGGCCGATTGCATCAGGGTGCCCAATGTGATTTTCCCCAAGATATAGCGGGGGGCGGCAATCAGGATCGGAAAGGCCATGTTCAGCGCGGAATAACCGGTGCCGAACATCAGGATGTTGCGCCATGCCCTGCTTTGCTCGTCCCATACCATCCGGATCCTGTCAAACAGCTGGCGAAATTGCCGCCGCTCGGTGGCATTGGCATGAATCAGCGCGATGGCCTGGCTGTTTTCCCGCACTTCCAAGAGACTTGCGCGGAAATCCGCCTCCGCCGACTGCCGGGCATTGGTGGCTCCGGTCAGAGGCCTGCTCACCCGCCAGCCCAGCCAGGAAGCGAGCGCCGAGTAGATGATGGCGACCCAGACCAGATGTCCGTAAATGGGAATCCGGGCAAATCCCAGATCAAGCGTCACCGCGCCCGAGCGGGACCATAACACCTGGGTAAAGCTGATCAAGAGCATAATGCTGTAAAACAGCGAATGGCACAAAACGACCGCCGATTCACTGGCGACACGACAATCCTCGGCAATGCGGCCATCCGGATTGTCGTGTTCGCCCGGCAGGTGGGAGATCAGATAGTGGCGGCCATCCTTCATCCAGCGGAAGCTGACATATTCCGTCAACCAATCGCGCCAATAGATCTGCAGATTCCGCTTGATAACAAGATGTGATCCTGTCACACACATGCCTGTGACAAAGAGAATCGCCAGCATGCCCACCTGGATCATGAGATCGCGCATCGAGTGCTGCTCCAAGGCGTCGAACAGGTCCGCGTTCCACTGGGTGAGTAACACCGCCATGAGGTTTTGCAGAAAAGTCAGGAGCGCCAGGAGGAAGGCGGTGACTCGAATCTTCACCTTTTGCTTCGAGAACCAGAACTTCCTCGTCAACCGAAGAAACTGGACAAAAAAATCGCGGGATTCAGGCATCTGGGCTCATGGTTCGGAAAGTGTAGTTGCGCCAATCAGCGGCGATGGATTCGTTGCCGGCACAGTCAGGGAAAAACGATGACTGGAACACGGAAAGCACGGGTGCATCATATCTTTTGTTGTGATAGGGTTGGCAATGCATCCAGATACCGCTTTACCGTCTCCCCGCTGAATCCATTTTCCCGGATGATCTCCCTGTAAAAAAAGGCGCTGGGCTTCGGGGTGCGCTGGAATGTCTCAAAGTCCACCGCCACCAGACCGAAACGGGGAATGAATGAGGTCCATTCGTAATTATCCATGAGCGACCAGTGAAAATACCCACGCACATCCACGCCGCGCTCCATCGCTTCCCGCAAGGCGGAAAGATGCAACGCCAGATAGACGATGCGAAAGCGGTCATCAATGGCTGCGCAGCCATTCTCGGTGATAAAGACCGGATAGTCGGTGAGCCGCTCAAGATTTGCGATCAGCCCCTCGGGATACATTTCCTCCAGATAGAACTTCATCGGAATCATCTTCAGTTCCTTGTGAAGAAGCCGGGGGCCGTTGAGACCAGCCAGGCGGGCATCGACCATGTTGCGGGTGTAGTAGTTGACCGACCAGCAATCAAGCGCGCCCTTCACCTCCGGCTCGTACTCGGCATCGACAGCCGGATAGACCAGTTCGCCGGTGCGCAGAGCGTGAAAGAAAAACTCGTTGGTGGCAAAATCGGCGAACTCGGTCATGCGACGGTCCAGGGTATCGTGGAAGCGGAGCGGAAACCAGTGAATGAAAGCATGGGCGCTGCTCACCGGGGCGTTCGAGTGCTGCTTGATCAGGTGGTAGCCCAGGGCATGGACCCGCAGCATGTTGAACTTAAGCGAGGCGATGGACGGCCCCGCTGTAAGCCCGCCCCACTGATTAAACTCGTTGATCACATTCCAGCCGCTGACATAGGGGGCGATCTTCGGCACGAGAAAATTAAGATAACGCTCAAAGAAGCGACGGTTGTCGGCCTTGCCGAAACCTCCCAAACTGTCGAACCAGAGGGGATGGGTGAAGTGATGAAGGGTGACGAAAACTCGGATGCCTTTCTGTGCCAGGCGATCCAGGAGATCAAGGTAGTGAGACAATCCATCCTGATCCCACTGTCCTTCCAGCGGCTCGATCCGGCTCCACTCGATGGACATGCGGTAAGCCTGGTGGCCTAGAGCGGAGATCAGCTCCACATCCTCCCGATAGAGGCGGTAGTGATCGCAGGCCTTGCCGGATGGGGCGCGGATCTTACGCTCCTGGTCATCCGCGTAGAAGTCCGGCAGATGCTCATTGTGCCACGCCTGGGAGTGAATATTGTCTCCCTCGACCTGATGCCCGGCGGTGCCGCTGCCCCACAAAAAGCCATCAGGGAAGTGAATGGGCTGTAGACTGAAGATGTCGTACATAACTGATAACCCAGGATTGATCTTGCCTCAAAAAAATGGAGTCTGACTTAAGCTGTTTTTCTCTATTTAGCATTCAACTCATAAAAAACTGGCACTTAACTCATCCTATGGATGCTCGAATGAAATGTCAATTCGGATGTTCAGCTGGTAGAGACCCATCCCGCAACCATGGATACTTTCCGGGTCATTTCCACATTTAAGAAGAGGCTGGGAGTTTGGCAGCGAGAGATTTCCACTGGTGATTTCAAGCCTGAACGAAGGCTTTAAATTTTAGATTCCCTAATCTAGTATAGTGTTTCGTTAAAATATTTACAAAAAATGAATTTCAGGCTATCCTTCAAAAAAAGGAGGACAGCCATGGCCAGAAAAACACAACGTGCACCATTGACATTGACAGCCGACCAGCGAAACAAGTTTGAGCAAA
>JAZDEG010000036.1:0-8213 GCA_043809085.1 Pseudomonadota bacterium | reverse complement strand
TGAAACTCGCTTCTGGTGGCTAAAGTAGTCTCACCCATTTGGTGAACTCCTTAATCATGGTTTTTGGTTTATTTGTTCTGTGGTTAAGGCATATTACAGCAAAATCAAAACGGTTCAACTGCCGTTTTTAGGTTTAAAGATACCCCGCTGCTTGCGGCGGGGTAGTTCATTTGGCTGTTTTCGGGTGCGGATGTGTTTTTTCTCGTTTTACAGGAGGACGTTATGAGTCCACATTTTGGTCTGATGGATGAATCCAAAATGAGCAAGAAAGAGGGGTTGTTGCTGCGTTCCAAGCTTCACTGGCGCTGCGGGGTGAGAAGGATGAGGGAAGGCAAGACGTCGGCTGGTCTTGCCACCCTTTATGACGCATTGCTGTCTGCCATGCGCTGGTATATTCTCACGCATATGCGCAATGAATTGGGAGACAATGGTGATGAAAAAATTGAAAATGAGCGGCTTGTGTTTTGTCTGTTACGTCGCGCCGGTGTTCTTGATAATTCTTTTGATTTGAAATTTCTGGAGGAAATCGTTGATAAAGCGTTGATGGGGGAGGACGTCAGCTGTGATCAGGACAGGGTGATGGCGCAGTTGCAGCAGTTTCTGACCAGGATAGGCGTCCTGCCCTTTGATGAAACGGAACTGCCGCCGGAGAACACGGATACTTTGTGATGAACTTGGGTTGCAACGAGACAAAACGGGTTTTTTCTGATTCAGGAAAGGCAGTCAGCAGTGTGGTCCGGCGGTCGTCATAAACAAGAGACGGCCGCCGGAAGCAGTATGCGATATCGTCGGTCAAGTCAGCAGACGTGCCGCCTTAATCGCAAAATCCTTTGCCGGGGCCGGCATGTTTGGTGTTCCAGTGACAGGCGCAGCAATCAAGGGTGCCGTCCTCAAGGATCATTGTCTCCGGGACATTGACGTAATCGGGGACAGGAACAAACTGGTATTTGGCCCAATCACTGTGACCACTGGCGATGCCGATTCCGATAAGCAGCAGGGTTCCTCCGGTAAGCAATGCGGCAAGTCTTTTCATTTTTCTTCCTCCTTTTGTCATTTGAAAAGCGGGAAAAGCATAATTCCCCATAATCCCCTCCAAATTATGCGGCTAAAATACCCGTTAACAGTAACGAAGGAGATGGTGATCAGCAATGATTATTTTCGTTTTTCCGGCAGAAACAGGGGAAAATTGAAACGGACCAGAAATTGTTATCAGCAAGGGAAGAAATCAGGCGGAGGAATGGTCGGTGAGATTCGGATCGACAGCTTGAATCTCCCGGGGATAGATTTGCATGAGCGCCGGATTTTCAGCTATCAGCGCGGCCAGTTCGCATCGCAATTCCTGTCTTTTCTGCCAATCCCCGGCCTGGTGAAAGTGCTGAAAGATTTTTTCTGCCCGATCACGCAGGCCGGCGGGAACCTGAATCACGGGGTCATCAAAGGGAAAGGAGCGGGCCAGCCGTTTAAACTGCAGGGATTTTTCACCGTGCTGCCTCAGGAAAAACGCGCATCCGCCGGAAAAGGCGGAAAGGAAAAGCAGATCATGGCGGCCCTGGACCAGGCTTATGACACCGCTGGTGATTGCCACGCACCAACAGGTAAGGTAGACGACAAAAAGGAGGCGACGGACTATTTCTTCCGGTTCGTTCAGTTCTCGATGCATGGTTGCTTCTGTGGTGACTCTCTGTTCGGTGATGCTGTAACTGTGACGACTTCGTTGGATTCAGGTAACTCCTTATAATGATCATAATTCCATAAATTGAATTCCGGGTCAAAAAAATATCCGCACGGTGAAGGGCATATTGCGGGATTCCGCTTTCATTTTCTTTCCAGCCGGAGATATAATTGACAAAGAGATGGGAGGCTCTTTGGGGCAAATGGTAAAAAAGCTTGGATTTATTCTTGTCACCCATGGGGACATAGGCAGATCTCTTCTTGACGTCGCCCGTTATATTCTCGGTCGCGGACTCGACAACTTCGCTGTTGTGAAGGTGCCCTTCATGAGCGAACTGCAAGAGAGCAGAGGGGCGGACGCGTCCGCCCCCTTTGCCGCCCGTGAGAAGTTTATCCGTGAGAAGATCAATGGGGCCAGAGACCTGCTTGATCAGTGTGACGGCATCCTGATACTCACGGATGTTCTCGGGGGAACCGGATTCAACGTGGCCAGGCAGTTGATGAGAAGAGATGAAGGAGTCGTTATTGCCGGGGTCAATCTGCCCATGGTGCTCAAGGCGGCAGAACTCGAAACGTCAAATCCGGGTGCGGCGGCGGCAGAGCTTGCTGATCGTTCCCGCAGGGCGATTGTCTGCCGCGCGCCGTTAGGGTAAAAAACATTGACTGAAAAGATGTCTGCCTTCTCTTAATGCGGCAGGCTCTCTTGAACTTTTTGTTGAATTCTGACGGCAACTTTTACCATCATCTCAAGCTCAGCAAGCGTCGGCGTACGACGATGGGTATCATCAAGAGAGCAGATTTCCTGCAAGGAATCCATGAAGGCGAGGGTGCGTAAGATATCGCCGTCAATGGTGAGATATTTTTCCCCGTAGGAAAGGAGATTTGTCAAGGTGTGGCCTTCCGGCAGATTGTTATTGTAGAGAAACAACGCCATCAAATGTTTTTCGATTCCCATGGCCACCACGTTGTACAATGTTTCCGGGGAAAACTTTTCCAGATTATGAATACCTTTTCCTGCCAGGGCAAGAAACTGGTCGCCTTCTGAGAAATATTTCCGCCACTCCAGCGGTCTTGCAAAAGGGTTTTCCTGTATTTCAGGAAGAGCTGACAGTGATTGCATTGATGGCTCCTTCATAAATAACGGCAATAATACCTCGTTTTGCCAGTTCCTCCCGGGGGCGGTCTCCGATCCGGGTGGCGTATACCTGACTGCAGCCTTCAAGGGCCGCCACCACTGCATCAAACCTTTTTTCGTCAAAGGCATGGGATTTATCGCCGGTGGAGAGGGGGGAGACCGGGCGTTCCTCGATCTTGGTGAGTCCGGCGCCCTCTGTTTCAAAAATAAGGAAACGCTCAGCCTTGCCGAAGTGTTCATTTACATTTTGTCCGTCTGTTGAAACAATCGCTATCTTCATTTTTTCTTCTCCTTTGGTTTTTCTTCTTCCATCAACCACAACCGTTGCCACCACCGGTACATGCCCCTTTTGACGTGCATTTCTGTTGGCGGCTTTTTAGCTGATTCAGCCCCTTTCCACTGTAAACCGCTTCGAGACCCATGTCGATGAATCCGCTCATGGTCACCGGTTTGATGCCCATTTTTGTCAGAATTTCCCTGGGCGTGTCACCTATGTCATTCACCAGCACGGCATGGCAGTCGTGCAGGGCCCGGGCCAGATTGTGCCAGCGCTGGGGGCCGCCGCTGGGAACCGAGGCGGGTCGTTCCGCTACCATGTTGAAGGAGCCGTCTTCCCGTTTTTCCCATATCTGGAAGCGGCTTGCTTCCCCGAGGTGCTGATTGACCAGAACACCTTCAAGGGTTGCCACCGCCACATAGGGTCGTTCCTGCTTCGGCAGGGCGGGCAGGGAGGCGCAGGCCGACAGGCAGCCGGCCATTTCCTCACTTTTATCTTCGCCGAGCAGCCCCACGGCATCGGCCCGGCAGCGTGTACAGTGGCGCATCTGCGGCAGATATTTTTCGCCTTTTTTGCGCAGATCGGCCATTTTCTGCTTGCTTGGCTCCGGGATGCCGGCAAAGGGTGTATCTACATTGGGGAACATGGCCATGCAGTTAAAGAGATCTGCCCCCAGTTCCGCCATCTTTCGGGCCACGTCCTCGACATGGTGATCATTGATGCCGGGAATGGCGATGGTGTTGATTTTGACGGTGATGCCATGCTCCTTGAGCTTGGTGATGGCATTAAGCTGGCGGGCCAGAATCAGTTCCGCCGCCTGGATGCCCCGATACACCACGTTGCCGTCACGTACCCAACTGTAGATATCCTTGATGATTTCCGGATCAACCCCGTTCACCGTCACCGTGACATGGGAGACATCGATTTCAGCCAGGGCCTCAACATGGGGGGCCAGGTTCAGGCCGTTTGAGGCCAGGCACAAAATCATGTGTGGGTACTTTTCCCGGATCAGCCGCATGGTTTCCAGTGTCTCTTCGGCGTTGGCGAAAGGGTCGCCGGGACCGGCGATGCCGGCCACGGTGATGCGCGGTTCTTTTTCCAGTACCCGATCCATATAGGTCAGCGCCTGAGTGGGGGTAAGGATTGTGCTGGTGACACCGGGGCGGGATTCATTGACGCAGTCGTATTTGCGGTTGCAGTAATTGCATTTGATGTTGCATTTTGGGGCGACAGGAAGATGGACACGGCCGAACTGTCCCTTGATCTTGGCATTGAAGCAGGGGTGATGACTGTAGTCTTTTTTGAGCATGACAATCTCCAGTTTTAAGGGTGGCAAATTGTATAAATATTGAAATATATTATTTTTTTTAAAAAATCAGTAAATCTGCGATTTACATGTAGCTGTAGCCGATCGGTGAATCGTTCTGCTTTTTTTCAATCAGGCTGTTGACCACAGTATCAAAAAGCATCTGACCGCCCCGGTAACCCAGATGCAGGATGCGCTGGCCGCCGATTCGGTCGTGGATGGGAAATCCCATCCGGATAAGGGGGATGTTGAGCTTCCGGGCAAGGGGGTAGCCTTTGCTGTGGCCCACCAGCAGGTCGGGATCGAGGCTTTCCGCTGTTTCTGCGATATCAAAAAAATCCATGCCTTCATACACAAGAGGCTGTTCTTCCATCACGCCTTCAGTCACCGCGGCAATGGCATCAGCAAGAGACCCGCTCCGGCCGCCGCTTGCGCAGAGAACCGGTTTCACCCCGATTTCCGCCAGAAAGGAGGTCAGGCCCACCACCAGGTCTTCTTCCCCGTAAATGATGGCCTTTTTGCCGAAGACGTATTTATGGCCGTCAACATAGGCGTCCACCAGGCGGCCTCGTTCCTGTAAATATTTTTCCGGAGTTTTTTGGCCGGTCAGCATTTTCAGGGCGGCAAAAAAACGGTCGGTTTCACTGATGCCGATGGGCAGTCCCAACTGAAAATTGGGTACATTGAATTTTTTGGCCAGGACCGAACCTCCGGTCCGGATTTTGCCAATGGTGCGCCCGAATTCAACCGTTGCCGCAGCACCTGCCATTTTGACGACGGCGGCAAGGGGGGTCCCTCCTTTGGGGACCTTCTCGTATTCGAGCAAGGCTTCGCCGTCCAGGGTCTCGGACAGGTCAGGCAGGATCGTTGCCGTGATTCCGCAGTCATCCACGATTTCGTGGAGATGCCGGAAATCAGCCGAGGAAACAAAACCCGGCAACAGGTTGATGGTGTTGTTTGCTTCGTTTGCTGCGCAAAGCTGATCCACCACGGAGGCCACCGCCCCGTGAAACCCTTCCATGTGGGTGCCGGAATAACTTGGAGTGGAAACATGGACGTTCAGCGGCGTGCTGCTGTTGCCGAATTCTTTGTGATATTCCTTGAGGATCATCGGCACATCATCGCCGATGGTTTCAGTCAGGCAGGTGGTGGCGATGCCGATCATCCGCGGCTGATATTTGCGGGTAACGTTTTTCAGTCCCAGCTTGAGATTTGCTCCTCCGCCGTACACGGCATGTTTTTCGCTGAGCGACGAGGAGGCAATGTCGATGGGTTCGTTGAAATGACTGATGATATAGCGCCGCATGTAGGTGGCGCAGCCCTGGGAGCCGTGCAGGTAGGGCACTGTCCCTTCGATGCCGCGGAAGGCCAGGCAGGCGCCGAGGGGTTTGCACAGTTTGCAGGCGTTGGTGGTTGATATGTAATTGGGCATTTTGGTCATGCTGATTTCCTCTTTTTATCGATCGTTTGTTTTGCGCGGCACAAATCTCCAGACTGGACTCATCACCGAAGAGTAAACCTCGCGGGCGAAGTTGATCATGCCGGTGAAACCTGCCAGGGCCTCCTTGCGTTCATGGTTGTGGTCGCAAAAACCAACCCCGAGCTTATAGGCGATGGGACGTTCCTTGACGCCGCCGACAAAGATGTCGACGTCCTTTTCTTTCAGAAAGGAGGTGAGTTCCAGAGGGTTGGAATCGTCAACAATAATGGTGCCGGGGTCGGTTATCTCCTCAAGTTCCTGATAGTCTTCCTTGGTGCCGGTCTGGGAGCCGACCATTACAACATCCATGCCGATGTGGCGGAATGCCTTGACCAGGGAAAAGGCCTTGAATGAGCCGCCTACGTATATGGCCGCTTTCTTGCCGGTCAGGGCCTTTTTGTAATTCTGAAGTTCAGGGTAGATCCGCTCCACTTCCTCCTTGATCAGCTGTCTTGTGCGTTCCATGATCTCCGGGTCGCCGAAAAAACGGGCCACGTCGTATAGAGCCTCGGACATGTCTTCTATGCCGAAGTACGAAACCCGGATGGAGGGAGTGCCGTATTTCTCTTCCATCATGTTGGCCAGATCCATGGTGGCTCCGGAACATTGCACGACATTCAGCGCCGCTCCATGGGCCCGGCGGATGTCGTCAATGCGTCCGTCGCCGGTGATATTGGCCACCACTTCGATGCCCATCCGCTGGAAATAATCGCGCACCATCCATATCTCGCCGGCCAGGTTGAAGTCGCCGAGGATATTGATGCTGTATTTGGAAATGTCCGAGGTTTCTCCGGTGCCGATCAGGCGGAACATGGCATTGCAGGCGGCCCGGTAGCCGGATCGTTTGTTGCCCTTGAACCCTTCCGATTGAACGGGAATGACCGGAATCTTTTTTTCGCTTTCCACCTTGCGGCAGACCGCTTCCAAATCGTCGCCGATGATACCGACGATGCAGGTGGAGTAGACAAAGGCGGCCTTGGGCTGGTGCCGGTCGATCAGTTCATACAAGGCGTTTTCCAGCTTTTTTTCACCGCCGAAGATGACGTCTATTTCCTGCAGGTCGGTGGAAAAGCTGAGCCGATGCAGTTCCGGCCCGGACGAAAGCGCGCCCCTGATGTCCCAGGTATAAACGGCGCAGCCGATGGGCCCATGAACAAGATGCAGGGCGTCGGCAATTGGGTAGAGGACCACCCTGGAGCCGCAGAAGACACAGGCGCGCTGGCTGACCGCCCCGGCCAGACTGTCCTTGTCGCAGACGATTTCAAAGGGTTTTTCCCCCTTTCGGTGGATCTGGTTTTCTCTTTCTTTCAGGGCGATTGCTTCCATAGTGTTCCCATGTGAAATGGTTGAAATGCACTCAAGCAGCACGATTTGTCATGTCTGGTTGAGCATATTGCAGAGCAACCGCTGTGCCATGGGGATTTTTTGTTAAAAAGATGTGTGTTTACATTATGTTACGGTATTGATTTAATTTTTTTGGGAAGGATTTGTTTTGACAGGCCAGGTTGTATTTGTCGGAAAGTTTACAAAAATGAAGGAGGGGGACATTTTTGTCGGGCAGTTACGGCAGGCCGATTTCACCGGCACCAGGGGGGATGAGGGATGTTTTTTAGCAGGAGGGATGAAATGGCGAGACGCGCTTCAGGGATGGGGGAAAGAACTTGGCATTGGTTCATCATGCCCACCTGGATGAATATGGTGTTTATAAGCGATATCCGTCAGTTGCAGGGAATTCCAGCGATAATAGCTCGTGGTCTTGTAGTTTTCTGCCGACCCAGACATAGACTTGTCGTGCACCTGAAGATTCACCAAGCTCACGAAGGCAGCGGGCTTCAATTTGAGTAATATAGCCCTCTGTTTTTTCTAATGGTTGAATTATCATGTGTGGCTTAACTAATGTAAGTGATGTTGAGTACTTTGCTATTAAATATCTTAAGGCAGCCTCTGCTGCTTCAAAGTCGCATACACATGTACGAGGATGCTTGAATCCATTTCTTATCGTGTAACTTTTATCATGTTTCGCTTTTAATATTGCATCATCATTTCCTACGGCGACAACTTTTCCCTTTTCATTTAAGACAATAGTGGGATTGATCTCTATTTCGATCCCATCATTCGCGCAGCGCAGATATAGACGGTCTGCTTCGATGGTGATATAAAATGTCTTTGATTTTATGAGTTTTTCTATCATTTGTTTAAAATATAACGAGCCTGTAGAAAAAGCCGTTTTTGCGATACCCGCCATGTCGCATTGAACCCAATTCCGAGAATATCCCGGTATCTGTCAATCCGGATTCCGAGCTTCAGCAATTTGGCTTATTCAGCTCATTTCTATTGTTATTTT
>JAZDEG010000035.1:0-95066 GCA_043809085.1 Pseudomonadota bacterium | reverse complement strand
AAGGTTTGTATTTGGCCACTGCAATTCCTTGTGCTGAAGTTAAGCGGTCGTCCTCCTATTGTCTGCTGTAAAATTACAATAAAATCGCCGGAATTGCCCATGTTTTATCAATGATTTTACCTTTTTCTACAGGCTCAACGTCTTGATCACCTGCCCGCTGACCAGTTGGCAATCAACTTCGCGGGAAGGAGAGATTTGAATTTCCACCCAAAAAAACGGCAGGGTTTGCGGGTCAGCGTTAACGCGATTGTTATCAATTATTTTTTCTTACGTGCTCGTTTCACTGCATTGCAGACAGACCGCGAAAGAATTTCCATTTGCTCTGTATAATTTTTTTCTTCTCTGAAATCAGCAAAACGATAGTCTGAAAGGAAAACTGGAAGTTCACAGTCCTTATAAACTATAGGAATAATTTTCAAATCTTCTGCTAATCTTAGATTATAAGCTGCTCTCAGTTCTTCTTTTACCCAAGGACGTTCGAGAGCTTCGGGGGAAAGAATAATTATGAACGTAAAACACCTTTTCAAACCCTCTTGAATTTTATCTGAAATGGAATCTCCAATATCGATTTCCCCTTCATCCCGCCAAATATGTAAATCCCTATTTTTTAGATCTCCTGCTATTTTACGAGCAAATTCTTTATCTCCTGTAAAATAGCTTATGAATCCATCAAATTCTTTTTCTTTCATGACGTCTATAATCATCCTTCTGGGGAATGGAGCGTCCAAAAATGAATATGAACGCAGATCATAAGGAATCAATTCATTTATAACTGCTTCTGTCGGAAGATCGGCTAAATAAGTTCCTCTTTTTGCCCAATATTGGTAACTAGTTGTTGGGTCTTCTGTGTTAACTACTTTGTCTGCTGCTTGTGAGAGGTATGAAAGATGTAAAATACCTTCGGCTTCGTGCGCCGACATCCCTAACAGAAGAAGATCCTTTTTCCTTAGCATTTCCATCATATTTTCGAGTTGTATCCTGTCCTGAGGATGAATTGTCAGTTGTTGATGAAGGCCATGCCAAGGTGATTGCATTTGCAAATCTATGAAGGCGCTAAAAACATTTGGACTTTCAGGATTTCTTTGTCTCCATGATCCGATGGAAAGGCCGGCAAAACTTGGGCAAATAGGGGTTTTCCCAAATTCATGCAACGCTGTTAGTAGTTGCCTATCAAGAGATATATCAATAAAGTTGGAAATAGGAATAGAGGCGAGTTTCCTGTGAATTGGTTTAACCTCTGTTGACTCTTTCCTTGTCCTTATAAAATTAAGCACCTCTTTTCTTGCAACTTTTTTCTCAACCTCGTCAATAAATTGATTCCACTTGGAAAACCATTCGTATTGATTTGGAACTGAAAAATTTACATTAAAATGTGAGCAGATTTCCTCGGCCATTGTTGGTAACCCCATCCCATTTGAAAAGGAGTTCCCGACTGCAATGCAAAGTTGATTTGCACGTGCTTTTGCTTTGATTCGATTTATAAAAGAGTCTTCAATCATTTTCTGATAACTTGTTGATTAAATAGACTACGCATAACACTGTGTAATTTACAGCAAATACAGAATTTTAATTCTCTCTAATTCCCTTAAACTGTAATATTTTCTTCCCGGTCTTCTCATCCCATTGTGTAGAAAATCTGTTATGCCATTTCCGGGCAACCTCCCCAAAAGTTTCTTTCTTTCTTTCTGTTGAGGTTTGATATTGCGAACCTGTATATCAGTCAGTGATCAGTCAGTGGCATTGTCCGCTTTGGCATTGGGTTTCTCCGCTTTTGGGGCCTCCATTTTTAAGGGCCCCAAAAAGCCCCTACTAGAGCCCCTAAACTTACTGGCTCACAGCATATCAAAACGGATTTTAACGGACAATAGAAAAAGAAAAAGCCCTTATTTCTAAGGGCTTTGAGGACTAAACCGAACATTGTCGGATTATATGCTGGTGCCGGGACCAGGAATCGAACCAGGGACACACGGATTTTCAGTCCGTTGCTCTACCGACTGAGCTATCCCGGCGGAAAGGCAGAAAATACCGAAAGGCATCTTTATTGTCAAGATTTTTTTCTTTTTCAGAAGGAGATGACCCGGCTGCCTGCCAGTCTGTCATGCCAGGATGAATGTTCCTTGTCCAAAACCGCCCAGAGAAATCCAGCGCCAAAAGGAAGTGCTGAAAGGAGATAGCCGACAAGACGCAGAAAGGAGGAGCCCATGGACAGCTCACTGCCGGAAGTCGACACTACCTGAATCCCCATGAAAATCTTGCCAAGGGTTTGCCCTCCGCAACTGTGCAGCACGACAAAATAGGCGCCGGCAAAAAACACCAGCCATGCAGGCCAGAAAATCGCGTACAGAGCCGCCAGAGCAAACAGATTGCGCAGAGACAGAAAGGCAAACCCCTCCGTACCGGACAGCAAAACCGACAACGAAACAACGGCCATAAAGCCCAGCAACAGGGAGTCTATCATCAGGGCCATGAATCTCGCCCCAAAACCGGCCGCTTCAGCAAGGTTTGACTCGCGTTCCATTCGAAGCCCGGCAGCAACCTCGCTAAAAACTGATTCTTCCCCGTTTCCATTCGTCATTATTTTAGAGATCTATATCCGGAAGCCTGCTGGACTTTCCATCAGGGTCGTCCTGCTCATCCGCCCCTTTGCCCTCATTGAGAAAATCCTCGAGATCGACTGCGGTATCCTCAGGCCGGCCTTTCTTGCCGCCGCCGTTTTCAGTGATGAGAAGATCGTCCATATCGATGTCTTCAAGGTTGAAAACCATTTCATTCTCTTCCGGCTCATCTTCCAGATCAACATCAAGATCGAGCTTCAGGCCGGAATCGGACTTGCCGCCAGACAACGCTTCAGCTTCCGCCTGTTCAGGGGTCTCATCATCCATATCTATGTCCGGCATAAGGCCTAAATCAAAATCCATCCCATCATCTTTTTCTTCAGCCTCTTCCAGACCCTGCTCACCTCGGACAGCGTCCTCTTCCTCCAATGAAATTTCATCCGGCGCCTCTTCCAGTTGAAATTCAATGTCGCCCTGCAACTCTTCTCCAGAGGGGAGTTCAGACTCGACTCCCTTTGTCGCGGGGGCCTTCTGGCGATCAAGAAGCAGATCAACATTGACCCCTGCCATTTCCTCTTCACTCATGGGGAAATCAATGGAGCCGGGCACGGCCTCTTCTTGCCCACCAAGAACGTCTTCTTCCGCCGCCGTCTCTGCTTCGTCCTCTTCTTCACCCGCCAGGGTCAGGCTGAGTTCTTCATCTTCCCCTCCCGCCCCGAAAGCAGCAAGATTCACAATGGGCACAGCCTCTCCTTCCTCAGATTCCACCCCGCCAAACTCAACTTCGTCATCAACCGTCATTTCAGAGAGGTCAAACTCGCGATCCTCACCCTCATCTGCGCCCCCAATCACGGATGCAAGAAAAAAAGTTTCCTGCGCTTTCAGACCGGTTCCTGCCAGGGCAGCCGCGATTTCCGCAAGATCGGCGGAACACTTTTCACAGGATGGTTGTTGATCGAAAGAGATGTATCCACATTTTGGGCAGCGCATTCGTATCGTCCCTCTTAAAATTTATTAAGCCCATATAAAACAACTAAAAAATATATACAAAACGACAAATCAGAAAGTTAAGAAACGCCACAGCATTCGGTCCGGATTCAGTTCCATCGTAAAATCAGCTGATTTCTCAAAAAAAATATATAATAAATTAGTACAATCAGCCCGGAGAGGTCAAGTCATTCCCGTGCTCCTTCTCGATTTCTCCAAGTTTTTTACCAGATTGAAGCCAAACAGAAGCGGAAAACTTGCAAAAATCGATCCCAGGGTATATTTATAGATAATTTTAAAAATTCTGAAAAAAAATCGTAATCCGGCCCTTAACCTTCAAATTAATATTAAAAAAAAGAAATGATCCGGAAACTCTTTGTCACAGCTTGCTGTCTTGTCTGCCTGCAGTTGCTTGCCGGCTGCTTTTTCAATAACCCGGTGCGCCACCTCGCTTCGGATGTCTGCCTGATGACCCAGGGCACAACCAGAGAGGAAGTGCTGACCTATCTGGGACCGCCGGACGACCAACAGACCGACCAGTATGGGGAAATGTGGATTTACTACCAGGTCAACAAGAGCCTGTTGCGGAAAACTCCATATATCGGCGATAAACTGGGAGATGAAGATGTTGACGTGGTCACCATCCGCTTTGCAGGTGAAAAGGTGACCACCTGCGCTTACCGATCACTGACTCCGGAAGAGTTCAAAAAAAGCGGAATTTCCCGGAATAATGAGCTCGCGCCCGAATAATTACGAGCTCGCCAGATCCAGAATGGTGCGGGAACAGCTGGTTCCCCGGGGCATACGCGATGAGCGTGTCCTTGATGCCATGGGCGCGGTGCCGAGAAACCTCTTTGTTCAGGACGCCCTCCAGAGTCAGGCCTACGGCGATTTCCCCCTGCCCATAGGTGAAGGTCAGACGATTTCCCAACCTTACATAGTCGCCCTGATGACCCAGGCTCTTCGTCTCCAGGGACACGAAAAAGTGCTGGAAATCGGCACCGGCTGCGGCTACCAGACCGCCATTCTCGCACGTCTCTGTACGCGCGTCTATACGGTTGAAAGGATTAAAGCCCTGCATATCAAAGCCCGCCGCCTTTTCGACCATCTGAAACTTCTCAACGTTGTCTGTAAAATCGATGACGGCACCCTGGGATGGCCGGAACATGGCCTCTATGACGCAATCATGGTCACCGCTGCCGGTCCCCACATCCCTCCCTCCCTGCTCGACCAGCTGGCCGATCCGGGTCGAATGGTGATACCGGTGGGGGACCGGATGAGCCAGGAACTTATTATCGTCAGGAAAGTCGATGGAGCCGTCTCCCAACAACACATTGAAAGTGTGCGCTTTGTCAGCCTGATAGGCACAGAAGGGTGGAAAGAGTAATTTCGCGGTCGCCTAAAGAACGAATTTCACCACGGCAAATCCGCCGATCAAGAGCACGACAAAGGCGACGCAGAGCAGATTGAAATACTTGTCGATAAATGCCTTGGCCGGTTTTCCCCATTTTTTCAGCATCCAGGCCACCGCAAAAAAACGGGTTGCCCTGGCGGCAATGGACGTCAGAACGAACACGGGAAAATTGATCTTGGCGACACCTGCGGTGATGGTGATGAGCTTGTAAGGCAATGGCGTGAGACCGAAGATGTAGACGATCCAGGCGTTCCAACGGTCGTAAACCTGAAAAAGATGATCACCGCCCAGTGCCGGCCCGAAGGTCTTGACAATATAGGCCGGCAATCCGATATCCGCCCGGCCGTTCACCTCCACAAGCTGCACATGGGCGATATTTTCAACAATCCACCTGCCCGCCGTCTCCCAGGCAAACACGCCGATACCGTAGCCGAAAATACCACCCACCACAGATGCCGCCGTGCACCAGAGAGCAAATCGCCACCAGCGGGTCAAGGACCCCATCACCAGCGGAATGAGCAGAATATCCGGTGGAATGGGGAAAAAACTGCTTTCCATGAAAGAAATTGCCATCAGGGCGGGAAGCCCGTACGGGGTGTCGGCCCAGTGGAGCACCCAGTCATACATGCGCCGGATCAGAGAGGGGTGCAGGGTCGTGTTCATGGCGGGTTCTTTTGTCATGGATGATTCCGAATAAGGTTAAACATTCTTTACTTCCGCCGCCAGACTGTTGACCCTCTCCATAGCCTCAGCCACGTCAAAAGTCAATATCCTCCTCTCCTCCATGACCAGCCGACCGTTGACCAGAACGCTCCGCACCGCATCGCCCCGGGCCGCGTAAACAAGTGTATCAATCGAAAATAGCGGGGTGAGATTCGACCGGTGCACTTCAATCACAAGAAGATCAGCACACTTTCCAGGGGCCAGGGCACCTGTGTTGGACAGTCCCAGCACTTCCGCCCCCCCGGACGTTGCCATCTTCAGGATATCCCGGGCCGGGCACAAGGTGGCATCCATTCCGCCGACCTTGTGGAGCTTGGCGCAGGTATCCATTTCCCCGAAAAGATCAAGATCGTTGTTGCTTGCGCAGCCGTCGGTGCCAAGCCCGACCTTCACTCCCGCTGCCAGCAGGTCCGGAATGGGGGCAATGCCCGAGGCGAGCTTCATGTTGCTCTCCGGGCACGTCACCACGGAAGCGCCGCTTGATGCAAGGAGGGCAATATCATCTTCGTCGAGCCAGACCGCATGGACGCAGACCGTTTTTTCGTCCAGCAGATCGAGGGAATGAAGATAGGCTAGGGGAGATCCCGAAAATTTGTCCCTGATCATTTCTCCTTCCAAGCGCGTTTCAGCGAGATGAATAAAAAAGGGAACATCGTGGGCGCGGGCCAGTTTCTTTGCCCTGACCAGGGTTTGGCTTGAGCAGGTATAGGGAGAGTGGGCGAAAACAGCGGGGGTAATTCTCTCATTGCCACGGCACCCCCGGATGAAACGGTCACAGGCCGCCACATTATCCGTTGGATCGGGGATTCCGGGCGCGGGAAAGTCGATGATTCCTTGGGCAACAACCGCCCGCATACCGGCATCGGCAAAGGCTTCTGCTGCCTTGTGCTCATAAAAGTAGGCATCCGCCACGCAGGTGGTGCCGGACAGAATCATTTCGGCCGCGGCAAGCTTCGTAGCCCAGTAGACCATCTCTTCACCGACGAAACGGGATTCCGCGGGAAAGATATGCCTTTCAAGCCAGGCCATAAGGGGAAGATCATCGGCCAGGCCGCGAAACAGGGTCATGGCCGCATGATTGTGGCCGTTGACCAGACCCGGCATGACGAGGTTTCCCTGCACGTCGATGATCCGCCCCTCGCCTGAAGATCGCCGCGAAATCATCGGGCCAGCCGCCTGTATCAGCCCCCCCTTGATTTCGACAAAACAATCCGGAGTCATGCCGCTTTTTGTCTCCGGGGTAAAAAGAAGGGCGTTGATCAGAGTGATGTCGGGGGTCATGATGGGAGCATTCTCTCTTAAGGATTCAGCTCATATTTATTCTGATACCCCCTCGGGGTGATCATCCAGTCCTTCCAGATAACGGTGGCGGAGTTGCCGATAATCACGGTGGACTGCATGCCGATCTCCTGGTCAAGCATCTTCGAGAGGGTGGTGAGCACAACGGTCTCGTTATCGCGGGTGGCGGCGGTGACGATGCCCACCGGGGTCTGGGGGGATCGATGAGCGCTGATAATCTCCTGCGCCCGAACAATATGCCCGGTGCGCCGTTTTGATTTGGGATTATAGATGACGATAACGAAATCAGCTTCAGCCGCATTCTGCAGCCGTTTTTCAATGAGCGGCCACGGAGTAAGAAGATCGGACAGGCTGATTGCGGCAAAATCGTGCATGAGCGGGGCACCCAGACGCGCGGCACAGCCGTTTAAAGCGGCAATGCCCGGCACCACTTCGATATCGATGTCCATCGCCTTTTCCCGGGCCACCTCAAAGGCAAGTCCGGCGAGGGCATAGATACCCGGATCACCGCCGGAAACCAGGGCAACGGTCTCTCCCGCCGCCGCCCGATCCAGTGCCTGCCGGGTGCGATCGACTTCCTTCATCATCTCGGAGGAAACCACCTCCTTGCCCGTCAGCAGCTCAGGAATCAGATCAAGATAGGTCCGGTAGCCGATGATGAGTGACGAACATTCAATGGCAGTACGCGCCGCTGAAGTTATGTGCTGCGCCCCGCCGGGGCCGGTGCCGACTACGTATAATTTTCCTTTATTCAAAATATCTCTCCGCTATTGCTATGGTTACATCACGATATTTAATTTTGGGAACCAGCAGTCTGCCCTTTTTTGCTGCCAGCAGGGCGGCCGGTTCGGCCACACCATAGGCGCCGGTGGCCTGAAAAACCGCCTGGGAACGGGAAACACCGTCCACGCTGTTCAATTCTTCCTTAGGGTAGAACAAAATGGCCAACCCCCGAGAACGGGCATAGGCCAGCAGTCCCTCTTCGTCCGCTTTCAGATCAATGCTGGCCAGACTATGCACTGAAAGCAGGGAAAGATGGCTGCTTTCAAATGCCGCGACAACCGCTTCATCGATCAGCTCGCGTTCGGTGCCCCGATTGCAGCCGACACCGATCACCAGATTTTTCGGTCGTAAAAACAAAGCGCCAGAAAAATTCCAGTCCGTGCGGGGGGAAACGATGCAGTCGGCCTCCCGGATGTCCGCCACCAGTTCCAGATCAGGGGGCGGATCAGGCAAAACGATGTCGGCAAAGATGCGCAGCCTGCCCTGGTTGACCAGGATGGTGCTCAACCTTGTGACATCGGAACTCCTTTCCGCAACAATCCCGGTTTCCCGCATCCACAGATCAAGGGCGGTGAGTCCCAGGGTGTCCGAGGCGGTGGTGATCACCGGCTGCCCCTCTGTTATCTCGGCAACCCGGCACGCCAGCTCATTGCCGCCGCCAAGATGGCCGGAAAGAAGACTGACGGCAAAGCGGCCCAGCTCATCGCAGACCACCACGCAGGGATCGGTCCGCTTGTCTCCAAGAAGTGGTCCAATGGTGCGGACAACGATGCCTGCGGCCATGACAAAGATAAAACCATCAAACTCGCGCCACGCCTTCTGCACGGCCTGCGCCACTCCCCCCTTGCAGTCAAGCCGCTCCGCGCCGTGAATTTTTCCTGCGAGAACGCGGGCCAGGCGTCCCCCCCCTTCAGTGAGGGAGCAGACACCAATGCGCCTGAAAACGAAATCAGCCTGCCCCATCACGGCATCCATGGGAAAAAGAACGGTCATAGAGTTTTGACACCGCATGCAGGTTTTTTTGGGCAAAAACGTCACCCACGCAGATGATGGCGGTTTTCCTGATCCCCGCCTCCCGCACCTTGACGGAGATGTCGGCCAGCGTCCCGCGGATAATCCGTTCCTCGGGCCAGCTCGCCTTTTCAACTATCGCGACAGGGGTCGATGACGGATAGCCGCCCGCTATAAGCTCTTCCACCACCTCATCGATCATGGCCACGCTGAGAAAGATAAGCATGGTGGCGCCATGGCCGGCGAGACTTTTCAGCTCCTGGCCCTTCGGCACCGGGGTGCGACCCGCCCGGCGGGTGATAATGACGGTCTGGGAAACCTCGGGCAACGTCAGCTCCGCGTGAAGAGATGCGGCAGCGGCAAATGCCGAACTGACTCCCGGCACGATGGTGTAAGGAACGGCAAGCTTGTCCAGCCCCTCCATCTGTTCGCGGATCGCGCCATAAATGGAGGGGTCGCCGGTATGCAGCCGCACCACCTTGCGGCCTCCCTGCCATGCCCGTGCCATGGTGTCGATGATGGCAGCAAGATCAAGGGAGGCGGAATTGATCGTCTCGGCCTTCAGGTTTTCGACTAAGGCCTGCGGCACGAGACTGCCCGCATAGACGACAAGATCGGCCTCTTCCAGAAGCCTGCGCCCCTTGACCGTTATCAGATCAGGATCACCGGGTCCCGCGCCGACGAAATGGATCATGTTGTTTTCAGCGCCCATTTTTTCTCACGATGATGGTGGAAAAATAATGCTGCTTCTCCTTCATTGCCCCGTAAAGATCCCGGCTGATCCGCTGCCCCCGCTGGCTTGAACGCTCAACCAGCACGGCCCGATCAAGGAGCTTCATCTCATCAAGCAGCGGCACGATGCGGTCCATCACCCGATGCACCTTCATCAGCACCACGGAATCAAATTTCTCGAGTGTTTCCCGCAGCTCGCCGTTCTCAAAGGTGGCGGGCAGCACCACCAGCCGGTCGTCGCCGAGACAGAGCGGTTGACCGGCGGCCGCAGCCGACGCGCCGATGGAGGAAACGCCGGGGATGATTTCAATGGCAAGACGCGGTTCTGCCTCAAGCAGGGTTTCACAGATGTAAAAGCCGGTGCTGTAAATGGCCGGATCACCCAGGGTGGGAAAAACCACATCCTTGCCGGACCGCAGCCGATCAAGAATCAAGGCGCCCGCCTCGTCCCAGGCCATTTGCACCTCGATATCAGGCTTTTTCCCCCGATGAATCTTCTTCATGGGAAAATAGTGGGTGATGACCTCCTTGCCGGTCCGCGCCACCACCGCCTCCGCGATGTTCAAGGCAACGCTTTCCCCGCTCCGGCTTCCCGCCGGTGCAAACCATACCTGGCTTTTTTCCAGCAGCCGCATGGCTTTCAGCGTCATCAGCTCCGGATCGCCCGGCCCCACCCCAACCACATACAATGTCCCGTTCATTTTTTTCCTGTTACAATTGATATTGGATTAAAAATCCTGCCCGACTCCGACGCCTGCGGAAAGTCATTTCTTTCACAAGATACTTTGCTGACAGTGACCTTAAGCCCACGGTCAGCCATGAGCTGCGGGGCGCGGGCCACGGTATCCGGAATGACGCCGTTTGCCGCCAGCCTGCCGCCGGAGACAAGCCGCTCAGCCGCCGCCCCGATGATCATGGCAAGATTACCGCCGCTGCCGCCGACAAAGACCCGATCCGGGTCCGGCAAGCCGGATAAGACACCAGGGGCCTCAGCGCCCACCGGCACGACGTTATAACATCCGTAGCGCCGGATATTTGCACAGATATTGGCAAGTTCGGTTTCGTTACGCTCCACCGCATAAACGGTGAGTCCCGGACAAAGCCGCGCCGCCTCAATCGACACCGAACCGCTTCCCGCGCCGATGTCCCACAGAACTCCGTGTTCCGGCAGGGCAAGCCGGTGCAGGGTCACGGCCCGCACCTCGTCTTTTGTAATCAGGCCGCGACTGTGGCGAATTTCCTCCTCGTTCAGTCCAAAACGGGGATGGATCTTCCCCAACCGCGGCCGCTGCAGAAGCAGGACATTTAAGTCCTGATAACGTCGTCCGGCGATTTCCCCCAGACTTCCGTTCACAATCCGTTCATCCGCCATGCCGAGATTTTCCGCCACCCAGACCCGGCAACCGGCAAGCATCGCATCGTCTTGGATCAGCTCCAGATAACCGATAATCCGGTCGGCGATCACATCCGGACTGTTTATCCGGTCGGTAAAGACAAAGGTCTTTGCATAACGCAGCAAAAGGCCAGGCAGATGGCCAGCTTCACGGCCATGGAGACTGACAAAATGAACATCATCCCAGGGCATCCTGAAACGGGCGCATGCCTCCTGCATGGAGGAAAGGGCGGGCAGCACCACCAACCGCTCCGGCCCGAATGCATCGAGCAGCCTGCGTCCGATACCGAAAAAAAGCGGGTCGCCGCCTGCAAGCACCGACACATTGCATCCTTCCGTCAGTTTTCGTTTTATGACGGACTGCGCCTCATGCAGCGGGGTGATGGAGATCTTTTCCGCTTTGCATTCTGCGGCAAGATGCAGATGCCGCTCAGAGCCGACAATGAGCCCACTCTCGGTCAGCCGAGACTGCTGCTCAACTGTCAGTCCGTGCTTGCCGACTCCCAGCAGAAAAATTTCAGGCATGTTCCACCACCCGCGCCCTGCTGTCCACCAGATAGACCCTGACTTCGCGACCGGTCACCTTTTCCCCGTATTCTCGCGCCGCCAGGCACACCGCCCGGATAAGATCACCCCGCTCCTCCCCGTCAAGCACTTCATACATCTCCCGTGCCGTGTTGGCCGTCCGCAGCCGCTCGACCAGTTCCGGCTCCGCGCCGAGCCGTCCAAAAAGAGCCGCACCGTCAGCCACCTCCAGCGCCCCATGCCGCACATGGGTCTGGGGAATGCGGAGGGCAGCCTTCATGATCTTGGCCCACATTCCGGCAAGATGAATCCGGGCAAAGCCGCGTCGGGCCGCTTCAAGCAGGGAAAACTCCAGATAATCCCCCATCATGGCATACGCCTCTTCGGGAAGGGAAAGCAACTCCTGGGCTCCCTTTTCCGAGGTCCGTCCGGTGGAGAGCACCACGTCCTGCAAACCGGCTTCCCTGGCCACATCGAGAGACGCCTTGATGGTGGCGGTCCAGGCATCGGCCGACACCGGCCGGACAATGCCGGTGGTGCCGAGAATGGAAAGGCCGCCAAGGATTCCAAGCCGCCTGTTCAAGGTCTTTTCGGCAAGCTCCCCGCCCCTGGGCACGCTGATCGTGACCTGCACCTTTTTTTTAGTCGCCGACTCTACCAGTCCTTCCAGGACAGCCGCACCAATCATCTGACGGGGCACCGGATTGATGGCAGGCTCACCGGGTTGGACGGCAAGCCCGGGCTTTGTCGCCCTGCCCACCCCTTCGCCGCCGCAAAGCAGAATCATTCCTTCCTCCAGGCTGATGCAGTTGTCCTCAACCTGACTTTCCCCACAAAAACGGATGGCTGCAACTATCTCGGCGCCGTTGGTCACATCCGGATCATCACCGGCATCCTTGATCACGGAAGCAAAGCAAAATCCATCCATGTCCGAACCAGATCGATGGACAACAAACGTATGTCTGCTCCCGTCTGGAAAGGGGATGTCGACCGATCCGGGAGCAGTTCCCTCCACAAGCAGCATGATCGCCGCCTTGGTCGCCGCCGCAGCGCAGGCCCCGGTGGTATAACCGCTTCGCAAACGCCGCGCCATTTACTTCTCCAGGGTAAGCCGGATAAGGGCGTTGACAATGGCCGCAGCCACCGGACTTCCTCCCTTCCGACCCAGGCTGGTGATAAACGGATAGCTCTTTACGGCCAACAGATCCTTTGATTCAGCGGCATTGACAAAGCCAACCGGGACACCCACCACAAGTCCGGGCCGCTCGCTTTCCGTCATATTTTCCATGCACTCCATGACCTTGAGCAGGGCGGTTGGAGCATTGCCCACCGCGACGATGCCGATGTTTTCCCCCAGCCCCATCTCAATGGCCACCCCGGACCTGGTTGCTCCTTTTTCTCGGGCAATGGCTGCAACCTCGGGCTCGCCCACCCGACAGATCACCCGACCGCCCCATTTGCTCAGCAGCCCCCGACTCACCCCGGAGGCCGCCATATTGACATCGGTGAGGATATTGCGGCCCGCCCTGATCGCTTCAATACCGGCGCTGATCGCCCTGGGGTGAAACAGCATGTTTTCGGCAAAGGAAAAATCCCCGGTGGCGTGAATCACCCTCTGAACCACCTTGAAAGTCGCCGGATCAAAATCGGTGCGCCCAAGTTCCTCGGCAATAATGCGAAAGCTCTCGGCCTCAATCTCCTCCGGTGCAATATCCCGGATCAGGGTTTCCTTGCTTTTTCCCTTCATACTGACTCCCGGCTCCTGATTTCTGACTTCTTGCTTCTTTCCTCACATGCTGCGACAAAGGCCTCGGCGGCCTGGGGGCGGAAACCGAAATGGAGGTGCATGTAGCCACCCAGTACATTTTTATACCTGTATCCTTCATATTGACCGTTACCCACCCCATAACACCGGGGAATTTCAACGGGCATTTCTTCGATCTCCGAATAATGAAACTCATGGCCGCGCAAGACGGTTCCGGCAGGGCCGAGCAGAGTATCCCGCAATAGCCTGATCTCGCGGTAGCCCAAGGCCGTCCGCTTATTACACATGCGGGCCGCAACCGGAAAAACACCGGCCATTTCCTTTTTCTCCCCGCTGTCCACCGTAATCCCCCGGCAGAGGTACATGAAGCCGCCGCATTCCGCATAGATGGGGCGACCCGCCTGGGCCCAATCCCGTATCTCCTGCCGCATGGCGATATTTGCGGAAAGTTCGCCGGAATAAAGCTCCGGATACCCACCCCCGAGATAGATGCCGCCGATGCCGTCAGGCAGCGCACCATCGTTCATGGGACTAAAAAAGACCAATTCCGCTCCGGCAGCCCGCAACAGCTCAAGATTATCCTCATAGTAAAAACAAAAGGCCCGGTCCCGCGCCACCGCAATGCGTGCCCGAGGAGCGGATAATGGTTTTTCTCCAATCGTTTCATGGCCGCAATTTGCCGCCTTTTCGGCCAAGGTCAGCAACCGGTCGAGATCAATATGCTCAACAACAGTGCGGGCAAGGGCGGCAAGGGCCTCGGGAGCAAGCGCGTCTTCCCCCATATGCAGCCCCAGATGACGGGAAGGCATTGCAAACTCAAGCGAGCGGGGCAGGTAGCCGATCACCTCGGCCCGGCAATGTTCCGTGATTGCTTTGGCGACGAGCGAGAGATGGCGCTCGCTGCCGACCCTGTTTAAAATAACCGCGCTGGGCGCCGCTGTCGGATCCAGCGTCTCAAACCCCTTTAAGACTGCAGCCGCGCTCTCGGCGGCGGAGCGCACATCAAGCACCAGAACCAGCGGCACCCCCAGAGTCCGGGCCAATGAGGCGCTGGAGGAAAGTCCGCCGTCAAACATGCCCATCACTCCTTCAATCACCCCGACGTCCGCCTCCGCCATGCCGCGCCGGAAGGATTGCCGGGTGAAGGTTTCACCGGTCATCCACAGATCAAGATTTCTGGAAACCCGCCCGGTGGCAAGAGCATGCAATGTCGGGTCGATAAAATCCGGTCCACATTTGAAGGGCTGTACACGAAGCCCCTTCCGCACCAAGGCAGCCATGAGTCCCAGGGCAACGGTGGTCTTGCCGGAACCGCTCTGGGTGCCTGCCACCAGAAAAGCAGATCGGGATTCAGCGTTCATGGCTCTCTTCGCGCGACGGCAACAGGCCGGGATAAAGAATAGCGTTTATCTGCCGTACCCCGTCAAGAATCCGCATGGTGGGCCGGGAAACAAGCCTTTCATCCACCAGAAACACCTTGCCCTGCCGCACGGCGTTGATGGCCGGAAAACCGGGTTCGTTCATGATCGTTTCACGTGTGACCGGATTCATTCGACCCTGCTGGGCCAGAAAGACATCGATCTCCTCCGCCTTTGCCAGAATACGTTCCTTGCCGTAGTCGGCAATATTGGTTTCCCGCACCTGAAACGCGTCTGCCGCCACATTGACGCCACCTGCCTGCTGGAGCACGTAAATGGCAATGCTCTGCGGGGCAAATGTTTTCATTTTTTTATGGATTGCCTCGAAATAAACTCTCACCCGTTCCCCCGGCCGGATGGAGCCGACCCGTGCACCAATCTCTGCCATCCCCTGTTGAAAATCAGCCACCATCTTTTCCGCTTCCGCTGTTCTGCCGGTGAGCGCACCCAGAGTGCGCCAGTAATCGGCTATCTCCCCGACCGTATTGGGTTGCAGGGATACCACCACAATACCGGCCTGCCGCAGTTTGTCAATGAGCTGCGGATAGGAACGCTCGATCATGGGCCGAACCAGGACGAGGTCAGGCCGGGCGGCGATGAATTTCTCCGGGTCCTCTTTGTAACTGAACCGCTTTTTCCCAAGAACCCGCGGCGGGTAATCATCACTTTCCGTGATACCGATCAGCTCGCTCTCAAGGCCGAGGGCGGCGATATTTTCCGTGTGGGCGGCATAGAGGGAAATGATGCGGCTAAACGGATGCGCCGCTTCCACTTTCCGCCCTGCGCTGTCCACAATGGTTGCAGCGTTCGCAGAGACAGTGATACCAAGAAACAGCAACACAAACAGGGCTGCCCGTGGGAAAAATCTCAAAAATTGATTGCGGCGCATGATGCCTTTCATTATCCTGACTCCCGGCTCCTCGTCAGCTCCAATACCGGAAGGAAACCTGCCGGGCATTATTAAAGGGATCCAGGCGAACCTCGCTTTCCACCCCGAACACCTGCCGGATGATGCCCGGCTCCATAACCTCTTTCGTCCCGCCGCTTTTCACCATCCTGCCATTCTGCATAAAAAGAATCTCATCGCAGTATGCCGCCGCCAGATTGAGGTTGTGGATGACACCAATGACGGTGCGCTGTTCTTTTTCCACCAGGCATCGGGCCACATTGAAAATCTGCAGGGTGTGCTGCACGTCAAGATTCGAGGTGGCCTCGTCAAGCAGCAGCACCGGCGTATCCTGAGCCAGGGCGCGGGCCACAACCACCCGCTGTTTCTCGCCGCCGGAAAGTTCGTTGACCTGTCGCCCCCGGCAATGATCAATACCGATGGTCTCCATGGCGGCATCCACCATCCGCCAGTCATGGGCTGACGGGCTGGAAAACCTTTTGATATAGGGATGACGCCCCATCATCACCACCTCTTCCACGGTAAAGGCAAAATCAATGGCAAAATCCTGGGGCACCAGGGCTATCTGCCGGGCAAGATGCCGCCGCCGACATGAAGTCACCGACTGGCCCTGATAGGTAACCTGACCGTCCGAGGGGTGCTTGCAGCCGGCAAGCAGATCGAGCATGGTGGTTTTGCCGCTGCCGTTTGGTCCTACCACCCCATAAAACCTGCCGGACTGAAGGGAAAAATTGAGATCCGCAAGCACCGGCGCCCTGCCATAGGCAAAACATGCTCCTGAAAAAACAAAGAGATCCCTCTCACTCATATCTCGCCCTCCGCTGCCGGCTACGAAAAATAAGGCAGAAAAACGGGCCGCCGATGAGCGCGGTCAACACGCCGATGGGCACTTCGGCCGGCAGAACCGCCCGTGTCACGGTATCGGCCAGAAGGAGCAAAACGGCACCGGCAAAGACCGAGACCGGCAATAGCTTCCGGTTGTCCGGACCGACGATAAAACGCATCAGGTGCGGCACGATCAGTCCGATAAAACCGATAATGCCGGAAACAGATACGCAGACCGCGGTGACCAGCGAGGCGGAAAGCAGCAGAATCTTTCGCACCCTGCCGCTCTCCACTCCGAGAGACCCGGACGCTCTGGCGCCGAGACTCATGATGTTCAAATCCCGGGCATAGAACAGCGCCACAAGAAGCCCCAGAACAACAACAACCCCGACGCTCATGACATCGGTCCAGGTGCGGGAGGCGAAGCTGCCCATGAGCCAGAAGATGATGACCCCCACCTGCTCATCTGCCAGATATTTCAAAAAGCTTATGCCCGCAGCCAGAATCGCCCCGACGATGACGCCGGAAAGAATCAGGGTATTGGCCGACATCTGGCCGTTAAAGGTGGAGAGAGACAGAACAATGATCAAAGTTGCCATGGCGCCGACAAAGGCAAAGAGCGGCACTGAAAACTGACCGAGCAGGGTCAGATTGGCAACAAGGGCCACCGCCGCGCCGAATGCCGCGCCGGAAGATATGCCCAGAGTATAGGGATCTGCCAGAGGATTCAGCAGAATACCCTGGTAGATGACCCCGCTCATGGACAACCCCGCCCCCACCAGGGTGGCGGTGAGAATGCGGGGCAGACGCACATCCATGACGACAAAGGGCACCACCTGATCCATCCCGGCAAGCAAGATCGCTTCCCCCGTTATCCTGGCCAGCACCACCCGGACGATATCCCCCCATTTCACCGCGACATAACCGAGTCCGGTGGAAAAAAGGATGCCGCCGACGGTAGCTGCGGCCAGGGCCGCAAGCAGAAGCCAGAATTTTTTGTTGTCCTTTTTTACCATTTCGTTTCAATTCAAGGCAGAAACAGAGATTTCATACGACACCTTTCACTGTTCCCATACCGGCTAAAAAGAGATTCCCGCATCAGCCGCCGCTTCCTTGATATGATCGGCAAAAAGCCGGGCAAAATCACTCTTTTCGCCGAGTCCCTCAAGAATCACGGCAACATCAATGCCGCTTGCCTCAAGCACGCTTTTCAGCGAATCAGGCTCCGGTCCGGCCATATCGTTCTTGGCGTGGTCGCCGGCCACGGTCATGAAAGGCTTGACCAGCACTTTTTTTGTTCCTTCGCGTTTCAATTTCTCCAGCAGAACATCGACGCCGGGAAACCCTTCCACCATGGTGACATAGATTGCAACCTCGGGGTAGCGGGTGCGCATGACATGCTCAAACTCCATGTAAGCACCGGTGGAATAATGCTCGTTGCCATGGGCGAAATAGACCAGCGCCCGCCCCTCTTGCCGGGCCAGAGCAACATCCGGCGCCAGTATTTCCGCAACGCGCTCGATGTCATGACGGTACTCATGTTCAATGCCGGAGGTGCCCAGGGCGGGACGGCCCAGGATGATTTTCTGAAAGGGCATGTTCCGCGTCTTGATCGTCCGGATACCGTTCAGCCCGGCAACGTACGAAGCCAGGTCGCTGAACTCCTCGCCGCTTGAGATATGGGTTGGTTGAACAAAAATATAACCGTACCCTTCATCCTGCAGGTCGGCAATAGCGGCAAGCGGCCCCTTGACATGAACAATTTCAGCAGGCACCTCGGGATGCTTCGCGGCATACCCCGGATCAGCCCGGCGCTCCTGCCATATTCTCCTGATGATATTTGAGGTGAAGGCGATGCGCACCGGCACGTCCCGGGGCAGGGAATTCGCAATCTGTTGCCGTATATTCAAAATGCCGGACAAAGCGTCTTCATGGCTGGTGCCGAACATGGCCAGCACAACCGCCTTTTTATCGGACGGCGCGGCATGAACCGATATCGCACCAAGCAGGACGGCAAGACAACAGACGAGCCAAACGACGACTCTTCTTGACGATGGAATCCCCATATTTTTCACCTTTTTATTTTCATATAATTTTTTTTTCAGCTCCCGGCGGCAAAATAGTAGCCGAGTCCGACAATGACAATACAGATGATTCTCGCCGCCTGGCTCACCCCTACCAGCTCCAGGGCCAGACGCGGTGAAAAAATGCCAACATAATAAGGAAACTGGTGGCGCGCCGCCCGGATGGGGGAGGCAAGAATATTGCCGACCAGAAGCGCCGTCACCACATCTCTGTAAGAGAGGCTGTTATCAGCAAGCAGGGCGCCGGCGGCGGCAAGCCCTGCTGAAAACTCGGCTGTCACATGCAGCACGACAATGCTCAAACTCTTCGGGTTGAGCCAGCTCAGAAACCATGCGCGCTCGGCAACCAGTGCCTCCAGTCGGGTAAAAACACCAAAACGGCCGAGAAGAAAAAAAAGAACGTAAACCGGCACCATGAAAAGCAGAATCCGTTTTATTCGTTTGCGGAATCGCTTGATGCTTTTTTCCAGCGCTCCCCGGAAGGTTGTTCTCTCGAATCGGAAAGGAGGAATCTCTTCCTGTGCCGGACGCGATTTCAGCATCATCCTCCCCCCTATCACCACCACGAATGTCAGCAGAACCGAGGCGGTAAAAGTAATCGCCACATAAATAACCGCCGCGCCCTTGATCAGCGGCGCGGTCAGAAAAAAAACCGTGGGCAGGTGGAGAAAAAAACGGGGCAGACTGTTCAACAGATTGGAGAGCACCAGCTCCCCTTTCGTCATCTGCCCCTTGTCAAATGCCTCGGCAAGCATCGTGTTGGCCGAAACGCCGGAAAAAAACCCCACGGAGAAACTTGCGCCGGTGATGGCGGAAAATCTCCCAAAGCGGATCAGAGGCCGGGCGAGCATGGCCAGATGCTCAGCCCAGTTCAGCGCCTCGATAAAATTTGCGATCACCAGCCCGACCGAGACCTGAAAGAGAATCCGCAGCAACGGCCAGATCAGATCAGACCATATACCGGCAAGCAAATTTACGTCCATGGGCGTGTTCACCGCAACAGAGGCATTCAACAAAAAAAATCCCCCGGCTCGAGTATTACTCGATCCGGGGGATTTCCCATAATTATCCACTAGACCATGTGCTGAAACTTCCTTCCACGAAGAGTCAGCGTTTTCCAGGTAGGTCTTCTGACTCTCGGATCATCCTTCTCTCACGCCTTCCCATCCTGATTTCCGGACAGTGGCTTTCACATGAGAGTCGTCACCGATCACAGCGGCGGGCCCGTCCCTGATTTCCACAGGGTTCCCTTTTATGCTCCGTGGAGCACCTGAAAAAAATAATAGTACATTACTTTATCGGAAAGTTCAAGGTTCCTTGTTGTCAAAGCCTTGCCAAGGGGAAAAGGCCCGGGAAGGCAGAATGGTGCCAGCCTGCGGCGTGATCTTCGCAGCTCCGGAAATCTCCCGAACCAGCGAATCAGCTTTTTTCCGCCGAAATGCACATGGACGGGACGAACACGAACGGTATCGGCTGCGTCCGGGATGGAATCGTACGCAGCCACCCCGGGAAACATCCTTCATCCCTCTGCAAAAAACCGGATCAGGAGGCAGGGCTGATCAATTTACTGACGACCCCGATCTTCCTCCTGAGGAAACAACTTTGTTTCTTCCATCGTTTTTTGCTTTGTACAGGGCTTGATCAGCGGCATTGAAAAGCTGCTCAGCCTCACCGAAATTAGTTTCAGGTTGCGTAGCCACGCCGATGCTGACCGTAATCGACAAGGGACTCCCTTCGCAGAGAATTCTCTGCGAGGCCACATCGCGCCGTAATTTTTCAGCGATTACCAGTGCCTGCTCATTGTCTGTTTCCGGAAGCAAAACAACGATTTCTTCCCCCCCGTAACGGGCAACAAGGTCGGTACCCCGAACATTTTTCTTCAACAACCTGGCCGTTCTCTTCAGCACCACGTCTCCGCAAATATGCCCATAGGTATCATTTACCTTTTTGAAAAAATCCACATCAATGATGAGAATTGAGAGATGATGCCGATACCGTTTTGCCCGTTCATATTCCGCGGCAAAACATTCTAAAAAATACCGCCGGTTGGCCAGTCCGGTCAAGGCATCCGTGGTGGATAGTTTTTCAAGCTGTTTGTTTGCCTCGAGCAGTTCGCTGTTGGCTTTTATCAACGCGTCCTGATGGCTTACGATTTCCCTGCCCATGGAACTGATGGCGTTTGCCAGACGGCCCATCTCGTCATTTCTTTTCATGATATCGGAATCAAAATGTTGCCCTTTGGCGATCATCTCGGTGCCGGCAATCATCTTTTTTACGGGTCGGCTGATAAATCGGTTCAGGTACAGAAAAATAAGAATCGAGGTAATCAAAAAACTCAGAACGGCCAAAGCGGAATAAATTTTCTCCAGATAGGAAATTTCCTTATCAACATGGTCAAGGGAGATCACGACATCCAGGGTTCCCAGTATGGTCGCATCAGATGGATGGGCATGACAGGCAGCAGATGAGCAGCCCGTCTCATTATAGATGGGACTCACAATCCCCAGGAAACGCCTCCCATCAGGCGCCGAGATGAACCGTGTTCGAGATTTCAGATCAAGGGTTTGGGGAGGCTGCTCGAATTTATGGCAGATCGTGCAGGCATAACCGCTGATATCTGCTACTGCGCCGACCTCTTCCTTTTTATTGGAAAAAACAATCCGGCCTTCTTTATGGAAGATACGGATACGATCAACATTTTCCTGCCTGGCGACATTATTGATGATCTGGGTGATGTCCTCCCAAACATTATTCATCATGCTGTAGCGCGTGCCGAGTTTAATGGTATTACTGAAACGGTCAGCCTCAACGATAACGTTGTCCAAGATACTTTCTTTGACGTAATTGATACTGAACAGGGAAAAAAATCCCATGCTGACAAAAAGGATTGCCCCAACTCCCAATACAAGTTTCAGGAAAAGACTTTTACCTTTGGGAATAAAGTGCTTCATCCTCCTTCTCCTTGGCAGATATTCATGACCGCGGCTTGATCCCGACGTCAGACATCGGAAGTTCACTGCAAAAAAAAGTTTGTATCTGGCCTCTGCACTCTCCTGCGCTTGCAAGTTGCAACAATAATACTCCTATTGCCTGCTGCAAAACCACAATTATTCACTTGAGCCGACGTATATTTTCATGGAAAAAGTTAATCATTATTGGAAAATCCGTTAACTTTTTTAAAGGTGGATATCTGCGCAACGCGAATGCATCCTCTTTTTTTTATCATCCTGCTGCCGGAAGTTCAATTTTTTAAATCATTTCGCAAAATGGCTACACTTTTGCCATCCGTTATCATTTTGAATATTTCCCAGGCAATTCCACCACGTTGTGGCATTCCCCAGCCGCGCCATGGCGCATACCACCAACACACACTGTCTCTTTCAAGCGACAGTGTGGAATTCCACCGCCAGACAAGCTTAACGGATAACTACCCAACTAAAACAATATTATTGTTGTAAAATTAGAATGTTAGACAAAAAGCAATAACAAGAATGATGACCAAAGCCATTTGGCACACATACTGCATTGGCTCATCATGCGTCCTTAAAGATCTAAAAAATTCACAATGGACGCAAATTATTTCTGAAGAATTGGGAGAAAAGAAAACCTGAAAAAGTACAACAGCGTGGTGCGCACCGCAAGTTGAAAACTTTTTCGCAAAAAACACATCTCCTGGAGGGAAATGCATGAAACAACAAAACAGAAGTCTTTGATTTTAACGCAATGAAATTCCAGACGACTGACGATGGCAACATGGTAAAAAACCGGAATATTTTTCCATCGGACCTTTTATAAAAAAACAAACCGAGGATTTATAATGTCAAAGAAACTATTATCTTTCGCCATGGCCCTGACCGGCTCTCTCTTGCTAACCGCATCGACCTCCTACGCCTTTGGCAGTTACGGGGACGATGTCAACAGCGCCTGCGCACCGGCACAGCCCTATACCGGGAACTGTGCACTCTGTCACTCAAGCTCCTATGGAGCATCAACCCCCGCCAAAACCGCCTTTTCTAATGGAGGCAGCGCCCTGACCAATTACTTCTGTCCATCAGGCCCCACCTGTACGGACGGTGACGGCGACACCTTTGCCCGGGAAGGGGGTGCCTGTGGACCGGTTGACTGCAATGACGGCAACGCAGCTGTTCGACCTACTGCAGCTGAAAATTGCACCGACGGCATCGATAATGACTGCGACGGCCTGATCGACGCTCAGGATCCGTCCGCAGTTGGTTGTCCTCCGGCATGCACCGACAATGACGGTGACACCTATGCCGTTGAAGGCGGCGCCTGCGGCCCCGTTGACTGTGATGACAGCAATGCCGCCATTAATCCCGGCGCAGCTGAAGTCTGCGGAGACGGTATCGATAACACCTGCAACGGCGTGATCGATGAAGGCTGCACCACCGCACCGGTATGCACCAATAATGACGGCGACAATTACGCCGTTGAAGGCGGCGAGTGCGGCCCGATTGACTGTGATGATACCGATGCCGCAGTGAATCCTTCAGCGGTTGAGGATTGCACCGACGGTATTGACAACAACTGCAACGGTCTCATCGATGCCCTGGACAGCTCCGCATCAAACTGCCCGTCAACCTGCACCGACAATGACGGCGACGGGTATAAAGTGGAAGGCGGAGAATGCGGTCCCGTTGACTGCAACGACGCTGACGCCACCGCAAACCCCGGCGCGGAAGAAATCTGCAACGATGGTATTGATAATGACTGTGACGCTCAGGTCGATGAAGGTTGTGACCCGGCATGCCCTGACGCGGACGGCGACGGCTTCATGGATGCCGAATGCGGCGGAACTGACTGCAACGATCTCAATGCATTCATCAGTCCCGCAGCAACGGAAGTATGCGGCAACTCCATTGATGAAAATTGCAATGGCGCCAGTGACGACACATGCCTCAGCTGCCCGGACGGCGGCGTTCTGTCCATCACACGTGCTGCATATAATAATAAAAACAAGACACTGGTCATCCAGGGCAGATCACACCTGCGCACCCGTATCTCTGTTGTGAATGTCGATACCGGTAAAGTTCTCGCCAAAAATATCCCTGTAAAAGGCGGCAAATGGAAAGCCGTTGTCAAAAAAATGCAGGCCCGTTATGTGCCTGACGAAGTCAAGGCCATCAACTCTGACGGCTGCTCAGCGGAGAAGGTTGTCACGGGGAACGTCGGTTCAAGTCGTAAGAATGAAGACGAACACGACGATGATGACGATGATGACGAACACGATGATGATTAATCGCATTGCCGAATTCGCTCATCAATAACTAATAAAAAAAGTGGGGGAGGCCGATGGCCTCCCCCACTTTTTTTACCTCATCCAGCCAAGATGTTTAGTTCCGGGATGAACTCCAGCCACCACTCCGCCTGTCGTATTGGTAAATCACTTCCAGAGTAAACTTCTGGTTTCTGATTTCTTCCTTGCATTGCATCTGAAAAACGAGAATGTTGCCATCATCTTTGAGAAGAGCAACCTCCGGGTCGGAAAGTTTGTTCCCGACTGAAGAAGAAAAATGCTTCCTGAAAATTTTTTCGTAATTTTTTTCAAGAAAGGCCTTTTTCTCTGCAATTTCCGTAAGAGCATTGTTTTTTGCTAGCTGCACGGCAGCGGATTTTCTTTCCGCGGCAAGAATCCGGTCCGCGCCGAACGGACTCTGGTCAATGCCGGCAATAAGCTTCTGCAGCGCCTTGTTGGCGGAGGCGTACCGCTCTTCCGCAAGATATGATGCAGCAGCGGCTTTTTGACTGTTGACCGATGCAACGACAATCTGTCGTTTTATATTTTCAAGGCTGATCTCCCCGACTCCACCGGCTGCCCGGGCCGAGTCAAAAAACTGCTCGCAGTTTTTGTAGCTGTTGATGGCGTTATCCCATTGTCCTTCCTGGAAAAATTTTCCTGCCGCCTCATAATGGAAATTGAATCTTGCCAAGTCGCGTTTTTTTTCGACTTTACCGGCGCTGTCATCGAGTTTGTCGGATGCTCCGGTTCGTGCCAGCAAAACCGCCTTTTCATAGCTCTCCGCCGCCTGGTTCCACTGCATGGCATCAAAAAACTGATTTCCCTGGTCAACGAAGACGGCAAAACGGGCTTCATCGATCCGGCCCAGCAGTTCTTTTTTTTCAGTGGCCCATTTTCCATCGGCTTGCCCGTCAAGGAAGGCGAGGGCTTTTTCATAACTGTTCAGCGCCGACTCCCACTTCTTGTCGGATAGATGTTTATCGCCCTCCGCCCCGATGGCCCTGACCCGGCTGCCCAGAAGCAGCTCCGCAATCCGGGTGAAAGGGACGGGAAGCTGCTCCCGCAGGGCGCCACCTTTTTCAACCGCTTTTTCATAAATCGGAACGGCTTCAGCCCACTGCCCCTTACCGCCAAGCTTTTCTCCCACGATAAGCAAATCAATCACTTCCTGGATGTCCTTGTTCTGTGAAAAACCGATCTCCTTCCCATCAAGAAGAACTTTTCCATGGGACTCCTGTTTCAATTCGTCGGATCCCCGCATATTTTTTACTTTTTCACGGAGTGCCTGCTTTTCGGTTTTGTTGAAAAAACGAACCTTGTCCAGCTGTTCATCGATTGACTGCAGAAGGTTCCGGGCTTCCTGAAATTTATATTCCCCGACAAAGGCGGGAACTCCCTGCCAGATCTGTTCCGCATTTTCATAATTGCGCTGATCAAGGAAAAACATGGCGCCGCCAATTGCTGAAATCAGCAGTCCGACAACCGCGCTAATAACCAAAACGCGGCCTTTTCGTTGTGTATGAACCATGCGGCCCTGCGGAACTTTATCTTTTTTGGGTTCCCCTGCCGGCTCTCCAGCTGGGGCAGGAAACGGTTTCTTCTCTTTGACAGGAGGAAGACCTGTCCCCGCTTCACCGTCCGGATTCACGGGTTTCTTCCCGGCAGAAGAGGCATCAGATTCCAGCCCGATTTCGTCTCTTACCGCCCCAGCCGGCGCGCTGAAGTCGGTATTATCCAGAGGAAGCAACTCCGGGTTTGCCAGAGCCCATTCAAGAGCTGCCGGGTTAAAGGGGGCGTTTGTCGAATAGTCCTGGTAGGCAATCAGTCTGGCGATGTGGACAACGAGGTCTCCCAGCGAAGGAGAAGAGCTCCAGAAATCGCCGATGCAGATGGCATCCGGATCAAAATCCGGGTGAAAAATCAAAGTGAGAGGTTTGCAGTTCGGAGGAAAATGAGGATAGCCGAAGGGCAGCACAAGCTTTACCTTATGCCGGTCAGCAACCACAGCCTTCCCTTCGTCGTCCAGGCTCATGCCTTTGACATGAAATTCTATTTCATAGCTGTCAGGGGGGACACCGGTTGTTGCCGTAATTCGCATAAACGAAGAACCGGCGAACCTGCTGCGAACTTCTTCGTATTCTTTGCCAAGGGAACTATTTGCTGCAGCCATGGAAGGACCTCTGAAAATGAAATCGCGATCCCGCAAGGGAGGCGGGAAATACTCTCTTTTTTTACCAAGTATACCTGACCGGAAATCTACTGTTTATTATTACATAAAATAAAGAAAAATTTCTTCAAAGTATAACGCTTGCAAATAAATGGGACAAATAAATGAAATTTCTGTGGTAGAATAGGAATCGTCAGTTTTGCAATAACCCCCTCAACCGCCGCACAGCCAAAGACAAGAAATGATGTATCGAAATGCAAATTCACTGCCAAAGCTTCTCCATCTTCAATTGATGAAGCCAGGCCGTTAAACAGGGATGCAACAGGGTGATGAGCGCGTTCAAAGCCTTATTTCAAATAGTTGAGAATAAAAACTGTCCTCTCTACAACCTTGGAGAGGAACTGCAGTTAACGGACAAGGCATTGCTTCCTCCTCGCAATAAAGCGGTCTGCCTCATTCTGGCCAGGGAAATGACGGAGTTGTTGTTTTCCCTGCTTTCCCAGGGTGCAAAAGGCCTGATATCAGATAAAATTTTCAGCTGTTCCGGCTGTTCCGGCTTGATTAAGTTCAAAATGAACGCCAACCAGCGACCAGGGGATGAGGATGCCGCAGCAGCAATCGCTCAAATCATCGGCTCCGACCTTTCCTTACACCGAAAACTCACTGAAGGCATTGAAACTATTGATCTTTTTCAGATTCTGGAGAAAGAAAATCTTGCCGAAATTCTTCCTCATTTTAATTACAAAAAATTTGCCAAAGGCGATGAAATTCTGCGGAAGGGAGAAAAGGACGGAGAAGTGGTCTTTATTTTATCCGGCAAGGTCGCTGTTCTTGATGGAATCCAGACAATCGCCGTTCTGGGCCGGGGAGAAATACTGGGAGAAATGAGTCAGCTTACAGCACAGCCTGTGTCCGCAACTGTTCAGACCATTGAAGCAACCGAGGCGCTTTGCATCAGCGGCAATGACATGAGAAAGGTGATGGACACGAATCCCTCTCTCAATATTTACTTCCTTCGCCTCCTTGCCAAACGTCTTACCAGGAGTAACGCCGCCCGCCTTCAGGAAATAGCCCTTGCCATGAGCGGCACGCTTGATGAAATGCCTCAGGTTGAGCTGTTCCAGATTTTTCACATGAATGCCAAAACAGGGGTGCTGACCATTGAAATGTCAAAAGGAGAGGCCCGTATCGCCTTCAGGGAAGGCAATCTCATAGATGCCGTTTATGGCGAGGCGGTCAGCGGGGAAGCAATTTACCAGGTCATTGCCGAAAAGAGCGGTGGTCGATTTCGCTTCAGCGCCGGTCTTTCCTCTCAGGAAATGAATGCCCCTGAAATCGGTGATTTCATGAAAATCCTGATGGACGCTCTTCGCCGGATTGACGAGGAAAGCTACGACATTACTGAAGAAGACGAACCGTAACGCATTTCCCCTCCGTAATACACCCCATCAAAATGGGCAACTGTACCCATTGATTTATGCCATGAAAGGTACGAAAGTCAATTTATACTGTTTCTTGCACCATGTGTAGTGCAGTTGCAACGCCGGCTGAGCGAGCAGATAATTGGGGGTGATCCGTTCAATTTGATCATGCCGAGCAAATGAGGAGAAAAAGGGGGGATCGACCATGACCTACTTTCAAAATTTCATCGTTTACCTATGGTTTTTTCCGGTTCTGCTGTTCATCATGCTTCCTCTTGCCGTATCAACAGGAGGAATAGTGGTCGGGGTGACGACAAAAGCCTTTACCGCTCTTAAAAAAAATCGTGCCTTCGGACAGGAAGACCGTCCCAAACCGCAGGACGCTCTTGATAAAAGAAAAGATCCGAGGGTGGTCCTCAGCGGCGCTGAAGTTGTCGTTTCTGACGGTTTTCATTCATGCAGCGGATTTGTGTGCAACATTTCCAGATTCGGGATGAGCCTGGCTGGTCTGCCGGAAAAATTCTATAAAGAAGCAAATAAACTTTCCGTGGTCCTCAAAGGACAGGACAGAGACTATTCAATGCAGTTGCAGCCGAAATGGGTTCGGATCGTCGGTTCGCAGCGGATCGGCGGGGAACTCGAAAATGTTTCAGCGGGATGGTCGGAATTTATTGACAGCTTTCAGACTGACCTTCAGGCCGAAGTGGCGAGAAAAAGGCAATAATGCATGTGTCAAAATAATTTTGACTGAAAACACAGATGTTTACTCCAAAAAAGCAGATCCAGAGAAAAAGGATCTGCTTTTTTTATTGCGCCGAAGTATCACAACAAAAACAATCTATTCATCTTCACGTGTGGAACTGGTCTCATCCAGACCCTGATTGTCATTCTGACCCGACACACACCCCGCCCGCCCGCTTGTCTCCTTTCATGTCCTTTTCAAAGAGGCTGAAACCGCGCTGCATGGCGCAGAAATCCCCGCACATGGTGCAGGTTTTCGCATCACCCGGCATACGACCGGCCCGCACTTCCCTTGCCTTGTCCGGAAACATCAGCAGATCAAGATGATCATCCCAACGCATGTCACGGCGGCTTAAGGCCACCTGTTTTTCATGTTCGCGCCGGTTCGGGTACTTGGCGATATCGCCGATGCGGGCGGCTAGCCTGGTGGCCCTCACCCCTTCCCGCACGTCGTCCTCATTGGGCAGGGCAAGGTGCTCGGCCGGGGTGATATAGCAAATCAGGTCCGCCCCATAGCGGGCCGAATTGGCGGCGCCGATGGCAGCCGTAATATGATCGTAACCCGCGCCGCTGTCGGCCGGCAGAGGTCCGAGCACATAATAGGGGGCATTGCCGCTCATCCTCTTTTCCAGCATGATGTTGCCCTCGATTTCATCCAGCGGCACATGGCCCGGCCCCTCCACCATCATCTGGCAGCCCATTTCCCGGCCAAGCTCGGCCAGTTCACAGTTGATGATCATCTCGGCCATCTGGGCCCGGTCGTGGCTGTCGTGGATGGCCCCGGCCCGAATTCCGTTGCCCAAGGAAAGTACGGCATCGTACTTTTTCATCAGTTCGCACACCCGGTCAAACTGCTCGTACAGGGGATTTTCCCGGTTGTGGTATTCCATCCAGGAGACCATGAAGGTGCCGCCCTTGGAGACAAGTCCGCCATAGCGATACCCCTGCTTGCGCAGCCGCTCGATACTGAAACGGTTGATGCCGCAATGGATCGCCATGAATGATATGCCGTCGGCAAGCTGCCGTTCGATGAGCTCAAACAGGTATTCCGGGTCAAGCTTGTTGGGGTTGCGGTATTTTTTCGCTGCGTCATGAAAGGCCTGATAGAGCGGGACATTTCCCACCGGCAAGTTGCAACAGCCGATCACCTCGCGCCGGACAAGATCAAGATCGCCCCCGGTGGAAAGCTCCATCAGGGTATCGGCCTTCTCCTCCTCGGCAATGCGGGCCTTGCGTTTTTCCAGCTCAATATCGTAGATATCAGATGAAGTGCCGATGGAGGCATTGACCTTGGTGCGCAGTCCGGTGCCGATACCCACCGCCTTCTGTCCTGCGCGGCAGGGATTGCAGGGAATGACGATTTCTCCGACCGCAACCAGCGAACAGATGAGAGTCTCATCCATCCCCTCATCAGCCGCCACCTGGCGCATCTGCGCCGTAATTTCGCCCTCCCGGGCACGTTCAAGCTGGGTTTTCATATTTTTTTCCTTTTCATATTTGGTTAAAAAACAATTCAAGAGGTCAGCAAAAACCGCAGTGCTGCCATGACAATGGCAGTAAGCACAGTGGTTGCCGCAAGCAGCCGGTTGGCTCGGCTGATATGCAAGGCTTGGGGCGCAACGAGCGGATTACCGATGCTGGGTTTTTCCACCGGCTTGCCGAAATAAAGATTGACCCCGCCCAGCTGCAGGCCAAGGGCGCCGGCCACCGCCGCTTCGGTATGGCCGGAATTAGGGCTGGCATGAGCAAGCCGATCCCGCAGAAAAATGCGCCATGCCCGCCTGCCGTTTAATCCAGTTAAAAAAGCCGCTGCCACCACGATCAGTCCGGAGAGCCGGGCCGGGAGAAAATTGGCCGCGTCGTCGAGGCGAGCCGCAGCCCAGCCGAATCGCAGGTATCGCTCATTCTTGTAACCGAAAATGGAATCAAGGGTGTTGATCGCCTTATAAAGCAACGCCCCCACAGGGCCACCGATAAAGGCATAAAAAAGCGGTGCGGTGACTCCGTCGACGATATTTTCCGCCACGCTTTCAACTGTTGCCCTGACAATTCCCGCCTCATCCAGAAACTCGGTGTCACGGCCGACAATCATAGCCACCTTCTTTTTTGCAAGTTCAACATCACCTGCGTCAAGGGCTCTGTGCACCGCCCGGCTGTGGTCGGCCAAGTCCCGGGCGGCAAAACAAAAATAAAGCAGCAGTACGCCAACCACGTCACCGGCCAGGGGATGAAAAAAAGCGGCAAGCCGGATAAGACCCCAGCCAGCACCTCCGGTCACGGCCAGAACAACAACAACCGCGGCAATACCTGCCAGTCGTTCCCGGGAAAATATCCGTCGACAACTGTTTTCGACCCCGGCCGCAAGCGCACCGATTAATCGCACCGGATGGGGAAGCCGGCGCGGATCACCCAACATGGCGTCAAGCAGCAGGGCCAGTATAATCTGGAAAACGAGAGACATCAGATACCGAGCAGACGATAAACCGCTTTCATGTCAAGCCGCGCCCGGACAATGTCGGCCAATCGGTCAAAGGCGGCCTCCAGGTCATAGGCCGCAAGCACCCGCCCCTGGGGGACAAGGCCGCGCCCACTGCGCAAACGGTCGATGAACCAGCGCCGGAAAGGGTCGGCGTCAAAAATGCCGTGCAGATAGCTGCCCCAAACCATGCCGTCATCCGTGGCAGCACAGATGCGATCCCCATCAACTCCCTGCAAGACAGGCCGCAGACCGGAAATGCTGCGACCGTGATGGATCTCATAGCCATGCACGGCAAGACCCGACTCCCCGTGCACCGCTGATCTTCGGATCAGGGTTTTGTCCGGCTCAAGGGTCGTGGCAAGCGAAAGAAGGGAGAGGCCCGTAATCTCTCTGCCGTCTGATTCAACGCAATGGGGATCATTGATGCGAGTTCCAAGCATCTGGAAACCTCCGCAGATGCCGACGATTTCCACCCGGCCGGATGATGACAGCCGCCTGATGAGATCACCAAGACCGCTTTTAAGGAGATAATCAAGATCAGTCATCACGTTCTTGCTGCCGGGCAGGAAAATCGCAGAAACCCGGTCCTGCAACGCCTCCAGATCACTCAACTTCCGGACAATGCGGAGATGGACATCAGGTTCAGCCAGAAAGGGCTCGAAATCGGTAAAGTTTGAAATGTGGGGCAAGTCGATGAGGGCAATTTCCACATGATCGCCGGTTGGGGCGCTCTTTTCATAGAGACCAGCCTTGAAACCGACCGAATCCTCCTCCGGCAGGCCAAGCTGCGGGAGATACGGAACAACACCCAGCACCGGTCGCCCCGTATGTTCCATGGTATAGTCAAAGGCATCCTGCAGCAGCGACTCGGTGCCCCGAAATCGGTTGACGACAAAACCCGCCACCAGTTTCCGTTCCCATTCAGCCAGCACCTCCATGATACCGACAAAGGAGGCGAAGACCCCGCCCCGGTCGATATCTCCCACCAACAGGACGGGAGAATCGGCATAACGGGCCATGCGCATGTTGACGATGTCATGATGCTTCAAATTCACCTCACCCGGACTGCCCGCCCCCTCCAGGATAACGGCGTCATACTCACCCGCCAGGGAGTCGTATGCACCACACACGGCCTGCCAGGCCAGCGGTTTATAGGCGACGTACTGACTGATGGTCATATTGGCCACCGGCCTGCCGTTGACAATGACCTGGCTGCCCACATCGCTTGATGGTTTCAGCAGCACCGGATTCATCCGCACATCCGGATCAAGCAGGCTGGCCTGGGCCTGCACCACCTGGGCCCGCCCCATCTCAAGGCCATCCCGGGTGACATAGGAATTCAGCGACATATTCTGGGCCTTAAAGGGCGCCACCCGCACTCCGTCCTGAAGAAGAATACGGCAGAGGGCCGCGGTCAGCACCGATTTCCCCGCGTTCGATGCGGTTCCCTGCAGCATCAGGGCAGGCTTTTTCCGAACCGCCGCCTTGCGTGGTTCACCATGCAGCACCCGTTCCAGAGTCTCGATCAGACGCAGATTGTCGCTTTCATCACGGACGGCGACCCGAAAAAAAGAGCGGCCGTTTTCAGGCAGACCTGAAAAATCCACCTCGCTGCCGCCAATGTCAATTCCCTCCGTCAGCAATTTTTCCGCGAGACCGGCTGCCGCCATTTTGGGGCTGTCAATCCTGATCAACAAAAAATTGGCCTCCCCTGGAAAAACGGTCAACCCCGGTATGTTGAACAGCTTTTCCGTTAAGCCATCCCGCAAGCGTTTAACCGCTTCCCGGCTTTCCTCGATGTATTTTCTGTCAGTCAGAAAAGCTTTCCCTACCGAACAGGCCAGAGGATTAACGATGCCGGAAGAAAGCTGATCACGCAGCCGGGAAATGACGGCAGGGTTTCCACAGCAATAGCCAAGACGCAGGCCGGGCACCGCGTAAAATTTTGAAAAGGAACGAACCACAAGCAGATTGGCAGTCTCCACTCCTGCCAGGGATTCATAGTCTGCGGCAAAATCCGCATAGGACTCATCAACGACGAAATACGTATCCGGCTTCTCGCTTATTAATCCAAGAAGTTCACGGCGGGGAATGATCCGGCCGGTGGGATCATTGGGCTGGCCGAGAAAAACGATTTCATCGCCCCGCAGTCGCTCTCTTAGCCGGGCGAGATCCAGACAAAAATCAGACTTGTCACTTGCGGGAAAGGAGAAGGTTTCCATGCCCGCCTGGCGGCAGGCAGCCGCGTAGACCGCAGGGGCGGGCAGCGGAATAAGGGCGCGCGACCGGGCAAGCGACCGGGGAAGAGCATCAAGCAATTCAGTTGCCCCGCAACCCGAAACGATCCGTTCTTCCGCCACCTGCCTTTCGCGGGCAACGGCCTGGACGAGCTCCACGGCAGACTGCGAAGGATAACGGCAAAGCAGTTCGACATTCCTGCTCACGGTCCGGCGCAGGATCTCAGGAGGTCCCAGTGGATTTATCATGAGACCGAAATCAATTATCGGGCTTTTCCCGTTCGCTCCATCTCCGGCTGCCATTGCCATCTCCTTCCCCGACCTTCTATTTATCCGCCTCAGACACCGCTGCCTCAGCAAAGGTGGCAATGCCGGTGAGCACATGAACCGCCGCTTCAACCACATTCATGGCCAGGGCGGCCCCGGTTCCTTCTCCAAGACGCATGTTCAGATCAAGGAGCGGCTCCACCCCGAGCCGGGCCTGCATGAGACGATGACCCGGCTCCATGCTGCGATGGGCGGCAATGATATAGTCCGCCACCTCGGGCTTGAGACCATGGGCAATGAGCGCCCCTGCGGTGGAAATAAAACCGTCCACCACCACCGGTTTCTTTTGCGCCGCCGCACCGAGGATGATCCCGGCAATACCGCCGATTTCAAAACCGCCGACCTTGGCCAGCACATCAAGGGCGTCGTCGGGGTCCGGCCGGTTCACCTCCAGGCATTTTTTGATCACCGCAATCTTGTGACTGAGCTGACCGTCATCAAGCCCGGTGCCCCTGCCGCAGACGGCATCAACCTCGACTTTAGCCAGGGCGGCAAGGATTGCCGTGCTGGGCGTGGTGTTGCCGATACCCATGTCGCCGGTGCCAAAAATATCCGTTTCCGGACCAAGCAGCCCGGCAATTTCGATTCCCGCCTCGATTGCCGCCACCGCCTGCTCCCGGCTCATGGCAGGCCCCACGGCAATATTGGCCGTTCCAGGGGCGATCTTTCGGTCAATGATTTTTCCTTTTTCAGCAAGATCACCCAAATCCGCCGCCACTCCCATATCAACCACCACCACCCGGGCGCCGCACTGCATGGCCAGGGCATTGATGCCCGCCCCGCCCCGCACGAAATTATAGACCATCTGCGGTGTCACCTCCTGCGGGAACCGACTCACGCCCTCAGCCACCACACCGTGATCACCGGCCATGGTTATGATGGCCTTGCGCTTTACAATCGGGGTGATCGATCTCGTCATGCCGGCCAGATCAAGTGCCAGATCCATGAGGCGGCCCAGTGCCCAGTGGGGCATGCAGAGATTATCAAGCCGTTCCCTGGCCGCGGCCCGCCACTCCTCATCCTGTTTCGTGATTAACCCCAGTGTTTTGTTCAGTATGTCCATCCTCTTCCCTCCCCGGCAACCGGCAAAAAAAATCCCCGGACCGTTAGAAAACGACCCGAGGATTCCCATTTTTATCCACGAGACTACATGCCCCGATATCTCCGCGTATCGAGCGCTCCATTCCGATCAGACAGGTATTCTGACTCCCGGTTCATCCTCCATTCACGCCTTCCCACCTGCATCTCTCTGCGGGCAGTGGCAAAATGCGAATATCGTCCCCGGTCACAGCGGCGGGCCCGTCGCCGATTTACACGGCGGTTCCCTGTCCTGATCTTGCTTGTGCTTACATACTAAAACACCCATGAAGAGTCAAGCGTGATGGCGGGGAAAAAATCCGACGCCCCCCCTGTTCACTTAATCCCTCGCCTGCGGCCGGCAACACATGGATAGTTTTTCCCAATTTACCAAAAAGGATTTTTTCGAATTACCAATTGGACAATTTGACGCACCTTATTTATAAACAACTCTCACTTTGTATCAATGCCGCGCAGCAAAAGCTTGATTCGAATGCATGCACTATTTTCCCATACCACCGGAGAACGTTATGCAAAAACTATCCGCCAATGCCCCTGAAGCAACAGGAATTGCCAATCCGCAACTCGCCAATGAGTTGCACCTGCACTCAGATAAATGCATTGAGTGCAAACTGTGCCGCAAGGAATGCAATTTTTTGCAAAAATACGGCACACCCAAGCAGATCGCCGACACATACGCCGCCGCGTCTGCCGAAAATCAGCTGATGCCTTTTGAATGCAGCCTGTGCGGCTTATGCGCCACCGTCTGCCCGACCGGCATCAATCCGGCATCCATGTTTCTGGAAATGCGCAAGGAATACGCGGAAAACGGCCTCAACGATTTTTCCGGGCACAGCGCCATTCTCGCCTATGAACGCAAGGGCGCCTCGAAACGCTATTCCTACTATGGACTGCCTGTCGGCTGTGACACCGTCATGTTCCCCGGCTGCACCCTGCCGGGCACGCGACCCGGAAAAGTACAGGCACTTTTTACCCATCTGCAAAAAAACATTCCGACCCTCGGCATGGTGCTTGATTGTTGCACCAAACCCTCGCATGATCTGGGCCGCGAACATTTCTTTCACTCCATGTTCGGTGAGATGAAGGACTATCTTCTTGCGCAGGGAGTCAAAAATGTGCTGGTCGCCTGCCCCAACTGCTACAGGGTATTCAGGCAGCACGGAAGCCCGCTTACCGTGACCACGGTCTATGAGCAGCTGGCTGAAACCGGTCTGCCGGATACAGAAAATATCACCGCCGAGGTAACAGTACACGACCCCTGCGGCACACGACACGAGGAACACATTCACGCCGTCATCCGCCGGCTTCTCCATGCCAAGTCGTTGCGAATTAACGAAATGAAACATCATGGCGGCAAAACCATTTGCTGCGGCGAAGGCGGCTCGGTGGGCTGCATCAATCCCGAATTCGCGACACGCTGGAGCGCGCGGCGCGGGCAGGAGGCCGATGGAAAACGCATCGTGACGTACTGCGCCGGCTGTGCCAATTTTTTGCAAGCCGTCACTCCCGCCAGTCATATCCTGGACGTCCTGTTCGATCCGGCAGCAACCTTGGCCGGGAAAGCCAAGGTTGCCAAAGCGCCTTGGACCTATCTCAACCGGCTCCTGTTAAAAAATCATTTCAAAAAAACTCTCCCTGTTGCAGTCAGCCGGGAGCGCACCTTTCACGGTGAACCCCGGAAAAGCGGAAGCATGGCAAAACGCATTGTCGTTCTGCTGGCAGTGATCAGCGCCATCGTTGCCCTGCGCATGACCGGCGCCACCGCCTTTCTCGACCAGAACACCCTGCGTGAACTCATTGCTGCTTGCGGGCCGGTGGCGCCCGCGGTTTATGTGCTGACCTATGCGATCGCTCCGGCACTTTTGCTGCCGGGGCTGCCGCTCACCCTGGTCGGCGGCATCCTGTTCGGCCCTTTCTGGGGGGTGGTTTACACTATCACCGGCGCCACGACCGGCTGCTGCGTCGCTTTCCTGGTTGCGCGCTACGTCGGCAGGAGCTGGATTGAGCAAAAACTGAAAAGCCCGCGATGGCGGCAGGTTGATACAATGGTTGAAAAGCATGGCTGGAAGGCGGTTGCCTTTACCCGTTTAATTCCCGTCTTCCCTTTTAATCTGCTGAACTATGCCTTTGGACTGACCAAGGTAAAATTCCACCAGTATGCCATCGCCTCCTTTATCTGCATGTTGCCCGCATGTATTGCCTTTATCGTTTTTTCCAGCTCCCTGCTTGATGTCATTAAGGGAAACGTCACCCCATCGTTTGTCATCGGCCTGCTGTTGATTCTCTCCGTTTCCCTTCTTCCCTTTGTTTATAAAAAATATACCTCTTCCCGAAAAAAAACCGGCGACCATACCCCATGAATTCCATTTCCCTCCACTACGATTTGAAAAAAAGCCTGGCCAGGAAAGCATGGATGGCCGGCGCCATCATACTTGTCGCGGCCGTTGTTGCCGGGGTCGTCCACCGTTACTTTTACTACCTCGACGCCTATCTCTATACCTATGAATTTTACTGGCTGTTCAACACGAAAAATCTTCAGGCCGCCGATACCGCCCTTTTCATCGAATATTTCACGCCGATGGGCATTACCACCGAGGCCTTGCCGCAGATTCTCCTCTCCCATCTTATCCAGAATTTCTATCTCCCCTTCAGCAAACCGATTCTTGTTACGGCGGCAGCATCAGCGTTCGGGCTCACTCTCGGCGTATTCTTCAGTTATATCGCCCTGCTGTTGACCGGTTTTCTTGGTTTTCTCGCAGGGTCGTTTTTTCTGGGCGACCTCCTTCCCCTTCTGTGTGGCAAGGAATTTAGCCATTTCCGCGAAAAAATAATCCGCTCCCCCTGGGTGGCAGTCATTATCTCGTTGTTGTTCGCCATCCCTTGGCTACCCGTTTCATTCACGACTTTTGCCGGGGCATTCCTCAAATTCCCGCTGCCGGCAATCTCCCGCTTCATGCTTGCCGGGCTGCTCCTGCGTGTTGTGTTGCTTCTGGCCGCGCCTGCCCTGTTTCATTGAATCATGACTACCGGATTTCCCCGCTACCGGTCAGTTGAACGCAAATTCCCCAAAAAAGGAGAAAGACATGACAAAAAAAAATCTGTTCACAATTGCAATGGCCTCTCTGGCCGTCCTCGCCCTGACGGGACCGTTTTGGCCGTCGAATGCAGCCGAACATGCTGCCGGGCATCAAGAAATCATGGAAGTGAAAGGAACCCGGCACACAATGATAGTTGATCGCGCCAAAAAAGAGGTGCGCATCACCGCCACGGTGACCAAGGATTGCTCAAAACCGGGGGTCTGCGATTTCGGCCGGCGCTTTCAGGCGTTTTTCGGCATGAAGGGCGGCCAGATGGAAAAATATTTTGTGTTTACCACCGATGTCCCCCGCGCGGAAATCAACAAGGCGATCCAGGAACTGGGAGTGGTGTCGCGAAATCAAATCCCCATGGAAGAAGTCGAAACACGCAGAGGTCTCAGCAGATACACCAAGACAGATGATTATTTGAAGGGCGACCCGATTATTGTCACGGCGAAATTCACGAAGGACGGCAAAGAGATGGAAGTGGCGCTGGAAGACCTCATCGATGAAAGAATTAATGTCGACGGCACGGAAATCTTCAAACCCTATACCCCCCATTTTGTTTACCATGGCACGGGTGAAGCCATCAATTTCCCTTCCGGCTGTATCGTCTGCCCATCAGACTGTAATGGCGGCATTATCACGGACAACAGCGTCCCGTTAAAACACACCGCCAACTATTACAAGGTGAATTGGGAAAAGATGCCGCCTGTCGGCAGCGAAGCCGAGATCGTGCTGAAATCAATTTTTTAAGATCTGTTCCGTTTTTCAGTACATCCATCAGCGACCCCTTCTGTAAACGAAAAAATCCCCGGACAAGGGGGAAAACTATCCGGGGATTTTCTCGTTTTCCACAATACCACATGGCGTGATATCAGCTCGTACCGAGCGCAGTCTCCGGACCAGATAAAACTTCCGACTTCCAGATCATCCGTCTTCCACTTCTTCCTGCCCGCAACTCTCCGCGAATCGCGGCACAACGCCAATATCCTCACCGGCCCAAAAGACGGTTCCGGTTCCGGGCCTGGATCATATTTTTCCGTTTGATGCGAAAACGCCGGAAAAGAATCCAACCTGATGTCTTGATAAAAATCTCACCCCCCTGTTTCTTCTCAATCCTTGACAGGGGGCTTCCGCTTCAGTACATTTTCAGGAGTCAGGAGTCAGGAGTCAGGAGAGAATACACTACATGGAGCCGCTATGAACGAAAACTGCCTGTTCTGCAAAATCATTAAAGGCGACATCCCCGCCAAGAAAATTTACGAGGACGATGAGGTTCTGGCCTTCTGGGATATCGCTCCCCAGGCGCCGAAGCATTTTCTCGTTATCCCCAAAAAACATATCAGTGGCCCCGGCTCCATGACCGATGAGGATGACCAGCTCATCGGCAAAGTGATGCGCATCGGCGCAGCCATTGCCCGGGATAACGGCATCGGCAGCGATTTCCGGGTGGTATTCAACAACGGGGCAGGCGCGGGACAGACCGTTTTCCACATCCATATGCATGTCCTCGGCGGCCGCAGCATGAACTGGCCTCCGGGGTGATAACGCCAGGTCGGGACAAAGTTGCCGAAAGCACCACCGGGGTTATACTGGCGGGCGGTGCAAGCTCACGTTTCGGCAGCAACAAGGCACTCGCCAGTCTTGACGGCCGGCCCATCATCGCCCATGCGGCTGACATCCTGTCACAGATTTTCACTCACCTGCTGCTGGTGACCAACACTCCGGACACCTACCGTTTTCTCGGCTGGCCCATGACCGGCGATATCCATCCGGGCCAGGGTCCTCTGGCCGGCATCCACACCGCCCTGCAGACCATACAAACAGAGAAGGCCTTTGTCATCGCCTGCGACATGCCCCGTATAAGCGCCGGGCTGATCACCCATCTCTGCAACTTGCAGGGCAATTGGGACGTCGCTCTTCCCTGGCTCGAGACCGGCCCGGAGCCGCTCTTTGCCGTCTACCGCAAAAGCTGTCTGCCCATTATTGAAAAACAGCTTGCCGCAGGGCACGGAAAAATACGACTTGCCTTGCAACAACTGAATCTTCTCAAAATAGATGAAACGGAAATTCTGCCTTTGACCCACGATCTCCTTACCTTCCACAATATCAACCGAACGGATGATCTCACATTTCTCCAGGAGAAAGAACGTGGCAACGGACAATGACCTGACCCTGGAAAAGGCGCGGCGACTGATCGCAAGCCATGTCAGAGAAGGGGAAAAAGAGATGGTCAGCCTTCTTGACGGTTTAGACAGGCGAGCCTTTGCCGGCATCCGCGCCCCTCTGCCTGTTCCCCATTTCCGCCAATCCACCATGGACGGTTTTGCCGTAAAAACCTCCGTTCTCAAAGGGACCGGGCCATGGCGTCTTCCAGTTGCCGGAGAAATTCCGGCCGGCCGCACCGACATCCCCGCGCAAAAGAAAGGAGAAGCATACCGGATCATGACAGGCGGCACTGTGCCTGACCAGGTAGACCAGGTCATCCCCCAGGAATGGTGCCGAATAGAAAATAAAACCGTTTTCATCCGGCAAAAGGGAGGCAAGGGTGACCATATCCGGCCTGTGGGAAAAGACCTGAAAAAAGGGCAGATTATTCTGAAAAAGGGAGAGACGATCACGCCCTTTCGCCTGCATCTTCTTGCCACATCAGGACTGCAGGAAATTCCTGTTTTTGCCGGTCCGCGCGTCGCCCATCTCTCCAGCGGCAGTGAACTGGTGGATGACAATCCTCTTCCCGGTCAGATCATCAGCGGTAACCGGGCTCTGCTAAACGGGCTCATCCGCCGTGTCCACGGAGTGCCGGAGGATCTGGGCACAGCAACAGATACGGTAAGCAAAATTGCATCGCTTCTGGAGCGGGCGGACGGCCCGCGCATCATCATCACCACCGGCGGCATGGGTCCCGGCAAATACGACCTGATGGAAGAGGCGCTGCAGCAGATCGGAGTGGATATCCTTTACCGGTCGCTCCAGGTCAGGCCGGGTCGGGCCACCATCTTCGGCGTCAAAGGGAGAACCCTTTTTTTCGCCCTGCCCGGCCCTCCCCCGGCAGTCCACCTTCTCTTCCAGGAACTGGTCCGCCCCGCCATTCTTGCCATGCAGGGCCGTGATAACGGAACAACGGAAACAAGGGCTATCCTGCTTGAAGAAATTGTCGTCAACCGCACAGGGCAACTGAACCTGAAAAACGCGATCATCGCCAATCAGGCTGCACGGGTCACCGCCCGGCTGGCAGGTCTTACCGAGGCGGCAAACGGGGTCATCCTGATGCCGGCCAACCGGCGACACATGAAAAAAGGGGAAAAAGTCCGGGTTCACCTTTATGAAACAGGATGTCAGCCCTTGGGATAAAATAACCGGTAACAAAAAAACAGGAGAGAGATCATGAAAATAACCTGTGTCTTGGGAAGCCCGCGGAAAACCGGCAACAGTTCCACAATTGCCGGCCATTTTCTCCAAATTGCCGCTGATAAAGGAGCAGAAACAGAGTCCTTCCTGCTGAACACCTTGAATGTCAAAGGCTGCCAGGCCTGTTACAGCTGCAAGAAAACCAGTGACAAATGCGTTGTCCGGGATGATCTGGCTGCGGTTCTTGATTCAGTTCGGCAGGCGGATGTTCTGGTGATGGCCAGCCCGACATACTATGGAGAGGTAAGCAGTCAGCTCAAGGCCTTTATCGACCGGACATTCTCCTTTCTGGTTCCCGATTTTCTCAGCAGCCCGAACCCGAGCAGGCTGAATCCCGGCAAAACGCTGGTTTTTATCCTGACCCAGGCGCAACCCGATGAGAGAATGTTTGACGATATCTTTCCCCGCTATGAAAAGTTTTTCAAATGGTATGGCTACTCGGATTCGCATCTGATACGGGTGTGCGGCGCAAGCCAAGACGACCGCATGATGGAAAGGGAGGATGTGGTGCGGATGACGGAGGAAACCGCCCGGAAAATCGTATCGTGAGGAAGGAGGAGTCCCACTGACTTCAGCAGACAATCACCACTGCTGTGATATTATCCTTGCCGCCGGCTTCATTGGCTCGCCGAACCAGAGTATCACAGGCGATCTCCGGAGTGGCCGACTCCTCCAGGATCCGTTCTATCTCGTCATCCGGCACCATCCCCCATAATCCGTCGGAACAGAGAAGAATCCTGTCGCCGGTCCGGATCGACACCTGATGAAACTCAGGATCCTCGGGAAAGGCAAAGCCGATACCCCGGGTGATGATATTGCGACCCATCCCCAACGAGCCCTGGCCAAGCCCTACTGTCTGCTCCGCCACCAGTGAATGGTCGGCGGTGACCTGAGACAGGCCGCCACCATCGTCCACATATGCCCGCACGTCCCCCACATGGCAGAAATAGGCGCTGTTCCCATCCACCAGACAGGCAACCAGGGTACAACCCATACCCTGGAGTGCCGGATCTCCTCCCCCCATCGTCATCACCTTTTCATTGGTCAGATGAAAGCTTGAAATCAGGCCATGCTGGATTGCCGCCGTATTTCCGCGAATCTGCCGGATCTTTTCCTCGGAAAAAAAGGTGACAAGACTCTCAATAGCCATCCGGCTGGCCACTTCCCCCGCCTTGTGTCCGCCCATGCCGTCGGCTACCAGAAAAAGATTTCGCTCCACCAGAATGGCAAAATTGTCCTCATTGTTCCTGCGCACCATTCCCGTATCCGTTCTGCCGAAACAGACAAGACCTTTCGAGGCGGGTCGGAAAAATTTTCTCAGAAAACCCAGCATGCTTTCTCCATTATGTCAGATTCCGGATCTTCGCAAAGCCTTCTGAATAAGAAAGCTGACTGAATATCGCTAGTCCTCCCCTCATTACCGGCTGCGCAACGCGGACGGCACCCCGTCGTCAAACTCAAGCTGATAAATAAGGGTCCACAGCACAATTGCCCCATCCTGCCGGCCGCAAAGAAAGGTATGGGACCGGGATCCCCCGGCCAGACTGCATACCCCGTCCCCCCTTGCATCAAGAATATGGCCGCACTTTCCGCTCTGCCAGTTCCACAACTTGATGATATCATCTCCGCAGCCGGCAACCACGGTCTGGTCGTCGTCAAGCAGAAGAACGGAGGTCACCGCATCCTCATGCTGATCCATGGTCTGCAGACAGCGCCCTGTTCTGCAATCCCACACCCGCACCGCCCTGTCGGCGCTGCCGCTGGCCATCCGTGATCTGCCCTGACTGACCGACATGGATGATACAGGCTGGGCATGGGCCTCGATTTCCCGAAGACACTCTCCCTTTTGCCCGTCATAATAGCGGATTGAGCCGTCTTCATTGCCCGCGGCAAAATGAAAATCATCCAGGCAGACAAGACAACGGACACCGCCCCCCGCCACGTCGGCAATTTTCTTTATCGTGCCGGTTGCGGGTGTAAACATGAGAACGCTGCCATTGCTGAGTCCGGCCAGCAAATGCTTGCCGTCCGCCAGGAAAGCCAAGGACATGACCGCCCCTTTGCCGCAGGCCACGCTTTTCTGCTCTCCGCTCCTAAAAGAACGGAACACCACCGTCCCATCCCGCTGCCCGATGACAAGGACGGAAGGATTGGCAGCTATCGCGGTCACTTCCCCCGATGTCTGGGCAAAAGGAATAGCCATCTTTCTCTCGCCCATGCTGCGCACATAAACTTTGTTGCCGGATGGGGCGGAAAAGACCAGTCGCCGTTCCGGCACGGCGGCCATGAACCGGGCCGGCCCCTCATCCCCCGCCTCATGGGTCATAACACGCTGGACGGCGGACAGAGTTCCCTTCCTACCTTCCGGCAGTAACTGTTCGTAAATCTTGTAATAAAATTTATCTTTTTTGAAACGCTCGTTTCCCCAACTGACCATGAGAGTGTCAAAACACTGGGTCAGCCGCCTGCTCTGCAACAGGGTCATAATATTCAGGTGCACCGAACGACGGAGTTGGGACTCGCGGAAAATCTCCATGGGCGCCTTGGGAAAACAAAGCCGAAGTTCAGGCTCGCGCTTTCTGGCTATTCTCAGAACCTCTTCACCCCGCTCGACACATTCCCCTATTTCCTTTTCCAATTTGTCAAACAGATCCAGTGAGGGAAACCTTTTTTTGCATGCCTCAACCCTCCGCAGCAACCGATCCGGATTCTCATCGCTCTTGCACCAGCGGAGCATAAAAAAATTATAGAGTGCTTCCGGCAGGGTATCGTTTATTTCCAACGTTCGGGACAGATAATTTTCCGCCTGCCGGTATTTTCCAAGTTCAGCCAGAGACACCGCCCGATTGTTCCAGTTTTCCGCCCGCATGTCGATTTTTTCCATGATGGCATAGGGGCAGGAGACCTGAAAAAGTTCAAGGTAAACCTGGTTAAGATCTTCCTTCAGCTCGACAAAATTCTGATAACGATCATCCAGCTGATAGGCGACGCTTTTTTTCAGGATTGCCTTCAGGCTTTCCGGCAGCTCAATCGCGGGATCGGTTGCCTCCGGCTCCGGACAATCTCCTTGCGCATTATGCTTGTATGGCCTTTTGCCGCAGAACATCATCCACATGCAAAGTCCGAAGGAAAAAACATCCGTTCTCCTGTCCACCCGATGGGCGTTGCGCAACTGTTCAGGGGATGCGTAATTGGGGGTGCCGCGAAAGCCAACCGTGGCATCTGCCGACTGTACTCGGGAGGGAGCAGCTCCTTCGCCTTCTTCATGCGGATCCTTGATGGCGCGCAAGATGCCGAAATCGGTAATTTTGACCAGGCCGTCCTTGGAAAGCAGGATATTCTGCGGTTTGACGTCGCGATGGATAAAACCCTTGGAGTGGGTGTATTCCATGCCGTTGCAGAACTGCACGGCAATGGAAAGAGCGGTGCGCATATCCCGGCAGCGGCCGCGGTTGATCCACTCATCCAGGGTGCCGCCTGCAACATATTCAATAAAGATATGGGGAATGCCTGAAAAACTGCGGACATAATAACAGCATGCTATATTCGGGTGCAGGCCCAGACGGACCCAGCCGTTGGCCTCCCGGAGTATGCGTTGCAACCCTTCCCGGTCCGCCCATACTTCCGGCTTGGGCGCTTTGATGGCCATCCAGATACCCCATCCCAGATGCTCGGCGACATAAACCTTGCCCATGGCGCCGCTGAAGATGCGATCGATCCGGTAACGGTCGTTGATGACTTCGCCGGGTAGCCAGTTAAGCTGAACGGCAGGATCGGCATCCCCCTGCCCGGGCAGAATCTGGGTGAGATCAACGGGCGGTGCATTGTCCTGAACCGGCTTTCCCTTGGAGCCGTTGTTTGTATCTTTTTTAAAAAAACGAGTCAGCATAACGGATTAAAATCTTCTCTCCGGGGACGGAAAAGATGAAAAGTGCTGTTCTCCTTCACGACGATGCAAAGACAGTTGCCGGCGACTACTCAAAACGGATTTGTACTCCTCGAATCTGGATGACATCCCCTTTGTTCAGCTCATATTCATCCCTGACAGGAGAACCGTTGACAAAGGTTTTCGCCCAGCTCCGCTGGGGAACAAGATAAAATTTCTTGTCGCGATTGATCACGTAACACTGGGCCTGGGCGACAAACCAGCCGGAAACCCGCAAATCACTGTTGATATCCTTGCCTATCTTGACGCTGCTGCGGCCAAACAGCGGCACTTCAGCCGGGCTGCCGTCCCCTTTTATCACGGTCAACCGATGGATGACTTTTCCCGCATCCTTACTCTTCTGCGGTCCCGGAGAACTGCTCCGAGTGACGAATACCGTTTCGTCACCAAAGTCAAGGGCCGCACTTTGCGAAGCGAACCCCTGCTCCTTCAGGGCCTCGGCCGGAAGGAGCAGAAATTTGCCGATTTCCACCACGTCATCATCGAAGAGCTGGACACAGGAATCAATCTTTTTCCCGTTGATCATGGTGCCGTTCAGGCTGCCGAGATCTTCGACGAAGTAAACTCCGTTTCTCTTCTCAAGCGCCGTGTGCTTCCGCGAAATCGCCGTATTATCAACCACCACGTCGGCTTCCCCGCTCCTGCCGATCACCAGCCGCTCGCCATCCTCGATGGGAAACTGCTTCACAACCTTACCATGCAGCTTTATTGCCCATACAGCCATAACTCACTCCTCTTCCTGGCCGGCTTAAACCGGTTTGCAACGTGATGGTTCAGTAAAAACTTACCCCGGCTGCCCCGCAGCCGATACATTTTACCTGTCCATCCTTTTGTTGAGTATTACGAGTTTACGAAATTTCGTTTTTAAAAATTGATTTCCAGTTGGCAAGATAGCCTCGAAGCCCGTCAAAACTTGTGCTGTAAGCCCGCAGATCTTCCGCTTTGCCACGGACCGTAACCTGATGCGGAGTAAAACAGTCTTCAGCTTCCCGCAAATGCAGGTAGGCCGATTCACCGAGAATCACATCAAGCTTGTGCCGGGAAGTCATCTCCTGCAACCTGAAGGTCACGTTCACCACATCACCGACAATGGTAAAATCACGCTGCCCGCCAACCCCCATATTGCCCATGACCGCCTCACCCGTATTAAGCGCCGCCCCAATCATCAACTCACGACAAATACCGGGCGCCCCAAGTCCGAGCTTACGGGTCCACACGCTGATCTCAAGCGCCGAAAGAAGCGCCCGGGCAACTGAAGAGAACTCGGCGCCGTTTCCCCACACCGCGAGAACCGCGTCGCCGATAAACTTGTCAACCTGGCCGCCGTTTTTCCGGACAACGGAATCGACTTTTTTCGTCCACTGCGCCAGAAACTCCGATATGCGTCCCGCACCGACCTCTTCCGATAAAGGGGTAAATTTACGGATATCACAGACCAGAATGGTGACGAGCTCCCGCTGCATGAAAGCCACCGTCGCATCACCGGTGACGTCCCCTTCATCACCCGCAGCTTCGCTCGCCATTGTTTCCTGCCAGAAAACAAGCTCGGATTTACCGATCGTTATGCGGTCATTGGCGGCCAGCCTCGTCGGACCATAAACGCGTCGCCCATTGACAATGGTCCCGTTTGCACTGCCCAGATCAATAAGATTATGGCTGGAATTCGCCTCAACCTGAATCATGGCGTGTTGACGAGAGACCCAAGGGTACGGCAGCAGAATATCACAATCCGCACCGCGTCCGATTCTGAATGTGTTTTTTCCCGTCAGGGACCAGAAGTTTTCCTCTCCTCCGGCGACAAGTTTTATGAATGGATTTGAAGGATCTTGTTTCCTCATGTATCATCTACAGAAACGGGCTCACCATCATCAGCAGCCCCTGATTTTATGAATTGTTTTTTTAAGTCGTTCAAGATAGTGTAGTAGGCGACCATCTGGTTATTGCTCAATTTTTCTCGTATAATACCATTTAATGAATCAAGGTTGTAACTATTTAACCCACAAAACAAAACAAAATGACAGAAAAAAAGGGTCAGCCATCAGGAAAACTGGCAGAAATATTTGCAAAAATGAACATGAGCGAACTCCCGGCCATGTCATCCCATGTCCATGAGCTCATTTCCCTGGTCCACAGCAACCGCAGCGCCTGTCATGATCTTTCCCGCGTCATCCTGAAAGATTATTCCCTGACCAACAAGGTCCTGCAGATTGTCAATTCAGCATACTACTCCCTGGGTCAATCCGTAAGCTCGATTTCCAAGGCCGTCACCATCCTCGGCTTTGATGCGGTGCGTGATCTGGCCACCGCCATTGCAATTTTTGAAGATTTTATCAAATCAGGAGTGGAAAAGGAAGGAGTCAGCAAACTGATGACCCGTTCCTTTCTCAGCGCCCTCCAATGCCGAGATATCGCCGGGGACAAAAAATTCAACGTGCTTCCCGAAGAGGCTTTCATCTGCGGACTTCTCCACAATCTCGGCAAAATCATCGCCTTTATCTATCTGCCCGATTTATATAAAGATGTTGAAAGAAAAATGGAGTCCGGAATTCCCGAAGAGACCGCATCCCGGCAAATACTGGAAGGCCTCACCTTTGCCGAACTGGGCCAGGAGATTGCCCGCTTCTGGAACCTTTCCGACAAAGTCATCGGCGCCATGGAAACCAATCCCCCACCGCCGAAAAACAACGACACCGATTCCTACCTGCAGAACCTCTCCGACTTCAGCAATCGTTTTGTCGATCAGGTTTGCAACGGCGAAGACACAAGCGAACTGATCGGCAAATATGGCGGAATCATCGACATCAATCATGAAAAGGCATTGGAAATACTTTCCAACTGCGTTGAGAATTCTCAGGACATTTCAGACTCAATCCGTTATGGCCTGTCGAAACTGAAAATCCACAGCAGACTGGAAAAAGCGGCCCGCCAAACCTCCGCAGACCCGAATGAAGAAGAAAGCAGATCAACGACAAAGCCCGAGACAAAAAAACCAACCGACCTTGAAGAACTTGATGAACTGCCAGGTTCCGACAAATCTATTAATGAGTTCATCAAGGAAATGACCGAAACCCTCATGGGCCCATTTCAATTGAATGAATTTTATGCAAACCTCCTTGAGGCCATATACCGGGGGATCGGTTTTGACCGGGTCATCCTTTGCGTTATCAGCATCCAGGCAACCCAGATTACCCTGGTCGGCCGTTTCGGCCTTGGCGACATTGATCCCGGCGACATTGCCAACTTCGAGCAACCGCTGGCCAATGCGGACCAGGCCATACCCAAGGTCATGAAGCTCTGTAAGGACGTAGCCATTGAACCGGACACCCCCGGGGCCTTCCCGGAAAAAATGCATTACCTGACTAAAGGAAGAACTGTTTATTTATTACCCATCGTCGTCAACAACAAGGCCATCGCCTTGCTCTACATGGACCGCAAGGCCGGTCGTCCGAAGCTGGGCAAAAACCGCATCAAGGCCCTTTGTCTGTTTCGAGATTTCGCAGCCATGGCCATCAAAAAAAGCAGCAAGAAAGGATAAAAAAATGCTCGAACTTCGCTTCATCCGTGAAAATATCGATCTGGTAAAAGAAAAAATTCTGCGCCGAAACATCACCAACAGCCGTATTGACGAATTTGCTGATATCGACATCAGGAGACGGGAACATCTTTCCGAAGTCGAGGAGTTGCGCAACCGGCGGAAAATCGTATCCCAGGAGGTTGCCGAACTCAAAAAAGCAAACAAGGACGCGGAAAACCTGATCAGTGAAATGCGCCGGGTGAACGACAGGATTAAAATCCTGGAAACAGACCTTACCGCCATTGAAACGACGCTCCAGGAAATCGTCATGGAGATCCCCAATATCTGTCACGATTCCATCCCCCCCGGCAAAGACGACAAGGACAACGTCGAGGTGAAAAAATGGGGAGAACCAACCACCTTTCCCTTTGCCCCCAAAGCCCATTGGGAACTGGGCGAGGCGGACGGCACCTTGGACTTCAAGCGGGCCGCCAAAATCTCCGGCGCCCGTTTCGCCCTCTTAAAAGGATTTGCCTCACGCCTGGAACGTGCCCTGACCAATTTCATGCTCGACCTGCACACCCAGAAACACGGATACCAGGAAGTCCTGCCCCCCTTTCTGGTCAACAGCGCCACCATGACCGCCACAGGCCAGCTGCCGAAATTCGCGGCGGATCTCTTCAAGGCCCAGGACTGGGATCTCTATCTCATCCCCACCGCCGAAGTCCCGGTAACCAATATTCACCGGGACGAAACCCTGTCCCAGGATGAACTGCCGATCAAATACTGCGCCTACACACCATGTTTCCGCTCCGAGGCCGGCTCCTACGGAAAGGACACCAAGGGGCTCATCCGCCAGCACCAGTTCGACAAGGTGGAGCTGGTCAAATTCACTGTCCCGGAAGAATCGGACGCCGAACTGGAATCCCTGCTGGCCGATGCCGAAGAGGTCCTCAAGCTCCTCGAACTGCCCTACCGGGTCGTGGTGCTCTGCTCCGGCGACCTGGGTTTCTCCGCCACCAAGACCTATGACATCGAGGTATGGATGCCGGCCCAGAACACCTATCGGGAAATCTCCTCCTGCAGCAACTTTCTCGATTTCCAGGCGCGACGCGGCGGCATCCGATACCGCCCCAAAGGCGCGAAGAAAAGCGCGCTGGTGCACACCCTAAACGGCAGCGGCCTGGCAGTGGGCCGCACCCTGGCCGCCATTTATGAGAACTATCAACAGGCAGACGGCACCATCAAACTGCCGAAAGTCCTGGAACCATATTTCACCGATCGCTTCAACGGCTGATTCCACTCCCGCCGTTCCCGCCCGTCACCCTCGCCGAGAAGGAACTTGCGGCCCTCTTCTTTCCGCCAACCATCCAATGACAACAATTCCTGTTTTCCGGAATTTCGAATTCGGAAAACAGGAATTGTTGTCACACCTCTGCGCTCAATCACCACCAGAGCCGGATAACCCATTGAAAATACACAGCACAAAAAGAAACAAACTATTGGCACACATAATGCTATGTCAATAAGAGAGAGAGAAATTCGGGAAGCCAAAATCCACCACGCCATCCATTGCCCTTCCCGGAACATTATATTGAAAACAAGGAGAACATTCACATGAGAAAGGTCGTTTATGCATCGCTTGCCCTTTTTTCCGCCCTGCTGCTGACCGCAGGGAATGCAGCGGCAACATCTTACGGTGACAACATAACTATTTACGACGGAACCCAAGACGCCGCTCATACCGGAACAGGCCAAGGAAGGGAAGACAACGAAACAGAACCCGGCATGGTCAACACGCAAGCTTGGGATCTCGAAGGTTTTTTCCTGAAAAGCAACACCCTTTCCATGATAGGAGGATACAACTTCAAGGATGGTTATGGCGGGTTCACATCCGGCGATGTCTTCATAAGCACAACCGGCTCCTACGGAAACACGGACCCTAACTTCTCAGACACAAAGAACAATGTAAAGGTTAAAAACACCTTCGGCTACGAATACGCGATTGATCTTGACTTTACTTCCTCTACGTACAACGTCTATGCCCTCAATGCGAACTCCTGGACGATTACCGCCTATTACCCGGAAAACGAAAACGACTCTCCCGGCTCCAATCCCTGGCGATACGCATCGGGAGGCGATTTAATCAGTCAGGGCAATTCTTTCAGCTTTGTCTCCGGCCTGACAAATGGACAAACATCTTTCACCGGCGGCACCCATTATGCTGTTACCGGACTTGACCTTTCTTTCCTTGGAGCCAATACCAATTTCGTCGCCCACTTCACCATGGGCTGCGGCAACGACAACCTGATGGGCTCCGGAACCACCGCCCCCGTTCCCGAGCCGGCAACCATGATGCTGTTCGGCACGGGCCTGGCCGGGTTGGCCGGAGCCTATCGCCGCAAACGCCGGAACGCATAATCAAACCAATCTATCACCCCTTTCCCCCAGGCGGAGCCGACAGGCTCCGCTTTTTTTTCGCTCGAGCCGACCCGCAACCAATCAGAATATGGGCATTTCACCCACCAGCACGCCATTTCACCACCCTCGTCCATTCGGCACCCGCCTTCCATAATCACAAACAAAACTAAGCTATATCAGCTAGTTACAGCAGCCAAAGCACACCCCTGACGGAATGGCACCTTATTTGCTAAACACCAAGTAAACACCTCCCCACTATTTCACCAAGAGGCACGCCATGTACACCCAGGAAAATGAACAAATGTGGCTCAAAGCGCCACAGGCTGACAGCACAACAACAAAAGGCGTCTGGGTTTACCCCGGCGAAATCATAGAATGGCACTATACCTGCACACCATTGGGCACCCTGGTGACAGGTTACACGGTGAAACCATCAAGGATTGACAACAAACTTGAAAAAAAGATGCTGTAAGAACAGCGGTCGCAGTTTCATCCCCACAACCGCTGTTCGGTAAACTTTATCCGGTTCCAGTTTTATTGATGCGGGAAAATCATTTCCCCTGCAAGGCCAGGCCGATTAAACGATCGAGAAGCGCGGAAAAATCAATCCCTGCCGCAGCCGCAGCCTGGGGCAGCAGACTCGTCGGCGTCATGCCGGGAATGGTGTTGGTTTCAATGACAACCACCTCCCCCTCTTCAGAGACAATCATATCCGTCCGACTGTATCCCCGCAGACGCAAAACCCTGTGCGCGGCAAGAGCCGCCGCTTGCGCCCTTGCAGTAATCTCTTCCGGCAAATCAGCCGGGCATATTTCACGGGTAGCCCCCTTCGTATACTTGGCCTGATAATCAAAAAAAGGATACTCTTTCCCTGGAATAATCTCGACCAGCGGCAGGGCCTCGAGATCGTCATTTCCCAAAACTCCGCCGGTGACTTCACGACCCCGGACAAACTCCTCCACCATCACCTCCTGATCATAAACAAAGGCCTTTTCCAGCCCGGTTTCAAGCTGCTTCTCGTCATGGGCAATGCTCATCCCCAGACTCGACCCCTGGCGCACCGGCTTCACCACCAGCGGAAAACGAAGCCCATCGGCAAAAAGCCCGGGATTTACAACATCCTTTGGCGAGGCCATTCGCCAGGATGCCACCCGCAACCCAGCCTGACGGTAAAGGATCTTGGCAAGGTTCTTGTCCATGGCCAAGGCGCTGCCCAGAACACCCGACCCCTGATAAGGGAGCCCCAGCAGATCGAGAAACCCCTGCATGGATCCGTCCTCCCCCAAAGGCCCATGCAGCAGAATAAAGGCCGCATCAAGCTCAACGGCGTCAGCCGCAAGCCGCGCCAGGTCGGTCGCCGGATCATACTGAACCACACTGTACTTTTCTTTATCCAGGGCAGCCATGACCCCTTTCGCCCCGGCCAGAGAAACATCCCTTTCTCCGGATTTTCCTCCTGCCAGCAAGGCAATCCGCAATTTTTTAGCCATAAAAATCCCTTTCACTGTATAAAAGTTGACTGGTTGAATTGATTATCGATTAAATTGTAAGCAAAGAAACAAGCCTGATGGCCTCGCCATTAAGCCAAGTATAGTACATTTTTCAGAAAGGATTGGCAATGCTATGAAACGGGAAACCATCAACAGATTACGGGCCATTGTGGGCCAGGAACACCTGACCACCGCGAAGGAAGACCTGCTCTGCTACTCTTACGACGGCACCGGCCGGGAATTTCCCCCTGAGGCTGTTGCTTTCCCGGGGGACGCGGCTCAGATAAGCGCTATTATGAAACTGGCCAACATTACCCCATTTCCCGTTGTGCCCCGGGGAGCGGGCAGCGGCATGACAGGTGGAGCGCTGCCGGTTGCAGGCGGGCTCGTTCTCGCCCTGAGTCGGCTGAACCGCATTCTGGAGATCGACGAGGAAAACCAGGTGGCCATTGTCGAACCGGGAGTGATCACCGGCAACCTCCAGGAAGCACTGCGCAGCCGGAATCTTTTTTACCCGCCTGACCCAGCCAGTCTCAAATTCTGCACACTCGGCGGCAATGTGGCCGAATGCGCAGGGGGACCGAGCGCCGTCAAATACGGGGTAACCCGGGATTACCTCCTGGGGCTCGAGGTCGTAATGCCCGACGGCAGGATCATCCAGACCGGGGTGCGGACCGCAAAGGGCGTGGTCGGCTATGACCTGACCCGCCTTTTTGCCGGGTCAGAAGGGACACTCGGCATCATCACCAGAATTATCCTCAAAGTAATCCCCCTGCCCGTCTGTAAAAACACCTTTCTCATCCTGTGCTCCAGCATAAACCAGGCAGCCTCCCTGGTTTCGGAAATTCTGGCAAAACATCGGCCATGCACCCTGGAATACATGGACCGCACCGCCATCTCCATTGTCCGGAACAAACTTCCATTCCCCCTCCCCCAGGCCACGGAAGCCCTCCTGCTGCTTGAGGTGGATGGAGACAAGGACTCTGTTGCCGGACAGTCACGACTACTCATGAAATTTTTCCAAGAAAAGAAAAATATTCTTGAGATAAAAAAAGCGGAAAACAGCGACCAGGTTGCCGCCCTGTGGAGCGCCCGCCGCGCCATATCGCCGGCAGCTTTTGAACTGAAACCGGACAAGATCGGCGAGGACGTGGTTGTGCCGCGCTCAAAGATTCCGAAACTGGTTTCGTTCACCGAAACCCTGGCCACCCGCCACAACCTCGTCATTTTCACCTTCGGCCATGCAGGCGACGGCAACATCCATGTCAACATCATGCTGGACAAGAAAAACAAAGCAGAACGGGAAAGAAGCGGAAAGGCAAAACGGGAATTGTTCGCGCGGGTCCTTGAGCTTGGCGGCACCCTGTCCGGCGAGCACGGCATCGGCATAACGAAATCTGAATTTCTCCCCCTGGAAATTGATGCGGCGAGCATGGATGTCATGATGGGGATCAAAAAACTTTTTGACCCAAACAATATCCTCAACCCCGGAAAAATTTTCCCGCCCGCAGATGAAATCACCCTTCAACAAAAAAAATAACATTTGACAAAAAGTCTCCACTTCGTTATAAATTTCTGTTTTCGGAAAGGAAGAAATACACCTCCTATTAATTACGCTAAAATATCTTTTTTCGGAGTTATCATGATTGAAGTTGAAGTCCGCGGAGACATAGAATACGCCATTCGACAATTGAAGAAAAAGCTGCAGCTTGACGGCATCAAAAAAGAACTCAAAAGACGCGAATACTACGAAAAGCCAAGCGTCAAAAAGCGCCGTAAACAAGCGGAAGCAAAAAGAAAACTCCGTAAAGTCATGTACCGCATAGAACGGGAAGCATAATGGCATTAATCCTCGCGCAATGAAAAGCCGGGGGAAGAATCGCCACCCAATCAGTAATGCCCGACTAAACAGGTCTCCTGGCAGCGCACCCCTTTCCCGGGAGTTGCAAAACAGCCAGGACCTGTTTCTTCATTATCTTGCCGCTGAAAAAAGACTGGCTGACAATACCATACGCACGTACCAGTCAGATCTTGACTCCTTCCTTTCCTTTCTGTCTCACAAAAAAATTTCTCTGCAGCAAATAACATCCCAGCAGATCCGTGACTATTTTTCCCATTGCCGGAAAAAAGGAATTTCTCTGCGCAGTAATGGTCGTCGCCTTTCCACCTTACGCGGCTACTTTCGCTTTCTCCTTGCCGAACACATCATTTCCACTGACCCAACAAAGATTATGGAGCTGCCGAAAAGCGCCCGTACTCTCCCGGAAAATCTTTCCGTTGCTGAGATCGACAGGCTTCTTGATGGTCAGGCCGGCCAATTTCCCATTTCTCTGCGAAATACCGCGATGCTCCATTTGCTTTACGCAACAGGAATACGGGTTTCCGAACTGGTTTCCCTGCCGTTGATGGCCATCAACATCAACGCCGGATTCGTCCGGGTGCTCGGCAAAGGAAGCAAGGAACGACTCATCCCCTTCGGCGAGGAGGCTCGGGACAAAATCTCCCGCTATCTTGAGCTCGGCAGGGGCCTCCTGCTCAACGAGAAAAAAAGCAGTGCCCTGTTCGTAACAGGCAGGGGCAAACCAATGACAAGAATCCGTTTCTGGCAGATCATCAAGGAAACAGCGCTCCGCACCGGGATCACCAAAAAAATCAGCCCCCATATGCTGCGCCACTCCTTTGCCACCCACCTGCTGTCCAGGGGCGCCGACCTGCGCTCGGTCCAGCTCATGCTCGGTCACGCGGATATCGCCACCACCCAGATCTATACCCACGTGGATGCCGACCGCCTGCAGGAAGTCCACCGCAAATTTCACCCCCGCAGCAGGAAAGAGAAGTAACCTCAGGATCACCGCAACAAGGCCCTTTACATTCCGGTCAACATCAATCATGATGGCCATAAAGAACCATTTCCCTTATACGGGAAAGTGTATCGATATCAGGCCGAATGCATTTTTCAGCCATGATATCGGAGCACAATCAGCTTTCACTCCGGACCGAACAAAAGCACCGATGGAAGTCATTACAACACATCTCAATGCCGATTTTGACAGCATGGCCTCAATGGTTGCAGCCAAAAAGCTCTATCCTGACGCAGTGCTTGTTTTTTCCGGCTCACAGGAAAGGAATCTGCGCAGATTCTTTGTCCAGTCCGTTATGATTTATGATTTCCAGCGGATAAAAAACATTGAGCTGGACAAGGTTACCAGACTGATCATCGTTGACACACGGCAGCCGTCCCGTATCGGCAACTTTGCCAAGTGCCTGGAAAATCCCGGCCTCGAAATTCACCTTTACGACCACCATCCCGATGCCCCGGGCGACCTGAAAGGCGACGTGGAGGTGGTGAAAGCGGTGGGCTCAACAGCCACTGTTTTTGTAGAAATATTCCAGGAGCGCAACATCACCATCAGCCAGGATGAGGCAACCCTGCTGGCCATGGCCGAATACGAGGACACCGGCTCATTCACCTTCAGCACAACCACCCCGTCCGACCTTCGCGCCATGGCCTGGCTGCTGAACTGCGGCGCAAACCTGAACACGGTCACCCAGTATATCACCCAGGAACTCACCACCGGTGAAGTTTCGCTGCTCAACGAGCTGATAAAATCGGCGACAACCTATACCATCCAGTCCATTGAAATAACCGTTACCCGCATCGCTTTCCGCCAGTATGTGGATGAGTTTTCCCTCATTGTCCGGCGCTTCATGAGCATGGAAAACCTCAATGTCCTTTTTGCCCTGGCCAGCATGGGGGAGCGCATATACCTAATCGCCCGGAGCCGCATTCCCGAAGTCAACGTCGGCCAGATCGCCATGGAGTTCAACGGCGGCGGCCACGCATCAGCCGCAGCGGCCACCATCAACGACATGACCCTGGTCGAGGCGGAAGAAAAACTGATCCGCCTTCTCCACAAGCACGTACGACCGGAGAGCAAAGCATGGCAACTGATGTCCTCGCCGGTTATTTCCGTTGGCTCGGAAGTGACCACCAAGGAGGCATACGACACCCTTATCCGTTACGGCATTACCATGCTGCCGATCATGCAGGACAAAAAAATGCTGGGGCTTTTTTCCCGGCGAGATGCCAGCAAAGCCATTTTTCACCATCTCGGAGACCTGCCGGCAAGTGAATTCATGACAACGGAACTCGCCACTCTGCCGCCCTCCGCCACTCTGGCCGATATTCAGGAACTGATCATTGAGCACCGGCAACGATTCATCCCCATAGTTGAAAGCGGATTGCTGGTGGGCGTCATCACCCGCACCGATCTGTTCAACCTGCTGGTTAATGACCCCGCCTACCTCCCCAGTCTGAAGACGACTCAGAGTGAGCCATCCAGCGAACGCAACAGGAACATGACCAACCTGATCACCCAGTCACTGAGCCGGAAAATGGTCGTGCTCCTGCAAAACATAGGGGAAGTGGCAAGGAAAAACAAATTCACCGCCTATGCCGTGGGCGGCTTTGTCCGAGACCTTCTGCTCCACATCGAAAATTTCGACCTGGACGTTGTTGTCGAAGGAGACGGCATCACCTTTGCAAAGATGCTGGCTCAGGAACTGGGCGGCACCGTGACCACCCACGTCAAGTTCAACACCGCAGTGGTAAAACTCCCGGAGGGACTTAAAGTAGATATCGCCACGGCCCGTCTTGAATACTATGAATACCCCGCGGCAATGCCAACGGTGGAACTAAGCTCAATCAAACTCGATCTTTTCCGGCGGGATTTCACCATCAATGCCATGGCAATCCACCTCAACCCTGACAAATTCGGCATCCTGGTGGATTTCTTCAACTGCCAGAACGACCTCAAGGACAGACAGATCCGCATACTGCACAACTTAAGTTTTGTCGAAGACCCGACCCGCATCTTCCGGGCTATTCGCTTTGAGCAGCGTATGGGTTTTGTCCTTGGCAAGTTGACTGAAAAACAGCTGAAAACCGCGGTTAAGATGAATCTCTTTGACCGGAAATTCGGCCGCCGCTATTTCCAGGAGATCAGACTGATCCTCTCTGAATCCAATCCTTTGCCGGCAATCCAGCGTTTGGCCCAGTTTGATCTCTTAAAGTTCCTCCACCATTCCCTCAAATACGAGCCACGCCTGGTTGAAATTCTGGAAGAAGCACACCGGGCTCTTTCCTGGCACAAACTGCTATACCTAAGCGACAAATGCAGCCAATGGATCGTCTATCTCCTGGCCCTGACCTCCCGCATCCAGACAAGGGCCCTGTTTGCCTTCTGCAAAAAATTCGAGGTTCCGGAGCGCTATCAGCAGATGCTGCTCAGGGAGAAAATAGAGACAAAACGCATTGCCCGCACCCTTGACAGAAGAAGCCATCTGCGGTCCAGTGAAATATACTGGCTCCTGAAGGGATTGAGCCATGAGGGCCTTCTGTTCCTGATGTCCATTTGCCGGAACAAAATTGCTAAACAGGCAGTCTCTTTATACGTAACGAGGTTACGCCACATCAAGAACCACCTGCACGGGTCGGACCTGAAAAAACTCGGCTATCCTCCCGGACCGGCATACCAGACCATGCTGAATCACCTGCTGGAAAAAACCATTGACGGCGAACTGTTCAGCCGGGAAGACGAAATCAAATTTCTCGAAACGGAGTACCCCCTGGAAACGGGGAATAAAAAAGGATAGTTCATGAATATACTTCAGCAGATCATCATACTTGCCCCGCCCTTTCTGTTTGCCCTCACCATCCATGAATATTCTCACGGCATGGTCGCTTACAGACTGGGAGACCCGACAGCCCACAATCTGGGACGACTTACCCTGAACCCCCTGAAGCACCTTGACCCGCTGGGTGTTCTTGCTTTCATTATCATGAAAATCGGCTGGGCAAAACCGGTGCCGGTGAACCCGCGCTACTTCAGAAATCCATTAAAAGACATGATATGGGTGGCCCTGGCGGGACCGGGAGCCAATCTGTTGACCGCAATTGCCAGCAGCCTGCTGGCCCAGTTGCTTGTTTTCTTTGCCGCCTGGATACCGAAACCGATCCTCTTCCCGCTTTTCCAGATGGTGGGCGCGAGCATCTGGATCAATATCATTTTGGCCGTATTCAACCTGCTGCCCATCCCCCCCCTGGATGGAAGCAAAGTCCTGATGGGACTTCTCCCTCCCCGTCAGGCCGCTGCCTTTTCAAAACTGGAACCTTTCGGCTTCATCATCCTGCTGGCGCTTTTTTATACCGGCGTTTTACAGAAAATCCTTTCGCCCATCATCGGTCTTGCCGAAAAAATGATCACCGGATAAATGGTGATCATCGGAACGAACGATTCGCCCCCTCGGCGTACATGGCACAGAACTCATCCACCAATATCTTGCGAGCGGGCAGGTCGAGACGAAAATAAATCGGGCTTAACATTAAAATCCTAATTGCCTGTCTCGGCGTCATGGCGCGTTTCTCCTTTTCATTTTCATTTATTGCCTCATCAATAATACGACTAAATGAGCAAAATCCGGGCCAATGACACCACCAATATAACATACTGAAATAACATGACATATTTTTGAATGGAAGCCACATCCCGGCAAAATTCCTTTTTTCAGGAAACAAATTCCGATATTCCGGAAAAACCATTTCACCCTTCTCTCTTCTGAGAATACTTTCTTCCCAGCATGAGCCACTTTGGCTTTTATTTTGCATATTTTATGATATTGTGAAAAAGGGTGAATCAATGGACATCAATACACAGTCAAATTCCGACATAAGCAGGAAAAGGGCACAGATACAGACCTACAAGCTCTATTACGAGAGCAAGATAGCCTGCTTGAGCAACACACGCCTGTCTCCCGCATTACACATTCTTGCCTGCAAAGATGCTCCCATTGCCCCCGGAGATCTGCAATCGAGCTGGCAGCGCTCCCGCTACATTAAAAAATGCCTCAGATATTACAAAAAAAAGTTAAACGAATTGGAAAAAGAGATTAAAAAAATTTAAATGAAACAGGGCAGAGCAAAAACAGCTTTTACCTGTGACAGTTGCGGCGCCACCTTTGGCAAATGGATAGGCCAATGCCCCGAATGCCGGGAGTGGGACAGCATCAAGGAACTTGAACAACTCCTTTCTCCATCCATCGCAACCGGCTACAGCGGCATTATCTCCCCCGTCCAGCTGATCTCCGCGGTAAATTTATCCGACACCCCGCGAATAACCACAGGCATGACGGAATTTGACCGGGTGCTCGGCGGCGGACTGGTCAGGGGCTCCGTAGTCCTTATCGGCGGTGATCCGGGTGTCGGCAAAAGCACCTGCCTTCTCCAGGTCTGCTGCATGCTGAGCGAGGCAAGAAAAGTTCTCTATGTAACAGGTGAAGAATCTTCCCAGCAGATCGCCATGCGAGCCGACCGGCTCGGCCTGCCCTGCAAACAAATGCTCCTCATGACGGAAACCCAGGTGGAAAACATCTGCCTTACCGCTCTTCAGGAAAATCCACAGGTCATGGTGATCGATTCCATCCAGACCATGCAGACCGCAGCATCCTCATCCACACCAGGCAGCGTTTCCCAGGTGCGGGAATCCGCCGCGCAACTGACCCAGTTTGCCAAAACGAACAATATTGCCGTTTTCCTGGTCGGTCACGTGACCAAATCCGGCGACCTTGCCGGCCCCAGGGTTCTTGAGCATATTATAGATGTGGTTTGTTATTTTGAAGGCTCCGGAGATAGCAGATACCGGATGATGCGGGCGGTGAAGAACCGGTACGGTGCGGTCAACGAACTGGGCGTCTTCGCCATGACCGACAGGGGCCTCAAGGAAATAAAAAACCCTTCAGCCATTTTCCTGAGTCGGACGGCTGACCCCATGCCCGGCAGCGCAGTAATGGTTCTTTGGGAGGGGAGCCGCCCCATTCTTGTCGAAGTGCAATCTCTTGTTGACGAAAGTCACGGAGAAAGCCCCCGCCGCCTCACCGTCGGTATCGACCAGAACAGACTGATCATGCTCCTGGCCGTTCTTCATCGTCACGGCGGCATCGCAAGCTACAACAAGGACGTCTTCATCAATGTCGTAGGCGGGGTCAAGGTAAACGAAACAAGCGCCGATCTTGCCCTTGCCCTGTCAATCACCTCAAGCATCAACGATAAACCGCTGCCGCTGGATCTGATTATTTTCGGCGAAATAGGTCTTGCCGGAGAAATACGACCGGTGCCGAACGGCCAGGACAGACTAAAAGAAGCAGTGAAGCATGGATTCCGCCAGGCGATCATTCCCAAGGCAAACTGCCCCCCAAAAGCCATCCCCGGCCTGAAAATCTTTCCCGCTGAAAAACTGACTGATGCCCTCACCGCCGCCGCTATATTCTGAAACGGGTTATGCAAGCAAACAACCCGCCAAGTCAGGCGGGACAAGGCAACATAAAAAATCCCGTCGATCCGGAAGAAAGAAGATCAAGCATTGACATGAAAATGTTGAGATGGTAAATAACAGCTCAAACTTTGCGGAGGAATGGCCGAGTGGTTTAAGGCGGCGGTCTTGAAAACCGTTGAACGAAAGTTCCGTGGGTTCGAATCCTACTTCCTCCGCCAATTTTATTGAAAACAAACGGAGAGATGACCGAGAGGCCGAAGGTGCTCGCCTGCTAAGCGAGTGTAGGGTCACAAGCTCTACCGAGGGTTCGAATCCCTCTCTCTCCGCCAAATTAGCACCCAACAAGACCCAACAACACACAAAAACCCGCTTCCAGACTAGGAACGCGGGTTTTTTGTTTCCTATACAGTCCAAAGAAATCCATTGTCATCTACCCGTTAAACGGGTAAAATAACGGGTAGAAAAACAAGATTTTTTTTCTCTACCCGTTACCCGTTATCTCGTGGGACGATGCAGCCAGAAAAAAAACTCACACCAGAGAGAAAAAGAGAGTCCGTCATGACCAACACACCTCTTGCCTCTACCCGTTACCATCAGCCTATACAGGCTACCCAGTCCGCAAGATTGCCCGCAAATAGGCCACCAGCTTGCCTTTTCACTCTACCCGTTACCAATCTACCCGTAACCCGTTAAAAAAGTGAGGTGCCTCATGCCAAAACAAGGAACATCCCTTTTATCCGATGCGGCAATCCGACAAGCAAAGCCCAAAGAAAAAAACTACCTGCTGCGAGACGGTGGTGGCCTTTGGCTCGTGGTCGAACCATCCGGGCGCAAATGGTGGAAAATGCGGGTAACGTTCGCAAAAAAAGAAAATTCCTTTTCCATTGGCGATTACCCGGCTGTAACCCTTGCCGCTGCGCGAGAGGAACAACAGCGCATCAAAGGACAGATCGCCGCAGGCATTGACCCTGGCATGGCTCGAAGGATGAAAGCCCAACACTCAGGCGATAGCACATTTAAATCTATTGCCTTGGAATGGCTTGGAAAGCAAAAAAACATTTGGGTGGCCCGCCATACCGAAACCATCGAAAGCCGACTGCTAAATCACATTTTCCCCCTTATTGGTGACGTAACTATAAAAGAAATCAATGCCCCGCTTTTACTCGTTATGCTTCGCCGCCTTGAGGAAAGAGGAACACTGGAAACAGCCCGCCGGGTTAATCAAATATGTGGCCAAGTCTTCCGCTATGCTATCGCAACAGGAAGAGCAGAGCGCAACCCCTCCGCCGACCTCAGAGGCGCACTTACCCCGCCCAAAACAAAAAATATGGCATCCCTGACTAACCCGAAAGACGTTGCCGGGTTACTCCGTGCCATTGACGGTTACAATGGCTCATTCGTGACACAATGCGCCTTGAAGCTGGCCCCGCTTCTTTTCGTCCGCCCTGGAGAATTGCGACACATAGAATGGTCGGAAATCGACTTTGAGAAAAAAGAATGGCGCATACCAGCCGAAAAAATGAAGATGCGGACACAGCACCTTGTCCCCTTGTCACGGCAAACTATCACACTCCTAGAGGGCATTAAACCGCTTACTGGTGATGGCAAATATGTTTTCCCCAGTGAACGAAGCAAAGGCCGCCCTATGAGCGACAACACCGTTCTTGCAGCCTTACGGAGAATGGGCTTTACCAAGGATGAAATGACCGGCCACGGTTTCCGGGCAATGGCAAGCACCATTCTCCATGAACAGGGCTGGCCATCTGCTGTTATCGAACGACAACTTGCCCACCAGGAAAGGAACCGGGTAAAGGCCGCTTACAATCACGCCGAACATCTGACGGAGCGAAAAAAAATGATGCAGGTTTGGGCGGATTATTTAGATGACTTAAAGAGCGGGGCAAAAATTATCCCTCTTAGGGCAGCGCAAGAATAGAGTTCAAGAGAAAAAAAATATGGTGATGCAAAAAAGCAAGTCAGAATGGAAAGGAATTTTAGCTCAACCGCCTGAAATGCCTGCTTCAGTGCAATGGGAGATTGTGGAATCCCTGTTAAATGGCAACCCTTGCTATGCTGATATTATTGAAGAAAACTGGATTTCTGAGGTATATGCAGAAAGGATCAATGCATTATTTAAGCATTATGGTCTTAAGGGAAGGTTGGAGAAAAAATATCCTTTATTGATTATTGCTCTTGCAAATGATTTGAAAATTCCTGGTTTTGTCAAGCCGAAGAAAAGAGGCGTGGCTACAAAATGGCAAAATTTCCAAGGAGCGGCATTGGTGGTTGAGGTTGATCGCTTAATAGCTGAGTCTCGCTCCTTGAAAGAAGCGGCTAAGGAACTTGCTCAAGAAGAGCCTTGGTGTTCATTCATCCGTACCAACGAAAGCCAAAGCCTGCCTGGGGAGACGGTGGAAAGGTATTACAAAAAGTTCAAAAATACACTGCGGGTTAAGTTTTTACAGAATAGGTATCAAGACTACTTTAAAGAAAATAATATAAATGAATGGCATCAATTTATTAAAGAAATAATAAAAATTGATGAAAATGATTAATTTCCGCAAATAAATAATCCCCCCTAATTTGTTTTCCAAGGGCGGCCAATCAAGGCCGCTGAGAAAAAAGGAGAACAGATTATGACTAAGAAGCATTTTTTGCCTGAGACCGGGTATCTCCGGTTAAGCCAAATTGTAGGCAACCCAAAAGCCGAACCGCCGATTCCGGCAATCATTCCAGTTTCAAAATCTCATTGGTACGCTGGTGTGAAAACTGGCATCTATCCAAAATCTTATCGTTTATCAAAACGCTGTACCGTCTGGCGTGTAGAAGACATCCGGGCTTTAATTGAAAAGGTGGGGGAACAGGTATGAAGACAAAAGAAAACCCCGCTCTGGTTGCGCTAACAACCGGGGAGAACGGGGCCAAGAATGATACTCATCTAAATACTACCTTCCCTCTCTCCAAAAATCAAGCACGGATCGTTAAAGCGCTAGTGAATGACTATTCTAACGGAGTCTTGAGCAACAAACTCCGCTCTATTGGTCAGGTGATGAACATTCATGACCAAAGGAAGCAGCTTCACAAAAAAGGTATTTTTACTGAAATCAGGATGGAGGATTACATTAGCCCTGATGGAGAACGTGGCCGGATTGGAAGAGTATTTTTGACTCCCGAAGGTCAGGAAAGGGCCAGAGAACTCTTGGAGCGTCCTTGATGAGTCGTAAAAAGAAATTTGCACCAGGAACATTCATCGAGAGGGACTTGTACCTATCCCGCGCTTTTCATACGCTAAGTGGTTTTGCCCCTCAGTTATTGATCATCTTCCTTGGGAAAAGAAAAATCAATAAGAACACAAAAGAAGTGATCAATAGGGACGAAATTACCATGACATTAAAGGAACTTGAAAACCTTTATAATCGAGGAAAACAAATGAAACAGGGACAAAATTTTGATGGGATTGAAAGGAAACGGATTTACCGCGCAATAGATGAACTCTTGGCAAAAGGTTTCATCAAGATCGTTTATCAGGGCGGCAATATTCAAGGTGACAGAACGATTTATGCCCTGATTGATGATTGGCAGTTTTGGCAATCAGGGCAAGTGATGCGGGAACGAGCAAAGCGGCTTATGAATCGTGGTTTTTGTGAGCCAAAATCTTCCATTTCCCAGAATGATTGCAATATGGAACTTGCTATTCCATTTCAAGCCTGAAGGGATGACTAATGGTGTGTAGAAATTTCCCCACGGGCAGATACGCCACCCATACACACGGGCGGATACGCCACCCTTCTTTGATCAAAAAACAGTAGTTTGGGGTGGTGGAAACGCCACCCTATGAAAAGGGGTAAGTGATTACGCGGAAAGGACAAAATGCAAATTATGAATTTTCCCCATATGGGTGGCGAAACCACCCGTCTTTACATGTATACCATGTATGAGCGGCAGCGATTACTTGCTTCCATCACATGGTAAACCATGTTCAACAAGAAAAAGCAGGGATAAAGACAATTTTGGCTTTTTGGGGTTGCCAGATGCTTGATAAAAAAAATGTTCAGTTCTGAGCCAATTTGGATGAATTGAAGAAAAAGGATTTCCAATGACAGACGAAATAAAAGCCAGAAAAAGCATTTCCCTATTTGAGGGGAAAAACGACAAGGAAACTTTTGAAAATGCCGCTGCGTTATTTTGCGGGCCTGAATTCGCTGCCTTCAGAGTAATTTTTGCCGCTGATGGGCAAGGTGAAGTTGGGAAATTATTGGATGCAGCAGCCCTCATGGATCATTTACGGGATCAAAAAGGCGCGTTGCAATCTGGTGATATGAAACAAGTAGAAGCCATGCTTATGAATCAGGCAACAGCCCTGCAAACCCTTTTTGCTCGTCTGACGGAACGCGGCTTTGATCAGTCTACAATGTCAAACCTGGAATCATTTATGAGGCTTGCGTTGCGTGCTCAGAACCAATGCCGGTCCACACTGGAAACCTTATCCGCTATCAAAAATCCGCCTGTTGTCTTTGCCAAACAAGCAAATATTGCCAACGGTCCGCAACAGGTGAACAATGAGGCATCACGCGCACGAGAAAATAAAATCCCGCAAAACCAACTTTTGGAGGACACAGCACATGAACGGTTGGACTTTGAAGCGACGCCAAAAACAGGCGCAAATGATCAGGAAATGGCGACCATGGGAAAAGTCAACCGGGCCAAAGACAGAACAAGGCAAGCGGGCAAGCGCCATGAGGGGTTACAAGGGGGGCACACGGAAATTACTTAAGAAACTGAGTCGAATATTGCGTAATCAACTAAAAGAGATCAAAAATATCTGCCAATAGTAACCTGCTGAAATCAGGTTTTTATTGTTGATTAATTGTCAGAAAAAAGGCATCCTAACAATATTCATTGCTACTTTATGCACCTAACACTAAAAACGGGGGATGTATGCGGTCTAATTTTCTGATCATTATTTTTCTCGCTTTTTCACTCAGTGCTTGCAGTGTTTACATGGCTTCATCCAAGAAAGGTGTTGAATTCGACCAATTAAGTTCGTGCAAAACAAAAAGTTGCCTTATTTCAAAAGGGGCGGAAACTTTGCAAGTGTCTGGACTGCCAGAAAATTGTGAAGCATATAAAATCCTTAAACCGCAAGGTTCTACTGGACGAGCAGTAATGCATGGTCTTTTGGATCTCGCCACTTTGGGAATTTGGGAGGTAGCTGGAACCCCTATGGAAGGTTCTTATAATAAAGACGAATATTACGCCATTCGTGTTACCTACGAACCAAACAGTGAAAACATAAAAGAAATTGCACTGGCAAATTAAACGTAGTGCCACGGAGCAATAAGGCTAGGGTATTTGAAATACGCTTTCTCTTGTAAGAAGAAATTGCCTTCTTACAAACAGGGAAGCATAAATGGTTTTCAGATTCTTTCGCCCTTGGTATTTACGTTGAAAGAAGAAGCGAATTGAAGGCCCACCACAAACATTAACGGGTAGAATAACGGGTAGAGAATTTATTTTGAATTAAAAAATACCATCTAATCAACATGATACCGTCTTGATTAAACAGCCTCTCTCTCCGCCAGTTTGCACTCCGGCAGCACCCGGGGTCACTTCTAAGAGCCCTGAGAAATCCGGGCTTTTTCTTTTTTACGCCGGCAGGCACTATCAAAATTTTTCAACATCAAACACTCTTCTTACCCGCACCATCTTTTAATATTTTTGCACTATTACTCCAAGTGCTGTAAAATAATACATACCTTGAAATGGTAAGATTTATTCATTTGAATATCAGCCGCACGGGGGCAAAATGCCCCTTTGAGGAGGACGAAGATGAAACGGACAAGAATAGCGTTGGGCGTGATTATCCTTTTAGCACTCAGCATGAGCCAGGTTGCCTTGGCTCATCGACGCAGCCATGGCTGGCGCGGAAATGTCGGTATCTACATCGCTCCGCCCGTGTTGGGGTGGAGGTATTACCCACCACCTTATTACTACCCACCGTCCTATTACTACCCCCCCCCGCCCATTTACGTTTCGCCCCCCCCGCCCCCGGTCTATATGGAACGGCCTCCGGCTGAACAGGCTGCACCACCGCAAGATTACTGGTATTACTGCACCGACCCCGAGGGATATTATCCGACCGTCAAAGAGTGTCCGGGGGGATGGCTGAAGGTCCTCCCTCAAACGCAACCTACACCCTGACTTTGGAGGAAAAACATGACCTCCGCGACATTGAAAAGGTTTCCACTTGCCATGCTGTTTCTCCTCCTGGGGAGTTGCACCACTCTGCCCACCGGTCCGTCGATGATGGTATATCCGGGATCAGGCAAATCTTTTGATCAGTTCCGCTACGACGACATGAGGTGCAGACAATTTGCCCTTGAGTATATTGGTGGTGACTCTCCCAGTCAGAGCTCCGCCCAGAGTGGGGTAGCCAGCGCCGTAACCGGCACTGCGGTAGGTGCCGCAGCCGGCGCCTTGATTGGAGGAGAAAGAGGGGCCGCCGTCGGAGCGGGAACAGGTTTGCTTTTCGGAACCCTTGCAGGAAGTGAGACAGCGCAGACTTCCGCTTATTATTCCCAGCACCAGTATGATAACGCGTACATCCAGTGCATGTACGCCAACGGCCACCTTGTTCCCATGTCCGGAAATGTATACAGGAACACACGGCAGCAGCCACAACAAAGACAACCCATGCCATTGCCACCGGCGTACCATGTGCCGCCCGGTTTAACAATCCCTCCCCCACCTCCCGGCCCGCCTCCTCCCCCCCCACCGGGGATGTGATTACCAAACGGAAACAGACTCGCATGTCGAAGCTGCAGGATTTATCAATTACTATTGGAACCCATGGATTACCCCAAGGAAGTCAAAGAGCAATACGAAAATTACCCCTATCCTTTCCGCGACCCGGAAGACGAAAAAACACGCCTGCTGGCCACCGAGGACAGCTATCTCGACAAGATCAATCATTACTGCTACGGAGGCCGGAAAAATTTTGACAACTTCCGCGTTCTGATTGCAGGCGGCGGAACGGGCAGCGCCGCAATCTTCCTGGCTGAGCAGCTTCGTGGCCGAAACAATGCAGAAATTGTTTATCTCGACCTCAGCAGCGCAAGTATGGCGGTCGCCAGAAAAAGGGCCGAAATAAGGGGCCTTTCCCGGATTACCTGGGTCAACAATTCCATTCTCAATCTACCGGAACTGAATCTCGGCCCTTTTGATTACATCAACTGCGTCGGGGTGCTCCATCACCTGGAAGACTATTACAAGGGATTGAAAATGCTCAATGGGCAGCTGAAGGACAATGGCTGCATGGGAGTAATGGTGTACGGCAAGCATGGCAGAACAGCGGTGTACCAGATGCAGGAACTGATGCGACTGGTCAATACGCATGAAGCTGTCATGCAGACAAAGGTAGAGAACACCAAAATCATCCTGGACAGTCTGCCGCCGGCAAATTTCTTCAAGCGCTGTGAAGGAGATTGGCTGACCGAGGTCGAGGAGTACGGTGACATCGGCCTTTACGACCTCTTCCTCCACTCCCATGACCATGGCTTTGATGTGCTTGAAATATATGACTGGGTGGAAAGCTGCGGCCTGTATCTGGTGGACTTCATCGGACCGAAATTTGAAAGCAGAATCGGCTACGAACCAAAGACATTTATCACCCACCCCGGGATGCTCAAAAAGATAGGCGCCCTGCCGCGCCGACGGCAGCAGGCCATAGCCGAAATCACCTCAGGCCTTATCCAGCGTCACAGCTTCTACCTGTCGCGCCGCCCTGACACAGAGGCAAAACCGGACGACCTTGACAACGTCCCTTTCTTTTTCAGGTCAACGCCGCAGGGTTTAGCCGAAACAATTGACAGTAATCCAGGCAAAACGATCACCCTGACCAGCCCCGATCAGATTTCCGTCCAGCTGGCGCCTTCCCGTTTCACATCAAAATTTCTTCGCCACCTGAACGACGAGAACAGTATTAAGATGATTTTCGCCGGAATCCGCCGGGATATTGGCGCTCCGCACTTATCCGACACGGAACTGCTTGATGAATTCAGGCCCTTGTATAAAATCTTCAACGACATCGGCTGGATGCTTCTCCGGCATCATTCTGTTGCCCCATTTGCCCACCTGGCGAGTCTGCAGGAACGGGTCAGCAAACAATATTCAGCCGAGGCAACCTGAACAATTCCGGAAGATTCTACCACCCCCACAACAAACTGCGCAGAACCCAGCCCGAAACGCCTTCCTCTTCGTGCTGCACCTTGACCCAGTTCCCCTTTTTTTCCAGGGGACGGAACACGACGCCACTCTGAGCCTGGCGAACAATACGGTATTTTTCCCCAGGACCGCTGCGCACATTGATGATTCTATTCTTGACAATCAGGTAAGGCTTCGATGTCACCATATCCTTCTGCACCCAGCCGATATCGTCCTGAAAATCCGTTACCTTCAGCCACTGCCCCTGTGTCTCCAGTACCTTTAAGGGATACCCCTTGCCGAGCTCCCACGTCACCTCATGCTCTGGGCCGGGGCCGGAACGCATGTTCACCAGGTCTGCGGCGATACTGACCATTTCCGCAGCAGCGGCGCCATGCAGGAATAAAAAAAATATGCCTGCCAGTACAATTTCCCTCATGTGATCCTTCAATCTCGAAGATATTTTGGGGTCGTTGCGAATCGGCCTTTGCATCGCTAAACCTCTCGCTACCGCCCCTTCCGCCGTTTGCGGCGTTTCATGTGACACTTCTTTTCACACAGACGACTTACTCGGCAGCAGGGACAACGGTTTTCCGCACAGCTCCTGCCCGCAGGGGAATGCCGCCGACAGTAAGTGATATGGCGTCAAATTTACAGGCCCGGTCCATGCATGCCAGACAGGTAATGCATTCCGCATCATCAGGCGACTCGTTGAATTTCACCCCCATGGGACATACATGATGACAGGCCTTGCAGTTGGTGCACTTGTCCCTGTCAAGGGCAAGCTTCACCAGCCGAACCCGGCTGAAGAGGCCATAAAAGGCTCCAAGCGGGCAGGCTACCCGACAGAAAGGACGGCTGGCCACCACACCCCAAACCACGAAAACCACCAGGATGACCAGCTTGTTATAAAAAAGCAAGCCGACGGTGCCGCGCAACCCGGGCTGCATCCAGAGCAACGGCAACCCGGCCTCCAGGGTTCCGGCGGGACAGAAATACTTGCAGAACCAGGGCTCCCCCAGACCAAACTCACTCACCACAACCAAGGGCAACACAAAGACAAAAAACAACAATAAAAAATATTTAAAAAACCGCAAAGGACGCCAGATGGAAAATTTCCGGGACGGGATCTTATGAAGGAGCTCCTGAAAAAAACCAAAGGGACAGGCCCAACCACATACCAGCCTGCCGAGAAAACTGCCGACAACGCCGATGCAGCCAAGCACATACCATCCCAGATAATACTGGGCGTTCTCCAGGTTGAAACGAATGCTCAGCATGAGCTGCTGAAGAGCACCGATGGGACAATAAGTGGTTGCCGCCGGACAGGAATAACAGTTTAACCCGGGCGAACAGACAACCTTCAGCGGCCCCTGATAAATGGTTTTCGTGGCTGGAAAGCCCCAGTAGCCATTGGTCAGAAGGGCAATGACCAGTTGAACCCACTTTCTTCCCAGTTCCATATCAGCCGATCCCGATGCAGCTGAGGCAGATCTGCCATGACTGCTCCAGCACCCTGGAGGGCTCGCCGCTCATCACCCCGGCAATGAAGAGGAAAAGAAAAAAAACCAGGACAACAAAGGGCAGCTTACGCATTTTTTTCTTCCTCATGGATTTCTCTCCGGGGCGGTGCAATCACAATCGCTTTTGCACTGAATCAACCTTATCACCGATGCAAATCTCCTTATCCCGGCGGTCATCAATGACTATCTGGGTAACAACCCGCTGCGCACCATGCCGGAAGGGAATCTCGTATATTCTGGCCATCAGGGCAAGGAGCTTCTGCGCGTCCCCTTCAATCACGGTGCCCATATCATTGAGCTGAAAACGCACCTTTTCGCTTTCCAGCGCCTTCTGAATATCAGCGACATAGTCACCGACACTGGGGCTGCCGGTGCCAAGTGGTATGACCGTGAGTTGTAAAAGCGCCATAAAAAAACCTCTCGAGCGAAATTCTAATCGACAAACTGCCCCTCGGGCGGCATCTCAACCAAAGTTTCTTCAAGCTTGTCAGGATCATCCGCATTAAAATAAACGATGTTTTTCAAATGAAGGAATGTATCAATATCCAGCTCGTCAAAACGGACACCTGCCCCGTTTTTTCCCAACCGCACCACTTCTCCCTGCATGGACAACTTCAACTCTTTGTCGGTTCCAGACAAAAAAAGACTCACCCCACAGCGGTCGCCCACCCCGCAACCGGTCAAACCCCGCAGATAGACCCCAGTCAGGCTCAAATCCCTGATTGCAAGATGCTCGAAACCTATTTCCCCACATCTGACACTTGCGGTTACGTGAAATTTCACTCTGGCATTTTTCCGCCTTTCCATAGTGCCTCCCCGACCGTTCTTTCCCTCTCACACCCTTCGCAACGCTCAAACCATCGTCAAAAAACCTTCCCGCCTCAAGACGGAGACAGCATTGAGGAGAGGAAGCTCCGCTCCGTCCTCCCCATAGCCAATGCCGACAAAATCCCCGTTCTTTGCCTTGCGGAACTTGACCATGGTAAGCGTTTCTTTTTCTACCTGGGAACAAACGAGCACTCCGTTCCACTGGCCGTTATTGACAAAAACCAGGCACGAGCCATTCTCGTCCGGGATATCGGAAAGGTTAAGTCCACTGGGCACCATGATGGGCAATGACAGCTTCTTGAGCTTTTTGTCGGCAATAGTTGAAAGCGACCCTTTGAACTGCCTGGAAAGCTTCTTGAAAAACCCGCCGAAATGAGCCAGAGGTACACTGCTGTTTTTCAGATATTCCTTCAGCTTGTCTTCGCCGACCTCACGGATTAGAGAAATAGCGTTTTCCTGAACATAAACAAGATTGCCGGAAAGAACCATGCCCCGCAAATCAGTGGCCGGACAATTCTTGACCTGGCTTTCCTCCACCTCGGCATAAACGGGGAAGTAACTCTCCTCCTCCGGCGGCTCTTCAACATACTCATCAACATCCTCCTGTTGCGGGACAGGCTCAACATGCCCCTCTTCTTTCTTACGAACACGCAGCAGTTCATTGAGCAGGCCCCTTATCGTCTCACCGACATATTCGGCCCGCTCAAGGGATGCCTGCAGGTCATTGACAAGACGGTCCACCTCGCCACGATCAAGCGCACTTTCCCCCAGATTAAAAACTTTTTCCCGCAGCTGATCAATGTTTTCCGGGACAAGAACTTCTTCGTCAAACTCATCTTTTTCAGCCGTGGGAACAGGGGAAATTTCCTTCCGCACCGGGGCCGCCCGCTGGCCTTGCCCCGGCTTTGCCCTTTCTGCCTTGATCTTTTCCTTCAGGGCATTAAATCTGTAATAGAGCCCCTTGAACAGCTTTTCGTCCTTCTCCGGGTCAAACTCATCGGATTCGTACAGGTTGACCACATGGGCCATTGCCTCTTTAAGAAAATCAATTGACTCAGAGGGCGTGCTTTCCCCTTTTCTTTTGACATACTCAAGAACACTGCCCGCCATAATCAAAATGGAATGGGCCGCCTTTCTGCTTTTGAAACGCTGTTTCAGGCAGGCGAACGCCGCTTCGAGCAAATCAATTCTTTTTTCGCTGAGCCCCCAATCCTGCGCGATGATTTCTACTTTCAAACGCTTGATTGACTCGTCAATGGAAAGCTGGATCACATTTTTCTCCCGGGAAAGAACAGACTGTACCGATCATCTTTACATTGGATGCCATAAATTATATCTTATGGTATTCTTACCAATATTTTGTTTACCCTGCAAGAAAAGCCAGAAAAACGGAAATAAAAGCAATCACCATGCCCGACCCCTTGAACGCCCTCTTCTCCTTTGTCTTCGGTGCCATTGTCGGCAGCTTTCTCAATGTTGCCATCCTCAGGTTACCCAATCCGGGGCAATCGATAGTCTTCCCCGCCTCCCACTGTCCGTCATGCAAAACACCGCTGGCATGGTATGACAATATTCCCCTGGTGAGCTTCATTGTCCTCAGGCGACGCTGCCGGTCCTGCAAAACCCTTATTTCCTGGCAATACCCCTTTGTCGAACTGACCATGGGCCTTTTTTCCCTGGCCCTGATCTCCCATTTCAACTTCCCCTGGCCTTTTTTCGGTTTTTTTCTCTTCACCGCTGCCCTGCTGGTGGTCATCGTCATAGACTTCAAACACCAGCTCATTCCCGACGCCATCAGCATTCCCGGCATATTTGCCGGCTTTGCATTTTCTTTCCTGAACCCTTTTGTCTCCTGGAGCGATTCCGGCCTCGGCATACTTTTCGGCGGGGGCATTCTCTTTCTCATCACTTACGGTTATTACCTCCTGACAAAACGGATCGGCATGGGCGGAGGCGACATCAAGCTGCTGGCCATGATCGGCGCCTTTCTTGGGTATCAGTCGCTGCCGTTTGTCATTTTCAGCAGCTCGCTGTTGGGGTCCATTGCCGGAATAGGCGCCATGATCAAACAGAAAAAAGGGGGTAAGACCGTTATTCCCTATGGTCCTTTTCTGGCAACCGGGGCATTACTGTATCTTTTTTTCGCACCGGACATTCAATTTTATTTACGATCCCTTTTACTCCATGAATAGCATATGGTATTCTTTACAGTAACTGTTACAGTAGAATTTAGAAACCAGCAGATTCCGGATACTGTATTCCGACTGCATACTCCCCACAAACAACAGCGTAAAAAACATGCACGATTCAAGCACATACTGCTTCGCTAACATCATTGCCCGCAGCAACAAAATGCAGGCAATTTTCAAGACCATAAAAAAAATTGCCGATTTCAAGACCTCCATTCTCATTACCGGCGAATCGGGAACCGGCAAGGAATTGATTGCCAAGGCGATCCACGCCTGCAGCTCACGTCGCGACAACCCCATGATCGACGTCAACTGCGGCGGTATCCCGGAAACCCTTCTGGAAAGCGAGCTGTTCGGTCATGCCAAGGGCGCCTTTACCGATGCCTATAAAGGAAAGAAAGGCCTTTTCGAAGAGGCGGACACCGGCACCATGTTTCTCGATGAGATGGGAGAACTTCCCCTTTCGCTGCAGGTCAAACTGCTCCGGGCGCTGCAGGAGGATGAAATCCGCCCCTTGGGGGAGAGCAAAACAGTCAAGATCGACGTGCGGATTATTACCGCCACCGCCCGTAATCTCGGCGACATGGTCAACAAAGGCCTTTTCCGTGAAGACCTTTTTTACCGAATCAATGTTTTGACCATCGAGGTTCCGCCCTTGCGTGAACGGCGCGAAGATATCCCCCTGCTGGTTGACCACTTTATCCAGAAATACAATCATCGCCTCGGGTTGCAGATAAAAAATGTCCACCCCGACTGCCTGCAACGACTCATGAGTTACGGTTGGCCGGGCAATGTACGGGAACTGGAAAATGTCATGGAAAGAAGCATGGTTCTTGCCGAAGAAGAGACACTGACTACAGAAATTCTCCCCCCCGAACTCCTCCGGCAAAGTAATATTGCCGGCGAGGAACTCTTTTTCTGGGATGAGTTTTCCATCAAAACCAACTCGAAAAAACTCGAACGGCAGCTTATCATGAAAGCGCTGGATGAAACGAAGGGAAACAAAACAAAGGCATCATCGCTTCTTGAAATCAGCCTCCCCGCACTCCTCTACAAAATAAAAGAATACAATATTCCCTCCTGAAACAAGTCACTTTCCGTCAAGAATGCCTAACCGAACTTGCCGGATTTTCTTTTTTCATCTTATCCCAGCCTTATCGTATCTTTTTTTCTTGACTTTTTAACTCCTAAAATAAGATTCTAATTGACAAGTATCTCAAATTTTAATAGTTTTGCCGACCACTAATAACTATTATCAAAAGATTATGATGCAACAAATATTCACATTTTATGTCGATGGCTTCCGGTCAATGAAAACAGGCCGCAAACTCTGGGCGATTATTTTAATCAAGCTCTTTATCATGTTTGCAATTCTCAAGGCTTTTTTTTTCCCAAACTACCTGGAAACAAATTTTTTAAATGATGAGGAGAGGGCTGCTCATGTTATGGAAAACATCACGCAGCATCCTCAAAAAATGCAATAACGGAGGTTGTAATGGTTGAACAAATCGATCTAACGCAGGTCAATTGGGCCCGGGCTCAGTTTGCTCTCACAGCCATGTACCACTGGATTTTTGTCCCTCTGACCCTGGGACTCTCCTTTCTGGTGGCTTTTTTCGAGAGCATTTATGTGCGCACCGGAAGTGAAGAATGGAAACGGCTCACAAAATTCTGGATGACCCTTTTCGGTATCAACTTCGCCATCGGCGTTGCCACCGGAATTATCATGGAGTTTGAATTCGGAACCAACTGGTCCAACTACTCATGGATGGTGGGAGATATTTTCGGGGCGCCATTGGCCGTGGAAGGTATTTTTGCCTTTTTTCTGGAAGCCACCTTTTTTGCCGTCATGTTTTTCGGCTGGAACAGGGTTTCCAAAAAATTTCATCTTTTTTCCACCTGGATGGTTGCCATCGGCTCCAACCTCTCGGCCCTGTGGATATTAGTCGCCAATGGCTGGATGCAGTTTCCCACCGGCATGAAATTCAACCCCGACACAGCCCGCTTTGAAATGCAAAACTTCTGGGAGGTTCTTTTTTCACCGGTGGCCATCAGCAAATTCACCCATACCACCAGTTCCGGGTTCCTGCTGGCTTCACTCTTTGTGGTCGGAATTTCATCCTGGTTCCTTTTGAAGGAACGCCACCAGGCCATGGCGAAAAAGAGTATCGTCGTTGCCTCGGTATTCGGTCTGCTCTCCTCAGCCTATGTCGGCTTCACTGGGGATGAAGCGGCATACTCCGTTGCCCAAAGACAGCCCATGAAACTGGCGGTCATGGAAGGACTTTTCGACGGTCGGACAAACGCTCCCCTTGTTGTTGCTGGTCTGATCAACAGCGCTAAGGAACCAGGGGACACCCAGAATGCCTTCAGTGCCGAGATCAAAATACCGGGACTTCTTTCCCTGCTGGCCAACCGTGAGGCAGGCTCCTTTGTTCCCGGCGTCAACGATCTCGTCTTCGGCAACTCCGACCACAACATCATCGGCGCCCAGGAAAGAATTGAAAAAGGCAAAATTGCCGTGGAACTGCTGCGCACCTATAAAGAGGCCAAAAAAAACGGGGATGACGCCATTGCCGCAGCCTCATTGAGCGCCTTTGATGATTTCAAGGAAAACCTCGGCTACGGATATCTCAACCACCCATCCGAGGTTGTTCCACCCATCGGCATCACCTTTTACGCCTTCCACATCATGGTGATCCTGGGAACATTGTTCCCCGTGGTTTTTCTCGCTTTTCTGTTCTATGCCGTAAAAAACTCCCTCCCTTACCAGCGCTGGCTGTTGAATCTGGGCATACTCTGTGTTCCCTTGGGTTACGTAGCGCAACAGGCAGGTTGGGTTGTTGCCGAAGTCGGCCGTCAACCATGGGCAATCCAGGGGCTGCTGCCGGTAAAGGTTGCCAACTCTAATCTTACCACCGGCACCGTACAGACTACCTTTTTTATCTTTCTCGGTCTGTTCACTTTGTTGATGATTGCCGAAATAAGCATCATGGCTAAACAAATCAAAATCGGACCGGAGGAACACTAAAATGATCGGAAAACTTGATTATTCGACTTTGCAGCAGATCTGGTGGATCATTACCTCCCTGGTCGGCTCACTTTTTCTTTTTCTCAACTTTGTCCAAGGGGGCCAGACCCTGCTGTTTACCCTCCCCAAAAACAAGGAGGAAAAAAGCCTTATCATCAACTCTCTCGGCCGCAAGTGGGAACTGACCTTCACCACCCTGGTGCTGTTCGGCGGCGCACTCTTTGCCGCCTTCCCGAAATTCTACGCCACCAGTTTCGGCGGCGCCTACTGGGTGTGGATGCTGATTCTCTTCACCTTTATCATCCAGGCCGTCAGTTACGAATATCGAAAAAAACCGGAAAATTTCCTCGGCTCCACCACCTACGAGGTGTTTTTGTTCATCAACGGCAGCGTCGGCATTCTCCTGATCGGCGCCGCAGTGGGAACATTTTTCACCGGCTCCAGCTTCAGTCTGAATGATATGAACCAGGTGACCTGGCAAACCCCATACCGGGGCCTGGAAGCGGCGAAAAATTTCTTCAACCTCTCTCTCGGACTTTTTCTGGTGTTCAACGCCAGGGTACTGGGCGCCATGTACCTGATCAACAATATCGATCACAAACCATTGACCGATCGCTGCCGTAAATCAGCTTGGAAGAGTTTTCTCTGGTCGTTGCCCTTCCTGCTCTTTGTCCTGGTCAGCCTGCTCTTCATGGAGGGTTATGCGGTCAACCCTGAAAACGGCAGCGTCTTCCTGCAAAAGGGTAAATATCTGCAGAACCTCATTGGCTGCCCGACCACCCTGCTGCTCCTTCTCGTCGGGCTTACCTTGGTCATTTACGGTGTCTTTGCCACCTGCTTCAAGGGAAAAAACAACGGAATCTGGTTCGGCGGCATCGGTACCGTTCTGGTGGGTCTTTCCGTTTTCTTTCTGGCCGGATTCAACAACACCGCGTTTTATCCATCCAGCTATGATCTGCAAAGCAGCCTGACCATACACAACGCGTCAAGCAGTCACTACACCCTGACAGCCATGACCTATGTCGCGCTGGCGGTGCCCTTTGTTCTGGCCTATATCGCCTATGTCTGGAAGCAGATGGACAGCAAGCAGCTTACCCTGACCGAACTGACAGGCAAAGACGCTGAAGAAATGTATTAATTATTAAAAGGAGAAGCAACCCATGACAACGATACTTATACTCAGCTGGGTCGGTCTTGTCATCGTTTCCTACCAGGGAGCGATCATTGTCCTGCAGAAGACCGACAATTTATAGTTAAACTAAAACCGGCACAGTGAAGCGACATGCATCACCGTGCCGGTTGTTTTTTACATTCGCTCTTTTTTGCCTGCCGCTGACGCGCCATGGAGGAAAAAATGAAAGAACTGGAAGATTTCATTCAAAAAGACATGATGGAGCAGATCGCTCTGCTGGATGGAATCAAGGAAAAGGGGCAGAAGGAGGCAATACCGCAACTCCTGCAGTTATTGGCGGAAAAAAAATGCGAGCAGGCAACCCATGAGATGATTTACCATACCCTGTTCAGCCTGATGGAGGGTGATACCGCCGCGATCAAAGCGGGAATTCGCCACCCATCACACCGTGTCCAGCTGCTCAGCATCAGACGCTGTCGCAAATCCCATCTTGCCGAAGCCAAAGATGAACTTATTCAAACGTTACGGGAAAGCTCAGATACGGAGATGACCGGCGAAATCATCATGACTCTGGGGAGTTTCAAAGATCCAGCCCTTATCGACACACTCTGTTCGTTTCTCTTCCATCCTGATCCGACCATTCTGTCCTGGACCATGGAAGCGCTGACCGGTATCGAAACTGATGAAATCAGGGATATCCTGATCGATCTGATAAAAGGGGACGAAAACCTTGAGTTGCATAACAAAGACTGTGCCCTGTCAACCATTCTTGCCGTGGAACATCTGGGTAGAATACAGGACCGGGAATCTCGGAACTTTCTCCTTTCACTGGAGAATCACCCCAATCCCCATCTCAGAAAAGCTGTTGCCAAAGAACTCTCGTAAATCTCAGACGCGCGCCCGGATTGACCTGGCTTTTGCGTCCTCTCCTGTTTCATCATAGAGGTGGATCAATTCGGCCAAGGTTCGCTCATCATCCTTGTTTTTCTCAAGAATTTGTAACAGACACCTCTCGGCCTCGCCATATTCCTTTCTCTGACGACACACCTTAGCCATACCAAGCAGGGCGAAGAGATCATAATTGACTTTCAGACTGCTGCGGTAATGATCGAGCGCGTCATCCAGCCTTCCCAGAATAACCAGTGCATCACCGACCCGTGAATGAAGATTCTGATTCTGCGGTTCTTTCTCAAGAATTTTCATCCAGCAGGCAATGGACCCTTCATGATTTTTCATACCCCGCTGTGAATCGCCCATGCCGTACAGGGCAAAAATATTCCACGGTTCCTGCTTCAAGGCTTTTTCATAAAAAATGGCGGCCTTATCATACTGTTTGCGGCGTCGATATATATTTCCGGCCATGGTGAGCACGGCAATGTAAGTATCGTCGAGCGAAATGAATTTTTCAAAATAGGCCAGTGCCTTATCATGGTCCGCCAGCTTGTAGTAAAGATTGCCGATGCCCCGCAGAGCGTATTTATCCGTCCCGTCCAAGGACAACGCTTTCAGATAAAGCCCTTCCGATTCTGCAAAATTACCGATCTTCACATAGGAATCCGCCAGGCGGGTAAGCACATGAATATCATCCTGGTTCTGTTCGAGATACCGCTGCCAGTAGGAGACAGCCTTTCCCGCCTGTCCCAGCCCCCGGTAGGCGTCACCGACGCCCCGCAGGGCAAACATATTGACGGGATCAATTTCCAGTGTCTTTTCATAGAACCCGATGGCCTTGTGAAATTTTCCGGTTTCCCGATGAACATCACCCAACCCCACCAGGACGTAAGTATTTTCACCGTCGACCTCAAGGGCTTCGAGAAAAGTAGCTTCCGCATCCTTCCACTGCCGTCTCTTTAAAAATTCGGAGCCCTGGCGGGAGAGCTCAACGGCCTTCTTGTGGTCAGACTGCAGATTTCCCTTTGCCCATTGCAGATACTCGGCCAGCACATGTTCCGCCTGCACCGTGATCCACTGGGGCACCTCATAGGGATGATTTCCTTTGAGCCAGATTTCAAGCTTTCCGGCGTTCTTGGCAAGAAACTTATAAACAATGCGGTACTCTTCTTCACTTTGCAGATTCTCCTGCCACAAATAAAACGACCGAATAGGCCCCTCCACTTGGGCACAGGCGACAAGTCTCTCGCTTACAGCCTCACTGGCGAGTTTTTCCGCATCTTCCCGAGATGAAACTGTGGTCCAACCGATATACATCATCATCGTCAAATCCTGCCTTTTATTCTTGTCAACTCAATGGCCCTGACCGCTAAATCACGAAACTTCCTTATCCACTCAATTTCCGCTTTACCAAATTTTGCGCGGCCCTGCTTATCGACATAAAGAAGGGCAACTATTTTTCTTTGTAAACATAAAGAAAAAACATAGCCGCCGCGCCCACGGAGCAACATCTGCATTTTTCCCGGCAGTCCGGCAATAACTTCTCCCGCCATGTCCATATCCGCCCCCAGAGCCAGGGACGACGGCAGCATCTTGCTTTCCAGCAGAGACAACGGCAGCTGAAATTGCCTTATCTGCTCAGACGAGATATCGCCCCGCCCCAATTGCCCAAGCAAAACTTTTTTGCCATCACTCACCTTGAGCATGGCAAGAATAACCCGATCAAGCCCCATCCCGAGAAAGAGGGCGTCAACCAGAAGAAGAAAACAATCCTTGAGCTGAAAATTTCCGGAGACCACCCCGGATATTTCCCGCCAATAATCATCAATCCCTTTTGATTTTGCCGGTGGAGGTTGCGCCACGCCAGCGAATTGCATCTCTTTCAGCCTTTTCTGGAAGTCAAGGCTGCCGATCCCCGGTCGTATGGAATCAAAAATCGCGGCTGAAGCCTCAGCCGCGGCAGAAAGCATTTTAACCGCCTCATGCTCATCGATTGACAGGGCGAAACCGTATTTCTCCATCAGGGAATCTATATTCTGCCTGCCCCAGAGTGCTTCCACATATCTGTTACTGAAATCAACGATGCAGTGCAGATACTGATCCGAGTCCTGATCCTCTTCCGGCACAGCAGGATCTTCCTGCATACAGTGTATCACACTTTCCGTCATATTCCAGAAAATAGCAACCTCTCGGCCGACACCTGCATAGTCAAGTCCGTCCAGGGAATCGCGGGTGGCATCTCCTTCCGCTCTGCCCTCCCGAACCTGCTGTTTTATAGCATTATAAACCTCCGGCAGGTAAATGCATGAAATGATTTTGCCGAGATTACGCATCAACCCACAGATAAACGCTTCTTCCGGCAGCACTTTCAGATAGCGCGATTCGGCGATGCTGCGGGCCAGCAGCGCCCCCATAAAGGATCGGGCCAGCAACTCGCTTATTTCATCCGTATTGACTCCGGCCTGAACAAAATCATCAAACAAGGCAATACCGATGGCAATATCACGCACCGAATCAAACCCGAGAACCGCCACCGCCATGGAAACGGTTGACACCTTCTGCCCCAAAGCGTAATAGGCTGAGTTGGCAAACTGCAGAACTTTATGGGTAAGGGAAAAATCCTTCAGGATAATCTTGGCCAGATCATCATAATTAGCGCTTCGCTTTTCGCTTGTTAAAGCGAGGAGCTCCTGCACATGTACCGACATGGCAGGCAATTCGCTCATGTTGATCTTGGCGAAAACATCCGACAGCTTTCCCTTTGGGGACGATATTGGTTCAGACATAAATAGCAAAAGTTTTTCAGAACAGGATCAGATTATCAGGATTGTCAATCTTCTTTATACCCGGCAAGACGCGATTTGCAAAGGAAAGGCTGTACAATCTGGAGCAACTTTCCCTTTTTTTAAATTTTCCCCCCACGAAACAGCAAGAATGATTGCGATGGAAAATCATACACCAACTGACTAAAAGTAGAGAAAATGTATCTACACGCATGCATATCTACTCTTTTCATCTTCTGTCCCTGGAAGTTGCTTTTCCATGGACGGGCCTGTAATATGAAAACCTCGCTTTCCCTATTACTCTCGTTATCGGGAAAGCCCGTTACTAATACCTACCGGCAAGTGACCAGAAATACTCGCATATTTTATGCCTGAACTCTGACATCGTGCCTATTGAGCGATCCGAAAACATATGACACCACAACAGGCAAAAAACTCCATTCTCTGCCCGAACTGCCGAAGATTGATCAGCCGTGATGAACACAGCTGTCCCCACTGCGGCACGGCAAGTCCCGGCTCCTGGTGGAAAAACAATCCACTGTTCAGGGGGTTTACCGACCCTGACCACCTTGTTTCCATGATCATCGCAGCCAATGTCGGCATGTATATTCTCTCGCTGCTGCTCAATCCTTCCCGGTCAGGCTTCGCCTTCAATCCTTTTTCCTTCCTCTCTCCCAGCAGCAGAAGCCTCCTGATTCTCGGCTCCACCGGCACGGTCGCCATCCTTGAACTGCAGCGCTGGTGGACCCTTGTTTCGGCAAGCTACCTGCACGGCAGCCTGCTGCACATCCTCTTCAACATGATCGCCCTGAAACAACTCGCCCCACTCGTCACCCGGGAATATGGGGGAGCAAGGATGTTTATCATCTACACCCTGGGAGGAATTGGCGGCTATGTGCTCTCTTTATTCGCAGGGATATCCTTTACCATCGGGGCGTCAGCCGCGGTGTGCGGGCTGATTGGCGCGATGCTTTATTACGGAAAGAGCAGGGGCGGCATTTACGGTCAGAATATTTATCGACAGATCGGCGGGTGGGCAATCAGCATCTTTGTCTTCGGACTCCTCGTTCCGGGCATCAACAACTGGGGACACGGCGGAGGAATGGCAGCGGGCGCTTTGCTTGGTTTCCTGCTGGGCTATCAGGAACGGCGCAGGGAGAGCCCCCGCCACCGGCTGCTCGGGACGGGTTGCGCCGCGCTGACTGCCCTGGTGCTTGCCTGGTCGGCGTTGAATGGCGTTTTCTTTCTTCTTTTTGCCCGCTGATTTATCAGGAAAAAACGGGTTCCGCAATAAACCTGCCCTGATATTTCAAGGAACTCCGGATGCCTATGGTCTTTATCGGATTTAGAGATGTCACCTTTTGTTGCTATCAAAACAGCAGCTCCTGAAATATACTGAACCAATACTGAATTGTTATTCATAAAAATAGCGTATCATTTCAGTTGATTATAATTCGCAATATATGTTAGAGAAAAAAATAATGAATATTCTCTCTTGCTACGCAGTGGTTACTGCTGGTGCGCCCCATTGCGACCATTTTTCATGAATCTAAAATTTCACAAGGAGGTGGGCAGACAAAAAAATACCAAGCCACTCATAGTAAATTGACAAGTTGCATCGAAGCCTTGAGTAAGAAAACATTTTTGTTTCATCCACACAACAAACTCTGTTTGGAATGAAACCTGGTGAAAAAAATTAAGTTGAACAGCTGTTCACTTACAACACCCATCAAGGAAGAGAAATAAATGAAAAAAACACCGCAGAAGTTTTCAGATGAAAACGAGACGACAAGAAGCAAACAAGAAACCATGCTTTCCCGACGCAGCTTTCTGAACACTGCCGGGGTGGCTACAGTCGGAAGTTTGGTAGTCGCCGCAGGCGGAAGTCTGCTTGCCGAACGGGAAGCAAAAGCGGCAACCGCGCCGGAGGCGCCACCCCTGCCCTGGAAATACGCCAAACTCGACCCAATGGAGGCCGGGAAAAGAGGATACAAGAATTATCTTGAAAAAGGCGGCTGAGGCTCAGGCGCATGGCTGGGGGTCCTCAGCCTTCTGAAAGAAAAAGTAGGTTATCCTTACACAACTCTTGCCGACGACATGTTTCACCACGCAGCCGGCGGCTATGCCGGCCAGGGAACGCTCTGCGGCTCACTGGGCGCTTGCTCGGCAATCATCAATCTGGTGGCCAAGGATGAAGACAAAACGCACAATGCCATGATCGCCGACCTGATTAACTGGTATGCGTCATTTAACCACCCCACTGATGAGTTCGACAGCGTTGTCAAATTCCCGAACCAGAAACGGGTGGTTCCAGGTTCGCCTCTTTGTCATATTTCAGTATCCACCTGGACCATGGCGAACAACACGAATATATCGAGTTATGAAAGAAAAGACCGGTGCGCCAAGGTGGCAGGAAAAGTCGCCATGCAAACCGTCATGATGTTAAATGATTATGCGGACGGAAAATTCAAGCCCGTGGCTCCACCTGTCTCAGAAGCGACGGCTTCTTGCCTTGAATGCCATGGTCCCGAGGGAGAAAACAACCAGCAGGGGCAGATGACCTGTGGTTTGTGCCATACCCATAAACCTGACCACGCTGATTAAAAGTAAAAAAAGAGCATTGCCTCTTGCCCAACCATTGTCTTTTCAGGTTACATGAACAGGGACCAGAGCGGGATTTCTTGTCTTCACAAATCAAAGACGAGAAAACAGTTCTGTTCCCTGTTCCGCCCTTCCGAATTGCTTATAATCTCCCCACCAAATCGTGAAGAAGAAGAGGCATGATAAACATTCACACAACTTCAAATGCACCCTGCCTCTGTCTCCTTTTCCCCATCCGCATCCATCAATTCGGGTAATTCGCCCTGATTTCAGATTCAACCAATTCCTGTAATTGCTTATAACCAAAAATCTGAAGAGGTTTGCCGTTGGCAAAGAATCCCGGTGTTTTGTGGACATTAAGAGTTTTTGCGTCGGCAAGATCCTGTTCAATCATTTTTTCAATAGCAGGATCATTCATATCTTTTTTGATTTGTTCTATATCAAGTCCGGCTGCAGGAAGGAATTGCCATATTTTTTCAGGTTGCGGGTTATGATGACTGGCCCAGTGACCTTGCGTCTCATACATGACATTCAAAGTCTCCCAATATTTTTTTTGTTTTTTGGCGGCCTCAAGGATCTTGACGAAATAATCGGCTCCTTCATGAAAAGGAGCATATCGAAGGACAAGTTTAATTTTCCCCGGATTGGCAGACATCATTTGTTTTACAAAAGGAGAAAAAGCCGCACACGTTTCACAGGCAGGGTCCATAAACTCAACAAGGTAGACTTTCGCTTCATCAGCGCCAAGCACCTGCGAATGGTCACGAACAAATACTGAAGCATTTTCCTGCGCCAGAAAGCCCAACTTTTCAGCCCGTTGCCCCTTGTAGTAGGAACTGGCGAACAGAAATGCACCCAATAACGCAAGAGCTGAAACCCCGAAAATCACATATTTCACTTAGAAATCCTCCTCTTTAAGATCAATAAAAGCACGATAATCGCCGAAAACGACAGGAAAGAAAGCATCGGTATTGTTAAAAACCCAAACAGATCTATGTATTTTTCTGTACAAGAAACTCCCCGACTGCAAGGCTGTATGCTTTGCGGGATGATTCCTGCATACAGCAGGTTATGATATAACGCCGCAAGCCACCCCGCTCCAGCTAAAGGCAGAGCGTATTTCACAACACTTTTATCAAACGGAAAAAGCCCTGTTGCCAAAATGATGACCAAAGGGAACAAAGATATTCTCTGATACCAACACAACACACAGGGAGCAAACTCCATCACATAGCTGAAAAATAAACTCCCCATTACTGAAACGCTCGTCAGGAGCCAGCAGAGAAACAGAATCGTCCAATTGGCATTGGACCTTTCATCGGAACCGGGCATATCAAATCACTCCAAAATTGTGTGATGGCAGAAACAATATAACATTATACCAATGACACCCCTGACTCCCTATTGTTCAAATAATTCTGCCCATTCTCTTCATATCGCACTATTTACCAGCTAAAGTGGTTGAGTCAAAAAATGAGGCGGCCCATGCCTGGCCGTTTAACAGCGCGCATACGCCGTATTTACAGGAATTCACCGGCCTCCGTGACTTAATTAACATCAGTAATTATATTGTAAGTAAAAGAGCATCATGCTCAAAAGGAGGCATCAATTATGACAACTATGGAAAAGTTAGAAAATAAAATCACCAAGGTTCTGGAAACAAGCTTCATTTGCAGAGGGGAATTATGCAGATCCCTGGAGCCTGAGGTTGACAAGTTGGCGTATCAACTGTCCTCAGTATGTGTCTCCGCGGGAACTTGTTCCAGCAAGAAAGTAACGGATCTTGAAAACAAAATCCGCACGACATATAAACATATTCCATCAGATATTCATATCTGCTGATGAGGAGGGTTGGACATGAATAAAAAAAATGAATTATGCAAAAAAATAACCGACCTCTATCCTGATATTGGCGAGTGTGGGATTAATGTTGACGTTGATTTTGATGATGAAAAAAAATGCTGGGTTGTTGATTTGAAAAAAGAGAGGCATGAGCTCAAACACTACCTGGAATCCCCGGATGCCGAGGCCTGCATGGAGGGGAAACAATGTGTTTCACTGGGGCTGGAAATTGCCCAGTTGAAAAAGAATATACAGGGCAGTCAATTCTAACATGTACTATCCGGGAATTTCTTAAGTATGTGGCCCGTTTCTTTTTTCTGAAACGGGCTGCTTTTCTATCACAACGATTTGCAACTTAAAAACATCAAAAACAACAATGTCGTACCCGTCAAAGATAACTATCTGGAATCTGACAAATGGTTCGTTTATTGCGCCTCTATACTGAGCTGAATTCCCCGGACCCGCTCACCGCACGAACATAAAAAGGGTGGAATAATTCACTCCACCCTTTTCGCGCCGCTTACACGGCCATAAATATTTTTGGTCAGTTCATTTGGTTGCTTTGTCTTTGTTTTTTTCCTCAGGCGTGCATACGCAATCATCCCACTCCTCCCCGACGCCATTAGTACGCCATTCCATATTGCATACACATGTCTGTTTATCCCGATTGACGTCCTTTTCTGCCAATTCCTCTATTGATCGTTCGGCTTCAACCATAACATTCACCCCCTGCGGAACAAAATAATGGGCCCTCTTCAGCAGCATTCTTCCATGTGAAAATGCTTCCCATCCAGATTAACAAAATGGATATTCGACGGCTCCGGCAAACCTGCAATCTTCCAGGCAACCATGGGGTTATCAAAGTTATCTACGACACACTCACGATGAAGATGGAGACTTTTGCAGACATAGTTCAGAATAGGAAAAACATGATTATTCTCATAATAACTCCTTATGAAACGGACTATCTCCAGTCTTTCATCGGAAAAATCACTCACCCCTTCACGCTCTGCCAGAATTCTTGCTACATCCTCATTCCAATCAGTCAAATTTTTCAGAAAACCCTTTTCATCAACTGACAGCTTTTTATTTTGGTAAATAATTTCTTTCATGAAATCACCCCCCGATTTTACGTCATCAATAATACAGAGAATTTATTCCTCCGCCTATTTAAACAATAATTACCATTTCCATAAACATCAATAGTAGTACATCCAAGAGCTGTTTTACAAAGATCGCAAGTGAATCCACCTGCCGTATAATTTTCAGAGACCAACTGAACAACAGAATCGTTTTCTACCGGCCAATCATTCGTTCGACCACTTTATCTGAAACTCGATTTCCTCTTGGCCCTCTTCTCTTTCATGCTCGATATTGCAGGTTGCCCGAACGGGAACGTAAATTCTTTCACCGGCAATTTGAATTTCAAACGGCTTCCCTTTTTCAAGCGAATCGGCAAGACGTCGAAGTTTTGAAATAAAATCCGGCATCGGATAACTTTTTTCTACATCTCTTTCTGCCTTGTTCCCCATATTTCCCCCCTGCATCAAAAAAATGTGTTTCGACAGATCACAGTTCGAGCACGGATACCGCCCTTTTGTAATCAGCGCCATCAGGCACCACAAAGAACTCTTTTTCACAGTTCGGGCAAATGACTTTCGTGTTTTCCCCTGGACCCTTTATTTGCCCGGACTTGCCAAGCAAAGGTTCCCTGCGGCCGCATTTGCAGACCCAGGCGGCGTTGTTGCCCGTGGCAATTGCCTTGCCCTTGGTTCCGTCCGAATATTTTACTTCAATAATTCTTTGTTGTTGCGGCATCGTATTTTCCTTGTAAAGCGAGGAGTCGCCTTTTCATTTCTGCTCCACGGCGACCTTGACAACGACTTTGTGAAGTTGCCCTGACGAGATCAGCGGCATGTGCGCGTCTTCCGGGAAAAAAATCACAAAAAATCCTCGGCTGACAGGGAACCAGGCATCCGGAGCATCCGCGAAAAACTGAATGTCATCTTCTTTATCATATTCTCCGGTCGGTTTTTTGCACAATGATTTTGGTTTCCACCCCATCTCATCGGTTCCGGCCAGGACGAACTGAATATCAATGTATTTCTCATGTGTTTCAAGGACGGCCTCCTCTTTACTGCGGCCGGGATCCTTCGCCACCATGGCAAAAACGCGATCTCCATCTATTTCATACTTATCAACCGGCAGTTCATCCAGATCAGGCCGCAGGAGAAATTCAACTGCCTTTGCAAATCCCTTATGCAGGGTCAGATAACGGTGGGCATTTTCAAGCAGATCAAAAATCATGTCTATTCCTGGGTAAAATTACTATGGTGTGACGGCAGAAATCAGGCGAGGGTCAATGAGTTTGCCGCGTCAGCCGCCCCCGCGCCCATTCCCGTCGCCTGAATTGACTTGATATGCCATTTTTATGATGTTCTTTCAGCAAGTAGCTCCCTCAACGGCAGGGGAAGACAACTTCTTACTCTCTGGGTTATTTCCTTTTCATTTTTCTGCCACAACAGCCCTAAGTAGATGATCCCCAAACCAATGGCTGTTAATGCTATTGGAAATAGCCAACTATCCTTAAAAACCTCGTTTGCAAGATGCCCCAAATAAATTGAGCATCCAATGGCCCCGAAAATTACAAAAACTCGACGAACAATTACAACACCTACTCCGATAAGAACTAAGTTGATGCAACAATAAAGGAATTTTGAAAGTTCGCTGTCAGAATGTTGGGAAGTCATTCCTCCCCAAAATGCCATGACGCCAAATATATAAAGCCAAAAAGCATAATCACCAGATTTGGTGGAACGAATATCCACCCAAAACGCAAAAAGGGTCATTGCCACTCCGAAGTACATGGACACAAAGGCCCGCAATTCAAAATCAGGTCTTCCTCCAGCTAACATTGCGGCAATATCCATTGACATGTACCAAAGCGTTACCGCAATTGGCATTTGGAGGAATGGATATCGGTAAATAAATGCTATTACGGCACCGACTGCCAAAGTGCCTAATTCCAAATATATCCAATGCCATTTTATGTATCTGTGATATTCCCTGTATGTACTATCATCTGGCCACCATCCCATGGCTTGCTGCAGGCCATATATTGCCAACGGAGCCAGTGCAACTACGAAAGTTGCACAAATGCCGGCCGGTATAGCATGACCATTCTTCTGGAAATTGTTTGCAAGTTTGAAACCTACACCTGCATACGCAAGTGAAATGAAAAAGATGCCCCAGCCGCCAAAATTTTCCCAACCTAAGTTCATGAATAGAGTCATTGCCCCAATAGCAATCAACCCGCCCATGTAATAAAGAACATGGGTGAAATCGAAACTTGGCCCTGTTGACGGTAACGCTTTTAAAAAATCAAAAAGTTTTTCCGCTTGATCATGGGAAATGATCTCCTCGGCAACGGCCAATTCCAGTTTTTTCTTTGTTACCTTCACGAATTATCTCCCATTCTGATTCGGATGGTTGTGGTATTACCCTGGGGCATATCGCTATGATCAGCGGTGGCGCCAATGAATTTGCCGCGTCAGCTCCGCTGACGTTAACGCCATCCGTTGAATTACATTGTTAACCATGGTTTATATTTTTAATTATATTTCTCAACCACAAACTACCCTCTGGAGTGATCACCCAGTATAGCGCACCACAATTCATAAATACCGTTATCCAGTAGGTAACTCGAAATGATAATTTTTTAGATTTATGTCTCAAGAAACTTTGTGCAAGTGCAGCACCTGGCCAGCCACCTAACAAAGATAAAAGATGTAATGTACCTTCTGAGGTTCTCCACTTTCCCCATTCAGCCGCATTTTTATCTTTTGCATACATTATGAATGCTATTACACACATAATCGCATATAGACCGACAAGTTCTAGTGGGATTAACTCAGAATTGAAGAGAAGATAAAGGACAACTGCAAAACCACTGAATAGGAAAAGGGATATTATTCTTTGTCTTGAACTAGTACTAGGTTTCTTGTGGCCTCTTAATGGGCGCACATCTACAGCACATTTGCGACCTTTTTGATCGGTTGAAATAAAATATTCAACTTCAAGCCCAATAAAAGGGTCTTTATGTGTTCTGCTATAGTCATTGATATGGGCAAATAAGGTTTTGCCACCAGATTTGGGGACAATAAATCCGAACCCTTTTTCTTCATTCCAATTCGATATGGTGCCGTTTTCTGGATTCATTTTCTTTGTTGGTTAACGACAAAGCTCAGTGGAAAACCGGCAGCAGGCCGGGTTTTCCACTGGAGCATCTTGTTAGCCATAAATTTCTTTCAATATTCTGACCAATGTTTCACCTAGTCTTGTTAATTGATAGGTGTTTTTCACATGGTCTGGCTTCTTTTGGCCACCAAATAAAGCCATTGGATCATGCTTCATTATTTCTAGATTTTGCTTAGTAATTCTAAATGGCAAAAACAAGGGGCCAACATCTAGCATGGTGTGTTCGTTGCTATGACAATGGCGCAACATGTGCAGCTCAAAGAAATATACTCGATCTACAGCATGGCACAATAAATCGAAGTCGTCTTTAGTTATTATTCCTCGTATGTACTGCACAAGAAGCACGCCGATTATTTTAGCTTTTTCATCTGTTTCGACTCGGTCCAATACGACTAAAACTTTTTCTCCTAGTGCTTCTGGGTCCTGAGCATCATTTTCCAAAAAATCGTTAAGCTCTTTTGGGGAAACAACCTTTAGCTGTTCAAGGAATTTTGCAATTTTATTAATTAATTGTCTGTCTTTAAATGAGATGTATGCTTTGCCGATATTTGCCAAATTTCCTAGTATTGGAACAGCTTTGATAGCGTCACTTTCCAAAGCGCTATCTAGGATAACTTCAGCATTGTCGATAATGAAGTTCTGTCCATTCTCGTCTTTAAGTAAAGCTAAGAAATTCTTTTTTAGGCTCATAATGTTTTACTGACAAGGCTAACGAAAACATCTGCGGCTTGCCAGCAGAATGTTTTCGTTGGGATATTTTTTCCTTAAAGGCTCCTTTTGCCCATTAAAATGGTGCTTTTAAGGCAGAAAACAGTCCATTTTTCACATCTTTCCGTCGTCAAATCAGCTATTTGTCTTGGTCCGACCCCTTCTTTCTTTCTGGTTGAGCGTTTTGTTCACCGTTTATTTCAGCTTAATTGCATTTTTTTGGCTTTCATCAAATTCCCAAATTTCTATGTCTGTGGGAATTAAATGAGATTTGGTTCGGATATAATATTCAGCCAATGTTTCTTGTTTCTTTATGCTGTAATCTTTCAGAACAAAAAATATTTTGCGGTATCTTTTTGGCGCCACATGAAAGAAATACATAGCTTGATCCCAAGTCGTTATCTTTGCACTCGGAATATTATTTCCTTCTGTCCACGTGTGCGATTTGCATTCAACCAAGATACTTTCAGTCAAGTTTCCCAAATCAAAACTGTGAGGACGCGTTCCATTTAATCCAATGTCAACTGAAATATTTTTTTGAAGGGATATTCCTTGTGTTGAGAAGAATTGCATCGCCGAATCTTCAAAATCTTTTCCAACTTGAGTGTTGCTTTTGGCACCTTTTCGTTGAAATGGTTTATCCATCACTACCCCCATTTATTTGTTCGACGCCTTCTTCATATGTGTTTTTGTAGGGTCTGAAATCCAAGCCGTGGTGCCTTTCCGGCACCAAACATTCATATTTTTGAAAATGGGTTTTACCAATTGGAATACCGGTTTTTGTTGTCAGCGATTCGAGAGTCCCAAAATAAATGGAATAGGTGCCATCTAAGATAGAAATTGCCAGCCAAGCAGCCTTTGCATTGAACTGTAATTCTGCCTTTTTGGCCTTGGTTTCGCTGTCGCTTCCCAAATTGTATCGGCTGTTTAAGCGACCAGTTCTAGTAAGTCTGTTCCTAGTCTTTACGCTTATGACGTATTTTTCGTTTCTTCTTTCTGCATACAGATCAGCAAAAGGAAAATTCCTTTTTTCATCATTTAAGTTTCTGATGTTGTTAAATCCATTGTCAACTAGAGCCTTGATGGCTAAAAGTTCACCTAACGCACCAAGGGATTTCGCCCTTAATGCTGTGTGTTGATTGAATTTAATTTGTCTCATAATTTACCAGGCGAACTATATTATTATCTCGTACTCGACTTTCTCGCCATTCTTCTTGCCCATTTCAGCTCTTTGCGGGAAAATGTCCCCATCTGTATCATTATGCCGCATCTCACAACTCACCGAAAATGCTGTTCAGCCGCTGGACAAAGCCCGGGATCATGATTTTTTTTGCCCTGCAACATCACCGCAAAACTGATAGTGTTAGGATGCCTTTTCCCTGATGAAAATTCAATGAAAAAAAGCATGCAACGTGTGATAAAATAACGCATGTCTGATGAAAGAACTTCGGCTGGTGCCGGAGGAATCGAACCGGCATGGCCTGCGGCTTGGGGCTTTTCACTCCGGATGAGCTTGAAGAAGATGACGGAGTCACTGAAGGAGCAGAGATGCTGATGAATATCAGGGAAATACGCCGTTGTTTTGTCCATCCTTTTCTTCGTGATGATTCCCCTGTCCGCATCGGCAAAGGAGGATGTGAATGATTGCCAGGACCCAGAGTCATGGGCGCGATGGCAAGGGCTCTTGCAGCATACTCCCGATGATGATGGAATCTATTCCGCCTATGCTCTTCGGTTGGGTCTTTGCCGGATGGTGGAGAAAAAAAAGATCGACCCTGCCCGGGCCTCAATGATTTTTGAATACTACATGAACTCCCTGATCGCGACAAAGAAGGGACGCAAAGAGGCGGCCCCGGAGGGCAGGGGCAAGATTTAAGGGAAAAGCGGGGGGAGAAAGACATCATGACAAAAAAAAGGGCTTCACGGACAAAGCCGGGAAACCCTTGCTGTTTATGGTGCCGGAGGTCAGACCCGAACATAATATATAACTATTTATTTTTAAAGGAAAAGAACAAATGATTTTTCTGGGCAAGCCCCTAAATAGGCCCCCAAAATAAGATGCGGGATTCAATGCCAAAAACAGTATGATATTAAATAGTTATGCAAAATCAAAACTGTGGCTTGTTTCGGTGCGGTCTTCGGCGTGAGAGGCCGAATAGAAACGCATACTGCCCTGTCGTTTTCAGTAATTTCAGCAAGTTGCGTCATTAACATTTTTTACAATCCATATAAAAAGCCACCCAAAAGCCACCAAATTCAGTTTGAATGTTCCGGCTCACCGGACCCGCGCTGTCTGTGGGGTCCGAGTGGAGCCGGTGGCTATAAGCTATTAATATTTGGAGGATTATTCGTCCAGAATGCTGCTGGTTTATTCTCCATTTTTTCTTCAACCATTCTGCGTCCAATATCAATCAACTTATTTATGACATTAACTGAAAATGTTTCATACACCTCAATTCCATTTCCGGGTTCGAGTTGAATTATTTTTGATTTATCTACATTATTCTTTTCCAAAATAGAAAAAAGTTCTTTTTTTGTTATTGTTTTTGAATCACCATTTCTTCTTGCTTCTATAATAATTTTTTGAGCTTGATAAATATATGGCATGTCAAATAATAAAATAGAATGACTCTTTTTCTCTAAAAGAATTTTATGCACGCCTATATCTATAATTGGAGGGATTATGTATCCGTCCATTATTTCTACCATGCTTTCTAACTGCGATTCTGATAAATTTTTTCCTTTTGAAATACAGTATCCAAGTAATCGACCACTTAAGTGTTCCATTGCTTGCACAAGTAGAGATGCTCGCCGTTCATCTGCTTCTTGATCACGTGGAACTACTTTATTACCGTCTTCTTGATTTCTCCAATGGAATGCCCCAGATTTATGATAAGAAAGATGTCGATTGGTTTGCTTCTGAAGAGTATCGATAGGCAGGACATAGAATTCGCCAGGAGTTCTATTATTTATTCGGTAAAGTTCATAGTGATCTAATTTATTGGTTTGATGATTATACATCAGCTTATAGCATGTAATAGATTCTTTCTTATTGAATGTTTTGCATGGAGAAGGGGTGTTAGTCATTTTATAGTTTCATTTATCGTACGGTTCACCGGACCCGCGTCGTTTGCGGGTTCCGCGTGTTATGTGATTTTCCCTGCTTTTATTCTCTTTTACGGTGCTTTCGTCGTTTAGAATCAGGCCAGTTTATATCGTGTCTCACTGGGTAGTCAGCGTTATGATAAGAATAAAGTCTTGGGCTCATTGGAATTATGCCTAATTCTTTTCCAAACTCTTCAGGCGTCAAAATTTTTGTCTTCAGAGACTTTATTGTCGCATTTTTTGATTGTGCACGGATGTTTCGAACTAACTTGAAATCCATTGTTAGAAAACAATAGCAGTTATTATGTTCTGCTGTAACTATATGCCAAGCATCTTGCGAATTTTTAGGGCCTAAAACTGAGACAAGCTTTCGGTAAAGCGGGTCAGTTTTAGATTCTAATCTTTTTTTTCTTTGTGTTTCTATACTTGGTGTCCCAGGATAAGAAGATGCGATGACTATTGAGCCTTCAGAGTCGTCTATCATTTCAAACTTTAAATCACTAAATGGAGAAAAATCACAAATCCCATATCCGCGAAATCTACCAGTAGGCTGAGTGAATCGTTCGTCTTCTAGCTCTTGAGATGTTGCAAGGAGCATAAGTCCACGTTTAGCTAGATTTGCAATCCCTGGTAAATATTTGACAGAGTTGGCAATTACACTTGTATCATTCTCAGAACGTACCGGTATACGCGCGGTATAACCGGTGTCTATTTTTTGATCTCCCCAGGGCTGTTTGCCGGTGCTTATCCATGCAGTTTCATGAGTAACGCTATGTCCGAGTACACTATTATCAACTAATATTCGTTTTGTATTCGTAGTTCTCAACTTAATAGCAGCTTTTTTGACCGATAGTGTAGTCAAAAAGTTAACTATGTTGGGTAGGATTTTATAAAGAGTCGTACTTTTCATTAAAATCAGAACTTTAATCTTATCTGGAATTAACAATTTATAGCTTTTTCCAATAGCACACATGCGACAAAACACCGCATTGTGTAACATTGTCTTGTTACGCTACATTCGCCTGTTGAAGAATACTATCTTCCCTGTCCTTATCAACTTTTCTTTTCCATTCCGCAAATTCTGGAAATTTTTTCCCGAACTCTACTTCAAACCAGTCTGAAAATTTTGGTTCTTTGATTTGCTCTCTCTTCATCCATTTTTCTATTTCACCCAATAAAGGGAATTCTAGCTTTTCATGGGCTATTTCTCCCTCCTGATAATTTTTTTCACCCGTTATTAACCACATTAACTCTAGGTTAAATTTTAGCGCGATTATATAAATCCACTCGAGTGGAAAAATATTTTCTTTTTTATTTTTCGACACAGCAGCCGGAGAAACTTCTATCACTTCAGCTAGTTGGGTGAGATTAGCTATACTAGTCTTCATTTTCACCCTTTCAAAAACTTTACTAAAGTTAAAATTTACTACTTTTCTTCTTGACATACTTCACCATAATTTGGTAAAAATTAACTAAAGTTAAGAACATCTAGGCCAAACAGTTCAGACATTCAATTATTTTACACAGTTATTCAAAGTTAAATCAAGCAATCATTATACCATCTACCAGCGAGGACACAGACATGGCAAACGAACTTCCGAACGGTCACATGAGGTTTACCGGCCTGCTTGATG
>JAZDEG010000034.1:0-216976 GCA_043809085.1 Pseudomonadota bacterium | reverse complement strand
AAGGTTTGTATTTGGCCACTGCAATTCCTTGTGCTGAAGTTAAGCGGTCGTCCTCCTATTGTCTGCTGTAAAATTACAATAAAATCGCCGGAATTGCCCATGTTTTATCAATGATTTTACCTTTTTCTACAGGCTCAACGTTTTGCTCACAGGTTGCCGGGCTGTTTCGGCAATCCTTGTGCAGCAGATTGTTCGAATTTTAAGTTTTTTCCACAGGAGCAAAAACAGTATATGATGGTGAAGCGTCCATCGCTCCCATCTGGATCAGATATAGATTTTCATCGTTAATTAACCTTATCTCATGTGCATTTAGTAGATTTCGGATTTTTTGTCGCCAAACCACCGCCATTGAATTGTAACTATCATAATCAATTTTTTTTCCATATGGGTTTTCGGCATGCAAAATTGCTCCACATTTTTTGTATAAGCTGACAAAATCACTTTTTGTCAAATGCTTACTATCTGGAATTTTTTCAAACCTGCTTTTTATCTCTGGTTCTTCACAAGGATTTTGTTTGATCGGTGTTGGGTAGAAATTTGAATTTAGCTTTTCAATGTCATTGATTATTTTTTCTGCATTCCAGTAATTGGAAAACTTTGTATGGATTTTTGAAAACTCTTTCTTGTTTGCGACCAAAGAGCCCATGGCTATCAATTCAAGTATTTTTCGAAATTGTAAATATATTGTTTCTACAGTAGTGGCTTTGTAAACAGAATGCGTTTTACCCTGAGTGAAACTATCGACAACGAGGGTTCTCCGCTTTATCTCTGCCATGAGACTTATATATTTTTGAATATTATCTGGTTTCATTATGTATTCGAACTTATTGATTATGCGGAATATATATTTTCAAAACTCATCACTTGCAATACACAAAATTTTCCTAAAAACAGACCATTGCCCCTTGCAAATTCGCCAAAAAATATGTTTTATTTGATAATTGACAATATTATGCGGAAAGTTGTTAATTGGGGAAAAAAATTAACCTGGTTGTGGCTATTTTCTTCATCCACGCAAACTTTATCAGTTTATTTCCAGCCATTTTTTAAGCCTGTTTCCACAACACTTCGATTTCCAAAGAAAAAATGGAAGACTTCAAAAAATTCCTTTCAAAAACAAATACCATTCCTGCCAAAAAGATTCCATACTATCTTAATTGGGTAACCAAATTTTTTTCTTTCACCCACCTCGCCGAAGATTCCCCTCTTCCTCAGGAAAAAATTGCCGTATTTCTGGAAAATATGGGGAAAAATTATGAAGAATGGCAGGTAAAACAAGCCCGTGAAGCCCTTCGTCTGTTCATTTTCTTTCAAACCCAACGGCAGAGCGTTTCCCCATCAACAGCGCTAAAAAACAAGGACTGGGACGGCGTCATTGGCGAAACTATTCAGGTTCTTCGCTTGAAACATCGGGCCCTGAGCACTGAACGGTCGTATCTCCACTGGATCAAATCATTCATTTTTTTCCTCAAGGGCAAATCGCCGGCAGAAACAAAAGAAAAGCCAAAGGTTTCCGGTTGTTTTGTCCAAACAGGAAATTCTGAGAATTTTCAGTCATATGGATGGCACCTTTCTCTTGATGGCCAAGCTCATATATGGCTGCGGGCTCCGCCTCCAGGAGTGCTTGAGTCTGCGGGTGAAGGATAACGATTTTGAACAGGGAGCCTTGACTGTGCGGGCAGGAAAAGGAGACAAGGACAGAATCACGGTTCTGCCGGAAAGCGTGAAGAACAATCTGCAGCAGCACTTGGCAACAGTTCGGGAAATGTATGAAAAAGACAGGAAAGACAATATTAACGGAGTCTATCTGCCTGATGCCCTTGAACGTAAATACCCGAATGCGGGAAAGGAATGGGCATGGCATTGGGTTTTTCCGGCAAAAAGCCTTTCGGTTGATCCGCGCTCTTTACTGACAAGACGCCACAGTTTTGCCACCCATCTGCTGGAGAAAGGGTATGACATCCGTACCCTTCAGGAGCTTCTGGGCCACAAAAACGTACAAACCACCATGATCTACACCCATGTCGCCGGAAAAAACATTACCGGCGTCAAGAGTCCTCTGGACTGAAAGGATATCGTCACACAGGAACAGGACGGCTACTCTGATTTTGCGGCCAGAAAGCCCTTCCTGGATATTGCCGCCTGCATGTAGGGAGGAATAATCACCCCGGCCCGGATGGCATTATCAAAAGCCAGCAGAAGGTCGCTATCCGGAATGCCCGCCTTTTCCCAGTAAGCGACGGGATCACGGGCAAAATCAGCAATGATCGCCAGCACCCCGTCATAGTCCCGCACCACATGACAGAAATTCGGAACCCAGACCGGTGCCAGCCGCACGGTATGGCTGCCGATGGTTTTCCGGCTGGACGCGGTTTTCAGTTGTGCCAGGGTGGACTCCCAGAGATGGGCGCCGTTTTCGCCGAGCCCGAAAGGATCGACAAAGATATGGGGCGCGGGCAGGCTTTCAAAGAGTTTGAGATTGGTGATGGCGATCAGCAGTTCCTCAAAGGTGCCCATGCCGCCGATGTTGTAGATTTTGAAAAGCGAGGTGCGGTCAAGAATATTCTGCCGCATGTGCCGGGCCGAGTTGTTGAAATTGAGCAGAACCGACGGCCGCAGGTTGGCCTGCTGGCCTATTTTCTCGCTGTCAATCCCGATGCCGATACGCAGGATGCCCTGTTCTGCCGCCGCATCGTCGGCAATCCGCATCACCCCCGGTCCGCTGCCGTGACAGACGGCAAACTTGCCGTCAATTTCAGGCACAGTGGAAAGCTGCTGAAAAAACCGATGGATCTGTTCCGTCAACACCGCATCCGTCCCTTCCACATGGGAGCCGAACATGGCGATCATGGTATGCACATCGGCCATTTCCTCCTTCCCCTCCCTTGTCATCCAGAAGCCGCGGTGGAATTCCCGCACATGGCGGGCCTCGCCTTCTCCGAAAATCATATAAAAGCGGGCGCCTTCCCGGATGGAAAGGTCACAGAAGTTTTCATAGGTGGTCTGGCCGAAATAGATATTGCCGCCGGACTGAACGGAACAATGGTTCCCCACGGCCGACGTTTCCCGGCACCTGATGCTGCGGCCGAGAAACACGCCGACATTATTGCGTTTCAGCACCCGCAGGGTATCGGTAACGGGAAATTCATTGGTCACAAAAACCTTGTGCAGGTTCTGTCCGCCACCCACAAGTTCAAGACTTTCAACAAACCCGCGCAGGTCGGGACTGATTTGCTGGCCTCGATGCACGCCTGAAGTTATGGTGCCCCGAATGACCTCATAGACGATCCTGTTCTGGGCGTTTTCATGCCACTCGCTTTCCAGCATCTCTCTCTGGATGTCGATGCATCTGCTGCGGGTGAGGATACGGCCGTAAATGCCGCGTTCGTTCGGGTCGGAACTGACGCCGTCAAAGAGGACGTCACAGACATCCAGATCGAAAATATTGGTGGCATCGGCAAAATCAACCCCCTGCTGCATGATTTTCTCGGCCCGACTGGAGGTCAGCACCCTGGCGGCCACCTTGGCGATTGCATGGTCGGCGGGGAAAAGACGCAGCCGGAGAAAAAGATTCTCCGTGGCGACTTCCCTGTCGCTGCCGTTGAAAATTTCAACCTGCCGGGGAACATTGAGACCGCTGGTGCGCACTGCATCAAGCAGCCGGGCGGCCAGATGGAAAACCCCGGGTTCGCTCAGTTCCCGTTCGATGAGGGCGTTGTAAGGCCCCAGGGAAATGCGGATGGCGCCACAGAAAAAATCCCCCCCTTCCAGTATTTCCGGCAGCCCGCCCCGTGAAGGATACTGGATAAGCCCCAATCCTTCCTTGGACTGGCGGAGGACAAGCTGGGCGTTCTGTCCCGCCGTGAGAATGGTGGTGGAAAGCAGGTAACTGATATTTTCCAGGGGAAGGGTCACCACCCCCTTTTCATCGACCCTCGCCCCGGGAGGCAGCAACAACTGATGCCTTTCCCGGGCCTCGGCTATTTCCTGTCCTGACAGCGGGGTTTCCATGGGAATAAAAAGCCTGCCGATCGTCAGTCGAAGGTTGCTGTCGACAATGGTTCTGATTTCGGAAAAAAGCATGTCGGGAATATGGGAATTAAGCGACATGAGTTGCACAGGCAGATCTATCCGTCTCCGGCGCGTGTCTATCTGCACCCCTCCTCTCCCGAAATCGACGTCAAGCCCGATCTGCGAGTGGCCGCTGCGACCGATCAGACAGCACCGCTCCCGGAGCCGCCCCTCGCTCTCCAGATCACTCAGCACCCCGCGCAACGTGTCGCTGGTGTCCTCAAGGCGCATGAAACCGGTCAGTTTCGGGACCCCGAGTTCCTCATCGATGGTCGGTTCTGCATTCTGGTCAAGGATAAGATATCCGTCTTCGGTAAGAAGAGGCGGTCGCTTCATGAAAAAATTTCCTCCTGCATCATTTTTGTCACAACACCACAAAACCGGCGCTATTTTTTCTCTTTGACAATGGTCAGCTTGACGGCAACTTCCGGCCACTTTTTCTCCTGGCTCTGCAATGTCTCCGGCACAACAATCCTGCACTGCACCGTCGCGTTTTCTCCCAGTCCACTCAGGTAAATAGGAGTAGTCGTCAGAGTGTCGATGTGCCCCGCGTTTTCCACCGTAATCGTTGCCGGTGTGATTTCCATGCGGTTGATGCGGTACCCGGCGGGAAGAGTGCCGACAAACTGGGGGGTAATGGAGATGTTGCGCGCCACAACCTGTTTCAGTTGCACTTTGAAATTCTGCGGCTGGATGTCAATCAACCGGAGTTTGTTTGGCACGACAATGTTGGCATCGGAAAGATCTATCTGGTGGCGGCCGGGCCCGAGACTCGCCAGATCGACCTGAACCCGTAACTGGTACGGATCAATGGAACGCAGGGTGGCCAAGGGGCCCTCCATGAGCAGTTTCACCTCTTCCTGCTTGCCGATCACTTCAATGTTTTTTGCCGCCTTGTTGTACTCGATGGGTACGGTGAAAAGCATCTCCCGTATCTCGGTTCCCGATTGAATCAGGGTGAGCCAGAGCAGCACGGCCAGGGAAAAGCTGACCCCTATTTCAACAAAGGTCAACAAGGTATTTTTCTTTTTCCAGACAGCGCCTCCGGAAAATGTGTCAAACCGCTGATTATGCTCATGAATGAGTTTTGCCGCATCGCCTCTGGACTTCATCTTCCTCATTTCGCCGTCAAGAAAAGCGGTGACTACCCCGCGCTCCTCGCTGACGGCAAAAACAAGCGCGTCCGTCTTTTCTGCAAGTCCCATGGCCGCATGATGCCTGGTGCCGAGATCCTTTGACAGACGATTGGTCCTGGAAAGGGGAAGATGAACGCCGAAACGACTGATCCGCTCGCCTGCGATAATCGCCGCGCCGTCATGGCCGGGGGAAGTGGGGTCAAAAAGGCTCAGTAACAGCTGGCCGCCGGGGATCGCTTCAATCCGGACACCTTCCGTCACCCATTGTTGTAACGGCACGTCTCCCTGAAAGACAAGCAACGCACCCCATCTTCTTTCCGCCAGATCAAAAAGCACCTGGTCAATGATCTCTTCTGTCTGTATTTCAATGCCGATGCTGCGGGAATGACCGAAAGAAAAGGAGCGTTCAAGAATTCGCCGTATCTCCGGTTGAAAAATGATGAGCAAGGCGACAACGGCAATCTGGCTGAAGTTTGAGAAAATCCACTCAAAACCCTGGAGCCCGAGGAGACGGGCCACAAGGGAAATTCCGGCGGCAAAGGTAAGGCCGAGGGCTATCTTCCATGTTCCCGTGGCGCGGAGAGTGCGATAGAATGAATAAAGGAGAAGAGTAATCAGGGCTATATCAAGGATAACCCGCCACTCAAGGAAATTTCTCATGGTGTCTGTGTCTGGTAAGGAATATTTTTTGTCAGGCCAACCGCCCGGCTTGAATGCGGACAAATGAGATGATAAGATAAAAAGGGCGGCTCAGCAAGTGAAAGTCCTGTGAAACCGGAAGACTCTTTGTCCCGGACATTTTGGCATTTTCTTCTTTCGTTTGCTGGTTTCTTTTTCCGAGCCGTCGAAAAACCCTAAAAAACTTCTGTCAAAATGCTTATGGTAGAAGAAAAGCTTACAAAAACCGCCACAGACATCTTCACTTCATTTGGAGGGTTACACATGAAAAGCTGCAGCTTGAACGATTTTATGGGGGAATTAAAGCCATGGCTCGACAAGGATCATATCCGCAAGGCAAGCGTGGATGACAAGGGCCATTTCATTATCCACTTTGTCGACGGCATGAAAAATGTCTATCACATCGACGACTGCAATGAGGAACAGGTCAAAAAAGTCCTGCAGGACTTGAAAAAACAGGGGATCCCTGTCGAAGAATAAGACGTGCCCGCAAATAAGCTTTGAATGCGCCCGGCAACTGGGTGGAAACTTCCATTTCCGTATGGGGAATCTACCCTGTTGCCGAAGAAGAAAATCGATCGAGACTTTCCCCTGCACGGACAAAAAAACTCCTGCACGTGATTGCAAAAAAACAACCCTGAACAGCCTGCCGATCCATCAACCAGGAACATCTCCCGCCCATTCCCCCGTCTCCAAAAACAACAGCGCAATATCAACAAGATAACAGATTTCTATTCTGATTCACCAATCACGCAAGCGATCAAAAAATCATTTTTTTAGGAGCATCTTTAATATTATGTTGACTTTTAACATGACGGAATATAATAGGCGCATGCCTTTTATTTTAAGCACTTTTTTTATCGTTTTTTAAACGTTCATTTTGCAACAAAAATTAAGAAAACTTTTTTCCTCAGGAGAAAAAAATGTCCCTTAAAATTATCCCCCTCGAAGAACAGGATGAGCCTCCAGGCAGTTGCCATCTCAATAACTGCCCCCCCGCCTTTTCCGCCGCCGTTCCGGCACGATTTCCCGCCATTTCCCGCGCCAAAGCCTTCCGCAACCGACACTTTCCCGCAACGACAACTGCCGAATGGAATGACTGGCGCTGGCAGATGCGCAACCGCATCACCACGACTGAACAACTGGAAAAAATCATAGAGCTCACCGACAGCGAACGACAGGCACTGCAACGCCACAGCGCCACCCTGCCCTTTGCCATTACGCCCTATTACGCGAGCCTTATTTCCCCGTACAACCCCCAGGACCCCATCCGACGGGCGGTGGTGCCGGTGGTCAATGAACTGCTGGTTTCAAGCGGCGAGGCCCATGATCCGCTTGGCGAGGACAGCCATACTCCGGTTCCCGGACTGGTGCACCGTTATCCCGACCGTGTGCTCTTCCTGGTTACCGATTTCTGTTCCAATTACTGCCGCTACTGCACCCGGTCACGGATGGTGGGCAGATCCCAGGACAAGACCCCCTGCAAGGAGCGCTGGGAAAAAGCATTTGCCTATATCGAAAACCACAGTGAAATCCGTGACGTACTGCTGTCCGGCGGTGACCCTCTCACCCTGCCCGACGAGACTCTTGAGTATCTGCTCAAGCGGCTGCGCGCTATCCGCCATGTGGAGATGATCCGTATCGGCACCAAAACACCGGCGGTTCTGCCCCAGCGCATCACAGGTTCGCTCACCCGCATGCTCCGCCGCTATCACCCGGTGTGGATCAGCATCCATGCCATGCATCCCTCCGAACAGACACGGGAAATGAAAAAAGCGTGTGAACGGCTGGCCGACGCGGGCATCCCGCTGGGCAGCCAGACGGTGCTGCTGTCCGGCATCAATGACGACGTGCCGACCATGAAAAGACTCATGCAGGGCATGGTGCGCATGCGCGTCAAACCATACTACCTCTATCAGTGTGATCCGATCATCGGCTCCGCCCACTTCAGAACCACCGTGGCCAAGGGATTGGAAATTTACCAGGGCCTGCGCGGCCACACCACGGGTTACGCCGTGCCAACCTATGTTATCGACGCCCCGGGGGGCGGCGGCAAGATCCCCCTGCTTCCGGAAACATGCCTCGGCCGAGACGGAAACGATATTCTCCTCAAGAATTACGAGGGGAACATCTACCGTTACCCAGACGCCATTTAATCGCAAATCACAAACAGTACATCGCATTCCTTTGAGGATATCATGAATATTGGCATGACCTATGACCTGCGGGCTGATTATCTTGCCGCAGGTTACGGCGAGGAAGAAACCGCTGAATTTGACCGCCCCGACACCATCGACGCCATTGAAGGCGCACTTCAGGCCCTCGGCCATCAGACCGATCGCATCGGCAATCTTGACAATCTGGTCAGGAGACTTGCATCCGGTCAGCGCTGGGACCTTGTATTCAATATCGCCGAAGGGCTTTACGGCTTCGGCCGCGAGGCGGTGGTGCCGGCCCTGCTCGAAGCCTACCGCATACCCTATACCTTTTCCGACCCGTTGATGATGAGCGTCACCCTGCACAAGGCGACCACCAAACGGATAATCCGCGATCTCGGTATCGCCACTCCGGATTTCGCCCTGATACGCAGAGTGGAGGAGACGGCTTCCGTTAATCTGCCCTACCCGCTTTTCGCCAAACCGGTTGCCGAAGGAACCGGCAAGGGAGTGACCCCGGTTTCCAAAATAGCGTCTCCGGATCAGCTGGAAACAGTCTGCCGCGACCTGCTCGAAACCTACCGGCAACCGGTTCTGGTGGAAACCTTTCTGCCTGGCCGCGAATTTACGGTTGGTATCGTCGGCAACGGCGACAAAGCCCGCTCCATCGGCGTAATCGAAGTGGTGCTGCTGGCAAACTCCGAACCGGACGTCTATTCGTATCACAACAAGGAGATTTGCGAAGAGGTGGTTGAATACCGGGCCGTGGATGACCCCGAGGCGCAGGAAGCGGTACGGGTGGCACTCCAGGTCTGGCAGGGGCTTGACTGCCGTGATTCCGGACGGGTGGATCTCCGGTCGGACAAATCCGGCCGCCCCAATTTCATTGAAATCAACCCCATTGCCGGGCTGCACCCGGAACATTCCGACCTGTGCATTATCGCCACCAAATTCGGCATCAGCTATCAACAGCTGATACGTGAAATTGTCGACGCCGCGCTTACGCGGATCAAAGGCTGAACGCCTCATGAAAATTGCCATTGTCTACAATCGACCCGCGGCAACAGGCACGGCGAACTGGCAGTCTTCCCAGGACGTTCTGCAGCAGGTGGAGGCGGTGGAGCGCTCCCTGCGGGAGCTTGAGATAGACTGCCTGGCCGTCCCCTTTGACCGTGATGTTGATGGATTTCTGACAATTATCCGGCAAGAAAAAATAGAGGCGATTTTCAACCTGTGTGAAAGCGTTGACGACGATCCACACCTGATCGGCCACCCGGCTGCACTGTTTGAACTGCTCGGTCTGCCGTTCACGGGTTCGGGCTCACTGGCCCTGATGCTTTCCACCGACAAACTGCTGGCCAAAAGACAGCTTGCCGCCGCCGGCTTCCGCACACCCGATTACCACGTCTATGACGGGGGCGACATCGGCGCCCTGCTTGATTTCGGGCTGCCTGCCATCATCAAGCCCCGTTTTGAAGACGCCAGCATCGGCATTGACCAGGACTCCATTGTCTTCAAGAAAAAGGAACTCAAGGAAAAACTGCCGCTTTTCCACCGGAAATACGGATCGCTGCTGCTTGAACAGTTCATTGACGGCCGAGAGTTCAACATCTCGCTCTTCGGCTATCCGCATCCCCATATCCTGCCCCTGGCTGAGATCGATTTTTCCGCTTTCCCCAGAGAACTGCAGAAAATCGTCGGCTACCGGGCCAAATGGGACGATCAGGCCTTCGAGTATCATAACACCAGACGCATTTTTCCCGAAAAACTGCCGCCCCTGCTGGAACGCAACCTGCGCAAGGTGGCCTCCGGCGCTTTCAAACTCTTCATGCTGCGGGATTACGGTCGAATCGATCTCCGCATGGATGATCTGGGCAAGATCTATGTGCTTGAAGCAAACGCCAACCCATGTTTAACTCCTGATGCCGGTTTCATCGCTGCCGCAGGTCAATGCAGAATGCACTTTACCGATATTGTCCGTGATTTCGTCACATTCCTTCATGCGCGAGCAAAAAAATGTTAATCGTCCGTCCCGCCGATTCCGATGATCGGCACCCGCTTTTCACCCTGGTCGAAACCATCACCAATTTCACCCGTGCCGAAAAAGAACTGGCCATGGAAGTTATCCATGACGGTCTCGCCTCGGCAGAAAACGGCTATCATATCCTGGTGGCAACTGACAGCAGTTATTCCCTGCACGGCTTTATCTGCTACGGAGAAATCCCGATTACGGTGAAACGCTGGGATCTCTACTGGATAGCCGTTGCTCCCGAACTTTCCCGCACGGGGGTCGGCACGCTGCTCATGGGGGCCATGGAAGAAAGACTCGGGCGAGGCGCCCGCGTTTATGTGGATACTTCCGGCACCAGCGGTTATGCCCGGGCCCGCTCCTTTTACGAACGGAACGGTTACAGAGTTGCCTGCGTGCTCCCGGATTTTTACCGGGCAGGTGATGATAAAGTAGTTTACTGCAAGGATATCTGACATGTTTCGCATCCGACGGGTTTATGACAACACCCTGCCCATTGACCAGGACGCCATTGCCCAGGTTCAGGACATTCTGGGCAAGCAGTTCTCAGGGCTTAACCGCAAGGAAATCGACAGTCTCCCGGCCAAACTGGTTAATCCCCTCAAGTATCAGTTCCGTACCCTTCTCTTTGTGGCGGACGACCAGCGTCACCGGGTGAAAGGTTTTGCCCTGGTCAACTATGCACCGGATCTCAATTTCAGCTATCTTGATTTTCTCTCGGTGCAACCGACAAAAAATGCCGGCGGCATCGGCGGCGCCCTGTATGAAAAAGTGCGGGACGAGGCGAAAAACCTCAAGGTCTGCGGTATCTTCATGGAGTGTCTGCCCGACGACCAGAAACTGTGCCGCGACAAGGAAACGCTTAAACAAAACAAGTCGAGACTGCGCTTTTACGAACGTTACGGCGCAGTGCCCATCTTCGGCACCGCCTATGAAACCCCGCTGAAAGAAGGAGACGATTGTCCGCCCTATCTTGTTTTTGACCGGATCGGCATGAAAAAACTCCCTTCGCAAGAGGACGCCCGTAAAATTGTCCGGGCCATTCTGACCAGAAAATACGGCAAAGCCTGCCCGGAAGGCTACATTGACATGGTGGTTCAATCATTCAAGCACGATCCGATCCGCCTCCGGCCAGCCCGTTACATAGCGCCCGATGCCGAAATGGTTAAAACCGTCTTTTCGCTGGAACAACGCATTGCCCTGGTGGTCAATGACAAGCATGACATCCACCATGTCCACGAACGGGGATATGTTGAAGCGCCGGTTCGTATCCGCTCCATCCTCAAAGGCATTGAACAAACAGGCTTTTTTGAACGGCTGCCGGCCCGTCATTTTCCGGAAAGCCATATCAAACAGGTCCATGACTCCAAATTCGTCGAGTATCTGAAGAGGGTGTGTACCCACGTAGAGCCGGGCAAATCCGTCTACCCCTATGTTTTCCCCATCCGTAACGCCACCCGCCCGCCCAAGGAACTGCCGGTACGGGCAGGCTACTACTGCATCGACACCTTTACTCCACTGAACCGTAATGCCTACGTGGCGGCCAAGGGGGCGGTGGACTGCGCCCTGACCAGCGCGAGCCTCCTCTTTGAAGGGTACCGGCTCGCCTATGCCCTGGTCCGTCCGCCGGGCCACCACGCGGAAAGAAAAGTATTCGGCGGCTTCTGCTACTTCAATTCGTCCGCCATTGCTGCAAATTTTCTCAGCCGACACGGCAAGGTGGCGATACTTGACGTCGACTACCATCACGGCAACGGCACCCAGGATATTTTCTATGACCGGGGGGACGTGCTGACCGTCTCCATCCATGGCCACCCGAGTTTTGCCTACCCCTACTTTGTCGGTTTTGGTGATGAGGAGGGAGAAGGACCCGGCTACAAGTGCAACAAGAACTACCCCATGCCGGAAAAACTGGACGGAGCGGGATATCGCCATGTCCTGGAACGCGCCCTGAAACGGATCCATTCGTTTTCTCCCCGCTTTCTTATTATTGCCCTGGGCTATGACCCCGCCAAAAACGACCCCACCGGCACATGGGCGCTGGAAGCAAAGGATTTTTACCAGAACGGGCTTCTGATCGGCCGCAAGCGTCTGCCGACCCTGGTCGTCCAGGAAGGGGGGTACCGGACCAAATCCCTCGGCACGAACGCCCGCAGCTTTTTCACAGGACTCTGGGAAGGTATGCACCGTTATTAAAATGGGAAAAAAGAGATGATAAAAAAACGATTCCCCTTGGCTGCTCTGTTGATTCTCCTGCTCTTTTTGACAGGATGCGGCGGAGGAGGCGAGCAGGCCGGGGAAACAGGTGAAAAAAAACAGCAGACAGTCCAGGCGACAAATGGCCATGCTGCCCGAAAAAGTCTTCTTGAACCATGCCGGCTCATCACAGGAGCGGAAGCCGAATCGATTATCGGAGAACCGGTGAAGGAGGGGCAGTACGGAGAACAGCAGGTGGTTGGATTAAAAAAATGCTTCTTTGAGGCAGCCAACCCCGACTCCATGAAATTTCTGCAGATCACGATCCAGCAGCCTGATTTCATGCCGGACAAAGTCCGACAGGCAGGGCAAAACCCGAAAACGATTTTCAGCGAGACAAAAACGATGCTGGCCGAAGGCCGGGTTGATCTCGCCGGTTTCGGCGACGAGGCGTTCATCGGCACCGGGGGCTTGCATATGCTGGCGGGTGACTATTACATCACCATCGGGGTCGGCAATCCCGACCGGGACGGCAATCGGCAAAAACTTGAAAATGCGGGCAGACTGGTTCTGGACAAGCTGTAGCGTTAGATCGTCCGGTCTCTTCCACTCATTATTACGAAAGCCGCGCCTTATAATCCTCGTAACCGAACCGGCGAACGATCTCAACCGAGTCGGAAGCAGGATCATAGAGGACGATGGACGGCAGCCTCACTCCGTTGAAAGTCGTGGTCTTGACCATGGTGTAATGGCTCATGTCTTCCAGAATGAGCCGGTCCCCAACCTGCAGGGGCCGGGGAAAGGAGTAGAGGCCCAGGACATCTCCGGCCAGACACGATACCCCGCCCAGACGGTAGGTGTGGGGAAATTCACCGGGCTGGCCGGCTCCCCTGATATCCGGACGGTAGGGCATCTCAAGCACATCAGGCATATGGCAGGAAACAGATGTATCCAGTATGGCGATGGGTCCGTCGTTTTCCATGATATCAAGCACGGTGGTGACAAGCGCCCCGGTATGGATGGCGATTGCCTCCCCCGGCTCAAGATAGATGGTCAGATCATAGGTCTTCTTGAAATGATCGATGACTTCACAGAGCAGATCAATGTCATAGTCCGGCTTGGTGATATGATGGCCGCCCCCCAGATTGAGCCATTGCATAGACGGCAGCATATCCTTGAACTGTTCTTCAAAAACGCGGGCGGTCCGGGCCAGGGCGTCTGATCCCTTTTCACACAGGGTATGCAGATGCAGCCCGGTAATGCCGGCAAGCGACTTCCCCTCAAACTGCTCCCGGGTGATGCCAAGCCGTGAACCAGGAGCACACGGATCATAAATGGCCACATCGGTTTCCGAATGGCGCGGATTGACCCGCAGGCCGAAGCTCGGGTGATGCGGGCTGCTCTTGATCAGCGGCTGGAATCGCTCCCACTGATTAAAACTGTTCAAAACAATATGATCACACAGGTCGAGCATCTCGGCCATATCCGCATCGCTGAAAGCCGGACCATGTCCGTGCACCTCGCCTTTGAACTCCTCGCGGCCAAGCCGCGCCTCATGGGGTGAGCTGGCGCATACCCCCTTGAGATATTCCCGGATGAGCGGAAAAGTCCGGAACATGGCAAAACCCTTGAGCGCAAGCAGAATGCTGCAACCCGTGCGTTTCTGCACCGAGTCCAGTATGCGCAGATTCCGCTCCAGCGCCCCCTGGTCAACGACAAAGGAGGGGCTTGGCACACGATTCAGATCGAAATTTACAAGATAACTTCGGTCCATGGCAGCCCGTGGATGTTGAGTTTCTCCATGAAAGGATCCGGATCAAGCTGCTCCATGTTGAAAACCCCTTCCCCGCGCCAGGCGCCGGTCAGCATCATCATGGCGCCGATCATGGCAGGAACGCCGGTGGTGTAGGAAACGGCCTGGGAACCTACTTCCTCGTAGCATTTGGCGTGATCGCAGATATTATAGACATAATAGGTTTTTTCCTTGCCGTCTTTTCGCCCCTTGATCAGGCAACCGATGCAGGTCCTGCCCTTGGTCAGCGGGCCAAGCGAACCGGGATCAGGCAGCACCGCCTTGAGGAACTGGAGGGGAACGATCTGCCGGCCCTGATATTCAATGGGCTCGATGCTGGTCATGCCGACGTTCTGCAGCACCTCCAGATGGCGCAGATAGTTATCGGAAAAGGTCATCCAGAAGCGGGCCTTTTTCATGCCGGGAATATGTTTGACCAGGGACTCAAGCTCTTCATGGTACATGAGATAAATCTTGCGTGGACCGATTCCCTCCGGAAAATCAAACTCCTTGGCGGTCGACAGGGCCGGGGTCTCGCGCCAGTCGCCGTTTTCCCAGTGCCGGGCCGGGGCGGTCACCTCGCGGATATTGATTTCCGGATTGAAATTGGTGGCAAAGGGCCGGCCATGGTCGCCGGCGTTACAGTCAATGATGTCAAGCTCGTCAATTTCGTCAAAATGATGCTTCAAAGCCCAGGCGGTATAAACATTGGTGACGCCGGGATCAAAACCGGAACCGAGGAGCGCCATCAGTCCGGCTTTTTTGAATTTCTCCTGATAGGCCCACTGCCATTTATACTCGAACTTGGCTTCATCAAGGGGTTCATAGTTGGCGGTGTCGAGATAATGAACCCCGCATTCAAGACAGGCATCCATGATGGTCAGGTCCTGATAGGGCAACGCGACATTGATGCACAGTTCCGGCTTGAAATCACGCATCAGGGCCACCAGTTCCTGAACGTTGTCGGCATCCACCCGGGCAGTTTTTATCGGCCGGGTAAGCTGCGCGGCAATGGCGTCACATTTTTCCCTGGTGCGCGAGGCCAGCATGATATCGGAAAAGACCTCCGGCACCTGGCAGCATTTATGGACAACAACCGAACCGACTCCGCCGGCGCCTATGATCAGTACTCGTGACATGGCAAACTCCTTCTCTTTTTTGTGGGCGAGAGAAGTCTTGATGAAACGTTCAAAGGTTCGAACGGCTTCCTTCTGACTCCTGACTCCTGACTCCTAAAACTTCAGGTAAGTATACCCTTCCAGACAGCTCTCGTAAAAATCGATCAGCTTGACCCCCTCCCTGGGCAGGATGGCGCCGCGATGCACCTGGCGGTCAATTTTTCTCTTGATGCTCCTGGCCATGATCTCCGGACTGTACTGCATGGTGGAGAGCACATTCTGGGCCGATGCCCCTTTGATCACCTCTTCAATATAAAAATCAGATGGATCATCATCATCACAATAGACATGCACCTCATTCAACCTGCCGAAAAGGTTATGCATGTCGCCCATAACGTCCTGGTAGGCGCCGGTGAGAAAAAGACCGATAAAATAATCTTCCTCTTTTTTCAGGTCGTGGAGCAGCAGGCTCTGGTCATAGCCGTTCTTGGCAATGAATTTATCGATCTTTCCGTCCGAATCACAGGTAATATCGGCAATGGAACATCTCTCGGCCGGTGTTTCGTCGAGCCGCATCACCGGCATGATCGGCAGCAGCTGGTTGATGGCCCAGGTATCGGCCGCCGACTGGAAAACGGAAAAATTGCAGAGATACTGACTGGCGCGCAGCTCGTCGATCTGCTGCAGCTCCTTGGGGACGAAATCAGCCCGCTTCAGGACGTCGCGAATCTGGCCGATGATCTTCCAGTAAATGGTTTCTATCTTGGCCCGCTCTTCAAGAGAAATGACGCCCAGCTTGAAGGCCTGGATCGAATCAAGCTTGATCTGCTGGACATCGTTGTAGATCTCCTGATAATTCTCCATGGTCAGGTCACCGGCCGACTCCCGCATGTTCCCCACCAGAATATGTTCTCCGGCGCTTTTATCGGTATTAAAGGACTCGCTGATCTGGTGGATGATATTGACCACATTGGTGATGACGCAGGAGTGGTGAGCGGTGACGTAACGACCGCTCTCACTGACAATGTTGGGATGGTGGATATTGACCTGTTCACAGATCTGCTGCAATACGGCAATGATATCCGCGGCATATTCCTGCAGGGTATAGTTCCGAGAGGAATTGGTAGGCGAACGCGAACCGTCGTAATCCACGCCCAGACCACCGCCCACGTCAAAATATTCGATATTGAGCCCTGACAGCACCAGATCGGCGTAAATGCGACCAGCCTCGTTGACCGCCTCCTTGAGAACCCTGATGTCGGGAATCTGGCTGCCCACATGAAAATGAAGCAGCGTCAGACAATCGGTCATGTTGTGTCGCCTGAGCAGGTCGATCCCACTTAAAATCTCGCTGCTGGTAAGACCGAATTTGGCCCGATCGCCGCTGGATCCGGCCCAGCGGCCTGTCCCCTGCACCGACAGCTTGGCCCGTATGCCGATAAGAGGAGAAACATTCATCTCATCCGAAAGCCTGATGATCATCTCAAACTCGGAGAAATTCTCCACCACGATAATGACTTTCCGGTCAAGCTTCCTGCCGAGGAGCGCCAGCCGGATATATTCTTCGTCCTTATAGCCGTTCAGCACGGTGAGGGCATTCCTGTTTTCATTCAAGGCAAGGGCTGCCATCAGTTCGGATTTGGATCCGGCCTCCAGCCCGTAATCAAAGGGATCGCCGGCATCGATGATTTCCTCCACCACCTCGCGGGTCTGGTTCACCTTGATGGGGTACACGCCGACAAAGCGTCCCTGGTAACCGCTTTCCTCCATGGCCTCCTGGAATGTCAGGTTGAGCAGGCGCACCTGGGAGCGGAGAATATCATGAAAACGGATGACAGTGGGAAACGGGATATCCTGACTTTTTATTTCATCAATCACTTCATGAATGTCAATGGCCGGCCCGTCATCCCTTTTTTCCGGCAGCACACAGAGATGACCGCTTTCATTGATGGCAAAAAAACCGTTCCCCCAGCGCGACACATTATAGAGTTCCGCGTTTGCATTGATGATTTTTCGTTTATCCACCATGGACTCCCTCCCCATGCAAGGCCAGAATGAGTTCCCTGACCACCTTGGCGGCCAAGACATCGCTGTTGCCGGTGGGATCAATAACCGGGGCCAGCTCCACCACATCGCCCCCCACCAGATTCTTCTCGCTTAACAATTTGATGATACTGACAAAAGAATGAAAATCCTCACCGCCCGCCTCGGGAGTGCCTGTTCCCGGCAGAAAAGCGGGGTCGAAAAAATCGAGGTCAAGGGTCAGATAAACGGGGCGTTCTTTCGGCACCTGTTGCAGGAATGACAAAAATTGCTGCAGACTCCGCTGCAGGGTCTTGTTTTCCCGCATCCACTGAAATTCCTCCCTGGTTCCGGAACGAATCCCGAACTGGGCAAGTTGATGCCCGGCCCCGAAATGATCGAGGCATCTTCTGATCACCGAGGCATGTGAGAAATGATAGCCTTCGTACCCGTCACGCAGGTCGGCATGGGCATCAAGATGGAGGAGCAGAAGATCGGGGAATGAGGCAAGATATTGTGCAATACCCGGGTAGGACACCGAATGCTCACCTCCCAGGGTCAGCAGCTTTGCCCCCCCACCGACAAAATCAGCTGGTTCGAGCAGCCGCAAAAAGGCCTCATGAAAAACCTGCCAGTCGTGCCCCGCATCACCGCTGTTGCCGACATTGATATTCCCGAGATCATAAAAAACCACGTCGGTAAGATCACGATCAAGGTATGGAGAGTAGCTTTCAATATCCGCCGACACCCGTCTGATGGCATCCGGACCCGCGGCAGCACCTTTCCGAAAGCAGGCGGTCCCGTCAAAGCCCGCGCCGACGATGTTGACGCCGGACTGGAGACTTTCGGCCGGGCGAGAACATTCATAAATAATTTCGGTTCCCTGTAACAGCGACATGGACACACCCTCTTTTCTCACTGATCGACAAAATGTAACATACCTGAATCAGGTGCGTTATCGTATCATTTTATTTTCCCAGCCTCTTATAATCACTTTGCCCCGCAGGCCAATCGCTTCCATCTGCGGTCGACGGATCGGCCCTTTTTGCGATGGCAAAAAAGGCGGAAATATACACCCGTGTTAAATTCAGTCAAGTTTTTTCCGAGTCCTCCGTTCTGAGCACACCGAGATCCCCGGTGGAGAATTCCGGTCATATAAGCGATCAGGCGCGACAACCATTGTCCAGCCGCCCCCGTCGAACGGAAAACGATTCCAAGATTCCCTCCGGCCCAAGCTCCGGCTTATGAATTTCGCTTCTGTGAGTCGAGCAGGGTACGAACAGTGCGGGAAAATTGTTCGAGACTGAACGGCTTTTGCATCAACATCGTATCGCTGATATTTTTCAGTTCATCCGTATCAATGTCAAAAGAATGTCCGGTCATATAGAGGATTGGGAGCCAGGGGGCATGAAGTCGAATCATTTTGCTCAACACCTTGCCACCCATTACGGGCATGATAAGGTCTGTGGCCAGAAGGTCGATCTCGCCCTTTCTCTCCTCAAAAATTGTTAAGGCGGCGTTTCCGTCGCCTGCGGTCAAAACATGATAACCGGCCTCGGAGAGCGATGCGGCCAGCACCTGCAACACTTCCAGGTCGTCTTCAACCAGCAGAATGGTTTCCCGCCCGCCTGCCATCCAGGTCTCAGCCGGAGAGTCACTATCCGCCTCAACCAATTCGGGATGACTTCTGGGCAAAAAGATATGAAAAGTGCTTCCCCTTCCCGGTTCGGAATCGACCAAGATGCGGCCATTGTGGCTCGCCACGATGCCGTGGACGTTGGAAAGCCCCAGGCCGGTGCCCTTGCCGGCCTCCTTGGTGGTAAAAAACGGATCGAAGATCATCTCCAGCGTATGCTGGTCTATTCCGCTGCCCTGATCGCTGACGCTCAGCACGACATATTCACCGCTTATTTCTCTGAGATCAACATCGTACAGCGTTTTCGGTTCAACGGTCCGCATGTCGGTCCGGATGACCAGTTGTCCCGGTTCATTCATGGCATCACGGGCATTCACCACTAAATTTATGAGAATCTGTTCCATCTGGCTGCGATCCGCTTCGACAAACCACAGATCATCGGCAAGCTGGATTTCGAGCCGGATATCTTCCCGAATCAACCTTCCCAACATTTTCGCCAGTTCTTGGATCATTACGTTCAGTTGCAAAGGACGGATATTCATCTCCTGCTTGCGGCAAAAACCCATAATGCGGCGAATCAGTTCAGCAGCCCTTAGGGCACAGTTTTCAATGGCTTCCAGCTGTTGATAAAAAAAATGTTCCTTGCCGATCTTCAGCTTTCCCAGGGAACAATAGCCCATAATCGGGGTGAGAATATTATTCATGTCATGGGCGATCCCACCGGACAACGTTCCCAGCGCTTCAAGTTTCTGGGCTTGGCGGTATCTCTCTTCCAGAAGACGCCGTTCCTCCTCACCCGCCTTTCTCTTGGAGATGTCGCGGTCGATTCCCCGGTAACCGATCAGCCGCCTCTCACTATCAAATACCGGTGTGCCGCTTGTTTCAATGAAAATGTATCCTCCATTTTTTTTACGGCACCGGTGTTCATGGGACTGGCAGTTGCGCGCCCCGTGCAGACAGTCCAGAAAAATTTTTTTCATCTTGGCGCTTTCATGTTCATCATGCAGGGCGTCAACATAGTTTTTGCCCCGCAGTTCTTCAGGCAGATAACCGTAAATTTCCAGACAAACAGGTGAGCAGTAGGTTAAATCACCCCGTGAATCAACCTCCCATACCCAATCCCTGGTTGTTTCAACCAGGGAGCGAAAACGGTGCTCCGAAGCAACAAGAGCTGATTCCGTCTCTCGAATTGAAGTCAGATCCCAGAAGCTGCCGATCAGCTTGCCTGTTTTCTTGCCCTCATTCAGCCCCCGTGCCATATTCACCGCCAGTATTTTCCTGTTTCCGTCCCGATCCCTGATGACGATTTCCTTGCTTTTTTCACTCTTATCAAAAAAACAACATTCCCTTGTACATGATCGGCATTGAGGATTTTCGGAAATTTCCCGAAACACACAGGGGCCGCCCATGACTTTTTCCGCCGGCATGCCGGTAATTCGTTCGGCGGCGGGGTTCCACGTTATGATCGTGTTGTTTTCGTCCAGAACAAAGATAGCCGCCGGACTGGTGTGCAATATGCCCTGTAATTCCTGCCGCTGCCGTTCTTCCTGTCGAGCCAGGAGCCATTTGTCACTCAAGGAATAGGCAACCTGCTTCAGTTCCTCAGGATCAAAAGGCTTGCGAAAAAAAAGAAGCTTGGAAGGTGTTCCCACAGCCCTGACAATATCTTCACAGGAATGATCCGAATAGGCGGTAACGATAATAATTTCTATATCCTTATCGATTTCCCGAATGCAAACCGCAGTTTCCAACCCGTCCCACCCCGGGGGCATGCGTACATCAATAAATGCCAGGGCAAAGGGTTCGCCCGCAATCTTTGCATCACGGGCAAGTTGAAACCCATCCTGGCCCTGAGAGGCAAAAACAAGTGCAAAATCCGGGGAGTCCAAATCGTCCGATTCGCCGCCGAAAATCCGTTTCATCTCCTCAATGGCGCCGTCCCGCTTTCTCATGGGATCAAGAACCATCTGATAGGCCGCCCAGATGTCCTTATCATCGTCGATAATCAGAATCCGTCTTTTTTCCATGAGCTATATCCGTTTCAGTATGTTCTGCAGCATGCGGTGATGAACCCGGCAGGTTTGTTCTTTTATAAATCCATCGACTTTTCGGTCCCGCGGGCCTCAGAATTCGAGCCGGTTCGCCGAACTTGTTCTTCCCCATCCCATGCCGGCAGACGAACAACAAAGACGGCTCCCCGGCCGGGACCTTTACTGGAGGCCTCTATGGAGCCGTTATTTGCCTTCAGATAGTTGGCGCAGGTGTGTAAACCAAACCCCGATCCCGAATTTTTGGTCGTGTAACCAAAAGTAAAAAATTTCCTTTTCTCTTCTTCGGAAAATCCGCATCCGGTATCGGCAACCGAGAGCCGAACCATGGCTTGCGCTCCCTTCTCCAAACTGCTTTGGATCATGAGTTTTCGTTCCCTGTTTTCCGAATTATCCATTGCCTCATACCCGTTTTTTATCAAATTCACAAACACCTGAAGCAATTTCGTTTCCTCGATGCGGACCAGCGGCACCTCGGTAAAATCCGTATCCACCTGCACATCGCGTTTTTTTATGGTATCGGCCAGCATATTGAGAGCGTCGCGAGCGACACTGTTGATATTCACCAGTTCGATCGTGTCGGCAAGCCGGGCATAACGCATCTGCAGGGCAATAATATTTTCGATATGATCATGTTTTACACGGATTTTTTTCAACTCTTCGACAATTGATTCATACTCCTCGGCAATCCCAGCCGGCAGTATCTCCAGAATCCTGAGGAGTCGTTTTTTGTCCCGGTCAGGAACTTCCGTACTCTCCTGCAGGTATTGTTTCAGGGGAAGAAGGGATGGAGCAAGCTTTGTTTTAAGCGGACTTTCCTCAATATTTTTGAGGAGAACCGATGAGACAACCTTGACCGGGGTAATGGCATTTCCGATATTATGAAGCACCCCCACCGCCATTTCGACCATACCCGCTTCATGCGCCTGCTTGAGAAGGATATACTGCGCCTCTTTCAAGGCTCTGGTTCGTTCGGCGACCTTGTCTTCCAGGGACCGTGAATATTCGTCCAATTTTTCCCTGGTTTGCCGCAACCTTTCCGTCATGGTGTTAAACGATGCGGCCAGCCCGGAAAATTCCTTACAACCGAGTCCGGAGAGCAGAATCTCTTGATTGAGATCGCCGTTTGCGACCAGTTGCACCGCGTCATGCAGGGCCCGCGTGTCACGAACGAATGAACCCGTCAACACGATGGCGGCCAAAAAAGCTGCCAGCAGAAAAACACAGAGGGCCGCAATAACATACACTTTTATACGGACCATCTGCCCGGCCCATTCTCTTTCCGCCGCACTGATGGCCTTATTCAAGGTATGCAGTGAAAATCCGCAGCGCAGAACACCCCAGAGTCGTGAACCGCTGTATACGGGAACAACCACCTCAAGAACGGAAATATCACTTCGATCCTTCTCAGGCCAGAAAATTCTGACCGGCTTCGGCGCTGCCGTTTTTACTTCCGGGAAAGCGGTTCCCATCATGGACCCGATCATTTTGTCCCGGGAATCGCTTAATTTTCTGCCCCGCTGGCCCGGCTCATTATGGGCCACCACAGTCAATTGTTTGTCCACAACAAGACAATAGACAATTTCCGGATCATTCTCCACAACTTCAGCGACAAGATTCTGCAGAAAGCTGAAATCAAAACCAGCTATGGACTGGTCGGCACTGAGCCCCATGCTGCGGACCAGTGACGAACTTCTGTTGGTCAAGTCCTGTTGCATGAGGGCGATATTTCCGGCCAGCTGCACATCACGAAACTGACTCGTCTTCCAGATAAAAAGAAATCCGAGAGTCGGTATGATTATACAGAGCAACAGCATGTTCATGCCGATGAGATACACACTGATTGAGGGGCGTCTGCGCATACGAATTGGTCTGTTATTCAGGAAAATATTCCGATTTCCCTTAATTGTGCCGGATGAAAAAACACACCTGATTCTATCGGATTCAGGCGGAGCTCCTGCCGGCCGGTGAATAACTCATTAATTATTAAATTGTTACGGTATATTGGAAGACTTTTACGTGATTCTAGTTTTCCCAGTATAGGGCCCGATCCAGAAGAAAAGCTATGAAAAACGGGCAGTGAAGCGGACGGCAAAAAACCCTTCGTCAGAGAAAATGCCTTATCCCCCCGCCACTCCCATCATTTCAAGTGAACTGTTGATCCACCGCCTTGATTCTGGCATGAATGGGCGGCACCGCCTCCTGGTCAATCAAAACATCGATCACCGTCGGCCTGCCCGCCCGCAGAACGTCGTCCATGAAATCCTTGGTGATCTCGCCGGGGCGCTCCACTCTGATGCCCCTTGCCCCCAATCCTTCGGCGACTTGGGCGAAATTGACCCGTTTGAAGTGGGGGGTCAGCCCGTCAGGTATCGGGGTGCCGAAGAGACGGCGACCATGGTAGACCATGCCCAGCATGGCATTGTTGAAAACCACCCAGACCACGGGAATGTCATAATTGACCGCGGTCGCCACCTCAAATCCGTTCATCTGGAAACTGCCGTCGCCCACCATGGCCACCACCGGTCTGTCCGGCCTGGCCAGCTTCGCGCCGACGGGCGCTGCAACCGCGTACCCCATGGAGCCGAATCCCATGCTCATGTAGAAACAGTAGGGGATGTGAAAGCGCATATAGCGGGTGGCCCAGGCCATGACGCAGCCCATGTCGGCGAAAAAAATCGTATCCTCCGGACAGCTTTTCTGCAGGTCCTCCACCAGACATCTGGGATGATAGAGGCCGTTGCCGGATACCGGACGCTCATCTTCCGCCGCAGCCTTTCTTTTTAATTCCGCCACCTTGACGGACAGGAGGGAGTGAGCCCTTACCCCCCGGAGTGAACGCTCTTCCACCACCGCCTTGCTCAATTCCTTGAGGGTCATGCGGGCATCACCCTCAAGGCCGATGTTCGCGCAATAGTTCTTGCCGATACTGGAGGGATTGATATCAATATGAATCAGGCTGTCAGTCGGTCTCAGTTTCTGGTCCCAACCGCTCGTCATCATCTCATTGAATGATGTGCCCACTGCCAGCAGGACATCCACTTCTTCTTCAATGATATACTGTTTGGCCTCGGGATTGCCGGCAAAGCCGAGCACCCCGAGTGAAAGCGGATGATTTTCCGGAAAGACCCCTTTCCCCTTCGGCGAGGTGGCAACCGGCACCTGCAGAAGTTGAGCCAGTTCCCGTAATTCGTATGCCGCCTGTGATAAGCTTACACCCCAGCCGGCGACAATAACCGGACGGGTGGCTGCCACCAGTTTTTTAGCCGCCTCGCTGATTCCCACCTCATCAAACATGCGAATATCGGTTTTCAGATAACAGTCGCCTTGAATGACGGCCTTTTTTTTCATCATATTGATGGGAAGATTCAAGTGCGCCGGGCCGGTCGGCCCGGAGAGGGCGGACCGAATAGCCTTGCGGAGCATGTATTGGGCTCTCTGTTCAGTGATCAGCATGCCCGAGTATTTTGTAAAGGTTTTGAAGATGGAAACCATGTTGACCCCTTCAGCTCCTGATTCCTGAAGGGCGCCCTTGCCGAAAACCGAAGTGGCTACCTGGCCGGTCAAAGCCAGAACGGGAATGGAGTCGGCATAGGCCGAAGCCAGGCCGGTGATCAGGTTGGAAGCGCCGGGTCCGGAGGTGGCGCAGCAGACCCCCAGTTCTCCCGACACTCTGGCGTAACCGTCGGCCATGAAAGCGGCCCCTTCTTCATGTTTGGTGACGATGGAAACGATTGCCGGCTCATTGTAGATGGCGGTGTTGAGGTCTTCGATGGCTCCGCCGGGAATGCCGAAAATGTATTTGATTCCCATGCGTTTCAGGGCATGGACAATTAATTCCGCTGTGTTCATGTGGAGATGCTCCTTCAATGCTGTTTGAAATAGATCTTCCGGCGCGTTTTTTGCTGAAACTCAACCGACCTTGATACATTCAAAATGAAAAACTTCAGCTTTATGAAAAAAATCTTCATTTAAGGGAATGGAACTTCACGAGGTTCGGACCCCTGATAATCGATGTCATCACATCGCAAAGGGAAAAAGGACTCCGGCGGATTATCCATTGCCTCCACGTAACAAGCATGAACGCCTGAATTAACGACCATGCTGCACATGCGGTAAATTTCATGAGGACTGAATTTTTGATCGGATAGGAAGCCGGCTACATACCCACCAATATTCATTGACTCATTAAAATTTTCCAGCAGGAACTCTTCAATTTCAAAGGCCAGTGTCAAATGCTCTCCCGGAGTATAACCCAGTTGCTTGCCGACACGTTGCATTGCCGGTATACGTTCGTCCCCTTTTGCCACGGGACGCGCGTATCCGACGATATTTGGCGGTATTCCGGGACGGCGCTGGTATGATTTTACGATTTCAGCTACCGCCATTCCTTTATTTTTTTTCCCCAAAGCATCAACAATGAATTGTGAAGCGGCACGCAGAGGAGCCGACCCGTACATTGGCGAGTCAGCCGCTAAAACTCCGCTGCAAATGGCGGCCACAGGTGAAGTTTGCATTGTTCCACCCAGACTGCCTATCTGGTTGCACCAGATTCGGGCATCAGGCCAACTCATGCTGATAAATATATTTTCCAACCAGTCGGCAAGTCGGCGCTCCACCATACGGCCTGTTACATTGAGGATAAGCACCTGGAAAAAAGACGCCTTGCCCACGAAATCATCCATCATTGAATAACCGTGGTTATAGACAGCTTCTCCAACCACCCAGCCGCCTTTGCGGGAATAAATAACACCATGGCGTTTATGCCAAAATGCCGGATTACCCGTTTCTTTTTTTGGCTTCCGGGGCGATGACATAATGTTCTTCATCTAAAAACGGCATAGCAGTTATTGATTTGTAAGGACCGGCAAGCTCAAGACCATGGGCAAGAAGACCAGGTGCGCAAAATAATTGAAAAAGACCTGCACCGGCCTGAGACTGGAAACCCAGGTCACAGAATACACAGGCCGCAACGCCGGTGGCCAACCAGCCCATTTCTTCCTTGTGAAGGACATCGGCAAATTCGGTTCCCCATTTCAGAGCCTTGCCGCAACCGGATAGTGCAGAGAGCATCGCCGCTAACTTCTGCGGCACGGGGTCGATTCCGCCGAATCGACTGCCGAAGCCTGGGGCAACATGACAATCACCCTCGGATTTTTTTTTGGTCGACAAGAGGTTTTCGGCAATCATGGTTGCCTCTTTATTCTGATTCTGCCTGATAAAGCGGATTGCCGCCTCAACCTCTTCACCTCCCAGATGGGCGCCCCCAAGTACCGACAAAGCAATGGGCAGAATATGGACGGAATTCGTCTTGCCGACCCCTGCGTTCATTGCCGCTCTTGTCGCCGGGTGGCGAGGGCCGGGATTGATGAGGCCGATCACCAACGTTTCAAGCAGTTGCGCCTGCTCCACGGAAGGTAATTCTCCACGGAAAAGCAGATAGAGCACATCCGGAAAGCTTCTTTTTTTTGCCAATTCCAACAGGTCGTAGCCGTGACAACGACAGCTCTCCGCAAGAAAAGGATTGTGTGCAGCAGGCACTTCATCCCATATTTTGGTAACGGTACGGGTTGTAAATTTCTGATCACGCCGCCGCACCTTTATTTTCTTGTCTATCATTACAATGTTCAGCTGGTCAGAAATGCAAACGAACTTCACACCAGATGGCCATTCCCGGCATGGGATAATCATCGGGAATCAAGGCTCCATCAGGTGCGGTCGGATCATAGGGGCTCGGTTCCCGGATGTCCTCGTCAAAAAGATTTCGCAGGGAGAGGGCTGCATCCCAATGCGCAGCTATATTCTTGCGGCGCAAAGTAAGATTGACGAGACTGTAATTGTCGATATCCGGCCGGGGATCGCCGCTTGCCCTGTGCCGGTCGGCTATCCAGAAATATTGGCCATTGATCGACCAGTCCGGTAGAAACTTCCAGTCGGCATCAGCGTATACTTTCCATTCCGGCGTGTCGGGCATGATTTCATCCGTTTCTTGATTTTCAGTGCGTTGATAGGCAAGGTTCCCCCGCACTTGAAAATTTCTTGTCACCTGCCAGTTTATATCAAGTTCACAACCATGACTTTTTAACGTGGCAAAGTTTTCCGCCACAGCCGGCAAAGGACCGACATATTGAATGAGGTCATCAATTTCCTGATAGAAAACACTGGGGACGATGCGCAGATCCTGAGTGGCCTGCCAATCGAGCGCCAATTCATAAGAGTCCATGACTTCCGGGTTTACATCAGGATTTCCATGAATCACCGGATTACTCTGAAAATATTGTTCCGAAAAAGAGGGGGCCCGGAAGGCCCGGCCATAAAGGATTTTGGCGGTGAGGTCGGAACGAGCCTCCCAGACAAGGGCCAAACGAGGATTTATTGTAGAACCGAAATCGTCATATTCATCATAACGGACACCAACGGTCAATTCCCAATTCCGGACAAAGGCCCATTCATCCTGGAATGAGGCATACTGGAGAAAGCGGTGCTGGTCTTCCATAAAAATATCCGGGGTTCCCCGCAAACTATACATCGGGCCAAACCAATCGGAGGGGGGCACAATAGTCAGCAAAAGATTTTTGTATTCGTTGGTTTCCGCGTCAAAATATTTGAAACCTGCGGCAAATCGCAAGCTGTGATCCGGCAGACCGCTGTAAATGCCGACCGCCTCCAGACCACCATTATTTTCCTCTCCGATTGGTCGGCCTTGGGCATTAAGATACTCCTCAGGATAAAATTGAAAAAACCCGTCAAGTTCCTGATAAAGATAATGCCCTCGAATGCTGACATCCCAGTCCTTGCTCAATTCTTTGTTGTGATACATTATATCAAACAAGAGTTGATTCCCATCAGACAAACTATCATAATTCAAGACTTGAACGGCTCCAGGCCCCATGCGGTTCTCATGCCAATGGCCATAAAAACCGGCAACCCAGCGGTCTTCCTTGTTGAATCCCAGATGGGCATCGACCTGTTCGGCTCGGGTGTCAAGCTCGTCAGGCGCCAGGGATGGAGGTCCACTGCCCAGCCCGTCCTGATTGATAATCCGCTTATGATCACCTTGCGTTTTCTGCATTTCAACCCCGGCAACCAGATTCCATCCTCCATAGGTGCCGCCATGCTGGAGCCAGGCATCGGTTGTATCAAATGAACCATAGCGGATGCCGGCCTTTGTTCCATCCACTTCATGACCATCCTTGGTGATCACATTAACCGTTCCGCTGAAGGCATCGGCTCCATGCACTGCCGAACCGGGTCCCCTGACAACTTCCACCCGGGATATCATGGCCACCGGGATATTGGAAGTCTTGAGCCGTTCGCCTTCTATGATCCTGGTTAAAGGAAGTCCGTTGATAAGCAGAAGAACCTGGGGGTTGTTGCCGGTCCGCATGCCTCGAATAGACCAGATCGATGAGAAGATGTTGAGACCGGATGGTGAAACATGGAGACCGGGCACCGTTTCCAGAACTTCGTCGAGGGTGGTGGCGCCCATGGCCTCAATATCTTCCGCAGTAATAACCGAGGCCACCGAGGGCGCCAGATGGACCGGTTTGAGGCTGCCGGTTGCTGTCACCAGCAGACGGTCGGCCCGGTAAACATCCTCTTCCTGGAGATCCGCCCCGAACATTGCGGAAAACTCAGCCACATCTCCGGATTCCGAGACAGAGTCAGAAATTTCCGCGGCCTGAACAAAGACACTATTGAAAATGAACACAAATGCCGCCGCCACCACAAGTTGCTTTTTGTCCATACTCTCTCCCACCCTGTCAGCGTCCCGGATAACCCCGGAACATAACAAAAAAATAAGTGATTAAAATTGGTTATCACCTGAAACCAGCTTAGATGAAGAATGCCGGAAAAATCAAGCTACAATGAACGAAACTGTAAAAAAACTCTCGGGAAAAAACATCAGGCGCTACTGAAAAACCCATCCTGATGCAGCGAAGGATGGACTATAGGCAAAATCGAATAAGACGATAAACAGGAGGAGAAAAGATTTTAAATCGACAATTGGAGCAAAAACAAACTCAGCGGATGACCGTAGTGGCGATATCAAGGCTCTGCGGGGTAACCTCAAGGCCGATTCTCTCGGCTGTCCTCACATTAAACAATATTTGCGTTGCGAGCGGATCCATCACCCCGATATCTTTTGGATTCTGATCATTTTCAATGATGTTGCGAGCCATTGAGGCCGCCTGGGCGCCTATCTGATTGATGTCGGGATTGATGGACAGTGCCACCCCCATCCGCGCAATGTTCTGCGTCTGTCCGACGCACAGGAGCTTTTCCTTCAAGCACCGCTCTTCAAGCCAGTCAATATTTTCCAGGGTGTAGACCATCGGATCGTTCAGAATCCAGAAGGCATCCACTTGACCGGCAAGCTTCTTGAAAGCGTGCTGGAAATTATTGGAGCGATGGATCAACTCGACCACCAGCTCCATCCCCAGCAGGTGGGCGGCTTTTTGCGCCTGCTCAAGAATCTGGGTGGAATGAGGGCTTGAGACAACACCGATACGACGCACCTTCGGAGAAAACATCGTCATATTGACAAATTGCGTACCAGGAGCCAGTTCTGCGCCGATGCCGGCAATGTTGACGGCGCCATCCAAGAGCTTATAACGCTGCCAGTTAAGCACCATGGCGAAAATCACCGGTATATCCTGCCGGTCTCTTGTCCAGAGTTTGGCGACATACGCAGCCTTTGCGCCAAGAGCAAAGATGATGTCAGGTTTACATGCCAGCAGTTTCCCCTTCAGATCAGGGTCGGCTTCGATGTCTCCCTGTAGATTGAAAAGCTGCGCCGAAAAAGTACTGTTCTCCGTGAAGGAGAGCGCACCCTGTTTGTATGCGCTTTCGCTGTTTGACAGTAAAATCGCGGCCACGGGCCGAATCCGCTCAGAGGCGCCTGCGCCCTTTGTCGCCATGGCGACAAACAACAACAAGGCCATAACTATGCTAATTAATTGTTTGCCATGCATCGATGTGCAACATCTCCATCATTTCAGCGATACGGCTGTCATTTTTCCCTTTCAAAAAGATACTCTTCATTTTTTCCACTTCATCCTTGCCGGCAATATCCTTGTTGAAACAAAGGAGAGGCAAGGGAATAGGATCGGATATCGCCAGTTGCTTCACAACTTGTAATACGCGCGGATTAATTGCGCCGAAATGATCCAGGTTGTCTGTGGAAACAAGGGCGGCTCTGACTTGGTTCAGAGCCAGGGCAAAGAGCGCGTCCGAATCCTTGGCGGTTGTTACGAAGTTGAGCTTGTTGCCATCCAATCCGTATTTATTAAAAATAACCTTATTAAGGTCTTCCATCCCCGCCATGCCCATGGGCGTCATGGCAATGGTCACCCGCGGCAGGTCCTGTATGGATACGGAAGAGTCCCGGGAGACAAGCAGGACTTTCCGGTAGGTCGTGTTGCCGTTTCGCACCGGCACCAGAAAGGGCTCATACTTTTTGTCGTTCCCATCCTGCTTGAGATACCATTCAGGTAAAAGAAGAAAATCAGGGGGCTCCTCGCGCACTTTGCGATCGAAATCGGAGAACTTTGCAAACGGCTGAAAAGCCAAAGGAATATCGACCACTGCCAGCACACTATCCATGGCTTCTTTCAACCGGGACATGTTGCTCTGAGGGGAATCCGGGTTGAAATAAAAGAAGACGGCCGTTGATGCGGAAAAAAGCCACAACGGAAAGAAAAAGAAACTGATCGGCACAAAGAGTGACGATATTATTTTTCGAGCATGCTTAACGGGAATCATGTATTAATACGGTCGAACACCATTTATAAGTTATTTTCAACAGATACAACATCTACAGATACAATACTTGATAGAAAGTAGATTGTAAACGCAAGGAGACGGATCAAGGTAAAGATTCTATCGTTGCCGGTCCAAGCTGTCTTGTTTCACTAAAAGCACGGAATCGGAGATTTTTTTAAGGAGCGGATGTGCCCACCTGGAAACTGAAAACAGAAACCGAAACCCTTTTCTATCACATTTGCAGCAGCTGCAATCAAAAATCAGCAGAAGCGCTGGCTAAAGCCGGCTGGCAGAAAATCCGGGACGGCGAACCTGCTTCCTGCAGGGAATGCGTCAATAAATGCGCCTTGACTTCGCAAGGTCTCTGGGGAGCTGAGGACAAGGTCCGCTATGATATCTGCAAGGGATGTCCGGAACTGGCGGAATGTCCCTTGAAAGGCCGGTATTATTGTTAGTTATGACCAAGTCCCCCACTTCTCCCTATTCCGCCAGAACATTCATGACGACCTTGCTCAACTCCTGCACGGTGAACGGTTTGGGCGCCACCCCCTTAAAACCGAACCGGTCATAGTTTGCCATGACCGAATTGGTGGCATACCCGCTTGAAACGATGGCCTTGACCCGAGGGTCTATTTCTCGAAGCTTTTCGATCGCCCTTTCACCCCCCATTCCCCCGGGAATAGTCAAATCCATGATTACGACGTCAAAGGGCCTGCCCTCATCTCTGGCCTGGACATAAAGAGCAATCGCGGTTTCTCCATCATCAGCTTTCTCCACATCAAACCCCAGGGAACGCAGGATGTGCTCCGCCACCTCCTGTATCATCTTATCATCATCCATCACCAGAACTCTGCCTTTCCCTTTGCCTATGGTTTCGCCGGGGAAACTCCTTGCACATCCCTCTGCCATGACGGCAGGCAGATAGATTTCGAATGTGGCGCCCTTTCCCGTCGGTGAATGAAGAGCAATAAGCCCGTCATGATTTCTGATAACGGAATAGACCACGGCAAGTCCCAGGCCGCTGCCGCTCTGTTTTGTTGAAAAATAAGGATCGAAAATCTTTTCAAAATCCTTTACCGGAATACCGGGACCTTCATCCCGCACCGAAATCCTGAGATACCTTCCCCCAACAAGGGGCGGTATCTCTTCATTTTGCAATTCCACGTTGCTGGCGCTGATATGAATGCCCCCGCCTTCCGGCATTGCCTGGGATGCATTGATGACCAGATTCTGAAAAACCTGACCCAACTGACCCCGGTCGGCATTGATGCACCAGAGGGTTTCCGACAGATGATAGTGACAGACAGACTTGGATCCACGAAGGGCAAAATCGGCAGAATCCTGAATAATATCGTGAATCGCCGCCGTCTCCTTTACCGGAGCGCCCCCTTTGGAAAAAGTGAGAAGTTGCTGGGTCAGACTTTTAGCCCTCAACGCTGCTTTTTCCGTGTCGCCCAGCGATTTGAAAATGACGCTGTCCGGCGGTGATGAAAGCCGGGCCAGACTGATATTGCCGAGAATAACGGTCAGCAGATTGTTGAAATCATGGGCAATGCCGCCGGCCAAGACGCCGAGAGATTCGAGTTTCTGGGTGCGAAGGGCTTCCGCCTCTCTTTTCTTGCGCTCGGATATATCCCTGGCTACACCCAGAAGCGCTTGCTTCCCGTCATAATCTATTTTTTTAATGCTGAGCTCCACAGGGACAACCTCGCCGTTTCGGGCAAGATGCGCGGTCTCAAAAATCGCCTCATCAACTTCCCGGAGTTTTTCCATCCTTTCCGTGATAAGGCCGGCGTAATGGGGCGCAACAAATTCCCCGGGCGCCATGGACAACAGTTCCTGACGGGTATAACCGAGGCGTTCGCAGGCGACCTTGTTGACTTCAATCAAGGCTCCCTGCATGTCATAGATCATGATGGCATCGTGGGTGCTGTCGAACAGGGTCCGAAATTTTTTCTCCGATATCCGCAACTGCTTTTCAACATTGAGCCGCTCGACAACCTCCTCTTCCAACGCCCTGTTCTTCATGGTCAGTTCTTCCGTCCGCCGGCCAACGATACTTTCCAGCCTGTTCTGGTGGCTGCGCAATTCATCTTCCGCCTTTCTGCGCACCCGCACCTCCTCTTCATTTTCGTAAGCAACACGTAGGGAGTCAACGATCATCCGGTGGACTCCCCGTGACAGGAAGATACACCCAAGGATATAGACCAGGAGCATCACTCCCATTGCTCTATGGATTTCATTGTCGACAAGAAAAAAATTTCCGGTAATCGGGAAAAGAGTGACAGCGATATAAAGGAGAAACACATGCTTGAGCGCCGAGGTTGAGGCGGCGGCTCCCGCAACCATGCCCCCCAGCACAAAGGCAAGAAAAATCTGGTGCGGGGTCGAATCGGGGATGAAAAAAAGGACTCCGGCCCCTCCCCAGAGAAGCCCGGAAATCACAAGGCCGCCAATATAAAGCAATGCCCATTTACCGCTCTTTACCTTCTCCTCTGCCTGTGATCGGAAATAGAAAACTGAAAAAAAATATCTCCCCAGGGTCAGACAACAGACCATGATGATCCAGGAAACGAGATACCCAACCTCCACATGCTTCCAGAATACAACTCCGACAATAAGCGAATTCAGCAGATTGGCCAACAATCCGGCCTTCTGATTGGTATAGAGGTGCCGTACCTGATCGGCAAAAAGCCTTTGATCACTTACATGAGACGTCATCACATTTTTCCCAAGACGCTCCGGCAGAATCCGGTGAGCAGCAGCCCATCACGGCTGATCATGCTCCGGCTTGCCCTTCAACCCCCGCGCGTCTTTCCAGTAAACAAGACTTTTTACATATTTATCATAGTTGGCCGTATAGATTTCAGCCAGGGTGAGAAAACCTGTAACAATGAGCGGACCGTAGATTATCCCCATGATCCCGAAAAGCTGGAGCCCGCCAATAATGGCCAGAAAAACGAGCAGGGTATGCATTTTCACCTTGTCCCCCACCATTTTCGGTTTGAGCAGATATTCCACTGAAAAAGAAAGAAATATATAAAAGAGAATCATGGATATCCCCTGGCCGATTTTGCCCTGCAACAACAAAACAAAAGCCGCCGGCCCCAGTACAAGTCCGATGCCGACAATGGGTAAAAAGGCGAGTATCGCCATGACCACCCCCCAGATAACCGGCGAGGAAAACCCCCAGAAGGCAAAGACGACTCCGCCGACAACCCCTTGAATGACGCCGCAGATGCCGTTGCCGATCAGAATGGCCCTGCTGATTGCCTCAAACTTACTGATCAGCTTTCTCTCATGATCATCAGGAAGGGGCGAAAGACGCGTGAGATAGTCAAGCAGTCGGTTGCGGTCGATGAGCAGAAAAAAAATAATGAGAATCATCATAAAAAACTGAAAAACAAAATGGAGAATATTCGCCGCCCAGGAACTGGCCTGATTGTAGACAAAAAGAGCGATCATGCCGCCGAACTTGGACAACTCGGCGCCCAGTTGCGCGAATTGAACATGAATGCCGTACCCCTCCAGAAACACCTTCAGACGAGCGAGCAGGACGCTTCCCTCGACAAACTCCTTGAATTTCACCGCCAGATTCGCCCCCTTTGTCATCTGAAAAAGATCATAGGCTTCAGAGGACAGCGCTCCGACAAAGAAAATAACCGGAACAAAAATGAGCAGGACAATCAGGAAGCAGGTGACAAGGGATGAAAAGTTGGCGGACAGCTTTCTGTTCAGATAAAAATAAACCGGCTCAAAAATCGACGCCAGCAGGTAAGAGAGAATGATAATTGACAAAAAAGGCCACAACAGCCACCCCAAGAGCAGCATGGCCAGCATCAACAGGGAGAGGAAATACAACAATACCATGGGGCTGGGCGACTGCTTCGTCATAAGTATCCTAATGATGAACGATAAAATAAGTTGTTTCAAAGGCGGCAAGAATCCGCTATAATCTGTTTCCGCGTTTTTGCGTCAAAAATGACCGGGAAATGTTTATTTATTTGTTTTTCAATTATAGCCCACATTTCCTGTAGAACAATTTTTTTTTGTATCAAGCCGGTTACGGCATTACCGTACTTCATTCCCTTTGTTGCTGTTGCCGTCCCGCTTGAGGAGTTTTTTTATGGATTTATCGATCGAAAAGGCGCAGAAAGACGCCCTGAAAGCGAAACCTGCCGGAAATGCCCTGGGCTTTGGCGCCCATTTTACAGACCACATGTTTCTCATGGAGTATGACAAGGGTCAGGGCTGGCATGACCCCAGAATAACCCCTTATCGCAATTTTTCCTTTGACCCGGCGGCCATGGTTCTCCATTACGGTCAGGCGATCTTCGAAGGGTTGAAGGCATACCGGGGCGGCGACAACCGCATCTTCCTCTTCCGCCCCAAAGACAATCTGGGCCGGATGAATCATTCCGCCACCCGCATGTGCATGCCGAATATCGATGTCAATGAGGTCTTTGAAGGATTGGCGGCGCTTCTCCGCACCGATCAGGACTGGGTGCCGGACGCCCAAGGAGCCTCGCTCTACATCCGGCCCACCATGATAGCCACCGAAGCGGCGCTGGGAGTCCGGCCGGCCGGCAAATATCTTTTCTTCATCATCATGAGCCCGGTGGGAGCTTATTACAAGGAAGGATTCAATCCGGTCAAAATCTTTGTAACCGATAAATATGTTCGGGCCGTTCCCGGCGGCGTTGGTGAGGCGAAAACCGCCGGCAACTATGCGGCCAGCATCATGGCGGCGGTTGAGGCCCAGCAGCAGGGTTTCACCCAGGTGCTCTGGCTTGACGCCATCCATCGCAAATACGTGGAAGAAGTCGGCACCATGAACATATTCTTTGTCATCGGCGATGAAGTCATCACCCCCCCGCTTACCGGCAGTATTCTCCCCGGCATCACCCGGGATTCGGCGCTGCGCCTTCTGAAAGACTGGAATTGCAATGTTGTCGAACGCCAGATCACCATTGACGAAGTTTTCGCAGCAAGCGAGAAGGGTCTGCTGCACGAGGTTTTCGGTACCGGCACCGCCGCCGTCATTTCGCCGGTGGGCTCGCTTTTTTATAAAGACAAAACCTGCTTTGTCAATCACGGCAAGACAGGTCCTCTTTCCCAAAGACTGTTCAACGAAATTCAGGACATCCAATACGGTCGCAAATCCGAGCCGTACGGCTGGGTAACCACATTGTAATTTTTTTTGCCCCCTCTCTTGATTTTTGAAATGCCCATCCCTATTGTTTCGCCATCAAGGAAAGCGGACCTTGCATAAAGGTCCAATTTCCTTGTTCTTTATAGTGGACACAAAAACTTCCCGAGAAATCGGGTCATTGCTGCGAGACGGTCGGCAGCGAATCTGCCCGGCTTATCAAAAAAATATCAAATCCATTTATTACGGAGGTTGTAGATGAAAATTCGTCCCTTGAACGATCGTATTCTGGTCAAAAGACTTGCGAGTGAAGAAAAAAGCGCGGGTGGAATCATCATTCCCGACAGCGCCAAGGAAAAACCGGCTGAAGGAGAAATAATGGCCGTTGGTTCCGGCAAAATGAACGACAAGGGAGAACGGGTTGCCCTGGAAGTAAAAAAAGGCGATCGCGTTCTCTTCAGTAAATACGGTGGAACCGACGTCAAAGTTGACGGCGTTGATTACCTGATCATGCGCGAAGACGACATTCTGGGCGTTATTGAAGGGTAATCGTTTTTTGCAGAACGGAATTTTTTGAAATTAAAACAAAAATAACGCCTGCCGGTTCGCGTGGAATTACTCTCCGCAGGCGTATCATCTTAAGGAGAAGACAAGATGGCAAAAGAAATTAAATATGGCAGCAAGGCCAGAGAGCAGATCTTAAACGGCGTAAACACGCTGGCAAACGCAGTAAAAGTGACCCTGGGGCCCAAAGGCCGCAACGTCCTGCTGGAAAAATCCTTCGGCGCCCCCACCATCACCAAAGACGGTGTCAGCGTGGCCAAGGAAATCGAGCTGAAAAACAAATTCGAGAACATGGGCGCCCAGATGGTCAAGGAAGTTGCTTCCAAGACCAGTGATGTCGCAGGCGACGGCACCACCACTGCAACCCTTCTGGCCCAGTCCATTTACACCGAGGGCTCAAAGCTTGTCGCTGCCGGTCACAATCCGATGGAAATCAAACGCGGTATTGACAAAGCGGTTGAAGCCGTTGTTGCGGAACTGGCCAACATCGCCAAACCCACCAAGGAGCAGAAGGAAATCGCCCAGGTCGGCACCATTTCCGCCAACAATGACGCCACCATCGGCAACATCATTGCCGAGGCCATGGACAAGGTCGGCAAGGAAGGCGTTATCACCGTTGAAGAGGCAAAATCAATGGAGACCTCCCTCGACGTGGTTGAGGGTATGCAGTTCGACCGTGGCTACCTCTCTCCTTACTTTGTCACCGATCCGGAGAAAATGGAAGTCAACCTGGAAGATCCGGTCATCCTGATCAACGAGAAAAAGATCAGCAACATGAAAGATCTGCTGCCGATCCTTGAGCAGGTTGCCAAAATGGGCAGACCGCTTCTCATTCTCGCGGAAGACGTGGACGGTGAAGCGCTGGCCACCTTGGTTGTCAACAAACTGCGCGGCACCTTGAACGTTGCTGCGGTCAAAGCCCCGGGTTTTGGCGACAGAAGAAAGGCAATGCTCGAAGATATCGCCACCCTCACCGGCGGCCAGGTAATCACCGAAGATCTCGGCATCAAGCTGGAAAATGTTACCCTGGATGACCTCGGTAACGCCAAACGGATTGTCATCGACAAGGACAACACCACCATCATCGATGGCGCCGGCGACAAAGAAAAACTTGCCGCACGTGTCAAACAAATCCGTGTTCAGGCCGAGGAATCAAGCTCCGACTATGATCGTGAAAAACTGCAGGAGCGTCTGGCAAAACTGATCGGCGGCGTTGCCGTTATTAATGTCGGTGCAGCTACCGAGATCGAGATGAAAGAGAAAAAAGCCCGCGTTGAGGACGCCCTGAACGCAACCCGCGCAGCTGTTGAGGAAGGCATCGTTCCCGGCGGCGGCGTGGCGTACATCCGTTGCATCAAGGCCATGGACAAACTGGAGCTTCCAAGAGAACAGGCCCTGGGAGTCAGCATCATCAAACGCGCCCTGGAAGAACCGGTTCGCCAGATTGCTGCAAACGCAGGCTGTGAAGGATCAGTGGTCGTTGAGCATGTTAAGAACCTGGAAGGCCCCAACGGCTTCAACGCAGACACCGAGCAGTATGAAGACCTCATCGCCGCGGGTGTTATCGATCCGGCCAAGGTTACCCGCTTTGCCCTGCAAAATGCAGCCAGCGTTTCCGGTCTGCTGTTGACCACCGAGTGCATGATTGCCGATATGCCGGAAGAAAAAGGTGACATGGGTGGAATGCCTCCGGGAGGAATGGGCGGCATGGGTGGAATGGGCGGCATGGGCGGCATGATGTAAAAAGTGCTGTTTTTTATTGACAATGCGAAGAAAATTTACCATATAAGTTTTTCTTCGCAGTGTCCGATCCGAAAACGCCTGGCTTTTTCGGAACGACTACAAATAAAGGCGATGTAGCTCAGCCGGTTAGAGCATACGGCTCATATCCGTAGTGTCCGGGGTTCAAGTCCCTGCATCGCCACCAGATCACAATCCAGTATCATCCGATACTGTCAAAAAAGGCCTGAGAAATCAGGCCTTTTCCTTTTTGCGTTGTCCGTCAAGATTCATCATGATATGATAAAATCCGAAGGCTTTGGGGGCCTTTTAGAAGAGAAAAAGCCCCCAAGGGAAAATGGAAGCCCCCAAAAATGGAGGAAACCCCATGCCGAAACGGATTGCCCCTCTTACCGATAGCAAAGTCAGAACTGTCAAACCGAAAGAAAAGCCCCAAAAACTTTTTGATGGCGGGGGCCTTTTTCTCCTGATCACCCCCACGGGCGGAAAACTCTGGAATCTCAAATACCGCTTCGACGGCAAAGAGAAAAAAATATCTTTCGGCGCCTATCCGGACATTTCTCTTGCGGAAGCGCGGCAAAAACGGGACCAGGCCAAGGCATTGCTGGCAAATGGCATTGATCCCAGCGATACCAGAAAGGCCCAGAAAGCTGCCGCAACAGAAGAGACGGAAACTTTTGAGGTGATCGCCCGGGAATGGCATGCGAAATTTTCACCCTCCTGGGCGTCGAGCCATTCCGGAAAAATCATCAGACGACTTGAACTCTACATTTTTCCCTGGCTGGGGTCCCGGCCGATAAAAGAGATCACCGCACCCGAACTGCTTTCCGCGCTACGGCGAATTGAAGCCAAGGGAATTCTGGAAACAGCCCACCGGACGCACCAGAACTGCGGCCAGGTCTTTCGCTATGCTGTGGCAACCGGCAGGGCCGAGCGTGACCCGGCAAACGATTTGCGCGGGGCCATTCCACCTGCAGACGGCAAGCGTATGGCGACAATCACCGATCCAAAAGAAATTGCTGGTCTTCTGCGCTCAATTGACGATTACATAGGCAGCATTGTTACCCGTTGCGCCCTGCAACTTGCTCCACTGGTTTTTGTGCGGCCCGGAGAGCTGCGTCAAGCGGAATGGTCGGAAATCAATTTTGACGAGGCCGAATGGAGAATTCCTGCCGGAAAAATGAAAGGCGGGGTGCAGCATATTGTGCCTTTGTCGCTGCAGGCCTTGGCGGTGCTCCGAGAAATTCATCCCTTGACCGGGCAAGGGCGCTATGTTTTTCCAAGCCCCAGAACACATTCACGACCGATGAGCAGCAACGCTGTGCTTTCCGCTCTGCGCCGCATGGGCTATGCCAAGGATGAAATGAGCGGCCACGGCTTCAGGAGCATGGCCAGTACCCTCTTGAATGAGCAGGGATGGAACCGGGACGCCATTGAAAGGCAGCTTGCCCATGTTGAACGTAACAGCGTCCGGGCGGCCTACAACTATGCCGAATTTTTGCCTGAACGCCGAAAAATGATGCAGGCCTGGGCGGACTATCTTGATTTGCTCAAAGAAAATAACGGGTCAGGAAAGATGATCCGAGAGGATGATAGATTTACGGAGCATCACGCCACCTCACCGGCCTTGGCTGCTGCACTAAACAGGTTATAGTGGAATTCAAACCAAACCCACTGAATCCTGGCAATAAAATCACTTGACCAATTCGTCTATTAACTGCTAAGAACGGATATTATCAATCACTCTAATGCGGATCGTATGATGACTGTAAATCAAGACAATGTACTCACCATCGAAGAGCTGGCCGTCTATCTGAAAATCTCCAAGTCTTCCTTGTATAAACTGGCCCAGAAGGGAGAGGTCCCCGGCCAGAAGGTGGGCAAGCACTGGCGGTTCCGGCGTGATATCATCGACCAGTGGATGGCGGAAAGTACCTCGTCGACCAAAAGGAAAGATGAAGGATGAATCTGGTAGAAGGATTCACAACGAAGGCATTGCAATGAAGGAAAAGGAACTTCTCACATATCTCAAGAGCCTCTGTCCTGAGGAAAACGAGGGTTGTGAATGGAAAGAATTCAAAAATCTCAAGCACGCGGTCTCGGGCAAAAAAGGAGAAGACATAATTTCCTATATCTCCGCCCTGGCCAACATGGAGGGCGGTTGTTTGGTTGTCGGTGTGGAGGACAAGACACTCAGCATTGTCGGGATCGAGAGTCTTCACGATTATACCCCGGAAAACATCAAGCAGCGGATTCTCGGCAAATGCACCAATTTGGACTCGGAAAGCTTCCGGGTTGATCCCTACCTGACCATAGATTCTGGTAAAACGGTGTGGGTCTTCAGGGTACCAAAACATCGCCCCCGCCTTCCTGTTTATGCCCATGATAAAGCATGGCAGCGTGTGGGAGACAGTCTAGCGGAACTTCGCCCGGAACGGCAAAGCGCCATTCTTTCCGAGACCATTGAAAAAGTGGACTGGTCCGCGGCGATATGCAAGGATGCCCACCTGAGTGATCTCAGCCTTGAAGCCATCGCAAGAGCAAGAATCGAGTACAAAAGCAAATTTCCCCGCAAAACCGGTGAAGTCGATAGTTGGGATGACACGACCTTTCTGAATAAGATCAGGCTTACCATTCAAGGACAGGTGACCAATGCCGCCATTCTATTGCTTGGCAGGCCGGAATCAGCATCGTTGATATCACCGGCAGTGGCGAAAATCTCCTGGATACTCAAAGATCAACAGAATCGGGAGAAAGATTACGAACATTTCGGACCGCCTTTTCTCCTCAATGTGGATTCCGTCTATGCAAAAGTCCGTAACTTGACCTATCGGCATTTGCCAAGCGGTACCCTTTTTCCCTTGGAAATTTCTCAATATGATCGGTGGGTAATACGGGAAGTCCTCCATAATTGCATTGCCCATCAGGACTACAGTCTGGGCGGCAGAATTATTCTGGTGGAGACGCCCTCCTCTCTGTTGTTGGCAAATATGGGCAGTTTCATGCCCGGCAGCGTCGAGACGGTGATCCGGCAGGACGCGCCCCCGGAGGTCTACCGTAACTCATTTCTGGCCGATGCCATGGTTAATCTCAACATGATTGACACCCAGGGCGGCGGGATCAAAAAAATGTTTCATATCCAGATGAAACGTTTTTTCCCTTTACCGGATTATGACTTGAGCGATCCAGGAAGGGTCAAGGTGACAATCAGGGGAGAAATCATTGATGAAAAATATACCCAAATGCTGATGGAAAAAACGGATTTCGACCTCTGGACCGTCATCCTCCTCGACAAGGTCCAAAAGAAGATGATGATTTCCAGGGATGAACATAAACGACTCAAGGCACTCGGGGTGGAGGAAGGCCGGTATCCCAATATCTTTATCTCCTCGAAAATTGCCGCCGCAACAGGAGGCAAAGCCGAGCATATTCGATATAAAGGGTTCGATAATCAGTATTACAGGGACATACTTGTCGAACTGATCCGTGAACACGGGCCGGTTTCAAGACGGGATATCGACAGACTGCTTATGAATAAACTTCCAGATGTCCTCACTGAGATGCAGAAAAAGAAGAAAATTCACAACCTGCTTTACGCCCTTTCTGGAAAAATGAAGTGTATCAGAAATATCGGCACGAGAAAAATTCCCCAGTGGGTTGTTTCTGGCAAAGATGATAATAAAAGCAATAAATAAGCAAAAGAAAGCAAAAGAAAAAGTGAAAGCGAAGATAGAAAGTTGAGTAAATCAAATAAGTTATGATTATACTACCTGAGTATTACTTCAATGATACTCGGAAAAAATGAATGGAAATATAGTTCGTTTATAAATGAGAAAATTTAAAAGCGATCTTATCCGCGGGTAAACGGATGTGCAAATAGGCTGGTGTAGGGAAAGCCAATGGCGCCGAAAGGGTAATGGCAAATGAATTCGACGCCATTTTTCAACTAGCCGGGCAGGTTCAAGCCCTGAGAAATGAAGCCGTTACACAAACCCTTGCCGCGTATCAGCCGGAAGTGCGAAAGATCTTCAGCAGGAAGATCGATGATAGCCGGCGCATAGAACGTGTGCTGGATCAACTGCTTGAGGTTGCTTTCGACGAGACGGTACTGACCCTGTTCAAAACGCTTTGCCGTCACTATTGGTTCATTGACCCGCATGCAGCTACTGAATATGTCCAGTTTTATCGGGAAATGTGGGATGAAGAGAGCTTGGAGAGAAAGCCAACAGTGTCGGGTGAATTATGAGTGATAATTACCACCGACAAGACAAGGAGAAACACATTGGCCGTACCTGATTTCCAGTCATTTTTTCTGCCGTTGTTAAAGTATAGTTCGGACGGAGAAATGCACAGCACCAAAGAGGCCTATGCGGCAATGGCGGAACATTTCAGGCTCAGCCAGGAAGACCAAAAAGAAATGCTGCCCAGTGGCAAACAGACTACCTACAAAAACAGGGTGGCTTGGGCAAGGGTCTATCTTTCGAAGGCACTTCTTCTTGAAAGTCCGAAGCGTGCCTTTTTCCGCATCACGGAACGGGGCCAAGAACTATTGAAATCCAATCCACCGGATCTGCGGGTCAAACACCTGAAACAGTATCCCGAATTCGTCGACTTCCACACCTCGAACAGTAAGCAGGACAAAAGCGGTGAGAGTGTAGGAGATGAAGAACGAACGGCAACTCCGGAGGAGATTTTTGAAAACGCTTATCAGGAGCTTCGCCGTAATCTTGCCAATGAACTTTTTACGCAAATCTCCAAAAACTCTCCGGAATTTTTTGAACATCTAGTGGTCCAACTTTTGGTCAAAATGGGTTATGGCGGCTCCATCAAGGATGCGGGCCAATCCATGGGAAGAAGCGGTGACGAAGGAATTGACGGCATTATCAAGGAAGACAAACTCGGTCTCGATGTGATTTACATCCAGGCCAAGCGCTGGCAGGGATCGGTAGGCCGCCCGGAGGTGCAGAAGTTTGTCGGCGCCCTGCACGGCCAACGGGCCAAGAAGGGAGTTTTTATCACCACCGGAGCTTTTACCAGGGATGCCGAACAGTATGTCTCCACCATTGATCCCAAGGTTGTGTTAATCGATGGCAGCAGACTTGTGGGTTTGATGATCGACCACAATCTGGGAGTTTCCATTGTGGATGCCTACGAAATTAAAAAAATCGATTCGGATTTCTTTTTTGAGGAATAAACGAATGGTCTTCACCGAAGATTCAAGAGTGAAAATACCCTGCATCCTCCACCTGGTAAGGCTTGGTTATCAGTATCTTTCGCTTAAGAAAGCAAATTGGGACGAAGAGACCAACATCTTTCCGGATATCTTCCGGGAAGCCATTTCACGAATTAACACCACCATTGAAAGCGATGACATCGACCGTTTACTGGCCGACGTCAAACTGACCTTGGATAACGAGGACCTGGGCCGAGCCTTTTATGAAAAACTCACCGAACGATCCGGGGCTCGTCTGATCGACTTCGAGGATTTTTCCAACAACAGTTTTCATGTGGTCACCGAACTTACCTATAAGAATGGTGATGACGAGTTCCGGCCTGATATCATCCTGCTGATCAACGGGATGCCGTTGGTTTTTATCGAAGTGAAAAAACCGAACAACCGTGAAGGCATTCTTGCCGAGCGCAACCGGATCAATACCCGCTTTCGCAACCCTCGTTTCCGGCGCTTTGCCAACATCACCCAGCTGATGCTGTTCTCCAATAACATGGAGTATGACGATGGCTCACCCCAGCCCATCGAAGGCGCTTTTTATGCCTGCCCCTCATACGAAGAGCCCATATTCAATTATTTCCGGGAAGAAGAGCAACTCGACCTGAATTCGCTGCTTGCCCCGGAAGATGACGCCCTCGAAAACCTCGTTCTCAAAGACAATAATCTCAACGTCATTAAGCACAGCCCGGAGTTTGTCAGCAACAAGTCGCCGGACACCCCGACCAACCGGCTCTGCACCTCGCTCTTTAGCCCGGATCGCCTCTCATTCCTGCTGCAGTATGCCATAGCCTTTGTCAACGAGACCGATGGTCTCCACAAACATATCATGCGTTATCCCCAGTTCTTTGCCACCAAGGCAATTGAGCGAAAGCTGGACCAAGGTCTCCGCAAGGGGATTATCTGGCATACCCAGGGCAGCGGCAAAACCGCGCTGGCCTTTTACAACGTCCACTTCCTGACCGACTATTTCCAGCACCGCAAAGTCATCCCGAAGTTTTATTTCATCGTCGACCGGCTCGACTTGCTGATCCAGGCCCAACGCGAATTCTCCGGCCGCGGTCTGGTCGTCCATACCATCGACTCTCGCGATGCCTTTGCCGAGGACATCAAGGCCACCACGGTCATTCATAATGACTCCGGCAAACCGGAGATGACCGTGGTCAATATCCAGAAGTTCAAGGATGATCCCGACGTTGTCCGGACCGAGGATTATGATGTCACCATCCAGCGCATCTATTTTCTTGACGAGGTCCATCGAAGCTACGATCCCAGGGGCAGTTTTCTTGCCAATCTCAGCCAATCGGACCCAAACGCCATCAAGATCGGCCTGACCGGCACGCCACTTCTCGGTGATGATTACAACTCCCGGGCCTTATTCGGCGATTACATCCACAAGTATTATTACAACGCTTCCATTGCCGACGGCTATACCCTCCGCCTGATCCGCGAGGAGATTGCCACCAATTACCGGATCGCTCTGCAACAGGCCTTGGAGGATGTGCAGATCCGCCAGGGAGATATCGGTAAAAAACTGATCTTCGCCCACCCTCGCTTTGTCGAGCCGATGCTCGACTACATCATCAACGATTTTGAGAAGAGCCGGGGCGCTGTGGGTGATACTACCATCGGCGCCATGGTCATCTGCGACAGTTCCGAACAGGCAAAGCAGATGTATGAAATCTTTCAGGAACATGTGAAGCCGAAAGTTGTGCCGCTGGCTGGCGGCATCAGCACCAATCCGGAGGTTCAACTTCCCCAGGCGGCGGATTCGGCAACAGGCACCTACGCGACGCGTCAAAAACACGCCAACAAGGTCAAGACCGGCGCCTTGATCCTGCACGATATCGGCAGCAAGGATGAGCGAAAAGGTTGGGTGGAAGATTTCAAGACCGGCAAGCTCGACCTGCTCTTTGTCTACAACATGCTCTTGACCGGCTTTGACGCCAAACGCTTGAAAAAACTCTATCTGGGCCGGGTGATTCGCAAACATAACCTGCTCCAGGCCCTGACCAGGGTCAACCGGCCCTACAAGGATTTTCGCTATGGCTATGTGGTGGACTTTGCCGATATCAGGAAGGAGTTTGATGCCACCAATCAGGCCTATCTGAAAGAGCTTGAGGCGGAACTGGGCAGCGAAATGGAGCATTACTCTCATCTCTTCAAGTCCACCGAGGAAATCGCCCAGGAAATCGAAGCCATCAAGGATATCCTCTTCAGCTTCAATACCGAAAACGCCGAGGAGTTTTCCCGCCAGATCAGCCAGATCCAGGACCGAGCCACTGTCCAGGCCCTTAAAAAGGCTTTAGCCGATGCCCGCAGCCTCTATAACCTGATCCGGCTCCAGGGCCAGTACGAATTCCTGCAGCATCTCGATTTCCAGAAACTGGGTCAGCTCTATCGGGAAACCAGCAACCATCTCGATCTTTTGAACCTCAAGGAGAGTATCGAAAACAGCACCGACACCACCAATCTCCTCAACGTCGCCCTGGAAGACGTGCTCTTCATGTTCACCAAGGTCAAGGAAGAAGAGCTGGTCCTGGCCGATAAGCTGAAAAACACCCTGCGCCGGACCCGCGAGGCCCTGGCCGATAACTTCGATCAGCAGGACCCGAAGTTCATTACTCTGAAGGAAGAGCTGGAACGGCTCTTCAAAAAGAAAAACCTTAGCGAGGTCTCCCAGGAGGAGATGAACGCCAACATCGGGGCCTTGAATGACATCTACGACAAGGTCAAGGAGCTGAACCGCCGGAACAATCAGCTTCGCGCCAAATATCTGGGCGATGCCAAGTATACCCGCATCCATAAACGGTTGCTGGAACGCGAGACGCTTACGGAAACGGAACGGAGGATATTCGCGGCGCTTACAGGGGTCAAGCAGCAGGCCGATGATACGGTCTTGCAAAACACCCAGCTTCTTGATAACGAAAGCTATTTCGAAGGCATGATGATGCCGCTGGTCATCGATCAGTTCAAGAATAGAAATAAAATAAAACTCAATCCCGACGCCTCGCGCTTTATCAACCGGCTGGTGGTCACCGAATATATCAATGAATTCGCCTCGGGCAGTTCAAGGGGAACACATACGTGGTAACACTGGATTTTGCAAAAAACACCAAAGAGTTGATCGACAGCCTGAAAGGCATCTGCGCCTCCTATGGCTTGGGCAACGACGGCAACGAGTTCAAGATCATCACCCAGGTCTTTCTCTATAAGTTTTTAAACGACAAGTTCGCCCACGAGGCCAAGCGGCTCGACCCCAAGCTGGCCAAAGCCGAAAACTGGGCGCAGGCCATCAGCGCCTTAAGCGAAGAAGACCTGGAGATGTTGCAATACCAGATGGGGGCCGATATCGCCAAGTTGAAGCCGGAGCATTTTATTTCGCATCTCTTCAGCAATCAAAACGCCCCTGAATTCGCCAAACTCTTCGACGACACCCTGCGGGATATCGCCATCACCAACAATGAGATCTTCGCGGTCAAGACCGAGGGTGGAGCCAAGGTGGTGCTCTTTGACCGGGTCAGCGAGTACATCACCGACGAGTCCAAACGGGACGCCTTCTGCCGGGCCGTGATTAACAAGCTGGTGGAGTTCAGTTTTGAGCGCATCTTTTCCCAGAAGTACGATTTCTACGCCACCCTTTTCGAGTACCTGATCAAGGACTACAACAAGGACGGTGGCGGCAAGTACGCCGAGTATTACACACCCCACGCGGTGGCCAAGATCATGGCCGCCATCCTGGTGCCGGAAGAGCAGCGAGGCACCATCAAGAACGTCAGCTGCTACGATCCCTCGGCCGGCTCCGGCACTCTGCTCATGAACCTGGCCCACGCCATCGGCGAGCAACGCTGCTCCATCTTCTCCCAAGATATCTCGCAGAAGTCATCGAGCCTCCTGCGCTTGAATCTGATCTTAAACAACCTGGTCCACTCCATCCCCAATATCATCCAGGGCAACACCCTGCTTCATCCCTATCACCGGGACGGCAAGGCCCTGAAGAAGTTCGACTACATCGTTTCCAATCCGCCCTTTAAGATGGATTTCAGTGATTTCAGAAATGAGCTGGATGTCAAGGAGCATCAGGCCCGCTTCTTTGCCGGAGTGCCGAACACGCCTAAACAAGCCGTGGACAAGATGGCCATCTACCAACTCTTTCTCCAGCACATCATCTACTCGCTGAAACCGGGCGGCAAGGCGGCGGCAGTGGTCCCCACCGGCTTTATTACGGCCCAATCCGGCATTGACAAGAAGATCCGCCAGAAACTGGTTGACGAAAAAATGCTGGCCGGGGTGGTCTCCATGCCCAGTAATATCTTCGCCACCACCGGCACCAATGTCTCCATTGTCTTTATTGACCGCGCCAACAAGGAAGATGTGGTGCTGATCGATGCCTCGAACCTGGGCGCCAAGGTCAAGGACGGTAAGAACCAGAAAACCCTGCTCTCGGAAGCAGAGGAAGACCGGATCATCGCCACCTTCAACGGCAAGGAGGCGGTGGAGGATTTCTCGGTGGTGGTCGGTTACGACGAGATCATTGCCAAGAACTATTCCCTCAGCGCCGGCCAGTATTTCGAGGTGAAGATTGAGTATGTCGACCTGACCCCGGCGGAGTTCGCCGCCAAGATGCAGGGCTTTTCCGACAACCTGGATCGGTTGTTCAAGGAGTCAGCGGGATTGGAGCAGGAGATCAGAAAACAGTTGTCGGGGTTGCGCTATGAGTAAATTCGGCACAGAAAACAACACAACCGAGTTCAAGGTACAGTTGAATGATGCGCTGGAAAAAGAGGTGGTGGCCTTCCTCAATTCCGCCAAAGGCGGTGATCTCTATATCGGCGTGGATGATGACGGCCTGAGTCTCGCTGAGTGTCTGGCGGGGCGCTCCATGCCGCGTAACCGTGAACTGATGCGGGTCTTTCGTGATCTGGAGCTGGTGGAACAGATCGGCTCCGGCATGGGGCGCATTCTGCGCGCCTACGACAGCAGCATTGTCCATCTCAGCGAGCACTTTTTTGAACTGCGTTTTCCGATGGCGGACGAGACTCCCGATGTCACTGCCCCCGTCGCGCGGCCCGAGTCAGGGGCAGAGTCGGGGGCAGAGTCGGGGGCAGAGTCGTTCCCGCAAAAAGTTCTGTATCTGCTCCGTGACGCTGCTTTATCCAAGTCCGAACTCGCTGCCAAACTTGAGCTCAATTCGGTCACTGGCGCGCTGAACCGCGCGGTGAACGCGTTACTGGATGCGGCTCTCATTGAAAGAACCCTCCCCGACAAACCGCAAAGCCGTCTGCAAAAATACCGGCTCTCCGTAGCCGGACGGAAGATGCTCTCAACTATGGGAGGAAACAAGCATGACTGATTCCCGGCGGTTTACAACAATGCAGGGCTTTAGCGACAATCTGGTCAGGCTTTTTAAGGAATCGGCGGGGTTGGAGCAGGAAATCAGGAAGCAGTTTGAGGGGGTGCGACATGAGTAGGTTTTCGACTGTAACCATCTCGAATATTGGCGCGACTATCACAGGAAAGACTCCTTCCTCAGATTCTCCCGAGGATTTCGGGAGCGAGTTCCCATTCGTAACCCCATCCGACCCATTTGGTCAGAAATACATAGAAAAAACGGAAAGGCATTTATCAAAGGAAGGTGTTAGAAAATTAAAGGGGAAGTTGCTCCCACCAGAAAGTATCATGGTTACTTGCATTGGTTCTGCAATGGGCAAGGTTGCCATGAATAGGCTACCGAGTATTACCAATCAGCAAATTAACTCAATCGTTGTTTCCGACAATCATTCACCTGCATATGCTTATTACACGCTTCTAAATAACTATAAATTGTTGCGAAATGCCGCAGGCGGCAGCACAGCCTTACCGCTTCTCAATAAATCTGACTTTGATCTTTTAACGATAAGAATTCATAGCAGTAAAGAAGAACAGCAAAAAATCGCCGCCGTCCTTTCCGCCCTCGACGCCAAGATCGACTGCAACAACCGCATCAACGCCGAACTTGAGGCCATGGCCAAGACCCTGTACGACTACTGGTTTGTGCAGTTCGACTTCCCCTTCGACTTCGCTTCCGGCAAGCCCGACAAAAGCGGCAAACCCTACAAATCCTCCGGCGGCAAGATGGTCTACAACCCCACCCTGAAACGGGAGATCCCAGCGGGGTGGAAGGACTCTAGCATTCTGGCTGTCGCCGACCTGCTCGGAGGCGGAACGCCTACCAAAAAGAAACCCGAATATTGGAACGGCGACATTCCTTTCTTTACGCCCACGGACGCAGACGGAACAATTTTCAAGTTTGCTACTGCAGATTTCATCACCGAGGAAGGATTAAAAAAGAGCAGCACCAAGCTTTTCGCTAAGAATACCGTCTTCATCACGGCCCGAGGTTCAGTCGGCAAGCTGGTTTTGACCGGCACCGACATGGCCATGAACCAATCGTGCTATGCGCTTCGCGCAAAACCCGGCACCAGCCACACATATTTGTTTTTCCTTGCCAAGGAATTGATCCACCACCTGGAGGTGAAGTCCTCTGGCTCGGTTTTTAACTCAATCGTTTCGAACGATATTGAATTTACCAACCTTGCCATTCCTGACCCGACTCTTGTTGGAAAATTCGCTGCTGTTGTTGAGCCAGTATTTGAACGGATAGCCAACAACACCAAAGAAAACCAGCACCTCACCCAACTCCGCGACTGGCTCTTGCCCATGCTAATGAACGGCCAGGTCAGGGTGGTATAAGAGGGGGAGAATTATGGAAAAACTCAAAATTGCTCTTAATAACTGTTACGGTATTCAACAAATCAACTACGCAACCTGATAGGTGAATTGGTATGACAAAACCGGCTCGATTTGGGGTTGACCCGAAACTAACAACCATTCTGGGCTCGACATATTCATCATCTGAGAAAGCGCTTTGTGAACTTGTCGATAACGCATGGGATGCAGATGCATCTCAAGTTTGGGTTACCTTACCTGGACCGCTAACAAAAGACCCAATCACTATCAAAGATGATGGTGTGGGAATGACAAATAAGGAAGTTCGAGAAATTTATCTGAAGATAGCAAATGATCGCCTGTCCCGAAGCAAAGATTCGCGAACCTCCGGAAAGCGAAGACTTGTCAAGGGAAGGAAAGGCATTGGAAAATTCGCTGGACTCGCTGCTGCGCACACGATGCAATTGGAAACTCGCGCCAGAGGAGAGTTGACAGGGCTTTCAATCAACAAAAATCATCTTCTAGCGGCTCATCGTGGTAATGACCTTGAAAAGATTGATCTCCCGATTATGACGGAGAAAATCGAAGAACCTTATCATGGCACGACTATAACGCTGACAGATTTAGACCAGACAAAAGAATTCCCTCGCCCTGATATCCTCCGCCGATTGCTTGTCCGCGAATATTCAAGGGAGGCAGACTTTCAGGTCTTTGTAAACGAAGAATCACTAACGGTTTCAGATCTTGGTGGCGAGACAAGGTCTGCAAATTTCAATCATCCTGAGATCGGCCCAGTTACCGTGAGTTGGACCATCACGGAGAAGCCTTTATCAAAATCAGAGGCAGGCTTTGTCTATCGAGTTGGAGGCAAGGTGGTTGGGCGGCCAACATTCTGCGGTCTCGACGAAGAAGAGGATCTGCCCGAAAAGGTACGAAACAGAATCTGGGGAGAAATCGAGGCGGATGGTCTGGATAGCCACGTTACTTCCGATTGGGGAGAAATTTTTCAAAACAGTCTGCCACTCAAAGAGATAAAAACGACTGTTCGGGAGGCGGTGTCTTTCCATATTCGCGAAGTTTGCAAGACCGAGGTAAATGCAGCCAAGGCGCGGCTTGCCAAGATCGTCAAAGCGCGAATCGAGACGCTCCCCGAGCATCGCAGACAATATGCAGCCGAAGCGGTCGAACGAGTGATTCAAAAATACTTCCCGGAGGGAGATGACAAGGTCAAATTGCTTGTCGGTTTGGTGCTGGATGCCTTGGAGCGGGATGAATATTTCGTGATCTGTGAAAAAATCGCAACTGCTGCTGGCTCGGATGTTGCCACCATAGCGGAGTGTCTTGCCGAGTTCGGAATCGTGGACATGGCGGTGATGGCCAAGCAAGCCAGAAATCGTCTGCATGTTTTGGATGAATTCGAGCGTATCGTTCGCGACAAAAGTACCCTCGAAGCGGATGTCCACCACGCCCTCGAACACAATCTTTGGGTTATCGGTCCGCGATACAGCGTTATTGCCTCCAACAAGACACTCAAGACAATAATTGACGATTATTTCACTAAAGGCGGAAAGAAATCGCGCGCCCAAAAAAGGCCTGACCTTTTTCTTGGACAATCTGTCGATGGCAGAAAGCTGTTGATTGAGTTTAAGCGGCCTAACGACAGCGTTGGACGAGACGCAGAAGCCCAGGTCAAAAAGTACCGGGATGACCTGACCCCAAGTCACGGACCAATGGATATCGTGATATTGGGAGGGAAGGTAGATCAGTCCTTGGCTCGCGAATACCAGTCAGATACTCAATTTCGGTCTTATATGGCGATTATTGGTGATGCCCGCAACCAGCTTGAATGGCTGCTCAGGGAGTTGGCGCCATGATTTTTTCTGCTGCTTATAAGCGCCCATGGGGTGCCGATTTCACCCAACTCCGCGACTGGCTCCTGCCTATCTTGATGAACGGCCAGGTCACGGTAAAATGATTCGGCTGGCAGAGGAAAACGAACAATATAGGAGTGCCTATGAAGAACATCATCCTGAAACGCTTGAAGAGGACTGACCACCTGCCGATGCTTTTTGTCGGCTCCGGGATGTCGATCCGTTATCTCGGCCTTGACAACTGGAAAGAGCTGCTGCGGCACTTTGCCCGATTGGCGACTGACAATGAATATGCCTACGAGATGTACGAACAACAGGCAAAGGGGCTGGAGTGTAAGGAAGGTTTGCTGCCGAAGGTGGCGGAGCTGATTGAACGTGACTTCAACCTGCGCTGGTTCAAGGATGAACGGTTCAGGAAGAGCCGGGAACAGTCGGCTGATGAGATCGGTCGCTCCATTTCGCCCTTCAAGATCGAAATCGCCCGCTATACGAATGAGAGAAGCTGGGAGCACATAGATGAATATGCTGCTGAAATCGAGCTGTTCCGGAAACTTGAAATGCGCAGCATCGGTGGGGTGCTGACCACCAACTATGACTGTTTCATCGAGGAGATGTTCCCCAGTTACACAAAATATATTGGTCAGGAAGAACTGCTTTTTTCCACCCTGCAAGGCATTTCCGAAATCTATAAGATTCATGGTTGTTGCACGAAACCCGAATCCATCGTTGTTACTGAGGCCGACTATGCCAGTTTTTCGGAGAAGAATGCCTATCTGGCCGCAAAAATTCTGACGATTTTCCTTGAACACCCAATCGTCTTCATCGGCTATTCCATCACTGACACCAACATCGAAAACATCCTGAAATCCATCGTCAAATGCCTTTCGGTCGACAACCTCGATAAGATCAAAGAACGGTTGATGTTTGTCGTGCGGGCCAAGGCAGGCGAGTCTGAAGAGGTTTCCACCTACAGCAAGTCATTTGAAGGTGGCAAGTCCATAGAAATGACACGCATCCGCCTGAAAAGCTACGGGCCTTTGTATCAGGCGATGCTGGAAAACCAGGCCAAGTATAATGCGCCGATGCTGCGGCGTCTGAAACAGGATATTTACGAACTGGTACTGACGAACAAGCCGTCGGGCAAGATCAGAACCGTCAATCTGGAGGATGATAAGCTGGAGGATGTCGAAATCGTGATCGGGGTCGGCATCCTCAACGATTTCGGCCGAAAGGGGTATACAGGGGTTTCAGCGGATGAACTGTACGCCGATGTTGTCCTCGATAACCGTGATTTCGATGCGGAGTGTATTGTCTGGGATGCTTTGCCGAAATTGTTACCCCACAACAGCAACAGCCTCCCGATGTTCAAATATCTTTCGCAATATTCCGGGGAATTGCCTGACAAGGTTACCTCTGCGGGAGAAAACAAACAAAAATACGATGACTTGCTTTCCAATACCATCAAGAAAAATCGTGCAAGGCACCCCTGCCGTCAGGACTCAATTGAAACCCTGCTTGGCAAGTTTACGGATGGGAAATGCCTCAACGTCTTGCCACATCTCAAGCAGGAAAACATCAATATAGAGGATTTGCATTCTTTTCTGGTGCGCATTCTGACGGACACCCCTTCAGTGCTGTCAACCGGAGAGCAACCATTCAAGACTGACTTGAAACGCGCCATCAGAATTTACGACTGGTTGAAATACCACCCGTAAAAAACAAAAGAGCCCCAGCTGCAAGCAAGCAGTAACTGCTTACCTCGCTGGGACCCTTTTCGGTACAACCAGTACAACCAGTACTCATGCCGGCTGGCAAACAGTAACTGTTCACACCGTCGTGGCACCAAATTCTTATTTAATTAATGACATGAAAGAGACAGAAATTCAAGTTCTATGTTGCAATTTTGTTTTTGGAAAAGTCATTTCTATAGGGAATTTAGGTCAGGGGATCGGCTCACCAAAGAGCCGCTTGTAATCCTTTTTATATGATTTCGGTTTGTCTTTAAGATACTGCCAATAGGAGGCGATTGCCCTGACCTGCTCAATGGTGATATGGCCGCAATCATACATGATCTTGAGCAGTTCGAGAGTTTTGTATGAGGTAACATCATATTCTTTAGCAAGGGCAAGAAGACCTGAGTCATCCGTCACGATTGGTATTTCAAGAACATAAGCGTGGGCCAGGCAGTTGATATCAACCCGTGACACCCCGAGTTGCATGTCGCGATTCGTTTCCCGGATAAAATAAAACGCGTTGTTGGTTTCAATCTTTTGATCAGCGGTGAGTTGAAAACATCTCTTTCGGTTTTCTGCATACTCTTTTTGATCGACCCAGAAAAATTTGTGTTTCAGGGCTGCATTCTTTTTGTATTCCTCCTGGAGATCCTTGAGGACGCCAAGGGAATGGCCATCTTCGCAGAAAGGTGTCTTGAGAAGGGGGTGCAGGCTGTCTGCGAGGCGGAAGTATGAGCAGGAGTCAATCAGGACAGAACACGGCATCAGCTGATTTCTTCATGGAGTGAATGCGTATCCGCCGGAGAGAGGTTGAGCAGTTCTTGAAGGAAACTGACGGATTTTCTGGAAGACGGCAGTTTTTTAAGAGCAGCGAAAAAGGGAGTGTTAAAAGCTTCTTCCGCAATGGTGATGTATTTTCGCGGTGAGGGGGGAAGGTTCTCGAAGAGATATTCCGCAACAGACTTGTATGATTTCTGGAATACAGTGGTTGCTCTAAATATCTCTTGTCCGGACTCCAGGTCAATGCGTGGCCTTTGCAGATGGTCGGCAAGTCTGTTCACTTCGTAATAGACGGTCAAGGGGGACACAACCAATTCTTCGGCAACTTCCTTCAGTCTGTTGATCTGCTGCCCTTTATTCCGCATCCTGGAAAGGGTGTTGTATTCCTCCTCGGCAAAGTCTTGACTGACCAGCAATGCCGCTGCAAATTGATCTGCAAAATCTTCCGATGCATCCTGCTTCAATTCGGGTGTTTTAACGTGGCCAAGCTCGTGCGCCATCCAGAACTTAAAATCGTGAATTTTACTGTCCAGGTTTATATAAATCCAAGTCGTCATTGATGCGGGCAAATAGACATGCAACGCATTTTGATGATGGTCAACATTACCCCAGAAAACGGGGATGATGACCGCATGGTGGTCAATAAAGAAATTGATCAAGTCTTCAAAACGAATTTCATCCCGGACCGTTTTATTTATGTCCTGACGAATCCTGTTGGCTGCCTGTTGAATATAGTCGTAATCCAGTTGTGGACTTATGAGCGAAGGTGGCCTGGATAAACTGTCAAAGGGGAGATATTCGACAAGTTGTTGTAGAAGATATCCCTTGTCCTTTGCATCCTCAAGATACGCATCGGAAATCTTGTGATTCCCTTTTTTCCTGAAGGCGACTATTGGTTCGAGGGAAGTGTCAGTTTTGATAATCAGATCATCAAACGGCAACTGGAGCAATTTTGACAATTTTAACAGCTTCACAGGCCGGGGGAATTTGACCCCTTTCAACCACTGTGACACGGTCTGCCGGGAAACACCCAGGGTGTCCGCCACATTGGTTTGTGTGAGCCCCAGGGTCTCCAGGTTCGTTTCAATGGATTCAAGGTTCAATCTTTTATTTATGGCAGTTCCATGCATAATATGCTTATATATCTTCTTGTCACCTTTTGTCAACTTGTAAGTGGTATGATTTTATCAGGAATGAATTGATTATGGCAAAAACCGTGAGATATAAATGGACGTTCACCAGTCGCTTTAGAAAGCAGGCCTTTGGTTGGCGTGGGTCTGCGACGGCTGTTCAGCGGGTGAAGGAAGCGGTTGCCGAGATCAAGACTACGGCCCGCCAGGACGCGCTGCTTGCTGCGGAAGGGGCTGTTTTATTTCTGGAGAAGGTCTCTCCGGCCCTGGAACAGATTGATAGCTCCTCCGGGGCCATCGGCACAGCGGTCAACAATGCCATCGAGGCGTTGGTCCCCGTCATTGCCGAGGCACCGGCAGACACCAAGCTCCGCCAGAAATGGCTGGATCGTCTTTGGAAGGCCATTGAAGAAGACGATATCCCTTATATCGAACTGCTTCCGGATCACTGGGGCGCTCTCTGCAAATCTCCTGACCTCGCTTCGCAGTGGGCCGACGACCTTATGACTCCGGTGCGAATCACCTGGTCTGCGGACCGAAAAGCCGGCGGCGGATATTTCAAAGGGACTTCAGCATGCCTCAGCACTTTACTTACTGCAGAACGATACAAGGAAATTCTCGAACTGCTGGCCCTTGCTCCATATATATTCTGGCATGACCGGCAATGGGGAGTAAAAGCCCTGATGGCCATGGGAAAGAAGGCCGAGGCCCTGCGTTACGCAGAAGACTCCCGAGGCCTGAATCAACCGGATCATATTATCAGTGGGGCCTGTGAAGAAATCCTACTGGCCAGCGGTATGGCGGAAGAAGCATACAGCAAGTATGCAATTGAGGCCAACCAAAAGACGACCTATCTGGCGACCTTCCGGGCCATCGCCAAAAAATATCCCCATAAAGAGTCTGGAGATATCCTTGCCGATCTTGTGGCAAGCTCACCGGGCAGTGAGGGGAAGTGGTTTGCAGCGGCAAAATCAGCCGGCCTGCTTCGTGAGGCAATCAACCTTGCAAATCAGAGCCCCTGCGACCCAAGGACTCTCACCAGGGCGGCACGGGATATGAAAGACAAAGAACCACATTTTGCTGCTGAGGTGGGAATTGCGGCTCTGCGCTGGTTGATCGCCGGTTATGGATATGACATTACCAGACTGGACGTGCTGGATGCGTATAAATTCACCCTGGAAGCTGCGGCAAATGATAGGTGTTTGCCGGAGGTTCAGGACCGGATAAGAAAAATGGTCGCCGAGGATAGATCAAGCGATCAGTTTGCCGGCAAGATTATTCGGCACGAACTTGAACGCGTAGTCTGAAAAAAAAAATCTACCTGCTGACCGAGAATGCTGCCGTTTTAATTTTAATGGTACGTCGCGTTAGATTGCCGGACAGTCGGCGTTTGCCGCTGTGGCCGATGGTCAAAATCAGATCACCGCGGGAAGTCACCTTCCCGATTCGCCCCCATTGGTTCAGCGTGGGACTGTTCACCGCTGGCATCCTCCGGCGCATCCGCACCGGACAGGATGAAGAAAAGCAGATTTGCCATACAGGCCCCGTGTGCCATAAAGACAAAGCGTCACGGTACGCTGTAAGTACCTTATTCTTCTTTGAGGATTGGTTTCAGGGCAAGCTTTTTCTCCAGCCGTTGGATCTTTGCTCTTGCCTTGACCAGTTCCGCGTGTAGGATGGCATTTTTCTTCCGGAATCCTTCCACCACCTCCACACAAAAGAATGTAATCTTAAATTCGGTTTCCATCTTCCTCTTTCCTGCAAAATGACAAAAAAACAAAACCGTCTTCTTTTATTTATCTTGTTTTTGGGGGAAATGCTAAAATAGAAATGACGTATTCGTTCTTCCTGTGACGGCCTCAACAATGTTCGGATTGTCCTAACCCGCTCAATAAGGAAAAGCAACAGAGTGCAAAACAGGGTCGAAAATCTGAAAACCATACTGCCGGCGCTACTCGCCAACCTCCTCTTTATACTCACCATTTTCGGGGTCGCACTCCCTGAATCCAGGGACCATTTTCTTGAGCAGAAAAAGGAGATGCTCATCGTTCTCAGTCAGTCGGTGTCGTCCATCCTCGCCAATTACGACAGTCAGGTCCGGAAAGGAACAATCCCTCTTGAGCGCGCCCAGGAAATGGCAATAATCCAAATCCGCAATATCCGTTACGGCAAAGACAATAAAGACTATTTCTGGATCAACGACCTGCAGCCGAAAATGATCATGCATCCCTATCGCCCGGATCTGGAAAAGAAGGATCTGGCCGACTATGTCGACCCGGCCGGAAAACATGTCTTCCGCGACATGATGCAGATAATCGGTGATGACGGGGCGGGTTTTATTCCATACCAGTGGCAAAGGAGGGATATTGCAAAACAGATTGCGCCCAAGCTTTCCTACATCAAACTCTTTCAGCCGTGGGGGTGGGTGGTCGGGACAGGGATTTACATGGATGACGTTCAGGCGGAAATTGCCCGTATGTCTCGGGAATTGCTCTCCATATCCCTGGCAATTCTCCTAATCATATCTCTTCTTTCATTTTTTATCATCCGCCATGGGCTCAAGGAATCGAAAAGGCGACAGGTCGCGGAACAGCAGGTTGCGGACTACCAACAGAACCTGGAAAGGCTTGTTGTCCAGCGCACGGAACAACTCAAGGAGGCACGGTCAACCATCAAAACCCTGAAAGGGTTTCTTCCCATTTGCGCCAACTGCAAAAATATCCGCAATGACAATGGGTACTGGCAGCAGATTGAAAGTTACATCACAGAACATTCAGGGGCGGACTTCAGTCACGGTATCTGCCCGACATGCGCCAAAAAACTTTACCCCGACCTGGATTTGTCTGCTTTAAAATAAACTCAATGCATCATCAGGGAAGATGTGCTATCGGCTGGTCCTACAACATGACCTGATGCGTCTCAGGCACTTCATCAATGCAGGTGATACACACATCCAGATCCCGCAAAATACCGTTTTCAATGCTGTAAATCCAGCCATGCACCACGAGCTCCCGGCCTGCTTTCCATGCGTTCTGGACAATGGTCGTGTGGCAGACGTTGGTCACCTGTTCGAGGACATTGAGTTCACACAAAAGATCGCATTTTGACTTTTCGTCCTCAAGGGCATCGATTTTTTCCTGATGATAGCGATAGACATCACGAATATGGCCAAGCCAGTTATCTATCAACCCGTGATCTCTGTTTTTCTGCAGCGCCGCTTTTACACCGCCGCAGCCGTAATGGCCGCAGACAATAATATGTTTCACTCGCAGAACATCAACTGCGTACTGCATGACGGAAAGACAGTTCAGGTCGGTGTGAATGACGAGATTGGCGATATTTCGATGCACGAAGATCTCACCCGGCAGCATGTCGACGATCTGATTGGCCGGCACCCGGCTGTCGGAACAGCCAATCCACAACAGTTCGGGACTCTGCTGTCGCGACAATTTGGTGAAAAAATCAGGATCCGATTCCTTCACCTTGGCCGCCCATTTTTGATTTCTGTCGAAAAAATTCTTTAAAACACGCATGTCTTCATCTCCTGTTCTCTCCTTTCACCCTGTGCCAAGATTCCGCACACAATGAAAAAAACAAAAAGGCTGTACCGCTTTTTTTATCGCGTACAGCCTTCTGCTGGTTGAAACACATTTTTTTCAACTAATCACCCGGAATCACGAAACTGAACACCTGCGTCTGCACCGGCCCTCATTGAGCAACCGGAATCAGGCGCCCGGGGAATCAAATATCATCATCATCTTCAAGTGTCGGATCGAAATCAGGATCGTCGTCATCCGCTTCAAACTCATCCTCGTCATCGACAATGTCGTCAACACTCTGCACATCTTCCCCCTCCTCGTCACCATCCTCGTCGGAAGAAGACACGACGGAAACATCTTCTTCCTCATATTCATCATCATCACCCTCCAGGATGGGCTTGATCATTTTGGAGGGAGGAAGAACAATTTCAGTAATCTTTTTCACTTCGGAGCGAACATCGGGATCACCAAGACATGTCATGCATCCCAGCAGGTGCTTTTCCATGAACTCAACCATTCGGGCTGGAGCCAAAGACTCTTCCTGCACTTGCACATACCATGATCGCACAAGCCTGTTTAAGCGCTCGCATTCCATTTTTTATCTCCAAAAATTCTTAAGAATAAATAAAATGTGTTTCCGGAAGACTCACCGAAACACCGACAACCCTGTTTTATTATACAATGTGCGCTTCAAACGCACTTAAACTCCGCTTTATAAAAAAAGTTGCCGTATTGGGCAAGAACAATTAGTATTGATTGACATTATTTTTCATGTCATCTAATTTAGCAGATCTTGCAAGCTTCGCGGATGGAAGTGGAAAGGGCGCTGGTGGCTCTCCCGGACTTCAAATCCGGTGCACCGGGTTAACAGCCTGGTGGGTGGGTTCGATTCCCATGCACTTCCGCCAATTTCCCCCTCCCCGTTTCCCGTTTCCCGTTTCACCCATGACGGCGCAACGTCACCATCATCCGGCAATAATCACCAAAGTTCAGTTATTTTCCTACTATGCCGGATGTTTGCAATGCAAGATTTTTTTGCCCTCCCTGCCAAAAACTACCCTTACGCCCTGTGGAAACGGGGAATCATTCTCACCTAACTCACACAATAGCCGCCAGCTGTTGCAATATGCAATTCTGCGCTGGGGATTTCCTGATTTCGTTAATATTTTCCCTTGACACCTCCCCATTGAGAGCATTAAGGATAACCAGCATTTTTTTTCCGTGCCGGGTAAAACCACCTAAGAAACAAAGGGGTTATGACCACTTCGTGGGAGCGAGGGCACAAATTTCTGGTTTTCACAGGGACCGCGAGGATAATTGCGGTCTCAAATGTTTAGTTACTCTTAGGGAGAAAGAGGAGGATTGTATTATGATGATGAGTTGGAGAGAGAAAGGAGGGATGCTCTTTGTGTCCCTGATGTGCACACTATTGATGAGTCCGGCCTGGGTCCTGGCCAGTGAAGTTATGGCAACCGCCGATCCGGCGATGCCCACCATGCAGGACCCCAACTGGTGGAAATGGCCTGTGATCCTGCTGGTCGTTACCTTTATCATGGGTATCGTCGCCGTGCTCGGCGGTGTTGGCGGCGGCGTTCTGTTCGTGCCGATCATCGGCGGTTTTTTTCCGTTTCACCTTGACTTTGTCCGCGGCACCGGTCTGCTTGTCGCCCTCTGCGGCGCGCTTGCCGCCGGTCCCGGTCTGCTGAAGGCCAACCTGGCCAGTCTCCGTCTGGCCCTGCCGGTTGCGCTGATTGCCGCCACCATGGCCATCGTCGGCGCCATGGTCGGTCTGGCCCTGCCCACCCATATCGTTCAGCTCGCTTTGGGCGGCACCATCCTCGGTATCGTGGCCATCATGCTCTCCGCCAAGAAATCAACCATTCCGGATGTTCCCAAGGCAGACGCCCTTTCTTCCGCCCTGCAGATCTGCGGCATTTACCATGAGCCGAGCATGAAGCAGGACATCAACTGGAAGATCCACCGCACTCCGATCGGTCTTGCCACCTTTATCATCATCGGCTTCATGGCCGGTATGTTCGGACTCGGCGCAGGCTGGGCCAACGTTCCGGTTCTTAATCTGATGATGGGCGCGCCCCTGAAAATTTCCGTGGCCACCTCAAAATTCCTGCTTTCCATCACCGATACCTCCGCCGCCTGGATTTACGTCAACAACGGTTGCGTTATCCCCATGATGGTTGTTCCGTCCCTCATCGGCATCATGTTCGGATCCTTTGTCGGCGTCCGCTTGCTGAAGGTTGCAAAACCGACATTCATCCGCTGGATGGTTATCGGAATTCTTCTTTTCGCAGGACTCAAAGCCTTGCATAAAGGCCTGAGCTCCATGGGCATCCTTTAATTCAAGCAGACCATGAGGAGGAATAATCATGAGTGAAATAGAAAAAGTAACAAAAAACGCAAGCGCAGAACAAATTTTCTACGCAAATGTCCTGGAAAAAGGGATGTATTTCGGCCTCGTGCTGATGTTTATCACCTTTGCCCTGTATGTATTCGGCATCATGGCCCCCGTGGTGCCGGTTGATCAGGTCGCCAACTACTGGTCCATGCCGGTTCACGATTACCTGGTATCCATCAATCAGAACTTTCTCCACTGGGAACATCTCCCCACCGGCTGGGCATGGCTGAAGCTGCTGGGCCACGGCGATTTTCTCAACTTCCTGCCCATCGCCATCCTGGCCGGCGTAACGATTGTCTGCTATTTTGTCATCGTGCCCGGAATGTTTGCCCGGGGTGACAAGGCTATGGCATTTATCGCGCTGGCCACCGCTATTATCCTGACACTTGCCGCAAGCGGCCTGATCAAAACGGGCGGACATTAAGTCAGGAGTCAGGAGTCAGAATACGGCTTCTACTGACTTTTTGACACGAAAAAGGCCATTCCGCTTTCATGCGGGATGGCCTTTTTTTTATTGTTTCCGGTTTACTCAGCAGTTGCCGGTTTGCCGTAAACCGGCAACCGTAATCTTAAAACTTATTTCCCCTCAACCTTGGCATACTTCAACTCAGCCACCTTTCTGGCAATATTTCTGATTCTACCGATATACCGGGTTCTCTCCGAAACACTTATGGCCTTGCGGGCATCAAGCAGATTAAAGGTGTGGGAACATTTGAGGCAGTAGTCATAGGCCGGCAGCAGCAGATTTTTTTCCAGCAGTCGCAAGGCTTCCGATTCGCAGGAATTGAAATAGCCGGTCAGAAATTCCACATTGGCATGTTCGAAATTAAATGCTGAAAACTCCACTTCCGCCTGATGAAAAATCTGCCCGTATTTCACCTCGTTGTTCCAGGCGATATCATAAACACTATTAACCCCCTGCAGGTACATGGCGATGCGTTCAAGCCCATAGGTTATCTCAACCGTGACCGGATGCAGCTCCTGGCTGCCGGCCTGCTGGAAATAGGTGAACTGGGTAATCTCCATGCCGTCGAGCCACACCTCCCAGCCGAGCCCGCTGGCGCCGAGGGTGGGGGATTCCCAGTCATCCTCGACAAAGCGGATATCATGCTGCAGGAGGTCCAGATTGAACCGCTTCAGACTGTCCAGATAAAGCTCCTGGGAGTTGGGGGGCGAAGGTTTCAGCACAACCTGAAACTGGTAGTAATGCTGCAGTCGATTTGGGTTTTCCCCATACCGTCCGTCCGTGGGTCGGCGTGAAGGCTGAACATAGGCCGCCTTCCACGGCTCCGGCCCAAGGGCGCGAAGCAGGGTCGCCGGATGAAATGTCCCGGCCCCGACTTCCATATCATAGGGCTGCTGGATGACGCAGCCCTGTTCCGCCCAGTAGCGGCTTAATTCAAAAATGATATCCTGAAAATACATGAAATGTTCCTTCCGCAATAGTGAATGAGTGGGCCAAACCAGCAAAATAAAACAATGATACGGTGCAGGCAAGTTAAATGTTTTCCATATTCCACCTGTGCGGCGTATTCGGAGAACATGCGCCTTCTTTGCCCTTCATTTTGTCGGCATGGGCATATCGACCTACTTCCTCGCTGCCTCTGCATGGGTTTTCCGACCTAGCCGCGCTGGGCAGGAGTATCCAGTCCCCGCGCCAAAGTGCTTCCTTCCTTGGCAATCTGCATATTTCTAGTTGACATTCGCTATCCGGCGCGATAGAGATTAAGTATTATAGAATGGTCGGATTTGTCAGGAACTACCGATGTTGACTGGAAATTTCGGCAATAAAGACCACTTTTTTGGGGGGCGGACATCATGTCTGCAAAAAATCTATTTCTTATGGAGGGAGATATGTTTAAAAAAATCTCAACACTTGCTCTTGCGAGCCTCATTGCCCTGCCTGCAATTGCCGGCGCCGGCAGCACCAATGCCGCCGACGATCTGGCGGCCCAGGTGGACAGGCTCACCAGAGAACTGAACAACCTGAAGGCCCAGATGGCGGCCATGAAAGAAGGACAGAGCCAGGGCGCCGATCCTCGTGAGCTCGCCGACCTGAAGGCCCAGATGAAGGCCCTGCAGGACAACCAGGAAGCCGCTTTTGATGATCTCGACGAGAGAAGCGCCGCCTGGGATCTGGCGTCCCGCGTCCAGTTCTTCGGCGATTTCCGCGCACGTTATGACTATTACAAGGCTGATTTGGTTACTACTCCTTGGACAAATACCATCGATGTGTTTAAAGGGAATGACACTGTTGCGCCGATTGATGGCAAGGACGAAATGGAAAACACCAGCCTGTTCACCAACCGTTTTCGCCTCAACATGCGGGTCAAGGCCACCGAGAACGTCGAGTTTAAGGCCCGCCTGGCCATGTACAAGGCATGGGGCACCAACACCATTCCCGGTGACTTGACCATGTTCGGCTATCCGACCTTTGACGGCACATCCACCCGTGAGCCCCGTGATTCCACCCTGCGGGTTGACCGGGCATTCGTCAACTGGAACAACATCGGCGGCCAGCCCATCTGGTTCTCCGTCGGTCGCCGCCCCACCACCGACGGTCCTGCCTCGGAAATGCGCATGGGTTTAAACGAGCGTGTGGCAACTCCTACCGCCTACATGGATTGGCCTTTTGACGGTCTCTCCTTGGGCTTAGCCTATGCCAACCTGTTCGGCATGGAAGATATGCCGGGGCGAATTCGTTTCTGCTACGGACGAGGCTTTGAAAACAGCCTGCTCTATGATGACTCCTCCAATATCGATGATACCGATTTTGCCGGCGTGAGCTGGGACATTTACAACAAGGGCGACCGCTTCCTTTATTTCCAGTCCTTCATGGTCTTTAACGCCTTTAACTACCCGGCGTTTGAAGATAGTCAAGTTAACGACGATTATGAATTCCTGTTCTCAAGCTTTTATCCTGGTGTTTATGGCGGAAGAGAAAACGTCGGCAATTTGCTTCACACCTCAGCAGTCTACGAGGACAAATTTCAGAACCTGAACTACTTTGTTGCCGGCGGCTGGAGCCGCACCATGCCCGATGACGACACCGGCATGTTCAATGACATTCAAGGCCCGCTCACCATGACTGGACCATCCGTTATCAATGATGATTCCGAGAACGGTTACAACATCTGGGTCGGCGCCCGCTACGACATGGACGACCTGGGGTTGAAACTGGGCCTCGAGTACAACCATGGTTCAGAGTACTGGATCGCTATGGCCCCTGGCCATGACGATATTTACAGCGGCAAACTGGCCACCCGCGGTGACGTGTACGAGGCGTATCTCATCTGGGATCTGCCCACCGGCGAAGCGATCTCCAAGTTCGCCAAGACCTTCATGAGAGTTGGTTACCAACACTATGAGTATGACTACACCGGCGGCTCCGACTGGAACTTCCAGCCTTATGATATAGACAAAGTAGAGGCTGAATACTATGGTCAAAAATTCCCCACAGTCGAAAGCGCTGATCAAGTGTACGTGACCTTTGAGGCCTATTTCTAAGCCTTTGTTTAGTTTTTTCCGTTAAGCACAAGGGGAACAGCTCCAATAAGCTGTTCCCCTTTTTCTATTCCAAAAACCAGAAATGCCCATGGTTGCTCCTCTTCTTTTTACCGATCTTTTTGCCGCTGACTCCATTTTTCACGGCGTGTTTTCCCGTCATGGCGGGAAAAGTACGCCTCCATTCGCCTCACGCAACGTCAGTTTCGGCGTCGGTGACTTCATGGAGGCGGTGACAGCAAACCGCGCTCTCGTCAAAAAACACCTTGATGCGAATATTCTCGTCTCCGGCCGCCAGGTGCATGGCAGCGCTATCCATATTGTCAGACACAAACCGGATCAGGACCGTGAAATCGCCGATTGTGACGCCTTTATCTCGGATGTGCCGGGGGTCGGACTCATGATCCAGCAGGCCGACTGCCAGGCGGTGATGCTGCACGATCCCCGGAAAAAGATAGTGGCGAACATCCATAACGGCTGGCGCGGCAGCGCGGCCAACATTATTCACGCGACCATCAGTGAAATGAAAAATATCTTTTCCTGCAATCCGGCCGACCTGCTCGCTGCGATCAGCCCTTCCCTTGGTCCTTGCTGCGCCGAATTTATCAATTTCAAACATGAGCTGCCTCCGGAGTTTTATGCTTTCCAGCCAAAACCTTTTCATTTCGATTTCTGGGAAATCAGCCGCTCGCAGCTTATGGAAACAGGGGTGCGACAGGAGAATATCCGCTCTGCCTCCCTCTGTACGGTCTGCGACTCGGACTGGTTTTCCTACAGACGGGAAAAACAGACCGGAAGATTCTGTTCGGTTATCGGCTTGAAGGGATAGTCTGGTTAGTCGAACTAGTCTAACTGGTCCAACTAGTCAGACTAGTCAGACCAGTCAGACCAGTTAGACCAGCCAGACCAATGAGACTATTTTGACCATGCAAACCAACCCTCGACATCTTGCCGTCAAAATTCTCTGCCGACGCCAGGAATCCGGCCTTCCCGTTGATCAGGTGATGGAACAAATCCTGTCAGGCTCCCCCTGCTCCCCACAGGACCGACAGCTGCTCATGGCCATTGTTTTTGGTGTTCTGCGCCACCAGCGGTATCTTGATTTTCTCCTGGCCGGGGTTTCGCGCCATCCCCTGACAAAAATGAAAAACATGACCCTGCAGGCGCTCCGCGTCGGCCTGTATCAACTTGTCTTCATGGACAGAATTCCGCCTTCCGCCGCAGTGAATGAAACGATCGAGGCCCTGCGTTCCGCCCGACAGCCGAAATGGCTCACAGGGTTTGTCAACGGCCTTTTACGCACCCTTGCCCGCCGGGACGATCTTTCCGCGAACCCATGGGAAAGAGTGGAAATCCCGCCCGCTGTTTCCCTCAGCCATCCGGACTGGCTTTTTGACCGATGGCAAGCACGATACGGGCTGGAGAAAACGTCGGAAATATGTCTGCATAACAACAGCCGTCCTGCGCTTTGTCTCTGCATCAACACTCGGCTCATTTCCCGGCAGGAGTATCTTGATCTGGCCTCCCGGGAGAAGCTTTCCGCGCGTCCAGGGGAGTATTCCCCTGACGCGGTTCTTCTTGACGATTTCACAGGCCCGGTCAGCGGACTGCCCGGCTATGCGCAGGGTTTTTTCACCGTGCAGGATGAAGGGGCGCAACTCATCGTCCGGATGATCGACCCGTTTCCCCCTGGAAAATATCTCGACGCCTGCGCCGGACTTGGAGGCAAAACCATTCAGCTTGCCCATATGGCGCCCATGGGGTCGCTCATCACAGCGGTTGAACCCAACATTCAGCGATTCGGCCTGCTGCGGGAAAACATCGCCCGCCTCGGGCTTGGTTCCATTGTCACCTGTCACAACAGTTGCCTGGAGGATTTTGCTGCTTCAGCCGAACACCGCTTTGACGGCGTTCTGGTGGATGCCCCCTGTTCAGGCCTGGGCGTTATCCGTCGTCAACCCGATATCCGCTGGAACCGCACCGTTAATGATCTACTCCGCTATCAAGGCGAACAACGCGCTCTTTTACACACGGCGGCTGATCTTGTAACCCCCGGCGGGATTCTGGTTTATGCCACATGCAGCACCGAGCCGGAAGAAAACGAGGATGTTGCCGCAGCATTTCCGCAAAAACATGCTGATTTTTCTCCGGCAAAAGCGGAAGAGCTTGCAGAATGTCTCAAAAATCATATAAATGAACAAGGCTTTCTGCAACTGCTGCCTCAAGAGGGGCATGACGGCTTTTTCGCGGTGCGATTCGACAAGAAACAAGTCAGAAATCGGGACATATAAACCTCTGACATCAAGCTGTTATTCCGGCTCCTGACTCCTGACTCCTGGCTTCTCAAAAAAAATATGGAACCGACTCACATCCGCATCCGGGGCGCCCGGATGCACAACCTGAAGAACATAGATGTCGATCTGCCCCGCAACCGGCTTATCGTCTTTACCGGCCTCTCAGGCTCCGGCAAGTCAAGCCTGGCCTTCGACACTCTGTATGCCGAAGGACAACGGCGCTATGTCGAGTCTCTCTCGACCTATGCCAGGCAATTTCTCGGCCAGATGGATAAGCCCGATGTGGACTCTCTTGAAGGATTATCGCCTGCTGTTTCCATCGAACAGCGGACAACAAGCCGCAATCCACGATCCACAGTGGGAACCATCACTGAAATATACGATCATCTCAGACTGCTTTTTGCTCGAGTCGGCCACCAGTACTGCCCGGACTGCGGCGAGGAAATACGCCCCCAGTCGCTGGAAAACATGGTGGAAAGCCTGCTTTCCCTGCCCCAGGGCACGAAATGTCTCCTCCTTGCCCCGCTGGTGGACAGACGCAAAGGCGAACATGTGGACATTCTCAACAAACTGCGAAGGGAAGGCTTTGTCCGCGTACAGATCGACGGCGAACAACGCAGCCTTGATGAAAAAATCGAGCTTGCCAAAACAAAACGCCATACCATCGAGGCGGTGATTGACCGTATCGTCATTAAACCGGACGCCCGTCAGCGCCTTTCCCAGTCGATCGCCACAGCGCTTCATCTGACGGACGGATTTCTCCTCGTTTCCTTTCCCGACACCGACACCACCAAACTTTTCAGTGAACGTTCAGCCTGTATCCAGTGCGGCACCAGTCTGCTTGACCTGTCTCCACAGCTTTTTTCCTTCAATAACCCCAGAGGTGCCTGCGAGGAATGCGGTGGGCTTGGAGTCAAACAATTTTTCGATCCACAGCTGGTTGTGCCGGAGCCGAATCTGACTTTACGGCAAGGAGCCATCGCCCCATGGCGCACGAGATCTTCCTCCGCCTATTCCACCCAGCTTCTCGAGGCCCTGGCACAACACTATTCCTTCAATCTTGACACTCCTTTTGCCAAGTTGCCGGATAAGGCGAAAAAAGTCATTTTATATGGAACCGGACGGGAAACGGTTTCTTTTCTCTATGTCCGGGGGAGCAGGACGCTGACCGCCGAAGAACCGTTTGAGGGAATTTTGCCGCAGCTTGCCCGACGCTATCTGGAAACCGGCTCCAGCGCGGCTCGTGAGGAACTGGCCCTGTTCATGAACGAACAGATCTGTCCAGCCTGCAATGGCGCCAGGTTGAAACCAGCCGCCCTTGCCGTTCGTGTCGGCAAGTGGCCTATTCACGAATTAACAGGTTTAAGCATTGTCAAACTTGCCGATGAACTGCCGAATATCGCTTTTACCGCACAAGAACAGATCATCGCCGCTCCGGTTATCAAGGAAATCGGCAACCGTCTCACATTCCTGCTTGATGTGGGTCTCGGCTATCTTGCCTTGAACCGCACTGCGGGCACGCTTTCCGGGGGTGAGGCACAACGCATCAGATTGGCCTCGCAGATCGGCTCCCGCCTGGCCGGTGTTCTTTATATCCTTGATGAACCGAGCATCGGACTGCACCAGCGCGACAACGAGCGTCTCATCCGCACATTGACCAGCCTGCGCGATATCGGCAACACCGTCATTGTCGTCGAACACGACAGCGAGACCATTGCCGCAGCCGATCATGTGCTCGACATCGGACCGGGGGCTGGAATCCATGGGGGAGAGGTGATTTACAACGGGCCGCTGGCAGGACTTGCCGCGGAGGAAAAATCGCTGACCGGCGGTTATCTTTCGGGTCGACTGGAAATACCGATGCCGATCAAAAGGCGTCAGCCAACCTCAAAGGAGAGCTGGCTCAGATTGTCCGGGGCAAGCGTCAACAACCTGAAAAAAGTCAGCGCCGGCTTTCCCCTCGGCACCCTGACCTGTGTTACCGGTGTTTCCGGCTCAGGCAAAAGCTCTCTCGTCATGGAATGCCTTTTCAAGGGCGCAAAAGAGGGCTTGGGAAAGATGCTCCACAACGGCAAAGGGCTTTTCACCACGATAAAAGGGCTCGACCGGATAGATTCCGTCATTGATATCGACCAGAGCCCCATCGGCCGCACGCCGCGCTCCAATCCGGCAACCTACACCGGCGTCTTCACCCCGATCAGGGAACTGCTGGCCAGGCTGCCGGAATCCCGCGCCCGGGGCTATCGGCCCGGTCGCTTCAGCTTTAACATCAAAGGAGGCCGATGCGAGGCATGCGAGGGCGACGGAGTCATCAAAATCGCCATGCATTTTTTACCCGACATCTATGTCACCTGCGAAAGCTGCAACGGCAAAAGGTACAACCAGGAAACCCTTGAAATTCTTTATCGCGGCAAAAACATTCATGACATTCTGTCCATGAACGTGGAGGAAGCGCTGCAATTTTTCACCAATGTTCCGTCCATTAAAAACCGTTTACAGGCCCTTGCCGATGTGGGCCTTTCCTATATCTCCCTGGGCCAATCCTCGGTCACTCTTTCCGGCGGTGAAGCACAACGGATCAAACTGGCCCGCGAGCTGCGCAAACGAAGCACGGGGAAAACCCTGTACATCCTTGATGAACCGACCACAGGACTGCATCCGGCCGACATCAGAAATCTCCTTGGCGTGCTTTCCCGTTTGGTCGACAGCGGCAATACCGCCGTGATCATCGAGCATAATCTTGACGTTATTAAAACAGCGGATCATATCATTGATCTGGGACCTGAAGGAGGAGACCAGGGTGGCGAAATCATTGCTTCCGGCCCACCGGAAAAAATTGCCCGGACACCGGGCTCCTATACGGGAATGTTTCTGAAGCAGATACTTTCTTAGTGGCTGGTTGAACCGGTGTTGACGGGTTGACTGCTTTACCGGTAAATGCTAATGTGTGACGTAAATGATCAGGAATGAGCAGTTTCTCTTATTTTGATTGCGTCATCATAATCCATCAACACACAATGTTGAGCGAATAACCCACAAATCTATCATCCAAAGGAACAAACCATGGCTGAACAGAATGAGCAAAATGCTTCCCCGCAAGGTGAAGCTCCTGTTTTCAGATTACAGAAACTCTACATTAAAGATCTTTCTTTTGAAAACCCGAATGCACCCGAAATCTATCTGGAACAACAGCAGAGTCCGAAGGTTGAAGTGAACCTCGGCTTGAAAAACAAAAAGATGGAAAACGATCACTGGGAAGTCTGCCTGAGCGTCACGGCAACGGTAACCAACGGCAATGACGGTAAAACCCTTTTTATTGTCGAAGTGGAACATGCCGGCGTTTTTGTTCTCAAAAACATCCCGGAAGAGCATCTGCCCATGGTGCTTGCCGTTGACTGCCCCACCCTTCTGTTCCCTTTCACCCGCCAGATCATGAGCCAGGTTTCGATTGACGGTGGTTTTGCGCCATTCCTCATGGAGCCGGTGAATTTCATGGCTCTTTTTCAGAGCGCCAAAAAGAAACAACAACAGGCCCAGCAACAATAGGCCGTCGTTTAAAGGCTCTGCTGGCAGAGTCCCGCACACAAAAAAGGCGCGATACGGATTTGATCCGCATCGCGCCTTTTTTTGCTTATCCGGCTATTATTGTTTACAGAACAACAGGCCGCAAAAGAATCACAAGCTCTTTCCTTTGTTTTGCCGCACCGCTCGCGCCGAAAAGCTTGCCGGCCGGGCCTGGCATGTCACCCAGATGGGGAATCTGTGACTCGGAATAATCATTGACGCCATCGATGAGACCGCCGACGATCAGCATCTCGCCGTTGCGAATCCGCACCAGGGTGGTCATCTCCCGGATAGCCACCTTGGGCAACCCGACCTCGCTGCCCACATTGCCGAACTGCCGGTATTCGATGGGCTCCTCCACTTTCGAGGTGACCGGGGTCAGGGTCAAGATAACCTCATCTTCATCGATAATGGTGGCTATAACCGCCATACCAAGCCCGGACATGACATTTGAGGTTTCAACACTGTAGGTGATGATCCCCTCGTCAATCGTCGCATCCACATTGTCGATATAGGTCATGCTCTCCCCGACGGAAATCATGGCCGGCTGACCGTTCATGACGGTAATCTTGGGATTGGAAATGACTTCAACATGTCCCTGCTCTTCAATGGCGTCCAGCACAAGCCCAAAATTCTGGGTGCCGAGAGTGAGAAATTGATTCTGCGTGCCTAAACTGTGATAAGCAGGATTAAGTTTCTGAAAATCCATTGAGAAATTGAAGGGGCTCCCTTCATTCTGCAGCAGATCCTCCCAGTTGATACCGGTCCGGTTGTCCGCGGACAGGGTGACTTCGACAATTTTTGCCTCTATGGAAACCTGCCTGTAGAGTTCCTTTTTCAGGTTGTCGATGTAGTTACTTACCTTACCAAGCAATGAACGGGGAGCCGTCACGGTAATCAAGCCGACCGGCTTATCAATGGTATAATACCCTTTCCCAGGCTTGCGGTTGGTTACGACGGCGGGTTGCGCGGCTTCTCCTGTTGGCGCAGCAACCTGCCCCGGTTGCGCCGGGGGCGGAGTAACCACCTCTTCCGTTGTCCAGATGTCGAGGATCTGGTCAAGATTCTGCTTGATGTTGGACCAGATATCAAAACTGTTTTCGTTTTCCGGCTTGCTGGTAATCTGGATATTTCCCTTCAACTCATGGGAGACATCCTTGTTGCCGCCAAGCACATCACCGCCGACACCCATGTTGAAATCAGGTGACATGAAGGGCATGGCCACATGAAATTTTTTCGTCTCCTTATGTTTGACGATAATGGTGTTTCCATTCACTTCATGAAAGTAGTCAAGCTGGCGGAGAATATTGTCGATTGCTCCAAAAAAGTCATCTTCCGCCCGGATATCGACATCGACAAGGGCCCCTTGGTCCACATCATTTGCCCAACTGACATTCATCCCCTTGAGCAAGGCGAGTTTTTTCATGATTTCTCTGAGACTGACCGGCGCTGCATGGGAAGAAATGTCGGCCCCCATCGGGATATTGAAATCAGCATCTGCCTGACTATCGCTTTCCAAAAGCAGAAAGTTCGGCTCCTGGAATCTTTCCGGCAGGACGGCCGGCTCTTTCGCTTTTTCAGCTGGATCCTTAAATGCATCCGCGTTGACGGCACCGGCGGTATGCTTATCGAGGAATGACTGAGCCTCCGGCTCTCCTCTGAATTCCGGGGAAGTCTTGGCGCAACCGGTCAGCAGAACGATAAGAAAAATTGCGGTGGCAAAAAAAGCGCCATTGCGTATCCTACCCTGATAAACGGTTTCACTTTTTTGTTTTTCTTTCGAAAAAAAGTGGCCCTTGGATCCATGATAAGAAAAGCGTGGTATCATTTTCATCTTTATTTCCATACCTGTCGTGACAGTCAATTAAAAGTAGAATTTACTCGGTTTGCTGTCGTTAAGAAAGAAAACCTGGCCTTCTATTTTTGCAGCCGTTCCTTTATATAATTTTCCAAATCAGCCGGAACCTGATATCCGGACAAAAGAATCCCACGGTATTCACTGGTTGCTTTCGCGGCATCACCGACTTTGTCGTATATTCTGGCCTTGCTGACCATAGTTTCAAGCGAGGTGCCATACAATGACTCATACCGGCCCAGAAGCGCCAATGCCATCTCATAACTGCCGTTCTTTTCACTGAAAGCAGCATAACCGGCCAGTGACTGGCGGGAGGGCCGAGCATCGCTTACCGCGACATCAAAATAATCCCTGGCTTCAGACACCCTCTCCATGTTGGCAAGACCGAGTGCGGTCTGCAATGCAACACCTTTATCATTGGGCAGCAAACGGCTGGCAATCTGTCCATAATGGGCGGCCTTGGCGCTCAACCCCAATCGCCCCAAGGCAAGATTGGTTATTCTTTTCGCCAATTCTCCATTATCGGGCCAGGCTTGATACGCCTTTTCATACAAAGCCATCGCCCCGGCATAATTCCCGGAATCTTCAAGGGTTTTTGCCTGTCGAACAACCTTTGTCGCCTCAAGCATTTCCTTGGGAACATCCATCCGCTTGGTGACGGAAAGAGTTTCCTGCGTAATGGCGAGTTTCTCCTCAGCTGTCTCGGGCCAGGCGAACTCATCGCTTTTCTGCGAAATAACGATGGTGTTGAACCGTTCTTCCTTGGCCAGACCTTTTAAGTTAAGAATAACATCAAGGACAAAATCCCATGGCACATCATTAAGGGCCAGGGTTAAAGAACCGTTGACGCCCTCACCCACAACGATGTTTCTGCCGCTTATTTCACCGATCAATCGAAATACATTGTGGAGGTCAATTTTATAGAAATCAACCGAGATTTTCTGCTGGGTGTATCCGGCAAAGGCGAAATCCTGGTCGCCGGCTTTTTTGGTTGATTTCTTCACCGACTGCGCAGAACCCATTTCCGCAGTCCGAGCCAATGGTTTTATTTCGGATTCAGAAGGTTTCGACACTGCTGCCGAAGCCGGCAAACCGACTATTTCCGCGATGACCGAAGATGGATCATCGGCAACCGGTTCAACATTGATCAACAAACCGTCACTTTGTCCCATAATGGAATAACGGAATAATGCATCTGCTGCTGAATCGACGACAACACGTGTACCGGTCTGATAATTTTCCGTGCGAACCAGGGCGACGGGAGAGTCGCCTCCGCCGGGGACAGCGTGTCCATTGGTTTTTACGCCGGCGATGTCGACTATTAAACGGGCCGGGGAACCGGATCCTTTTGCCTGTTCAGTCGACTGATAGGACTGGATGGGGCCATTTGATTTCAGATAAACCGCTGTTTTTTCACCGGTTGAGCTGATCGACACATCGGTGATGACGGCTTCCGCTGCCCCTGTTTCCTCTTTTGATTCCTGCATTGTTTTGTCAAACTGCACGAGAATATCATTGCCGCTGCCTGTGACCGAATAGGGCCTTTCAGAAGCGAGGTGAAGCTCAAGACGGGCTATACCCGGCGCCTGCCCGGTCAGCACCGTGCCTTGCACCTGGGAAACCGGCCCTTCATTAAACTTCATGGGAAAACTGACCCCGGCTCCAAAGACTCCCTGGGCAATGTCAATGATGACACGGTGAGGGCTGAACAATTCATACATGGTATAAGCAGGCTGCATATCGCCCTTGATCGCACATACCCAGACGCCGCCATTCTGCTGCCATTCAATCTGGTTAATCCGGTAGGACTCAGGCTTGATTGCTTCACCCGCCTGCAGTGAATTACAAAAAATGCAGATCAGGAACAGAACTGCGGTCAGGCTAACTTTTCTCATACGGGACACCAGGGTCATTGTTACTTTTCCCCCTCTCTCTTTAGAAGCATTTCCACGAAACTATAGCGCTCCTCGCCTGCAGTGGTTTTATACCACTGCTTGACAACCACGACGTTGTCTGAAATCCTATCAACTGTTCCGGTTCTGCCGATCTCCGTGCCGTTTCTGAGGACATATCCTTTCCCCACGGAATCCTGCACCATGGCCACCGGCCCCTCTTCGGTTAACACGATGGCGACAAGAGAAAGCTGTCCCGGTTCAAATTTCCGCATACCGAACAATTCTTCCTCAGGGATTTCCTCTTCCGTCGCCACCACCTGCTCTGAAATAAAAGGCATGAACGGATCCGACCGATTCACTCTTTTGTACTCAAAATTATCTGTCTTTCCGGAAAGAAATCGGGCAAGTTCATTTACCTTTTCAGAATACTCCTCTTCAGTAATTTGAGTCTTCGCCACGGGCTTGTCAGCGGTTTCTTGTCCTTGCAGAACCGCCGTGCCCATAAAGAGACCCGACATAACGAAGCATCCCAGGAAAATTTTCTTCCTCACTGAAAATGTATGTTTTTTTTCTCTGCACATGAGTGGAGGTACATCTCCTGCGTTAGATTTACTTTTTCCCTGATTTTTTCTTGCCGACCTCTTGTGTCGGGGCCGGCTCGATGAAACGATATGTAACAAGATTAAAGGACGTTTCCAGGATCATCTCTCCGGCAACCTTCTTGGCTCCCCCCATCGTGATGTTGGAAACGGTCACTATTCGCGACAAATCACTGACCTTATCCAGAAAGACACCAACATTATGGTAAGGACCACGGACTTTGATATCAACAGGAATTTCGGCGTAAAATTCTTTTGCGATTTCAGCTTTTGGAATAAAGGAGAGGAAGTCCAGCCCGGAATTCTGACCGAGATCGGAAATACTGGTCAACAGAGAAGGAATCTCCTGTTCCTGGGGCAGAAGTCTTGAAGCCTCGCCAAACATCAGCTTGGTTTCAGCCATCTCCGCCCGGTGTTTATCAATTTCCTTTGCCGCCTTTTCAACTTTGTTGACTTCCGCCACAAGACCAGCCTTCTTCGACTCAAGGCCGGCAATTTCTTTTGTCTTGGGAGAGTAACTGAGAAAATAGAAGGCTGCACAGGGCACCAGGATGGCTGCCAGAGCGATGCCCAACTTATGGGGTAATTTCAAAGCGGCGACTTTGTCATCAAGAAAAGCATTCAATGCCGCTTGAATCTTCACTTTGTCAAGACTCATTTCACATCGCCCTGTTTTGGTTCTGTCTTCGTGCTTTCCGGTTCGCGAACCGCCAATGTGAGCGAAAACGATTTCAATTTCTGCTCGGCGACGGTCTCCAGGGAAGATTTTCCAAGGTTTACGCCGGAAAAATAAGGAGAGGCTGTAAGCGCTTCCATATAACCCGCCAACCGGGTGTTATCCAAAGCAATACCGTCTAATGATAAAGTGTTGCCGGACTGTTTTAAACTTTTCAGCCAGATGCTGTCACCAGGTGTGTAATTTGCAATTTCATCAAGCAAACGAACTGAAATCTGTGATTGAGACTTAAGGGTTTTAATGGCATCGATTTTGGTTGTTAATTTTGCCTTTTCATTTTCCAGCTGCTTGATTTCTTGAAGAATTTTATCATACTTCACTTTTTCGGCGTTTAAAGCGATGATATCCGCGTTAAGAGTCGCCACCGTCCGATTCATGCTCAACGACACCATCACCAACAACGCAAGCACAACCACCAATGAGGCGATAAAGACCATCATCTCGTTTCTGGTTCGCAACCGCTTTTTCATTTGCCGGACAGGCAAGAGATTTATTCGTATCATGACTCTCTATACGTTTTTATCCGTAAGTTATCTCACCACAGAAGATTACTGAAAAGCCGCAAACTCCATGTGATTCCACGATTAAACGCCATCAAAAAGGGCATTGCCTGGTTGCCAGTCCCATTGAAATAGCCATTTCAGGAGCAACATTTTTTATATATTCCGGATCGATTCGACTCTCGTCGATATCTGTTTGGGCAAAGGGGTTAAAAACATCAACCGGCAACCCTGTTTCTTCGGAGAAAAACCGATCAAGACCTTTCACCTTGGCTCCACCGCCGCTCATAACAATTTTGGTCAAGGGATTATCCGGAAAATTGGAGTTGTAAAAATCAATCGCCTTTTTAATTTCCAGGATCCACTGGGTGATGGTGCTGACGAAAATTTCCTCAAGATCGTCCTGTTTTTCGTCAGGAGAGAAGAGCCCTATCTTGTAGCCTTCGGCCTCATCAAAATCAAGGTCAAATCTTTCCTGAATCTGTTCTGAGAGCTGTCTGCTTCCGAGCACAACATCACGGGCAAAAAGAGAAGAACCCCTGGAAATAATATTTATATTCATCTTCGAGGAACCGATATCAACCAGCACCACATTTCCTTCCTGCCCGAAATTTATTTCATATGAATTTTCCAGGGCAAAGGCATCGACATCGACCAGGACGGGAGTCAAACCGATACTGCGCAGCATTTCCAGGTAAGCATCAACAACATCTTTTTTTGCCGCCACCAGCATGACATCCGTTCGAGCTTCATTGTCGATATTTGTTTTTAAATCCTGATAGTCAAGATAAACATCGGACAGATCAAAGGGGATATACTGTTCCGCCTCAGATTGAATATGAGCATCAAGCTCTTTCTCCTTCATCACCGCCAGATTGATTTTTTTCAGAATAACGGAATAGCCGGAAATCGAAATACCAACTTTTTTGCCCTTGATCTTCAAATTAGACATGAGTGTTTTGATAACACCGGCAACAGCGGCAGGATCCTTCAGCTCCCCGTCCTGCACAGCGTCCACGGGAATTCTTGCGCTGCCGAGACTCAGCAGCTTCATTTTATTGCCGTTTTCCGCGAGTTCACAGATCTTAACCGCATGGGACCCGATATCCAGTCCGATGGTCAAATGCTGCTGCTGCATAAAAGGCAGAGTAAAACTTGCGAATCCTGATTTTGATGATTTGAGCGAAGCCATATGTCTATAGTCTGAAAAAATTCTATCTTGGCGCTCTTCTTTAAATTCTGCATACTCAGCGCATGTTAAGTGCTACACAAAAATATTAAACACATTTCCACAAAAGAATGTCAACCGCAAAGTATTTAAAAATACACGCTAATTTGACTGGTTATATCATTTTTCGCCGCTGTTATTAATTATTAACACAAATCCTAAACTCTCTTGATCCAACATTTTGTAGGAACTTTTAACCCTATCCACAATATGTGGGGGAGCAGCGATTGTTCATGACAACCAACTATTTTTTATTTTAATTTTAGCAGGTTAGTCTTTTTTTTGTAAAAATTTTATTTTTCCCGCCAAAAAAAACACATATCAGGCCACATCTTGCCTCTCCCAACAAACTCCCTTGTCTTTTCATCTGTTATGGGGTAAATTTTTCATGTTTATCATCTCGAAATTTGTCGGAATCCATGCTGTCCAGTTTGTTTTCTCAGCGGGAACACAGAAAGCGAGAAAGCAAGATTTATTCCCGACAGACTTTTTCTTTTTCCAAGCTATAGAATATCACCACAGATGGAGCACATCTTGTCACTTTCCAAGAAAAAATCCGTAATACGAGAATATGCAGAAGCTATTATCATCGCGCTGATTTTAGCCCTTTTCATTCGAACATTTGTCGTGCAGGCATTTAAAATTCCTTCCGGATCAATGATTCCCACCCTCCTGATCGGTGACCACATTCTGGTCAACAAATTCAGTTACGGCATAAAAAACCCCTTTACGGGTGATTCATGGGTTCCGATCAGCACCCCGGAGAGGCTTGACGTAATCGTCTTCAAGTATCCGGAAAACCCTTCCCAGGATTTTATCAAGCGGGTAATCGGGGTTGCCGGTGACCGCATCGAAGTCAAAGAGAAAAAAGTGTTTGTCAACGGCACTGAAATCCAGGTGAAAAACGCCGTTCACCTGGATCCGAACATCTATTCCGGACCTGTGCCGCCACGGGACAACTATGGTCCCGTCACCGTTCCTCCGAACTCTCTTTTTGTCATGGGCGACAACCGTGACAACAGCCATGACAGTCGATTCTGGGGTTTCGTAGATCTGAAAGCGGTTAAAGGAAAGGCTTTTATGTTGTATTGGTCATGGAATAAAGAAAATTTTTCTGTACGATGGCGGCGAATAGGTGATATCATTCATTAATTAAAAATTATTACTTATTCTACACTGAACACGAAACAACTTTTATACCTTTTCATCGTGAGAGACCTGCAATAAGTATAACGTCAGGCGTATCGATTTTATCCTACCTAACTTAACAGCGTTCATGGAATCCGAATACCGTTTTCAACACAAACACATACTGGGAATAGAAGAACTTTCCGCGGCTGACATCAATTTCATCCTGACCGCAGCGGAATCATTCAAGGAAATTTCCCAACGATCCATCAAAAAGGTTCCCACCCTGCGCGGCAAGACGGTTATCCACCTTTTTTTCGAACCAAGCACCCGCACCAGGCTTTCCTTTGAAATCGCGGCAAAACGGATGAGCGCCGATACCTTTAATATTTCCGCATCAACCAGCAGTGCCAAAAAGGGGGAAACCCTGATCGATACGGCAAAAAACCTGACTTCAATGAAACCGGATATCATCGTTATCCGTCATTCAAGTTCCGGCTCCGCTCATATGCTGGCTCAACACATAGGTGCCTCGGTGATCAATGCCGGCGACGGAACCCACGAGCATCCCAGCCAGGCTCTGCTGGACATGATGACCGTCAGACACCACAAACAGAAAATAGATGGGTTGAAAATAGCTATTATCGGCGATATAAGCCACAGTCGGGTTGCCCATTCCAACATTATCGGCTTCAGCAAAATGGGAGCAAATGTTCATGTCGCTGGTCCGGCGACCCTTATCCCGCCTGGCATTGAGCAGATGGGCGCAACCGTCAGCCCGACAATTGAAGATGCCATCAGCAATGCCGATGTGGTCATGGCCCTGCGCATTCAGAAAGAACGGCAGATGGATCCGCTCTTTCCTTCGCTGCGGGAGTACGCCTCTTTTTTTGGAATCAACAGAAATCTCCTGAAACTTGCTAAAAAAGATGCCATCATCATGCATCCCGGCCCCATCAACCGCGGGGTGGAAATCACCTTCGACGTCGCCGATGGCGAACAGTCGGTCATCATGGACCAGGTAACCAACGGGGTTGCGGTGCGCATGGCATTACTTTATCTGATCATGGGAGGCGATGAGAGATGAGTTCTTCAAATCTGCTCCTGCAGAACGGACGTATCATTGACCCGGCAAACAACATCGACGAGCCGGGTGATATCCTGATTCAAGGCGGAAAAATCGCAGGAAGAGAAAAATGCGGCTCACTTTCCCCACCGGAAGGAACAACGATCGTTGATCTCAAGGGGAGCTGGCTGCTTCCCGGATTGATCGACATCCATGTCCATCTGCGCGAGCCGGGGGAGGAATACAAAGAGACAATAGCAAGCGGCACCAAAGCCGCGGCGGCCGGCGGCTTCACCGCCGTTGCCTGCATGCCCAACACCCGCCCGGTCAACGACAGTCAGGCCATCACCGCCCTTATTCTTGCCAAGGCCGCCCAAGAGGGGTTTGCCAGGGTCTATCCGGTGGGCGCCATCAGTAAAAACAGCCAGGGAACGGAACTTGCGGAATTCGGCGAACTGAAAAAAGCAGGCGTTGTCGCTGTTTCCGACGACGGTCGCCCGGTGGCCAACAGCCAGTTGATGCGCCGCGCACTGGAGTACAGCGGTAACCACAATCTGCTCGTCATTTCCCATGCCGAGGAAATGAGCCTGAGCATCAACGGCGTGATGAACGAGGGAGCGCTCTCCACAAGACTCGGCCTGCGCGGCATTCCCCGGGTCGCCGAAGAGATCATGATTTACCGGGACCTGGCACTGGCCGAATATGTCAACAGGCCGATTCACATTGCCCACATCAGCACCAGGGAGTCCGTTGAACTGATCCGCCGCGCAAAGGCGAAAGGTTGCAAAGTGACAGCGGAAACCACGCCCCACTATTTCACCCTCACCGAAGAGGCCGTCGGCAAATATGATACCAGGGCGAAGATGAACCCGCCTCTGCGGACTCCGGGTGACGTGGCGGCAATTATCGAAGGTCTGGCAGACGGCACCATCGACGCCATTGCAACCGACCACGCGCCTCACAGCGAGATGGAAAAGGATGTGGAATTTGACCAGGCGGCCAACGGCATCATTGGTCTTGAAACCTCCGTTCCCCTGACTCTTGCTCTGGTGAGAAAAAATCTGCTGAGCCCGGCCCGAATGGTCGAACTTCTTTCAGCAGGGCCGGCGCGAATTCTCGGGGTAACAGGAGGGACGCTTTCCGTGGGAAGCGCGGCGGATATTACAGTTGTTGATCCAGACAAAACGTTTGTCTACACAAAGGAACAGGTTGTCTCCAAAAGCAGCAATTCTCCTTTCCTGAACTGGGAACTGACCGGAAAGGCGGTATTGACGATGGTGGGGGGGAAAATTACCTTCAGCGAGTTGGTTGGGTTGGGTTGATGTTTGGTTGAATTTGATGAAAATGCAGTTCTCCTGACTCCTGACTCCTGACTCCTGAAAAGAATACCACTAACGTCAAACGCACTCGCTCAGAATTTCATTTTTCACTTCTCGAAATTCCCATCACCCCTTGATATCAAGAAGGCTCCCCAGCATTTCATCGGCGATCTGCATGGATTTGATGTTCGCCTGATAAAACCGTCGGTTCAACATTGCCTGCGGGATCTCCTCGCTGATCTCCACGTTTGATTTTTCCACCGGCCCATAGCCTTCTTGACGCTGCTCAAATACCATGGGCCCCGGGGTGGTTATTCTTTCAACCTGGGGCATGACCGCTCCATTTGCCTGACTGCCGATGGTCACCCGCGTCTTTTTAAAGCCGTCCGTATTGACGTTGGCGGTGTTATCAGCTATTGATTCCTGTTTTTTTGCAAACGCGTGAAGGGCGGAAAGAGAAGAATTTATTCCGGAAATCATGTCAGCCTCCTGAATGTCGACTTTGCCCAAAAAACATGTTGAATATTAAAATATTTTACGCACCAGACCAGCAAGAGTCAAACTTTTTCACACCTTTACTCTTCGTCATCGCTATATTTTTCCCTGAAACCGCACTTCGCGTCCGGGCATTTCAAATGAAGTCCGGTCTTCTTGCTTTCCTTTTCCAGCAGGTAGGGAGAGCCGCAGTCGGGGCACTCCCTGCTCACCGGCTTGTCCCACAGGGCAAAAGTGCACTTTGGATAGCGGTTGCAGCTGTAAAAGACCTTGCCTCTTTTGGAAATCTTTTTAATCAATTCACCGTCACACCCAGCTTCAGGACAACTCACCCCGGTTGTTTCAGCCTGGATATGCTTACACTCTGGATACCCAGAACAAGCAAGGAACTTGCCATAACGACCAACTTTATAAACGAGGGGTTTCCCGCATTTTTCACAAACCTGGCCGGATTCCTCCGGCACTTCCTTTTCCACAGGAAGAATATTTCCACCGGCATCCCGACTGAAATCCTGGGTGTTTTTACACTCAGGATAGTTTTCACAGGCAAGAAATTCCCCTTTTTTCCCCCACTTGATCACCATTATTCCATCACAGATGGAGCAACGGATATCCGTCGGCACGGCGGAACGCTTGACCGATTTCATTTCCTTTTTCGCAAGATCCAGCGCCTGACTGAAAGGACCGTAAAAATTCCGCAGGATATGCAGCCAGTCAACGGTTCCTTCCTCCACCTGGTCGAGATTCTGCTCCATCATGGCAGTAAATTCAGTGTCCATGATGGCGGGAAAATGCAGAACAAGGAGTTCATTCACCAGTACTCCGAGATCGGTGGGGAAAAATTTGCGCTGATCCAGTAAAACATACTCCTTTTCCTGAATAGTCGACAGAATCGAGGCATAGGTACTCGGCCTGCCAACACCATTATCCTCAAGGGCTTTGACGAGAGTGGCCTCGGTATACCGGGGAGGAGGCTGGGTAAAATGCTGCTTTGCGTCCAAATCGAGCAAGTCAAGCCGGGCGCCTTCTTTCAGATCAGGCAGGACAACATCCCTTTCCTGACCCGGCGGTTGTCCTGCCTGTCCATCGTCGATGGATTCGACGTATAGCGTCGTGAAGCCGAGAAAACGGACAATGGAACCAGACGCCTTCAAACCATACTTGCCGGCCTCGATTGTAACCGCAGTTTGATCGTAGAGGGCAGGCGACATCTGGCATGCCACAAACCTTTTCCAGATCAAGGTATAAAGGGACAGCATGTCTTTTTCCAGGTAGGGGGCAAGCTGTTCCGGCGTTTTGGTTACATCGGTTGGACGAATCGCTTCATGGGCATCCTGAGCCGATTTTTTTGCCCGGTAAATATTGGGTTTCCCGGGCAAAAAATCAGGACCGTAGGCAGTCCGGATAAAATCCCTGGCCTGATCCAGGGCATCATCGTTGATGCGGGTTGAATCGGTACGCATATAGGTTATCAGTCCGGTTGGCCCATCATCACCGATGGAAATTCCCTCATAAAGACGCTGAGCCAGGGTCATGGTTTTTTTTGCCGAAAAACGCAGTTTTCGGTTCGCCTCAATCTGCATGGTACTGGTGATAAAGGGTGGACTGGGATTACGCTTGGTCTTTTTCTTGCTGATTTTTTTGATGATGAAATCAGCCTTTTTCAAGTCGGCGACAATTCCCTGCGCCTGATTTTCGTCCTTGATGCGGCTGTTTGCCCTGTTTGTCAGTTTCTGGCCATTCACCTCCTCAACCTGGGCTGAAAAAGAAGGGGGCCCACCCTGCTGCAGGACGGCGGCCACCGACCAGTATTCAATTGCGGTGAACCCGGCTATTTCCTTTTCCCGCTCACAGACCATGCGCACGGCAACGGACTGGACCCGTCCCGCGCTGAGTCCCCGCCGCACTTTATCCCAGAGAAGAGGGGAAATCTGATACCCGACCAGCCTGTCCAGGATGCGGCGGGCCTGCTGCGCCTCGAATTTATTGTGATCGATCTCGGTGGCATTGGCAATGGCGGCAAGAATGGCTTTTTTGGTCAACTCATGAAACAAAACCCGATGAATCGGCTTATCGGCAACCTCGATTGACGATGCAATATGCCAGGCAATGGCCTCTCCTTCCCGGTCCGGGTCAGGGGCAAGATAAATTTCATCCGCGTTCTTTGCAGCGGCTTTCAACTCACTAATGATTTTTGCCTTGCCACGGATGGTGACATACTTTGGCTGGAAGTCATTCTCCACGTCCACGCCCAGAGTTTTAACCGGCAAATCGCGGATATGTCCGACAGAAGCCTTCACGGTAAAATTATTGCCGAGATACCTCTGCAGGGTCCGCGCCTTTGCGGGAGATTCAACGATTATCAATGCTTTTGACATAATTTGTTTGCTTTAAGCTGTTTGACTCAAAATGAATAAGAAAATAATTTTATGAAAGATCATATATTATAAAGAAGACAGGAGTCAGAATACAGAAGGGAACAGCAAAAAACCAAGAGAACATCGAAAATTTATTGCGAATTTCTAGACGGTTAGTATCTTTCCTGACTCCTGACTCCTGACTCCTGACTCCTGACTCCTGACTCCTGACTCCTGACTCCTGACTCCTGACTCCTGACTCCTGACTACTCCACACTCTCCCCTTTCTTCTGGTACTGCCGGCCCGGCAGAACCTCAACAGCTCCTTTCAATTCAAGGAGCAGCAATATTTCGTTTACTTTGTGAGCGGTCATGCCACTCTGCTGGATAAGTGCATCAATATTCTGGGGATACACATCAATCAAGGCAAAAATTTTTTCCTCCTCAGCCGACAATCCAACTCGTGCCGTCTCCGTTTTCTTCGTCGGTGAAGCGGGAGAAACAAAATGGGCAATCTCTTCCAGAATGTCATCAACGCTGTGGACCAGCTTGGCCCCTTCCTGGAGCAGACGATGGGTCCCCTCACTCTTGCGGGAATCAATGCGGCCGGGAATGGCGAACACCTCCCGGCCCTGCTCAAGGGCCATACGTGCCGTGATCAGAGAACCCGATTTTTTCGCCGCCTCAACAACAACCACCCCGAGCGAAATCCCGCTTATGATACGATTGCGCGCCGGAAAACGGAACGGCTCCGGCAGTGTACCAAGGCGATACTCGCTGACAAGGGCGCCTTGTTCAGCAATTTCATCGTAGAGATTGTTGTTCTGCCGGGGATAGACCACATCAATGCCGCACCCGAGAACACCAACCGTTGCGCCTTTTACCCGCAACGCGCCGGAATGGGCTGCGGCATCGATGCCGAGGGCAAGCCCGCTGACCACGGTCAACCCCCTTCTGCAGAGTTGTCCCGCCAGGTCAGCCGCAATTCTCTGTCCATAGACAGTGGATGCCCTGGCTCCGACAATGCCGAGACAGGGGCTTTTCAGGAGCGATGCATCTCCCTTCACATAGAGAAGAACGGGCGGGTCGACGATATCGCTGAGCAACTCCGGATACTCGCTATCACCACAGGCGATGATCCGTATGCCGGCCCGCGAAGCGCGCTCCATCTCAGCCTCCGCCTCCGCCCGGAGACGGTCCTTGTCGATGCCGGCGATGACTTTTTCCCCGACACCGGGAACTTGCCGGCGGATCAGGCCGTGATCAGCCCCTAAAACGGTCCCCGGATCCCCGAACACATCAAGCAGCTTGTTCCAGCTCCGCAGACCAAGGCCTGGAGTGAAGGAAAGGGCAATCCGGTCTAATAATTCATTCACAGGTCAAATCAGTCTCGAATGAAACTTTCCAGATGTTTTTTCCGGTTCGGATGTTTTAATTTCTTCAGGGCCTTGGCTTCGATCTGGCGGATTCTTTCCCGGGTAACGGAAAAGGTCTTGCCAACCTCCTCCAGGGTGAGATCCTTTTCAGTATCGATGCCGAATCGCATACGCAGCACGCTTTCCTCCCTCTCGGTAAGGGAACCCAACACTTTCCGCAACTGCTGGCGCAGATTGTCCTGAATGGTTGCTTCATGGGGCGAGATCGCATCAGCATCTTCGATAAAATCGGTCAGGTTGCTCTCCTCGTCACTGCCGACAGGGGTGTCGAGGGAAACGGGCTCCTTGCATATCTTGAGAATATTCCGCACCTTGTCCAGGTCAACATCAAGCCGGTCGGAAATCTCTTCCGGGGTGGGCTCACGACCCTCATCGCGGACAAACTCCTTGGCCCCTTTCAGGAGACGATTAATGGTGTCGATCATGTGCACCGGAATACGAATGGTCCGGCCCTGATCGGCAATGGCGCGGTTTATGGCCTGCCGTATCCACCATGTTGCATAGGTGCTGAACTTGAAGCCCCTTCGGTATTCAAATTTATCCACCGCCTTCATCAGACCGATATTCCCTTCCTGGATGAGGTCAAGCAGCTGCAGCCCCCTGTTCATATATTTCTTGGCAACGCTGACAACAAGTCGCAGATTGGCATGGGTGAGCTCTTTTTTGGCCTCACGGCTTATCTCCTCACCCATTCCTATCTGGGCCAGCGCCTGGGCAAGAGCCTCATAATCAAGGCCGCACTCCTCTTCGAGTCTGTAGAGCTGCGTATCTATTTTCTCAATGGGAGCGCCTTCATTTTTTTTACGGGCGACCAGCGCCTCAAACTGTTTGACCAGGACTTTCACCTCATCAAGGGCTTCTCCAAGGTACTTGCCCTGAAGCAGATCGTCCTGAAAAAGGGATGCAATGGAATGGGTGGAACGATCAATGCGCACCATGAGCTTCACGCTGGACGACTGATCCAGCGCCGTATCGTGCAGATCGGTTCGCAGGGCTTTCCGCTCCCTGTCGATCCGCAGGGCCTCGGTAACCTGCCGGATAAATTTTTCCTTTATTTTGGGGCCATCAGTTTCATTAATCGCCCGCAGCACATCACCGATCTGGCAATTTCCGGCAATCAGGTCGTCCCGGATCCTCCGCAGGACCTCAAGGGTAAGGGGGATGGCCAGCAGGCCGCTCTGCATATAGCGCTGTCCTTTTTCAATCTTCTTGGCTATTTCGATTTCTTCACTGGAAGAAAGAAGTGGAACAGCTCCCATTTCCCGCAGATAAGCCTTGACCGGATCAATTTCCCGCATCAGGGCGGCTGAGGCGGGGCCGACACTGAGCAGTTCCTCACTTGTGCCATGGTAGAAATCATTGTCATCACTCTCCGACTCCTCTGCTTCTTCCTCTTCACCGTCTCCGAACAGGAAGGTAAGATCGTCCGCAGCGTCTTCCAGCTGATTTTCCGGCGGCAGATCCTCGCCCGCCGCCATGAAATCCGTCTGATCTGATGCTTCCACCATATCATGTTCTCTTTTCAGCTTTTTTCTTTTTGCCACAAGAATATACTCCTGAATGGGAATGTCGATCACGCCGGGGGGCAACAAAACGAGTACAACATATTATGGATATGAAGCTTCGTCCATTTCTTTTTTCTTTTCGAGAAGCTCCATCAACAAATCATCATTGCCGTGAAGCTGCGCCTCATGAATACTCTTCACCAGAGTTGCCTTGCGCAATTGCCACACTTGCCTGCGCAGCCAGGCAGCCATTTCCTCAAGCATGGCTTCCTTTATTTCCCCGGCAAAGGAGGGGGCGTCAATCAGTACCTGCGCCACAAAACTCCTTTCCCGTTGCGGAAGATTTTCCAAAAGCTCCTCAGCGCCTGCTTTTTCCTCATGCTCCAGCACCAGACTCTTTAACGCTTCGATAATAATCTTCCCTGCTTCATTTTCATTTTCGGCAAATTCTTCCAGCCCTGCCTGAAGCAGAGAGGGCAGGGTATCAGGGTCGGCCAGCAAAAATTCAAGCACCCGCTGATAGTTCCGCGACAGCTTCAGGGGTTTGTTGGCCGGTGGAACAGGGGTTGATCGCTCAACGGCCGGGGTGAACAACCCGGCTCTGTCCAGCATGGCATCAGGGGGCAGGCCGAGCTTATCGCTGAAATGGGCGATAAAAAGCTTTTTCTGAACAGAATTGCCGATGGCGGCAATAACAGGCTGCAGATCCCGGAGGATTTTGCCTTTGCCCGCAAGGCTCAAGCCGTGCTCCTCCACTAATCGACCAAAGACGAATTCAGGCAACTCCTTGGCCTGCTTTATTTTCTGCTCCAATGGTTCCTTGCCGAACTTGCCGACAAAAGAATCCGGATCCTGATCCGCAGGAAGGACGACCACTTTGGCATCGAGCTGCTCGGCAAGAAAAAGAGGCACCGACCGCATGGCCGCCTTAATCCCGGCCTGATCCCCGTCAAAAAGGATAATCGCTTCTGATGTGTAACGCTTCAAAATCTTGACATGCTGAGCGGTGAGAGCGGTGCCAAGGGGTGCGACAACGTACTCCAATCCCCGCGCCACCAGCGAAAGGAGATCAAAATTACCCTCGACGATAAGACATCTGCGCGCCTGACGGATGGCGGCCTTGGTTTGATAGAGCCCAAAAAGGGTGTTGCTTTTGCTGAAAACCGCTGTTTCCGGACTGTTCAGATATTTGGGCTGCCCGTCACCGAGAATTCTCCCGCCAAAACCCGCCACTTGGCCGCTTACGGAAAAAATCGGAAAAACAACCCTGTCCCGGAAACGATCATAAACTCCGCCGTCATCCTTTTTCACCAGAAGTCCCGCATCAACCGCGTCCTTTTCGGCTACTTGATGCGCAACCAGAGCCTGCCCCAGAAAATCCCACCGTTCCGGCGCATAGCCAAGCTGAAAACGGGTGATGATATCCTGATGAATCCCCCGCTTGTCAAGATATTGTCGCGCCTTGGCCGCTCCCGGGTTTTCAATTAAAAACCGATGAAAAATTTCAGCCGCAATCCCGTTAACCTGATGGAGAAGATCCCGCTCCTCTTTCTTCCGCCGCTCATCCGGTGAAAGCTCGCTTTCTTCAAGTGTGACCCCGTAACGACGGGCCAAAGCAGCGAGGGCATCCGGAAACGTCATGTTATGATATTTCATCATGAACGACAACACATCACCGCTTTCATTGCAGCCGAAGCAGTGATAAAACTGCCGTTCCTGATTCACGGTGAAAGACGGAGTTTTTTCCGAATGGAACGGGCAGAGTCCTTTATAGCGGATTCCGGCGCGCTGCAGCGGGACATGCTCACCGATCACTTCGATGATATCCGCGGCATCTTTCACGAGGCGGGCTGAATTGTCATGAAACACTGCCATACGGACTCTTCCTCTCCGGAATTTCGGAAAACCGTTTGTCCGGCTCCCAAGGCAACAGCAATTTTTTTAACGGAAGGACGCTTTTTGCTTTGCCCTTTACCCTTTTTCCTTTATCTTCATTTGTGTCAAGGAAAAAATGTTGTTCATCCGCGGGCTTTGCCTCCCGCATTTCCTCCTGCTGCCGTTTCCCGGGGACAAACCCTATGACTTCCGACATCAGTCAGTTTCTCAGTTTTGAAATAAAAAAAGAACTGGCGGATCGCTATTTCGGCTTTCGCAAGCTCATTGAGGACGATAAGGCAGACCTGGAAAAAGACATTCTGCACCACCACCGAACAGTGGGGCAGAAAATCGTCTGGGACCTGAACCGAATCTACATCATGTTAAACGATGAAAAGCTGATCAGGGATTTTCTCTCCCTCACCGGCTTGGAAGAACAATTTTATTACGACCCTTACATCCTCACCTCCCCCACCTTGCGAGCCCGAATTTTTGCAGGAGTGAAAACAAAAGGGCTTACAGCTTCCGGCCGTTTCAAATATCTTTTCATGCAGACCTACGAACAACTCCTCCGGGATGTCGCCAAATACCGGGAAAAATACGCCGAACTCCTCGATGACCAGGAAACCATTGAGGAAGAAATAAAAATCTTCTACCGACAAAACGACATCGGCACAATCATGGGCTTTCTTCGTCTCATGGATACGGACACCTCCCATGGGGCCATGGAAGGCGCACCGGAAAACGGGTTCATCGAATCCATGGAAAAAAAAATGCGTCTGACCCCGCCTGTGCAGGTACGAACGGAAATTCCCCAGATTCCTCCGCTGATTCCCCTGCCGCAAATAAAAAAAGAACTCAAAAAACTGGCGGAAAAAGCTTTTGAACAACACAAAGACGGATTCCGCCTTCCCCGGTAGCAACTAATAGCGAATCGCAAAATCCGACAATTTCTCGTCACAGACGCAAGACTCCACCACAACACCGCGCACTTCCGCCCCCGGTGATCCTTTGTGCAGCCAGGCAATCATCCGGTCAACCTGCTCCGCCTCGCCGCTGATCAACGCCTCAACCGACCTGTCCGGCAGATTGCGCACCCAGCCCAAAAGGTTCAACCGCTCCGCCTCTTCCTGGGTGAAGGCGCGGAAAAAAACACCCTGCACCCTGCCTGAAACCTTGGCCCGTATCGTTTTTATTGCCATAATGATTCCTCGGCCCGTGAATTATTGATGGATTCGTAAAAAGTCCTGGCTCCAAATTTTCGTAACGATAAATCAGCAGCTTATCGTGCACTGTACGGCTGTCGAGCGGCTTTTTGCGGGGCAGTCAATTATTGATTGCCCCCGGTTAATCGTTGAAATCCCTGCTCATCGACAATGGTAATCCCCATTTCCTCCGCCTTTTTCAGCTTGCTGCCCGGTTTGTCCCCGCAGACAAGATGAGTCACCGTCTTGTTGAGTGACGAAGCAACCCGGCCTCCCAGCTTTTTCACCATTTCCTTGGCCTCATCCCGCGAGGAGGAGGCAAGGGTCCCGGTGAAGAGAAAGACCGTATCAGAAAGGAAGCGATTTTCCCCGGGGAGCCTCTGTTCCTGTTCCTGACGGAGTCCCAGTTCCTGCAAGCGCCGCAGCATATGCAGCACGTCAGGATCATCAAAATAATCCCTGATGGACTCCGCCACCTGCAGGCCGATACCCTCGATGTCCAGAAGATCGTTTTTCCCCGTCCTGATCAGATTTTCCAGGGTCCCGAAACGCTCATCGAGAAGTCGCGCCGTCACTTCACCCACATGGCGTATCCCGAGAGCAGAAAGAAAACGGGTCAGGGTGCTGACTTTACCGGCATGAATCGCCGCCACCGCATTTTCCGCTGATTTTGCGGCCCAGCCATCCAGCTTCTCCAGTGTTTCCGGCCGGAGGGTATAAATATCCGGGATGTCGGTCACCAACTTCTCGTTAAAAAGCTGCTCCATCGCCTTTTTGCCCAGCCCCTCGATATCCATGCCGGATTTCCCGGTAAAATGAATGAGGCTGCGCAATCGCTGGGCAGGACAGTGCGGATTGATACAGCGGATCGCCACCTCCCCCGGCTCACGAACCAGTTTATGCTCGCAGTCGGGGCATTGGGTAGGCATGACAATCGGCCTTTCCACGCCGCTTCGCCGTTCGGCAACAGGCTGAACAATTTCCGGGATAACATCCCCCGCCCGCTGCACCAGCACCATGTCGCCAAGGCGCAGATCCTTGCGCTTGATCTCCTCTTCATTATGGAGGGTGGCCCGGCTGACCGTCACCCCGCCGATGGAGACGGGTTCAAGCACGGCCACCGGGGTGACTGCGCCGGTGCGGCCCACCTGAAATTCAATTGCCGTAAGGCGGGTTGTCGCCTGGGATGCGGGAAATTTGCAGGCAAGGGCCCAGCGCGGACTCCTGGCCTTGCTCCCCAACCTCTCCTGCAGGACAAAGGAGTCGACCTTGACCACCATGCCGTCGATTTCATAATCAAGACCCGGCCGAACCCTCAGCAGATGCTGGTAATGTTCGACAACCGCAGCCATGGTCGGACAAAGCCTAGCCAGGGGACTTATCTTGAATCCGAACTGACGAAGCTGTTGCAACAGTTCCATCTGGCCCCCGCAGTTCACGAGGGAAGGGTCACTGACGCCGTATGCGTAAAAATCGAGAGGACGCCTGGCAGTGAGGCGCGGGTCGAGTTGACGGAGCGATCCGGCGGCGGCGTTGCGGGGATTGGCAAAAAGTGGTTCACCGGCGGCGGCACGCTCCCTGTTTAATTCACGGAAACCGGCCAACGCCATGAAAACCTCGCCGCGCACCTCGAGAAGACCAGGCTCTTCCCCCCGAAGCCGCAAAGGGATGGCGGCAATGGTTTTCAGATTTGCCGTGATATTTTCTCCGGTACGACCATCGCCCCTGGTTGATCCTTGCACCAGCAGTCCATTCTCATAGACAAGCTCCACGGCAAGTCCGTCCAGTTTGGGCTCAGCCGCATATGCCAAACCCGATCCTTCCTTCAGGTAGCGGAGCAGACGCTCTTCAAAAGCGCGCAGTTCCGACTCGGAAAAGGCGTTTTCCAGACTGAGCATGGGGAAGCGGTGAACAACCTGGGCAAATTTATCAAGCGGTTCCCCACCAACTCGTTGACTGGGCGAATCGAGGGTCACCAGATCCGGAAACCGTTCCTCCAGATCAAGAAGTTCGCGGAACATACGGTCATATTCGGCATCGGCGATCAATGGGGCGTCCAGCACATAATACCTGTAATCGTGGCGGGCGATCTCTTCCCGCAAGAACAGGAGCCGCTGCCGGGCTTCTTTCTGAAGGTCCTCCATTTTACTTCGCAGCAGGTTTTTTCAGCAGATTGCCGCCGCTTGCGATATTTTCATGGGCGACCTCGTCAATGAAAATCAGGATCGTTTCTTTTGGCTTATTTGCCACCCGGGAAATGACGTCGGTCACCCCGGCGCAGATTTCTCCCTTCTGTTCTTTGCTGAGGGTTCCGGCAACCCGGATGTTGACGTAAGGCATGGATTTCTCCTTGTGGATCAGTGATCAGTAGTATGACAGCCGGAATACCCGCTTTTCTCTCTGGATTCCGGCTCCTTGTTTTTCCCGCATTCTACCAGAACACGCTTTTTTTTCATCATAACTTTACCGGCAGAATATCCCCCATTCCCCTTTTCTCATCTTTCAAGTAAACTTGGCCAATGAACGACACAATCTCTTCCCCTGATGATTCTTTCCGGCAGAAAATTTCCCAACACCGGGAGATTGCCGGTCACCCTATTTTCCTGCTGGCGGAGACCGACTCCACCAACACCGACGCCCTTCGGTTTGGGCGGGAGGGTGGTGCCACCGGCACCGTGGTCATTGCCCTCCACCAGACGCAGGGAAGGGGCAGGCTTGGAAAACAATGGATTTCCCATGGTGAATGCGGGCTTTACTTCTCCCTTCTTTTGCGGCCGACCCTGGAACCGGCTGATCTGCCGAAAATCACCCTTGGCGCAGGGGTTGCACTCTGCCGAGCCGTTTCCCGCATCTGCGGAATCGAGCCGTCCATCAAGTGGCCCAATGATCTGCTGGTTTCAGGACGCAAATGCGGCGGCATCCTGACGGAAACGGAATTCATTGCAGGGCACCCGCTTGTCGTGGTGGGAATCGGCATTAATATCAGCACGCCCATGTCCGCCTTTCCCCGGGACATCCAGGCCAAAACCACCGCCCTTGCCAGGCATGCCCCCACCATCATGGAAAACCGACTGCCCCTGCTTACGGCAATTCTCAACGAAATAGACATCATGATGGAAAAAATGGAAAACGGCGGGTTCGAGGAAATCCTGACAGAGTGGAAAAAACGGGATTACACGGCAGGCAAACAGCTGACTTGGGTTACAACCCGGGGCAAGGCCGTAAGCGGCATTTCTCTTGGCCCGGACAGGGAAGGCCTCCTGCACATCAGAGACGATCAGGGCGTTGTCCATGAGGTGCTTTCCGGAGATATCCGGCTTCAAGCTCCCTGACCTTCCCGACAAGCTCCCGGTTGACCGGTACGTCAATGCCCAACGCTTCGGCCTTTGCCAGCAGCGCCCCGTTAATGGCGTCTATCTCGGTGGGTTTTCCCTTCCGCACATCCTGCAGCATGGAGGAAATATTGTCCGCCGTGGCCCGGCAGACCGCGAGGGTTCTGTTGACCGGATCATCGCCGACACGGATGCCTAGAGCCCGGGCAACCTCTTCGCCTTCCCGCACCGCTGCAATGAGCGTTTTCCTGGCCTCGCCAATGGCAAGAAGAGCGCCGTTCGGACAGTCATAAAGAACGGTGAGGGCATTGATCCCCAGATTGACCAGCAGTTTGGCCCAGATAACATCAACAATGTTCTCCACCCGTTCCGTCGCCATGCCCGCTCTCCGGAAAAGGGCGGCCACCTCTTCCAGGCGCTGCTGATTTTCCCTCCCCACTGGTCCGACAAAACCGATTCGGGTCATTCCTTCCCCGCCGTGGCACACACGGCCGGGAGCGAATAGCGTCGCCCCCAGGGCGGTTACGCCCAGGGCGGGCTCCATAGGCAATTTCATCCCTGCAAGTATGTCAAGATGGCTGATACCGTTCTGAAAGGAAATAAAGATGGACCGGGGCGAGAAGAGAGGCGAAGCGGCTTCGATCCCGGCTGCCACGTCTCGTGATTTGACACAGTGCAGGATGAGGTCGGCCGGGCCGATTCCGGCTGCGTCGGCGGTGGCCGAAACTAAACGACAAAACTCCTGCTGACCATGGGTGAGCAGGAGTTTTCCGTCAATTTGCGCTGCACGCTCTGCATCATGATCGAGCAGCCAAACGTCATTACCCGGCCCCGCAGCCAGGAGTGCCGCAAAAAGAGATCCCAGGGCGCCGGGGCCGATAATAACGATTTTCATGTTTTCAAGTGCCTGAAGTACTTCAAGTGCCTAAAGTACTTCAAGTACTTAAAACGCCCTAAATGAACGAATTTTTCTTAACAGAACGTATCGAAACTTTAGGCATTTTAGAGCACTTTAGACACTTTAGGCACTAAAAAAACTACTTGGTTATCGCCGCCTCTTCGATAATAACGTTATAAAAATAACCGGCGCCGAAATCCTTGTCCTTGGCCAGGACGCCTTCAGCAACCACAACGGCATCCATCTCAGGCACTTCGGTAGTGGTAACCACCAGATCATGACTGTTCTTCAAGGCATCGCCGGACCCGTCCTGGAGATGAACCCAGTTACGACCCATGATATTGGGAGACACCTTGACCACCTTGCCCCGTATTTTCACTTTTTTCCCGGCCAGATCGGCTGCTTTTGCAAAAATTTCTTCCACTTTGTAACCGTTTTCGCCCTCGGCCTTGTCAACCTTGATCTCCTGCACCGGAGTGACGGCCTTGATGCTGCCGCCACTGGCATCTTCCATACCCATGCCTGGCGGAGGAGTCATGGCGGGAGCTCCACCTTCACCCTGCAGGGCCGCGGAAAAAGAAGGGGCTGTCTCGCCGCCCGCAGGCGCTGCTCCTGCTTGAGACTCTTTCCCGGCCACCTGGCAACCACCGGAAAAGATGATTTCCGGGAATGTCCGATCAAGGCTTTTGCTGTGAAAATCGGTCATTACCGGGCCGTTCTGCAGGGTCACCTGTTCACCTACAGCAACTTTGGTCTGACCGACTGCGGCCCACAGTTTTTCACTGCCGGTATCAAGCTGAATATAGGTATAACCGCCGCTGTCAAATGTCTCGGCAACAGTGCCCTTCAATGCTGAAGCCTCGGCAACCTGAACAGGAGGCATTTCCTTCACAGGTGCAGTCGCCTGAACTGCAGCCTCTTTCTGCTCGGCAGGGGCTTCGGCCTTTTTATCACTCTGATTGGAACAGCCGGCAAATGCCAGCGCCAATGACAGAACAGCTGTCAGGTAAATTTTCTTTGCATGTTTCATTTGTGGTCCTTTTCGCAAGAATGAGAATGAGGTTTTTTGACGATAACAATTATATATCCGATTAATTTAAATTCTAAAAGTTCCAAAAAGATTTTTTAGGTGTCATGACGAAACAACTTCCTTATTGAACAATTCGTTACGACACCTTATACGACTCATATTTCTTTATAACGAGATGATTTTATTTACACGGCTTACTTTCCAGACTGGTCATAGGTAAAGGCAAATCCTTTCTTGGTGCGGTCAACCAGGACGTTCCCACCTTTGCTCAACCTGCCGAAAAGAATCTCCTCGGTGATCCTGTCGCCGATCTCCGTCATGATGAGGCGCCGCAGGGGTCTTGCCCCGTAGTCGGGATCATATCCATCCGTCGCCAGCCAGGTGCGTGCCTTTTTAGAAAGACTGATGGTAACGTTTCTGTCGGCAAGACGCTCCTGCAATTCGCCTATCATTTTGTCGACAATCAGCTCCATCACCAAAGGCTCCAGGGAGTTGAAGGTAATGATGGCATCAAGACGGTTCCGGAATTCAGGTGAAAACATATCCTTGATGACTTTCTGATCCCGGCCTTTTTTAGTGGACATGAACCCGATGGGCTGACCGGTTATCTCACGCGCCCCGGCATTGGTGGTCATGATGAGAATCACATTGCGAAAATCCGCCTTGCGCCCGGCATTGTCGGTAAGGGTCGAGTGGTCCATCACCTGGAGGAGAATGCCGAAAATATCCGGATGGGCCTTTTCAATCTCATCAAGGAGCAATACACAGTAAGGATGTTTTCTGATGGCATCGGTCAGGAGGCCGCCCTGGTCAAAACCTACATAACCTGGAGGCGCGCCGATCAGCCTTGCCACCGCGTGTTTCTCCATGTACTCGCTCATGTCAAAACGTTCGAAATGGATGGAGAGCGCCTGGGACAACTGACGGGCCGCCTCGGTTTTGCCCACCCCGGTGGGGCCTGCAAAAAGAAAGGATCCCGTCGGGCGATCCGGTTCCTTGAGTCCGGCCCGGCTTCGTTTGACCGCCGTAACAAGCGCCTCCAGAGCATGATCCTGCCCGAAAATGCGCCCTCTGAGGGTCTCCGTCAGACCTTTCAACTGTTCCATGTCGGAACCGGAGATATTCTTGGCAGGCACCCGAGCCATCCTGGCGATGACCGTTTCAATATCGCGAACGGTGACGCTTCTGCGTTTCCGCGCCTTGCCGTCGAGCCTGAGCGCCGCTCCCACCTCGTCCAGCACATCAATGGCCTTGTCGGGCAGGAAACGATCATTGATATAGCGTTCGGCAAGCTCGGCCGCAGCCCTTATCGACGGACTGGAGAACTTCACCCCATGATGCTCCTCGTAGCGAGATTTCAGTCCCTTGAGAATCTCAAAGGTTTCATTCACCGACGGCTCTTCAATATCTATCTTCTGGAACCGGCGGGACAGAGCCCGATCCTTTTCAATGTAGTTCTTGTATTCTTCATAGGTGGTGGAGCCGATGCAGCGCAGGGTGCCGGCCTGCAGGGCGGGCTTCAGGAGATTTGAGGCATCCATGCTGCCGCCGCTGGTTGCTCCCGCGCCGACAATGGTATGGATTTCATCGATGACGAGAATGATGTTCGGCTGCTTTTCCACCTCGGAAATGATCCCCTTCAAGCGTTCCTCGAAATCACCCCGGTATTTGGTGCCGGAGAGAAGCGCCCCCATGTCGAGCAGGTGAATGGCCGCGTCGGAGAGCAGATCGGGCACCTCGCCATCATGGATGCGCAGGGCCAGCCCCTCGGCAATGGCGGTCTTGCCGACCCCCGGCTCGCCCACCAGTAAAGGGTTGTTTTTTCGCCGGCGACAGAGTATCTGCATCACCCTGGTCAATTCCCGGTTGCGCCCGATGAGGGGATCGATGAGCCCTTCTGCTGCCCTTTGCGAAAAACTGATGGTGAATTTTTCCAGGGCGGAAGCCGGTTTTTCCTTTTCTTTTTTCTGTTCTTCCCGAGGCAGGGCCAGAGGCGGAGAGGGTAATTTATGGGAAATATACTGGACCACCTCAAAACGGTTCAGTCCCTCTTTTTCCAGAAAATAAACGGCAAAGGACTCCGGTTCCGAAAAAATGGCAGTAAGCACATCGCCCGAATCCACCTCTCCCTTGCCGCAGCTCTGCACATGGGCAATGGCCCGCTGCAGAACACGGTTGAAGCCGATGGTCTGCACAGGATCCTGGACGGCCCCCTCTTCATACACCGGCAGATTAAGCATGAAAAAGGCCTCGAGATCCTTTTTCAGGTTGTCGATATCACCATCACAGCCCTTTATAATCTGGATCGCCAGCTCATCATGGAGAAGGCCGAAAAGGATATGTTCGACGGTCACATGCTCATGCCTGCGTTTTTTTGCTTCACGGATGGCCATGACAAGGGCCATTTCTACCTTTTGATTGATCATGTTTATTCCTGCTCCCCGATTAGACCTGCTCCATGGAGCATTTCAGGGGAAATTCGTTTTTCTGCGCCAGATCGTGGACAATATGCACTTTCGTGTCGGCGATCTCCCTTGTATAAACGCCGGCCACGCCGATTCCCTGCTGATGGACATTGAGCATGATCCGGGTCGCCTCACCGGCGCTTTTGTGGAAAATCGTCTCCAGAATCATGATGACGAAGTCCATGGTCGTATAATCATCATTGTGGAGCAGCACCTTGTAAAGGGGCGGTTCCACAACCTTTTGTTTTTCCTCGGTGAGCACACCGCTGTCAAGACTCTTATCCGGCACACCCATTTTCATCCCTCGCGTTTCTTTTTAACATTGACTTATTGTAACCACTCGAGTCGAAGCTGGCAAGAGAAGGGTTAATTTGTCCCGAAACCGGGATTGACTCTCTGTCCACCGACAGAAGCCGGACCACGACCAGCGAGAAAACGAAAAAGAAAATGCTCAAGAATGAGACCTGGAGGCAGGCCGCTTCCTTTAAGCTGATACTCCGCATCAAGCAGCAGGCTCAAACCGCTCTGCAGATGAAGCAGATCGAAATTTTCCGCCTGCTGGAACGTCTTGTAAAGCACAAAGGGGTGACCCGCCAGAAATGGCGATTTGCCCAAGGGGCTATTTTTCAGTTCCACCAGATATCCTTTCTGAAAGACGCCATAGGAAAGACCGGGCAGATAGCGGGGAGACTCCTTCTCCCGCAGGGCCCGGACAAAAATAAGCTTGCGCAGCAGGTTGCGGAGTCCTGCCACCAATGCCAGAGGATGCAGGCCGCTCTCCTGGAGGCGAACGACAAGCTCGATGGCCCGGGCCGGATCAGCCGACGCCACCGCATCATTTAATTGATAGATAGCCTCTTCACGGGTCTGACCGATAATGGCCTCCACGTCTTCCCGGCTGACGCTTTCCCGCTCTCCGGCGAAAAGGGCAAGCTTTTCGGTTTCCCGCACCGCGGCCACCGGATGAAAGCCGACCCGATCAAGCAGGGCTTCGATCACCCCTGGTCCGGCTTTTTTACCCATTTCCCGCAGGGTACTTACCACCAGATCCCGGATCACCGCATCCCGGTCTTTCTGGGCCGCGCTGGTGGCTCCCGTGTCAACCGACAGGTCGACAATCGCGCCGATTTCCTCTATTTTCTTGAACAGTTTTTTACGCTTGTCGACTGCTTCAGCGGACAGAACAAGGACGTTGCCGGGAGGAAACCCTTTTTCAAGCGCGCTCAGCAGCAGGGCCTCCCCAGAGGCGCCCTCACCCCCGGCTCCGCCGGCAGGCAAAACAACATCCCCGCACCACCTGATATCATCCGGTTTATCAAAGCCGAAGAGTTTTTTCCACTGGGAAGCGGAAAGTTCCCGCAGGGACTCATCCGCATCAAGACCTCCGGCATGGATCATCTTCAACAGATATTGCCCCGCCTTATCGGGCTTTGCCTCATCTGCCGCCTTTTTCGCCTTGTCCCAGAAATTTTTCGCCACAGACTTTGAAAAAAATATCTTTGAATCAGAGACCCGCGCCACCTGCCGCCCGGCAAAAAGGCTATAGGTTTGAAGGTGGCTCACCGTGCGGGCCACATCCTCCTGCTCACCGTCGATCTTCTTCAAGTTAAGATTTCTTTCCCGTTCGTCCGGCAGCAGGTGAGCAACAATCTCATCCACCGCCTCCCGGCACAGGTAGCGTTCACCGAAGACAAGATAAACCGGACGGATCACGTCCTTTCTGATTTCAGCAAGTAATTTAACTCTGTCTTGTCGTTGATAGCTTGGCATGGTATGAATTTACCACCTTCTGCAAGGTGTTGGAAGAAATTAAAAAGAAGGAGTCAGGAGTCAGGAGTCAGGAGTCAGGAGTCAGGAGTCAGGAGTCAGGAGTCAGGAGTCAGGAGTCAGGAGTCAGGAGTCAGGAGTCAGGAGTCAGGAGTCAGGAGTCAGGAAATGATATTCAGTGGGATGAAAATGTGCACGAAAATTATCAAAAGAAGGGCGGAAATCCTTTGCCGCCATTGCTGGTATCGGCATGGGCAAAGTGAACGGCCTCTTCTAAAGAGGGACGATCAATCCAGGGATTTTTTCTTATTATTCTGTCTCCCGACTCCTGACTCCTGACCACCCAAGGATTTCCCCATGCCCCTTCTCGGCGCACATATGTCGGTATCCGGCGGTCTGCACCTGGCTTTTGAGCGCATTGCCCGGGTCGGTGGCCGCTCTCTGCAGATTTTTACCCGCAACCAGCGACAATGGCAAGCCGCGCCGGTCAGCCCACAAGAGCAATCTCTTTTTGCCGCGGCCTGGAAAAAATGGGGCGACTTTCCCGTTGCCGCCCACAACTCCTACCTCATCAACCTGGCCTCACCCAAGGAAGAGGTGCGACAGAAATCCGTCGCCGCCCTGACTGCGGAGCTTGAACGCACCGCAGCGCTGACCATTCCCTTTCTCGTCATGCATCCCGGCTCCCATGGCGGCGCCGGCGTGGAAAAGGGACTGAAACGCATGGTGCAAAATCTCGACCAGGCGTTCACGGAAGCCCATGGGGCGGAGAAAGTCATGGTGCTGCTGGAAAACACGGCGGGCCAAGGCAACGCCCTTGGAGCAGACTTTGGCGAACTTGGTTTTATCTTAAACAGCTCGGCATTCAGCGACCGGCTCGGCGTTTGTCTCGACACCTGCCATCTCTTTGGCGCGGGACACGATTTCCGCACCCCGGAGACATACACCCGCACCATGGATCAGATTAATCGTGCCTTCGGGATCGGGCGGGTCAGATTTTTTCACTTGAATGATTCAAAAAAAGACCTTGGCAGCCGGCTGGATCGCCATGACCATATCGGGGTCGGCAGTATCGGGCTGGATGGATTTCGCCTGCTTCTCACCGATCCCCGTTTCAAAAACCATCCAATGACTTTGGAAACACCCAAAGGATCGGATCTGCGGGAGGATATGATGAATTTGCGGACGCTCACGAAGTTGATGGAGGGGAGAGAAGGAGTCAGAAGTCAGGAGACAGAATGAAATGATAAACTGCTTGCCATTTTCATATACCACTGTTTAAAAAAGTCAGCTGAAAAAATAAAAATCTCTTGCCTCCTCCCTGATTCTTCAATACCTTTCCTGACTCCTGACTCCTGACTCCTGACTCCTGACTCCTGACTCCTGACTCCTGACTCCTGACTCCTGACTCCTGACTCCTGACTCAAAAAGAATCCCCACCGGGCAGTGATCCGAGCCCATGATATCCTTCAAGATAGACGCCTCCCGCACCCGGCCGGCACTCTTTTCGTTCACGCAGAAATAATCAATGCGCCAGCCGATGTCCTTGGCCCGGGCGTTGAACCGGTAGCTCCACCAGGAGTAATGCCCACCGTCTTGGTTAAACATGCGGAAGGTGTCGACAAAACCCGAGCCGAGAAAATCATCCATCCATCTTTTCTCCTCCGGGGTGAATCCGGCATTTCCTTCATTGTTTTTCGGGTTGGCGAGATCAATTTCCCTGTGCGCCACATTGTAATCACCGCACACCACAAGAGATTTCCCCTTGTCAAGCCCGGAAAGAAAACCCTGCAGGGCGCGGTTAAAGGCAAGCTTGAAATCAAGGCGTTTCAATGCCTCGCCTGCGTTGGGGAAATAGATGTTGACCAGAAAGAAATCTGTAAATTCGAGGGTCAGCACCCGTCCTTCCCGATCAAACTCGTCGATTCCAATGCCATACATGACCTTTATCGGCGGAATACGGCTGTACACCGCCACCCCTGAATAGCCTTTACGCTCAGCGGAATGCCAGTACGATGTGTAGCCGTCAATGTTTTTCAACGCGCCGCTGAGCTGATCCTCCTGGGCCTTGGTTTCCTGCAGCGCCACGATATCCGCATCAAACTCCTTGACCTGCTCTATAAAACCTTTTTTTTCCACGGCCCGGATGCCGTTGACGTTCCAGCTGATCAGTCTGATTCCCGAATTTTTCCAAGGCAACACTTTGCCCCGTAATTTTCTTGGCGTGACACCGATACGCGGGCACAGATCCCGGATCACGCAACGGTCGCAATGGGGCGCAACCGGCCGGCAGGTTCCCTGGCCAAAGGCGACAAGAATGGAATTGACCGTGAGCCAGTGCTGTTCGGGCAGCTTTGCCCGTAATTCCATTTCCGTTTCCAAAGGGGTTTTGGTCTCAACATAGCCCCAGATATTCATGATGCGGTGGACATGGGTGTCAACGCAGATGGCGGGTTTTTTGAAAGCAACGGCCACCACCAGGTTGGCTGTTTTGCGCCCCACCCCTGGCAGCTTGAGGAGTTCTTCCACTGAATCGGGAATTTTACCGCCCAAAGCACCAAGTGCCGCCGGCAACCGGGCCAGATAACCGGCCTTGTTGCGGAAAAAACCAACCGGGTAGATGAGCTTGGCGATTTCCTCTTCGGAAAGGGCGGCAAGCGCGGCAGCATGCGGAGCCTTTTTAAACAGCCGGGCCGCAGCTCCAGCCGTGGTTTCATCCTTGGTGCGGGCGGAGAGGATGGTTGCCACCAGCACCTGAAAGGGATCCTCGCTCTGCACGGCAATGAGGTCCACCACCGGCACCTTGTAGGTGACTACTTCCTTGGCGAGAACGGTGAGAATGTTGTCGATGTTAAATGGCATGGGAGTCAGGAGTCAGGAGTCAGGAGTCAGGAGTCAGGAGTCAGGAGTCAGGAGTCAGGAGTCAGGAGTCAGGAGTCAGGAGTCAGGAGTCAGGAGTCAAATGTAGCGCGAAGGCAAAAAGACACAAAGATATTTTTACAAATAATGCACCGGCACTTGCACAATCTCCTCCGTCAAGATCTCTATCCTCCTGCCGGTGTTGATGACAATTCCATACTTCGCCTTTTTGTCATGGATAAAATTTTCCAGTCCATGAAGTGATTTTCGCTTCACCGTGGAATTTAGTTTTATCTCAATAGGCACAACGCCAAAATCCCCTTCAACGACAAGATCAACTTCCGATTTGTCAATGGTCCGGTAATAATGAAATTCCAGCTGAGTCGCCATGGTCGACTGCAGACCGCGAATAATCTCCTCAATGACAAAGCTTTCAAAGGAAAACCCGGCAACCGGGTGCAAAAGCAACTGATTGATGTCCTTAATTTTAAGAAAATAATGCAATAAACCCTGGTCCCTGAAAAATCCTTTTTTTGCCTTTTGTACTTTTTTCAGCAAATTCCCGGTGTAGGGCTGCAGGTTTCGCCATAAAAATGTTTGATGAATAATATCCAGATAGTCCTTGATTGTTGAAACGCTGACCTCAAGGGCCCGTGCCATGTCGCTCATGTTCAACTGATGTCCGGAAAATTGCGCCAGCAGGGTAAGAAATCTCCTGAAATTATGAATATGTAACCGGGGAAACAGACCGCGTATGTCGCGGCCGAGATAATCCGTTATATAATTCTCCATCCATTGCTTGTGAAATGAATCATTGAGACCGGATTCAATAAGAGGTTCAGGAAAACCGCCTTTGTGCCAGACGTTCATTGTCTGTTCAATGCTCACTAACGGCTGTAACACCAGAAAATCTTTCGCCTGGGTCGTCCCGTCCGCAATCATCCGGTAGAAAGTCGAAAAGTCCTTTTCATAAAACTCCCCCTGCTTGAACGGCCACATTTCAACCGTTGCGATTCGACCGGCAAGGCTTTCCGTGATTCCCTTGACTATGTGGGGGGAACTTGATCCCGTGAGCAGAAAACGTCCCTTTTTCTTTCTGTCAGCGTCAACAACGCCCCTGAGAACTTTAAAAATTTCCGGATACTGTTGCGCCTCGTCAATAATAACCCCATCGCTGTTCATGGCGAAAAAGGTGACGGGATCATTGCTGATCAGCTGATAGTCATCCGGACTTTCAAGGTCATAGTATTTCCAGTCAGGGCGCAACTGTTGGGTCAGGGTGGATTTCCCGCACTGACGTGCCCCAATCAGGGCCACCACCGGAAACATGGAGAGCAGCCGGTCGATTTTACTGGAAAGGTATCGTTTTTTATCCATGATATTTAAACGCTACTCGTAAAATTCATGGTTGTCAACAAAAGAGTCAGGAGTCAGGGGAGTCAGGAGTCAGGAGTCAATTGTATTACGAAGGCGCAAAGACACAAGGACTTTTCCTTTCAAAGCAACAAGTTCTCGTTACGGCTTAAGCCTTTGCGTTCAAAGCGCAAAAAAAAGCCCTGCACAAGGCAGGGCTTTTTACAAGCAACCAACTAATTACGAAAAAATTAGAAGGTCATTGTCAGGTGATGGCTGACGAGGTAAAGGTCGTCAACATCAGTTGTTGTGCCATTCAGATCATCAAAGAAATCGCCTGTGTTGAAGTAGGCGCCGCGAAGTTCGTAGGTCAGGTTGTCAAGCAGTTTGTACTTGGCTCCCAGATCGACTTCCCAGCCGTAGTCATCGTCAACACTGTTGATGCCGCTGAGGCGCTCAACTTCAGCAGTGTCGTCAGCCCAAGCGTAAGCAAGTGCGCCGTGCAGGGACAACTGATCGGAAACCGCGAAGTCAGTGTGCAGACCTATACAGCTTACACCGCCGGTTGCCATGTTGGAGTCATCATTGTACTCGTCGCTGTTCAGCATGCCGGTGTGGTCGCCGGTGAGGATATAGTAGGGGTTGAAATCGTCGCCGATACCATCATCCAAGGTGCCGGCCATTGCTGCGGTCACGTCTTCGTCATCGGTAGAACTGGTGCGTTTATCCTGGCCTTCAGCCCAGAAGTACATCATGCCGACATCAAGCTTGTCCATTTTGTAGGAAACATCAAGCATGGCGGCCATGGCATCAACATCGCGATCCTCGCGCACACCAACCGTTTCCGTGTCATATTCCATCCACTTGCCGAACTGCCATCCCCACTCGCCGAGCACGGAAATATCACCGAATTTCATGTCGGCATTGGCTTTCAGACGGTGGTTCTGACGATCATACTGCTCATCTTTGGTATAATTAACAGCCGGGGTATAAGAGATAGTATCAGGAGTTCCATCAACATACGTAATTGAGGCGGGTGTTTTCACAGTACCGGCGATGTCGCTGGATCCTTTGTAGTTGAAATAATCATAGGCAACACGCAGATTCATGTTGTCGACCTTGTAGGTCAGGTCGATCTCGTAGAGATCGTTGTCTGAGTCGGAGTCGCCGTCATACCAGTCACCCTCGGTGGATTTCTGGGTGAAGATACAGAGGCTGAAAGGCTCGGCAACAAAACTCGGCCACCACATGAAACGGTTGGCGGTGGAAGCGGTGCTCAGGAAGTCGCTGCCCCAGGAACCGGCAGGGGTGCGGCCCATGCGCAGTTTACCAACCGGCGACATGTATTCCATGTAAATGTGGTAGATGTCAAGGTCACGGCTACTGGAATCATGATTATACGCCATCAGGTCATCCTGGCTGCCCCAGTCGGAATCCTTGGCAAAACGGATCTCGGAGATCATGGTGATCTTGTCGTTCACTTTCAGGGTCGGTTTGACCAGAAATGTCTGCACCCAGGCGGAGTCCGTGCCGGCTTCATCGCTGTAGGGATCGAAACCGCCATTGGCAGTGGAAGCACTAACATTTGACTTTTCTGCACCATCTGCATTGTTCAGCATGTAGCCTTCGAGCACGTACTTGCCGGTCATGGAGAAATCCATGGCGGATGCGCTGGCCGCAAAACCGGCAACAAGGCCGAGAGCGGCAACTGTAGAAATAATTTTTTTCATCTCGTAATCTCCTTTTCTCAAGTAAGATGAATGAAGCGGATTCCCCCATGGAACCCCTTTTTTGTCTTGCCAGTGGGGCCGTGATCCGCACTACACGAAAGCTTTTTCCCCCGCTCCCGTTTCTGAATCACACCTCAGTTGACAATAACAATTTTCTTTTTACCCCAAAGAAATATCTCTTGGCAAGAAAAAATTGCATACTATCGGCAGATACTTCTAATTTATTAAGCTTTTTTTTTGGAATTGTTGTCAAGAATTATTTAATGGGAAAGAGAAAATCCCCTCACCCCGCCCCTCTCCCCGAGGGAGAGGGTGAGCCGGAATAAAAATTGCGGCCTACCTCTCTCTTGTGTCGGCAAGGGATTGCCGACCTACGAAAGTCCTTGATCATTATTAATGCGGTTGCGGGACAAAATTAATTTCAAGCCTATACCCTGCTGCCTTGGCATACTCCTCAATGGTAGATAGTTTTGGAGAAATTTTTGAATTTACATTTTCAAGCCTTGAAATATTGCTTTTATTCGTGTGTAAAATCTCGGCAAGTTCTTCCTGAGTCAGCCCGGCTTCCTTGCGGATTTTAATGAGTTGTTTTCTGAGTTCATAGGCAGCGGAAAGCCTTACGTACTCTTTCTTGACTTCGGGATCAGAAAGTGCTTTCTTTTTGAATTCTTTCAGTGATGGTCTCATTGCTTCACCTCTTTTAGCCTTTTGCGAGCTATAGCCATTTCTTTCTTCGAGATTTTCTGCGATTTCTTAACAAAGGAATGGAGAATGACAACCTCTTTCCCCTTCACAGTACAAAAGAAGGACCTGCCAATTCCCTCCTGCCCTTTGGCCCTGACTTCAAAGAGTCCTTCACCAAGGGACTTTGTATATGGCTCCCCTAAAGCAGGGCCAAATCATTGTATTATTTCAGCAATATGTAAAAAATTAGCCAAAATCCCCTTGGGAAATGCCAATGTTGCGGCTTCGACCTTTAGGTCGTAAAATGATACTTTCCATTTCATGCCTAAAGGTTATCATTTTAGACAACATTGTCAATCCCATCTTTTTTAAATCGTTTGAAAGATGCGAAATGGGGACAAAGCACATCTTTTTATTCTGGCTCCAGACTCCCGACTCCTGTATTCTAAAAAAAATGAAAGGATTCACCCATCTCATACCAAACCGCGACGACGTTCTGACTTCCTTCGGGGCCACAACTGAACCGGCGATCAGCCGTCCCTTTTCAGTTCTGGTGTGGAATATCCACAAATCCAAAAGAAGCGGCTGGGCCACCGATTTCCGCCATCTCACCCACGGCAAGGATCTGGTACTGTTGCAGGAGGTCTTTCTCCGGCCGGCCATGCTGCGCATGCTGCTGCAGTCTGCCGGTCTGCGCTGGGATCTGGCCGCCGGCTTTACCCGGCGGCTGCATGACATCGACGTCGGGGTGATGACCGGCAGCCGGGCCGAGCCAACGGATCTATTTTTTCTCCGCTCCCCTGTGCACGAGCCGCTGGTCCGGCTTCCTAAAATGGCTATCGGCACCCGATACCGTCTGGTCCAAGGCAAAGGCGAACTGCTGGTGCTCAATGTCCATGCCATCAATTTTGTCCGGATCAACAAGTTCAAACACCAGATGCGCCAGCTTGAAAAAGAAATTACCTCCCATAACGGCCCGACGCTCTTGGCCGGCGATTTCAACACCTGGCTTGCCAGCCGCTCCAGGTTTCTCCAGGACATGACAGCCGGCCTCTGCATGGATCTGGCGATTTTCGAGCCCGACCGCCGCTCCCGCTGCCTGGGCCGGGCGCTCGACCATGTTTTTGTCAAGGGACTGAAAATCGTTTCCGCCTCCTGCCATTACGACATTCTCAGTTCTGATCACCAGCCCCTGGAACTGGTGCTTGAAGAAAGGAGTCAGGAGTCAGGAGCCAGGAGACAGGAGGAAGAACAATGAATCGGGAGCCGGCAAAGTGCTTTCAAGACCTTATTGTCTGGCAAAAGTCGCACCAATTCGTTTTGAGTATTTATTCTTTTACCGCCGCATTTCCTCAACATGAACTTTACGGCCTTACGTCGCAGTTTCGCAGAGCGGCTGTTTCCGTTCCCGCCAACATTGCCGAAGGATTCAAAAAAAGAACAAAACCCGACAAGTGGCGATTTCTTAACATTGCCCAGGCCTCCTTGGAAGAATGCCGCTACTATCTTATTTTGGCACAGGATCTTGGCTATGGGAACGCTTCACAATTAACGGAGCAACTTGAAGAGGCAAGCAATTACTTGACGCATACATCGCCGCCATGCTTCGATTTTCCTGACTCCTGACTCCTGACTCCTGACTCCCCACAAAAGGATCATCCACCCATGACAACACAAACTCATCCCAACAGTTCCTCCCCAGAATCCGCAAACCGCCTCGCAAACGAGATCAGCCCCTACCTCATCCAGCATGCCCATAACCCGGTGAACTGGTTTCCATGGGGGGAAGAGGCGTTTTCCCTGGCGAAACGGGAAAACAAGCTGATTTTTCTTTCCATCGGCTACTCCACCTGCCACTGGTGTCATGTCATGGCCCATGAATCATTCGAAGATCAGGAGATTGCCGATTATCTCAACGCTCATTTCATCTCCATCAAGGTTGACCGGGAGGAGCGGCCCGATATCGACCGCATTTACATGGCCGCAACCCAGGCCATAACAGGAGCCGGCGGATGGCCCATGACGGTTTTTCTCCTGCCGGACCGCGCCCCGATTTACGCAGGCACCTATTTCCCGCCCCGGGCCAAATTCGGACGACCGGGCTTTATCGATCTGCTCCAGGCCCTGATCAAGGCCCGGAAAGACAATCCGGCCGGTATCGCTGAAACCGCCGCCGCCCTCACCGACCATCTGCAAAACATGGGTAATACAAAGGGGGCAGCAACTGTGGATCCCGACCTCCCGGCAAAAACCTTTCAGTTGCTGCAAAACGATTATGATCGGGAGTACGGCGGCTTCGGGGCAGCTCCCAAATTTCCCCGGCCGGTCAACTTTTCTTTTCTGCTTGCCTGGCACGAACAGACCGGCAATGTCCCGGCGCTTGACATGGTGCTGGCAACATTACGGAAAATGGCGGCCGGCGGCATGTATGACCAGCTCGGCGGCGGCTTTCACCGCTATTCGGTGGACGGGCAGTGGCGCGTCCCCCATTTTGAAAAAATGCTTTATGACCAGGCCCAGCTCGCGGTGATTTTTTTCGAGGCTTTCGCCGTGAGCAAAGACCCCTTTTTCCGTCGGATCGGGCAGGAAACCCTTGATTACGTGCTGCGGGACATGACCGACTCAAGTGGCGGTTTTTTCTCCGCCGAGGATGCAGACAGCACAGACCCAGACGATGCAGCAAAACATGGGGAAGGATCATTTTATCTGTGGAAATCAGCGGAAATCGCAAAACTGCTGGATGCTGACGAAGCGGACGTTTTCACATTTTATTACGGAGTCACCACCCTTGGCAACGCGCTTGATGATCCGATGGGGGAATTTACCGGCAGAAACATCCTCTATGTTGCCGCCACCATTGAGGAAACAGCGGCGAAATTCAACGAAAACCCGAAGGATATCGAGTCGATCCTTGTCCGGGCCAAGGAAAAACTTTTCCTGGCGCGCGCCAAAAGGCCGCGCCCCCATCTTGACGACAAAATACTCTGCTCCTGGAACGGCCTGATGCTCTCCGCCTTTGCCAAAGGCTTTCATGTCACCGGAAACCCGGCTTATCGTGATGCCGCCAAAAAAGCGGCCGATTTTCTGCTGAGCACCCTGCTTGAGGAGGAAAGCGGAACCCTTCTGCGCCGTTATCGCCTGGGCCACGCCGGGCTTACCGGACAGCTCGACGATTACGCCTATCTCGCCCAGGGGCTGATTGATCTCGCCGATGCCTTTGGTGATGAAGATTACCGAAATACGGCCATCCGCCTTACCGAAAAACAGATTGATCTTTTCAGCGATCTCGATGGCGGCGGTTTTTTCGAGACCCCTGACACGGACGCAACCCTCATTGCCCGGATGAAAAACGATTATGACGGAGCGGAACCCGCGGCCAACTCGGTTGCCGCCGAAAATCTCCTGCGGCTCGCACCATTTGGCCGGGAAGAATGGAAAGCACTTGCCGGCAAAACCATAGACGCCTTTGGCGGACAGCTCAACCGTTTCCCGCCGGCCATGCCTTTAATGGTTTGTGCTTTTTTGGAGGAGACAGGAGACTGAAAACTTGAGTGGTCAGGAGCCAGGAGCCAGGAGCCAGGAGCCAGAATATAACAACAATCTCCCTGTAATTCCTGCATGTTGGAAATGAGCAAAAGAAAGACTGTCCCAAAAACCAAAAAATATGTTGCACCAGCCCTAACCGCTCGCTATTTTTCTCCTGACTCCTGACTCCTGACTCCTGACTCCTGACTTCTTTCCCGTTGATCCCCGCCACGGTTAATGGTACTTTGCTGTTTGCTGAACTTTTACCCTTCAACCTTATCTAGCTTCAAGAGACGCCCATGAACCGAAAACTCATCTTGTTTCTTTCCCTGGCCGTGCCGCTTGCCCTTAGCGCCTGCGGCAAAAGACTCACCATGAACGATGCCCTGCAGCAGGGAGGAAAACAGCTCTCCGGTCCGGACGTCGTCGCCCTGGTGACCGATAAGACGCTGCATGTCGCCAAATGGGACAACTCCATTGAAGCGGATGTCATTCTCGCAGGCTCCGGCAAGCTCTCGGGCAAGAACAGTGTCGGCCAGAAGACCGGCGGCCGGTGGAAGGTGACCAATGACAATACCCTCTGCCTCAGCTATGATGACTGGGGCCAGAAGGACATGCGCTGTTTTGTTGTTTTTGAAAAAGAAGGCGGTTTCTCCATGTTCCTCACCGACGGCTCGCTGGATTCGACTTTCACCGTAACCGGCATTTCGGCAAGCGATCTTTCCTTCAGCGGGGTGGGCATGGGCCGGTCCATGCCGGGCAGCGAAGGCCTGAATAAAACCGAAACCACCACGGATAAGGGGAACCCCCGCACCCTGGTCATTCCTGATGAAGAGAAAAAAAATGACAGCTGGTGGAAACTAGGCCTGTTCAGCAATACAAAAGACGCCGATGCGGAAGCGTCGGGAGACTTTGCCGCACCCGCCCCTCCGCCTCCTTCGAGAGAAAAAAGCCATCTGCTGGATGACAAGGAGTGCGCGCACTGCGATCTCACCGGTGAGAACCTACGGGATGCCGAGCTGAAAAAAGCGGATCTTGAAGGGGCCAATCTCTCCAATGCCGACCTGTCCGGGGCCGTGCTGCGCGGGGCAAACCTCAAAAATGCGACCCTTGGCGGAGCAAAACTCGCCACAGCCGACCTGTCCGATGCAGACCTGACCGGGGCTGATCTCACCGGAGCCAACCTGGAAGGGGCAAAACTCCAGAGCGCGAGTCTTGCCGGGGCTGTTCTCGTCAATGCCCGCATGGTGGATGCCGTGCTTGAAGACGCAGTGCTGACAAACGCCAACCTGGAGGAGGCCAATCTGCACTGGGCGGATCTGACAAAAGCGGACCTGAAGGGGGCCAATTTGAAAAAAAGCTACCTGATCAAGGCCAATTTCACCAAGGCGGATCTCACCGGGGCGGACCTCTCCGAGGCCATGACCCAGCGGGGAATATTCGATTCCGCCATCGGCTACGCGCCCCCCGCCGTTGACAAGCCGGAAAGCGAAAGCAAACCGGCTGAAGAAGAAAAAGAAAAGAAATCCTTTTTCAATATTTTTTGACAAAGAGAAGGAGCCGGGAGAAAAAACGATTGTCGTTATTCTGACTCCTGACTCCTGACTCCTGATTCCTGATTTTTCTGCAACACCGTGTTCTTCCGCCAGTTGACATCATCCCGCCGAGGATAATCAACCAGGTAATGAAGCCCCCGGGATTCCTTCCTCTTCATGGCGCTGCAGACGATGAGCTCGGCCACCAGGGCCAGATTGCGCAGTTCGATGAGATCCGGGGTCAGCAGGTAGTCGCGGAAATGCTGGGCCACCTCGTCAAGGATGGGCCGCATCCGCTTCTTCACAAGGCTCAGTCTTTTTTCCGAACGAACAATTCCCACGTAATTCCACATGAGGCGGCGGAGCTGATCCCAGTTGTGACTGATCAGCACGCACTCCTCGATCCTTTCCGCCTTGCCGGCATACCAGCCGGAAACCTGCGGGTACTGGCGCTTTTGCACAACCGGCCAGTCTTTTTCGCATTGGAGATACGCCTGATGGGCAAAGACCACTGCCTCAAGCAGAGAATTGCTGGCCAGTCGATTGCCGCCATGCAGTCCTGTGCAGGCGGTTTCACCGAAGGCATAGAGATTTTCAATGGAGGTGCGGCCCATGATGTCGGTCAGCACCCCGCCGCACATGTAATGGGCTGCCGGCACCACCGGGATCGGGTCGCTGGTGATATCGATGCCGTAGGACAGGCAGGTTCCGTAGATATTGGGGAATCGTTTTTTAACAAAATCCGCCGGTTTATGGGTGATATCGAGAAAGACGTTATCGTCGCCGCTGGTCTTCATCTCCGAGTCAATGGCCCGGGCCACGGCGTCCCTTGTGGCCAGATCACCCCGGGCATCGTATTTTTCCATGAAGGCTGTGCCGTGTTTGTCCACCAGGCGGCCTCCTTCACCGCGCACCGCCTCGGATATGAGAAAATTCTTGGCCAGGGGATGATAGAGACAGGTGGGGTGAAACTGGACAAATTCCAGATTGGCCACCCCGGCTCCGGCCCGGTAGGCCATGGCAATGCCGTCGCCGGTGGCGATGTCGGGATTGGTGGTATAGAGATAGACCTTACCCGCTCCGCCGGTGCAGAGCACGGTGGTCCGGGCCAGACAGGGCTTGATGGAGTTGTCCCGGCGGTCGAGGATATAGGCGCCGAGACAGCGGTCTTCATACGGCCCGCTGACGGGAACCCCGGCCTTGGAGGCGATCAGCAGGTCAACCGACAGATGATCCTCCAGCACCGTGATGTTGTCGTTGCGGGCAACCTGATTGAGCAGCCCCCGCTCAATCTCCCTTCCGGTGAGGTCGCGGGCATGGGCAATGCGCCGGGCGGAATGGCCGCCTTCCCGTCCCAGATCGAGACGGGCGCTGTTTTTCTCATCCTTTGTGAACGAGACGCCGAGATCGATCAGCTCCCGGATACGCTCCGGCCCGCTTTCCACCACAAGCCGCACCACCTCTTCATCGCAGAGGCCGTCACCGGCCTGCAGGGTATCCTCGATATGCATGGCAAAGGAATCATGCTCCGAAAGCACTGCGGCAATCCCACCCTGGGCGAGATTTGTCGCTGTATCAACCCGGTTTTTCTTGGTCACCAAAATAACATGACCAAGCCGTGAAGCCTTGAGGGCAAAGGAAAGACCGGAGATTCCGGAACCGATAACGAGAAAATCTGTTGCCAAGGGCATGATGAACGAATACCTTTCTTCGGAGAAGTCAGGAGACAGGAGTCAGAATACAGAAGAAAAACACGGAGCATGCGTTATTCCAACGTGTTCCTCCTGTTCATTAATAAGCCATTCAAAAAAATAAAAAATGTCCAAAATAAAACTTGTCATCTTTGACTGCGACGGCGTCATGTTCGACTCAAAAAACGCCAACAGAATGTATTACGACCATATCCTCGCTGCCCTGGACCATCCCCCCATGGATGAAGAAGAGCTTGAATACGTCCATATCCATAATGTGATGGATTCGGTGCGCCATATCCTGCGGCATTATCCGGGGGATATTGAAAAGGCGGAAAAATACCGGGCCGACCTCGACTACCACCCTTTTTTACAGTACATGCACATGGAACCCGACCTGATTGAATTTCTCGAATTCCTCACCCCTCGCTGCGATCGGGCGATCAGCACCAACCGGACCACCACCATGAGAAATATTCTCGATATCTTCGGACTTTCTCCCTATTTCGGCAAGGTGGTAACCGCTTTTGACGTAAAGCGACCCAAACCTCACCCCGATGCCCTGCTGGCCATTCTCGACCATTTCGGCCGCCGGGTGGATGAATCCATCTACATCGGCGATTCTACCATTGACCGGGAACACTCAAACAGCGTCGGCATGCGGATGATCGCCTTCAAAAACCGCAAACTTGATGCGGAATACCATGTGGACAGCTTTATGGAGATTGCCGGGCTGCCGTTATTTTAATCAATGATGATGGTGGTCGTGGGGGTGCTCTCCTTCCACCGTGCCGCCAAGACTCTCCAGCGCCTTTTTCAGATATTTGTCTGTTTTGGCCATTTTTTCCATGGCTTTCCGGATGGCCTCGGCGGTTTCAGCGGCGCCTTCTTTTTTCGCCACTTCCAGCCATTTGGCAAACTCATGCTGATGGCTGTGGCTGTGTTCGATCCAGTGGGGAATCAGCACCCGCAGTTTTTCCAGTTCCGTCAATTCCTTCTGCTCAGCCATTTTTTCCTTCTCCAACAGGGGCAAGGGTGACGACCCCGCCCATGAAATCTATTGTTTTGACAAAAGAAGCGGCAACAACCTGTGGTTCGGCAAACAGGGTGGTGACCCGGACACCGTCGCCGCTGACCTCAAGATAGGTCACGTTTTCCATAACGGTTCTCCGTTCTCCGTTCTCCTCATAGACCACACTCATCTGACACATGATACCCTCCTCCACCGCAAGAGTTGTCTCCCGAAATTAAAAAATTGGTGGTACTATTGCAAAATTCCGGAAAATCCGCCAGAAAATAATATGAGGCAAAGAAAATGAAACCTCCTTTCCCGTATTTCTTTTCTCTTTTGCCTTCTTTCCTGAATTGACACGGAGAAAAACATCATGCTGACCAACTTCAAAGAAATCGAATTCATTCTGAAAAACAGTAAAACCATCGCCGTGGTGGGCCTTTCCCCCAAGGAGACCCGGCCAAGCAATCAGGTTGCCCGCTACCTGCAGGATGTGGGCTACCGGATCATCCCGGTCAATCCAGGCCAGACGGAGATCCTCGGAGAAACATGCTATGCCGGCCTGCTTGACATTCCCGAACCCGTTGATGTGGTGGATATTTTCCGCCGTCCCGAAGAGGTCCTGCCGGTGGTGGAACAGGCGATACAGATCAGGGCAAAGGCGGTCTGGATGCAGGAAGGGATTATCAATGAAGAGGCGGCGGAACTGGCCCGTTCCCGGGGACTCAAGGTGATCATGGACCGCTGCATGAAAATCGACCACGCATCTTTACAGATTACAAGATGAGCGCCCGGCGAAAAATAAAACAGGAACAGCCCGAATGATGGATCTCCCTCAGCCCTTCCCTGCCCCGGTAAACCGATGCATTACGGCCATGCTCGACAATCTTGATGCCGCTGTTTATATCGCCGACATCGCAACCCATGAAGTGGTTTTCATCAACCATTTCATAAAAAAACAGCTTGGCAATGTACTGGGTAAAAAATGTTATGAGGTATTCCAGAATCAGACATCTCCCTGCCCATTCTGCACCAATGAATTTTTATTTACCGCAGACGGCGCCCCTGAAAAAAAAATTTACAAATGGGAGCATTATAACCCGGTTCACGAACGGTGGTATGAACTCTGGGATCAGGCCATACAATGGTTTGACGGAAGAATCGTCCGCATTGAAATAGCCCTTGATATCACGGATAAGAAGAAAATCGACGGGGAACTTCACCTGCACCACCGCATCCTGCAATCGGTGCTTTTTGCCGCCGAGCGATTTCTGAACTGCACCGACTGGCATGCTGAGGTGCAATCGGTACTGGAGGATCTGGGTCAAAAAGCAGGGGTAAGCATGGTTTGTCTTTATAAATGGTCTTCCGGCAACAAGGGCCTTGGGCAGCTGGACCTGCTTTCCGGCTGGATGGCGCCGGACGCTGTCCAGAACCGCCAAACCACGGACAGCTCCACCTCCCTTGACCTGCTCCATTTTGATGAACTGTCGTCAGGCTTGGGCAGCCGGGAAATCTTCCAGAAAATTGTGGCCGAGCTGTCCTCCCCGAGGGAAAAACAATATTTTCTGCAGCAGGGAATTCAATCCTTCTGCAAGGTGCCCATCATTCTGGATCAGGAATTGTGGGGAGCGCTTTGTTTTGCCGATTGCAGCAAGCAGCGCGTCTGGTCCCCAACCGAGATCGGGGCGCTCAAGGCGGCTGCCGATATTCTCGGAGCAGCGGTGCGGCGGCAGGCGGCCGAAGAGGAGCTCGGTCTCGCCCATCAGCAACTGGAGCGCAAGGTGGAACAGCGAACCCTGGAGCTGCAACGCTCCCATGAACTGTTGCGCCGGGAAGTTGCGGAAAGAAAAAAGACGGCGGAAGAACTCGACAGCCGGTCCCGGGAGCTCATGGAAGTCAACATCACCCTGAAGGTGCTGTTGCAGCAGAGCAGCGCGGCCAAACATGATCTGGAAAAAAACATGGAGGCCAATTTCACCAAACTTGTCCTGCCCTATCTGGATGACCTGCAACTCATGCTGCCGTCCGGAAAAAAAAGAGAACTGATCAATATCGTCAAAGAAAACCTGCAGCAGATCACTTCCGCGTTTTCAGTGAACGTCCACAAGGCCGGTATTTCGCTGACAAGTCGGGAAATCCAGATTGCCAGCTTCATCAAACAGGGAAAAACCAACAAACAGATCGCCGAACTTTCCGGACTTTCCGTGCGCACGGTGGAAACCTACCGCAACAGGATTCGCCAGAAACTCGGAATCAGGAACCAGAAAACCAATCTGCAGACCTACCTGGCAAACCTTTCTCAATTATAGAACTTGTCAGGAAATAGCGAGACAACGCCGTCCGAAAACAACCGTATACATTCTTTGTACACGATTTTTACGTATTGACCTGTAACCCCGGTTGCCCTTTAATAATTATAGAGAAGAGGCAACAATGCAAATTTATTAACAAAATGAGCATTTCCAGGGTGTTACAAGCCAATGCAGCGGATAGAGCCCAAACGGAGAAGCATTTTCGAACTGGATTCCCTCAAAACCATATGCCCCCCTCTTCTCACCGCCTTACTCTTTGTTGCAGTCGTTTATAATATATTCCTCCCTTCCTTTGAAAACGCTCTCATGGAACGCAAAAAAGAAATGCTCCATGAACTGACGGAATCCGCCTGGTCCATCCTGCAAAATTACGACACCATGGCCGATCGCGGCGAAATCTCTCCTGAAAAAGCCAAACAACTGGCAATCGACCAGATCCGCCAACTTCGCTACGGGAAAGACCACAAGGATTATTTCTGGATCAACGACACCAAGCCGACAATGGTGATGCATCCCTACCGCACCGATCTTGAAGGAAAAGATTTATCACGCTTCGTTGACCCCACGGGAAAAGATCTGTTCAACAGATTTGTTGAGGTAACACGACTGAAAGAAGAGGGATATGTCGACTACATGTGGCAGTGGAAGGATGATCTGAAAAAAATCGTGCCGAAGATTTCCTTTGTCAAATCCTTTCAGCCATGGGGCTGGATTGTCGGCACCGGGCTCTATGTTGAAGATGTGCAGCAGGAAATCGCCGTTATTTCCCGGAAGGTCATGATCTACTGCAGCCTGATTTTTTCCACTGTTCTTCTTCTCTCCGCGTTCATGGTCAATAATGGTCTGCATATCGCAAGAAAGCGCCGGAACGCCGAGGAACAGCTTGAGCTTCATTATGCCAATCTTGAGAATACGGTTCAGGAGAGAACCCATACCCTTGAGCAGACCAATCGGCAATTACATCAGGAAATCAAGGAGCGCACGGAGCTCCAGGCTGCGTATCGCGAAAGTGAAAAAAAATACAGGTCGCTGTACGAGACCGCCAATGATGCCATTGTCCTGCTTGACGGATGCCGTTTTATCTCCTGCAACCCGAAAACCCTGGATATTTTCAGTTGTCCGGAAAGCGACTTCATCGATAAGAATTTCCTCTATTATTCCCCGGAATTACAACCGGACGGCACATCCTCCCGTGATGTCATCCAGGAAAAAATCAGCCTTGCTCTTTCCGGAAGCCCTCAGTTTTTTGAGTGGCGGTTTCAAATATGCCGGTCAATGCATATTGATGCGGAGATCTCCCTCAATCGGGTCGAATTGGTCGGCAAGGAATACCTGCAGGCCATTATCCGCGATATCACCAGACGGAAATTCATGGAAAAAGAAGTGCAGCACGCCAGACATGTCGAGTCACTGGGGATACTCGCCGGGGGGATCGCCCATGACTTCAACAACTTGCTGACCGCCATAATCGGCAACGTGTCCCTCGCCAGACTGAAAAGCAAAGACCCGTCCGTTACCGATCTTCTGACCAGAACGGAAACCGCCTGCAAACGGGCCAGCGATCTTTCCCGTCAGCTTCTCACGTTTGCCAGGGGCGGTGGGCCAATGAAAGAGGTGGTTCGGATTACCGACCTTATTCAGGAAGTGTGCAATTTCGCCCTCTGCGGGGCAAAAACATGCTGCCGTTATGACCTGGCCGATGACCTTGATCCGGTGGATGTGGACCGGAACCAGATCAGCCGGTTGTTGCAGAACCTGGTCATCAATGCCGTGCAGGCCATGCCCGACGGCGGTAAAATTTGCGTTACCGCCCGCAACACCAAACCGGACAATAAGCACACCTCCCAACTCAAGAACGACAATTATGTGCAGATTTCAGTAAGTGACTCCGGCCGGGGTATTCCTCCGGAGCTTCTGCCGAAAATTTTCGATCCCTATTTCACCACGAAAGACACCGGCAGCGGTCTTGGTTTGGCAATCGCCTATTCCATTGCCAAAAAACACAACGGTCTTCTTACCGTCGCCTCAGACGCCTCTTCCGGCACCACCTTTCATCTCTTTCTTCCTGCTGCGAAAAAAACCGCCCGGATGGTTGCGAGGAAAACCGACAGACTCCCTCAAGGAGAAGGGAAAATCCTCATCATGGATGATGAACCGGCTATCAGGGAGTTGGCGGCGGAAATCATGAAAACCCTCGGCTATACTCCGGTAACGTCCAGCGACGGACATGAGGCCGTTGACCTTTACCGGAAATCCATGCAGGAGGGGGATCCCTATGCCGCAGTGATACTTGACCTGACGGTTCCGGGCGGCATGGGAGGGAGGGAAGCGATGGTGGAACTGCGGCAGATCGATCCGGGGATTAAGGCGGTGGTCTCCAGCGGCTATGCCGATGATGATGCCATGGCCCACTATGAAAAATATGGCTTCTGCGCCGTCATCCCGAAACCCTACTCCATCGAAAATTTCGCGCGCATCTGCCAAAAAATCCTGAAAAACTGAATATCAGAATGGGTTCCCCCCAAAAAACCCATACCACATTGTAGAATGCACAATGGCGCAGCATCGGTATTTTTTGATTTTACCACTGCAACAATCACAACAAAGGAGTTTCTCAATGGGTCTTTCCCTGAAAAACATGAAAATTCGCTGGCAGCTGATCATTTCCAACAACCTTGTCCTTCTCCTGGCCATGCTGGTCGTGATCATCACCATCTATGTCACCATGTCCAATGATCGGGACCAGAAGATGCAGACGTTCCGTCAGGGAGAGATGAGCGCCGTAAGAAATAACCTGAAAAGCTATGTCAATATCGCCCATGAAATTCTCCAATCAAATTATGAAAATGCAACCAACAAGGCTTATCTTGAGAACCGTTATGGAAACGAACTGAAAAGCATCATCGATATCGCGGAAAATATCGTTGCCGTAGCCAAACAGGAGGAGGCCGCCGGCAACCTGACCCCTGATGAAGCAAAGGAACAGGCGTTGCGCCAAATTGAAAAAATCCGGTATGACGGGGAGAAAGGGTACGTCTGGATCAATGACACGGGGACACCCTTTCCCAAAATGATCATGCATCCCACCGCGCCGGCATTAAACGGCCAGATTCTGGATAATCCCAAATACAGCTGCGCCCTCGGACAGAAGGAAAACCTCTTCAAGGCCTTTGTTGATGTCACCAGAAAGGACAAGGAAGGTTTTGTCGATTATCTGTGGCCCAAACCAACCAAGGACGGCCTGACCGAGGAGCAGCCGAAGCTTTCCTACGTCCGACTGATTCCGGAATGGAACTGGATCCTGGGCACGGGAATATACGTTGACGACGCCATGGCCGATGCCATGGAAAAAAGCAAAAGCGATATCGCCAAAATCCGTTTCAATGACGGCAAGGGCTACTTCTGGATCAACGACACCGGAACCCCTTTTCCGAAAATGATCATGCACCCTATCTCTCCGGCGCTCGACGGCAAAGTCCTCGACGATGCAAAATACAACTGCGCTCTCGACAAAAAGGAAAACCTCTTCAAGGCCGCCGTCGATGTCACGAAAAAAACAGGGGAAGGCTTTGTTGATTACTTGTGGCCCAAACCCACCAAGGACGGCGTGACGGAAGAGCAACCGAAACTCTCCTATGTCCGCCTCTTTGCGCCCTTCGGTTGGATTGTCGGCACCGGCGAATATATTGACGACATCGAAGTCCAGGTTGCGGAGCATGAAGAGCAGATAGCCGCATCGATGAAAAATCTTTTTCTCAAGATATTTATTGCCATGATTTCCATTTCCGTACTGGTGGGGCTCGGCTTCATGTGGCTGGCCAGAAAATTCGCCATGCCCATCGGCGAATGCGCAGGTTTTGCCCATAGACTTGGGGGAGGCGATTTTTCCACCGCCATTCCCGTGCGTTCCGAAGATGAAATCGGCCAGCTCAGCGCATCGCTGAACGACATGAGGGGCAACATGAAAGAAGCCCTGCTCGATGTGGCCAACGACAGCTCCCTGGTTTCCTTTACATCCGACAAGCTGCACTCCTCCTCCGCCACCATGTCAAGGACCGCGGAATCCATGGCGCACCAGGCGGGAATCGTTGCCGGAGCGGCAGAAGAGATTTCCACCAACATCAAAATTGTCTCCGAGACAACGGAAAAAATATCAGAGGACGCTGACGCCATCAACCAGAACAGCGTTGAAATGGCCCACAACATCCGCTCGGTGGCGGTGGCGGCGGAAGAACTGACAAGCTCCTTCCGGGAAGTGGCCCACAACTGCCAGACGGCGCAGGTCCTGGCCAACAAGGCCATTGAAAACAACCGGACATCCCGGGAAAAAATGGATGCCCTCAACACCTCGGCCGCCAGCATCAATAATGTTATCGGCATGATCACCGAAATCACCGAGCAGACCAAACTGCTGGCCTTAAATGCCACCATTGAAGCGGCACGGGCCGGCGAGGCAGGCAAGGGGTTCGCCGTGGTGGCAAACGAAGTGAAAGAACTGGCCAAACAGACGGCCACCGCCACCGATCAGATTGTCCAGCAGATCAAACAGATCCAGACAAATACCACCGCCGTGTCCGATTCCATCTCCGAAACCCATGAGATCAACCGGCAGGTGGATGAAATCAACACCACCATTGCCGCCGCAGTGGAAGAACAGACCGCAACGGTGGGAGAAATAGCCCGCACGGTGGCCACGACCTCGGACCACACTGAAGAGGTGGTGCAGAAAATCTCCTCTTTCACCAGGGTAATCAAGGAGGAAGTGGCGAATTCCGTCCAGGAGGCATCTCTCGGGGTGACGGAAATTGCGGAAAGCGTGCGCAAACTCAACGACGGCGTCAACGCAACTTGGTCCGATTCAGCTGAAATCAAGATTTACGCCGACAGGCTGACCGAGGTGGCGAATGAGCTCGGCGCCAACGTGGGCAAATTTACCCTGGGCGCTAAAAAATTCGACCTTGGCGCGGTGAAGGGCGCTCATATCAGCTGGCGGGCGAGGCTCGAGGGTGTCATGTATGGCCGGAAGCTGACCCTGGATCAGGTCTCTTCCCATGAACAGTGTGATTTCGGCAAATGGCTCTATGGCCCGGAGGCCGCTTTTGTCCGCGCTCTCCCCGAGTGCGGCGATGTGGAGAAAATCCACAAGGACGTCCACGCCCTGGCCAAAAAAGTTGTTCAGGCCCAATGCCTGGACCAGAACAAGGAGCAGGCTCTGAAGCTGCTGACCGAGTTCGAGAAAACCAGCAACCGGCTCTTTGTCGCCTTGGACAAGCTCTTTCATGCCAAAATAGGCTGAGAAAGACCGGGGGAATTCCTAAAGCGCGAGCAGAAAGCTCTTCCGGAGATGAAAATCCGGTTTTTCGGCGGGATGGGCCAAGGCCCAGTAGGAAAGGACATTGTCCCTTGACAGGAGAACGGCGCTGACGCCTGCCAGCAGAGATTTACCCGTGATGCCCATCCCTCTCGGATCAAGGATGGCTTCCAGTGTGAACGCATGCCGGCTGCGGGAAGCGCGGCAGGGCAGGGAGACGACATTCCCTTCCTGCCGCATGTTCTCCCGGTACCGGTCAAAATGGTAGACATTCCAGTGACCGCAAGGGGAGAGATTGACCTCCCAATACTCTTCCGCGCCATGCTCTGCAAGAAAAAACTCCAAACAGCTTTCCTGCCAGAGATTATCCCTCCGTTCAGGGGCGGAGACGGACGGGGGCAGACGAAGATCGTCCAGCGGGCCGGTGAGCGTGTAGCAGACACGGATCACTCCATCCTCCCGGGAAATAACGCCGGTGAGACCAAAGGACTCTGACAGCGCAGGGAGAAACGGCTTCAAGGCAAAGGGGGAAAAAGACATAAAGGTTTCGATTGCCTGGGAAAAAAGGGCAAGACGCCGACGCGGTCCGTCGGCTCACGCCATGATGTTGAGTCGCGTCCCTTTGCCGGTTTGCACTGCCGCAGCTTTCTCCAGCTTCGCATTCCCGGATGACGGCGACGGCAATTGACCGGGGTCAATCGTTGATTTCACCATGAGATCAACCAGGTTCCGCGGTTGCCCCATGGCCTGCTGCAGGGCAAAAAGCGCGGCCCCTCCGGTGTTGTTGATTTCCATCTCTGATCCTCCTTGTCCCATGGTGCTTTCCTGTGTTTTTCAATTCTCCAGGAAGGAGATGCTTCATTTTTTGATAATAATACATTTTTCCCGGCTGCGCCATCCAGTCAACCCGTCTCTGTTTTTTCATGACAAATTTGTCTGAAATTTCCTGATATCCCTTTCTTTTTTCCCCCCTCTTGTTGCATAATAAACATAGGCTGAGGCAAAATGCCGCACACGGAACAATAGAAATCCGCACAGGAGGCCGTCCATGTATCGCGTCTGGAGACTTGTTGTATTCATTTTCCTTTTATCGACTATCCTCGCCGTAACTACATCCGCCGCCCAGGAACTGATCGCCGTTAAAGTCGGGGAAGAACCGGTTATCGACGGCCGGGCCGACGAATCGTTCTGGTCCAAGGCCAAGGCGGTAACCAGCCATGATCCGGTGGCGAATATCGATATCACCATCAAGGCCGCCCATGACGGCAAAAAGATCTTTCTTCTCGCCTCATTCCCGGACCAGACCGAAAACCGGCAGCACAGAACCCTGAAGTGGGATCCGGACATGACGGCATACGTAAACGGTCCGGAACGGGAGGATACGCTGATCGTCAAGTGGAGCATGGTCACCTATCCCACCACTCTGACCCTGCATGAAAATGTCCCTTACCAGGCGGATATCTGGTTCTGGAAGGCCATGCGAACCGACCCCACGGGTTTTGCCGACGACAAAATGCACCTGTACAAAAACGACAAAATGAAAGACTCGATAATGGTTACTTCAAACCAGGGTAATGTCTTTTATATCGCCCGCCCCGGCGACGGGGGAGATGCGGCGTATGCCACCATTCTCTACACAGGATTCAAAGAGGACCGGGTGCCGAAATACGATCACCAGCAGCCATCAGGGAGCAGAGCCGATATCAAGGCCAGGGGTTTCTGGCATGACGATATCTGGACCATCGAATTTGTCCGCCCCCTTGATACGGGACACGATGACGATGTGCGCTTCACGGTGGATAAAAAATACCCTTTTGCCGTCTCCCGTTATGAAATAGCCGGTCGCAAACCCGAGCAGGATTCGGAACAACCCCTCTACGGCACCGGCGAGGTTGGGGAGCTTCTTTTCCTTTCCTTCGGTCAATAGGATTGGAATCGGACTTGAATGACATGACGCGGCAACATAATTTTCTGACTCCTGACTCCTGACCCCTGGATTCTTATAAAGAATGCCCTACCATTATCTCCGCAACTTCGGTTTTATTCTGCTGGTGATGCTGCTCACCGCGCTATCGGTGCTTGCCGTCAACTTCGCAGACGAATCCACCGAACAGTTGAAAACCATCACCGCAAGCCTGCAGAAGCGCACGGAAGCGACCAATCAGCTCGACAACGCCCTGCTGCAGGCCTCAATCCTCTACCAGCAGGACAGCCGGCTTGAAATTATCGAACCGAAAGAGATCCTGGCAAATCTCAGTTCCGTTTCCGTCAAAATGAAAAATCTGCGGAAAGACTTTTCCTTCACAAAGGAGGAGGAGGAGAGAGCGATAGACACCAGCCTGTTTGCCGTCCGCCAGGGGCTGGTCAGCCTGTTTGAGATGGGACAGCAGCCGGTCGATTACACCGTCAGCCTGCTCCCCCAGATAAAAAACCATCTGCAGAAAATCCATTTTTCCCTGAGCAACTTTGCTTACGGCGGTATGGCTTCCTTTGGCGAGAAAGCTCCCCTTGTCTCCTGTCTTTCCAGGGATGCCATGCATGATCTTTCACAACTTGAACACCTGATTGAAAAATTCATGACCGGCAATGGACTCAAACTTGATGTGGTGATGAAGCTGCTCGCCCTTTCATGCGAAAAAGCTTCCATGCTCAAAAACTACGCTGCTTCGGATGACGATCACAGTCATGAACTTGATTCCCTTGAAACCCTGCTGCACAAGCTGGGCACCAACCTCCCCCGCATTTATGACGCATGGCTGAACAACCGCACCATGTCCCTGCTTGCCGAAGATGTGGCCATGGTCAGCGCCATCTGGGATGAAATCACGGTGACCAAGGATCAACTGATCAAGGCGGAAAAAAAGCTCATGGCCCAGGAGCTGGCGATCATAACGCAAAAAGCGAGGCAGAAACAGCGGCAATTTGTTTTCCTTGCCGCGTTCAGCATTCTCTTTGCCGTTGCCTTTGCCTTTTTCATCAATTCCCTGCTCAGCAAAAGAATCAGCCGGCTGAAGGAAGGCACCGCGAAGCTTGCCGAAGGAGACCTGTCGGCCAGGATCAATATGCCCACAAGAGACGCCATCGGCCATCTGGCCCGCTCATTCAACGATATGGCCGATTCGTTAAACGACAAGCAGCGCGAACTGCGGGACAGTTTCGAACTGCTCCAGACCAGTGAAAAGCTCCTGAAGATGTCCAACGAGCAGCTCGAAAAACGGGTCAGGGAAAGAACTGCGGCGCTGAGTGCGGTCAATGCCGAGCTGCAGCTCATGGGCAATGCCTTTTCCCATGCCCTGGAAGGCATCCTGGTGACCGACGCCGATGGCCATATCCTCAAGGCCAATCCGGCCACAGCCCAGATCGTCGGATCTGCGATGGAGAAGCTCGTAGGAGTTTCCATCCGCGTTTTTGATACCGGCAGCCACGACGAAAAATTTTATCTTTCCATCCTCAGCGATCTCAAGGAAAAAGGCGCGTGGGACGGAGAAGTCCTGTGCCGGCGCGAGAACGGCGATGCCGTTCCTCTCTGGCTGTCCATTGCCAGAATGGAGAAAAAAAGGGAAAAGACCTCCTATTACATCGCCTCCTTCCGCGACATCAGTGAGCACAAGAAACAGGAAATGCTCATTCGCCACCAGGCCATGCACGATTCACTCACCGGTCTGCCCAATCGGCTGCTCCTGAAAGACCAGATTCACATCTCCATCGCCCATGCCAGCCGCCGCAAGAAAAAGCTGGTGGTGATGTTCATGGATCTGGATGATTTCAAAACAATCAACGACACCCAGGGCCATTCAGCAGGTGACTTTGTCCTGAAAGGGGTCGCCCAGCGGCTGAAAACCATTTTCCGCCCGGAAGATACCCTCTGCCGCATCGGCGGGGATGAGTTTCTCGCCATCATCGGCGACCTTGACAGTGCGGATTTCGCCCTGACCATTGCCGAACGGATCCTGAAATCCCTGGCCACGCCTTTTCCCTACAACGGGCATTATCTTTCCGTGGGAGGAAGCATCGGCATGGCCGTCTATCCGGAAGACGGAATTGACAGCGAAACGCTGATCAAAAACGCGGATCAGGCCATGTATGCGGCCAAGGCGCAGGGGAAAAACAGGATTCATTTTTTCTCGGCAAACATGCATGAGTACGCGCAGGAACGGCTCATCCGGGAGGAAGAGATCCGCAGGGGACTTGATGCAAACGAGTTTACCGTTTTCTTCCAGCCCATCATCAATCTGACCACCATGCAGGTGCAAGGAATGGAAGCCCTGGCCCGCTGGCACCATCCGGTACGGGGCACCGTGACGCCGGCTGACTTTCTTCAGGTCTGTGAAGATTCGGGCTTGATGATTCCCGTCGGCCGCAGGCTGCTGGAAGAGTATTGCCGGTTGAGCCGGAAAATCCTGGACGGGTGCGGGAATGACCATCTCTCTCTTTCCTTTAATCTTTCCGCATCCCAGTTGCATGAGGAGGGGATTGTCGACTCCATCAGTGAGACGCTCCAGCGCCATGGCATCAACCCCTCCAGAGTCGGAATCGAAATCACCGAGCCCTCTCTTATCGCCAATGCACAGAAATCAGCCCTGGTGCTGCTGCTCCTGGCGGATATGGGAGTAAAAATCTCCATTGACGATTTCGGCTCCGGCTACTGTTCACTGTCCTTCCTGAAACATTTACCCATTGATGCCCTGAAAATCGACAAAACCTTTATCCGAAAAATACCCCAGAGTGCAAGCGACAGCGGGATTGTAGCGGGAGTTGCCTCCCTGGCCCGGCATCTCGATATGCAGGTTGTCGCCAAAGGGGTCGAAACGGTGGAACAACTCTCTTTTCTCAAGCAGTGCCATTGCCACATGGCCCAGGGCTTCCTTTTCTCGAAACCCTTGCCCGCCGAAGAAATCCCCGCCTTTCTGAAGTCAATCTCTCCATCCTGAATTTTGGCATTTCACTTCATCTATCTTTCTTCAGCATGATGATTTGTTCCGCCTCCCATCTTTTATCCTCCCAATATCTTGACTTTCCGCACTTCTTCAGATAAATTAGACAGTTTTTTATTACAGCGTTCCCGGCAGGGGATAATGGAAAAGATCCTGAAGCTGAGCAGTCCAGAAAGAGAGGTAGCAATTTGAGTGTCAAAGCCCTGAAAGGTTTTAAAGATATCGTTCCCGGTGAGGTGGAAACATGGCAGTTTATCGAACAGACGGCCAGGGCCATTTTCCACCGCTTTGATCTGGCGGAGATCAAGGTGCCGATCCTGGAAAAAACAGACCTCTTCATCCGTTCCATCGGCGAAACAACCGATATCGTCGAAAAGGAGATGTACACCTTCACCGACCGCAACGGCTCATCCCTGACCATGCGGCCCGAAGGCACGGCTCCGGTGCTGCGGGCGTACATTGAAAACGGCCTGCATGCGGCAAAGCCTGTGCAGAAGCTCTATACCATCGGCCCCATGTTCCGGCATGAGCGGCCCCAGAAAGGACGGCTCAGACAATTCCACCAGATGAGCGTCGAGGTGCTGGGCACCGACCACCCCCGAATCGATACGGAAATCATGGCCATGGCCTGGCTTATCATTACCGAGCTCGGACTCACGGCAAGTCTCGAAATCAACTCCCTCGGCTGCCCTGCCTGCAGACCCGATTTCAACCGCGCCCTGCTTGATTTTCTCCACAAGGCGGACAATCTCTGCGACGACTGCCTGCGGAGACGGGAAACCAATCCCCTGCGGGTGCTCGACTGTAAAAGCGCCAACTGCCGGGAGCAGTATAAAGAGGCGCCCTCTATTCTCGATTATCTCTGCACCGGCTGCAAAGAACACTTCAGGGAAGTGGAAGAAGGCCTCACCCTGCTTGCCATCCCCTACGAGGTCAATTCCTTCATGGTGCGGGGACTGGACTATTACACCCGAACCACCTTCGAGCTTGTGACCGACGCCCTGGGCGCCCAGAGCGCGGTCGGCGCCGGCGGCCGCTATGACGGCCTGGTGAAGCGGCTCGGCGGCCCCGATGTGCCGGGAATCGGTTTTGCCATGGGCATGGAACGGCTGGCCCTGCTGCTGGAGCAACAACAGAAAGGAGCCCCGGCCGCTTCCATGGATATTTTTATCGTGGCGCTCGGTCCGGCAGCCCAGAAGATTGGGTTTTCCCTGACCCACGCTCTGCGTAAAGCGGGTCTTACGGCGACCATGGATTATCAGGACCGCAGCCTGAAAAACCAGATGAAGCAGGCCGGCAAGGCGCAGGCGCGCTATGCCCTGATCATGGGCGAAGAGGAACTGACCCGGAAAGAGGCGATGCTCCGCAATATGGAAAACAGCGAACAGGTTCCAGTGGCCATGGTCGATGACATGGACGGCTGGGCGGTCGGACTTGCCGAAAAAATAATCTGAGAAGCCAGGAGTCAGCTTCACGCAAAGCATGGGTGTTATTCTGTCTCCTGGCTTCTGACTCCTGACTCCACATTTACACATCAACCAATAAAAAGGAGATCCTATGGAGTCCATGGGTGAGCTGAAGCGCAGTCATAGCTGTAATGACCTTGGCGCCGACCATATTGACAAGGAAGTGACATTGATGGGCTGGGTGCTTCGCCGGCGGGATCATGGCGGAGTCATCTTCATTGATCTGCGCGACCGGTGGGGCATCACCCAGATTGTTTTCAACCCGGAGTACAACGACGAGGCCCATGCCAAGGCCCACGGCCTGCGCAGCGAATGGGTGCTTGCTGTCCGCGGCAGGGTTTCCAAACGGCCGGAAGGCATGGCCAACGACAATCTTCATACCGGCGCCATTGAAATCATGGTTCATGAACTGCGGATCCTCAATGTCAGCAAGACTCCGCCCTTTCCCCTTGATGAAGACATCGAAGTCTCGGATTCCCTGCGCCTCCAGTACCGCTATCTCGATCTGCGGCGGCCGGGCATGGCGGATAACCTCATCATGCGCCACAAGGCCTGCCAGGCACTGCGTTCCTTCCTCAACGACGAAAACTTTCTTGAAATCGAGACCCCGGTGCTCACCCGCTCCACCCCGGAAGGCGCCCGTGACTATCTGGTGCCGAGCCGGGTCAATCCCGGAAAATTCTATGCCCTGCCCCAGTCGCCCCAGCTGTTCAAGCAGCTGCTCATGGTGGCCGGCATGGACCGTTACTACCAGATCGTCAAATGCTTCCGGGACGAAGACCTGCGGGCCGACCGCCAGCCGGAATTCACCCAGGTGGATTTGGAACTTTCCTTTATCACCGAGGAAGACATCTACCGTATTGCCGAAGGAACAATGAAAAGCCTCTTTGCCGCCACCCGTGGTATTGAACTGACCACCCCCTTTCCCCGCATGACCTATCAGGAGGCCATGGAGCGCTTCGGCAGCGACAAGCCGGACACCCGTTTCGGCCTTGAGCTGATCAGCCTCACCGACGTGGTCAAGGAGTGTGGGTTTCAGGTGTTTCGCAATGTGGTCTCAAAGGGCGGACTGGTGAAAAGCATCAACGCCAAGGGATGCGCAACCTTTTCCCGCAAGGATCTCGACGACCTGACCGCATTTGTTGCCAATTACGGCGCCAAGGGACTGGCCTGGGTCAAAATGAAAGAGGACGGTGAATGGCAGTCGCCCATCGCCAAATTCTTCACCGAGGAAGAAAGGGCCGATATGGCCGCCACCCTGGACGCCAAGCCCGGCGACCTGCTCTTCTTCGTGGCCGACACCCCGGTTATTGTCCACCAGGCCCTCTCCGAGCTGCGGCTGGAACTGGCCCGCCGGCTTTCCCTGCTGGACCGGAACACCTTCAACTTCCTCTGGGTCACGGAATTTCCTCTGGTTGAATATGATCACCAGGAAAAACGCCATGTGGCGGTCCACCACCCCTTTACCGCTCCCATGGAAGAAGACCTGGCGCTGATGGACACCGAGCCCGGCAAGGTGCGAAGCCGGGCCTATGACCTTGTCTTGAACGGCACGGAAATCGGAGGCGGCAGTATCCGTATTCACCAGAAAGAGATGCAGAGCAGTATCTTCGCTTCCCTGGGCATCTCGGAAGAGGAGGCAGCGGACAAATTCGATTTTCTCCTCAAGGCGCTTGAGCTTGGCGCGCCGCCCCACGGCGGCATGGCCTTCGGCCTCGACCGACTGATGATGCTGCTTGCAGGCCGTGACTCCATCCGTGACGTCATCGCCTTTCCCAAAACCCAGAAAGCGACCTGCCCGCTTACCGACGCTCCGTCGGGTGTGGCGCGCAAGCAGTTGACCGAGCTGCACCTGAGGCCGGACTGGGAAAAGTAAGATGAGGTGATTGGTTGATTGGTTGGTGATCCGCATGAATCAACCAATCAACCCTATCCCCTCTCCTCTTGCCTTTTACCTTTTGCCTTTCCGGTTTCATTTTTTCACTCCCTCCCCGGAAAAATCTGATAGTATATTGCAAATATTTATTTATCCGCAACAAGCTGATGGAGATCACGGACAATGACCAATGACATTATCGAATACGCCTTTACCTTTGATGATCTGCTTCTGATACCGCAGGCTTCCGAGGTGCTGCCCAGTGAAGTCAATCTGACCACAAGTCTGACCCGGACCATCAGCCTGAATCTCCCTCTGGTCAGCGCCGCCATGGATACGGTAACCGAGCACCGTGCCGCCATTGCCATGGCCAGGGAGGGCGGCATCGGCATCATCCACAAGAACATGTCCATCGAGGAACAGATCCTCCAGGTCAAAAAGGTGAAAAAATCTGAGTCCGGCATGATTGTCGACCCGATTACCGTTGGCGAGGAACAGACGGTGGGCGAGGTCAAGGAGATCATGCGCAATTACCGGATTTCCGGGGTGCCGGTGCTCAAAGGTAAAAAACTTGTTGGTATCGTCACCAACCGCGACCTGCGCTTTGTTTCCCATCTTGACCTGCGGGTCAAGGAGGTCATGACCAGCAAGAATCTGGTCACCGCCAGGGCGGGCATCACACTCGAGCAGTCCAAGGCCCTGCTGCACGAGCATCGCATTGAAAAACTGCTGGTGGTAAACGACCGAGGCGATCTGCAAGGGCTCATTACCATCAAGGATCTGGAAAAAATCAGAAAATATCCCCTGGCGGCCAAGGACATCCTTGGGCGCCTCCGGGTCGGGGCCGCCATCGGCGTCGGCACAAGCCTCGAGGATGTGGAGAAACTGCGCAAGGCGGAAGTCGATATCCTGGTGCTTGATTCCGCCCACGGCCACTCAAAAAACATCATCAACGCTCTGCGCGCCATCAAGGATTCTTTCCCCGACACCCAGATCATTGCCGGCAACATCGCCACCGCTGAAGCGGCAGAAGATCTGATCAAGGCCGGCGCCGACTGCATCAAGGTGGGTGTCGGACCGGGCTCCATCTGCACCACCCGCATCGTCGCCGGTGTCGGCGTGCCCCAGCTCACCGCCATCCTCAACTGCAAAAAGGTTGCGGCAAAGCATGATATTCCGGTGATCGGCGACGGCGGCATCAAACACTCCGGCGATATCACCAAGGCCATCGGCATCGGGGCGGACGTCATCATGATCGGCAGCCTCTTTGCCGGCTGCGACGAGACGCCGGGGGAAACCTTCCTTTATCAGGGTCGGACCTACAAGGGATATCGCGGCATGGGCTCCCTCGGCGCCATGAAAAAAGGCAGCAGTGACCGCTATTTCCAGGACGATGTCGAATCCCCCTCCAAACTGGTGCCCGAGGGCATTGAGGGAAAAGTCCCCTATCGCGGCCCCATCTGCGACACCATTTACCAGCTCATCGGCGGCCTGCGTTCCGGCATGGGCTATCTCGGCGCAAAAAACATCGAGGAACTGCAGAAAAAGGCCAAGTTCGTCCGCATCAGCCCGGCAGGACTGAAAGAAAGCCATGTGCATGACGTTATTATCACCAAGGAGGCGCCAAACTACCGCATGAGCTGATTCCCGTCCTCATGCGGCAGAACCGGCGGCTCAGGCGTTTAAACCGTTCACCCACTCACGACGATTACGAAAATGAATATCCACAGCGAAAAAATACTTATTCTTGATTTCGGCTCACAGACAACTCAGCTCATCGCCCGCCGTATCCGCGAGCAGAAGGTCTTCTGTGAAATCCATCCCTATACTTTGACGCTTGATAAAATCAAAGAGATGCGGCCCAAGGGCATCGTGCTTTCCGGCGGCCCGGCAAGCGTCTATGACGAGGATGCGCCGTTAAGCGACCCGGCTCTTTTTAACCTGGATGTGCCGGTGCTCGGCATCTGCTACGGAGCCCAGCTCATGACCCAACAGCTTGGCGGCAAGGTGGAGCGGGCGGTGAAACGGGAATTCGGCAAGTCGGATCTGGAAATCAAATATACAGGGGGCCTCTTTGCCGGCCTTGAAACCGATTCCTCCCAGTATCAAGTCTGGATGAGCCATGGCGACCGAATTGAAGTTTTACCAAGCGGATTTGTCGCCTCGGCGGTGAGCGAACATTCGCCCCATGCCGCCATCCGCCATGAGAAAAGGAATCTGGTGGGTGTCCAGTTCCACCCGGAAGTGGCCCATACCCTGATCGGCACCGACGTGCTGCGCAATTTTATTTTCGGTCTGTGCGGCTGCGAGCCCAACTGGACCATGCACAATTTCGTCGAAACCACAGTGCGGGACATTCGGGAAATGGTGGGAAAGGACAAAGTAATCTGCGCCCTTTCCGGCGGGGTCGATTCGTCGGTGACCGCAGCCCTCGTCCATCGCGCCATCGGCGAGCAGCTCACCTGCATTTACGTCAACAACGGACTGATGCGCACCGGTGAAACCGCAAGCCTCATGCGTTATTTCCGGGAAAAAACCCACCTCACGGTTATTGATGTGGATGCAGAGGACTATTTCCTCGGCAGGCTGCAGGGAGTGGTTGATCCGGAGGAAAAAAGAAAAAGGATCGGCTACGGTTTCATTGAAATTTTTGAAAAGGAGGCGGCCACGCTTGGGGCCGTGAAATACCTGGCCCAGGGCACCCTTTATCCCGATGTCATTGAAAGCGTCTCTTTCCGGGGTGCGGCGGTGATCAAGTCCCACCATAATGTCGGCGGCCTGCCGGATGTCATGAAACTTGCTCTGATCGAGCCCTTGCGGGAACTGTTCAAGGATGAGGTGCGGGAACTCGGCCTCGAGCTCGGCCTGCCGGAAGAGGCCATTTACCGCCAGCCCTTTCCCGGTCCGGGCCTCGGTATCCGCATCATGGGCGAAGTCACCCGGGAACGGCTGCATGTCCTGCGCCAGGCGGATGTCATCGTCCTTGAAGAAATGAAAAGATCAGGCTACTACCGGAAGGTCTGGCAGTCATTCGCCGTTCTTCTGCCAATCCAGACGGTGGGTGTCATGGGTGACGAGCGCACCTATGAAAATGTCGTCGCCCTGCGGGCGGTGGACAGCGTCGATGCCATGACCGCGGACTGGTCAAGGATTCCCTATGATATCCTGGGCCGCATTTCCAACCGCATCATCAATGAGGTGCGCGGTGTCAACCGGGTGGTCTTTGACATTTCCTCCAAGCCGCCCAGCACCATTGAGTGGGAATGAGGGATTTGCTGATTTGGCAATGCTGAAAACAGGTATCTACGTTGACGCGGAAAATATTCGCCTCTGCGGCGGCTACGGCATGCGGTATGACGTGCTGGTGGAACTCGCCAACAGCGGTGATTCCATCATGCTGCGGGCAAACTCCTATCTGGCCGAAGATCAGGAGCGGACCAAAACCGACCAGGAATACCGGCAGAAGCTTTATAACTACCATGACATTCTCCGCAAATGCGGCTTCAAGATCATCAAGAAATACGTCCAGCGCTATGTGGATGAGGATGGAATCATCACGACCAAGGCCAATGCCGACATGGACCTTGCCATTGACGCGATTCTTCAGTCCCGCAATCTGGACCGGATACTGCTGGTCACCGGGGACGGGGATTTTCTCCGCCTGGTCAGCGCCCTGCAGAACAAAGGGTGCCGGGTGGAGGTGATCGGATTTCACAACGTCAGCACCGCTTTAAAGGAAGAGGCGGATTTTTACCTGTCCGGGTTCCTGCTGCCGGGTCTCCTGCCCATCCAGAACGAACGGGAAAGCGAGGACTGGCAGAGGGGCACCGTGGCCAACTATAAGGCGGACAGGGGATTCGGCTTCATGCGTTATTATCGGCTCGCCCAGGATAAAGGGCTGGAATCCAATACGATTTTCTTTCATTGCTCCAAATCGCTGTACGAAAACGAGCCACAGGTCTTTACAAACCCGAACACCATCTTTGAATTTCAAATCTGCCCGACAACAAAGGATTCAAACAAGCTGGAAGCCGTTCATATCCGTCGCCTCGATGAAGAGTTGAAATGACAGCATGGTTGAAGGAATTCAGGAGGCAAGAGTAATCACAGCCATAATGGAGCCCGTCTGTTTCTGAATTCCGGCTCCTAAACTTAATCGTTCATCCGGAATATCCATGGAAACGAAACTGACGCCCCCCCCTTTGCCCGACCCGAGCCAGGCCGGCCAACTGCTGCAAAGCCTGTTTGCCATCGCCGACGTCATGAACGAAAAAAAAATGACGTTTCCCCGCAGGATAGACCGGATTCTCAGGATTGTGCTTGATTTTCTCGGCGTTGAACAGGGCTCCCTCATGGTCCTGGAAGGAAAAGAACTGGTGGTTCGCGCCGCCACCAGAAAGGAAATAATCGGCCACAAACAGAGTTTGGCCGATGAATCCGTTGCCTCCTGGGTGGTCAGAAGCAAAAAAGCGCTTTTCATCACCGATATCTCCAAAGATCGCCGTTTTGCCCAGAGAAAAGGAATTTACAAAAAGGATTCCCTCCTGTCGGCGCCGGTCATTCATAAGGACCAGGTCATCGGCGTCATCAATGCCACGGACAAAACCGGCACCAGGGATATGATGAAAGAGGATAATTTCCATCTCCTCCATCTCAGCAGCTTTATCCTCTGGACCTTTATCCAACAAAATCTGCACAAAAAAATAACCCAACAGCGCAACACCTTGCGAAAACGCAACCAGGAGCTGCGACGCCAGGAAGAACTGCGGGCTCACCTCTCCCGCATGCTGATCCACGACCTGAAGACCCCGCTGTCCGAGGTGGTGGCCAATCTCGACATACTCTCCTATTCCATAACCGGCAACGAAAAGGAATTTCTCGAAGCCGCGCAGATGGGGTGTGACCGTGCGGTCCGCATGGTCGCCAATCTGGTCACCACCGATAAAATAGCCGAGGGCAAACTACAGCTTCTATACGAGGAGACGGACTGTCTGGAGCTGCTCAATGAGGCTCTGTCAAGCATCACGGGTCTGGCCCGCATCAAGAACATCACCCTTGTTCAGCATCCGGAGGCAGATGCTCCCCGGCTGACGGTTGACCGCACTCTCATTTTGAGGGTGCTGCAGAATCTCCTCACCAACAGCCTAAGCTATAGCCAGGCGGACAGCGCCATCACGACGGGATTTAAAATGTCCGGAAAGCGATTCATCGAATTTTATGTCCAGGATCAGGGTCCGGGGATCCCGCTCGAACAGCAGGAAACCATTTTTGACAAATATGCCAGGGTGTCGCGCAAACAGGATTCTCTGGTGGGAGCCGGTCTGGGCCTGCATTTCTGCAAACTTGCCGTTGAGCTGCACAACGGGAAAATAGGGGTGGAAAGCAAAGAAGGCCGGGGCAGCAGGTTTTTCTTTACTCTTCCAATCGGGTAAGGTTCAGGCATCATGGCCGCAGAAAGCGTACAACCCATGCCCCGCACCATGAATATTCTCATTGTCGATGACCAGGACAATATGCGCCGTTCCATCAAGGCCATGCTGCAGCTGATCAATTACGGAAAAGAAATTTTTGAAGCGCCTAACGGCGAGGAAGCCTGGAAATTTCTCACCGCCACCGAGGCAACAATCGACTTTATCATCTCTGATTACGCCATGCCCTTCCTCAAGGGCACGGAACTCCTGAGCCGCATCCGTTGTCACAAAAAACTGCGAGATATCCCCTTTCTCATGATCACCGCTGAGGCCAACAAGGAAGTGGTTGCCGAGGCGGCGGAACATGACGTGGATGCCTATCTGACAAAGCCTTTTGTCACCGCCTCCCTGGAACACAAAATAAATGAACTGCTGGAAAAATCATTACGTCCTGACTCCCTGACCCTGCATCTCCGCAACGCCCGGGATCTGGAGGAAAAAGGGGACATCGAAGGCGCAATGGCGGAGGCCGAACAGGCCTCCGCCAGCAACCCTCGTTCCTCCCGTCCCTTCCGGGAACTGGGCAGACTGAAGCTGATGGCGGGCAACACGGAAGATGCGTTGAAATGCTTCCAGAAAGCCGTTGAAATAAACCGGCTTGATGTGACATCCTATCACTATCTGGGACAGATATTCTATCGTCAGGGCGATATCACCAAAGCCACCGGATACTTTGCCCAGGCCATGGAAATCAGCCCCCGCCACTCCGATCGAGCCATCAAGTTCGCCCGTTTGCTGATCAAGGCCGGCAAGGGAGCGGAAGCGGAAAAAGTTCTCCGGCTTATCCTGAAAAACAACCCGAACGACAGAGACATCCAGGAAGATGTAGCTGCCATCGCTTTGGAGCATGAGATATACAATCTGGCGATCAAGTGCTACCGCAATATTGTCAAAGAGAATCCCGATCATTTTCTGCTGCACAAAAAACTTGGTATCGCTCTGCAGAAAAACGGCATGACCAAGGAGGCGGTTCCTCATCTGGAAAAGGCGGCAAGCAAGCATGGCGAAGAGCTTGATCTCCTGCTCGCACTGGCCGAAGCCTTTCTTGCCATGGGCATGCTTGTCCGGGCGGACAAATGGGCAAGTATCGCCCGCCGCCTCTACCCTGAGAGCCGGGAAGCCAAAAAAATTCTTGATCAGTGCCTCTAACCGGCCCCATGAAAAAAACACATTCCATACTGCTTGCGCTCCGTATCCCCGGTTACCTGCCGGGGAGGGCATCGGACACGAACTGGATTCCCCTGGTGGATGCAGTCCGCCAATCTCTTGCCAAATCGGGCTTTGAGCAGCCGGAAAGCTGCAACGAACTGTTGCTCTTCACCTTCCCCCACCCCTTTCCGGCTCTCGCCTCCCTGCGCGAAAGCCTGCGAAACGCCAAAGAGGAACATGGCTGGAATGAAAGTTACGGCTCCCTGCCGTTACAGATAGCCCTCCATCTGGTCGAGGAAGATGGTTCTTTTCCCCAAGTCAGTCAGACTTCAGCCATTGAATGGGAAACACTGCAGCCTGAAACCGCCTATGTCACCCTACCCTTGATGCGGCAATGGCAGGAACTCATGGCAGACAGGGATCTTCCCGAACACTCCTTCGAAGATGAGGGCAACGGGTTTTTTCGTATGATTTTCGCCGCCGGCTCCGCAGGACGGGAAGATATCTTTCCTCACCGGTCTCTGCCCCTGCAAGGCGAACATACAGAGTGTTTTTACTGCGGCATGACAATCCATGCTCCGTCGATCTGTCCCAGCAAACTCATCAGCATGAATATTCACGGCCTGGATAAAATCGGCTCTCTTCCTTTTGCTGAGCTAAACGCCATCTATCAAAGTATTTTCCCCGATTATTCCGCCTGCATGAAAAAAATTGCCGCCGGTGTCACGCCTGCCGAAGTCAGAAAGGATAATGAGCTGCTTGTTTTCATTGCCTACCTCGACCTTAACGCAATTTACCAGCCCCGTTTTTTGCATCACATCGCATTTTCCCCGGCTTCGAAGTGGACCGGACTGGATAAAATCGACAAAATCACCATTGACAGCAACAATCTTCACATGGGCCTCGACTGTCTTCGTGTCGGCCAATACGAACAGGCAAAGGAGCTTTTCAACAGGGAAAGCAAACGTCGCGGCGGTAAGCAGTTCTATGCCTTGGTGGGCCGGGCATTCCTCGCTCTGGAGCAGAGGGGCGCCAAGGATATGGCCCACTATCTCGAACGGGCCAAAAACATTGCCAACCTGGAAAAAGACCGGCTTTACATCGAACTGCTTCTTTCACGCTTCTATGACTTGCAGAATAACGCATGGAAGGCGAAAGAATCAGTCACGAATGCCGAAAAAATACTTTTCAGTGCTGACGAATGCCAATACCGAAAAATGCAGTGCGGCATCCGTTCCGGACATACCGAGAAGGATATCAAGAGACTTGGTTCTCTGATGGAGGGCCAGAAGGAGATTTTCATGACCGCCCTGATGGACCCTCTTCTTCTGCCCATCCATGGCCAGATCAATGACTTCGCCATCCATCAGATACAGCAGCGAAAACAGGAGGCGGAAGACTACCTGGAGCAGGCCGAGGCTGAATGCGCCGAACTCGGTTACTATCTTGCCGACAAGGACCCGATCATTGAGGAGAACGATCTCTCACTTAACCAGCTGCGGGAAAAATTCACCCGCCGGAGTTACTACGGTCTGCTTGATGTGATCGACAGGGGAGCGGGAATCATTGCACATTGCCGGCGAATACGGAAAACAAAACTGGAAGAGCTGGAAAAAAGAAAAACCGGCCTAGACACCAAACTGCAGGGACATCTCCATTTCTGGCAGACATATCCGTACAAAAACTATTTCAACTCTTACCTGGAGTCACTGGCCGAAATCAAAAATACGTTGACCAAGGCGCAGGCGCAGATTACCAGAAAAGAAGGGCAAGCTTTCCGGGAGGCGACAAATCTTCTCGACGAGGCGTCCCTTTTTTTCTCATCCCTGCAACAGAACCAGGAAAAAATGGTGTGGGTCCGTATCCTGCTGAACGGACTTAAAATTTTTGCCAGAAATGTGATTATTTCCGAACTTGCCCTTTTTATTGCTTACTTCCTGATTTTTTATGTTCTGCCGACGGCCCTGCCCGATAATCATGGCCGATTAGCCATGATTATCAGCAACCCGTTGCTGCAGAAAAAAAGCTTGATCCTTTCCTCTTTTTTTCTCGCCCCTTCCGTTGCAACCGTCTGGACCGTCTGGAAAATGAGGAATGAACAGTAAATTATTTTCAATCATTATCGGAGGAAAAAATGAGCCGTATTGTCTGGGATGATTCATACAGTGTCAATATCAAGGAAATCGATGAACAGCATAAGCACTGGGTTGGCATCATCAATGAACTGCATGACAGGCTGATTGGAGGAGAGGGATTGACGGAAATCGGTCGAAAAAGTTTACAGGCCATGGAAGAGTATGGGGTATTTCATTTTTCCTTTGAAGAGGAATACATGAAAAAAATAGGCTATCCTGATCTGCCTCACCACACAAGAGAACATAAAAAATTTCTTGAACAGATACGGTCGGTCCGCCGGGATGAAGCCGAGGGGCATATTGTTTTGAACTCCGAAATTATGAAAATACTGATGAACTGGCTGATCCAGCATATCAAAGGAAGTGACAAAAAATACAGCGAAAAATCAAGCTGAGGCAGCACAGGGATTATTCCCCCACCACCCTGTTTCTTCCCTGCTGTTTGGCCGTATAGAGCCGGGTGTCGGCCAGGGCGACAAGGCCGTCGGCATTCATTTCCGGCACCTCTCCGGCAGCCGCCACGCCAACGGAAATGGTGATGGGTATCTTTTCCCCTTTAAAGGAAAAAGTATGCCCTGCCACCGTCTTTCTGAGACGCTCACCAAAATCCACCCCGCGCTTGGCATCCCCTTGGCAGATGCCGTAAAATTCCTCACCGCCGTATCGCCCGACTTCATCCTCCTTGCGTTTCGTCGCAAGCATGACCTCTGCCAATTCGGCCAGAATGGCGTCCCCCGCCTGATGGCCATGGGTATCATTGACCGCTTTAAAAAAATCGATATCAAGCATGAGAAAAGAAAAATCCTGAATATAGCCCCTCTGACACTCACCGGTCTTGACTTCAAGAATGCGCTCCATGATCTTTCGCCTGGGCAATCCGGTCAGATCATCAAAATAGCCTATTTTTTCCAGAAGATCCTTCTGCTCCATCTCCTTGGTGACATCGGTAAGGCAACCGAGAGAAAGAGAAATGCCATCCTCCTGATACCGTTCAATCCTGCCCTGATCTTTTAACCAGACAACCTTGCCGCTCGGCAGGGCAACCTTGTAAACCGCATCAACCTGGCCTTTCCGCTGAACCTCCTGCCGAAGATCAATTCGCCTGCCGGTCAGCTGCTGTCTGGTAAAAATCTCTTCCTGCACAGCGTCATCGGCTGAATAGCGATAGACCCGCTGGTCAAGAATGGATTCACGAAACACCCGGGAGACATTGATGGTGGTGCCGCCCAGCAGATCGACAAAACCGGATCCGGCAAATTCATACCAGATGATCTTTTCTCCTTCATGCCAGGCGGCAACATAGGGCATAAGGGGATAACCGCAGCGGTCAATGGATTCAGAGGCGGCGATGATCTCCTGCACTCTTTCTTTCAACACGGCGCTGTAATCACCGAACAGGATCCGGCCCACATAGGTGGCGGGAATTGATTGGTGGGGAGCTTGTGTCTTCATGATTTTCTTATTTTCCAGTTTGTTACAGTTTTTTGATGGTTGCCGACGGCTGAAAATTACTTTGAAAAAAGAGGAGACAAATACTTGGCGGCAATTAAAATGATGATAACCGAAAGCATGATTTTGATCCATTTTTCCGGCACCTTTTTTTGAAACTTCGCACCGCAGTACATGCCTGCCAAGCCACCAATTCCAAGCAGAATTCCGAGAATCCAGTCCGGCGGCGCCGTCTCGCCGTTCACGGGAACAAATGAATAAAAGAAAACACCGCTGATTGATGCGGCAAATGTGGCAAAAAGGGTGGAACCCGCCACCGTATGAACTGGAATCCTGAGGAACGTGACACAAAACGGCACCATGAGCGCCCCACCCCCCACACCGTAAATTCCGCCAATAATCCCGACAAAAAAGGAAAAAGCGGACAGCGTCGGAGTTTTCACATGAACCTGTTCCCCACGGAAAGAATAGTCGATTGATGACCATGATGTTTTTACCGACCCGATGGTGAAATCCTTTCCCGCTGCCCCTGGTTTGCCTGCGACCTGCCGGAGACTGTTTCTGAAAAGCAGCAGACCGATATAAAGAAGAACGAAACCGACAAAAAATTTAAAGAGTCGTGGATCGGGCAGATAACGGACACGCACATAATAGCCTAAAAAAATTCCGGGCAGGGTTCCCGCCGTGATCCAGAGCGCCAGCGGCCATATCATTCTTTTTTCCCGGACAAAACGGAAAACGCCACCGGGGCAGCCGATGACATTGAACAGAAAATTCGTGGCATTCACGGAAGGAGAGGTGAAGCCAAGCAGGCTCACCTGAAAGGGAAGCAGCAGAAAAGCGCCCGAAACCCCGGCCATGGAGGTGAAAAACGAGATGACAAAAGCGACCAGCGGAGCAAGGAAAAGGACAAGTTCTCCTGATATGTGGAGGAATTGGGGAGCGCTGTGCATTGTCGAAAACCCTCCGGCCAAGATAATGGTTTATTCGGCATGGTCTTTTCTATATAATAAACGGAATTATACATAAAGAAAGATGCTATCATCATGATCAAAAGCAAAGGAAGTTTCAATGAAAAGATTTTTTCTCACCGCAGTGCTTTTTTTTCTCTCCACCATACCCGCCATGGCCGGCGGAGGAGCCGGCAGCACCATTGACATCCAGTCATTGGCCACCACCGGCATGGGCTATTTTTCCATTTTTCTTTTTGTCGGCGCCTATCTGCTCGTCATCTTTGAAGAACAGCTCCATCTGCGCAAAAGCAAACCCGTGCTTTTTGCCGCCGGAATCATCTGGATTCTGGTGGCGGTCACCTATGCAGGCCTTGGCAATACCAGCCATGCGGAACAGGCTATCCGGCATAATCTCCTTGAATACGCCGAACTTTTTCTTTTTCTGCTGGCAGCCATGACCTATATCAATTCCATGGACGAACGCCATGTCTTTCAGGCCCTGCGCACCTGGCTGGTGAATCGGGGATTTTCCCTGCGAACCATTTTCTGGGTAACCGGCCTGCTTTCCTTTTTCATCTCTCCGTTGGCCGACAACCTGACCACCGCCCTTCTCATGGGTGCGGTGGCCATGGCCGTTGGCGGGAGCAATAAAAAATTTGTCGTCATTGCCTGCATCAATATCGTGGTGGCGGCAAATGCCGGTGGCGCTTTTTCCCCATTCGGGGATATCACAACACTTATGGTCTGGCAGAAAGGCAAGGTGGAATTTGTCGAATTTTTTGCCATCTTCGTACCCTCGGTGGTGAACTGGCTGATACCGGCCATTGTCATGAATTTCGCACTCGGCAAGGAAGATCCCCAGAAGGTGGAAATCCATTACACCATGAAACTCGGCGCCAGGCGCATCATGCTGCTTTTTCTGCTCACCATCGCCACCGCCGTCTGTTTTCACAATTTCCTGCATCTTCCCCCTGCGGCAGGCATGATGTTGGGCCTGGGCTACCTTGGCTTTTTCTCCTATTACCTGAAAAAAAGGGAGCAGCGCCGTTACGATGTGGACGACAACCCCCTTGGCCACCAGGCGGATCGCACCAAACCCGTTGCTTTTGACCTGTTCACCCGCGTGGCCCGAGCGGAATGGGACACCCTGATTTTTTTCTACGGGGTCATTCTCTGCGTGGGAGGCCTGTCCCAGTTCGGCTATATGGCGCTGCTCTCCGACTATCTCTATAATGATCTTGGGGCCACGACCGCCAATGTCTCTGTGGGCCTGCTGTCAGCCATTCTCGACAATATTCCGGTGATGTTTGCCGTGCTCACGATGGACCCCACCATGTCCCACGGACAGTGGCTGCTGGTGACCCTCACCGCAGGCGTCGGCGGAAGTCTTCTGTCAATCGGCTCCGCCGCAGGTGTCGCCCTCATGGGTTCGGCGCGGGGCATATACACCTTCGGCGCCCATCTGAAATGGACCCCATTCATCGCCCTGGGCTACGCGGCCAGCATCTGGGTTCATCTCCTGATCAACAGCAAGATCATGTGATTTCTGCGGGTATTTTGATCTGTTAGATTCTTGGCCTGGAAGGGTCGTAACGACGATAAGAAACAAAAAACGCCTCATTTCCGAAACAGGAAATGAGGCGTTTTTACGAGAGGATTTCGTTGTGGATTATTTCTTCACCGCCCGCTCAAGGATCTTGTATGTCCGCTCCACCATATTGCGGGGCTCGATCATCAGCCCGGCCTGGATCATGGCGTTGTCATAGATCTGCTCGACAATGCTGCGGGCAAATTCCTCATCCGCCACCCGCAGATCGGCGAGTCCCTTGATCAGGGGATGAGCACTGTTGATCTCCAGATTCTTGTTGCCGATCTTGTGATCCTGGTTGGTGGCCCGCATGACCCTCTCCATGCTGCTGGTAAAAAAGCCGTCCGGATTAACGATCATCGCCGGGCTGTCCACAAGCCGTTTTGAAACAGCCACCTCCTTGACCCGCTCCCCCAGCACATCCTTCATCCACTTGGTCAGGGTCTGGGCAATGGGCTCATCGAGTTTCGCCCCTGCCTCGCCTTTTTCCTCTTTCTCTTCGCCCCCTGTGGTCTCAGGCAGTTTCAGGTCGGCCCGGTCGGCGGAAACCAGTTTCTTGCCCTCAAACTCATTGAGATGGGTGAAGACAAAATCGTCAATCGGCTCCATGGTATAGATGATTTCCACATCGCGCCGCTTGAAAACCTCGAAATAGGGACCGGTTTCAATGGCCAGACGGGTCGGACCGTTGATGTAGTATATCTCCTCCTGCCCCTCTTTCATCCGGCCGACATAATCAGAAAGCGAAACAAGCTCACTGTCAGGGGATTTGGAGGACTCAAAGCGCAGGAGCTTGGCCAGGTCGTCCCGATGAGTATAATCCGTGGTTGCCCCTTCTTTCAGAAAAACGCCGAATGTATTCCAGAATTTCCCATATTGCTCCGGCTCATTCTTGGCCTGGTCCTTGAGAAACTTCAGGAAACGGCTGGTAATGACCTTTTTCAGTTTGGCCACCAGGGCATTATCCTGCAAGGCCTGGCGGGAAATGTTCAGGGGCAGGTCTTCACTGTCGACAACTCCTTTGAGAAAACGCAGCCATTCCGGCAGAATGTTCTTGCTGTGCTGCTCAATGAGCACTTTCTGGCAATAGAGACTGACCCCGGGCTCCATGCGACCGAAGCCCATCATCTCAATATTGTCCCCCGGGACAAAAAGAAGTGATTTGATGGCCAGCGGAGCATCTGCGCTGAAGTGAAAGGAGGAGAGCGGTTCGTCAAAGGCGTTGGCGATGAACTTATAAAATTCCGTGTATTCCTCCCCCTTGATGTCGTCCTTGCTTTTGGTCCACAAGGCCTGCACGGTGTTGACCTTTTCGCCGCCCACCTTGATGGGGAAGGAGACAAAATTGGAGTACTGTTTGATGATCTGCTTGATTTTCGACTCATCGGCGTAATCAAAGGCCTCATCCTGCAACTCGATGATGATTTTCGTGCCTCGGTGCAGGCCCGTCGAGGGGGAAATGGTATAGCTGCCGGTGCCGTCCGACGCCCACTCGTATCCTTCCGCATCGATCCGATAGGAGCGGGACAGGACTCGCACCTTCTTGGCAACCATGAAGGCCGAGTAAAAACCGACACCGAACTGGCCGATCAGATTGATCTCTTTCTGTTTGGCCTGATCAAGTTCGGAAAGAAAGGTCTTTGAGCCGGAATGGGCGATGGTGCCCAGATTATGTTCAAGTTCTTCATGGGTCATGCCGATGCCGGAATCGGTGATGGTCAAGGTATGCTCTTTGTCGTTCACGCTGATATTGATCTCGAGACTTGCATCAGGATCAAAGACCTCCTCTTCCAGCAGTTGCTGGTGGCGGAATTTCTCCAAAGCATCTGCTGAGTTGGAGATAAGCTCCCGCAGGAAAATGTCCTTTTCCGTATACAGCGAGTGAATGACGATATCGAGCAGCTTTTTTACTTCAGCCTGAAATTCTTTCGTCTCTGTCTTGCCGGTCATAGGGTACTCCATTCTTCTGATTATTGTTTCTTGAAAAGTTTACACGCCAACAGCTGACTCGCTGAACAAAATGCCTCTTTCATTGCAACGAATCAACCATTAAGCGATGAACCGATTTTTGAGGTCACTCGCTCCTTCTCATCCTGTGTTGTTCCCGGTATTGGTGAGACAAAACCAAGCAAAAGGATGATTAAAAGCTTTCATGATCCCCTTGAAAAGTGTTTTGAAAATAAGCATAAATCGGCAGCTGTCAACCCTGTGCAGCCAGGAGCCATTCTCGTTTTTTCAGTTGCAACAAGGGTTGCCTGCTGGTATTATTTTCTATTTTTGGTCAGATTCCTTTCATGAAAGGAATCTGACTCTCTTACCAGAATACCAACCCGCCGGCTTTGCCGTTCCGACATGGAAGTTCCGCCGCTTTCCCTTTTTTATGCTGTTGCGGCTCTTTTTTGTCACCAGGGATTGTGCCCTGTCCCACGGCTATAAGGAGAACATACATGAGCATACGTGAAGACGCCCTGCAGAAAAAAATGACCCCCATTTTTGAGCAATGCGCCAAAAATGAAGGTATCACCCCGGAAACCCTGATGGAAGGCGTAGCCCAGGGAGTCATTGCCATTCCGAAAAACAAACATCATGATTTCGACAGAATCATGGCAGTGGGCAAGGGCCTCTCCACCAAGGTCAACGCCAATATCGGCGCTTCCCGCGACATGCCGGGCCTTGAGCAGGAACTGGAAAAACTCTGCGTTTCCCTGAAGGCCGGGGCTGACACGGTCATGGATCTCAGCATGGGGGAAAACCTCAATGAAGTGCGCCGGGGCATCCTGGCTCGCTGCCCGGTCCCATTAGGCACCGTACCGGTCTACCAGACCGTTGCCGATGTGGTTGAGCGCCAGAAAAAGGAAATAGGTGAGGTTACCGTTGACCAGCTGCTTGACACCATCAGACAGCAGGCGGAAGACGGAGTTGATTTCATGACCATCCACTGCGGGCTCACCCGTGACTCACTGATCCGGGTGAAAAACCATGAGCGACTGATGGGCGTGGTCAGCCGGGGCGGTTCCTTTACCATTGAATGGATGAGTTACAACAACAAGGAAAATCCCTTTTACGAACATTTTGATTCAATTCTTGCCATTTTGAAAGAACATGAAGTGACCATCAGCCTGGGAGACGGGTTGCGTCCCGGCTGCCTGGCCGACGCCACTGACCGGGGCCAGATCCAGGAACTTATCCATCTCGGCGAACTGACCCAGCGGGCCTGGGCTGCCGGGGTTCAGGTTATTATCGAGGGTCCGGGCCACATGCCCATGGACCAGATACAGGCCAACATGCTGCTGCAAAAACGTCTCTGCCACGGCGCGCCTTTTTACGTGCTCGGCCCCCTCGTCACCGATATTGCGCCCGGATACGACCATATCACCGGCGCCATCGGCGGCGCCATTGCCGCTGCGGCAGGCGCGGATTATCTCTGCTATGTGACGCCGGCCGAACACCTCAAACTGCCGTCAGCCGACGACGTGCGGGAAGGGGTTATCGCCTCCCGCATCGCAGCCCATGCCGCGGATATCGTCAAAGGAGTTCCCGGCGCGCTGGACAAGGACATTGCCATGGCCAAATGCCGTAACCGGCTCGACTGGAAAGGACAGATTGAATTGTCGCTTGATCCGGAGAAGGCGTTGCGCTATCGTGAAGAAGGAAGCTCTTACAAGGGAGATGCCTGCAGCATGTGCGGATCCTACTGCGCAATCAAGGTATACAAAAAGGCCACATCTCCCTCCCGCTGCTCCAACGGATCAAAATAATTTTCTTGTGGAGGTCGTGTCATGGCTGATTTTCTTTCGCCGGTGATGGATTTTATCAACTCCACCGAGCTGCCGAATCAAATACGGAATGTCGACGTCAAAGGTCTTTTTACCAACCCCTGGTTCCTGGTTCCCTTTCTTGGACAGATCGGTTGGTGGTGTTACAAGCAAGCGGTCAACAGTCTGGTCTGTACGGGCCTTGCCATCTGCGTCTGGTGGTTTTCCGGCAGCGAATATGCCCGCGGCATGGTGATTGACGGCAACCTGCAGCTCGCCAAGATCCTACCTGTGGCGGGAGTCGGCTTCGGCATCATCATTGTCCTTGTATATCTCTTTTTTATCCGCTCTGATTGAACGTGTCTGCCATCAGGGATATCTATTCAACCCTCTATGACCATTTCGGGCCGCAGGGTTGGTGGCCCGGGGATACCCCCTTTGAAGTGATGGTTGGCGCGGTGCTCACCCAGAATACCAACTGGAGCAATGCCAGCCGAGCCATCGCCAACCTCAGGGAAGAAAGCCTCCTCACTCCGGACAGCCTGGCTGATCTTCCACTTTCGGCACTTGCCGAAAAGATCCGCCCGTCCGGTTATTACAACCTCAAAGCCAAGCGCTTAAAAAACCTGCTCGCCATGATCATCAATGAAGAGCCTGACGGAGACCTCGATCGTTTTTTTTCGCAGGACGCTGGTCTACTGAGGGAAAAACTGCTTTCGGTCAAAGGCATCGGACCGGAAACCGCAGATTCCATCCTGCTCTATGCCGCCGGAAAACCCCTCTTTGTGATTGACGCCTATACCTACCGCATCCTGAGCCGCCATGGCCTGATCAGCGAAGAAACGGATTATGACGAAATGCAGAGCCTGTTCATGGACAACCTTCCCGCGGATGCCGGGCTTTTTAACGAATTTCACGCACTCCTTGTCCGGCTCGGCAAGGATTTCTGCAGAAAAAGCAAGCCATGCTGCTCCCTCTGCCCCCTCCGTCAACTTGAACCGCTCCTGGTCGATATCCCTTAAAAAATCTTCCGGAAACGCCCTCATTCCTCCAGGAAAAACGGAACAGCATGCTCTCCGTGGTCAGCCCGTGAACGACGACTCAAAATAAATCGTTTTCAATAATAAGTGATGAAAGGGCGATCATGCCGACCAATTCACCCCTGTCTTCAACCGGAGCCCTGCGAATGCCGGAATTAAAGATTAGCCGGGCCACATAGCGGATATCCATATCAGCCGGGACGGTGATGGCCGGTTTTGTCATGATTTCATAGACATTAACCTCATGGGATGCCCGGCCTGGAATAATCACTCCCCGGATAAGATCCTGCACCACCACAATTCCCCAGGCATCATCCGCATGCCTTTTTTTCACAATCAGGGCATTGAACTTACCCGCCCGCATCATGGCGGCAGCTTCTTTGGCAGTGGCCATTCCGTCAATATAACCCACCTCTTTCCGCATCACATCCCGTGCCCGAATAATTGTACCTGAAGACATCTGTGTTCTCCCTTTAGTGATGTTTGATCATGATTGTCATTTAACCAGACTGTGTGCGATGGGTCACCCCGTCCAGCAGACAGGCTTTCGTGGGGCTAAAAATATTGATCCCGCACCTCTTTTTTGAACCGTTCCATCTGGCTTTCCAGTCCGACGACGTGCTCCACCGGCAGAACAAAGGCAATGCCAGTGCCCGGTTTGTGAAATTGCCCTGCTTCGCCGATGGCCTTCAGGATATCCTGAACGATGTGCTCTTCAACCAGAAACATGATGATATCGGTCTGGGCTTCCAGAGTGAGGCCGAAAAATGTTTTTGCCTCGTGAATGCCTGTTCCCCGGGCCGGAATAACGGTGGCGCCGGTGGCGCCCGCCTTTTTGCCGGCGTCAACGATATGATCTGATATCTCCTGTTTGACGCTGGCCAAAATAACCTTAAAACGCATTATTTACCTCCTTTATGATGACGATTTCTTGCGTCTCCCGTCCATCCACTGCACATACTGGGCATAGCCCAGGACGGTGATAATGGGAAACAGACTGGCAAAAGCGATGAGGCCGAAGCCGTCCAAGGCCGGATTGCGGCCGGGCACAGTGGAGGACAAACCAAGTCCAAGGGCTGCGACCAGCGGCACCGTTACAGTCGATGTGGTAACCCCGCCGGAATCATAAGCCAGGGGGATGATGGTTTTTGGAGCAAAAAAGGTCTGCACGATGACAATGACATATCCCACAAGAATATAAACATAAAGCGGCGTACCTGTGACAATACGAAAAGTGCCGAGGCTGATACCGATTGCCACGCCAAAGGCAACGGTAATGCGTAACCCCCACTGACTGATGGTGCCGGCCGAAACCTCATGGGCCTTAAAGGCAACGGCAATAAGTGAAGGCTCAGCGATCGTGGTGGCAAATCCTATCATGGCGGCAAAAAGATAAATCCAGCCATAGGCCTTCCAGTCCGCCTGGACCACCGGGCTGTCAGTGCCATAGAGAAAAGAAGGGTCCGACAATTGGGTGGCCATGATCTTGCCGAGAGGAAACAGGGCCTTTTCAAGGCCTGCAAGAAACAGGGCAAGACCGACAACAACATAGACTCCACCGACAATAAGGCGTCTGAGGTGGGGGATCGGCTGGCGCAGCACCAGCAGCTGAAATCCGGTGATGAGCAAAATAATGGGCAGAACATCCCGGAAAGTGGCAAGCAGTATCCTGGCAAAATCAATGAGATAATCCATTCGTCTCCCCTGTCAACGAAATACGAGAAGCCCATACCCCATGACAAAAATCATGGGCAGCAGGGAGGCAAAGGCTATCAGTCCAAACCCGTCCAGCAGCGGACTTCTTCCCCTGATGGTCGAGGCAAGACCGACCCCCAGGGCCGCCACCAGCGGCACCGTTACCGTGGAAGTGGTGACGCCTCCGGCATCATAGGCAATACCAACGATAGCATCAGGGGCAACGGTGGTCATCAGCATGACCACCACATACCCGCCGATGATGAGATAATGGACCGGCCAGCCGCGCAGGATGCGTAACACGCCGATCAGGATAGCAAGGCCCACGGAAAAGGCAACGGAAAGCCGCAGCCCCAGGGCATAGCTGTTCAAAGGGCCTTCTCCAGGCAAAATCAGCTTGGCATCGCTTGCAATTTCGGCAGCCTCCCGGGAAACGGCAATCAGCGCCGGCTCAGCAACGGTTGTGGAAAAGCCGAGGGCAAAGGAAAAAAAAAGCAGCCAGAAAAGGCTCCCCTTACGGGCCAGAGCATGTGCCATGGCTTCCCCGATGGGGAAAAGCCCCATCTCCAATCCCTGAATAAACAGGCTCAGCCCTGCCGCCACCAGCAAAGTTCCCCAAAGCACCTCGGCCAGTTCCGGTAAAGGCTGGCGAATCACCACCATCTGAAAAAAAGCGATAACCAGAATAATAGGCAGCAGATCGGCAAAGGCATCCCGTAATTTTTTCAGGATAACAATCGTTATCTTTTTGGCCACCATCATCCGCGTAATTCCCATCTTCTTCTCCTATAGATCACACTCGCAGGTTTCTCCTGGGCATTGTATATGATTATAGAGGGTCTTATCACAAAAACACAATGGATATCGATAGTTCTTACAGCTAACTGACCCTGAAGAGATGAGCATGCTTGACCAACCCGGTAAACACTTGTTAAACATCTATCTGAAAAATACATTCCTGTCGAAAGGGAGGTTCATGTGCTGCGTTTCGGGTTATGCTGCATTTTCACCAAGGAGCCGATAAAATTTCGGAGCTTCACCATTAAATCCCTGATGAAACTTGGGCCGGATGAACGCCTGAGCAAAATTTCCGCAGTCTGCCGGGAAAACAGCGAAAGCCTTCTCAAGGCGCTTCACTTCTGCCGGGAAAATGGTATCGGCGCATTCAGGGTGCTCAGCCCTTTTCTTCCAAGGTACACTCACCCGGATGCAGGCTACACCATCGATATTTTGCCTGATGCCGAAGAAATATACAACACCCTGGCAATAATCAAGAACTTCCGCCACAAGCACAATATCAGGCTGAGCTTTCACCCGGATCAGTTTATTGTCCTCTCCTCTCCCCGGGAATATGTTGTCGAGAACGCCATCAAGGAACTTGACTATCAGGCCATGCTTGCCGAACTGACAGGGGCTGAAGTAATCAACGTGCATGGCGGAGGTCATTACGGCAATCCCCCACAGACCCTCGCCCGTTTCAAGGAAAATTTCCAGAGGCTGCCCGAGCGTGTGCGACTCCGCCTCACGCTGGAAAATGACGACAAAACATATACCGTCAAGGATTTGCTTCCCCTCTGTGACGAACTTTGCATTCCTCTTGTTTATGACGTGCATCACCATCGCTGCAATGGGGACGGCCTTTCCATTGAAGAGGCGACGTCTCTTGTCGTGAAAACATGGGAAAGGACCGGACGGGAACCTTATTTTCACATATCCTCTCCCAAATACGGCTGGCAGCATGGCAACCCCATGCCCCATGCCGATTATATTGATCCCGGTGATTTCCCCCAGTGCTGGAAGGGGTTGACCGCCACTGTTGATGTGGAGGCAAAAGCCAAGGAACTGGCTGTTCTTGCTCTTAAACAGAGGCTTGCCAGGTAATTACGGCAACATTTCTCCCCTCGCGTTTCATAAATCCAGCATGGTGGTATCCCGGTTAAGGATCCGGCAACCATCATCCTCCACCACCCCCATGTTTTCCAGGCGGATCCCTCCCCACCCCTCCAGATAAATACCCGGTTCAATGGTGACAATCATGCCGGACTGAAGTTTCCTGCCGTTTCGCCGATTGAGCGAGGGTGCTTCGTGGACTGCGAGCCCAACCCCATGTCCCAGGCCATGACCGAACTTGTCCCCAAGCCCTGCCAGGTTGATGACATCGCGTGCGGCCCGGTCGGCTTCTTTGCCGGTTATCCCGGCCCTTATTTTTCCGGTTGCGGCAAGCTGCGCCTGACGCACCAGCCGGAAAAGTTCCACCGTCTTCTGGTCCGGCGTTCCCAGCACCACAGTCCGGGTCATATCGGAACAGTACCCATCCAGAACAAGGCCCATATCAATGACTATCGGCTCTCCTTTCCGCAAGGGACGCGACCCGGGAACGGCATGGGGCAATGCGCCGTTGGGCCCGCCGGCAACAATTGTTTCAAAACTTGGCCGCTCCGCGCCTTTCCGCAACATGATGTTTTCAATGCGCATGGCAACCTCCCGCTCGGTCTGGCCCTCCCGGAGAGTGGCAAAAACCTCCTGAAAAACCTCTTCATTCAGCAGCACTGATTTTTCTATTTTTTCTATCTCTTCCAGTGATTTACGCACCCTCATTTTTTCCACCAGTCCGGAAACAGGCAGCGCTTCAATTCCCATCTTCCCGGTCATATCCAGCAATTTTGTTGCAGAGGCATAAAGCATATAATGACTCTCAAACCCAAGCCGCTTGATGCCCATCCGTGGCAGGATTTTTTTGAGAAGGGCATGAAGCCCCTTTGGATAGAGAAGCACCTCAAACCCGATCGCCTCCTCCCGGGCATGCAGATCAAAGCGAGAATCCGTAAAGAGAAAGGGGGTGCCCCGACGGGGAACAAGAAGAACTCCGCTTGATTCGGCAATGGACCCGTCAGCTGCACTGTAGCCGCTGAGATAGCGCCGGTTGTCCGGCTGGGTGACCAGCATCGCGTCTATTTTTTGTCTATTGATCCTGTTCTGCAGTCTGATTATTTTTTCCATGGTTCCCACCTTTTGCCTGAAACCCAAGCTGACGGTTGTCACGTTATTGTTTATTCATTTCACGCCAATGAGCGATTTTTTCCGAGAATAACCGCTGGACATTTTTCCTAGTGTATGAACATACTTTTTCTATGGTATTTTTCCAATTCTTTCTCAAGAGGGAATACGCATGATTTTCAGGGTTTTCGCCAAAAAGGAGCTGGAGAATCTCTACGACATCCTTGCCGTCAATCATGTGGTCGGCCCCAAAAAAAAGGGCGCGGACAAAGACGGCAATGCTCTCTATGATTTCGATTTCATATACGATTTCAGCGAATTATGTCTTGATTTCCCCTCCACAATCCACTCGCTCAAGAGATTCGTTCTCCCCTCAACGGAAACCCTCTGCTCCTTCACCGTACAGAATGACCGTTGGCAGAAAAATATCGATCTCAATGCCTACAAGCCGATTGTCTATTTCGGACTTCACGCCTGTGACATCAACGCCCTGAACAAACTGGACAAGGTCTTGTCCGGCAACATCTATCCCGACCCCTACTATGCGGCAAAACGAAAAAACATGTTCATTATCGGTGTCCACTGCACCCCCCAGCCTTTCTGTTTCTGCCGCTCCATGGGCACGGACACCGTCCTTCACGGCTTTGACATGTTCCTCACGGACCTGGGTGACGATTATTTCGCCGAGATTCTCTCGGCCCGGGCCTTTGAGTGCGTGAAATCTCTGCAGGGCCGGGAGCCAAAAAAAAGCGACCATCAGCGCTTCCTTGAAGTGCATCAGGAGAAGATACGCCGTTTCACCTGCCAGGTGGACACCACTGATCTGACCAAAATTCTTGATCTGGAATTCCAGGCAGATGTCTGGAAGGAATGGGGAGAAAAGTGTCTTTCCTGCGGGACCTGCGCCAGCGTCTGTCCCACCTGCTACTGTTACGGCATTGAAGAAAACGTCGATCTTGACCTGGACGGAGCGTCGAAGACGAGACATCTCTACTCCTGCAACCTCATCGATTTTGCCGAAGTAGCCGGGGGCCACAATTTCCGCCCCGAGAGCTATGTCCGGCTGAAATACCGTTACTACCACAAACACCGGGGATTTGTGGAGGCATTTGAGGAATCTCTCTGCGTCGGCTGCGGCCGTTGCGGAGAATCGTGCCTTGCCGGCATCACGGTACCCGAGGTAATTGCCAGTGTTCGCGGCAATGGAGGATCCAATGGATAGACTGCCCTTTATCGATGTGCTTGCCGGTAAGAAAAATTATTTCCGGCGGGAAGACCTGGCCAGCTTCGAGTATAGCTACCAGGCGGAAATAACCAATGTCTACCCGCTGACCCGAAGCGAAAAGCTGTATCAGATCCAGATCATTGATCCGGAAGAACGAACCAGGTTCTCTTTTAAACCCGGCCAGTTTGTCATGCTTGAGCTGCCCGGCATAGGCGAAGCTCCTTTTTCCATTTCCTCTTCCCCCGTCCGTCACGGCGACATTGAGCTCTGCATCAGAAACGTCGGCAACGTCACCGATTTTCTCACCCTGGTCCCCCGGGGCACTCGGGTTGGAATCAGCGGGCCATTCGGCACCGATTTTCCCCTGGAGCAGATGCAGGGCCATGATATCCTGCTGATTGCCGGCGGCCTCGGTCTTGTTCCCCTGCGGGCACCGCTTTTTGGTGTCCTTGAAAACCGAAGCCATTACGGCAAGATTGATGTCATTTACGGTGCCAGGAATCCCGGGGAGCTGCTTTTTACCTATCAGTATGACATGTGGCGCCAGTTCGACATCAATTTAAGCATCACCGTTGATGAAGCTGATGCATCCTGGCAAGGCCCGGTGGGCCGCATCACCTCCATTCTCGAAAAGCGGATAGCGGAGGCCGGCAACTTGAGCAAAAACAGCTACGCCATTGTCTGCGGGCCGCCGGTCATGTTCAAATTCGTCTGCGACATGCTCATCAAAGCCCAGATGCCCATGCAGAAAATTTTTGTTTCCCTGGAGAGACGAATGCACTGCGGCAGGGGAAAATGTTGCAGGTGCAACATCGGTTCGACATACACCTGCATTGAAGGGCCGGTTTTTGATTACTGGTCGGTGATGAACCTGAAAGAGGCAATTTGATGAAAGGCGACCGTACCTATTTAGGTGTTCCGATCAAAAAACCGAGGGCCGCTTTCTTCGAGTTCACCTCCTGTGAAGGCTGCCAGTTGCAGCTGCTTAACAACGAGGCCACCCTTCTTGACTTTCTTAACCTGCTTGAGATTGTCAATTTCCGCGAGGCCATGACCGAACAAAGTGATGATTATGAAATTGCTTTTGTTGAGGGAAGCATCAGCCGGGCAGACGAGGAGGAGAGCCTGAAAAAAATTCGCGCCAGGGCGAAAACCCTTGTGGCGGTTGGTTCCTGCGCCTGTTTTGGCGGAGTGAACCAGCTGAAGAACCGTTTTGACGACCTGGACTGGTTAAAAAAAGAGGTGTACGGTGACAACCCCATAGAAACCAGACAGGTGCAACCCCTTTCCGCCATTGTCCCGGTTGATTTGTCCATATACGGATGTCCGATAAAAAAGGAAGAGGTTGAAAAAATTATCACAAATTTTGTCCTGGGCAAAGCCATTCACCACCCCAAATACCCGGTCTGCATGGAATGCAAGGCCAACCAGAATATCTGCCTTTTTGACCTGGGCGAACCCTGCCTCGGGCCTATTACCAGGGGGGGATGTGACGCCTGGTGCCCCGGCAGTCGGCTTGGCTGCTGGGGATGCAGAGGTCCTGCGGATGAGGCCAATGTCCGGCAGCTAGCGCAAATCATGAAAGAACACGGCTTTTCCCGGCAACAGATGATTGACCGGCTGGAGTGTTTCGGCGGTTTTGCAACCTATCTGCGCGAGTTGAAACTAGGCAACTGATTTTTCGAGGGAATCCATGAAGCTCACCTGCAATATCAACGTCAATCACCTGTCTCGAGTCGAAGGACACGGCAATATCCGCATCAGAATCAAGGATGGCCGAGTGGAAGAGGCCGGCTGGGATGTGGTTGAAACACCTCGCTTTTTTGAAGCCATACTGGTCGGCAAGGGATGGGAAAACGCTCCCTATATCTGCGGCAGGATATGTGGCATCTGCTCCATCGGCCACACCCTGGCGAGCATCAGGGCGGTTGAAAACGCCTTCGGCATTGTTCCAGACCGGCAGACAAACGCCCTGCGCCTCCTGCTCAAACACATGGAAACCCTGCAGAGCCATATCCTTCATCTCTATTTTCTCGCCGCACCTGACTTTCTTGGCCTGGGAAGTGTCCTTCCCTTGATTGAAAGCCACCCTGAGATCGTACAGCGGGCCACCCGGCTGAAACTCCTTGCCAACGACGCCTGCGACCAGATCGGGGGCCGCCGCCTTCATCCCACCCGTACCGTGGTGGGCGGCTTTACCATGCTGCCGGAAAAATCTCAACTGGGCCTTCTGAAATCACGCCTTGAAGCTGCGACGCTCGACCTGGTCGAAACAGCACAACTTTTTAAAACCTTCACTCTTCCCGATTTTACGCGGGAAACGGAGTTTGTCTCCCTGCAGGGGAAAAATCATTATCCCTTTATCGGCGGCAATTTGGTGTCAAGCGACGGAGTGGTCAAGGCGGAAAAGGATTACCGGCTGATGACTAATGAATATGTGGTTGACCACTCAACCTCGAAATGGAGCAAGCTTTCTCGGGGGTCTTTTGCGGCAGGGGCGCTGGCCCGAGTCAACAACAACTTTTCCTTCCTTCATCCCAGGGCCCGGGAAGCAGCGGAGGCTTTCCGGCTGACGCCGGTCAGTCACAATCCCTTTATGAACAACATCGCCCAGCTGGTGGAGTGCGTCCATGTGGTTTACGACAGTATTTCTCTCATCGAGGAACTGCTGGGGACAGGCTGGCAACCACCAAGACAGCCGGTTGTCCCCCGGGAAGGAAAAGGGGTGGCGGCGGTGGAGGTGCCGCGCGGCATCCTCTACCATTCTTACGAATTTGATGGTGAGGGGAGAATCACCAAGGCGGACTGCGTGATTCCCACGAGCCAGAATAACGCCAACATCCATTATGACCTCATTGAGCTGGCTAGGCAGGCCGCTTCCCTTGGGAAAAAAGACAGCGAGATTCAGCTTCTTGCCGAAATGCTGGTTCGTGCGTATGACCCCTGTATTTCCTGTTCAGTCCATTGACATTGTGAAATTTACTTTTCTGTCAAAAAGGCTTTGATAAAGATCCTGCATCGCGGCAATCAGATCACCTGATTCCAGGCTCAGCTTCACGGTCATCGTCTCTTTTTTCAGCGCAAACGACGACCGAAAAAACACGCCATGCCCCGTGGCCCAATGCCGCACCAACTCTTTCACCTCCCCCCAGTCGACACGAGCCGCATCGGCATCTTTTTCCAGAACCAGTTCCGCCTGCACAGGAGAAAGGGGATCAGGCGGAAAGGAATTTACTGATATATTCCTTATACTGGCTGATGGCCCGTCCGTACTGATCATTCAATTCCACCTTAACACGCTGCCATTCCTCGGCAAACTTGGGATGCTGGGAAGGCTGAAGCTTCATCTTCATGCCGGTCTGCTGGGCAAGGGTCTTTTCCATCATGGCCATCTGATGGGAAAACTGTTCTTCAAGCTGCTCCTTGAGCTGCTCCTTATGGGACTGATAGCGCTCCAGAATGGATTTTATTTCCGGGAAAACCGGCTCAAGTTCGGCAACTCCCTTCGCGATCGCCATAAGCCCCTGCATGGCTTTTTCCGCATTGGACTGCTCTTCGGCATCTCTCGGTAAAACGATATTGCGCAGCAAGGCGACAACCATGCCCTTTTTTATGTAGATCAGCGCCTCTTTATCTGCGGCGGCGAGTGCTGCGGCAAGATCAACCTGCTCACCGCGCATGAATCCGGCGGCAAGACGCATACCCTCTTTCTCTTTTTCCTCACCGCTGAATTTACCGGAAGACGCTTCCGCCTCCATGCGGGCAGCGCGTTCAAGCACCATTTCCAAAGTACTTCGTATTTCAGCCATATTTTTATCCGTCAAAAAAATTGATGTATAAAATGCATGATTCAGATTTTCTTGCGCCTTTCATTATTCTGCAGCCTAATGTAATCATTGAAAGGAGACTTGGCGATAAAATTTATCCCTTTGCGAAAAAGACACTACTTTTGCGTTGCTTATTTTTTTATGAAGAGTAGAGTTTCATCTATCAACTTTCCTCTTCCTATGAAGAAATCTCCTGCTTCACCCAACCATTGACCAACCCTTGATAAGGCTCCCCATGATCGCAATTCGAAAAAAATTTCCCCTGGCCTTTTATCTTATTCCTCTTCTCTTCTTGTTGTCCGGACTGCCGGAGGCGCAGGGGGGAAATAAGGATGTGACAACCATAACGATGTCTGCGGAAACCCTGCTGCAAACCATCCGCAGCGCTATACCCATCCCCATTGAAACGAAAAACCAACATATTTCGGGAAACCTTTTTGTGGATTCGCTGGATAATCTTCAGATCAGGGGGGAATCAATCTTCCTGCAAGGGGTTGTGGCAGGTCGTGATCTTGCCATGAATACGAACTTTGGAGGCCAGGATATCGCAATAAAACTCGGCAGCATGCGGCTTCCCGTAACCTGCGAGCTCTTCCTCCGCTTTGACAAACAGGAAAGAAATCTTTTTATTACCCCGAAATTTCCCGAAGCAGACAAAACAGATGATGAAAATCCCGCTGCAGTCCTTTTTCCTCTGCTCACTTCTTTCGGCGGAAAAGAATATCTCGTGGAATTCGACTCCATTCAACCCTATCTCGTTAAACCGGGCCCCCCCGACCACTCCAGATCCATGGAACCGGTTGATATCCAGACTGAAAATGGGGCGCTTGTGGTGAAGATGCGTCCCAAGGTGTTATGATGGGGGCTTCGTTGATTGACAAAACCGATGTCCTATTTTAAAATCTAAAGAACATCAAGGGAGGAAAACTATTGGATGTTCACGTCGAAACAAAAAAAAGCAAACGCACTCCTCATAAAAAATGCCTGCGAATTTCCTGTCCCAACTGCGGTAATGACCATGATTTTGTCGAAGTTGCCGATGGAGTGATCCTGACCACACACTATGTGCAGAACAGTGACTGCAGCTTCAGTCAGGATGGAGATGAATCACAAATTCTCGGAGAAATACGTTTTTTCTGCGGTGAATGCAATGCCGACCTCACCGGCTTCCATCAACGCTTTCTGGAAATGCTCTTTTGATGCGGTCAGGCGGCACCCCTCGCATTTACACAAGTAACCAGGATTTTCGTCGGCAATTTGACAATCTGCGGACCGGAGACATTTTCATCGGTCGCCTGCGCCTGAAAACGACTGAGGAGTCACTGCTTGTCGACCTCCTTGAACGTGGTGTTCACTTTTTCCCATCAGCCCTGAGCCAGCTCCTGTGTCGCTCTAAAACAATGCAGGCCCTGATTTATAGCCGGGAGATGCTCCCCCATACCGCGGTCATTCACGACCAGCATGGTATCATCGAGACGGTGAACCGCTACCAGAAAAACAGCATCACCAAGGTGGTTACCAAGCATGACCGGAAAAATGCCGGGATGGGCATCCTCTTGTGGCGTGATATTGAAGAAGTTTTCAGTCACAGCGCGCTTGGCTCCCTTCCTTTTCCCTTTGTTGTCCAGCCATTTGTCGAAAACGGCCGGGATATCCGTGTCGTCATGCTGGGAGACTACGAAGAATCATATGTTCGCAGCAACCCGCATAACTTCCGAAACAATTTGCACTGTGGCGGAGAAAGCATCCCCTGCCGATTGACCAGACAGCAACACGATCTCTGCCGCCGGGTAATGGAGAGGGGGAAATTTCCCTATGCTCACATTGATCTTATGGTGCAGGAAACAGGCGAAACCTGTCTTGCCGAGATTAATTTACGTGGAGGAATAAGAGGGGCGCGGATCAGCCCGGAACAATACCAGTTGGAAGTGGACAAAATCCACAAGAAATTCCTTGCAGGAATCTGCGAGGAAACAATCGCCGAAGCTCATCACAGAACCTGAAAAAATCACTGTCCGCAACGGGCGCGTTTTTTTCATCGCAGGGTCTATGACCCTGGTGGCGATAGCGGCCATTTCATAAAAAAAAGAGGAAAGCAGACTTTCCATCCGCTTTCCTCTATAAAACCTTCAACAGTCAGTAACTGTTTAAAACAGCATCATACACAGCCGGTCGGTTTCGGCAGACCAGCCATTTTACAGGCTCCTTTACCAGGTCCTGACGGGAACAGCTCGTAAATTCTTTTCAACGGGAAACCTGTGGTTTTAGACAGAATACGAACCATCGGGGCGATACCGTTTTTCTTGTAGTAGTCCTGCAGAGCGTTGATAACTTTCCAATGCTCGTCGGTCAGATCGGTGATGCCCTCAAGGCTTTTTACGTACTCAACCCAGCCTTCGTTCCACTCTTCCATACCTTTGGTCAGGAAGCCATCCTCATCAACATCGTAGCTAGAACCAGCATGCTCAATAGTCGCCATTTTATTCCTCCTTTTGAAGATTTACTTATTTGCTTAACACAACTTTTTAAGCAAGATTAACTTTCCTCCACTAATAAATGAGACTTTGTAATCGAAGAAAACCTATTTGTCAAGAACGCAAACAACGATTTTTTGTTTTTATGTATGAGTGCTCATTCATTTTAATTGAACCCTTTGCCAGAGCCGGTTCCCAGCAATGTTGAAAACCACGAACATTACCCCCCAGAATTTTGCCGGGATGGAACTTCAGCGGATTTTATTATAATATTCCTGCAGGTCTTTGTGGAGAAACTTCTGTATTTTATTCAGGTTTCTCTGATGTCCGGTTCCGAGTTCGGTAAAGCTGGCCCGGGACAGAAGTTTGCCAACCTTTTTCTCCACTTTGAGCCAAAGGCTTTTTTTGTAACTGGTATCAAGAACAGCCAAACTGCTCAAATCGGCCATGCACTTTTTCACCAGTTGAGGATAGCTCCATCTGCTGAACCAGAGCCAGAAAAAAAGACAGACCACAGCCACGCCGGTAAGCGGAAAAAGGAGGTGCTGCGAGCTTACGCTGCCGTTCATGAGGGCAACCAGCAAAGGCTCTTCCGGTACGTCAATAAATCCTTTCAGAATTGGCCCGGTGAGAAAAAAAGCGGCAAAGGCGGCAACAAGTCCAACCTTGATCTGCCCAAAGAGTATCGCCCGGCCACGCTGGCTGAAACTGCTCATCGCCTCGCTGATCAGTTGCAGCTCATTGACCTGGCGGTCAATATCCTGCAGGATGTGATTAACCCTGAACCCGGGAGCGGACAGGATCTTTCTTTTCAACATCTCCCGCTCCTCCTTCCAGACGGCAAGAATCTCCGAAGGCTCGGCTTCACCAGCGGCATAGGTGACGAAAATTCGCGGTATGTCCTTACGCCCCGTCATCTGGGAAAGGTTCCAGCACAGGGTGCCGTAGGACCGCACCAGATCGCTCAGGTTATCGCATTCATCGATCCGGCTCATGACAAAGACGATCCTGTCTTCACCCGATGTTTCGGGCAAGGTGCATCTTATGGCGGTATAAGTTTCGCTGATGGTGCCCGCCTTGTGTGGATCAAACATGAGAACCACGAGATCGGCAAGCTTGGCGAACTCTCCCAGCACCGCAAGGTAATCATACCCCCGGTCCTTTTCCGTGACGGCATCCAGCATCCCGGGGCTGTCGATGATTGCCATGTTTTCCAGAAAAGGCAGACTCACCTTTTTCAGCCGGAAATGGGAAATAAACTGTTCACCGAAGGATTTGAACCTGCCAAAGGGGAGCGTGTCATCATTCACCAGCGTTGAACCGGGAATCACCGGCTCACCATCCTCACGCCCGTGGGAAGTGATGATGGTGAATGAATCGTCAGTCGGCGCCTGGCCGGTGCGTTGCAGGTCTCGACCGAGAATCTCGTTAATCAGGGTTGATTTTCCGGAAGAGTAGTTGCCGATGACCAGTACCATCGGCTTCCACTTGAGGATGGACTCAAGATCGCTGTAATCAACTCCGTATCGGTTAAAAAACGGCAACAACTTGCTGCGGACCTGTTGCTGCAATTCTGCCTGTAATTTTTTCTCGTCCATATTCTTTTACACGATAACCTTACATCCGTACGCCGGAAAGGCGAAAGCGTTGGCGGAAAACTGTCGATAAAGTGATGGCCCGGGGCATGACGCCGGAAAAATCAAGCTCATCACGACCAGTTAGCACCATTACCAGAAACAGGGGGAAATTACATGAAAAATGTTCGGGAAGAATCACACTCCCGTCAGCCGATGATCACCTGGTCGGCAAGCTCGTTTTTATCGTCCGGCTTGACGGGAAAATGGGTCGCAAGGATTTCACCGACATGAAGAATTTCCCGACAGAGAAGCTCGGATGCCCTGCCGCTCTTGATGCCGAGAGCCACAGACTCGGCATACTCCTGCAAAGTTTTCTGGCTGATTCCGGCATAGATCCCCTTGTCAGCCAGAACCCATACCTTGTGTTCAAAAAGGGAGATAAAAAACAGCACTCCACTTTCATCACGGGTTTTATAGAGCCCCTTTTCATAAAAGGCGGTGAGAGCCCTGTCTTTCACCTGCTCCTCCAGTCGGGCGCCGGGGGTGAAAAACCTTTTGACATCGGGCAGATAACTGGAAAGCCACCCGCACAAAAGGGCAAATGCCACGAAAAGAGCCAGAAAGATCCACAGGGAATCTCCCCAGAAGAGCTCGGTCAACGCCAGCGCAGCAGAGCCTCCCAGAAAAATCCCTGCCAACAGCTGCCCTTCCGGATAGGAATCGCTTTCATCGACCACCATGACCGCAACTTCACCTGATGTTTTCAGCTCCACCTGGCGCACAGCCTCGGCTATTTTCTCTTTTTCCGCTTCCGAAAAAAATGTATCAGCCTTCATTTTACCACCCCCCGGACGCTCCGCCACCACCAAAGCCGCCACCGCCAAAGCCACCGAAGCTTCCACCGCCACGACCACCGAATCCTCCCCCCATACCGCCGCCGTAATGCATCATCCCGCCTCGGAAAAACCCACTCAGAATAAAGGGGAGCAGCCAGCCCCCCAAGGCGCCGAGGGGCATCAGAAAAAGAAGAAAAAGGAAGCTGAATGAGGGAAGAAGCCCGAAGAGAAAGGCCAGTGGAAAGAGAAGTCCGCCGACAACCACTCCCATCGGACGCCAGAGATTGCCCAGAAAAGCGGCGAAAAAAAAGCCCATGACGATAAATTTAAATACCGGCGACGCTTCTGCCCCCTGCCGCCCCCTCCGCATCCGGCCGTCCCCCTTGAATTCTCCACGGGTGGCCTGGACAATCGCCACAACACCCGCTTCAAAGCCATGATCAAATTGATTCGCCTTGAAGGATGGAGTGATAATACCGTCAATGATGCGACCACTGAGCAGGTCGGTCAACACCGGCTCAAGCCCCCGACCAACCTCAATCCGCACCTTGCGGTCATCCCGGGACACCAGCAGAAGGACGCCGTTGTCCTTCCCCTTCCGGCCCACCTGCCAGCGATCAACCGTTCTGATGCTGAATTCCTCCAGGGAATCCCCCTGCAGGGAGGGGATGGTTAACACGGCAATCTGGGTGGAATCGGACAGATCAAAGGACTGCAAGGCCCGCTCAAGTTTCACCTCCAGGTGCGGAGATATCATGTCGGCATAATCATTGACATACCCCTTATAGGGGGGAACCTCCAAGGCAAACGCGGAACGCGCCATGCCAAGCAGGATGGCACAAAGCATCAGCACCCCGATACACCGGTTCCACCCTCTTATCCCATCAGCAGATTGTTGCACTTTTTCCCCTTCCAGCACGCACCCCGGCCGGCGCATCTGTTAAAAAGCAACCTTTGGCGCTTTCTCCGCACCGGCTTCGGACTTAAAAGGCTCCCGACGGGGGAGCTTCAACAGAAAATTATTGGTCAGATTGCTGGGGAAGGTGCGGATGGAGGTGTTAAAGACCCGGACGGCATCATTATATCGCACCCGGGCGACATTGATTCTGTTTTCCGTGCCCTCGAGCTGATGCTGCAGGTCCAGAAAGTTCTGGTTGGCCTTCAGATCCGGATAACGCTCAACCACCACCATCAAACGGGAAAGGGCTGAACTGAGGCCCCCCTGGGCCTGCTGGAAGCGACTGAAAACCTCGGGATTGTTGACCACGTCGCTGCCGAGCTGCAGCTTGCCCACCTCGGCCCTGGCTTCGGTGACCGCGATCAGGGTTTCCTGCTCATGGGTGGCGTATCCTTTGACAACCTCAACCAGATTGGGAATAAGATCAGCTCGCCGCTGGTATGCCGCCTCCACGTCACCCCAGGCAGCGATTACCCCCTCATCGTTTTCCTGGATGGTGTTGTATCCACACCCGGATAAACCCATTCCAAGCAGCATCAACAGAGAAATCAGAAAAGCAGTTCGTTTCATAAAGCACCTTCTCCTCGCATGTATTCGTTCATTTGTAACGCAAAATTGATGGTTTCGTAATAAATCTTTTCAGCATTTCAGATTTTCACAGCCCGCGTTCAAGACAAATATGCCTTGTACTTCCTGACAAAACCCACCGGTTTATAACTGAGCTTGGCCTTCCGCAGTCCCTCATCTCCGAGGTCCTGCTCGCGGTTGACGGTTTCGTATATTTCCGGCAGGATGGAAGCAAAGGCCTGGTTCACGAACTGCCAGAGTCCCTTGAAATCCGCCACCGCCTTTTCAAAATGGATGGCAAAACTTGTTCCCAGCATCAACTCCTCGCCCAGGGAATAGGCGACCGGACGATTATCAACATAATAGATTCCGCCGCATAACTGCAACTCCTCCGCCCTTTCAAGCCCTTCCCGGGCGGCAAGGTAATCGCCGGGATCATCCCGGCCCCGGCGCCACTCCTCAAGAATCCGCAGGGCATCCGGCATGTATTCTTCAAGCAACGGCTTGCCCTCATACGAGTTGTTGCTCAAAAATGCCTTGATCAGATTCCGCTTGCTGTGAAATTTCCCGCCGGTCAGCTCCGCCAGATCGCGGCGCAGGTAGAGATAATCAAAATTATCACGATCTTCGGAAATTCCGCAGCCCAGTTCCTTGAGCCATTCCACCTGGGAATCCGTCACGCACTTCATCACCCCGAATTCATAAAAAAGTCCGCGCAGGATTTCGGCTTCAGGAAGGCCGAAGGGAAGCATGAAAAAGGCCTTTCCCCTGTCCGTTCCGATCAACAGGATCGTCCCGTCCGCAAACCTTGCGACCCGATATCCGTGGGCTTCCCGGAACAGATAGATATTGGCAAAGGTAAACTCGGATATTCCATCCGGCAACTGCTGAAACAGCGGGTGCAGCAGACCGCGCATTTCCAGGCTGAGCGAAACAGAATCAGGGTATATGGGTATCATAAAGGCCATGGTCTTCCAATATCAAATCAACCGTTGCTAATCACTTTCTTCTTGTTGTACTCATAACGCAACTGAAGCATCTCAACGAACATGGCAAAGCCCATGGGCAGATAAATATACGCCTTGGGAACATCTTTATGCATGCCTTCCATGAAGATAGTAACGCCGATGGTAATAAGAAAGGAGAGGGCGAGAATTTTTACCGTGGGGTGGCTGAGGATGAAGTCGCCAATCTGTCTGGCAAAGGCAAGAATGAAAAGAAAAGAAACAAGCACAGAGCTGATGATGACCCAGATTTCGCCGGTCAGCCCGATAGCCGTAATCACCGAGTCTACGGAAAAAACAATATCAAGCAGAACGATCTGCAGCACCACGGCAACGACACCACGGGAGACATCAGCCTTTGGTTGTGACTCGCTTTCATCCTTGATTTCCACCGTATGATGAATTTCCATCACCGCCTTCCAGAGCAGAAAAAGCCCGCCTGAGATAAGAATCAGGTCACGTATGGAAAAATGGAGAAGTACGTTTTGCGTGAGCCCGGCAAGTTTGATCAACACAACCAGCATGATAATCCGGGCGATCAGCGCAAAACCCAGACCGAGCAATCGTGCCCTGTGGCGGTGTTTTTCCGGTATTTTAGCAACAAATATGGAGATAACCAGAATGTTATCCACACCCAGAACAAGCTCAAGACCAATGAGAATAAGTAATATCGCCAGTGAATCAGCCATTTTTATATACTTCCTGGAAAAATTAAAGGTACTTTGATTAGAGAAGGCCGGACTCTGTCCATTTTATGATTGAGCATGAACCAAAGTCCCCCAAAAAGGTCTTCATAATAAAGCCGCTGTCCGCCCTTTGTCCATCCTTTTTCAGCAAAACCAGGAACGGGTCCACGGCTAGAGACGCTTGTCATCACTGAACCCGACCGGTCAGTCCATGGCATCACGCTAATTTTAAAGGGAGAATGTTCATGGCGGAAGAGAAGACATCCAGGCTGTTTCTGCTTGCCACATCCATTGCCTACATCCTGATCGGGGTGGAGATCCTCATCATGATCTCTCCTTTTGCCCTTTATTTTTATTCCGTCTACGGGCCGATCCTTCATTTTTTCTCGTCCATCCCCTTTTTAAGCTGGACCGCCGAGTTTTTCCTGCCGCACATGACTTTTCCGGATGATCGGGCAATCCTTGCCCTTTCCTATCTGCAACTGCTGCTGGTTGTCGGCATGCTGCTTTTCTTTTCCGCAGCAGCCCCTCTTTACTATGGCCGCTTTACCAATAAGGGCGTGGTGAGGATGAGTTTTTATTCTCAAATTAGACATCCCCAATATCTTTTTCTGGCCGTTTCCGGATTCGGTCTTCTTCTTTACTGGCCACGCTTTATCATCCTCATCATGTACGTGACGATGCTTTTCATATACTACCTGCTTGCCCGCAACGAAGAATGGCGAATGAAGCTGGAAGCGCCGGAAAGTTATGAAGCGTACATGAAAAGCACTCCCATGTTTCTGCCCGGAGAACCGGGAGGCAAAATCTACGCCCTGCTCCTGGGCTGGGTAAAACCGAAATGGCTCGGCATCCTTGCCCTCTACTTCCTCGTTCTTTCCCTTTCCGTGGGAATCGCCATGGGAATCAGGGAGTATGCCGTCAGCCGGCTTCCCGTCGTCAAAACAGAGACAATGACCCTATTGCCGGTATTTCCGCGTCCGGCGGAAGACGTCAAAAAATTATACCAGGCCATTCTCTCCTCAGAAGAGGCGGGGCCATTTCTGCGAAACACCCAGACAGCCAACCTTGCCTATATATTCCCGGCTGATTTTTTCCTGACGGCACTTGTCACCGAAGAAGACCGTCGTTTCTCCGATGATATCATTGAGCGCTTTCCTGAGGTGCTCGAATGGCACCAGCATAAATTCAGCGGCGGTCTGGGGAAGTTCTTCAAAATTTTCTATAATTTCTTCATCACCCTGGGATCGGTGGAAACAGACTATGATATCGAACGTTTTGTTTTTGTGACGGTACAGGACAACAACGGAAAACTAGCGGGGGAAAAAGATCTCTTCTCACTTTTCACCCGAAGAACACCGGTGCTGCTCATTGATGTTGACGCCCACAATCATCGGGTTCTTGCCGTGATACAAACATCCGGCAGGCACAAGTGGGGGTCCATGCCGATGCCCTCGTTTTAGTGCTTGATTCACGGTTTCAAACCGGATTCCCGGCAATAAGACACGACATCGTCACCCTGTCGGTCTAAACAGTCAATTAACGCTGTTTTCTGTTCAAAACCCAGGGCGGCACCTCTTCGTATCATCCTGTCCACGGTTTCATGCCATCGCTCTTTGTTTTTTCTGCCCAATCTTTCACAGACGCGCCCGTTATCATGACAGATTATGCAGTGTGCGTTCAGAATTTCAGGACAGGTCTTTGCTCCATTTTCTCCGCCCCGGCAGGAAAAAACAAAAAAAAGCAGCCCTGCCAAAACCGTCATTCTCTTCAATCGTGCTCTTCCCCCGGTCTGTTTCTGGCGAAAAATCCTGTTATGCATCGACTGGGATCGAAATCATATCAAAATGCGAACCCGTGAGACATTTTCCTCCCCCGGAGGTTACTTCAAATGTGTTTTCCACCCCGACCATGCCGATTTCGGGTATTCCTATCTTCGGCTCCACCGCGAAAACCATGCCTTCTTCAAGGGGCAGATCAAATCCCTTGGCCAGCACCGGGTATTCATCAATGGCAAGGCCGATGCCGTGGCCGACAAAACCGACCTTGTTGCAGCCAAGTGCCATAAACCCTTCCGACCAGCCGATTTTCCCCGCCCGCGCCCGGCAGTGTTCCCAAATCTCAGCAGGAACAGCACCCGGCTTAAGTTGACCGGCAATCCATTGCTGGATTTCAATGCAAAAATCATGGGCCGCCCGGACCTTATCGGGGATGCTCTTTTTCTCCCCCAGCCAGTAGACCTGGGTTTTATCCGTGTGGTATCCCTCAAAGGTGAAACCGATATCAATCGTCAACGCCTCTCCGGTCTGCCACAGCTTGCTGCCCGACCCCATATGGGGAACGGCCGGATGCATGCCGCGCAGCCCCACTGGACCGTTGAAGACACTGGGGTAGTTACCGCTGTCTCCTGCCGCGATATGTCCCAGAAAGACCTCTTCCCCGTAATTCTCCATCCTGAGGATGCCGTGATGCCCATGATCAAGAAGCAGACAGAAAAGAGCGCGGGATATTTCCAGCTCGCTCTCCCCTTCCTGCAGCAGAGGAGGCAGGAGTTCGGTGAGACATCTGTTGTGCCGCTTCCCTGCTTCACGTATTTTTGCAAGCTCCCAGGCTGATTTCGTTCCCCGGGTCATGGCAAGAATTTTATCCCCCGGCAGAAAATCATGTTGGGCAAGATACCCGGTGAAGCTGTTGGCCAGTGACCAGGAAAGGCCGTTCATTTCCGCAGCTACTGTTTTTCCCATTGGAGATCCGCTGTTTTTCAGAAGGCTTTCTATATCCTTATACGATCTGAAAGAAAAAATCCTGTTCATGGGCGATTCAATTGCCGCCCTCTCCAGACCACGCCGGCAAAGCAGGACGGGTTCGCCTTCACGAGGCAGCCAGAAAAGGCCGTTGCCGAAAGTGCCGCTCAGATAGTAGATGTTGAGCCTGGAAAAAACGATAATTCCTTCCGCCCGGGGGAGAAACCGGGCGAGCAACTCGCGGCAGCGTTGCCAACGGGATTGAAGTTCGAATAAAGGAATCTTATCCACATCACTCTCCTTCACATAATTCATGTACCCGCGCCCTCTGACACCCGGAAAAGAACTTTGGCTCCGGCAATTCGTTCATAAAGTTTGATCAACCGGCGATGGGGGTTCCAGTTGATCAGAAAGGTGGCAAGCGCCTCCCAGAGGGAAATCCAGGCGGCCACCGTCAGGCCTTCGGCGAAAACCCGGTTGAAAACGGTTTCCCGCTGCAGACCAAAGTGAATATTGACCCAGACCGACAGCGTCATGATGATAATGCCGACAGCGAGAAGAATAAGAGATGCCCGCAGCATTCTTTTCAATTCCCGGACTTCCAGCTCTCTGAGATAGACAAAAAAACTACCTATGCTCTCCTGTACTCGTGTTGTCAATTCCGGGGTCACAACCGCAGCAAAGGAAAATTGAATGACAAAATCCTCTCCGCCTATTTCCCGCACGGACTCGATCAGGTAATCAACAAGATTCTGATCTAGATCCTTCTTGAGATAGTGGGCTGATTTATCAAAATTATTGTACAGGTTCTCAATGTTGTCAGCGGTGATATCAATAATCACCCGGTCGTCAACTGTCCGTGCGTAACGATCGATAATTTCTTTTTTCATGAAAGTATTGAACCGTCTGAAATAAATTACTTTTTTTCAGGAAAAATTACGCAACCGGCATTTCCACCCCATCCAGTAACCATTACAACATTTCATGCAATTGCTTGACAAGCGATATTTCTCAGGTTTAAAGAGTGCTATGCTTTCACTGCCCGACATAGATCCCGTCATCCTCCGGCTGGGACCCCTGCAGATTCGCTGGTACGGTATGATGTACGTGCTCGGCTTCGCCGCCTCTTATTTCCTTGTTCGATACCAGGTGAATAAATTCCGGCTGGAAAAACTGGCCGCTGAATTTGAAAACCTCAATTTTATTCTCATCATAAGTCTGGTGCTGGGCGGACGGCTCGGCTACGTGTTTTTTTACAACTCCTCTTATTACATGAATCACCCGCTCGAAATACTTGCAACCTGGCACGGGGGCATGTCATTTCACGGTGCGGTGCTCGGCCTGCTTCTGGGGGGATATCTTTTCTGCCGCAAAAAAGGCCTGAACTTTTTAGAGACAGCGGACATCTATGTAGTAACAACACCGATCGGAATCGGACTCGGCCGCATCGGCAACTTTATCAATGCGGAGCTTTACGGACGCGTGAGCGATGTTCCCTGGGCTATGGTCTTCCCCGGCGCCGGCCCGCTGCCCCGTCATCCCTCCCAGCTCTATGAGGCGCTGATCGAGGGTGTCCTTCTTTTTGTCCTTCTCTGGCATCTGAAAACGGTAAAGCACCGAAACCGCTGGGCACATGGCTCCATGTTGGCCGCCTTCCTCGGCCTTTACGGCATATTCCGAATCTTTGTCGAGTTTTTCCGCCAACCGGACGCCCATATCGGCTTTCTGCTCGGCTTTGTCACCCGCGGCCAGCTCTTAAGCGTATTCATGATTTGTGCTGGATTAATTCTTTATTTTAACGTAAAAAATAAATCTGCACCGTAAAGCAGGACACATACCATGAAATTGAAAACCCTTCTTTTACTGATCACAACATTATTTGCCATTATCATGACGACACAGACAACTGAGGCCAAAGAGCTTGCTCCACATCTTTTCAAGGAAACCCTTGCCAACGATCTGACCGTCATTGTCAAGGAAATGCCGGGAACAAAGGTCGCCACCGTGCAGATCTGGGTGAAGGCGGGCAGCATTTACGAAGATGCGGATGAAGGCGGTATTACCCATCTGATCGAGCATATGATCTTCAAAGGCACCCCGGCCCGAGGGCCGGGACGAGTTGCTGGAGACATCGAAGAGGTGGGCGGCCGCATCAACGCCTACACCTCCTTTGAATACACGGTATACCACGCCACCCTTTCCGCCCGTTTCTGGGAGCGGGGACTTGACGTGCTCACCGATGCCGTGCTCAACTCCACCTTTGACCCCGAAGAACTTGAACGGGAAAAAAAGGTCATTCTTGAAGAGATCAGCATGCGCAACGATAGGCCTCAGACCAGGCTTTTTCAGGAATTGATGAATACCGCCTACACCACCCATCCCTACAGGCTGCCGGTCATCGGCACGGTGGAGAGCGTAACCGGATTCACCAGAGACGACATCCTCGCCTATATGGATAAACATTACAACCCGGAAAACTTTACTGTTGTGGTCGTGGGTGACGTCCGTTTCGGAGATGTCATCGCCTCAGTAAAAAAACAGATGGGTCATCTGGAAAAAGGCTCATACATCCAGGCTTCTCTTCCCCAGGAACCCCCTCAGGATAATCCCCGGTTTTTCCATATCAAGGACGATACCAACCAGAGCCACCTGGCACTGGCATTTCCCATAACCCCGTTTACCCATGCAGACACCCCGGTGCTTGATGTTATTGCCAGCATCCTGGGCCAGGGGGAAACCTGCCGCCTTTACAACGAGCTGCGAAATGAAAAACGGCTGGTCTACCGGGTAAGCGCTGCGGCCTTTACCCCCAAAGACCAGGGATTGCTCGAGGCAACCGCCACTCTGGAGTCGGACAATGTTGCAGCTGCCCTGGAAAGTATTCTGGAAGAGTTTTTTAAACTGAAATACCTGCGGGTGGCCGATGACGAGCTGAATCGAATCAAACGTAACCTGGAAAGCGACTTTGTCTTTAATCTGGAAAGGGCGGAGGGACAGGCCCGCACCCTTGGCTCTTTTGACTTTCTCACCGGTGATCCACGGGAGGATGATTATCTGGCCAAGGTGCGCTCGGTCAGCGCCGATGATATCATGGAAGTGGCCCAGCGTTACTTCACCCCTCGCAACATTTCCGCCGTCTGCCTTGTCCCGTCAACCGTCGATATCTCGATTGACAGTGCGGGATTTGACGATATCATCACCAAGGCGGATCAAGCGGCCCAACAAGCGGTTCCTCCCTCGCTGCTGATAGACGCCTACCTCAACGATGTGCACCGCTTCCAGCTGAAAAACGGCATTACCCTGCTGGTCCGGGAAGACAATACGGTACCCACCGTGTCCATCAGGGCCATCTTTCCCGGCGGTCTTCGCAGTGAAACAGAGGCCACCAACGGCGCCTTTGCCTTTATCAGCGAACTGCTGCCCAGAGGAACGGAAAAGCTTACCCCCAGAGAAATTGCCATCGAGATTGCTGATATGGCCGGTTCCATTTCCGGCTTTAACGGCAAAAACACCTTTGGTTTGAAAGCGGATTTTCTCTCCCGTTTTTTTGAGGAAGGTCTCAAAGAGTTCAGAGATATCGTCATAACCCCTCGATTTGACTCGGAGGAGGCGGAAAAAATAAGGCCTGAACTTCTGTCGCAGCTCAAACAGCAGGAAGATTCACTTCCTTCCCTCGCTTTTCGGGAATTCAACCGGCTGCTGTTTCAGGGCCACCCCTACGGACTCAATACAGCTGGTTCCGAATATGCAATCAAAAATTTTTCCACTTCCACGCTGAAAAGCATCTATCAGCGACATGCCGTGCCGGGAAAAATGGTTCTCGCCATTTCCGGCGCCGTCAAAGCCGAGGAAGCACAGGAGCTGGTGGAGAAGTACTTCGGATTCTGGCCCGATGCGACCTCTGCGGTTTCATCAATAAAAGAATCTGCTCTTCCACCGGCGCCGCCGGCGGTACCGGAAATTTTCACTGTTGAACGTGACAAGGAGCAGATTCATTTTGTTCTTGGGTTTCTGGGCACAACCCTGACAAGCGATGACAGGTATGCGCTGGAAGTTATCGAAACCGTGTTAAGCGGTCAGAGCGGCCGCCTTTTCACCGAGCTGCGTGACAAACAGAGCATGGCCTACAGTCTTTCCGCCTTTACCCTGTTCGGGCTTGATACGGGTTCATTCGGAATCTACATCGGCACCAGCCCGGATAAAAAAGACGATGTCATCAAGTCTGTGTGGAAAGAGCTCTATCTCCTTCAGGAAGAGGCTGTAAGCGAGGAAGAGCTGACCAAGGCAAAAAACCTGCTGATCAGCAACTATGAGATGGGACTTCAAACCCATGGCGCACAGGCCATGGAGATGGGGCTGAATGAAACTTATGGATTAGGGCAGGATTACGGCAATCGCTACATCTCTGAAATTGAGAAAATTGACGCGCAAAAGGTACTTGAGGTTGCCCGCAAGTATATCCTACCGGACCAGTATATCCTGGTGACGGTCGGCGCGAAATAAGCTGAGGTACCATGTTGATGCAAACCAAAATGATTGCGCCTTCGATATTGTCTGCGGATTTTGCCCGTCTGGGTGAAGAGATAACCGCCGTGATCGAGGCCGGGGCGGATGTTATCCATGTTGACGTCATGGACGGCTGCTTCGTCCCCAACATCACCATCGGCCCGCCGGTGGTGGCTGCTGTCCGGAAAATCTGCAAGCATCCTTTGGACGTACACCTGATGATCAATGACGCGGACAGATACATTGACGACTTTGTCGCAGCGGGCGCTGACTGGATCACCGTGCATGTCGAGGCATGCCCCCATCTGCACCGGACAGTGCAACAGATCAAAAAGCACGGCAAGAAGGCAGGCGTTGTGCTGAATCCGGCCACCTCACTTGCCACCTTGGACTATATTCTGGAAGATATCGATCTGGTCATGCTGATGAGCGTCAATCCGGGATTTGGCGGCCAGTCCTTCATCCCTTCCACTCTTGATAAGATACGTGCCTTAAAAACCCGCATTGACAGCCTTGGTCTGAAAGTCGGCATCGAGATTGACGGCGGGGTAAGCCCTGATACCATCGGCGCCATTTCCGAAGCCGGCGCCAATATCTTTGTCGCCGGTTCCGCTGTTTTCAACGGCGACTATCGGGAACGTATCGCCGCCCTGAAAAACCTCTGGTAGAAAGGACCGACGAAAAAATCTCTGCCCTGATGCGGCTGCATCAGCAGGTGCAGCCGGTTGTGAACAAGCTTAGGGAAGCGCTCTGCCATAAAGGGGAGAATCGCCGCTCCTACCGGCGCCACTGCTGTCTTCTCCATGCCAGAGAGCGGTGCGGCGACGGGAAACCGATCGTATCTTGATATTTTTCACAGCCCGTTTTCCCGTTTCATCCACTGCGGTCACCCGCAGAACCGGTCCCGGATCAGGAACCGAATAAAAGGAGGAAGGCGTGGAAAAGGAAATGATCGAACCCTCGTCGTTCACGTGTTCAATCAGGACAGGTGTGCCGGACAGCTGTTCCCAGGTAAAACTGACATTTGACCTTTCCTCATCCCGTGTTTGACTGACATCAACGAGAACGGTTTCACCAACCTGATAACTGGCGGCCAACCCTGAGAGACGAATTTCCGGGGGCAGATCGGCGGGACGTGTCTGCTTTGCCACCCTCTTCGTGGTTGCGGCCTTCTTCAAGGTTTTCTTTTTCGCCACTTTAACAACTTTTTTCGCTGTTCCCTGGTTTTTTTTGCCTGCTTTTCCTTCCTTCTTTTTTTCCTCTGCAGCAAGTTGCGCAAGATTGGGCCCAGTGATGACAATGTCGGCCGGACAGCTCGAATCCTTACCATCGTTTGCCACAAATTCAAATCTGTCTTCGCCGGAGAACTCCTTGTTCGGCAGATAGGTCAGCGCAGCCCCTTCACCGGAAAGACGACCATGTTGCGGCTGAGAGGCGATCTGGAATGTCAGGGGATCATTATCATCATCACGGGCTGTCAGCACAACGGCAACTTCACCGCCGCCGACGGGCATCTGGTAATGGCCTTCCGTTGCTACCGGAATAAAATTGCGCGCTTGCGGCGCTTCCGCGGCGCTCTCCGGCGCCTGGGCCACCGGTTCAACGATTGCAGGAGGCAGCTCTGGTCCGGATGATCTGAAAAAATAGAGCCCGACTCCGGCAAAAAGAACCAGACACGCGGCAATGACACCCGCCACCGCCTTATTGATTGCTTCCGGAAAAAACGGAAACAAACCACCTTTTCGTTCCGGTCGCGCCACTGTTTCGCCCATTCCCGAATCAGAATGGACCGTTGCCACGGTTGCATCGCTGTCAACGCCGCGGTGTGGTCCGTCACCTACGGAAGGCTCTTTGTTCGTCCTGAGCTCCATAAATTCCTCATCGCTTTCAAGCACATCGGCAAGATCCATGTCCTCCGACTCAAAAGGATCGTCCACCTCTTCATCGTCGTCAAGACCGGCAAAAAGCTGATCGATTTCATCCTGATCCACATCAAGGCCATCGCCCATATCAACAACCGGCGGACTGCCCCCCCCGAGGAGCGCATCGATGTTGCGCTGCTCAGTATCGCCGGCTTCTGACCCATTTTCTTCATCGTCGCCAAGCAATAGGTCAATATCTGACTGATCAAGCTCACTGCTTTCCTCTGCCTGTTTTTCTTCGCCCTGGCCCGGCTCATCATCTCCGCCATCGAGCAGGGCATCAATGTTCGCCTGATCGAGTTCGAGACTCTCGTCCACCTCTCCGGCCCCGGAATCACTGGAGATCTCGCCGAACAGGGCATCAATATTCGCCTGATCGAGTTCCGCCGGCCCCTCGTCGTCGCCGGACGCAGCCTGCTCCCCGCTTCCTTCGGCAGAATCTCCACCCCCGCTCAACAGGGCATCAATATTATCCTGATCAAGCTCGTCGGACAACTCGTCAGAATCGTCCAAGTCATCGAGCCAGTCATCAATGTCCGCTGTCGTTTTTTTCTCATCCGCCATGGTCAGAGCCTTTACTCAGTATTTTCAGTGAGTTTCCACATAGGAATGCAGAAATCTGTAGATCGGTTCAGACATTTCAACATTGGCCACATATCCCCGCCGCTCCCCAACAATATTTCTGCCGCTGATATGAACCCGCAGATATCCGTCCATTTCTTCAATCACCCCGTCCATTGTCTGGGAATAGTGGTGCCCGTGGGAAATACCTGCGGCAGGCGCGCTGTTGATCATGGCAGTCATCTGATCGGCCAAGGTGATCCCGAGCATGGTCATTTTCTTCACCTGATAGTCGCTGATGACGGTAAAAGGAGAGACAGCCACATCCGCCGGCCCGTAAAATCCCCTGAAAGCCTCGCCGGCATCATCGCAGACCCCGGTGACAAGCTCGGACAGATTGGAATATCTGAGGTAACTCATGCGATCAGCAACCGGGCTTTGCCCCATCAGCCCCACCGTGTTTCCATTCTGCCCCGTCCCCTTCTGGCTCGCACATCCAGCCAGAAGAAGCAGACACCATGCCGTCGTGACCACTATCCCTTTTTTCTGCATTTTTTCCTCCCCAAACAACGGAATTACAGATTCACATCCCTTTCACGGCAATGGTCGACGACTGCTTCTCCTCCTGAAACAGACCAAGCAACTCCCTGGTCAGAGGCATGGTATAGCGCCAGGATGACTCCACCAGCCCACTATGCAGGCTCACAAGCCTGCCCTGAATAATCAATGTTTTTCTCGTATTGGAAAATGTGGAGACAACGACATAATCAAGCTCCGGGGTGACATTGGCAAGCTCACCGATATTGCGGGACAGGATAAACTCGCCGGTCTGGGCGAGAATGTTAATCTCCTTGCCCAGGCGAAGCTCGGTTACCTTGAGGCCACGATCAGCAAGGTCGGTCAAGAAAAACTCTGCCAGGACGCGGCCGAATTCCGTTTCCCGTTTCAGATCGGACAGGGGAACCGCAGCCACGACTGCTACCCGTGCGGTGTAGTTCTTTTCACCGTCTTCCTTCAACTCATAGTAAACCTTTCCCGCAACCTCCCTGGAAATATCGGAAAGCTGCCCCTCAGTTCCTTGGGAACGGGAACTTTCCGGCATATACTGATAGATTCGATAACGGGGGGGAGGAGGGGTACGGAGTGCATATCTTTTGGCCTGCGCATCCGCTTTTTCATCTTCTTCAATATGAAGATACGCACTGGGGTATGATCTTGTCTGTTCCGAGGCAACGGAGGACTGGTCAGAATCTCCAGGATCATCGCTGCCTCCTGCATCACAGATATTTTCCCCCAAAAAACTGACAAGCATCATCAGAGCACAGCAGACAGCCGCTTTTTTCACCAGCTCTTTCATGTTTTTCCCCCAAATTGTCAGAAAATCCCTTTTCTTCCCGATAAATTCTTTCATCTTTATCTTCACAGTTCAAGTCTTTTCATATAAATCACGCCATCCGGGTCTTTCCGGATGGACGCGGAGTCTTTCAATAAAAGATTGTTCAATGCATTGCGCGGCACGATGACAGTTGCACTGGACAGCAACCGGGCCCTTTTATTATCCACTATTTCCGCGTTGACAATGATTTCACTTTCCCCCACAAGGTAGGTGCCGGTCAGCACAGCCCCTGCCGAATGAGAGGCGGCGATCTCTTCCGGGTCTCGCGAAAGACCGAATTCTCCCCTTTTTTCCTGGACCATGATGCTGAGGCTTTTCCGTATATCGATGACCGGATAAAAATTCCGTTGAAACTCGTTCATCAGCTGGACCGCCACATAGCGCCCGAAAGACGATGTCCTGTATAACTTGTTGATATCGACAAATGTACAGACCAGCAGTCCGTCAGCAATGCCTCCGCCAAGAGGATCATCGTCCTCCAGGTTGACAAGAAGCTCCTCGGCCAATCCTTCCAGCATCCGTTTCAGTTCGCCGGCCTCACCGCTCGATTGTCCGCCTTGATCAAGCCGATGTTCCGGTTTCTGATAAGGCGGCGGATTATTGGTGTAAAAAGTCTCATAGGCGAACCCGTTCCCAGCGGCAACGGCGAAGAAAACAAGCAGAAAAAGCGCGATTGATTTAGCAGGAAGCATTATCTTTCCTCTCACTGATAGTATTCATCATATCGGTTACGTAAAATCACGGCCATGACAAGACGGGATTTCTTTCTTTCTGTAAACGTAACCATCGGTATAACCTGTCATATTCTTTAAAAAATAATGATACGAGGCAAAAAAATCCTCTCTCCTGCTATGCTCTCATCAAACTATTGGCGGGAAAGAGCTGGAAAAAATGGGCCTTGTTGTGGTAAATCTCAGCCTTAAATCGCAGTCACGGCGAAACGGAAAGGCCTCCATATTTCGCTATGAAACTACAAAATGATTTTTGAAAAGACAATGGATTATCTTGATATCTACCTGGAAGATGAAGCTTTTATCATAGAAGATTCCGGTGAGATGCCGGAAGTGGCACTACATGGTTCCCTCTATTTTCTCTGCAAGGACCCTGACGGCCCCGGCCTCACGTTGAAAAAAAAGGATCTGCTGCCACTGAAGAAAGCGGTCATCAACCGCTACCAGACCATTATCCTCCGGGATCTGACTCCGGAAAACAAAACCAAAAGGATTTACAGGGGATTGGAGCGAAGTGCTGTCAACTGGCAGCGCATGAGACTTTTCGCGGAAAAAGAGAACCTGGAAATCAACCAGGTTCGACAGAAAGTCTCTGCCGCCCTGATCTCTTTTCTTGAGAATGAATGCAAATGCGTCATTGAAGCCGGGGAAACGTCGTGTATAAACTGCAATCTGGGAACATTGGCGGATTTCGCCCGAGACCTGGGGCTTACTCTGGAAGAACTGGTGATTGACTGGGAAAAACTCTGCCCCACCCGTTGAAGGTGAGGACCGAGACAAGGCGACGCACAGGCCGCCCTGTCTCAGCGTGGATGGGTTAACGGTGAAATTACTCCGTATACTCGATGTTGATGAGCACGGTCCGGTTCAACGCCCTTCCTTCCGGCAGACTGTTGTCATAGGGCGGATTATTCGGTCCCACCCCTTCATAGGATATCTGCGGACCAACCGCCAGACCGGTTTCAATCATGGAACCGTATACAGCGGCTGCCCGACGTTTGGAAAGCTCAACGTTATACTCTTCCGTGCCAATGATATCCGTGTGGCCGGTAACCTGCATCACGGGTGACGACAAGACCGCCATTCTGTTGATAACCCGGTTAACGATAATCTGATTTCTTCCTTTCACTTGCGCCTTGTCATACTCAAAGAGAATCAGACCATATTTCTCAACCACCTTGGATTCCAGTTTCTGGGCAAGACGCTCCTCCCTCTTCAGAAAATTGATTGTGGTCGGGGACGCGGTCGATGTCCAGAAGACGTTCCCTTCAATATCGACCACACTGACCTCAGCGTTGAATTGTCCAAGTGTGGCAATCTTGCGAATACCGATTGATTCAATGTCAAAGGTAAATTCCGGCGGGAGATTTCCCGTTCCTTCCCTGGTCACCAGAACTTCATCTCCGCCCATCAGTTTGAATTTCCAGCTCGAAATAGCATTTTCCCCGACGATTGCAGGAATAATTTTTAATTCCTTGGTATCACACTGCTCAACCACATAGGTGCTTTTGATGGTGTCGAGAATGGCCGGGTGTTCGGAAAGTATCTCAACCCGCTGATTTTCCTCCCTGCCTTCAGGTATCCTGCTGGTGCTGGGCACTGCGGGAAGATTGCGGGCCTTGACCTCCATTCGCGCCGGATCAATTCCCCAGACATAACGGAAATAGGAGAAAACCGCATCAGCCCGGCTTCGTGACAGGGTGATCTGCCCTTTTTCCTCGCCGGTATTGGAATTATAGCCGACAATGCTGATACGGGCATCCGGATTCATCACCAGACGTTTGCCGATAACATTCAGCACATGGTGATATTTCTCCATTGTTCCGGTGAGCTTTTCCTCGTTAAAATCCTTTGTTTCCTCCGGGCGGGTAAAGGTGACGTATCTTTCCGGAATTTCACGCTTTCCGGTGTCGAAATAGATGTAATTCAACAAGGGAGAACTGTCCACCATGGTCACCTCTTCGAGGTTGACAACCGATGGTTCGCTGTTAATGGTTCCGGTGGGCGGGTTGAGAAAACGGAAGGTAACCCCGTAACGGTGAAAAATAGTGGTGGAAAATTCTTTAAAAATAGTGAGAAAATCATCGGCGGTATGGGCCTTGCGAATCTTTCCTCCGGTGCCTTCGGCAAACGACTGGAGAAAGGGATCAAGACCGGGCCGGTCCATGTAGTCGACCGCGTATGTTACAAAGTTCTTGAGCCCGTTTGCGGCAAACTGCACCTCCTGACTCTTGACGATACTGTTGATGTCCTCACCGTCTGAAAAAACAACCATGAACTTCTGGCTTTTTTCCGGCATGGATTTAATGACATCAAGGCCTTTCAGCATGGCGTCATAGAGGTAGGTTCCGTCGGTTGGGTCGCTATAGCTCTCCTTGAGAGTCATGCCGAGCATGGCCGGATCACTCCCCCTGGTCGCGGTGGAGGAAACCCTGACCTGGCCGCTGCGCGGGTCGGCAAAGGTGATGACATGGACATCATCAATGGGCCGGACCAGGGAGAGAAATTCATCGAGGGCGGCAAGCACCGGATTGACGGCCTTGCGTAATTTCATGGAATAAGAATTATCCACCACCAGGACCACATTGAGCCCGATGTCCCGCTGTTCCTTTTCATCTTCAACCGAGATGATTTCCGCCTTTTTCGGACCCTTGGTGATCAGAAAATCTTCCTTTTGCAAACCAAGGATGGCATCGCCCTCGTCATTTAAGACGGAAACAAGCACCTTGCCTTCATTGAGCGTTTGAAAAGTGAGTTTCCCCTTCTGCCCAGGCGTCTCCACCTTGAGATCATCAGAGGCAGACACCGCCCCCATCCAGGAAAAAACGAACAAGGCCAGAAAAAGCATAAAAGCTGTTTTTTTCATGAGGTTCCCCTTTTTATGTTCATCATTTGTCAAACCAGAAAAATAAATCCAACAAAAAGCCAGCAGGATGCTGACCATCTTGTCCGGTCGTTCTTCAATAGAGATATCCCAAAAACATGACTTTTTCAACTTCAATTAACAGACTCAGCCATCCTCCACCTCCACCCGGTTTCTGCCATTTTCCTTGGCCCGGTAGAGGGCCTGATCCACTCCATTGATCAAAAGTGAGGGCTGGCTGATTTCCTTGAGCTTTTCCGGAGAGAAACTGGACACCCCGAAACTTGCCGTCATCATCAGTTCCCTGCCGCCGGTCAGTGGAATTGGTTGCCGGGCGATAATCTCCCGCAGTTTTTCCGCCGCAGCGGCAGCACACTCTTTTTTACATTCCGGCAACAGGATGATAAACTCCTCTCCGCCGTAGCGGGCAACGACGTCTGCCCGGCGGCTGCTGCTTTTCAGGAGCACTCCGATGGCCCTGAGAACTTCATCTCCAGCCATGTGACCGTAGGTGTCATTGACTTTCTTGAAATGATCGATATCAAGCAGGATACAGCTTGCATGATGGCCTTTCCGAACGGAGCGGGTCAACTCTTCATCAAAACGTTCAAAAAAATATCTGCGATTGTAGAGCCCTGTCAGTTCATCGCTGATCGCCATGCTCTGGATTTTCTCCTGTGCAGCAGTCAGTTGACGGATGAGCTTGAAAATATAGAAATAGATGATGCCCAGCAGCAGAGAGATGACCGCACAGAAAAGAAGGAGCAGGATGATACTTTGCAGCTTCAGGTTTTTTTCGGTTTCGGCGATATCAAAGGTGACGCTCACACCGCCTCGCACATCACCAACCTTGTAACCCTGCTTCGCATGGCAGGCCAGGCAGGATTCTTCGGTAAAGAGCGGCGCCATGTAACGAAAGAAAACCCGGTCACCCTGACGTTCCTTGTGGAATACCTCCTTGATGCCTGCTGCAAAGGAGGTGAGCGCCTCTTTTTCAAAGTCATCCGGTGCGTTGTTGGGATTAAGCGGCTGAAGACTGGTAATATGGAACTGGTAAATTCCTTCCTGAGCCGCGATTTCCGAAATCTCCCTGGTCATCAGGGCCGGATTTTTCCTGGTATAAACCTTGCCGTCAATGGAGATGATGTCGGGATTTTCCAGATAGGGATTGGAAACCACACCTGGTTTTTTTTCGACATAGACGCCACCATGCATGGCATTCCAGCGCCGTGTGATGACGATATTGTTGAAATGGGAACGGGCCCGGATTTGCAGTTCGTTCTCTATCAGACGCTTATTGTTGAGGAAAAGGCCGATAAAGATGCCAAGAATCATCAGAAGAATGACCAAGCTTACATTGAGGATGAAGGGCCGCCAGATTTTCTTGCTGGTAATTTCGTTTGCTTGGGCCATGTCTGCAACTTTCCGGAATGAAAATATAAATGAAAGCTTTTTCTAAATAATCATACAGGATTATGGATGACAAGGTCAACAACGAGAGTTGCTTCCCATAAAACAAGAGTCACTTCGTTCTCACGGTAAGCTGGTCTTCCTCTCAATAGCATGCGAGGAAGGCGGTCGTGAAGTATTTGGTGGTCATTACAGTTTTCTGATTTTTTTAATCAATCCGGTGGTGGAAAAATCCCCCACCAGTTCAATGGTTTTCACTTCACCCCCTGCAGCCAGTACTTCTTTTGCACCTACGATTTTTTCCACCGGCCAGTCGGAACCCTTCACCAAGACATCCGGCATAAGGGAAGTAATAAGCGCGTGCGGTGTTTCGTCGGAAAACAAAACAATGTGATCAACACAGCCAAGGGCTGCCAGTAGACGAGCCCGGCTTGTTTCGTTGTTGACCGGACGATCCGGGCCTTTTATGGCCCTGATCGAGGCATCGCTGTTAAGTCCCGCCACGAGATAATCCCCCTGCCTGCGTGCCGCCTCCAGATAGGTGACATGACCTTCATGGAGAATATCGAAACAACCATTGGTGAAAACCATCCTTCTGCCGCATCGTCGGTACCAAGAGACCTTCTCCAGCAGAACCGGCAGATCGCAGATCTTGTCCTGGTCCGGAAAACGATACGGAGTATGCGCTGCTGTCTGGAATTTTTCCCGGATTGTCTGAAAAAGAAGAGGATCAAGGGGGGCCAGACCGTTTTCTTCACCCTCGCCGGCCTCGGCAAGTATGGAGCCGTCCGGCGCGACGATCATGGAATGGCCGCCGAAAACAGTGTTTCCCGTTATGCCGCAACGGTTGCAGCCAATAACATAGGCCTGGTTTTCGATGGCCCGGGCCTGGAGAAGAATGCGCCAATGGTTTATCCGTGCCGCAGGCCACTGAGCGCTGACCGCGATGACTGCGGCACCACGCGCCACCTGGCTTTCCGCAAGCTGTGGGAAACGGAGATCATAACAGACAAGACCCGCCGCCATTCCCCATGGCGTTGCAACGGGAGCCGGATTCTTCCCGGCGGTAAAGTGGCGGTCTTCCTCCATCGGCCCAAAAAGCTGTTGCTTGCGGTACGACCCCTGCAGACCTTCCGGTCCGGAAAAATAGAGGGTATTATAATACCGAGCCTTTCCATCGCTGATTGTTTTTTCGGGCAAAGAGCCGGCCAGACATATCCGGTATCGGGCCGAAAGTGCGGCGAGTTCTGAAAGCATCCCATCCGTCATTGCCGCATGTCCGTCCAGTTCTTCATAGACGAACCCGGCAGCCCAGAGTTCAGGAAGGACAATAAGGGACCCCGCCGGGGGTGACAGCCGGTCAAGAGACTCTTTCATTCCATCCAGGTTTTTTGCGGGAAACCCGGCCCGGACATCCATCTGGATGAACCCCCCATGGGACGGAAGGGATAAATATGATTCATTACTTGAATTTTCAGCACTTTTCATGATAATTTGTCCCTAATCTAAAAATGACACCCCTTGACAAAAACTTCGAATAACTCGAAGCCTTCTTTAATGCAAAGGCTTCTTTTTGTAAACGCGCAGAGGAGAAAAACATGGCGATTATCCAGAACCTGTTTCGCAAATCACCTTTCGGCCCGATTGTTCTGCATGCCAAAAAGGTCCACGAGTGTGTGGAAATGATCAAACCCCTGATGGAGGCTCTGGCCCACGAAAACTATCCGCTGCTCACTGAACTGCGCGACAAGGTCTCCAACATAGAACATGAGGCGGACAAGATTAAACATGATATCCACGAAAACCTGACCAGGCGTTATTTTCTGCCGGTTGACCGACAGGAACTGGACGGTTTTCTCGAATGCCAGGAGAAAATGGCTGATTATGCCGAGGATTTTGCCGTCATCCTGACGATTCGCAAAACGCGCATCCACCCGGATATCCAGGACCAGTTTTTTGACCTGGTCGACCAGATGTTCCAGGTCAGCGGCACCCTGCTTACCGCTGCGGTGGAACTGAAAAACCTCGCCGAAGCCTCCTTCGGCGGCGCTGAAGCAAAACAGGTTCTTGACCTTATCAAGGACCTGGGCAAGGAGGAATGGAAAGCCGACCGGCTGGCCAGTGACCTCAGCATCAATATCTTCCAGCTTGAGGGCAAGGTGAGCGTCCTCGATATTCTCTTCTACGAAAAAATGCTGCTGAAAATCGGTTCCATCGCTAATGAGGCGGAAAACGCCGGCGACTATCTCCGGGCGATGATTGCCAAGTAAAAAAAGCAGCCCGTCAAAGCACTTCCCTTCAGTTCCTTAACAAAGGTTTATTCATGGAAGTTTATATCATACTTTTCACAGGACTCATCGGCTTTTACATGGCCTGGAACATCGGAGCAAACGATGTGGCCAACTCCATGGCGGATGCCGTCGGCTCCCAGGCCCTGACCATTCGGCAGGCAATCGTTGCCGCCGGCATCTGCGAGTTTGCCGGTGCGGTGCTGGTCGGCTCAAGCGTCACGGAAACAGTGCGCAAAGGTATCGTCAATCCGAGCACCATCGCTTCGCTTCCCGGTCTTCGCGACGGAGAAGCCGCTGCCCTGATGATTATCGGCATGACCGCGGCCCTTCTCTGCGCCGCTTTCTGGCTCAATTTCGCCACCTGGGCCGGCATGCCGGTTTCCACTACCCACTCCATTGTCGGCGCAGTGGCCGGTTTTGGTATCGTCGCCGCCGGCTGGAACGCGGTCAATTGGCACAAGATGACCCAGATTGTCGCCAGCTGGTTTATTTCTCCTGTGGTCGGCGGTATTCTGGGTTATTTACTTTTTACCTTTATCACCAAGGCTATTCTAGGGCGAGAGCGCCCGGCCGAGGCGGCCCGTTTCTATTCGCCGCCCATTGTCTTTCTCCTTGTCACCGTTGTCACCCTGGCCACCATTTATAAAGGACTCAGCCATGTCATCGGCGGCCTCGATTGGCTTACCGGCACCAACTCCATCATCATATCCGTCGGTTTCGGTCTCTTCTGTGCCGCCTTTTCCAGCATCTGGATCAGTAGCTCTTTGAAAGGCAAAGAAAAGCAGTCCATTTCCAGACAGCTTGAAGCGGTGGAAAAAATCTATGTACCGCTGGTTATCATCAGCTCCTGCTCCGTTGCCTTTGCCCATGGAGCCAACGATGTGGCCAATGCCATCGGTCCCTTTGCCGCCATTGCCCATATTATCCAGCACGGCACGGTGGAGATGAAGGTGGGAGTGCCGCTTCCCATCCTGGTGATGGGCGGGGCCGGCATTGTCTTAGGGCTTGCCACCTATGGCCACAAGGTCATGACCACCGTGGGCACAAAAATAACAGAAATCACCCCTTCCCGCGGGGTGGCCGCAGATATCGCCGCCTCCGCCACCGTCCTTATCTGCACCAGACTGAGCCTGCCGGTTTCCACCACCCACACCCTGGTGGGCGCCATCATGGGCATCGGGCTTGCCCGCGGTTTAGGCGGCATCAACAAATCAGTGATAAAAAAGATTTTCACCTCCTGGTTGATCACCGTTCCCGCCGCCGCCCTCCTGTCAATTGCCTTTTTTTTGATAGGCCGCTATTTTTTCTTAGATCCCCTGATCGACATCGTTCTTGCCGCCAGGAAGTAGCCTTGCCTTCATTTTAATTTAAAGAAAAATCTCTTGCATCACTGATTCCTTTTGACTTTTTATAGTAAAAATACTAAATAAGAATTACTATCAACAAAATGCGTTATACATTTTGGTGGAGATGGACAAAAAACAGCTACCTGTCGCCGATCTTAACGATTCGCCTCCCGCCCCGCCTTTCCCCTTTCAGATTCCAATATTAGAGGTAACTTTATGAGAAAACAATCCTTTGCGTCTTTTTGCTTGGCTGCCGGATTTTCAATGTATGTACTGGCAGGTTGTGCAAGCCAGCCTAGTACTGCCGATCTTATGAGAGGTCATGCTGAAGATCTCCAAACCAAGGTTGACCTGAGAAATCAGCTTGCCTTGGAATGGGAGAAAGGCTCAAAACTGATACAGACAGGAGAGAAGCGGGTCAAGAATGGTGAAAAACTGGTTAAATCTGCCGAGGAAGATCTCAAGGACGGGGAAAACCAGGTAGAGACAGGCAATAAGGAAATCGCTGAAGGCAAGAAGCTCATGCAGGAAAGTGAGCTCCGTTTTCGGGAAAATTTTCCAAGCCTTCCTCTCGAAAGCCCAAAGTAAATAATTCCAAAAATTTACAATGTAGGGGAAGGTTATTTCTTCAGTCTTCCCCTCTCCTCACCGCAGCACAATTTTTCCCGCCTCCCCGCCTTTCACCGTGCCGATAACTGCGCATGGCATTTTTCCCTCACTTCGGATCTTCTCTTCAATGGCGCGAATCTGTTCCGGGGTGCCCGCAATGAGCAGGCCGCCCGATGTTTGCGGATCATAAAAAACCATCTCCAGCGGATCAAGCTCTTCCAGACTGCTTGCCACCCATTTTTGATAAAATTGTTTGTTCTTATGGGCCCCTTCGGGAATGATGCCCATGGCGGCGAAATCAAGTGTCTGCGGCAGCAGCGGCACGGCGGCGCAGTCAATTTCGATGGACACCTTTGAGGCATGGGCCATTTCAAACAGATGGCCGATGAAGCCGAAACCGGTTATATCCGTGCATCCATGCGCCCCGATCTCAGCCATGGCCTCGCCGGCAACGCGGTTCAAGGTGATCATGCATTCAGTAATCAGCACCTCGAGCTCTTCCCCGGCGAGCCCGCCCTTGATGGCGGTGGAGAGGATTCCGGTGCCGAGCGGCTTGGTCAAAAGCAGCAGGTCGCCGGGACGCGCCCCGGAATTGAGCATCACCTTGTCCGGGTGGACGAGGCCGGTGACGGAAAGCCCGTATTTCAGTTCCTTGTCCTCGATGCTGTGACCGCCGACCAGCAGCGCCCCGGCCTCGGTTATTTTTTCAAGCCCCCCGCGCAGAATGTCTTGCAGCACGGATTTGTCCATATCCGCCAACGGAAAAGCCACCAGGTTCATGGCGAGCAGCGGTTTGCCGCCCATGGCATAGACGTCGCTCAAGGCATTGGCCGCGGTGATCTGGCCGAAACGATACGGATCATCGACAATGGGGGTGAAAAAATCCACCGTCTGGATCAGGGCGCATTCGTCATTCAAACGATAGACACCGGCGTCATCACAGCCGTCTGTTCCAACGATGAGATTGGGATCGGTCGGGATATTCAAGCCGCACAAAATATTGTCCAGGTCCCCCGGACTGATTTTGGCCGCTCAACCGGCTGCTTTGACCGTGCTTGTCAGTTTTATTTTTTTTTGCACAGCAATTTCCACCTGATTTCTGAAATAGATTGATAGAATTTCCCCTTTCCCGCAGCTTTCTTTCCTCATTAAATCAGACAGTCACCCCTTTCACAACGAGAAAAATAAACTTGTTGGTGTCTGCCTTATTTTGTGGTTAATATTGGTGATTATGAAAAAAACCGTCATTGATATCAAAAACATGCGTTTTTCCTATGACAGCCATCCCATCCTTGAAGATGTCACCTTCACCATCAAGGAACAGGAGATGATCGGCATTGTCGGACCAAACGGCGGCGGCAAAACAACCCTGCTGCGCCTCATGCTCGGCCTGCTGAAACCGGACTGCGGCACCATCACGGTGCTCGGGACGTCACCTGAAAAGGCGTCATACCGTATCGGCTATGTGCCCCAGCACCGGATCTTTGATCCGCTCTTTCCTGTTTCCGTGCTTGATGTGGTCCTGATGGGCCGGGTGGGCAGATCCTGGGGCGGCCGTTTTTCCAGGGAAGACAAACAGCATGCTTTTGATGCCTTAAATGATGTCGACTTATATGACAAACGCAAAATGGCTTTTGCCGACCTCTCCGGCGGCCAACGCCAGCGCACCCTCATTGCCAGGGCCCTTTCCACCCAGGCGGAACTCCTTTTTTTTGACGAACCCACCGCCAATGTGGACAGTTTCTCCGAACAGAATCTGTATAATCTGCTTTCCAAATTAAATGAAAAACTGACCATTCTCGTGGTTTCCCATGATGTCGGTTTTGTTTCCAAATACGTCGGTTCCGTCGTCTGCGTCAACAAGGTGGTTCACATCCATCCCACCAGCGAAATCGACGGCACCAATATCCAGGAAATTTACGGCAAGGATCTGGCCATCATCCGCCACGATCATCGCTGTTCCGAAAAAGGACATACATGGGTCAATTTCTAAGTGATCTGCAGACATACACCTTTCTCCAGTACGCCTTTCTGGCCGGGGTGCTGTCCTCCATCGCCTGCGGCATCATGGGTTCCTATGTCACGGTGCGCCGCATCACCTATATTGCCGGGGCAATCTCCCACTGCACCCTGGGCGGCATGGGAGCGGCCCGTTTTCTCCAGAAAGAATACGGTTTTGCAATCACCCCCCTGCAGGGGGCGGTGATTGCCGCTCTGCTTGCGGCCTTCACCATCGCACTTGTCAAACATTACACAAGCCAGCGGGAGGATACCGTTTTAAGCGCCATCTGGTCCGTCGGCATGGCGGTGGGTATCTTTTTCATCAGCAAGACAGGCGGGTACAACGAGGACCTGATGAGTTATCTTTTCGGCGACATCCTCATGGTCTCGCAAAAGGATCTCATTCTCATCGCCGGGCTTGACCTGATTATTATCCTTGTTGTGCTTCTCTTTTACAACAAGCTGATTGCCATCTGTTTTGACGAGGAGTTCGCCAGGATCAGCGGGGTGAAGGTTGATCTTTTTGAAATGCTCCTTCTTCTGATGATCGCCCTCACCGTGGTGCTGCTGGTCCAGGTGGTGGGGATTGTCATGGTGGTTGCCATGCTCACCCTGCCCGCGGCTGCGGCCGGGCAACTGGTGCGCCGGTTGTGGCAGATGATGGCTGCGTCCATTGTCCTCTGTTTTATCTGCACAACCGGCGGACTTGCCATCAGTTACCAGCCTGATTTTCCGGCCGGCGCAACCATCATCATCCTGACCGGCATGGTCTATTTTGTCATAACAACGGTGAAAAAGATCAAGAGGTGAGGGGTCTGTATAGCAGGTATATACAGATTTACCATATCTCCTGAGCCCGGGGACTTCATCATGCTGTGCTGTGCTGACTTACCCTGAGACTCGGCCTTGCCGGGGCGGGGAGCAGCGTTGCGCTAATCGCGGTCTAGTTCAGCGGCCGCCGCTGGTTACCCTTGGCGTTGAGCCTGTAGAAAAAGGTAAAATCATTGATAAAACATGGGCAATTCCGGCGATTTTATTGTAATTTTACAGCAGACAATAGGAGGACGACCGCTTAACTTCAGCACAAGGAATTGCAGTGGCCAAATACAAACCTTATTCCTATGCCCAAGGTCAGTTGATCCCGGTGATGTTTTCCAAACAGATCCAGCCGGGAACCTTTGAATACACCCTGAGCCATCTTGTCGACCATGAGCTTGATCTCTCGTTTATGGACGGCCGGTTTAAGAACGATGAAACCGGCGCCCCCGCTTTTGATCCCCGCATCCTGTTAAAAATTATCCTGTTTGCCTATTCCAGAGGCATTACCTCAAGCCGCAAGGTCGCCCAGTGCTGCGAAGAGAATGTCATCTTCATGGCCCTTTCCGCTAATACCAGACCTCACTTCACCACCATCGCCGATTTCATTTCCTCCATGGATAATGAGGCCATTGCCATCTTCCGGGAAGTGCTGCTTCTGTGTGACGAAATGGGACTGATCGGCAAAGAGATGTTTGCCATCGACGGTTGCAAACTGCCGTCCAATGCCGCCAAGCAGTGGAGCGGCACGAAAGCTGACTTCCAGAAGAAGGCGGCCAAGATGGAGAAGGCCATTGAGTCGATGGTAAAACGGCATCACATCAGCGATCAAAGTCAGACAGAAGTAGCGATAGCCAGTCGTGATGAGAAGTATGTGGAAACCCTGCGCAAGAGGCTCTCGAAAATAAGAAACTGGCTGGGTGACAACGATGACAAGCCGGGCAAGACCGGCAAGCCGCGCAAGAGCAACATTACGGATAACGATTCCGCCAAGATGAAGACCTCCAAGGGAGTTATCCAGGGGTATGACGGGGTGACGGCTGTTGACGGCAAGCATCAGATCATTGTCCATGCCGAAGCCTTCGGCCAGGGTCAGGAGCATGATCTGCTTGAACCGATGATTGACGGCACGCGGGAGAATTTCCAGGCAATCGGCAAGAACGACAACGTTTTCAGTGAAACAAAACTGACAGCAGACAGTGGATTCCACAGCGGCAAAAACATGGAGATGCTGTATGGACAAGAGATCGACGCCTATGTGGCGGACACCCGGTTCCGGAAACGTGATCCCAGGTTTGCCGAAGTTGGCCGGTATAAAGAACGAAGCCGGAAGGAACGGGCGAAGCGCGAAGGCCGGAGCACTCTCTTTACCACGGAAGATTTCACCTTTGCTGATGACATGAGCTATTGCCTTTGCCCGGCAGGAAAACGACTGTACCGGAGCGGTGGCAATGTTGTTACCAAGGGACTGCGTTCGATACGGTTCAAGGGGCCGAAATCAGCCTGTCTGCCCTGCACACTCAGAACACAATGTCTGCGGTTTCCGGAAAAGACCGAGATCCGGCAGGTTGCCTATTTTCATGGCCGGACGGAAAAGGCTGATGATTCCTGCATCGAGAAGATGAAACGCAAGTTAAATTTTAGATTCAGAGAGCTAAATATATGAAGAATGAAGATAAGTATAAAATAATCAAAGCTACAAATGTTGTTACTGTTTGGGCATCTTTGCCTCTAATCGCATTTCTCGTTATTTTATATGTATTTATTGGCGTAAATTCTCCTGCGGCGGATACTAGTCCGAAGTCATATCAATTAGTTACTTTGCTGTTAAATGTGTGTGCTGGCTTAATCCCAGTCTTTATTCTGTTCATTGGAAATTATCTAGTTTTGCAGAAAATTCAGGAACTGAAACAAGAAGGCGAGAAAGATTTATTGCTAGAAAATATCGATCAAAATTTTCAAAAAGCTATATCTTCTGGAGTATTAAGAGAAGAATTAAGTAATGTAGTAAAAGAAAATACATTTAAGGTGCTGGAAGAAATAAACGAAAAAGATCGTATGTTTGCTCCAGAAAAAACCTATTACAATCAAAGCAAAGATTTGCTGCTTAGGCAAAAAAAAGAATTCGGATCAACTAGCACTTATTCTTTTATGTCGACATCTGGTGTTAACTTTTTAAATAATGCTGTATCTGACATCAAAGACTCAGTAAGTTTAGTAATAAAACTTCTTCTCATGAACCCAGGTGTTGAAAAAAACATAGAAGCTAGATACGAGCAATTAAAAAATTACGAAAATAAATCGACAATTATATTAAAAGAAGAAATTATTAATTCAATTTATAAGGCAATTTTAATTTGCAAAAATAAAACTAAATTAACTATTCATATATGCCTACATGATGAGGCTCCCTTGTTTAGATTTGAGTTTACAGACAAAGAAGCATATCTATCATATTATTTAAGTCAAGAATCGGATAAAAATATTGGCCCTGTTGGGGTTTACAAGCAAAATAGTATAGTATTTAATGCGTACAAAGAATACTTCAATGATGTCTGGAAGAGAAGTGAAGAAAAATACTGTTTATTAATTGACAAGAACAAATCAGTTGTCGATATTAGAAATTTTTTGTTAGAAACGTTTAAGAGTTATGATAATGGCATTCAAGAAATAATTAAAAATAGATGCCAAGAATATTGTATTATAGAAGAAAGTCGTCGATGTCAAAATAATTGCCCAAAATGATAATATAGATATGTCTAAAAAAATTTTATTATCAACTGTTACTGCAAAAGATGATTTTTCCAAAAAATACATCTTCAAGACGATGAATGGAGATGCAACTTTTGAAGCTAGCAGCTTTTACAGAAAGGAACTAAATAGATATGATATATGCATATCTACTAGTGCAGGTTGTAATCTTGGGTGCAAAATATGTGAATGTACTTATTCATCTCCATCCTTTGAACGTAACCTTTTTGCATACGAAATAATTGCTCAAATTAATATTTTGATCAATGATGGTATCAGGTATATTGATTCAGACACAATTGTATTAGTTGTTTTTATGGGAAATGGAGATCCTCTTGCAAATATAAATCCTATTATTAAATCAATAATTGAAACAAACAATTTGTACTCAAAAATTGTTACTAGGTATGGCTTATCGACAATCGGGGTGAATTTAAAATCTTTAGATGATATAGCTATATTGAGTATAAATGAAGGAATTGAAATAAGAGTTCAATTAAGCACATTAAATATTGATGATACAATTAGAAAATCTATTATCCCAAATTCATCATCACTAAGTCAATTGGTTGAACATTTAGATCGATATGCTTGTAAAACAGGATCACTAATTAGATATAACTTCCCAATGATTTTAGGAGTAAATAATTCAATTGACCATTTAGAAAAAATAGTTGCTTTTATAATGCAAAACAAAAAATGTAGAATTGTTAAGCTGTCTACATACAATGAAACTTCGTGTCAAAAGTATAAAGCTTGTAGTGATGGTAACATTATCGATGCTGGGAACTATTTGCGTGGTAAAGGAGTAGAAGTAGAGTTGTTTTTTGCAAATCGAGATAATAAATTGAATGCCGCATGCGGGCAATTACGTTGCAGCAAAATGCTTAATTTTGACAAAATTGTATCCATTCCATCGAGTAATATTAATTTTGTTTAGATATATTGTCGTGCTACTCTTAATAAACTTCTTCTTGCACGTAAATGTTATTATTTAAATTATTTTGTATTGTTAGTCATGAAACTTTGGTTTTTTTGTAAAAATATCAATTTTTTAATTTTTAAATTAATTTAATTGAAATTTAACAAGTCACTTCAGCGGACTGGAAAAAGCGAGGCGGCGCTGACGCGGTAAGCTTTGTTGGCCAGCCGCTGAGTTCAAGCGATAGATTCTACGATTGGCCGGGCCATGTATGCGATGCGGCTGGCAATCGCGGAGCCGCCCTTTGCTCACATATGCCGGGCAATGGGTCTTGATCGATTTACTCTTCGCGGAAAAGAGAAGGTGAACAGCCAATGGAACCTATTCTGTGTGGTTCATAACATGAAAAAGCTCCACCGGTTTGGAGAAGGATTTGCGTAGAAGCGGAATCAGGCGGAAACAGCCCTGAAAGGGCAGAAAAGTGACAAAATAACAATAGAAATGAGCTGAATAAGCCAAATTGCTGAAGCTCGGAATCCGGATTGACAGATACCGGGATATTCTCGGAATTGGGTTCAATGCGACATGGCGGGTATCGCAAAAACGGCTTTTTCTACAGGCTCGTTCGCTGAGAAATTGTAACTTGACAGGCGTAACCTGTTGGGTTACAATTTGCGCATGATCAAATCATTTCAACATAAAGGACTGGAACAATTTTTCTATTCCGGAACAAAAAAAGGCATTAAGCCTGAACATGCCGGCAAGTTGGAAAGAATTTTGGACCGGCTTAATGCAGCAAATGACTTGAAAGATATGAATTACCCAGGATCAAACTTACATTCCTTGAGTGGCGACAGAAAAGGTCAATATTCAGTGCGCGTTTCAGGGAATTGGCGAGTCATTTTCGAGTTCGAAAATGGTGACGCATTTATAGTTGATTATGACGACTATCACTAGGAGGTGTCTCATGGTTTCAAAGAAAAGACAACCCACCCATCCAGGCAATATTCTGAAGGAAGATTATTTAAAACCATTATCCATAAGCATCCAGGATATGGCTTCAGTTCTTGGTGTATCAAGGAAGACCTTGTCGAAAATTATTAACTGCCGAGGAGCAATCACGCCTGATATGGCTTTACGTTTATCCCGAGCTTTTGATACTTCTCCTGAGTTATGGCTGAATCTCCAAAAGAATTATGATTTATGGCATGCAGCACATGATTCAAAATCTTGGAAAAGCGTTAAGCCAATTTTTCGTTCAACCATGCCAAATCCTGCACAATAAAAGCGAACCATGTAATTAAGAGGGACCGGCGAGCACCAGCACATAATCCGACAATGTTCGGTTTAGTCCTCAGCCCTTAGAAATAAGGGCTTTTCTTTTTTCTGTTGTCCGTTAAAATCCGTTTTGATATGCTATAAGCCAGTAAGTTTGGGGGCATTTGTTGAGGCTTTTTTTCGGCTCCCAATAGTAGGTCCAACGCCGAGCAACCCATTGCCAAAGCGGACAGTGCCACTGACTGATTCAGGGGGTAGCTGTTTTCAAATTAAACTCTGACGAGCTGCAGTAGTGGCTCGAAAGAATATAATGCTGGTCTTCTTCCAGATGCTTCTTCTATTGTCCGGATCAATTTTTTTTCTAGTAGTATCCTTGTGAATCTCGCTGCACTGGCTGTGGGGATGCCGCTGTTTGTTGTAAATTTGTTGTTCCGAAATACTGGATTTGTGAAAACAAAATCCAAGGCATTAACGCTCCATTTCGAAGAAAGAGCATCTGAAAAAACGGTTTTCATTTCCTCGTAAAGGTTTTTTATGTTCTCCGCTATGGTGAGGTTTCTTATAGCTTGCTGCTCAACTGCTTCCAGAAAAAAAGAACACCAGTTTTCCCATTCACCATGCTGTGAGACCCTTCTCATTGTGTCGACGTAGAGGTCTTTATTGTCTTCCAGGTATCCGCTTATGAAAAAATGAGGGGCAGACATTGTTCCTGACGACCAGAGCATTAATGCAATTAACATGCGACCAATTCGCCCATTACCATCTTTAAATGGATGTAGCGCCTCAAACTCAATATGGATAATGCCTGTTTTGACCAATGCGGGATGTGTGCCTTTCTCGATATATTCGAATAGGTTGTCCAATCCATCTTGTAATTTCTCAGGAGTAATGGGGACGAATAATATTTCTTTTTTCAACTTATCCGCCAAGTAATTTTGTTCCTTCTTGAGCTCACCTGGAGATTTTGCGGCACCACGTCCAAAAGACAGCAACCGCTGATGAATGCCTTTGATTAAAGATTGAGATAATGGATAGCCATCTTCCATCGCTTTTTGTGCAGCTTTTAATGCTCTTTGATAAAGAATGGTTTCAATAACCTCAGATCTTACATTTGTAGTGTTATCTGTTTCAGTGTCATGATCTGCCTCATATTTAAGAATTTCATCCATGGTGCTTATTGTGCCTTCCATTCTTGAAGATATGACGGCCTCTTGGTTTCGCAGGGGGGCCAGCAGTATTTCGCTGTTATGCATATTTTTTAACATTTGATCGTAACGAGCCACAGCATCAGTTGCTTTTATGAGCGGCTCTACAAATTTCCCATAATCAAGATTCGTAGGCGGGAATTTGCCGTAATGATAGTTGACAGCTTTTTCTAAATTGAACTCCATGTCACAACTCCCGTGCTGTTTTGATGCGCAAATTTTGCATAATATTAGCGTCAAGGTGGATAGGTGTCAATATCTTAATGAAAATGAGAGACAAACAGAATAGGCCTTAATCAATTCATGTCAATCCTGTTTGTCTCTCATTTTTTTAATAATTTGAGAGTCAAGCTGTGGGGTAGTTTTTCCAGCTCGGACCGGATCTGTTATATTTTCTATGAGCCGTTTGAGGCTCTTGACTTTACCATGTGCCGGTGGAATGTGTTAACATTCCCATTGTAATATTCGATCATGCTGTTTTTTGAACAATTCTCATCAGGATATCAGGTATAAGATGAACCAATATAATAAAATCATTGCCGCGGAAATGCATCTCAGGGAGCAGCAGGTGTCAGCGGTTGCCGCTTTGCTTGAAGAGGGGGCAACGGTGCCGTTTATTGCCAGGTACCGGAAAGAGGCGACCGGTTCCCTTGAGGATACGGTCATCGCTGCGGTGCGGGACAGGATTGAAAAACTCGCCGAGCTTGACAAGAGGCGGCAGGCCGTCGCTGCCTCTCTTGCTGAACGTGATTTGCTCACAGATGAACTCAAGAACAAGATCAGTCTTGCTCCGGATCTTGCGACACTGGAGGACATCTACCTGCCATACCGGCAGAAACGCCGCACCCGAGCGACGATTGCCAAGGAAAAAGGCCTTGAGCCCCTGGCCCGGGAGATATTTGCCGGGGACGAGAGAAGGATTAACGCTGCGGCTTTTATTGACCCTGAAAAGGGCTGTGAAAACGAAGATGAAGTATTGGCGGGCTGCCGGGACATTATCGCTGAATGGATCAGCGAAGATGCCGAAGTCCGAACCGGGTTACGGCAACTTTTTGGCCGGGAAAGCATCGTTCAATCGAAACTGGTCAAAAAGAATGAGGAGATCGGGGCAAAGTTCAAGGACTATTTTGACTGGCGGGAACCAGCCGCCAAAGCCCCAAGTCACCGGCTGCTCGCCATGTTGCGCGGTGAGCGGGAAAAGATTCTCACCCTGTCAATTCGTCCCTCGGAGGAAAAAGGAATTCAGTACCTGCTGAATAGATTCATTCGGCAAAATGATTTTGCCGGGAAACAGGTGGCATCGGCTGCGGAGGACGGTTATAAACGATTGCTTGCACCGTCGCTTGAAAATGAACTGCGCAACAACCTGAAGTCCCAGGCGGACGGGGAGGCGATCGCCGTATTTTCCGAAAATCTCCGTGAGCTGTTACTTGCCTCACCGCTTGGCGAGAAACGTTTAATGGCGCTTGACCCGGGGTTCCGGACAGGCGCGAAACTGGTCTGCCTCGACGGGCAGGGGCAACTTCTCGATTATACGACCATTTACCCGACTCATGGTGGAGAAAAACTGCGCCAGGCGGGTGACACGCTCCGCCGACTCTGTGAGACGTACAAACTGGAAGCCGTTGCCATCGGCAGCGGCACAGCCGGCCGCGAAACAGAGGCCTTTGTCCGCGGTCTGGGTCTTTCTCCGGATATCATCATCACCATGGTCAATGAAAGCGGCGCTTCAATTTATTCGGCCTCGGATGCGGCCCGTGAGGAATTTCCTGATCATGATGTCACGGTTCGCGGCGCCGTATCCATCGGTCGTCGTTTGCAGGATCCCCTGGCGGAACTGGTAAAACTAGATCCTAAATCCATAGGTGTCGGGCAGTACCAGCATGATGTTGATCAGGCCCAATTAAAAAAGAGCCTGGAGGACGTGGTGGTCAGTTGCGTCAACAGTGTCGGGGTGGAAGTAAACACGGCAAGCGTCCAGTTACTCAGTTTTGTTTCCGGGCTTGGTCCCGTGCTTGCAGGAAACATTGTCCGATACCGGCAGGAAAACGGTCCTTTTGCTGAACGGAAACAACTCAAGAAGGTGCCTCGTCTGGGGCCGAAGGCCTATGAACAGTGTGCCGGGTTTCTTCGGGTCAGAAACGCAAAGAATCCCCTTGATTCGAGCGGTGTCCACCCTGAGCGCTATGCTCTTGTCGAGCAGATGGCAAAGGATCTGGGCTGCTCTGTGGCAGAATTGATAGGAAATGAGTGTGTCAGGGAGAAAATACGTCTGGAAAAATACGTCTCCGATTCAGTCGGGCTTCCGACACTAAGCGACATCATCGCGGAACTTGCAAAACCGGGACGCGACCCGAGAAAATCGTTCGCAGTCTTTCAGTTCGCGGAAGGGGTCAATGCCATTGAGGATCTTTACCCGGAGATGTGTCTCCCGGGAATCGTCACCAATGTAACTCGTTTCGGCGCCTTTGTCGACATCGGCGTGCATCAGGATGGTCTTGTTCACATCAGTCAGCTTGCCGACCGCTTTGTGAAGGACCCGGCGGAAATCGTTAAAGTCGGGCAACAGCTCATGGCTCGCGTCCTGGAAATTGATATCCCGAGAAAACGAATAACCCTTTCATTAAAAACAAAGAAGGGGCATGCTTGAATTATTAACGTCCTTCTTCTTTGGGTTTTGCTCTATTTGGGAAAGGAAAGCTGTTCTCTGAAGTGTTTGGCGCTGAAAAGAGTAAAGGTTGCAAAAATGATTCGTACAGAGTTATATTGCATGGTGAGCGGGTATTTTTTTTGACGGATTTCTTAGGACAAAACTGCTTGATTTACCGGCGCGGTTTTTTGGGGAATTGATTGACATTGACTGAGGGAAGCAAAGGGGAGACTGTCTCCTTCCGACGCCTGTAAGGTGCAAGCCGATTCAAGAGGGGTGTGGACGTTATGGTGGAAAAAACGAAATGTACATTATATAGTGGCGGCCTGAAAGGCGCTGAGACTGCCTTTGGCGAGGCAGCGGAAAAATGGGGATTGCAGGAAGTGACCCTGTCGTATGAGGGGAATGTGCCGACCCGGGATAAAAACGTGGTGATTCTTTCGGAAGAGGAGCTGGTCAGGGGCGACATCAGCATGGAACTCGCCTCAAAGATGATGAACCGAACCTACTACGAGAAAAAGAAAATCCGCAAGGTTCTGCAGTCTATCTTCCATATGGTTAACAAGGGGTACCAGGTTTTTGCCGTGGGTAAGATCATGGCGGACAACACGGTTAAGGGCGGAACTGGTTGGGCTGTCGAGCTTGCGCGGCTCTTCAATCGCCCCGTCAGTGTGTTCGACCAGGAGAAAAAAGAATGGTTCACCTGGAAGGAGGGCGTCTGGGAAGTCGATACCCCCTCTATCGAATACGATTCCATTACCGGATCAGGAACAAGAAATCTTAATGATGACGGGAAAAAAGCCATTGAGGGGCTTTTCGAACGTTCTTTCGGTGCCGCCTCGATGTGAATTTGCTTGACAAGCAGATATGATCTGATTTATTTATTCCTGTTTCCATCCGGAAATTCGTAAACGGCCCTGATTTAAGGGCCGTTTTTTTTAATAGTGTTTATCTACCCTGAATTCTGATGGACTTGTAACCATACTCCGCACGATCCGGAGTTGCCCTGCGAAATCAATGAGTTCCGAAGCCAGACCGGCTGGGACGATTTTGCGGGGGCGTCAATTTCACCCCGGTGGGGTCAGTCAGCAACAACGTTTGAGGAAAAAGAGATGCAAAAAGATTTAACGAAAATGCGTAATATCGGGATCAGCGCGCATATTGATTCCGGTAAGACGACTCTTACCGAGCGGATCCTTTTTTATACGAATCGGATTCATGCCATTCATGAAGTAAGGGGCAAGGATGGTGTCGGCGCCAAGATGGATTCCATGGAGCTGGAAAAGGAAAGAGGCATCACCATCCAGTCTGCGGCGACCTACTGCAGCTGGCAAGGCCATTCCATCAACATCATTGACACTCCCGGCCATGTCGACTTCACCATTGAGGTTGAGCGCGCTCTGCGGGTGCTTGACGGCGCGGTGCTTATCCTCTGTTCCGTCGGCGGTGTTCAGTCCCAGAGTATCACGGTAAATCGCCAGATGAGCCGTTACAAGGTTCCGCGTATTGTTTTCATCAACAAATGCGACCGTACCGGCGCAAATCCTGTCAGGGTAATGAATCAGGTCAGGGATAAGTTGAATCTGAACGCGGTTATGATGCAGATTCCCATCGGTCTCGAGGGAGACATGGCAGGGATTGTCGACCTGGTCAAGATGAAGGCAATTTATTTTGAAGGCGATAACGGCGAAAAAATGAGGGAAGCCGATATTCCCGCAAATCTTCTCGACGAGGCCAAGGAGAAACGGGAAGAGATGCTGGATGCCGTTTCCATGTTCTCTGATGAACTGATGGAAGCCGTGCTTGAGGGCGAACCCACCGAGGCGATGATACACGAGGCGGTCCGCAAGGGAACACTTTCCCTTGAGCTGGCCCCGGTATTCATCGGTTCCGCTTATAAAAACAAAGGCGTCCAGTGTCTGCTGAATGCGGTCAACCAGTATATGCCGAATCCGATGGACATTGAAAATACCGCACTTGATCTTGAAAAAGGCGAACAGGAGCTGATTCTTACCTCCAAGCCGGAAGATCCCCTGGTCTGTCTGGCATTTAAACTGGAGGATGGGCGTTACGGGCAGCTGACCTATCTTCGTATTTACCAGGGCACCATGAAAAAAGGTGACACCATTATCAATAGCCGCACCGGCAAGAAGGTAAAGGTGGGGCGTCTTTGCCGCATGCATTCGGATGAGATGGAGGAAATTGAAGAGTCAGCCGCAGGCGATATCGTCGCCCTGTTCGGTGTTGACTGCGCTTCCGGCGATACATTCACCTCCAGCGACATCAGTTATTCCATGAGTTCCATGCATGTGCCCAATCCGGTTATCTCACTGGCCATCATTCCGGTGGACAACAAAGCCCAGGTCAACATGTCCAAGGCGCTGAACCGGTTCACCAAGGAAGATCCGACCTTCAGGACCTTTGTCGACCATGAGACCAATGAAACAATTATATCCGGCATGGGCGAGTTGCACCTTGAGGTTTACATCGAGCGCATGAAGCGTGAATACAAGGCCGAAGTACAAGTGGGCGCTCCCCAGGTTGCCTACCGCGAAACCATTACCCAGCGTGCCGAATTTAATTATACCCACAAGAAACAGACCGGTGGTTCAGGTCAGTTTGGCCGCGTTGCAGGCTACATGGAACCGCTGGAAGAAGGTGAGTACGAATTTGTTGACGGCATCGTCGGCGGCGTCATCCCCCGTGAGTTTATCAGCTCCTGCGACAAGGGCTTTAAGAAAAGTCTGGAAAAGGGGTCTCTTGCCGAATTCCCGGTCAACGGCGTCCGTTGTGTCATCAACGACGGTGCGTACCATGCGGTTGATTCCTCCGACGTTGCTTTCCAGCTTGCCGCCATCGGCGCATTCCGGGAAGGGTATCAGAAAGCGAAGCCGGTCCTCATGGAACCCATCATGAAGGTTGCCGTTGAAGGGCCGACCGAATTCCAGGGGTCGGTCATGGGAAGCCTGAACCAGCGTCGCGGTATCATCATCGGCACCCTTGAAGAAGGTGACTATACGGTTGTCGAGGCGGAGGTGCCGTTGTCCGAGATGTTCGGGTACTCCACGGTTCTTCGTTCCCTGACCCAGGGCAAGGCGGAATTCACCATGGAATTTGCCGATTACAAACAGGTGCCCAGAAATGTTGCGGAAGGTCTGATTGAAGAGTTGCGCAAGAAAAAGAAAGAGCAGGGTAAATAAGGGGGAACAAGACTATGTTGAAAGAGGATCTGATTCAAAAGAATCCGCTTCGCCTTCTCAGCCCGGCGAATCAGGGTAAGGATGCGGCCCCGCAGATGGGGTTGGTAATGGCCCGGGCCGGTCTGGGAAAAACCGCTATTCTGGTGCAGATTGCCCTGGACAGCATGCTTCGCGGCAACAAGGTGCTGCATGTCAGTATCGGCCAGAGTCTCGAAAAGACCAAAATCTGGTATGACGATATTTTCAAGGATATCGCCCAGGCGAGCAAGCTTCAGAATGCCGCTGGAGTTCACGATGAATTGATGAGCCGGCGCATGATCATGACATTCAACGAGGAGAGCTTCAGCGTGGCAAAACTGCGCGAGCGCCTGAAAGATCTTATTGATCAGAATATCTTCCAGCCGGACTGTCTGCTGGTGGACGGATTTGATTGTTCCGCCACTCCCGAGAAGGTTCTCGGGCAAATGCGTGATCTGGTGCAAGGGCTTGATCTGAACATCTGGTTTTCCGCTGTCTGCCATCGCGACGATGACCGGGTGAGTGCCGCCGGTGTGCCGGCCCCCTGTCACACCGCGGATGAACTGTTTGACACCATTATTCTCCTGCAGCCTGATGCCGCAAAGAACTGTATCGCCCTGAAGATTATCAAGAAGGATGGTCAACTGGATGGTACCAAGTGTCTCAATCTCGACCCTTCCACCCTGCTTATCATGGAAGGTTGATTTTTTCCCCGCCTGATTTCGGGCTGAAAAGACGAAATCAGGCGGGAAATCCTTCAATATCATGAAATTTCGACCCTGTATCGACCTGCACAACGGCTGCGTCAAGCAGATCGTTGGTTCCACACTTTCCGATACCTCCGACTCTGCCCTGCGGACCAATTTTTCCTCCTGCCATCCCTCTTCTTATTACGCGAAAATGTATCGGGCTGACCGCTTGGGCGGCGGCCATGTCATTATGCTTGGTCCGGGCAATGAAGCTGCCGCTTCTGAGGCGCTGGCCGCCTGGCCCGGCGGGCTGCAGATCGGCGGCGGAATTACTGCCGAAAATGCTCCGGCCTGGCTTGACCGTGGGGCGGCTTCCGTCATTGTCACATCCTATGTTTTTCAGGATGGCAGCATCCATGAGGAACGGCTGCAGGAGATGAAAGCCGCTGTGGGAGCAGACCGACTTGTGCTCGATTTGAGCTGCCGCAAGCGGGATGGGGAATATTTTATAGTCACCGATCGTTGGCAGAAATTCACTTCAGTGGTTATCTCACCGGAAACACTCGCCTATTTTGCCTCGTTCTGTCACGAGTTTCTGATTCATGCGGTGGATGTCGAGGGGAAATGCGCAGGTATTGAAGAGGAACTGGCTGAAAAACTGGGTAAATGGACTCCAATTCCCACGACCTACGCCGGCGGAGTCAAAAATATCGCTGATATGGAAAAAATTGCTCTACTCGGCAGGGGGATACTTGACGCCACCATCGGCAGCGCACTTGATATCTTCGGTGGCTCCACCATCACTTACGCCGAGGCGGTGGCTTTTCATCGCCGCTTCAACCCCTGAAATCCGTCGGAGCGTCGGCGTGCCACGCATTGCGCTCCTTGTTCCGTGATCAGTCATGCTGCGATGGTATCTTCAGCTCATTGCCGGCATCTTCTGCATCAGCACCTCTGCCATATTTGTGACCTTGTCCGGGGTCGAACCGACTGTTTCCGCCTTTTACCGTAATTTTTTTGCCGCCCTGATCTGGCTGTTGCTCTACCCCTGGACTCGGCCCCTTGATCGGATGCCGATACGGTCTCCTGAAACCGCTGTCGCTGCAATCGAAGATTCCCGTAGAGCGCTTATTTTTTTTCAATCTCCCACGGCCATTGTGCCCTTGATTGTTCTCGGTGCTTTTTTTGCCGTTGATCTCTGGTCCTGGCACCGGTGCATAATTTTCCTCGGCGCAGGTCCTGCAACACTGATGGGGAATCTCCAGGTTTTGATTGTTTCGCTGCTGGCCGTTTATTTTTTCCGCGAACGACTGCAGAAGTGGTTCTGGCCCGGCTGCCTGCTTGCCTTGGCTGGTATCGGTCTTCTTACCCTGACGAAAGGGGTTGCCGGTAATATGTTGCGCGGCGTTTTTTATGGGGTGTTGACTGCCATAACATATTCTTCTTTTCTCATTATTCTCCGTTTTCTTGACCGTTACCGGGTCACCGCCCAGCAGATTCTTTTCTGGGTGGCCTTTTTTTCCTCTGTTTTTCTTTATCTGGCGATGGCAGGAGAAGGGGCGCCGGTTTTGCCCGGCAAAACAGCCCTTGTCTGGCTTTTGCTTCATGGGTTCCTGTCGTCCGTGGTTGGATGGTGGCTGATCATCCACGCCTTTCCCCATGTCGAGGTGGCGATCGCCTCTACCCTTCTGCTGCTTCAACCCGTTCTCACCAGCATCTGGGGCCATCTTTTCCTGGGACAGACCTTGTCTCCTCTTCAGGTTGGCGGTATCGTGCTCGCTCTTTCAGGTATTCGGCTGGCGACCTGGCGGGGAAAGTTGAAGCGTTGATTTGTTTTCATGCGAAAAAATTGAGAAAGTGTTTTTTTTCGTGCATAATGATGCAGGAAGCAAACGTATGGGCGGAAAGTCTGCTGCAAGTAAATAACTGTTCCTCTTTGCTTCCGGGTGGCGATTATCCGTTCAACTGAAGAATTACGAGGGACAGGTGTCACATTGGCGGCCAGCAACAAAATTTTCCCCACTCTCTTTTATCTCCTTGTTCTGCTTCTTGCTGCAGTTGGTCTGACGGGCTATTTTGCCGCGGCCATCGGGGAAAATCATTTTTTTTTCTATGGACTGGCGATGGTTCTGCCGCTTGCGACGTGGGTTGTTCTCGGCATCCGCCGGCTTGCGCGAGACGAACAGGAAACGGTTGATTTGCGCCGCCTTGCTTCCATTCCTGAAGAAAACCCCAATATGATCCTTGAGGTCAATAACCGAGGTGAAATCACCTTTGTCAACCGTTCCTGCCGCCAACGTTTCAAACCCGGGGAGAATGACAAATTTCATCCTCTTTTTCAGGGCGTTCAGGCCATGCTTGATGATCGTGAGGAGGCTATCCGGACTGAGTACCAGGATGAGCTCGAAGTCGACGGGGCGATCTTTGAGCGCCGGATACGAATTGTCCCTGCAGCCGGACTGGCGCGTGTCTATGCCTTTGATATCACCAAGCTGAAAAAGGTAGAACGGGATTTGCTTGAGGCCACGAAACAGGTGGAGGGGGTGGCACGGTTGAAAAGCGTTTTTCTGTCCAACATAGGTCACGAGATCAGGACTCCCCTGAATGCCGTCATCGGCTATACCGAGCTTCTCTTGCTTGATGACCCCGGCGATAAGGAAAGGAAGCGTCTTGCTATCATTAAACAGGCGGGAAAGAATCTTTTGCAGCTTATCAATGATATTCTTGATTTTGCAAAAATCGAATCGGGCCGGTTGGTTATCGTCAATGAAGAGTTTGATCCCCATCAGCTTATTGCCGCTGTCCAGCAGGATTTTTCACATCATGCATGTTCGAAAAATCTCGATTTCCGGGTTATAGTCGGAGATAATATGCCGGCTCGGATGATTGGGGACGCAAAGAGAATAAAACAGGTCCTTGCCAGCCTGCTCAGCAATGCCTTCAAATTTACCGAAAAGGGTGCTGTCACACTCTCCTGCGGGTATGATGAGGGTGTCTTTATCAGCCGGATATCCGATACGGGCATCGGTATTCCTGCTGAACAGCAGTGGGTGATTTTTGCGGAATTTCAGCAAGGGGATGTGGCTGACAGCCGTAAATACGGTGGCGCAGGCCTTGGACTCAGTATTTCTAAACGTCTTGTCTCCTTGATGGAAGGGGAGTTGGCCTTGGAAAGTGAACCCGGTAGCGGGTCGAGTTTCACCATCCGCTTGCCTATTCCTGTGGTTGGGCGGCAATCGGCCTTAACGAAAACAGAGAGTAACGAACGGGCCGGCGTCGAAAAGGTTACCGGCGCCCTGGCCTTTGCCGGGGTTGATCTCCAGGTGTTGATTGCCGAGGATGACGAGGTGAATCAGGGACTACTGAAGGCTCTTCTGCACCAGGTCGGGATCGAAGCTGAAGTGGCTGCGAATGGAAGAGTGGCTCTTGACAGATTGGCTGAAAAGGATTTTGACCTGCTTTTTCTCGATATGCAGATGCCGGTGCTTGACGGCATGGCTACCATTGCCGAAATTCGGAACAGCAGCCAGTGGCGAAATCTGCACGTCATCGCCTTGACCGGTGAAGCCTTACCTCATGATGCTGAAAAGTTTATTGCCGCGGGCTGCGATAGTTATCTGGCCAAGCCTGTTGAGCTTGAGTTTTTTTACGGAAAAATTTATGCTCTTCTTGCAGAACGGTTTTCCTTCAACGTGGAAGACCAAGAAGAGTCTCCGGCAATGGAAGAAAGGTCAGCGATGAAAGGGGAGTCTTTGCAAATGAGCCGGGAATTACGGTTTCATCTTCTTCAGGCCCTGGATGTGCTGAAAAACAACCTCAAGATATTTAATCCCGATCAACTCCGCATGCTTTCCGCCTTGTTTGCTGATTTTGACGATCAGGGGGAAATACGACTTTTGCAGCAGGAGCTGCAACGTATTGCCGCTACCTTTGACGATGAAGCTCTGCCTCAGCTTATAGGGAAAATAGAGGAATGGGAGACGCTATGATTGATCAGAAAAACAGCAGCAAAATTCTTATTGTCGATGATATTGCCGAGAACAGAAGGCTGCTGGCGGAGCTTTTGGCCCATAGCCTGGGATGTCAGATCCGCACGGCCGGCGATGGCGCCGCTGTTCTCGATTTGATAGAAAACGACCTGCCTGACCTCATTCTGCTCGATATTATGATGCCGGGGCTTGATGGTTTTCAGGTGGCGCGGTTGTTACAGGAAAAGAAAAAAGCCCGCGAGATACCGATTATTTTCATAACTGCCAAGACCGAGGTGGAGAGCAAGGTTGAAGCCTTCCGCAACGGCGGAGTGGATTATGTGACCAAGCCGTTTAACCGTGATGAACTTCTTGCCAGGGTCCAGGCTCAGCTTCGGTTGAAAAATCTTCAGGATGAACTGCGCAGCAAAAATCAACTACTTGCCGACCGGGAAGAGCATCTCTCACATCTGGTGGATGAAAAAACAAAAACTATCGAGAAGATGACTATGGGCTTGGTGACGGTTCTGGAGGATGCCAACCTGGCCAATGACGATGAAACCGGCAACCACATCAGGCGGGTAAGCGAATATGCCGTTCTGGTAGCTGAAGTCTTTGGGGCTGATCGGGATTTCATCAAACGCATCAAGCTTTACTCCTCCTTGCATGACGTGGGTAAGGTCGGTATCGCTGACGCCATTCTTAAAAAGCCGGGTCGTTATACTCCTGAGGAATTTGAAGCTATGAAACAGCATGTGGTTATCGGCCACAGGATGCTCGACAGCGCAGAGATCGACCCCATGGCCCGGAACATCGCCTATTTTCACCATGAAAAATGGAACGGCGCCGGTTATGTCAACGGGTTGAAGGGCGAAAGCATCCCGTTTGAGGCCCGTTTGGTGTCGCTGGCCGATGTTTATGACGCTTTGACCACCAAGCGGGTTTACAAGGATGCTTTTTCCCAGGCCAAGGCGGAAAGCATAATCATGGAAGAAAAAGGTCGTCATTTTGATCCCCAATTGGTGGATGCGTTTTTTACACGGAAAGATGATTTTATCCGCATCAGGGAATCGCTTGCATGAAAAAGAGAGAAGGTGAAAAATTTGTCCCGGTTGTTGGAGTTGGTTGCGGCAAATCAGATGAAGAGCCGGCCACGTTGACTCTCAAGGTGCCACCCGATCTGTACAGGGCTTTTCATCGCTGCAGCTGGATACTGATCCATGAAACCGGTCGGGATCAGCTTGATATCATGCGGGAAATGGTCGAGGATTTTCTCATCAAGCATCAATGTTAAACAAAATTGCTGTTTCGATGTTGTGCGCGCTTGTTTTTCGTCAAGACGGTGCTTTCGTTCATGTCATGGTCTGCACTTTTTCCGGCGATCAAAAAAGAAACAGCGCATGGCGTCATGCCATGCGCTGTTTGGGGAGGGAGGGTAATGCTTCTTTCGTGTTGATTACTTTGCCTCTGCAGTAGCCGTTTTCGGATTCAGGTATTTGTAGTAAACCGGGAAAGCGACAAAAAAAGCTACTGCGATCAGGTATTCAACACCCTTGATGTGGGTATAATAATCAACCAGTGTCTCGTATTCGCCCAAGTTGCCGGTTGCGACGAGGAACTGTCGGATCATTTCCGAAGCCTGCCAGTTGACCGATGCAAGACCCGTCATCATGGTGGCGAATGCCCAGATGCCGATGATCCCACCGATTGCCGCCATCATACCGAAAAATACGCCTGTTCCCTTGTTCGTTGTTTTTTCTTTCATGATCGTTCTCCCTTTTGCATAATTTTTATGAGTTGGAAATTCCCATTATCTATACTGTTCACTGTCAGGGTGTTCAGCCGAATATTGCGCCAATCCATCCTTGGATCATACCGATGACGCCGTATTGAGAGAGGCCGCCGATCAGGCAGGCTGTCGCCCATATTCCGATCAGGGCGCTGAGCAGTGCAATGATGCCGACGCCGACTTGGGCGGCACTGTTCGATGCTGATTCCTGGGTCCTGGTAGCGGTTGTTTCCGTTTTCACTTTTGATTTCATGGCGTTCCTCCTTTTGCCTTCGTTGCTTGTCTCTTTGACTATATGTAAAAGCACCAGTCGTGCCAAAGGGTTATGCCACAGTCGTTGTTGTTGGTAACATCTTGATATTGTATGGATAATTTTTTTTGTGAAAGAGTTTTGGTGGGAGTCGCGATGGATTGATGTGTGGCAGGTTGTGTTGTTGCCACACCTCTGTCGCGAAGTGATGCGACAGAGGTGTGGCGGGGGTGTTCATGCTTTGGAGTTGGCTGATGAAGTGCTTCTTAGCCGTTTGTGTCCTGGCCTGGAGCAATATGCGAATGGTTAGGGGTGGCGAACAAAAAAAGGCGCATGATAGACTATCATGCGCCGAGAGGAGGGTTTGGTGTTGTCGGGTGAAATATTTTTTATTTTACCCTTACTGTTGCTTCTTTAGCATTCAGGAATTTGTAATAAACCGGGAAGGCAACAAAAAACGCAACCGCGATAAGGTATTCAACTCCCTTGATGTGTGTATAATAATCAACCAGTGTCTCGTACTCACCCAGATTGCCGGTTGCAACGAGGAACTGTCGAATCATCTCGGTGGCCTGCCAGTTGACTGATGAGAGTCCGGTCATCAATGTGGCGAATGCCCAGATTCCGATGATTCCGCCGATTGCCGCCATCATGCCGAAAAAAACGCCTGTTCCCTTGTTCGTTGTTTGCTGTGAACTCATATCTTTCTCCTTTCTTGTCGCAATTGTTCTTATTTTGTGTGAAACAATCTGTCATTTATTGACCGGCTCATCCGCCGAAAACTGCCGACAACCATCCCTTGATTACACCGGTAACACCGTATTGAGAGAGAGCACTGATCAGGCATGCGGCGCCCCATATTCCACTTAATGCGGTGAAGGCGACGATGACTCCCATTCCTACTTGGGCTGCCTGCTGATCAATGGATTGCTGGCTGGTGACGTCAACGATTGCGGTTGTTGTTTTAGTGGTCGCTTTCATAGTGGGGCCTCCTTGGATTATCGTGTAATGGCAAGAGATTGTACTATCATTGCATCAGCCGCCGAATACGGCTGATATCCATCCTTGGATCATGCCGGTGACGCCGTACTGGGAAAGACCGCTTATCAGACAGGCGGCTCCCCATGTTCCTATCATAGCGCTGAGAAGTGCAATGATTCCGATGCCGACCTGTGCAGTACTGTTAGCGGCTGATTCTTGTGAATGGGTTGCGGCGGTTGTTGTGTTGGTCGTTGTCTTCATGATGCCCCTCCTTGTGTTGGGTTCGTTTTCTTTTCTCTTTGATTACCCAATAGAGCACCAGTCGTGCCAAGGGAGTGTGCAACAGTAGCGTTGTTGTGTTAACCATCTGAAATTGTAAAGTAAAAATATTTTTTACACAGATTTGCGCCACAGAAGCGCGGCTTTTGAAGGTGTTGCGAAATGTGTTGCGCAACACTATGTGTGGCAGGGTTGTGCTACAGAGGTGTGGTGTTGATGAGTTGCTTGGCAGCCGGTCGTATGCCGTTATATTTTGGTTGCAACTGAAGTGAGCAGAAAAATGATTGCATCGATGGTTGATTAACCTGAAAATTTCAAAACACTATTTTATTTAGAAATATAACTTTGCGCGGCAAATTGTCGCGCCTGGATACATGATTCGAGCACAGTGAGATGACGTTTTTTTTCTAATGTATCGTTATGACAGGGAAAAATCAAAGAACAAACAACATTGCCATTGTGACGCGAAATATGGAAATAATTTTTTCCATATTTGCAAACGCGATATGAATTGCTATAGAAAAAGTAATTTTTATTAATTGGAAAAAGTATCGAAGGTATTCGACACAGAGGGAAAAATGACAAAAAGGAGGATTTATGAAGAAAAGGCTGGCTTGGAGAGCGATGTATTTCATGGGTGCGGCATCTGTCTCGGTATTTTTGGGTAATGTCTGTCAAGCGATGGATCCGGTGGACAAGAATCTTTTTCCTCTCGATCCTTCTTTGTTGAACTGGGAAAAGTCATCGGCTCAATTCACTCCCCCGGAAACCTGCGGTGAATGCCATCCGCAACAGTTTGAGGAGTGGACAGGTTCGGTACATGCCCTTGCCTTCAAGGATCCTGTTTATCAGGGAGAGTTGAACAAAGGCGTCAAGGCGGTTGGGCATGATATTGCGCGGCAGTGTGAAGGTTGTCATTCACCCATGGGTGTGGTGACAGGTGAAGTGAAAGGCCCGGGGCTGACCGGTTTGAGTTCCATTGCGTTGAACGGAGTCTCCTGCGATGTCTGTCATTCTATGAAATCTCATACCGGTTGGCTGACGCCTTATCATCAGCCGGAAAACGGCTCTTTTGTCATGTCGCCGGGAAGGGATGGGGCTGATGGTCCGGTTCTGACCAAGTACGGGCCTTATAATCTCGGAGAGGGCTGTGGCGAAGGTTTCCATGAATGTCTTGAGCAACCACTCCACAAAACGACTGAAGTTTGCGCAAATTGCCATCAGGTGCATCATTATGAAAACCATACTCCCCTTGAGTCGACCTACCGTGAATGGAAGGACAGTCCATATTCGGTAAAAAAAATAGGTTGCCAGGATTGCCATATGGTTGAGTATGATACCTTTCTCCGATCTGCTGATGCATTCACCAAGCCCAAGCGCGGTGAGTTCCGCCATTATTTCAACGGCGCCAATTTTCTGCTCTATCATCTGCTGGAGCAGGCGGCGATAAAAGGGGGCGACCAGGCGCTTGCCGCCAACGCCCGCAGTAAGTATGAACTAGCGGTTAATCGATTGAAGGCTGCGGCAGATCTGGAAGTTACGCCGATTTACCGTGACGGTAATCTGGCTGAAATAAAAGTTCGGGTTCATAACCGGCGGGCCGGCCATAATCTCCCCACCTCTTTGACCAATATCCGGCAGATCTGGCTTGAGATGACAGTTAAGGATCAGGAAGGCAAGGTGATCATGACCACCGGTACCGTGGGGCCGGACGGCGCCCTGCCGGATGAAGTGCGGATATTCAACTCAGACGGCATGGGTGAAGGTCTTCATCTGCAGATTGATCCCTGGTTGGTAGTAGCCTTTTCCCGGCATGACACGATTCCTCCCAAAGGATATAAGGATGTCTATTATGGTGTTTCCGGGGCCCATGCCAAAGGGCCGCTTTCGGTGGATGTGAAATTGCGTTACCGTCAGGCGGAACAGAAGATCGCCGAGGCGTTGCTCGGGGCAGTTCCCAAGGATATCGATCTGGCTGCGACCTATGGCCTGAAAACCGTTCCCACTCTGCCCGTTGTCGACATGGTGGAAAAAACTGTTTCTGTGGGCGCCGTGAAATAAGATCCATTCGTTTCCCGGTTGCAGGTGAAAAAAGCCTTCCGTCTTTTCAAGGCGGAGGGCTTTTTTGTCTTCACTGACAATAGTTTTCCGTAATCGTGCACTGGTTTTTCCGAAAATGTGGAATTTGCCCCCGTTTTTTGTCGCCTTTTTTCATTTGCCGGAAAGGATGGCCCTCTAATTAGTTGATTTTATATATGATCCAAAATACAATGAATTATTTATAATACCGGAACGTTTATTGCAATTTATTCATTGTTTTCACAGAGTTGGTTTTATGTGTTAAATGAAAAATGATGATCGTCTGATCCGGGGAGAGAAATGACGAAGTTTCTTTTTTACAGCAAAACAGTAGCGCTGAACGGGCGGTCACATGCCCATGCCCGGATAGCGCCTGTTTCCAATGACTACTCTTTTGCTGCTGAAATCAATTCTGTGCCCCTGGCCGGCAAGGAATTCGTTGAGGCCGGCAAGGTGTATCCCATCGTTTTTTCCGAAACAATAGACAAAAAGGTTGTTCCCGTAGCCCTGCTTGGAATCCGCAGCGGCCAGAATCTATATCTTGGCCGCAATGGTGACTGGAGGGCCCGTTATATTCCAGCATTTGTCCGCAGGTATCCGTTTATTCTGGCTTCTGATCGGCAAAACGGGTCAGGGAATCTGACGGTCTGCGTTGATGCGTCCTATTCGGGATTTGACAGAGAAGAAGGGGAAATGCTGTTTGATGAAAGGGGAGAATACTCGCTTTTTTTTCGCAACACAATAAGCTTTCTGCAGGAGTGTCATCACCATTTCCTCGTTACTGAAAAGTATACTGAAACGCTTGTCGATAAAGGACTCCTCATTCCTTACTCCGCTAAATTTGACTTGGTATCAGGAAAGAGTTTCACCCTCGACCGGTTTCTTATTGTGGATGAGAAAAAATTGCTGCAACTTGAAGGGGAAAATGTGCTGGAATTGTTTCGTTCCGGGCACCTGGCCTGGATTTATTTTCATCTGGCGTCCCTGGCGAATCTCGGATCGCTTGTCGATCTGGCGGTGGAAAAATGAACTGACTGACGATAATTAAAGAAAGAGAGCGCACGAAAAAAATGAGAGAGAGAATGATGAGAGTATTTTCAATGAGCAGAATGGGTGTGGGCCGTATTTTTGGCGAAATCTTTCTTGTCTTGCTGTTGCTTGTCCTCATGGCGAATATGGTTCCCGCTCAAGAGGCCCCCGGTTTCCGCCCCGGCCGCGAAGAGGTCGTCCCGCCTGTGCCGCCCCGTCCCAAGGTTAAACTCGACATGCAGATACCCGAAGGCGGCAGGGCGTTTCGGGAAGAGCTGGAAAAAATCACCCTTTTTCTTGAGAAAATCGAGATCGAGGGAGTTACCATCTACCCTGAGGAAGAGATCCGGGCATTTTATCAAGATCTGTTGGGTAAGGAAATTTCCCTGGCAAGGATTTATGAGGTCGAGGAAAAAATCACTCTGAAATATCGGCAGGACGGATATGTCTTGTCCCGAGCCATTGTGCCCCAGCAGCGCATCCGTGACGGGGTAGCCAAGATCTATGTTGTTGAGGGTTTCATTGACCACATCAATATTGAGGGCGCGCAACCCATGCAGCCCAGGATTCTCGCCTTGCTCAAGAAAATCGTCGGCAGGAAACCGCTCCGTATCCAGGACCTTGAACGCTATCTCCTGCTGGTCAATGACACGGCCGGAGTCACGACCCAGAATATCATCCGTCCTTCCAAAGGAAACACCGGCGCATCTGAACTTGTCGTGGTGGCCGAGCGGAAGTTGGTGGACGGGTACCTGTCCTATGACAATTATGGCAGCTATTATCTTGGCCCGGAACGGGCGACCCTCGGCCTGAATCTCAATTCGCCCTTTGGTCGGGGCGAAAGGTTTTCCGTTATTGGCCTGATCACTAATCCGACTACTGAACTGAAGTATCTTCAGGGAGATGTCAGCCTGCCGCTGGGGACGGAAGGACTCACCCTGAACGGAAGCATGTCGGAGGGCCCTTCGAAACCGGACGATGAATTGAGATTGCTGGAAACCGAAGGTGACACCTACATCAAGACCGTCAGTCTGAAATATCCCTGGATACGAACCCGTAATACCAGTCTCCAGGTTGAGGCGGGTTACAAACACCTGAAATATCTGGTGCATGTGGTGCGTGATAAGCATTTTGAAGACCGCATCCCGAAGTTTTATGCCAGTGCCACCCTCGATTTTCTTGACCGGTTTTCCGGGGCAAACACCATCATTCTGACCGCAAATCGAGGGGTTGACTGGTCGGCAACCCAGAAAGGGTCCCTCTACTCCACCCGCGAAGAGGCAAGTCCGGAATTTACCAGTATCAACGGAGAACTGCGGCGAATGCAGTACCTTGACGATCTGGCCCCGGGGCTTGGTCTGCTGGCGCGCTTTTTGTGGCAGTACAGTGATGAGCCGCTTTTCTCTTCGGAGGAATTTTCCATCGGCGGCAGGGTGATAGGGCGGGGCTATGATAACGGAGAAATTCTGGGCGACAGGGGAATCGGTTTTTCCGCGGAGTTGCAGTACCTCACCCCACCTTACAACGACTTTTCCTTCCAACCTTATGCCTTCTATGATGTCGGCAAGGTGTGGAACATTGATAAAATATATGAAGACACGCCTGACGAAAAACCGGACCTTGAGTCAGTTGGAATGGGCGTGCGCCTGTTCTGGCGGGAAAACGTCACTTTGCACTGGGAGGCGGCAAAGCCTCTTTCCCGGATTCCCTCCCGGCAGAATGACCGGGATTTCAGGTATTCCTTTGCGGTGATTTACAGTTTTTGAAAGTTTAGCAATGGTTGATCGGTTATTTCGAATCGTTACGGATGTAAAACAAAATTGAGAAAGCAGATGCTGTTAACTGAAGAAAGGGAACATCGGTTTCCTGATGGAGAATCGGCATGAAAGGACAAGTGATAAACAAAAAAATCAGAGCTTTTGTCAACCGTCCGACCCATAGGAAAGCGGCGCGAAAAGGCTGCCGTGAAACACGGAATCAAGGGTACGGAAGATATCTCACCACGTTTTCCGCATGTCTCGGCGCCTCTGTCTTCCTCAGTAATCTGGTGACTCCGACAAATCTCTTTGCCTTGCCCCAGGATGGCAACGTGGTGGCCGGTTCTGCTTCGATGGTGCGTTCATCCGCTCGTCTTGAAGTTAATCAGGTTACCGATAAAGCCGTCATTGACTGGCGTTCTTTCAATATTGCCGCAGATGAGCTTACCCGTTTCAATCAGCCCTCCACCTCTTCCATGACCCTGAACCGGGTGACCACCGGAGATCCATCAAGTATTCTCGGCACCCTGACCGCCAACGGCAGAGTGATGCTGGTCAACCCAAACGGCGTCTTTTTCGGTCCGGGTTCAAGAGTTGACGTTGGCGGTCTTGTCGCCACCACTGCAGATATCGCCGACACGGACTTCATGGCGGGTAATCTCAGGTTTTCTCTGCCATCTTCCGTATCAGATGCCGCTGTTGTCAACCAGGGCACAATCACCGTGCATGATGCGGGGCTCGCGGCGCTGGTGGCGCCGGTGGTGGCAAACACCGGTATCATCCATGCGCGGCTCGGCAAAGTGGCGTTGGCTGCGGGCAATACCTTCACCCTTGATCTCTATGGCGACAATCTTGTTCAGTTTGAAGTCGGCTCCACCGTGGCTGAGAATCAGGCTGCAGGTGCCGAGTCCCTGGTCACCAACAGCGGCCTCATCTCCGCTGATGGCGGCACGGTTCTTCTGACCGCTTCCGCCGCCGGGCGTGCTGTCGGCAAAGTCGTAAACATGGACGGCATTATTGAGGCAAGGGCGGTAGAGGTCGGCCAAGGGGGTGAAATCATTCTCCATGGAGGCGATTCCGGGATCGTCAGCGTCTCCGGCACCCTCGATGTCTCGGGGAAAGATGCCGGACAGCAGGGCGGCACCGTCAAGGTGCTGGGTGACAAGGTCGGCCTCTTTGCCGGGACTGTCATTGACGCATCAGGTGATGCCGGCGGCGGCGAAGTGCTGGTTGGCGGCGATTTCCAGGGCGCAAATCCCGATATCAAGAACGCAACCGCCACGTATGTGGATGCGGCGGCGTCCATTACCGCTGATGGGCTGACTGCGGGCGATGGCGGCAAAGTCATCGTCTGGGCCGATGGTATCACCCGTTTTAACGGAAAGATCAGCGCCCGGGGCGGCAGTGTTGCAGGTGGTGGCGGGTTTGTCGAGGTGTCGGGGAAAGAGGGACTTTCCTTTACCGGTCACGTCTCCCTTGCCGCACCTAACGGGAAGGCCGGCAATCTCTTGCTTGATCCGGATGACATCATTGTTGCGGCAGCCGGCACGGATGATCTGGTGGGCGTCCCTGATGATGGAAATAATAATGACTATACGTTTGCGGAAGATGCGGGGGCGGGGGGGAAAACCATTGCTCCCGGAACATTGACCGCCATTATGGATGACGGGACAAGCGTTACTCTGCAGGCTCATAATGATATCACGGTTGCGATTACTGGTGCCGTCGATGCTTCAGGGAGTACAACTCCGGGAGGAGGGCTGACCCTGCAGGCCGGTGACGATGTTATTCTCAATGCCGGTATCTCCACAAATAACGGAGCGGTGGTTATCAGTTCAGGAGATGCGGCGGCTACTCCGACAGGCAAGGATGGTATGGGCGAGATTATCATGGCAGGTGGCGTTGCCATTGCTGCGGGAAGCGCCGATATCACCATGAGCGCCGAAGGGAACGTGAGTATTGATTCACTCACGACCACGGGTACTATATCCATTACCAGCACGAATGGTTCGATCGTGGAATCTGGTGATGACGGTGGTGCGGAAATTACGGCGACAAACGCGATACTGACGGCAGCGACGGGAGTAGGCGCGACTGGAGCGGCTCTTGAGACGTTGGTGGCGGATCTGGACGTGAGCGTGACCGGAACGGGCTTAATCAATATTGCGGAAGCCGATGGCGTGACGCTAAGCGATGTTGATACAGTCGATGGTTCAATCACCATTACGAGCGGCGGAGCGATGGTTGCAAGTGATGTTGCAGCTACTGACGGCACGGTGACGCTCTCGTCAAACGGAGGGATGACGGCAACTCTGGTAAGGGCATTGGATTCCGGCGCAACCGGCGACTATGACGTGAATCTGGGCAACAGCGTAAGTGGCGATGTATTAATTGGTTCCGTGATCGCCGATAATGGAGTTGTTATCGATTCTGCGGGTTCGATCCTTGATAACAGCTCTGGTGACGGGGCAGACAAGAGAATAGTCGGCAATGCAGTTCAGCTGATTGCTGCGGGGGCCATCGGCGCGGTTACTGATGATCTTGATGTGGTGACCAGCGATTTGGTGGCCGAGTTCGGGACCAGTGTTTATGTGGAGAATCACACGGATTTTGATTCGTTACGTCTGGTCAGCACCCAGGCCGGCGATGCCAATGAGTATCAGATCGCCGGTGTTGACCTCACTTTTGACGTAACAGATGATGGATTAACTTATCTTGTAACAGAGGTGCGGGAAACGTCTGCTGATGGCATGGATTTTTCCTTTCAGGGGGATGAAGGCATTGATATAGGCATTATCAGAACCGGTGATAACGCGACAGTTGAAATAACTTCCACGCTGGGTTCGATTCTTGAGGCAGGCGATGATGCCGGTGCGGAAATCAGGGCGACGAACGCTATTCTCACCGCAGCAACCGGAGTGGGGGCATCGGGTGCGGCTATGGAGACGAGGGTTGATGACCTGGCTGTCAGTGTGACGGGTTCTGGTTCAATCTTTATTGATGAGCTTGATGATGTGGTCTTGAGCAATATCGCTACCGCCGACGGGGCAATCACAATCAGTTCAGCGGGATTGATGACGGCAACCGATGTGGCGGCAACTGATGGTTCGGTGACACTTTCGTCAAACGGGGGCATGACGGCAACTCTGGTGAGGACGGTGGATTCCGGCGCTACCGGCGCGTATGATGTGAATCTGACCAACAACGGCAGTGGCGATGTATTAATCGAAACTGTCACCGTGGATAATGATGTTGATATTGCTTCAGCGGGTTCGATTGCAGACAGCGCCAATGCTTCAATATCCGTCAGCGGTCAAGGCAGACTGAGTGCCGGCGGCTCGATCATTTTGGGCGACACGGGCGTGGACAGCGTGAATTTCGGCAGCCTCGATGCGACGGCGGTTACATTGGTTACGATAAACGAAGACAGCGACATGGTGGTCGATGGGTTGAGTGCGGCAAGTGTCAATTTGGCCTCAACCGGCTCGATCACGGACAGTACCGGTGCTTTGATAGCGGTCACCGGTCAGGGCTTGCTGAGCGCGGGCAGCTCGATCACCCTTGGTGACACGGGTACCGACAGCGTGAATTTCGGCAGCCTTGATGCGACGGCGGTTTCAGCGGTGGCAATCAGTGAAGACAGCGACATGGTCGTGGATGGATTGAGTTCGACAACCGCCGCCCTGAGTTCAACCGGTTCGATC
>JAZDEG010000033.1:0-26923 GCA_043809085.1 Pseudomonadota bacterium | reverse complement strand
GGCTTTTTCAGTTCTAAAATTTTACTGTTGTTCATGACGTATCCTTTTTTGTTGGAATTTAAGTTTTGGCGAACTTTTCCAACAGGATACGTCATTTATTTTTTCAAATCTCCCTCAAACACCACTTTCGAGTATAACTCTAACCTCTGCCAGTTCACGTGCACTGGCCGGTTACGTGACAAATCGTTTTATCCCGGCCTTTTGGGCTTTTTCCTCCGTCATCATGGAGCTGTAGCCTGTGATCATGATAATGGGCATGTCGGACCCTGTGAGACCGGGCATGGTCTGGTCGGTAACGATATGTCAAAACTGTCAGGTGCCGCCCTGAAAGCTTCCAGCGCCATTTCACTGCTGCAATGGGTCGTGACCTGATATCTCAGACGCTCAAGAATTTTTTTATACACTTCCGTTATAGCTTCCTCGTCATCAATAATCAGGATTCGTTCATTCCCTTTTGGGATTGGTTTTTCTGATTGCGGAGCTTCAGCCCCATCGGTGGTTTTTCCCACAAACGGAAAATACACATTGAATGTGCTGCCCTTGCCAGGGTCACTTTCTACCTTGATGAACCCTCCGCTATCCCTGAACGATACCGTGAACCAGAGCAAGCCCCATGCCGGTTCCTTTGCCGGATTCCTTGGTGGTGAAATAGGGCTCAAAAATTCGCTTCGTGCGAATAAACGAGCATCTCTGTCCCCGTCCTATCAATAACGACTAACAATCTGTCAATAAAGTCTGCGGAATGCCGATGCCTTGATAACCGCAACCAATTCAGTACCCTCCCGGATGTCCAGTTCGCGCACTGACTCGGGGACGATCTGAGAGACCAGGTTGCCTCCGCCGCAAAGGAGTTCGACGCCGATTCGGTTGCCGGAGCCGAAAAACCCGCTGACCTTGCAGGGCAGCATGTTGCGGGCGCTGGTTGCCTCCGGGTGACGTTTGAACAGGGTGATATCCTTGGCGCCCAGTTCAAAAAGGTTGTCTCCGGCAATCCCCGGTTCGGTGAGTATCAGTTTTTCATCCCCCCAGCGGTAAACCCACAGGTCGTTATGGGACTCAGGCGCGTGCAGGGTCAGCAGATTGGCATACCCACGCTCGCCGCTTGCCATGCTGCGGCGGGCAAGCTCTTCAGCGGACAGTCGCTTCTGCAGGCACCCGTTTTCAAAAACCAGAACTTCGTCGGTCATCAACCGCATTTCCTGCAGTGAATGGCTGATAAAGAGCAACGGCACGTCAAACCCTGCAAAGACCTTTTTCAGGTAAGGCATGATCTGGTATTTCAGCTCTTCATCGAGCCCGGTCATTGGTTCATCCATGAGAATGAGGCGAGGGCAGGCAAGGATGGTGCGGCCAAGGGCGACACGCTGGCGTTCGCCGCCGGAAAGACTGGCTGCGCCGCGTTCCAAAAGATGGTCAAGATTAAGTGCCGTGATCATCGCTCCAGGGTCGATTTTCCGTTCAGCAGACTGGGTGCGCTGCCAACCATAGAAAAGATTGGCCTTGACGTTCATGTGGGGAAAGAGATGGGCGTGCTGGAAGACGACGCCGATCCGTCTTCGCTCCGGGGGAACATTGATGCCCTTTTCTGCGTCAAAAATCGGTGTTCCGTCAAGACTGATCCTGCCCTTGTCCGGTTTGAGAAGTCCTGCCAGCATATGCATGAAGGTTGACTTGCCGCTGCCGGAAGGCCCGAAGATGCCGCATCGGTTCCCCATGATGTTAAATTTCGCTCGGAAACGGAAATCACCGAATTTTTTTTCAGCCGAGACCTCGAGTTTCATCTGGTTGTCCTGTTGCGGAAGGAGCGGGAGGCAGCCTCGCTCACCAGCAGAACGGCAAAGGAGAGAAGGATGGACACCAGGCAGAGGGAGAGGGCCATATGATCACCCCCCGGGGTGTTGGTGTAATCATAGATGGCCAGTGGTATGGTCTGGGTGACACCGGGGATGTTGCCGGCCAGGATGATGGTTGCGCCGAATTCACCAAGGCTTCTGGCAAACATGAGGGTCATGCCGGCCAGAATGGCACGGCTTGAAAGAGGAAGGATGATGGTCAGCAGGCTGTCCCACCAGCCTGCTCCCAGGGTGCGGGAGGCCTGGATGTAGTGGATGTCGATATCTTCCATGCCGATGCGGATGGAGCGGACCAGCAGGGGGAAACCGACAACCGCCGAGGCGATGACCGCGCCGGTGAGTGTGAAGATGATGCGGAGATCAAAGGTTTTGAGCAGCGGACCCATAAAACCAGACTGACCGAAAAAGAGGAGAAGAAGGTAGCCGATGACAACAGGAGGCAGCACCAGTGGAAGATTCACCAGGCCCTCCATGAGTGATTTGCCAGGCATCCGTGAAAATGCGAGCGCGTAGGCGACACCGAAACCGAAAGGCGCTGAAACAAGGGTGGCGGTGGTGGCGACTTTGATCGACAGCCATACCGCATGTATGTCCTGGGGTGAAAGGGTCAGCATGAATACGTCTTCCTCAAACGCTTTATTTGTTTCCTTTTCCAGCGTCAATAGCAGCTTCAAATCCGTATTTTTTGAGAATTTGAACGGCAGCAGGGCTTGCCAGAAAGGTGTAGAAATCACGGACTGAAGACTTGTGTTCTCCTTCCCCTGTAATGGCAAGGAGATAGGAGATGCGGTCATGCATGGTGGCCGGAACGGTATAAAGGATGGCGATGTTTTCAGCAAGCAAGGCGTCGGTCCGGTAGACAAAGGCCCCGTCCACCTCACCGCGGTCGGCATACATCAGGGCCTGACGGACGTCCTTTGCCATCACCAGTTTGCCTGCCGCGGCCAGCTCATCATAGACACCCGCCATCCGCATGGACTGTTCCGCGTATTGCCCGGCCGGAACGCTTTTCGGGCTGCCGATGGCGATACGCTCTAGGCCGGTCAGGTCGGAGAGTGATGTGATCCGTGTTGTGCCGGGTCCGACAAAAACAAGGGTGTTATAAGCACAGATGCGCACCGTTCCCGGGACAACTTTACCTTCATGCTTAAGAAAATCCATCCATTTGGGGTTGGCTGATATGAAAAGGTCGGCAGGCGCCCCCTGGGAAATCTGTTTGGCCTGTGAACCGGAGGAGCCGAAATTGGGAACAATGGAAATGTGGGGATGAGTCTTCTCAAAAGCTGCGGCAAGCTCCCTGATTGCGTCGGTCATGCTGGCCGCGACCGAGAGCCGCACGTCATCAGCCTGAGCGGGGAGGGGGAGGAAAAGGCAAAGTTGCATCAGGGCTAAAAGAATAAGCCGGCAGGTTTTCATTGGTCATCTCCAGGCATACTTTTTGTCGTTTTTGTATTCCGGAACCTTGGTTCTGATTATCTGCAGTAGCAACAGGTGTGCCGTCTTTCTTGTATCATGCTATTGAACCGTTCCTGGATCTGGCTTCAAGGGGGAAAACGTCCTCAAAACCCCATGCTTCCTAAGCGAATTGGTTTTCATGAGCACGCATCTTCATGTAAAAACGGAATTGTCAAAAGAGTGGTTGCTAATTGTATGGCACATTTTTGTAGGAATCGTTTCATTTTTGCAGGGAAAGAGACAATTCAGGCGGATAGTCAATTGAGCTGTTTACCTCGTGATCGGCAATATCCCAGAAGGACCGGATGATCGGATTCTGCATGTTTTTTCGCGCAGTGCAGACGCCCACGGTAAAAGGGGTGAGAGCGGGTTCCGTCGTGACGGTGACGACCTGGTCCTGCATAGGGCTCTTTTCCAGGACAAGTTTCGGCACCACACCGATGCCGCAGCCGAGACTGACCATGGCGATGATCGCCTCGTTTCCGGACACCTGGGCATAGATATTCGGCTGGATATCCCGGGTTTTAAACCAGTTGTCAAGCCTTCGTCTCCCCAGGCCCCGTTCCGCCATGATCATCGGCGTGGTCTGCCAGTTGATTGCATCCCCGTCATACTGGACGGTCTCCTGGAATTGGGCGGGTGCAATGAAAATCAGCGGCGTTTCGATCACCTTGATGAACTGCAGTTGATCTGGGAGATTGTCAGGCAGGGCGGCGATGGTCGCATCCGCTTCGCCGTTCTGCAGTTTCGGCAGGGCGTTGGCCGCGTCACCTGTCTGGAGATTGATATGGACCCGTGGATATTCCTTCCGGAATCTTTTCAGCAGTTTCGGCAGGATGGAGTAGACAGCCGTCACCGAACAGAAAAGAGAAAGTTCGCCGCTCAGGGATTTTTTGCCGCTGGTCAGGTCGTTGCGCAGTTGATGCCAGTTTTTTATGGTTTCCTCGGCATAGATTCTGAACCGTCTGCCGGCCGGAGTGAGGGAAACCGACCTGTTGTCCCGGATAAACAGCTTTTTGCCGACTTCTTCCTCAAGCCGCTGGATGGTGCGGGTCAGGGCAGAAGGGGTGATATTGCAGGACTGGCTTGTTCGACCGAAATGAAGCGAGCCGGCCAGATGTTTGAAAATAAGGAGTTTCTGGATATCCATAAAGAGAATGACAACGGCAGAAATGATGAATATGGAGTATTGCGTATTTTGCAACATAGCATAGCAGATAAATCACTTTACGCAATTGAAAAAGGTGCTATGGTGAGGCAAAATAAACTACCATTACCCGAAGAATATTTTACAAGGAGAAAAAACATGGGACAGAATTATTTCAATACCCTGCCGTTGCGTATTCAGCTGGAAGAACTGGGGCAGTGCCGTTTTATGGACGCTTCCGAATTTGACGGCGTTGAAGCCCTGAAAGGAAAAAAAATCGTCATCGTCGGCTGCGGCGCCCAGGGGTTGCATCAGGGTCTGAACCTGCGTGACAGCGGACTCGATGTTTCCTATACCCTGCGTGAAGCGGCAATAGCGGAAAAACGTCAGTCCTGGAAAAATGCCACTGAAAACGGTTTTACGGTCGGCACTTACGAGGAGCTTATCCCAACCGCTGATCTGGTGATCAATCTGACACCGGACAAGCAGCACACCAGCGTCATCAATGCCATCATGCCTCTGATCAAAAAAGGCGCGTGTCTGTCCTACTCCCACGGTTTTAACATTGTCGAAGAAGGAATGCAGATCCGTAATGATCTGACGGTCATCATGGTAGCCCCCAAATCCCCCGGAACCGAAGTTCGCCAGGAGTATAAACGAGGATTCGGCGTTCCGACCCTGATTGCCGTGCACCGGGAGAACGATCCGAAAGATGAAGGGTGGGAGATTGCCAAGGCCTATGCCTGCGGAACCGGCGCTGACCGGGCCGGCGTCCTTCAGTCTTCGTTTATTGCCGAAGTGAAATCAGACCTGATGGGCGAGCAGACCATTCTCTGCGGCATGCTGCAGGTCGGTTCATTGCTCTGCTATGACAAGATGATCGAAAAAGGTGTCGACGCGGGTTACGCCTCAAAGCTTATCCAGTACGGCTGGGAAACCGTCACCGAGGCCTTGAAGCACGGCGGCATCACCAATATGATGGATCGTCTGTCCAATCCCGCCAAGTTGATGGCAGTGGCCCTGGCGGATGAGCTGAAGAATATTCTCAAGCCTCTTTTTGAGAAACATATGGATAATATCATGTCCGGTGAATTTTCCCGCACCATGATGCTGGACTGGGCAAATGATGATGCCAATCTTCTGAAATGGCGGGCCGAGACTGGGGAAACCGCGTTTGAGAAATCGGTCAGCACCGATGCGGTTATCCCTGAGCAGGAGTATTTTGATAATGGCATTCTCATGGTTGCCATGGTCAAGGCCGGCGTCGAGCTTGCCTTTGACACCATGGTTTCCGCCGGCATCAAGGAGGAATCAGCCTATTACGAGTCCCTGCATGAGGTGCCTCTGATTGCCAATACCATCGCCCGCAAGAAGCTGTATGAGATGAATGTGGTTATTTCCGACACGGCTGAATACGGTTGTTATCTCTTTACCCAGTCGGCGCTTCCTTTGCTGGCTGATTTCATGAAGGATATCGATACCGATGTCATCGGCCGGGGGATTCAGATGAAAGACAACGGGGTTGACAATATTGATTTGATCCGCGCCAATGAGTCAATTCGATACACCGGTGTGGAAATGATCGGCGAGGAGCTGCGTTCTTATATGGGAGCAATGAAGCCTATTTTGTGATTTTTCAGCTGAATGCGTGACGATAAGGGGGTTCTTTCAAAAGGGACTCCCTTTTTTTATTGTGTTTACAGTCGGATAACATTACATCGTGAAGTCTTTCATTCATTCATTCTTGCCTTTTGCCGTGACTGAAAACCCATGACATCGCTTCCTCCTTTTCTTATAAGCGCACTCCTCTGGGCAGGGTGGTGTTTTCTGCACAGTTTTCTCATCAGCCGGAGTTGGACGGGCCGGCTGCGTGCCATGCTGGGGAGCAGATTTGCCTGGTACCGGATTTTTTATACTATTTTCAGTTTGCTGACATTGATACCGGTTGTCAGCTACCATTTTTCCCTGAAACAGGTTATTCTTTTTTCCTGGAACGGCTGGTGGCTGCTGCTTATGATGGCGATGTATCTCCATGCGGGCTTCATGTTCTATGCCGGTTGGAAACGCTATGATCTGAAATATTTCCTCGGCTTCAGCCAGGTAAAAGGATATCTTGCCGGAGAGTCACCGAGTCCGGCGGTTTTTAACCCCGACGGCAGGGGGGGCGTGCGGCATCCCTGGTATTCCGGAGGGATAGCGCTTGTCTGGGCCTTTGGGTCGATAACCGATGTTTCCCTGGCGGTAAAGGTTGTCCTGACCGCTTATTTTCTCATCGGAGCGGTACTCGAAGAAAGAAAGCTTCTCGCCGATTTCGGCGAAGCGTACGCGGAATATCGCACCCGGGTGCCGATGCTTCTTCCCCGGTGGAAACAAGGGCTGAAGATGATTTTTGGGCAGAGATCGAAAAAATGAAAAAAGCCTCTACCGATACCGGAAAAATAGCCCGCTCCGCCGGTACCGTTTCCGTTGCCGTCATGTGCAGCCGTGTTCTCGGGCTGGTACGCGAACAGGCCTTTGCTTTTTTCTTTGGCGCGGGGTATGCCTACGATGCCTTTGTCGTCGCCTTCCGCATTCCCAATCTGTTGCGTGATCTTTTCGGCGAAGGGGCGCTGAGTTCGGCATTTGTCGCGGTCTTTTCCGATTATGATGCCAACAAGGGGGAAAAAGACACCTGGCGGCTGGCCAATAATGTTCTGGTCTTTTTTGCCGTCCTCCTCAGCCTTGTCACCATTGTCGGCATTGTCTTTGCCGAACCCCTTGTCCGTTTGCTGGTGGACAGCGAGTTTGTCCAGGTGCCTGGCAAGGTGGAGTTGACCCGGAAACTGACGGTGGTGATGTTTCCCTTTCTGCTCTTCATCTCGCTTTCGGCGGTGGTGATGGGCATGCTCAACACCAAGGGGAAGTTTTTCATTCCTGCCATGGCCTCGAGTTTTTTCAACGTGGGGTCTCTGGCCGGCGGTATCGGGCTTGCCCTGCTGCTGCCGAAACTCGGGTATCCTGCCATCATGGGCATGGCCGTCGGCACCCTGATCGGCGGTATTCTCCAACTTGGCGGCCAGCTTCCCACCCTCCGGAAGACAGGATTTTCGTTTAAGCCCCGGCTTGATCTTGCTGATCCGGGACTCAGGCGCATTATCCGGTTGATGATACCTGCTGTCATCGGTCTGTCCGCCACACAGATCAATATCTTTATCAATACCCGGTTCGCTTCGTCCTGTGTTGAGGGCAGCGTTTCCTGGCTGAATTATGCCTTTCGGCTGGTGCAGCTTCCCATCGGCGTTTTCGGGGTGGCGATATCCATTGCCTCGCTGCCGGTCATTGCCCGTTATGCGGCGGAGAAAAATCTGGATAAGATGCGGGAGACCTTTACCTCGTCCATCACCATGGCATTCTGTTTGACCATCCCAGCCAGTTTCGGATTGTGGCTTTTGTCCGAGCCGATTATCGGAATTATCTTCCAGTACGGTGCGTTCAACAGTTTTGATACGGCCCGCACCGCCGAGGCGCTTCGTTTTTACGCAGTGGGACTTTTTGCCTATTCGTCGGTGAAGATCATGGTGCCGGTTTTCTTCGCCCTTGATGACACCCGTTTTCCGGTCATTGCCAGTTTCCTTGCCGTGGGCGCAAATCTCATTTTTGTGTCAAGCTTCATTGACGTATTTCAGCATCAGGCCATTGCCCTTTCCACCTCGGCTGCCATGATTTGCAACTTCCTTTTTTTGAGCGTCGCTCTTTATCGGAAATTGTCAGGGTATTCACTTTCCTATCTGGCTGAGGGCATCGGCAAGGTTTTTGTCGGCTCACTGGTCATGGCGGGGTGGCTGAAGCTGCTGCTTTCATTTGGGGAGAAATGGACAGCGGGTTCAGTTTTACTCCAGATTGTTGGAGTTCTGGTGTATATAGGGACGGCTGTCTTTGTTTATGGGGCGCTTCTTTATCTGCTCAGGCTCAAGGAGCTTGATCTGATAGTTGATAAAGTAAAGCAGAAATTTCGTGGAGCCCGCTGATCACAGATGGCGCAAAAGGTCGATCTGGGATAAAAGAGCGGGCACAGCCGAGTCCACCCGAAGGATGCGGGGGCCGAGTGAAAAGGGTTTAAATCCGGCTTGTTGCAGTTTTTCCACTTCAAAATCGACCCAGCCGCCCTCAGGCCCGATGGCAACGATTGTTTTTCCTTGGAGGGGCAACTCGACGACCTTTGGGAGAAAAGGGAATGGGCCAGGGTGGGCAACAAGCCGCATCGGGCATTCACTGATCAGGGAAGGGAGCAGATCTTCGACAAACGGACGGAAGCGGTTGTGGATGGAAAATTCCGGAACCAGCGTGTCTCCCGCCTGTTCAAGTCCGTGTAGCAGGTGCTCAAGGATGTTTTCCGGTTGCAGCAGGGAGGCGGAAAAAAAACTTTTTTCCACTCGATTGGCGTTTATTAAAAAAATTCTGCCTACACCCAAAGTGGTCGCCTGGGATAAAACTCTCTTCAGCATGATGGGCCGTGGCAGGGACAGGATGAGATCGGTCAGGGGTCTTTCCGGTTGGGGGCCGCTGTGGTCCGTTGCCAGTTCCACTGTTTTATCGTTGATGGCAGCAATGGTTGATGTGCCGGTCGGGCCGTTGATGATGCCGGTGCGCAGGGTGTCGCCGACCTTTGCGCCTAACACCTTGAATATGTGCTCACTGCGTCGGTCACGGAGAACCGCCTTGTTGTCTTTTATTTCTGACTGGGCAAGGAGGATGATATTCATGGGCGGTGAATTTCAATTATGAAGTGTAAAACGTCAATTATCATAAATGCTGTTTTTTTATAACCTCATCCAGATTCTGGGACTCATCTTTCTTTGGCCGCTGGCTCTGCTCGTTGTGGCCTGCAAGGCCAAATACCGTCTGCGTATCCCGAAAAGACTCGGGGTGGGTCTGGACAGCCTGCTGAGAGAGGTCTCCCCGGGAAAACCGCGTATCTGGATTCATGCCCTTTCCGTGGGAGAGGTAATTTCTGCAGTCCCCTTTGTCCGTGCTCTTCGAGCACAGTACCCCGGTGCGTCACTTCTTTTTTCCGCCGCAACATCTTCGGGTCAGCGTTATGCCGAAAATCTTCCTGATTTTCCGATTGATGTGATAATTCCCTTTCCGCTTGATTTTTACCCGGTGGCCTTTCGGTTTATCCGGAAAGTGCGGCCGGATCTGTTTATTTTGATCGAGACTGATTTCTGGCCCAATTTTCTCCATGGGTTGCAGAAGGAAAAGGTGCCGGCGCTTCTCGTCAATGGCCGGGTTTCGCAAAAATCTTATACCAGATACAGCGCGTTTCAACCATTCTTTCTGTCCATGTTTAATTCGTTTCAGGCCTTGGCCATGCAGCGCAGGCAGGACATGGAGAAAATGGTTGAGCTTGGGGTCGATGCAACTAAGCTGATGGTGCTCGGTAACCTCAAATACGATGCGGTTCTTCCAGCTGCTGAAGTCGTTCGTCCTTTTGGGAAAAAAGATTTTTCCATTGACCCGGATCGACCGGTTTTTATTGCCGGGAGCACCCACGATGGAGAAGAGGAAATGCTGTGTTCGGTTTTCCAAAAACTGCTGCGCCGGTTTCCCAGACTTTTTATGGTGATCGCACCGCGCAACATTGAACGAGCGGATGCTGTGGCAAAAATCGTGCAACAGAAGGGGTTTTCCGTTGCCCGGCGCAGCGCTGGAGTGGAGCGGGATGACCAGGTTATGGTGCTTGATACCATGGGCGAGTTGGCGGGCCTATATGCCATTGCCGATCTCGCCTTTGTCGGCGGCAGTATGGTTGATCAAGGGGGGCATAACCCACTTGAGCCCGCTGTTTTCGGGGTGCCGGTTTTTTTTGGTGTGCACATGGAGGATTTTGCTGATGTCGCGGAGGAAATGATTGTGGAACATTGTGCGGAGCAGGTTGAGACGGCTGAGCAGCTTATGGATGCGATAAGACGCTTTCTGGAGAGTGCCGATTTGAGGGAAAAAACCGGTGATGCCGCCCGCGTTTTTGTTTCTGTTCGTCAGGGTGTTAATCACCGGCATATTGAATTGGTGGAAAGGGTGTTGTCATGAGTGAGCATCTGAATATTTTGTATGGCTTTGGTCGGCCATTGTCGCCTTTTTATGGATTGGCAATGTCGATCAGGGCGGCTTTCTATAAAAAAGGTATTTTTCGCAAATACAAGTTGCCTGTTCCTGTGGTCAGCGTCGGCAACCTGACTTTGGGGGGAACCGGTAAAACACCCATGGCCATTTATTTGGCGAAGCTTCTCCACGATAATTCGCCGGTGATTGTCAGCCGGGGCTATGGGGGCCGGGCAAAAGGGCGGGTCAACGTGGTTTCCGATGGAAATGAAATTTATCTCGATGCGCTGGCTGCCGGTGACGAGCCTTTCTATATGGCGGAGAATCTTCCGGGAGTTCCTGTGGTGACAAGTAGGAAGCGGGTGGATGGGGGCCACTTTGCCGTCAATTCTCTTCATGCAAAAACAGTTATTCTTGATGATGGATTCCAGCACCAGTCCCTGGAAAGGGATCTTGACCTGGTTCTTTTCAAAGTGGACAGTTTTCTCGGCAATAATCGGATTTTTCCAGGCGGAGACATGCGGGAGTCTCTCAAGGCGTTGGGGCGGGCGGATGGTTTTGTTCTCACCTGTGTCAACGACAACAATCATGAACGGGCCGAGGCGATTAAAAGGGCGCTCACCAAGAAGTTCCCGCAGATACCTGTTTTCATGGCAGGATATCAGCCATGTTGTCTGGTGACAGCCGATAAAAAAGAAATCCCTCTTGAAAAGGCGAGGCAAATGAATTTCTTCGGTTTCTGTGGGCTGGGGCAGCCTGACTCCTTTATGAACAGCCTTGATCTGGCCGGAATAAGGACGGCTGGTTTTCAAGTTTTTCGCGACCATTGCAGGTATTTCAAACCTGAACTGGAGTTTCTTAAGAAAAAGATTGCCGGTTGCCGGGCTGAAGCTCTCATTACCACGGAAAAAGATCTGGTCAAGATCCAGGGGAAGGAGCTTCCGTTGCCTCTTTATGCTCTGCGAATGGAGGTGTGCCCGGAAGCTGCTTTTGGTGATTTCGTGCGCGCGAGAGTACTACCAACATCCTGATTCCCATGGGAAAAGTGCCATGGTGTGTTTTTTTTGCAACATGTTTTTGATGTAATGATGTGAATCGCGTTCTTGCTTTTTCTGTTTAACATGTTGAATTTATAGATTAAATTGTCGCCAGTATGATTAATCTTGAATTGGCATATCTTTTGCTTTAAATAAAAGTGGCAAAATTAACGATTCATTTCACATTCATATATTGTTTTACAAGGAAGGTTACGTTTTGGTGGATAAGTGGCAGCATACAATTAATAAAGCAGTCAGCTTTGCGGGAATCGGTCTTCATTCAGGCAAACCGGTCAAGCTTGTTGTGAAACCGGCTGAGGCCAGTACGGGTATACGTTTTGTCCGTACGGATCTGGCTGACAATGTTGTTATTCCGGCAACCTTGAGCCGAGTCAGCAATACCGTGCTTGCCACCAGTCTGGCAAAGGATGGCGTTGAGGTGTCCACCACGGAGCATCTTCTTGCCGCGCTTTCCGGCATCGGCATAGACAACGCGATTATCGAACTAGATAATAACGAAGTGCCGATCATGGACGGCAGTGCTTCTCCTTTTGTGCATGTGCTGCGAAGAGCCGGCAGGCAGCGGCAGAGGGTGAAGAGGCTTATGCTGAAGATCACCAGGCCGATCGAGATCCGCAACGGGGACTCCGTTCTTCGTATTGAACCCTATAACGGTTTCAAGGTGAGCGGCGAGATCAATTTTGACCATCATCTGATCCGCAGGCAGACCTTTTCCGTAGATGTTGACAGCCGGAGTTTTGTCAAGGAGGTGGCTTCCGCCCGGACCTTCGGCTTTCTTCATGAGGTCGAATACCTGCGCAGCAATGGCAAGGCCCTTGGCGGGTCACTTGATAACGCCATTGTTATCGATCGTACCGAAATTTTGAACACCGATGGATTGCGTTTTTCCAATGAGTTTGTCCGGCACAAGATTCTTGATCTCATCGGCGACCTGGCGCTTCTTGGTTTCCCGCTTCTTGGTCACGTCAAGGCGATTAAGTCCGGCCATGCCCAGCATCTTGAGCTCATGAAAGAGATTGTCGATCACCCCGAATGCTGGCAACTGGTCAAGATTGCCGGAAACGGTGACGAAAATGTGCTTGAAAAGGTGGTGATGTCCACCATGGCCGCCGGCAATAAAATTCTGCCCTTTCTTATGCCGCCTCAGGTTATGCCTGCCACCAATGGAGCACCGCTCCCGCTCTGATTTTTTTGCACAAATATCTTTTTTGATGAACTGGCGAGGCGTACAGCAATGTACGCCTCGTTTTCGTTTGGGGATTCTGTTTCAGCTATTTGCGCCTCTTCATGGTGTAAAAGGGTGTTGAAATGGTTTGCAAAAAAGACTAAACACTACTGATCGTAAAACAAATCGTCGATGAAGTTGAATTTAGTGATGACGGTCCGAAACAGGAAGACCTTTAGACAAATATTATCGCGCAAATATCAGGGATAAAAGAATGCAGCTACAGGGGAAAATAGGATTTCTGGGGGGAGGCCGCATGGCCGAGGCCCTGATCAAGGGTATACTGAAAGCGGGCCTGGCCGACAGCGCGAGTCTTGTTGCCGTCGATCCGGATGAAGGTCGGCGTGCTCTGCTTGAAAAAGAATACCATATCGGGACGGCAAGGTTCCATGGGGAGCTTGTGGACTGTGGAATTGTCATTCTAGCGGTTAAGCCCCAGATCATGGGAGTGCTTCTCGACGAGTGCAGGGGCTGGCTCGACGGGAACCATCTTGTTATCTCTATTGCTGCAGGTATTCCTATCTCCTTTATGGAAAAAAGGCTGGGAGATGGCTGCCGCGTCATCCGCGTCATGCCGAATACCCCGGCTCTGGTGCTGGAAGGTGCATCTGTTTTAAGCGGCGGGACAAATGTTGACCGGCAGGACATGGAAACAGCGGAACGTATTTTCTCCGCCATCGGCAAGAGCATTGTGCTGCCGGAGACCTACCTTGACGCGGTCACCGGCTTAAGCGGCAGCGGGCCCGCCTATGTTTTTCAATTTATCGATGCGCTTGTTGACGGCGGGGTGAAGGTGGGGCTGAGCCGTCATGACGCTGAAGTTCTGGTTTTGCAGACGATACTCGGATCGGTCAGGCTGGCCCTGGAAACTGGGAAACATCCGGCCGAATTAAAGGCTATGGTGACTTCGCCGGGTGGAACAACCATTGCCGGACTTCACGAACTTGAAAAGGCGGGATTCAAGGCAGGAATCATGAATGCCGTTGAGGCAGCCGCCAAAAGATCGGAAGAGCTTGGCAAACTTGTCTGATTATCCATGCTGGTCTAACTTATCTGATGAGTCAGGCTTTAGACTAACCGAATCAATAAGATGAATAGGGCCGGCAGGACCAAAAAAACTCATGCACTGTAAAAAAGCCGGAATCATTTTAAAGAAGGATTCAGAGAAAGCCAGACTTGTCGGGAATGATCTGGTTGCCTGGTTTTCCCGCAAATCAATCCAGACCGTAATCGACACCATCGAGCCGGATCTGGATATCCTGATTATTCTCGGCGGTGACGGGACCCTGCTTCATGTGGCAGAGGAGGCAAGCCAGTGTCAGGTTCCGGTGGTCGGGGTTAATCTGGGTCACCTCGGTTTTCTGACCGAAGTTGCGGAAAGCGAAAAGTATCAGGCGCTTGATGCGATTCTGGCCGGATCAGCTGTTATCGAAGACCGGAACATGTTGAAAACCAGGCTCAGGGCTGACAATTCGACCAGCCCCTGGCGTTATGCCTTAAATGATGTTGTCATCAGCAAGGGCAATATTGACCGTCTTGTCCGTCTCTGCACCTGGGTGGACACCGAGTACCTTAATACCTATAAGGCGGACGGGCTTATCTTTTCCACCCCAACCGGTTCCACTGCCTATAATCTGTCCGCCGGCGGCCCCATAGTCCACCCGGGACTTGCTTCCATCATGGTGACGCCGATCTGCCCTTTCATGCTGGAAAGTCGACCCGTACTTCTGCCTGCCGCCGTCAGTCTCTGCACAAGGCTGGCGGGACCCGCTGCCGACGTGAAGGTGATTGTCGACGGTCAGTTCGCCTGGGACATGCGGGAAACGGACAACCTTGACGTCGTTACCTCGGAAAAGCCGTTGCGTCTGATCTGTTCACCGCAAAAGGGGTATTTTGATATTCTGCGCTGCAAATTGAACTGGGGCGGGTCGATAGAGGGGATGTAGCGGCATGGAGTCGTGTGTCTCACAGAGACTCGGAAGCATGATGTGTCATCTTCCGAGCCCTGTGAGTTTCCTGGTGGGCTCTAATTTTTTTAGTGAAGACCGTTAATCGTCATAGGACGTGGAGAGTTTTTCTTTTTCCTGTTCCATGGCTTCTTTTCCAGCTTCGATGGCCGCGCTTAACGCCTGTTTCTTGTCGTCAAGATAGTCTTTGCCGTGGCTGATCATTTCCGTGCCCCGGTTGATCATCTTCTTGCCCTGTTCAACCATATCCTTGCCGCGCTCAATGGCGTGTTCGGCCGAGCCCTTCAGGTGGTCGGGTATTTTTGCTGTTTTTTCCGCCAGGTCATTCCCGTATTCCTTGAGAATCTGCCTTGTCTCCGCTCCTGTTTTCGGGGCTACGAGCAAGGCGATGCCTGCGCCGATCACCGTTCCTGCCAAAAATGACACGAGCGCCACGGTTGAGTTGCATGAATCGTCTCTATTCATCAAAATATCTCCTTTTCGGTGAGGGTTCATTTTTTTTAAAAAAACTGGTGAATGCTGCGACACCGGCGGTGATCCCGCCAATTTGAGCAACTACGGGAGCGACCGTTTTTTTGACAAGATCCGCCGTTGACAGCAAGGTGTTTCCCGCCTGTTGCAGGGTGTCGATGATGTTATCCGTCCTTTCGAGCTTGTCGTTCAGGGAGAGGGTGAGGATCTGCAGTTCCGAGCTTGTTTCAGTCGCTTTTGCCAGAAAAGGCTCCAGATCTTTATTGATGGCATCAAGTGTTTCTTCCCATTTCCTGTATGTCCGTTTGATCTGGTTCAGTGCCGGAACCAGAAGGGCAACAAGAAATACGATTCCCACTGAGGCTGTAATGTAAAAAATATCGCTGGTCAACACGGGGCATACTCCTTTCTTTTTATTGTGTGCAGATATGCGTTGGTTTGTAAAATATATTTTTTCAGTTATTGAAAGAGGTTATTGTTTTTTCTTGATGTTGAATTTTTTCATTTTGTATTGCAGCAGGCTTTTGGTGATGCCGAGCTCTTTGGCCGCTTGTGTCTGGATATAATCTGATTTCTGGAGTGCATTGCGCAGCGCTTTTTCCTCAATGGCATCGAGCAGTTGTGGTAATGGTGTGCCGTCGGTGCCGATGTCTTCCGGTGCATAACATGACACTGCGTTGGCGGATGGTTTTTGCATCTCGCTGTCCGGAAGAACGTCATCAGGATGTATGACATTGTTTGCGCAGAGAATACTGGCCCGTTCAATGGTGTTCTCAAGTTCTCTGATATTTCCTTCCCAGGGGAGGGTCGAGAGAAAACGAAGTGCGGCGGGAGTAATTTTGAGTTCCGGTTTGTTGAGCTGTCTTGTGAATTTGTTGATGAAATAGTGGACAAGAAGAGGAATGTCATCCATCCTTTCTCTGAGCGGCGGAAGGTGTAGATGGAGGACATTGAGCCGATAGTAGAGATCTTCCCTGAAGCGACCTGCTTCGACTTCCTCCTTGAGGTCTTTGTTGGTGGCGGTTACGATGCGCACGTCAACCTTCTGTTCTTCGGCGCCGCCCACCCGCTGAAATGTTTTTTCCTGCAGGATGCGAAGCAGTTTTGCCTGCAGGGGGAGGGCCATTTCTCCGATTTCGTCAAGAAAGAGGGTCCCTTGGTCCGCCAGTTCGAAACGGCCTTTTCTGAGGGCGATGGCGCCGGTAAAGGCGCCTTTTTCATGGCCGAAAAGTTCGCTTTCGAGCAGGGATTCGGGCAGTGCAGCGCAATTTATTGAGATAAATGGGTGTTTTTCCCTGAGGCTGTTATTGTGGATCGCTCGGGCAACCAGTTCCTTTCCTGTGCCCGATTCTCCTGTAATAAGGACCGATGCCGGCGTGGGGGCTATTTTTTCAATCAAGGAGTAAAGCTGCTGTATCTGTTTGTTCTTTCCGATCATTCCAGAAAAACTGAAGCGATCCCGGACCTCGGTTCGCAGCCGCATATTTTCCCGCAACAGTGAATAATGGTCGATTGCCTTGGTGATATTGGCGAGTAGTTCCGTGTTCTTAAACGGTTTTGTGAGATAGTTGAACGCACCGTCACGCATGGCGGTGACGGCCTTTTCGACTTCGCCGTATGCCGTCAGCATGATGACGGGAATATCCGGGTTGAGTTGTTTTACCTTGTTGAGCAGTTCCATTCCGCCCATTAACGGCATCTGCATATCGGTGATGATCAGATCCAGGTCCGAAGTGCTCACTACTTCCAGGGCTTTTTTTCCGTTTTCAGCGGTAAACACCTCAAAGCCTTCGTCCCGTAATAATTCGGCGAGGATGATCAGATAGTTCGGTTCATCATCAACTACCAGGATAGTGTTCATTTCTTATTACTCATTGTCTTTGGAGGGAAAGAAGAAAAGTATCGCATAATGCTATTAAATCCTTTTGGGGACAATGTTTGTTTTTATTTTTTTTGGTCGGAGACCGAGGTGTTATCCAGTTGTTGTTTGAGTTTTTCAAACAGTTCATAGGGAACACGCTGTTTTTTGTTGTTGCCGCCGAGTCGGGTCCCGTTCCGCATGGAACCGTGGAAATCACTGCCGCCAGTTATGAGAAGGCCCAACTCACGGCAGAGGCCAATGATCTTTCCGCGCTCCCCAACGGAGTAAATCGGGTAGTAGGCCTCAACCCCTGCGATGCCGAGTTTGTGCAAGCGTTCCAGAACTGTCGCCAGGGTGAGCATGGTCCGGTCTAATGTAAGGGGGTGCGCCAGTACCGCAATGCCGCCTGCCGCGCTGATCATGTCGATGGCGTCTGTGGCCATGAGTCTCGTTCTTTCCGCGTATGCCGCGGCGCCTCGACGCAGATAGCGGGCAAAGGCTTCATCCATGGTCCGGACTATTTTCTTTTCCATCAGGATTGCGGCGATATGGGGCCTTCCCGTCTGTCCCGTTCCAGATTGTTTTTTGAGCTCGGCAGGGGTGATATTGATACCCAGTTGGCCAAGATTATAAAGAATTTTGCTGTTTCGTTCCTCTCTTGCCAGCTGTACTTGTTTAAGTTTCTCGTGCAGGGCAAGGTCTGAATGACGAAAACCGTAGCCCAGCATGTGCAGGGGGGTATCGTCGAGATATGCACTGATTTCGACCCCGGAGACGACTTCAACGCCTCTTTTTTTCCCGGCCTCCATGGCCTCAGCCGTACCCTCGATGGTGTCGTGATCGGTAATTGAAATTGCCGAGATGCCGAGCCGGTGAGCTTCCTCGACCAGTTCTTCGGGGGTCATGGTCCCATCGGAACAGTTTGAATGCAGGTGCAGATCAATGTATTTCATCTCTGAATTTTATCCGTATCAGAGAAGCTCTGCAAGCAGATAAGGTAAAAATCTCATGGGTGGCTGAAGTGTATGGCTGCCGTTTCATTATGAATGGATTTGCAGAAAAAAGCTATGAGAACAACGGCGCATGGCGATTCTGTAGCGTTAAGTGGTTGCAATGAGAAGATTTTTTGTGCTGTCTTTATGCAGTTATACTGAAAAGAGTTTTTCCGAGGGTGTCATTATTTGTTTGAATAATACATCATGCTCTTGATATTATAATCACTGTGTGCGGATTCCGGCGAGGCGGGATCGTTTTTTCGGGTTTTTGTTGCAAAACGCCGTCAGGGTTGTTTTTCAGGTTTTATGGCTAGGAGGAATGCATGGCACAGATTGACGCCTTTTTTAAGTTGATGAACGACCAGGGAGCTTCAGACCTGCATCTGGTTGCCGGTCAGCAACCTATACTTCGTATACGTGGCGATATGGAGCGGGTCAAGTACAAGGTTCTTGATAACGACACCCTGAAAGCCATGCTGTATGAAATTGTCAGCGAGGACAAGGCGAAGCACTTTGAGGAGACCGGAGATGTGGATTTTGGTTATGAGATTCCCGGTCTTGCCAGGTATCGTGGCAATCTGTTTCAGCAGAAGTACGGTATCGGCGCTGTTTTTCGGGAAATCCCCAGTGATATTCTCACCTGTGAACAATTGAAATTGCCCACGGTAATCAAGAAACTGGCCTATTTGCCCAAGGGCATGGTGCTTGTTACCGGACCGACGGGCAGTGGTAAGTCCACAACCCTTGCCGCCATTGTTGATGAAGTCAACAGTTCGCGCAGCGATCATATTCTGACCATCGAAGATCCCATCGAGTTTGTCCACAAAAGCAAGAAGTGCGTTGTCAATCATCGTGAGGTCGGCTTGCATACCCAGAGCTTTTCCGCCGCATTGCGTGGGGCGCTGCGTGAAGACCCGGATATTATCTTGGTGGGCGAGATGCGTGATCTGGAAACCATTGCCCTGGCCATGGAAGCGGCCATGACGGGCCATCTTGTTTTCGGCACCCTCCATACCTTGAATGCTGCGAAAACGGTGGACAGGGTCATTGAGATTTTTCCGTCCAGCCAGCAGGCTCAGGTCCGCTCCACCCTGGCAGATGCTTTGAAGGCGGTTGTCTCCCAGACCCTGTTCAAGAGGATCGATGTCAAGGGTAGATGCGCCGCTCTGGAAATTCTTATCTGTACCCCGGCGGTGCGAAACCTTATCCGTGAAGGCAAGACCTATCAGATTCCTTCAGCCATGCAGACCGGTAAGCGCTACGGCATGCAGACGCTTGACGATGCCATTTTGGAGCATCTCACCAACGGCTGGATATCCCCGGACGCCGCCTATTCAAACTGCATCGATAAAGGAAAGTTCGTTCAATTTCTGAGTAAGCCGCCCACGGATTTTACCGATGTGTGATTTCATTACCAGATAATCTGCGCCCTCCTTGACGTTGCGGTTGTTGCTGTCACTTTGTTCACGTCTGTCTTTTCATCCGCATGCTGATCTGGAAATGGGAGGCTGAGCAGATAATGGTTAAAGAATTTTTCCTCGTTTTTAGCAAAGGTGGTTGCTGATATTTCTCCCTTTTTCACTGAAAAGGTGATTGTCCCGTCCACTGCTGTATTGTAGATGGTCAGTCCCGCTTCTTCGCACCGTTTCAGAACTTCAGCAGCCGGAAACCTGTCTTTCCTGCGTTTACCGGCTGAAATGACTCCGTAATACGGAGACACGGCAGAAAGAAATTCCTCGCTGCTTGATGAGTTGCTGCCGTGATGTGGAAGCAGCAGGACATCTGTTTGGGCAACCTTTCCTTCCTCCACCAGCCTTTTTTCCGTTTGTCGATCGATGTCTCCGGTAAAAAGAAAATGACGCCCCTGGCTGTCAAGGCGCATTACCAGGCTTTTGCCGTTATCAGTAGTTATATCATTCTTCCTGTGATAATCGACGATGTTGGAAAGACGTGATTTTTCGGTTTGCAGGAGCGTTTCGTTCCCGTCGGGAACATGAACGCCAATTCCCAACCGTTTGGCGCGATCCAGCAATTCTGCGTACATTGTCCCATCGGCTCCTTGTCCGTTGATCCAGAGGATGCGGGGCTTGAAACGCTCCAAGATGAAGAAGAGGCCGTTGTAGTGGTCCGCATCCGGATGACTGATGACAACTCCCTCCAGGCGGGTGATCCTTTTCTTCCAGAGATATGGTGCGATAATGTTTCTGCCGGCATCAAAACGGTCGGAATAGGCGCCGCCGCCATCTATGAGTACGTGACCGCCTCCGGCAAGTCCGACGACCACGGCGTTTCCCTGGCCCACGTCAAGAATTGCGACGGTGTCAGCCTGACTGTTCTGCTCCATGGAGCGATAAAAAGCCGGGGTGGCCGCCAAGAGTAGCAGGCAGATTGCCGATGTGATACGGGCGGGTCTCTTCTTTTTCAGGAACAACAGGCTGAAAAACAGCAGGTAGTAAGCGAAGATTTGGAGAAAAGTAGGCGTGGGCATCCAAACGGAACTGAAAGGCAGGGCTGCGAGTCGTGAGTTGATTGCGTCTGCTGCCTGAATGCCAACGGCTCCGATATTTAAGAGCATATGAGACAATTCCGGGGCAAAGAAGATGAAAGGGCAACTGATCAACCCCAGAGGCAAAGCCCAGAAACAGAGAAGGGGTTCCAGTAGCAGGGTGGAAAAAACGGAAAGCGTCGAAAACCGGTTGAAATAGTACAGGAGCAGTGGGAGTGTGCCGGCCGTTGCCGCACATGATAACAACACTGCTCCTTTCAGTGCTGAATAAATCTTCTGGCGAATAGGTGATATTGTCGTTTCATCGTTATTTTTGCCTTTGATGTTTATTTGGGGCAGGACAGCGGCAATGGAGATAACTGCGGCAAATGAAAGCTGGAATGATACGGTAAAAAGGGACGCCGGATAGATAATCAGGATAAGCAGGGCGGCGATGGCTATGTTGGTCGGAACATGCCATTGCCGGTCAAAGAGGATGGCCAGCAGAAAGACACTTGTCATGATCAAGGCGCGGACAACCGGAACCTGAAACCCGGCAATCAGGGCATAACAGAGCAGGAGAGGGAAAGTGAGCAGTGCGGCTATTTTCCAAACGGAGGTATGCAACAGCAGCCATGTGGATCGCCTGAGGAAGTAGTTGATGACAAGCCCGAGGCCAATGGCGATAAGACCCATATGGAGTCCGGAAATTGCAAGAAGATGGATGGCTCCTGATGCCTTGAACTCCTCAAGTGTTGCCGGGTTTACGGCTGCTCTGTCGCCTGTCAGGATAGCCTTGTAAAGGCTGCTTTGGTTGTGCGGGAGAGCGGTTTCCAGAAAACGGTTGACTCGGTGTCTGATCTGTTCCGGGAGAAAACGCAGTTTGTGAAGTGAAGATGGATTGTCGGGTGATTCAAGAGTTTTTATCAGGACGGGAGAGTCGATCCATCCTGTTGTGTAAATGGATTTTTGTGCCAGAAACGCAGGATAGTCAAAACTGCCCGGAGTGCCGTATCGGGTCGGGTGCGAGATGCGAGCTCTTGCCAGCAGCTTTTTTCCGGGAAGAAGGTCGACGGGAGGGGGGCCTTTCATGCCGAGTTCGATTTTTCCAGCTGCGTGAAGAAAATATGGTGGATTTTCGGAAAAAGGAACTTCTTTACCGTTTCTTTGCTGTTTGATGTTATCCGGTGTTATGAAGCCGTCAACCTGAACCATGAGTTTTGTTTTATCGGAGGATAGGCTTGGGGCCCCAAGCAAAGTGCCATAGAGAGTTGCTTCAGAGTCTGTTGCGAAAAGGTGGTAAAGATTTGATTCTTGCGCGGGTGGGGGGAGGTGAGTGGATCCATGCAGAAAACCGCAGGAGAGCAGGAAGATGAGAAGGAGAACGTGCTGCGCTCCATGGTCTTTTCGCCATGATAAAAAAACGGCAACAGAGAGAATGCCCGATGCGGACAACGGAAAAGAGGATTTGCAGGGGAAAAAGGCGGAGCCGGCAATGCCGGCTGCAAAGGCGACCACCGCCCCTGTGAGAAGAGTTGGTGATCGTCTGCGGAGCAGCATCGGACGCTTCCTAGTCAAGGAAGAATTTAAGTTTGTCTCGTCTGCTGGAGTGGCGTAAGCGATTTAACGCTTTTTTCTCGATCTGTCTGATCCGTTCCCTGGAAACATTGAATCGTTTGCCGATTTCCTCAAGGGTGTACTCCGCATCTTCGCCGATACCGAAGCGAAGCCGGATGATTTTTTCCTCGCGGGGGCTCAAGGTAGCCAGGATGGTTTTCACCCGATCTGAAAGCTCATAGTTCTTGACTGCCTCGTAAGGGGAAATGGACTCTTGATTCTCGAGGAAATCTCCCAGTGTGCTGTCGTCATCTCCAACAGGTGTTTCAAGGGAGATGGGTTCGCGGGACGCCTCGAGGATGGCAAGGATTTTGTCCATGGGCAGTCCGGTTTTGTCGGATATCTCAACCGGTGTTGGTTCACGGCCCAGTTCCTTGAGCAATGAATAGAATGCCTTGAAGAACTGGCTTCGCAGCTCGAGAAAGTGGACGGGCAGGCGGATGGTGCGTGTCTTGTCGAGAATGGCCCTGGTGATCGCCTGTCTGATCCACCAGCTGGCGTAGGTGGAAAATTTATTCCCCTTTTTGTAATCGAACCGGAAGACCGCCCTCATGAGGCCGAGATTGCCTTCCTGGATAAGATCGGCAAGGCTGAGCCCTTGGTGCATATAACGTTTGGCTATGCTGACCACCAGGCGAAGGTTCGCCTTGATCATGGCGTCTTTGGCCGTTTCAATGGAACGGGCATAAAGGCTGATCCGGTTTTCCGCCTGTTGCAGTTGTTCGATATCGCGGTGAATGGTGGATGCTTCCTGCACCCTCCTGCACATGTAGTTGAGATGCTGCTTTTTCGGCTTGAGCGTTGGATCTCTTTTTTCCCAGAGAGCGATGCGGTCCACGAGCTGTTTCATCTCGTCAACCCCTGAAGTGTCGCTGTGGATGGTCTTGATGATGGCGTCAAAACCTTCACGGATGATTTTGCTGTATTTTTCTTCCTCACTTGGAGTGAGCAGGTCGAAGCGTCCCATCTCGCGCAGATAGGTCGTGGTGGTTTCCTCGACCTCCTGCGGCTCGTCCTTGGCGTCGGCGCTTTTGCCGCCTTCTTTTAATGCTTCTTCAATGTCCTCTTCGTGCCAGTCTTTATCATCACCTTTGTTCTTGCCCAGATCCGGCTTGGTGGCGACATCAATTTCGTTCTGGTCAAGAAAGGCAAAAATTTCATCTATATAGGTGGCGTCTTTGTCTTCAGGAATAAGGTCGTTCAATACATCAATGCTGATGCAGCCTTTTTCCTTCCCGGCTTTCAATATTCTGTCTTTGATGTCGGCAGGCACAGATAGTTGTCTCTCGGATAGTTAGGGTAAGTACTATTCAAAATGAAGGTTGGATAAATAATGAAACAAATGGCGTTACTGATCGCCAAAACCACCTAATTTAAACAATTATTGCAAGTAGTGCAAGGGGAAAAAGAAAAAAGAGCTGCCTTGACTTTGTCGTTATGGTATTTCATAATTTGTCATCTTGGCTGAGTATCGCAAAAAGTGTTCAGCCGACGCCGACAAGTGTTGTGGCTTTTGGGCGTTTTGCAGGCGGACGGGCATTATTGTGATTTTTTTGCAAGTCTGTCATCTTTTGATGTGAGCAATTGGAAAGGCAATTTGTTCCAAGACTGAAAAGCGTATGTCAACTTTATCAGAAAAAAAGACTTTTTTACAAGTGAGAAAAAATGTTACAACGCCGATCCTGTGGTATTCTTGTGCACGTGACCTCTCTGCCTGGGCCCTACGGCATAGGTGATCTTGATTCTGCCTGTTTTTTTCTCGATTTCCTGGAACAGGCGGGGCAATCGTACTGGCAGTTTCTTCCCTGTGGGGTCGGGTCCGGGGCCTTTGGCCATTCGCCGTATATGAGTCTGTCTGCCTTTGCCGGCAGCCCGTTGCTTATCAGTCCGAATTTTCTGCTTGAAAAGGGATTGCTGCTAAAAGAGGAACTGGCTGCCACATCTTCTTTCAGCGAGTATACGATCGATTTTCAGACTGTCTCTGATTATAAGGAGCGTCTGCTGATTAATGCGTTCCGACGTTTTGATGTACTTGATCTTTATCACGATGCCTTTGACGAATTTGTCCATGAACATGCGGCATGGCTTGATGATTATGCCCTGTTTATGAGTCTTCGGGAAAAATTCGGGCTCCGGCCCTGGTATGAATGGCCCCGGAGTCTCGCCAGGCATGAGGAGAAAAGCGTTGTCGCTGCAGCAAGAGAACTTGCTGAGCCCATCCGTTTTCACAAGTTTGTGCAGTTTGTTTTTTTTGAACAGTGGCGGAGGTTGCGTCAGGCCTCCCGACGGAAAAATATTAAGTTGATCGGCGATATCCCTATTTATGTCGGCAATGACAGTGCGGATGTCTGGGGAAACCAGTCCTGTTTTGACCTTGACCGGAAAACCTTGAAGCCCCGTTATGTGGCAGGAGTGCCGCCTGATTATTTCAGTGAAACCGGACAGCGGTGGGGAAATCCTTTATATCTCTGGGAAAAAGGGGGCAAGCCGAACCAGCGTCTCTATCAGTGGTGGAGTGAGCGATTTGATCATATCGGGAAAATGGTTGATGTGGTTCGTATTGACCATTTTCGGGGGTTTGCGTCCTACTGGCGTATTCCTGCTGACGAGGAGACAGCGATCAACGGGAAATGGGTCGAGGGGCCGGGGATCGAATTTTTCCGGCAGGTTGAAAAGGCGACGGAAAATCTTGTCATTATCGCCGAAGATCTTGGTGTTATTACCCCGGATGTTGAAAAACTGCGGGATTCATTCGGTTTTCCGGGGATGAAGATCCTTCAGTTTGCCTTTGATTCGGACCAGGACAACAGTTATCTTCCCCATAATTATACAACTGACAACTGCGTGGTGTACACCGGCACCCATGACAACGATACAACGGTGGGCTGGTATTTTGACAACCAGGTTTCCTCTGTCGCGAAAAACCGGGCGCGACGCTATGCAAATAGTGACGGGGGAGTCGTTCACCGGGATTTTATCCGCATGGCCTTTTCTTCGGTGGCCAGACTTGCTATTGTTCCATTACAGGATGCACTTGGATTCGGATCCGATTGCCGGATGAACCGTCCCAGTGTGGCTGCGGGAAACTGGATATGGCGTTGCGCCCCCCGTTTTCTGACAAACGATCTTGTCCGTTATCTGGCTGATGAAGCCCTGTTTTACGGACGGCAGCGGCAACATGGAGGGTTATGGTAATGAAGGTAATAGCTTTTAACGGATCACCTCGGAAAAAGGGGAATACTGAAGTTCTGCTGACCGCGTTAGCTAGGGGGGTGGAGTCTGCCGGAGGTGAGATGGAGATTATCCGCCTGGCGGATCTGGCCATTGCTCCGTGTATCAGCTGCGGAGGATGCGATAAGACCGGTATTTGCGTCGTGAAGGACGATATGGGGCTGATGTATGAAAAAATTGATCAGGCCCGGCGTATTATTCTTGCCTCTCCTATTTATTTTTACGGAGTAACGGCCCAGGCCAAGGCCTTTGTTGACAGAACGCAGGCGCTTTGGAGCAGAAAGTATCTCCTGAAAGGAAAGGGCGAATGGCGGGAAGATCCGGATCGGACAGGATATTTTGTTTCTGTTGCGGCAACCAAGGGAGAGAAAATATTTGACGGCGCCGTACTTACCGCAAAGTATTTTTATGACGCAATCGGCGTGCCTTATGGTGGGGAACTGCTGGTGAAGGGAGTTGACAAGCGGGGGGACATGGCTAAGGCTCTTGAAAAGATAAAAGAGGCGGAAGAATTTGGCCGAAAAATTGTTGCCTGAAAATTGATATTCGTGATTTTGAATTATTCTTGACAAGAATTTTATTTTCGTTTAGGTATTGCCCATCTTTACAAGGCCCCATCGTCTAGCGGTCAGGACGTCGGCCTCTCACGCCGAAAGCAGGGGTTCGATTCCCCTTGGGGTCACCAAGTAATTTCAGTCAGTTAGGTTAATGACTTTCAAGCCACTCGATTCTTGGGTGGCTTTTTGGTGGCTTTTTAATCCGGGCAGTATTTAAAGGCTGGCCGGATTGCCTCAATCCTGCGAATATATCTTTCTGTTGTGGACAGGTTTTTATGACGCAGAATTGTTTGAATATCGATCATTGGAACGCCTTCTTTTGCAAGAATTGATGCTGTCATGTGTCGAATGGCGTGCAGACCAAAATGTTTGACACCAGCCCTCTTGCAAAGATTTTTCATCCATTTTAATCGTTATGCATAGGGAGTAGAGGTTTCGGGATTCAAAAAAACGAAATTACCTCTGCTCCTTTTTTTGTTCAAGCAACAAAGAGCTCAAATCTTCTGTCATAGAAAGCCACGTTCCTTCCCAATCAAAGAGACGGTTGATGTGGGAGTGAAAGGGATGGCCACCGCGCGGGGCCAGGTCGCTGTGGGCGATCCAAAGTGGGAGCTGTTTATTTTTTCTGCGTTTCCGATGGGCATGGTGAAAAACCATCGTTGTTTGGTGAAGTTGTGTCGGCATTTTACCCGACGGCCGATTCATTCTATCTCAATCAATGGCCACAACAGGGTTTTTCAACGGATTGTTAAAGTTAAAATCGAAAAGATTGCATAACCCTTAGAAGGCCTCCAGGTGTCAAGGGGTAAAAGTACCCGTTAACGAAAAAAGATTTTTCGAATCTGTATTCATCGAGCAGCATGATCTTTGACAACTAACTCTGACTTGGATTTCCGCATTCGGTGTCAGTAATGTTCTGC
>JAZDEG010000032.1:0-170895 GCA_043809085.1 Pseudomonadota bacterium | reverse complement strand
GGCTTTTTCAGTTCTAAAATTTTACTGTTGTTCATGACGTATCCTTTTTTGTTGGAATTTAAGTTTTGGCGAACTTTTCCAACAGGATACGTCATTTATTTTTTCAAATCTCCCTCAAACACCACTTTCGAGTATAACTCTCAATAATTGGTTGTAATGTTTTTAGGATTTTCCGCTAACAATTCAAAAAAACGTCACATTGTCCATTTTCTCTCCTGGAAATTACCACTTTTTTTAAGGTGACCTCACATGAGAATATCGTAATTATGATGGCCGACTGGATAAACTCCTGTTAAAAACTGATGCCGAGAGTATGCAATTGCTATTACAGACTATTTTGAATATAAAAGGCAGGATCATTTCTGACCCTGCCTTTTATATAGAAATTTCTTTACTTCTTACCAATGTTTGATTGTGCGACAGACTTAATTATAGCATTGCCTTCTTCTTTTGTCAGAATTCCTTGTTCAACAAGATTTTTTGTTTCATGAACGACACAACTGACGAATTTGCCATGATTTTTCCAAATTATATTCGGATCACATGCACCTAGAGAACCATCACAGTTTTCATCAATATAATTACCTGGAAGTTCGTATTCGCCGGGATTCATATCAGGAGCTGAGTCATCACAGTCATTACATTGATAATATCCATCACCATCTAAGTCGATATCCGCAACCCCACAGCCGCAAATGCCTGGTTCAGTCTTGTTTTGATCCTCCGGACATCCATCGTTAAAATCAGGAGTTCCGTCATTGTCCCAGTCCAGGCTCTGACATTCTGATCCCTCATAATCATTGTCAACACAATGATTTTTTAAAGTTTCAGTAAGATCGACTTTTATCAATGTTTCCCCGGTTTCAACATCTTTGACGGTAAATGAATTGAGGTTATCGTAGAAAGGAAAGATTATTTTAAACACTACGTTTTCTTTGTAAAACTGCCCTGGTCCTACACCTTGGGCTCCAATTTTGATTCGTGGATCCCAGATTTCAAAAAAATCTAATATTTCGCCAGCAGAAGAAAGAGCCTCAACCCCAAAGGGGCCTTCCTGCAGCCCAATATCAGGGTGTGAATCTACAACTTCTGAGTAAAATTCTGTAATCGTTCCATTATCTATATACAGTGTTGACAGGATTCCTTTTGTGTTCCCACGAGGCCAGTTTTTTATCACATAGTTTATTCTGTTTGTGTCTGCCTCGTAGAAGGTATAATCCACAGAAAGACCTGAACCACAAGCTGTCATAAAGTCTGGATCAGGAGTATCAGGGTCATATCGCCACCAGTCTTCGATATCAGTTAGTTCATCCCCACAGATTTTTTGACATTTGATCTCTCTACAGGTTCCAAGTGTCCAGCCTTGGTTTGCGGCTCTAGTTTGACAATCATTAAGATTATCCCAGACATTTGGCGCTCTGTCATTTTGTGTGTAGTGTGTGCAACCGCAGTACTCATCCACAAGTCCAAATATTGCATGAGCTGCTTCATGGATAACTACATTATAATGTTCACTTGCAATAAAATGAGTTGGAGGGCTCAGACTATCACTACAACCTTGATCTACACCATTAAACAGAATTGCAGCAACATCTGTGAATGGTGCTTGGTTCCAGAAAAGAAGAGGTGATGGACAACTTGCCCTACATGCCTGTATGCATCGAAGGTCTCCTGTTGTGCATCGTGAATAACAATCTAACCAACAACTGGCACCTTCAAGAAAACCTGGCAGGTACCCAGAACAATCCCCTGTTGCTGCGAACCCACCAGTATAAAGGTAAAAGTTAAATGTGTCATGGATATCAATAAGATTGGGGGGGCCTAAATCTGGATCCCAAATAGGATTCACCGCCATATTAGGGATTTGTAAAAAACCATTACGAATATACTCAATTACATCTTGTTCAAATTGACTCAAATTTCCCTGGTAACTTCTCTCAGGAACAAAAACAACATCTATTTTTCCACAACAAGTAGGACCGCCTGCCAAAAATAAAGGCTTTACATAGTTTCCACACCACGTACAGTTTAAACATGGCTGCTGACCACTACAAGCAGAGCCACCGCAATCTATGCCCTCCTCATATGGTCCTAGAATGAAATCATCGCAATCACATGCGTCACCAACACCATCGGCGTCAGCATCATCTTGGTTTAAGTTGCTTAAACGGTAGCAGTTATCAAGGCAATCTGGCATCGTGTCACCATCAAAATCCAATCCGTCATCTTGACCAGGACACCTGTCGCAATCATTTCCTACTTCATCAAAATCATCATCACTTTGGGACGGGTTGTAAGTGTATGGACAGTTGTCTTCAAAGGAGCAAAGTCCATCATTATCGAAATCATTAATTAGATCCCCCAAGCAGGGATCAATGTCATCACAGATACTATCCCCGTCAGAATCATTGTTATGGTCATAAGGGCAAAAATCATTAACGTTTGCAATGCCGTCACCATCAATATCTGGATCACAATCATCTCCCATGCCGTCGCTATCTATATCATTCTGGCCATCAGGGATTTGCCAGCATTTATCCAGGGCATCAACAACTCCATCACCATCTGAGTCATCGCATACATCACCCTCGCCATCCTGATTTCGATCAATTTGTCCTGGGTTTTGATTATTCGGACAGTTATCGTCAATGTCACAAATATTATCCTCGTCAGTGTCAGGACACTCTATTCTCTGTCCTCCCCAATATCTCCGAATCTTATTTCCTAACCTGTCAACAACATACAACTTTCCATCTTGGCCCCAGATCATGTCTCCGTAGCTGTATTGCATCTTTGCATCTGACACCCACGCAAAACTATCCATTGATTTGCCAGTTGTGCCATCAAAGCGTAGGATGTAAGTACTGCCACCACTCCTTCCTCCTTTAATATAGAGGTTGCCATCTGGGCCGAAGGATAAAGAGTCAAGACTATCCAAAGAACATGACAGAGGAGGTCCAGGAGCTGGGGCCGGGGCCGGAAGACAAAGCTGGTTGGACACAGCAGGAAGGGAAATAAAGCGATCAATAGATGTTCCTGTATGCCCATCATTCCGCTGAACAATAAACCATTTTTCTCCTGACGTATCAGTATATTGTGCCAGAATGTATATATCTTGGTCAGGTCCGATGACGAAATGAGAGGGGTATGTCGAGCTGCCAAAGTGTACTATACGTTGCAGGAATGCACCTGTACTAGGGTCAAAGCTATCTATCCCTATGTTTCCATAATTGTTTCTGATATAAAGATCGCCTGGTAGCTCCGGATATGGAAAGGGTTGTAATGTCTTTGGGCCAATTTCAAAATTTGTCGGAATTACATAACCATAAGGACTTGCTGTGCTTCCTCCTATTAAATCACTGATATACTCCCCAGTTTTTCCGTTATAGCGCACAACTCTCTTATGAGAATAATCAGCAACAAATAGACTGGTTGAAGATGGAAAAGTCATAAAGGTGTAGAAAATTAAATCGGATGGGTCAAGAAGTTGTTGACCAGCTTCCGGCTCACCATGGTTGAATTTTCCTAAACATTCTCCAGAAGTTCCGTTAATCTTTTGTATGTCATAATAACTGGTTACGTATAGGTTGCCATCGGGACCAAATCGCAAACCTCTTGGATCCTTCAAACCACAACATGGAACATCTGGGTCATCCGATCCGCAAAAAACATCTTCAAGCAGTACTGTGTTGTCAACAAAAACAGGAACTATTTCTGTCGAAGTGAACTGGGCGCGAATATACTCCTCATTGTTATAGATAGATCCCGCACTGTCCTTTGAACCAGAACCTAAAATGTTGTTGTTGAAATCATACACGTGGTATGAGGCATTGAGCATATCACTTTCAGCATCTTTAGAGAGAACCAACTCAATCTGATCAGCACTTAGCAGCAGCGATGCGATAGATTTCGACCAAAGAACCTCGCTGGTATTCGACGTGAAGTCATGCATGCGTAATATAACACTCACTTCACCAGTGATGCTGGAAAAGCCAACAAAAAGATAGAAGGTATTGTCGCCTTCGTTTCCAAGAACGAGTGCACGATCACTTGCACGAATGCCGAAGCTTTGCCCACTAACCATAGGGGTGTTGGCCATATCGTAGAGGCCGTGAATTTCAAACGAACTATCAAATCCCAGGAAATTCGGATCGTTGTTATTCGTGGCAAACTTTCTCATGCCAGACGTTGACAAATCAGCATGGGTCGTAGTGATTGCTGTAGGCTCACCAAGTGAAGGGGTCATCGTCAATTTGCCGCCTGTTTCACTTGTAATACCGTCTGCCCCATACATTGAATATGTGTCTGCGCCATCGGGGCCGTTCGGCGGGGGGATGTCGTCGGCGAACGAGTCTCGGAATATCTCGGCGGAGTCCTTCACTATCCAGAATTCATCAAGAATCGGCTTAAAGGTATCGGCGAAGGAAGAACCTGTCGTCGACAATTGCAACAGGAGAATTACCAAAATAAAAACAAATCTTTTCTTTTTCATTTTTTTCCTCCTCATTTGAAGTTTATATTTAACAGCACTGCTGTCTCATAAAATCACAAAGGAATTCAAATAAAGAAAAGTTCTGGTGTTTCTTTTGGTTATAATGAATTTGCGGAAAAAAACTAACCATAACAAGGATATCCGAGCCATGGCGCATCATAACCGAAATTAATCGCTGACTTGTTCTTGGAATATTGAAAAAAAATGCCGAGTTGCCTCTTTTCCTGGCAACTCGGCTATCTTTGAAGACCCGTGGTTTTCCGTCCCCACTTTGCAATGGGTTTGGCTTTATCTTGTCTTTCCTAACAAATCATAAGCGACTTCTTTTCTTTTTGTCAATAGGGGAAATTGCGTCTAAAAAAACAATCCCGAAATTAAGCAAGAAAAGATACCCGATGGCAACTCTTAACCTTGAACTTCATACTAAAACTTAAGATGTTTGAGTATACGTAACAAACACCCTCGAACTTTTCTATCCTGAAAATTCAATAATGAGTATCTTCATCTAGACAACAGTCAAATTATTTTCGTCCAGCGACACATTTTATTACAGAACGAACCATTTCTGAGAAGACCCACCAAAATTTGATTGGATTAACGGAGAAACTCTATTGTCAAATTAAACTTCCTAATCTTTTTTCGGCACAATTACACAGGAATTACACAGATGAAAAAACCACAAAAGAAAAGGGGTTCCAGCAATATGCCGAAACCCCTTTATTTACTGGTGCCCGGAGCGAGAATCGAACTCGCACAGCAACGAGTGCCGAGGGATTTTAAGTCCCTTGCGTCTACCTGTTCCGCCATCCGGGCAATTATTTTGAAACGATTATTAGCACATTGCAGATTTGTTGGCAAGATGCAAATAACAGATGCAACTAACCGGAATCAATTATCAAAATTTCCCCAATGCCGACCAGAGCACACCAGCTGCAATTGCCGAACCGATTACCCCTGCTACATTGGGTGCCATGGCGTGCATGAGAAGAAAATTACCGGGGTCTTCCTTCTGGCCGATGGCCTGAACCACCCTGGCTGAATCCGGTACCGCCGAAACACCTGCCGCGCCGATCAGAGGATTTATTTTTTCCGTGAGAAAGAGGTTCATGAATTTGGCAAAAAGTACACCACCCATAGTTGCCACAACAAACGACATGGCCCCCAGGATGAAGATCAGAATCGATTGCGGAGTGAGAAAGGTCTGGGCCTGAGTAGAGGCTCCGACGGTCAACCCCAGCAAAATAGTGACAATGTCAATCAACGCATTGCGGGCGGAATTGGCCAACCTGTCAGTCACCGTGCTTTCCTTCAGGAGATTGCCGAAAAAAAGCATGCCGAGCAGCGTGATGGAGCCGGGCGCGATAAGGGCGCAGATCAGAAAGGCGACAATGGGAAAAATGATCCGCTCCCTGCGACTCACCTGGCGAGGCGGTTTCATGCGTATCTTTCTTTCCTCTCGGGTGGTGCAGAGATACATAACCGGCGGCTGGATCACCGGCACCAGAGCCATGTAGGAATATGCGGCAATGGCGATGGGTCCAAGCAGTTCAGGTGCGATCATCGATGAAAGAAAAATTGCGGTCGGACCGTCCGCGCCGCCGATGATGCCGATGGCACCGGCCTGTTGAGGAGAAAAACCGAGATAAAGAGCGCCGAGAAATGTCATGAAAACGCCGATCTGGGCTGCTGCGCCGAGCAAAATGAGTTTCGGGTTCGACAGCATGGTGGAAAAATCTGTCATTGCCCCAATACCGAGAAAAATAAGGGGCGGGTAAATGCCCTTCATAACCCCGTAATAGAGATAATTGAGAACACTTCCCTGATCGTATATACCAAGCGGCATTCCCATGATCGGCGGGATATTGCCGACGATGATGCCAAAGCCGATGGGCACCAGCAGCAGTGGTTCGTAATCCTTGACCACCGCCAGAAAAATAAAAACGATTCCCACAAGTATCATCACCAGATTGCCCCACTCGAGATTGGCAAATCCAGAATTATGATAAAAAATGGCGAAATCCATTGGGAAAATCCTCAGGCAATGATGATGAGCTTCTGATCGTGGTTGACAGTATCGCCCTCGGCAACAAGGATCTTCTTAACCATCCCACCCCATTCAGCGGTGATGATGTTTTCAAGCTTCATTGCCTCAAGCACCAGAAGTTTCTGACCGACCAGCACCTTATCCCCCACCTCAACAGCAATTTCAAGAACATGACCGGGAATCGGGGAACAGACACATCCTTCTGTCTGCCCGGCAACGGCTGATGGAACTTGGGAAATCTTGGTTACAGAACCGGCAGTCGTTGAAAGCCGGGTTGGCTCTTCTGCAACTTCAGGAGCGGCAAGATTGGTTATTTTATTGACCGCCACGATGTGCTCAACGCCATTTACCTCGGCCCTGATATTTTCCTCGGTGACTTCGCGTATAATCACTTCATACTCATTGCCGTTAACCGACAGATTATAGAGTCGCATATGCTCTTTTCCGATATTCCAGATTAATAATGATTAATGATGAGGGAAAACGCGCCGCGAAACATGGGTGCGCTGCGACATTCCCTGCACCCTGCCGGAAATCTGCCAGAGGGAATCAACATCCCCGTGGCTTTTCCAGGTAATTTTCTGATTTTCTTCAGGAAAATTCTGATCCAGATGAAAGGCGGCGGCAATGGCGATCAGAATTTCTTTTTCCTCAAGAGGACCGTCCTGTCCATCTTTTTCCGTTGTTACCTGCTTGCTTCTTTTTGCTTTGTCGAGAAAATGGAGAAACCGGGGCAGAAAGACAATATAGAGACTTATGATCGCAAGCCCGGAAAAGACCAGCAGCATGCCAAAGATACTGAAGGTAAGGGCGTTGAAATCCCCGGCGAACAGGTTGTTGATTCCGATATGATGAAAGGAGAAATTCATGTCTTATAGTGGTATATTCCCATGCTTTTTCATGGGATTGGTGTCGCGTTTGTTTTTCAGCATGCCAAGCGCCTTGATGATGCGGAACCTGGTGCGGGCGGGTTCAATGATGTCATCCACATAACCGCGTTTAGCCGCCACATAGGGATTCGCCACCGTATCGGCATATTCCTTTTCCCGTTCGGCCAGAAACTGTTCAGGATTTCCGGAATCACGCGCCTCCCTGCCATAAAGCACTTCCACTGCCCCTTTTGCCCCCATGACAGCGATTTCCGCTGTGGGCCAGGCATAATTGATATCGCCCCGCAGATGTTTGGAGGACATGACGCAATAGGCACCGCCATAGGCCTTGCGGGTAATGACCGTTACTTTGGGAACTGTGGCCTCGGCATAGGCATAAAGGATTTTAGCGCCATTTCGGATAACACCGTTATACTCCTGGTTGGTGCCGGGAAGAAAGCCAGGAACATCAACAAAGGTAACAATGGGAATATTGAAACAGTCGCAAAAACGAACGAATCGGGCGGCCTTGACCGAGGAATCGATATCAAGAACGCCGGACAGACAGCTGGGCTGGTTTGCGACAATCCCGACACTACTGCCGTTATATCGGGCAAATCCGGTGATGATGTTTGCGGCAAACAGCTCTTTCACCTCAAGAAACTCACCGTCATCAACCGTGCGTAGAATGACCTGTTTCATGTCATAGGCGGCATTGGGATTGTCCGGAATAATCTGGTTGAGAGATTCATCCTGCCGCTCCGGACGGTCATTCGTCGGTTTATACGGAGGATTCTCAACATTGTTCTGCGGAACATAGGAAAAAAGTTTTTTCACATAGGCGATGGCATCGGCGCCGCTTTCCGCCGCATAGTCAGCCACTCCGCTTTTTGTGGCATGAACGGACGCGCCGCCAAGCTGCTCAACCGTCACATCCTCATGGGTGACAGACTTCACCACCTTGGGCCCGGTGAGAAACATATAACTGTTATTTTTCACCATGACGGCAAAATCAGTAAGCGCCGGAGAATAAACCGCGCCGCCTGCGCAGGGGCCGAAAATGGCGGAGATCTGCGGCACCACGCCTGATGCCATGACATTGCGCAGAAAAATATCCGTGTAGCCGGCCAAACTCTCGATTCCTTCCTGAATGCGCGCCCCACCGGAGTCGTTCAGCCCGATAACAGGCGCGCCGTTCTTGATGGCAAAATCCATGATCTTGCAGATCTTTTCGGAAAACGTTTCAGACAGCGATCCGCCAAGTACGGTGAAGTCCTGGGAAAACACATAGACCAGCCGGCCATCTATGGTGCCGTACCCGGTCACAACGCCATCACCGGGAAACTGCTTGTCCGCCATGCCGAAATCCTGACAGCGATGGGACTTGAACATATCAAACTCTTCAAAGGAGCCGTCATCAAGCAGCAAGTTCAATCTTTCACGGGCCGTCATCTTGTTCTGGGCGTGATGCTTGTCGATTTTATCCTGACCTCCTCCAAGCCGCGCCTGGGCGCGCAACATCATCAACTCATCAAGCTTCGCCTGCATGGTCATATTTTCTTTCCTTTTGCGCAGAACTCGGTCAAGACACCGAAAGAAGACTTCGGATGGAGGAAGGCAACCTGTTTGCCCCCCGCCCCTTCGAACGGCACCTCATGAACCATGCGGCAGCCACACTCTTTCGCCTGATCGATTTCTTTTTCAATATCGTCCGTCTGGTAGGCGATATGATGAAAACCTTCTCCTTTTTTTTCAAGAAAGGAGGCAATGGGGCTCTGTTCATCCAATGGCTCAAGCAATTCGATATGGACCTCGCCAAGACGGAAAAAAGCCGTCTTCACCTTCTGACTCTCGACTGTTTCCATTTTTTCACAGGTGAGACCCAAGGCATCTTCATAAAACCTGCGAGCCTGTTCGATGGATTTGACGGCGATGCCGATATGATCAATTTTTTTAAGCATTCTCTTTCTAATACTGTTTGTATTCCCCAAAAATCCGGCGCAGCACGTTGCATATCTCGCCAAGCGATGCATACTCCTTTACCGCAGCCAGTACAAAGGGGAAAAGATTGGCATCACTGCGGGCTGCCTGTTCAAGTTGCGCTAAGGCATGGTTTACTTTGTCACTATTACGGGATTTTTTCAATCCGGAAAGCGACTCAATCTGCAAGGATTCGACTTCAGGATCGACTTTAAGGGTTGCAGGCTTGCCTGCTTCTTCAACCTGAAAGGCGTTCACTCCGACAATGACCCGTTCACCGCTCTCGATTTCCCGCTGGTAAACATAAGCGGCATCTTCTATCTGACGCTGGATGAAACCGTCCTCAATGGCCGCGACAACGCCACCGGCCCTGTCGATCCGGGCAATGAGATCTTCGGCCTGCTGTTCGATACGTGTTGTCAACTCCTCGATAAAATAAGAGCCGCCCAACGGGTCGACGGTATTGGCGACCCCTGATTCATGGGCAATGATCTGCTGGGTGCGCAAGGCGGTGCGGACCGAATCCTCGGTTGGCAGGGATAATGCTTCATCCCGTGAATTGGTGTGCAGAGACTGGGTGCCGCCAAGAATTGCCGCAAGCGCCTGGATGGTAACCCGCACGATATTGTTATCGATCTGCTGGGCGGTTAATGTGTTCCCCGCTGTCTGGGTGTGAAAACGGAGCATCCAGCTGGCCGGTTTTTTGGCGTGAAACCGTTCCTTCATGATCCGGGCCCACAGTCTCCGGGCAGCCCTGAACTTTGCAATCTCCTCAAGCAGATCAGACGAGGCGTTAAAAAAGAAGGCAAGACGCCTGGCAAAAACATCTAGTTCAAGTCCTGCGTCAAGCGCCGTCTGCACATAGGTAATGCCGTTCGCCAGGGTAAAGGCCACCTCCTGCACGGCCGTTGAACCAGCTTCCCGGATGTGGTAGCCGGATATTGAGATGGTGTTGAATTCAGGGGTATGTTCGCTGCACCATTGAAAAATATTGGTAATCAACCGCAGGCTCGGAACCGGCGGGAAAATATAGGTGCCCCGGGCCACATATTCCTTCAAGATGTCGTTCTGGATGGTGCCTTTGAGTTTTTCCGGCGGAACCCCCTGCTTCTCTGCAACCGCAACATACATGGCGAGCAGAACAATGGCCGGGGAATTGATGGTCATGGAAGTACTGACGCTGCCCAGGGGAATCTGGTCAAACAGGATTTCCATGTCGGCCAGGGAATCAATGGCAACCCCCACCTTCCCCACCTCGCCCAGGCTAATGGGATCATCTGAATCATAGCCGATCTGGGTCGGCAGATCAAAGGCCACCGACAGACCGGTCGTTCCCTGTTCAAGAAGATAGCGGTAACGACGGTTTGATTCAGCGGCGGTGGAAAAACCGGCATACTGACGCATGGTCCACAGCCGGCTCCGGTACATCGTCGGTTGAACCCCGCGGGTAAAGGGATAGCGGCCCGGGAAACCGAGTTTTTCTCCATATTCCCCACCGGTTTCAACAGGGAGTGAGAGACGTGGTATCTCATCACCACCATGGGTGACAAATTTTTCCTTCCGTTCCGGGATCCGGCTGAGGCTGCGGGCCAGGTCATTTTCCAGCCATTCTTTCAACTCGTTGTTTTCTTTCATTTTTTATTCACTTTATTTTTTCAGCGAACATCTTTTCTGCCAAAATCCTTGCAGCCTCGCGCGGTTCATCGGGAAGAGAAACTGATTGTGTCAGTTCATCAGCAATCCATGGTTTGATCAGTTCAAGTGCCCACTCGATGATTTCCTTCTGGCGTGAGGACTGCCTGCGTTTTTCAAGAATGGCGGAACGACGGTAATGGGCGTCCAACTTTTCGATGGCGAGGGCAAGATCATCAATCCCCTTTTCTTCAGTGGCAATCGTGGCCAAAACCCTGGACCGCACTACATCATTTCTGTCCCGCAGCGCCGCCTCCATGTCCATGATCAGTGTTTCCGCGCCCCGGCAATCAGCCTTGTTCACCACCAGCAGATCGGCAACTTCAAGAATACCCGCCTTCATGGCCTGAATCTCGTCACCAAGCCCAGGGGCCAGAACCATGACGGTCAAATCTGCCAGCCGCACGATATCCATTTCAGACTGTCCGACACCTACCGTTTCGATAATAATGGGGGAACAGTTGGCTGCAGCCATGATGCGGACTGCCGCCCCGGCAGCGGCGCATAACCCTCCCAGCCTGCCCCGGGTCGCCATGGAGCGAACAACAACGTCATGGTCCAGGGCATGGCCCATCATGCGAACCCGGTCACCCAAGAGGGCGCCGCCACTGATGGGGGAGGACGGATCCACCGCGATGATCCCAACTCTATTTCCCTGACTGCGGTAATGACGGATGAGGCCGCTGGTCAAGGTTGATTTGCCGACTCCCGGTGACCCGGTGATTCCGATCACCAGAGCACGGTCGAAACTCGGTTTGTCAAGAGAGGAAAGAAGAGCAGCTGCGGACGGGTCATTATTCTCGACAAGTGAGATGGCCCGGGCTACGGCGCGGGTCTGCCCTTTGTACAGACCATCGAGAATTTTTCCCACATCGTGCAGCATCCGGGTTTCAGCGGCTGTTCAGACTGCTGTGATTGGCGCAGGCATTGCGAAAGGCCTGAAGAATATCCTGAAGCGGAGTGCCCGGAGTAAAAACCTGTTCAATTCCCGCCTCCTTGAGGACGACAATATCCTCATCCGGAATTACTCCGCCGCCAAGCACCTTGATGTCAGCGGCATCAGCAGCCCGCAGGGCGTCCATAACAGCGGGAAAAAGGCGGAGATGCCCTCCTGACAAAGAAGAGAGGCCGATTGCCGCCACATCTTCCTGCAGGGCGGCTGCGACAATTTCCTCAGGTGTTCTGCGGATACCGGTGTAAACCACTTCAAATCCGGCATCACGCAAGGCGCGGGCGATAAATTTCGCGCCACGGTCATGACCGTCCAGTCCAGGTTTGGCAATCAGCACTCTGTATGGTTTCTCGTTATTTGACATTGGTGAAAATTTCCTCGCAAAATTTCCCAAGCCGGGTCAAGTCCCGGCAGACATGGATACCGCAAGACTCCATGGCACTGATCTTGGCTGCTGCGGTTCCGCTGCCGCCGCTGATAATGGCGCCGGCATGCCCCATTCTGCGGCCGGGCGGTGCTGTAAGACCCGCAATAAACCCGACCACCGGTTTCTTCATCCTCTCCTTGACAAAAATTGCCGCATCTTCCTCGGACCTGCCGCCGATTTCTCCCACCAGCACCACGCCGTCAGTATCACCGTCTCTCTCAAACTCATCCAGGCAGTCGATGAAAGTGGTACCGATGACGGGATCACCTCCGATGCCGAGACAGGTGGACTGACCGATTCCCTGAAGAGTCAACTGGTGAACCACCTCGTAGGTCAGAGTGCCTGATCGGGACACGACACCGATGCGTCCCGGTTTATGAATCGGGCCGGGCATGATGCCGGCCTTGCATTCATCCGGAGTAATGATACCCGGGCAGTTGGGGCCGATCAGACGGGATTTTGTCATGGAAAGATAATTTTTCACCTTGAGCATATCAAGCACCGGAATGCCCTCGGAGATGCAGACAATGAGTTTCACTCCGGCGTCAGCCGCTTCGCAGATTGCATCGGCGGCAAATGGGGGAGGAACAAAAATGAGGCTTGCATTGGCGCGGGTAAGGGCGACCGCCTCACGCACCGTATCAAAGACGGGAATGGAGTCAACCACCTCTCCTCCCTTGCCGGGAGTAACCCCTGCGACAACATTTGTGCCGTAGGCAACGCACCGGTCGGTGTGAAACCGCCCTTCCTTCCCGGTGATTCCCTGAACCAGGAGACGGGTCGATTTATGAACAAAAATGCTCATGCAACCATCTCCGCCACCTTTGCAGCGGCATCGGCCAGATCGGTCGCGGAAGTAAGGGGAAGGCGGGATTCGTCCAGAATAGCTCTCCCCTCCTCCACATTGGTTCCTTCCATTCTGATAACAACAGGCACGGAGATGCCGACATTCCGTGCCGCCTCGACAATACCCCGGGCGAGAACATCACAGCGGAGAATCCCCCCGAAAATATTAACCAGTATTCCTTTCACATTGGCGTCGCTCATGATGACGGCAAATCCTTTTTCCACCATTGCCGCAGTGGCGCCGCCCCCCACGTCGAGAAAATTTGCGGGCTCGGCCCCGGCTTTTTTGATGATGTCCATGGTAGCCATGGCAAGCCCGGCACCATTGACCATATTGCCGACATTGCCGGATAATCTGATGTAATTAAGATTGTATTGGCGCGCCTCGGCTTCGAGAGGGTCCTCCTCGTTTTCATCCCGGTATTTTTTTAATTCGGGATGGCGAAAGAGTCCGTTTGCGTCAAGATCAATTTTTGCATCGAGCGCCAGCGGCATTCCGTTTCCGGTGACAACGAGGGGATTAATTTCCACAAGCGAGCAGTCATTCTCAACAAAAAGCGTATACAGCGACTTGACAAAGGATGTCCAGAATCCAATCTGCTCTTTCGGCACATCAAGTCCAAAAAGCAATTGACGGATGTGGTGCGGCAGAATCCCCTGCAACGGATTTATGGAAACCTTGATGATTTTTTCAGGTGTTTTGGCCGCAGTTTCCTCGATGTCCATTCCACCGGCAATGCTTGCCATGAGCACAATCGAGGCAGTTTCCCGGTCAGGCAGAAGGGAGAGATAGAGCTCACGCTTAATATCAATCGCCTCCTCAACCAGAACCGTCCTAACCAAACGCCCTTCCGGCCCGGTCTGTGGCGTGACAAGCCGCATGCCGAGGATGCCTGTAAAACAGCGGCTGAAATCATCGGAACAGGAAGCGACTTTAACCCCTCCCCCCTTGCCTCTGCCGCCGGCATGAATCTGCGCCTTGACGACAAGGGGAAAGGAACCCAGTTCCTCGGCAGCCTGCAGAGCCTCATCAAGACACGCTGCGACCTTGCCGCGTGGAACGGCAATCCCGTATTTCCGAAAAAGCTCTTTTGCCTGGTACTCGTGAATTTTCATATTTTGATTGTGGAGTAAACCGCCCAGTTATCTGACAGCCAAAGGCCTTATTTGGGAAAACCCTTGCCGGCAAGAAGATCCGTGATCTCATTTAAAATGGACGGATCGTCGATGGTGGAAGGAGTACGGTACTGCTTCCCATTAGCGATGGCCCGCATGGTTCCCCGCAGAATTTTTCCGGATCTGGTCTTGGGTAGCCGGCTGGCCAGCATGGATTCACGGTAACAGGCGATGGGGCCGATCTGATCTCGCACCATCTGCGCCAGTTCCTTTTTAACCTCCTCGAAATCCCGATCTACCCCGGCCTTTAAAATGATAAATCCCACCGGCAGCTCGCCCTTCAGATCATCATGGGTGCCGATGACCGCGCATTCGGCCACGTCAGGATGGTTGGCAATAACCTCTTCCATGGCGCCGGTGGAAAGACGATGACCGGCGATGTTGATGACGTCATCCATTCTTCCCATAACGTAAACATAACCATCCTCATCGATGTAACCGCCATCGCTGGTTTCATAATAGCCCTTGAAATTGGACATGTATGACTTGACGAATTTCTGTTCATCCTTCCACAGTGAGGCAAGGGTTCCCGGCGGCAGGGGCAGTCTTACCACCACATTACCCTCCTGGTTGGGGCCGACTTCCTTGCCCGCGTGATCAAGAATTCTCACATCATAACCAGGCACAGGCTTGGTCGGGGAACCCGGCTTCACCGGAAATTCCTCAATGCCGCGACAATTGGCAACAATGGCCCATCCCGTTTCCGTCTGCCACCAGTGGTCGATTACCGGTCGCGCCAGCAGATTGACCGCCCAATGATAGGTATCGGGGTCAAGTCTCTCACCCGCAAGATAGAGGGCCTCAAAATTGGCCAGATCATACTTACGACAATACTCTCCTTTGGGATCTTCTTTCTTGATGGCCCGGAAAGCGGTGGGGGCGGTAAAAAGAACCTTGACCCCATGCTGTGAAATTACCCGCCAGAAAGCGCCGGGATCCGGGGTGCCGATGGGTTTCCCCTCATAAAGAACAGTGGTGCAGCCCCGTAACAGTGGTCCATAAACGATGTAGGAATGGCCGACCACCCACCCCACATCCGAAGCCGACCAGAACACTTCTCCGACATCAACATTGTACACATTTTTCATGCTCCAGTGAAGCGCCACGGCATGGCCGCCGTTATCGCGCATGACACCTTTGGGCATGCCGGTTGTGCCTGACGTATAAAGAATGTATAAGGGATCAGTCGCCTTGACCGGAACGCAGTCAGCAGGTTTCGAACGGCCTATTTCTTCCTGCCATTCAAGGTCTCTTCCTGCCTTGAGCTCGGCCTTGACAAACGGGCGCTGGAAAATAATGCACTTATCCGGCTCATGGCTTACCAAATCAATGGCTTTGTCAATAAGAGGTTTATAGGCAAGAATCTTTTTCCCTTCAACGGCACCGGAAGCGGTGACAATCACCTTGGGCTGGGCATGATCGATTCTGAGGGCAAGCTCATGGGCGGCAAATCCGCCGAAAACAACGGAATGAATGGCCCCAAGCCGTGCGCAGGCCAGCATGGCAACCGCCGCCTCAGGGATCATCGGCATATAAATGATTACCGTATCACCCTTGCTGACGCCCTGGTCCTTCAGAACTCCGGCAAAGGTGGCGACCTGACCCAACAGTTCACGGTATGTAATTTTTCTGATTGTCTCGGTAACCGGTGAATCATAAATAATGGCCACCTGATCACCACGACCGTTTTCGATATGCCGGTCAACAGCATTAAAACAGGTGTTTAATTCTCCGCCCGAAAACCAGCGGTAAAAAGGAGGATTGTCATCATTAAGAACCCTGTCCCACTTCTTGTACCAGGTTATTCCTTCTGCCGCTTCCGCCCAGAAAATATCAGGCTGCTCAATACTGCTGCGGAAAACTTCGTCGTACTGTGTCATGACCCGTCCTTTTTTTGCCATTAATAAAATCCCCGGAATCAGGTAGTTTTACCCATGATCAGAATTCATTAGCATTGAAAAGGAGCTTTGTCAAGAATAGGAAAAAGCCTTACCGGGACGGGTTTGGAGAATATCAATATTTCAGAAAAAAAAGAATGCACTAGACAATAACTGCTTATTGCATATTGGCGAAGGATTCCAGTAATTGCCAGACAGGGGGACATATTGAGTCAAAAGGGTTTGTTTCAATCACATGCTGCACATGATGCGTCAATGGCTCAGGCTCATTTTATTGGATTGGGTCAATGCACAATCAAGAAACGCAACGCCGGTCTCAAACCTGCCTCCTCCCTTTTTTTCTTTACTCCATTTCACTTTGCCTTCTCCTCGAACATACAGGGAAGAAAAATCCAAAGAAAACTTAAATGAGACGAGAGCATCCAAAGGGATTTTTTGTTGATTTTCAATGCGGAATCCGCCGAGACTGAGATCAACGGAACGCGCCAGTTCATCCCCCGGAAGGATGGAACGGGAATCTCTTTCACCGTGACACCCTATCACAACGGGCACATGGTTGACTATTCTCTGTAAGCGCCTGCGACCGTTATCAGCGGCCATTTCACACACAGAGGCAGAACCCCGCATCAATCTGCTGCAGCGGCGGTATTGTTTACACTGAAAATAGCCTGATGAAAAACAGAACTGCTCAACATGGAACGGCATGGGGATATAGAGGCCACCCATTGTCATACGACATTCACGCTCATGAGTTTTCGACCAGTACGGACATTTATTGCCGGCAGAATAGGTTTCAGTAAGGCTCACAAGGTCACCTCCTTATCATGTTACCTAATTTCCCTATTGAAGTTATGAATGAAGAAACCATCGTTCTTCAATGACATATTTATATTAATTCAGTTATTTGAAGATTTCTCTCCCGGTGAAATAACTCTCTCGAATGCCCGCATAAGACTGCCAATTGTCAAAGGCTTCATGAGATATTCCTTAATACCGATCTCTTTTGCCTTCTCTTCAATATCCAGATCTGAATTGCCGGTAATCATAATAATCGGCATGTCAGGTCGAACAGCAAGTATCTTTGCCGCAAGATCAGCACCTGTGAAGGCAGGCATGGTCTGGTCAGTAACAACAACATCAAAGTATGCAGGATCATCCATGAATTTTTCAAATGCCTTGACACTGCTGTTACATGCCGTCACCTTGCAACCGAAATGCTCGAGATACATTTTTCCCAGCTGGGCAATCATGATCTCATCATCGACAAAAAGCACATTTTTGGACAAGTGCGTCAGTCTTGCAGCAAAGCAATCTTCATGTATAACCGGCACCCTGTCTTTACCGTCTGAAACAGGAAGAAATATATCAAAACGACTGCCTTGACCGATCTCACTTATAACCCGGATTGCTCCATGATGTGATCGAACTATTCCCTTTACTGTAGCAAGACCAAGCCCCGTGCCTTCCCCCTGTAATTTGGTGGTGAAATAAGGATCAAAAATTCGGTCGAGAATCTTTTTATCCATGCCGATTCCGCTGTCTTGCACAGAAAAAACAGCATACGGCCCGGGAACAAGTTCGGAAAGCTCCTCACAATCTTCCTTGCTCATGATTTTTTCCTGCAGAGAAAGAGTCAGCACACCGCCCTGCACCCTCATGGCATGATAGGCATTGGTGCAAAGATTTAAAACAATCTGCTGCATCTGGGTAAAATCCGCATACACAGGTCTGCAATCCGGCTGAATATTGACCTGTATTTCAATTGTTGAAGGTATTGTGCTGCTTAAAAAATTGAGTGATTCCTGTATCACCTTCTGCAATTGAATATTTTCCTGACGTTCGTCTTTAACGGAACACTTGCTGAAAGTGACAATCTGCGAAACCAGATCTTTCGCGCGATAGGATGCCTGCATTACTTTTTTGATGTGCTGCCAGCTCGGGCTGTCGGTGGGCATTGACAAAAGAGATAATTCAGAAAAACCGAGAATGGCTGTCAGGATATTATTGAAATCATGGGCAATGCCTCCTGCCAGGGTTCCCACCGCCTCCATTTTGTGGGCCTGACACAGATTCTTCTCCAGCTTTTTCCTTTGGGTGATATCCCTGAAAATTGCAAAAACAACCTGCCGATTTCCCCAATCAGAAATACTGACACTGATTTCAACTGGAATTTTCTTGCCATCCTTATTGCCGACAGACATGCCGGACAAAATCCCCTTTCCATCCAGACAATGATTGATAAACCGATTTCTAAATTCGGTGTACTCCTGAGGAGGAAAGAGCAATTTGCTTTGATGTTTACCTATAATATCAGAGGACTGCAGGCCAAGAAGTTTTTCAGCGCTTTTATTGACCTGCAGAATTTCTTCTGTCAGTAAATCCGAGACAAAAATAGCATCATTGGCTGTTTCAATCAGGGTTCGAAAATTCTGTTCCGATTTTTTCAGGTTGTTTTCCATGCGGCGACGCGCAGTGATATCCACGGACGATTCAACGACCTGAACAACATCACCTTTCCCATCAAAAACAGGAAAACAATGCAGCTCAAGCAGCACAGTATTCTCATTTTTGTCGTAAAAGATATGCTCTAAAGTTATGGATCTTTTTTTCTTCCTGACCTCTTTCATTGGGCAGACAAGACTGCCGTTTTGGCAGGGTTCGTTCTGGTTATGCAGCATTGTGTAGCATTTATTGTCAGTCGACCTGGCAAATGCCCGTGCTGCTTTATTGGCATGAAGAACCGTATGATCACTCGCATCGATGACACAGAAAGGATCGGGAAGAGACTCAATTACAGTATGGAGAAATGCATGTTGATCACTAATTTTTTTTTCTGCCGCTTTTCGTTGCCGGTTCTCTTCACGCAGATCTTCATTTAGTTCCAGCAGTCCGGCAGTTCGTTCCTCGACCATTTCCTCAAGATGATCACGATGTTTCCGTAACTGCGCATCTGCTGTTTTACGTCGTTCAGCAGCAGTAAGTCCCTGGCGGATGATGTAAAACGACAGCAGGCAGACAAGGCCAAGGATAAAAGTGGAGTAGGTTATCATCTTCCGGGTCATCACACGGATTTCCCGTTCCACGTCATTTACATAGACCCCGGTTCCGACAATCCAGTCCCATGGAGAGAAGGACTTGACAAACGAAAGTTTCGGCACGATATGATTCGGGTCATCCTTCCACTGCCACATGTAATCAACATAGCCGCAATCTTTGGCCTGTACAGTCCTGACAAACTCAACAAACAGCTTTTTTCCTTTCGGATCCGCGAAGTTGGAAAGATCCTTGCCGTCCAGATCAAATCGATAGGGATGCATGATCATGGTTGGCCTCGTGTCGTTGATCCAGAAATAATCTTTTTTCTCCTCACCGTATCTGAGTACTTTGATTTGCTGACGGGCAAATTCCTGGGCCTGCTTGCGCGTCATAAGTCCTGCGCTTTCCTGCTGATGATAGAAAGCAAGTATGTCAGAGGCGACTTCTGTTACCTGCCGGATGGATTCTTTCTTTTTTGCAAAAAGATGATCATGAAAGGAAGGGAGAATTATCTGGGATAGGGTCAAAACAAAAAGAACAATCGCAATGAGTGACGGGAAAAGAACTTTGACAACCTCTTTTTCCATAAATTTCTGTATCATTTTCCACCTTTCTTCGTTTTAAAGAGGAAAACTCCTGGTCTGTCCACTCAAACATATTCTTGTCCCAACTTGCGTTTTCCCAAAAGCAAACAGCAACATGTTTCCTTTTGGAAATATCACGTATCAAGAATTGCGCCACGGCAAAATAACAAACGATTACAAATAATTAAGCAAAGAGGAACATGCATCAGTCACACATTCCTGCTTTTTACAAAAAAAATGGGACAATAATGTCCCGTTAAAACTCACAAAAACAGGCAAGTATCTGAAAACACATGAAGAAAACTTATGGACAGAAATGCCCCATTAAGGGACTACGATATGCCGAGATTTTTCATTTTCCGAAAAAGGGTTTTCCTGGAAAACCCTAACTCTTCCGATGCTTTATTCCTGTTCCAGTGTGTGTATTGGAGGACTTTCACGATGATATCCCGTTCGCATTGTTCCAGCAGGGAACGAAAATCCCCCTGCTTCTGATCACGTTGAGCAATATCACCATTTCCGGAAAAATCAATTGTACCAAGGTCAAGATAACGGGACAGGACATTTTTCAGCTCTCTGATATTGCCGGGCCAATGATAATGGTGCAACATCTCAATAACAGATCCGGAAATATCAGAAAGCGAAAGGCCGGACTTGGATTGATCAAGAAAAGTATCAATAAGAAGAAGCAGGTCTTCTTTCCGTTCCCGCAGGGGGGGAAGATGAATGGGTATGACATGAATGCGGTAAAAAAAATCCTCCCGCATGCCCGAGCCTTTTCCATCTCCCCGCAAATCCTTATTTGTTGCGGCAATAATGCGTATATCGGTTTTCTGGCTGCTGGTGCTTCCCAGTGGAGTGTATTCGCCGTTTTCTATGACCCGAAGTAGCTTGACCTGCATGGCGATACTAATGTCACCCACCTCGTCAAGAAAAAGCGTGCCGCCATCAGCAGCGTCCAGGTATCCTTTTCTGTCAATATAGGCCCCGGTATAGGCTCCTTTCCGAACTCCGAAAAATTCACTTTCAAGTAATGTTTCAGGTATTGCCGCACAGTTAACAACGACAAATTCCTTATCTGCCCGTTTGCTTAAATTGTGGATGGCCCGGGCAGCCAATTCTTTGCCTGTACCGGTTTCTCCATACAAAATGACATTACCGTCTGTTCTGCCGGCCTTTGTTATCATCTCATAGACCTGCTGCATGGGTTGACTTTTGCCGACAATCTCCGCAAGTTTGTAACGGTCTTTCAGTGAAATTCGCAGAGACTTGTTTTCTTCTTCAAGCGTTGAAGTTTTCGCATTAATGGCCATTTCATGCATTTTCAACCGTGTTACATCCTGCAGCGTTTCAACAACGCCAGTTTTCCTGCCCTGGGAATTGATGACAGGTGCGGCCAAAAAATAGAGATAACGTGATTGACCTCCCATATTTTTAAAAAACGAGGTGGCCTCCCAGGCTCCTGTAACATCCGTGGACAGGGAAGGATTACATCCCTTGTAGAGTGACAGAAACTGTTCAAAATCCTCCTTGATCATCAAATCAGCCAGAATATATCGCTCATTTTTATAGAAAGGTTTCCAGTGATTACGGGTGCCTACCATTTCCAACGCAGTATAGCCGGTCAATTTTTCGCAAGCCTTGTTCCAGCAAGTTACCCGATGATCAAGATCAAGGGCAAACTGTGCAATCGGACTGCAGTGAAGAATTTCAAACATACGTTATCCTTTACTCTGTTGCTCGAAAGCGAAACTGACCAAATAAGTATTTATACCTAGATTCCATTCCTTTTGCCAGTCAAAAACAAAGGAAATTTCACCTGGAAAAAATCTCCAAGAAAACCATTGGCGTCATTCCTTCATTTTCGAAAAACAAGTGTGTAAATTGTCAACAATCCAAACAGTCAACAAGCAGACATTGGCCCATTTTGTCACAATTTTCCCCACGATATACAAATTTGAAAAAAATTTTCTTCCTTTTAAACCAATAAATTGTAAACTGATTGAGAATCACTGTACAACAATTCAAAAAATATTTTTTGATACCACCTCAACTTTCACCTTTCGGTGTTCCCGCTTGCGGGGACTGAGCCCCTTCATGGTAAAGAATAAGATTTTCATAACGTTTACTTTAATTGAGTTATTGATTTTATCCACCTTATACGGTTATTCGCTCTATGCTACACATATCGATTCACTGCGGCTCCTGCCCGCCAAACGTCAAATGGTGAGCCTTCTTGGTCTGACCGATTTTGCTATCTGGACTGAGGCCAGATACACCAGGCATCCCTCCCAGGCTGATTTTTTTTCCCCCTTTCAGGATTTCCCTTCATCGCTGGAACATTTTCCAGCCGGATCGGTTATTGCCCCGACCATACGCAGTAATGGTGAAAATCCATGACAAAACATATCAAAATTCTTGAATACGCCCTTTCTTCCCTCATGCGGAGACGTTTTAAAAATCTGGCTATTATTGTTGCTTTCGGCTTCACGGTATCAGCCCTTTCAACGATTCTTTTCTTCACGGATTCTCTGAAAAAAGAGGCGGAAAATATCCTGACCAGTGCGCCTGACCTGATTATCCAGCGCACGAAAGGAGGGCGCCATGAGCTGATCCCGGCAGAGTACGCTGAAAAAATAAAGGATATTCCAGGGGTCAACAATGTCATTCCCCGTTACTGGGGATATTATTATGATGCTCTCATGAAGGCCAACTATACACTGATCGGCTTGATGAACGAGAACACGTCACTTGATCTTGTTCACGGCAGACTCCCCCGCACCAAGGGAGAAACCGCCATTGGAGCCGGGGTAGCCGATATCAGGGGCAGTGAAGTGAATGGAGAGCTCATACTCATTAACAGCAGGAATATCGGAGTGCTGTATGAAGTAGCCGGTATTTTTTCGTCAGACTCTGTTATGCTGACAAATGACCTGATTGTTCTCACGAATGACGACGTCATAGACTTTTTTGACCTCCCTCCGGGAAAAGCCACAGACATTGCCGTCAATGTCTACAACAGCAGTGAGATACAGACGGTTGCCGCGAAAGTGAAGCGCATTTTTCCGGACACCAGGCCGATAACAAAGAGTGAACTAATCAGAACATATGACATGGTGTTCAACTGGCGAAGCGGCATGCTGATAGCTGTATTCAGTGGGGCGGTTGTCGCCTTCTGCATTATGGCCTGGGACAAGGCTACGGGTATCAGCGCCGAGGAAAAACAGGAAATCGGCATTCTCAAGGCAATCGGCTGGGACACCTCAGATGTTCTCGTCCTGAAATTCTGGGAAGGGTTCATCATCGCCATAACCTCCTTTTTTCTAGGAGTTATTGCCGGTTTTGTCCACGTCTTTTTTTTCGATTCTTCCATACTTGCCCCCATAATCAAGGGTTGGTCCGTCCTGTTTCCGAACTTCCGACTGACTCCCGGTATGAATCTTTACCAGCTTTTTATTCTGGGATTTCTAGTCATTACACCCTATGTAGTCAGCACCGTCATTCCGGCCTGGAAAACATCAGTAACCGATCCAGATACTGTGATGAGGGGTTGAATTGGAAAAGAAGGAACAATGATCCGCACCGAAAATACAAGCAAGGTATATAATGTCGGTAAGCCGGATGAGCTTACGGCTTTGCACACCATTTCGGTGGAGATAGACAGAGGGGAAGTGACTGTTCTCCAAGGGCCCAGCGGTTCCGGAAAGACGACACTTCTCAGCCTGATAGGCTGCATGTCACGACCAACTGAAGGCCGGGTTCTTGTTGATGGCAAGGATGTCGCAAAACTTCCGGAAAGATTTCTCACCGATATCCGTCGCAGAAAATTCGGTTTTATTTTTCAGCAGTTTCATCTCATCAGGGATATAAGTGTGGAGGAAAACATTCTCCTCCCCCTCTACCCTCTTGATATGGGAATCAACCGCATGAAAGAAAGATCAGAGGCCGTTTTAAAGAAACTGAGAATAGAAACAAAGAAAAATCTTACCGTAAAAAAGCTGTCCGGTGGCGAGCAGCAACGTGTCGCCATTGGCAGAGCGCTCATAAATGAACCGGAAATCATCATAGCCGATGAGCCCACTGCCCATCTTGACAGAAAACTGGCCAACGAATTTATTGATATCCTCACAGACCTTCAGAATGACGGCAAAACCATTATCATTGCCACCCATGATCCTTTTGTCTATGAACATCAGCTTGTCCATAAAATTATCAGCATGCAGGATGGACGTATTGAGAAGGTAATTACGCGGTGATCCTTCATCCAGGCATCCTTGCCCTTGTTCTCGGCTCGTCTTTTGTCCTGCTCATGACATTCTTTTCCGCGGCTGTCGGCGGAATCATTGTCCGGCGGTGGGATTTCGACAGCAGCTCGGCATACCAGCTTAGACTGGAAAGAAGAACCTACCTGATATCCACCATCATGAATTATGCGTTCGGATTTCAGGCGGTTTCCCTTTTTCTTTTCTTATACGTGACGGAGGATATACACAAACTCTTTGTTGGGGCAATGTGCGCCACCGGGTCGCTCAATGCGAACCCAATAGGATGGTATGCCCTGATATCCAAGATTACTGCTTTTTTCTGCGCCGGAATCTGGATCGCGCTGAACGTGACGGATCAGAGAGCTGAAGACTATCCTCTGGTGAAGTTCAAATATGTCCTGCTCATCTGCATTACACCTGTTATCGCACTGGATCTCTTTCTTCAGGTCGCCTATTTTCATGGCCTGGATCCCGACATTATCACATCGTGCTGCGGATCATTATTCAGTGAATCAGGGGATGGGACGGCAAGCAGCATAGCCTCTCTGCCTGTCAAGACGTCTATGATGGTTTTTTACACGGTGGCTGGTTTATTTTATTTCAGTGCGGCGGGATGTCTTTACTCAAAAAACGGATTGATTCGCTATGTTTTTTCCGCGATGGCCGCAGCGTTCTTTTTTGCATCGCTTACAGCAATCATTTCTTTTGTTTCCATTTACATTTATGAACTGCCGACCCACCACTGTCCTTTTGACATCATAAAGCAGGAGTACAATTTTATCGGTTTCCCAATGTATATCAGTCTGTTTTGCGCAGCATTTTTTGGAATTCTTCCAGGAAGCTTTCAGCCGTTGAAAAAAAACACCTCCCTGAAAAATATCATCATCGAAAGCGAACGAGGATGGATCTTTCAGGCAATGAGTTGGGGAGTTGTTTTTATCGGGTTAGTGAGCTATTCTATAATTTCCAGCAATTTGATTCATTATTGAGCGAACAACTTTTAAAAGCATTCAACTTTGGCACGAAGCAATAAAAAAAACCCGCCGAATGGCGGGTTTTTCTGATTCTCTTGCGGATTTCTCATCAACCGCAGGAACTTCCACAGGACCCGCCGCAGGCTGATTTTCCACCAAGGGGCACACTTGACGAAATAGCGAATCCGGAACGTGGTCCGGCATCAACGAAATCGACCTTAATGCTGCCGCAACTGCTTAAAAGTGATGAATCAACCAGAAATTTCAGCGTATCCTGATCATAAACCTTGTCATTGTCTTTTGGCTCATCCAGAGCCAACCCGAGGGACGGGCCGGCTCAGCCGCCCTGCATCAAGGCAACGCGGATGGCGGAATCAATATTGTTCTGCTCCATATACGCCTTTAAATTTTTAATAGCCAAATCTGTTACGTTCAACATTACAAAAGCCCTCCTGTAAAAAAATTGAGATAAAATATGAAAAAGCAAAATTGAAATGATTAATTTACGCTGGGAAGCCTAATCCTGACAAATACCACACAAAGAAATTAATGATCAAAAATATAAGTTATTAAATATAATAAGTCAATAAAATGCTCGAAATGCAAAAAAAATCAAAAATGAGACATTTATTTGCAGGACAGCCAACAACCATCTATAATCAAAAAAGAATTTTCATCAATGCACCACTTCCCAAATGACACATTGTGTTATTAAGAATACTATGTGCATGAAAATAAAAAAAAACAATGGTATGAGTGAATTTTTTCACAAAACGCATTAAACTTCGGGAATCGACCATGAAAAAAATCGTTATTTCAACCGGTGGAGGAGACGCTCCAGGCCTGAATGCCGTCATCTATTCTGTGGTCATGGCCTCGCAGTGGAGAGGCTGGGAAGTATACGGCAGTCGGCAGGGTTACCTCGGGCTTCTGGACGTGAACGAACTCGTCAGACTCACTCCCAAAGATGTAGCTGATATCACACAGACAGGCGGGACGATACTGGGCTCAACCAACAAGGGAAATCCTTTTTCCATGCCTGTTGAGAACCTGGCCGGAGAATTTCAGATTCGTGACGTTTCAGACCGGGTAATGAAAAATTTCAAACGGATGAATTTTTATTGCCATATTGCCGTCGGTGGTGACGGAAGCCTTGAAATCGCACACAAATTTTTTACGGAAAAAAACATGCCGGTTATCGGCGTGCCGAAAACAATCGACAACGATCTTCAGGCCACCCAGATGACCTTCGGATTTGATACCGCTGTTTCCACCGCCACCGAAGCACTTGACAAACTTCACTCGACCGCCAAGTCACACGACAGGGTGCTGGTGGTCGAGGTAATGGGACGAGATTCGGGCTGGATCGCCTTGAACTCGGGTATCTCTGGCGGAGCGGATGTCATTCTGATTCCTGAATTACCCTTTGACATTGATCTCGTCTGTGAAAAGATCACCGACAACGAAATGCATGATAAACATTACGCCATTGTGGTCGTTGCAGAAGGGGCTAAGGCCAAGGACCAGGAAACCATCCACAAGGGAGATGGTGAAATCGGCAGGGCTGAAAAAATACTCGGTGGTATCGGCGAATGGGTTGCCAAGGAAATCAACAAGCGAACCGGCAAGGACACCAGATCATTGGTTCTTGGCCACCTGCAGCGGGGCGGTTCCCCCACCACCTTTGACCGCCTCCTGGCGCTGCGATTCGGAGCCACAGCCGTTCGTCTTGCCGAGGAAGGAAAGTTCGACCAGATGGTGGCCCTTTCCGGCGACCAGATGTGCGCCGTTCCTCTTGCCGATGCGGTCAAAGGCCGCAAGAAAGTGCCCCTTGACAGCGACAAGGTTTTAACCGCCCGGGAAATAGGTATCTGCTTCGGAGGTTGAAGAAAGAAACCTCATGTACGATTCGTATCTTCCGAATCCCTGAAAGACGCCAGATACTCCTCCCATTCCAGGGGGATCATCTGGCGTTTTTTGTTGTTACACTCCTTGCAGGCAGGAACAAGATTTCCCTTGCTGCTTTTCCCTCCTCGGGCAAGAGGGTGGAGATGATCCATGGTCAGCTCGGTCGCTGGGAATTTCCCGCCGCAGTAATGACAAATACCAGCAGCAATTTTATTCTGCCACCAGCGGCTTTTCCTGAGATCCCGAGCTTTTGCCTTTTCTTTTTTAATGGTCGAATCGTCGATACCGATGAAGCCGTAGTCATCCATCATTTTTCCTCAACCAGATCACCCAGAAGAAGACTTCGGGCCGCGCCGATGAGATACAGGGAACCGGCCACGCATACCAGGTCATCACAACTGGATGACTTCTCTGCAACGGCCAGCGCCTCTTTCACAGTATCGCAGCAAGCCACCCGATGGCGCAACTTTTCAGGCAGTATATCCAGAAGCTGTTCAGGTGTGGCCGACCTCTCACTTTCGGGCCGGGTAAAAATAATGACATCGCATAATGGCGCGATCGCATGAAGTGTTTTGCGGATATCCTTGTCACCCATACTGGCCCAGACGCAGATGAGACGTTTATAATCAAACTCCGTCTCCAAACTTTGTTTCAGGCAATCAACACCGGCCGGGTTATGGGCGCCGTCAAGGAGATATCGCCTCAGATCCTTATTTCCCGAACCATTTTTTTTTTCTTTGCCGGCATCAATGACCTGGCCGGTTGTCAAATCACGGCAAAAATATTCAAGTCTGCCCGGCCAGCGGACTTTCAGAAGTGCGGTTTTGATGCGAGTCCAGTCAATGGGGAAGCCAAGATTCTGCACTACATCGAGAACAGCCAGGGCAATGGCGGCGTTATCAAACTGATAAACACCTTTCATTGCCAAACGGACGTCCTTTATTTTCTGACCGGCAGGCCCGGTAAAATCGTTGGAACCTTTATCATTTTTTTCAAAACAGAAATCACAACCCAATAAATATAAAGGAGCATTTTTTTCACGGCAGACCCGTGTCACAACCTCACGGCTGTCATCCGGACCGACGCCGGAAACAACCGGAATCCCAGGCTTGATGATCCCCGCCTTTTCTGCGGCGATCTGACTCAAAGTAGTACCGAGGTGTATTTCATGATCCATGGAAACATTGGTAATGACACTGATTAAAGGAGTTATGACATTTGTTGCATCAAGCCTGCCGCCCAGCCCCACTTCGAGGATAACCAGATCCACTTTCTCCTTGGCAAACCAGAGAAGCGCGAGAGCCGTGGTGAATTCAAAATAGGTGATCTGTCGTTCACCCAACGTCTCTTTAATCCGGGTAGCAATTTCAGCAAAATCGCTTTTGGAGATATAGCATTCATTGATGCGAAAACGTTCGCGCACGGAACTGAGATGGGGGGAGGTATAAAGTCCGACCCGATAACCTGCATCAGAAAGCAGGGTAAGCAGGGTGGCGGAAACCGAACCCTTGCCGTTTGTTCCCGCCACATGGATGAATTTCAACCCTTTCTGGGGATGGTCAACACCGTCAAGAAAACCGGCCATGCTGTCAAGGCCGAGCTTGATTTTGAAAAACTGCAAGCTGTCCAGATAGGACCAGGCCTCTTCGTATTGCATAGTTGTAGCTTCCTATCAAAAAAAGGCGCGGACGGCACCGCCGATTTAATTAAAACATGATGAAGGCGGCAAGATAGCAGAACAGCAGAGGTGGCGCAATAAAATCCCTTTTCAGGAAACAAATGCCGTAACAGCATCAAATTATTGCAGTGGTTCAAATTTTCTCACTCGTGCCCTCTCATTACCGTAGAAATGGCCATCCATGGCTTCCATTTTGAAATTGAAAAGATTCTGCAACCGGATTTGTCGGTCTTCAGAATCAGATTTCCTGAGGGAGTGACGTCTCAATGGGTCCAGAGGGCAGCGTCGTGGAGTGGAGGAATGGAGGCGAATCAAGAATATTCATAGAGCAACTTCCACGTGGTGATCCCGACGGTCATCGACGAGAGGGATCACCACGTGTTGTCGCCCTGCCCCATTTCCGCCGGTTTCATTTACCACCTCACCGTCCACTGTCACGCGTATCGCAAGCTCCGGCTTTTCACCGACGCGTTTGACGGTAATGTGGTAGAAGGTTTCGCGATAACGGTAGTGGATTTTGTATGACTGCCAATGGGCCGGGATACACGGCGTAATGCGAAGATGGTCCACTTCCAGTTGCAGGCCCAGGAGTGTTTCCATGGTCAGCCGGTACATCCAGCCTGCCGCCCCTGTGTACCAGGTCCAGCCGCCCCTGCCTGTGTGTGGCGGAGCATCATAAATATCCGCGCACATGACGTACGGCTCAACCTTGTATTGTTCGATATTTTCCGGCAGACTCCCGTGATTGATGGGGTTGAGCATGCCAAACAATTCCCATGCTCGTTCGCTGTCACCCATCATGGCAAACGCCATCGTGGTCCAAATCGCGGCATGGGTATACTGGCCGCCGTTTTCGCGGACGCCGGGAACATAACCCTTGATATAGCCTGGCTCAAGGGCTGATTTATCAAAAGGAGGGTCGAGCAGCCGAATTAAATTGGCATCACGCCGCACCAACCGTTTATCCACCGCAGCCATCGCCTGACGGGCTCGCATGGCATCACCGCCTCCTGAAATGACCGCCCAACTCTGGCTGATTGAATCAATCCGGCATTCTTCGTTTTCAGACGAACCCAAGGGGGTGCCGTCATCGAACCAGGCCCGCCGATACCAATTACCGTCCCAGGCATTGGCTTCAATGTTGCTGCGGAGCTGTGCAGCCTGTTCGCTGCAAAATTCAGAAAAGGCCACGTCATCTTTGCCACGAGCCAGTTCGGCAAACAGCTGTAGATTCTCGTAGAGAAACCACGCCAGCCAGACGCTCTCACCCTTGCCGTCACGACCGACGAGATTCATGCCATCATTCCAGTCGCCGCAGCCCATCAACGGCAATTGATGTTTGCCGAACCGTAAACCATGCTTGATTGAACGAACGCAATGTTCATAGAGATTTGCCGTTTCAGCCGAACGTTGCGGCTGGTCGTAGTAAGCTTCTTCTTCCGCTTTCAATTCGCGGCCCTCCAGGAAATGGACAGACTCGTCGAGTACTCCCGTATCGCCGGTTGTCAGCACATACCTACAGGTTGCATACGGCAACCACAGATAGTCGTCGGAAAAATGGGTTCGCACGCCTTGCCCGTTGGGCGGATGCCACCAATGCTGCACGTCGCCCTGAGAGAACTGACGCGCGGCGGAGCGGAGCAATTGCTCGCGAGCAAGCCACGGTGTCGTATGGACCAGCGCCATGGTGTCCTGCAATTGATCACGGAAACCGTAGGCGCCGCCGGACTGATAATAGCCGCTGCGGCCCCAGAGTCTGCAGGACAACGTCTGATAAATCAGCCAGCCGTTGACCAACACGTCCAGGGCAGGATCCGGCGTCTCCACGTGAACCGCGCCCAAGGTTCGGTTCCAGTGCTCCCAAACCGCTTCCAATGCCTGCTGTGCGCCTGCCGGACCGCCGTAACGTTGGATAACATTTCGCGCTTCGTCTGCGTTGCCGGCCGCACCGAAAATGAAGACAATTTCACGCTCCTGGCCTGCGGCAAGGTCGATTCGAGTTTGGATCGCGGCGCATGGATCAAAGCCCGCGCCGGTCCTGCCGGACAAACGCTTGCGGCTCATAGCCGCCGGGTTCGCAAGCGTTCCGTTGCGGCCAATGAATCCTGTGCGGTTTCCGGTGACTGAACGTGCAAGTTCACTGACCTGGGCAAAGACGATCCGATTGGCGCATTCACGGCAATAAGAGTTGCGGGCAAACAACGCCCCACTGTGCGAATCCGTTTCGGTGACAATGTGCATCAGATTGGCGTGTCGCCACTCACCAAGCACAAGCTCCCAGTACCCGGTCAGCGAGAGGTAACGGGGACGGTCGGAATGATTACGTAACTTGACCACCACGAACTTCACCGGTGCGTCCATTGCGACGTAAGTGAACAGCTCCGAGGAGATGCCGGCTTCGTAATGCTCGAATACGCTGTAGCCGAATCCGTGCCGGCATACATACCCGGACCGGCCGCGGGCGGGCAACGGCGTCGGCGACCAGAACTCACCGGTTTCTTCATCGCGGATGTAGAACGCCTCGCCGCTGCTGTCGCTCACCGGGTCATTGTGCCAGGTGGTCAATCGGAACTCGTGGGCATTTTCCACCCAGGTATAGGCGCTGCCGCTCTCGCTGACCACCGTGCCGATGTGCGGACCGGCAATGACATTAACCCACGGCGCAGGTGTGTTCTGGCCAGGCTCGAGGGTGACGACGTATTCGTGTCCGTCGGGTGTGAAGCCCCCCAGGCCGTTGCAGAAAATACGATCGCGAACTGGAAGCGGATAGACAGGTTCAGTTTCCGGTTGCCGCAATGGCGCTAAAAGGTCCGATACACGTTTTGTCGACACCCGGCGGTCCACCTGTTCGACCAGGGTATCAGCGGAATCGGTGAACACAATGCGGGCGACAGTCTGGAACAAGACCCTGTCTTCCTCGGAAAGTTCTTCGGCGCGGCGCACGAAGACGCCACCCGGTTTGTCGATAATATGAGCTTCGGGGCCGGCGTTGATCAGCCCCATGATCTGGTCTTGCAGAACCGCTCGGTAGCCCGAAAAATCCTCGTTGACGATCACCAGATCAGCAATCAGACCTTTCATCCGCCAATAGACATGGGCCTGCAGCACCTGTTTTACCAGATCGATGCGCTTCAGATCGCCGATGCGAATAAGGATGATCGGCAGATCGCCGGAAACACCAAAGCGCCAGAGACCGGACTGACCAACCCGGTTGCGGGTAATGATGCTGGATGCGGCGCGGCGCAACGCATTGCCGTAAATAACCGAGTTGGCCAGGCGTCCATAGAGCTGGGCATCGGCTTCGGTTGCGCCCAGATGACGCAGCACCTCCTGACTTTGAAACCATGCCATTTCAAAGGCACGCTCGACAAAATGGCGGTCACAATACTTGTCAAGTAAAGCCAATGCCGCCTCACGCGTTTCCGCAACACCGGAGATGATCTGCACGATCGCCGATTCGTCGGGAGACAAGCTGATGGTGCAACGAATCGCCACGATGGGGTCAAGCACCGAACCATCCGAGTTCGACAACGTCGGCGGTCTGTCACTTTTATCCAGAACCACTGGATTAACCGGAGTTCGACCCCGGCCGATGAATTTGGCACGGTCGGTCTCGTAAGACGGGGAGTCAGCATCAGCGCCAGGCGCCGTCAACAGGTGAAACATCCACACCTCCTGCTCTTCCGGTGTGCGGCGACGCCGTGTGCAGAGGATTGCCTGCCGGTCGGACAGAATTTCGGTTTGCACAAACAGGTTGTTGAAAGAACGATGGGCGAGATCAGCATTGAGCGGGGCCAAGATAACCTCCGCGTAACTCGTCACCTCGATACGGCGGGCGCGGGGCGACAGATTGGCGAGTGTGACACGGCGGATCTCGACGTCATCTTCAGGGGAAACGCTGATTTCGGTATGCGCTTCAATGGCCTGATCACGCCGTCTGTATTCAGCGCGAGCCTGCACGAAGATTGCCTCGTAGTAATCGGCCGTTTGCATGGTAGGTTGATGCGCGGTTGACCAATAACGCCCCGTGTCACGGTCACGCAAGTAAATGAATGTGCCCCAGCAATCGGAAGTGACATCCTCCCGCCAGCGGGTGACGGCCAGATCACGCCAGCGGCTGTAACCTCCGCCACCATTGGTCGCCATAACGTTGTACCTTCCGTTGGATAAGAGGTGGACTTCGGGTATTAACGTATTCGGGTCGGTAAAGACGCGCATGATCGAGCCTGTCTCCGCTACGGGAGGTCGTGCGGCGGCGCTCACTTCGGCAGCATGCGGCTGTATCGTTGCCCCCTTCTTCGGCACACGCTCCTGCAGTAACAGTTCAGTTGCCCGGGCCTGGGGGTCGGACATGAATCTGCGTTGCATCGGCCGGTTGAGCAATACATGCTCAAAGGCCAACAGGCTCATGCCCTGATGATGCGCCATGAAGGTCCGTACGATGGCGTGATCCTTCCCCCGCGACACACGCGACGGCGTGTAATCGATCGCTTCGTAGAACCCGTAGTCGCCGAGGAAATCATGGCCAGCAAGCCGCTGCAAATTGCGACATGCTTCCAGCGGCATCACCGTCAGCGCCAAGGCGCTGGCGTAAGGAGCAATGACCAGATCGTCTGCCAGGCCGCGCTTGAGGCCCAGACCCGGCACGCCGAATGCCCGATATTGATAGACCTGGTGCAAGTCGGTGGTATTATAGCACGACTCGGAAATGCCCCAGGGCACACCACGTTGCCGACCGTATTCTATCTGGCGTGATACTGCGGCCTTGCATGTTTGATCCAGCAAGGTGTTGTCAAAACTCGGCATGATCAGCCGCGGCATGAGGTACTCAAACATCGAGCCGCTCCACGAAATCAAGCTCACATCGCCGCCATGACTTGTCAGAAGGCGTCCGAGCAGGAACCAATGTTTCTGCGGCACCTGACCTTGGGCGATGAGCAGAAAACTGGCCAGGCGCGCTTCTGAGGCCAGAAGATCGTAGCAGGACGGATCGCGGCGCCGTTCGCCCACGTCATAACCAATGGTCAACAAACCACGGGACTCATCATAGAGAAATTCAAAATCCATTGTTGCCAGATCCCGGCAACGACTCACCAGTTCGTCGATGATTTTGAGGCGCTCCACTGCATTCTTATAAATTGATCCTGCCCCCGAAACTTGTCCGGCTGCCGACAGCGCGTCAGTGTCAACTGTCCTTTCGCCGGCCAATTCCGCCAGGGTCGGTATGTTGCTGAAGTTTAGCGGCTCGAGCAGCAGAAATTTAAAATCATCTCGAAGGACACGTAATTGCCGATCGAATTCCTGCGCCCAATAATAAAGTTCACTGGCGATATCAATATCCGTCGGCAACGAGGCAACCAATTCCACGCCGAGAGGGTGAATCTCATCCAGCAGGATAGCAGCATCAGGCAGGATCTGTGGTTGACCGTTCAGGGCGAGAGAGCAGAGGGCTTCCTGTAGAAGCTTGATATTCTTGGCCGACTCAGGAGCTTGCGACGAAGGGATGGATTCAGCAAGCACCTGCAGGGTGTCCTGCAAACCATGAAATGCGTTTGATGCCAGCACCGGCTGGGCTTTTAACTCGACCAGTCCCGCTTGCAGGGTAAGCAAGCTGCCGGCCAGGTTGCCGCTGTCCACCGAAGAAACGTAATGCGGGAAAAGCGGTTTCAGTGTCTGCGTGTCGTACCAGTTGTAAAAATGGCCGCGGTAGCGTTCCAGTTTTTCCATGGTAGCCAGTGTGTTTTCGGTAAGTCGCAAAAATTCTCCGGCGGGAATGTAACCGAAATCATACGCAGCCAGGTTTGCCAGGAGCCCCATGCCGATATTGGTAGGCGAGGTCCGCGAAGCAATGAGTGACGCCGGATATTCCTGGAAGTTGTCTGGCGGCAGCCAGTTGTCCTGTGGACCGACAAAGTCTGCGAAGAAACGCCACGTTCGCCGGGCCGACGCCCGCAGAAACGAGCGCTGATCAGCGGTCAGATCGGGAGCAGGTGACAAAAGCGGTATGCTGATCCACCAGCCGACGATCGGCGACACCAGCCAGAGCAACAAGGCGGGCGCCCAGAAGAACCACTCAGGCGAGCGGATTTGACAGAGTACAAAACCCAGCGCCAGCGACGAAATAGGCGCGATCCACATCTCCTTGAAAAAATCGATCGGCGTACGACGCGCGTTGCGTCCTGCATAGGATGGCAAATGCCAGAGCAATAATCCTCGCCGGGTGAACAGCATCCGCACCCCTGAACGTAAAATCGCATCAAGGCAAATCAGTGTGTCGTAGGGCAAAAGGGCCACGGTCAACAACGCAAGCATAAAAGGACGACCGACGGATTTTCCTGTCAGGGCAAGATGCAACTGCCAGTCACGTTCTTTCGGTTTGCGGATGAGCTCTATGAGGACTGCCAGTAAACTTGGCAGGATCACCACCACCCCGACAAGCAGTGTCCAGAACCACGCCGGTCCCGGACCAAAGAGCCAACCACCTGCAAGGAAGAGAAAAAGTGCCGCCGGCACGAGGCTGCGGCGCAGGTTATCGAAAATTTTCCACACTGACAGGGCTGAGAGCGGGTTTTGTTGTCGATTTTCCTGCAAGCCGTTTGAACTGAACGGTCCTGCGGGTACGCGGGGCAGCAACCAGCCGGCAAGCTGCCAGTCGCCGCGTATCCATCGATGTCGCCGACTGGCTTCCATGGCATAACTGGCCGGATGTTCTTCAATAAAATCGACATCGGTCACCAGTGCCGAACGCGCATAGCCGCCCTCAAGAAGATCATGACTGAGGATGAGATTTTCAGGAAAGCGTCCATCAACTGCCTGACGAAAGGCATCCACATCGTAGATGCCTTTGCCGATGAACGACCCCTCCCCGAAAATATCCTGATAGACATCCGAAACCTCGCGGGTGTATGGGTCGATGCCCGCCTCACCGGCGAACAGTTTTGTAAACCGTGACTGACCTGCACTGGTCAGGCTGATCGAGGCGCGTGGTTGCAGGATCGCGTACCCTTCAACAATGCGGCCTTTGTCGGCATCGTATACCGGCCGGTTGAGCGGATGAGCGATGTTGCCGATCAGGCTGCGGGCCGCGTCGCGGGGCAGTTGCGTATCGGTATCGAGGGTAATGACGTATTTGATCGAACTGAGGATCGTCGGATCACCGACAATATCCGAGAAGGCCGTTCGCGTTCCCCCGCGCAGCAAGGCATTGAACTGCTCCAGCTTGCCGCGTTTGCGCTCATATCCCATCCATACCTTTTCAAAAGAATTCCATACTCGAGGTCGATGAAACAGATAGAAGATGCACGGGCGGTCCTCCCGGTAGGTCTCGTTGAGGGCCTGGACAGCTGTGCGCGCATAGGAGAGCAAGGCGTCATCGTCCGGCAGTGTTTGCTCCGGCGCATCGCGGAAATCCGTCAGCAGGGCAAAGAACAGATTGGCATCACGATTGCCGAGGTAACGAATCTCCAGGGCTTCAAGAAGATCATCAATCTCTTGTGTTCGGCCAAGCAAGGTGGGGACAATCACCATGGTGCGGTGAACGGATGGAATTCCTTTCGAAAAATCCAATCGTGGTAAGACGCGAGGCGGCAAGACGAGCGTGACAAACAGGTTCACGAGCGAGACGGACAACGACGAGACGCCGATTAGACCGGTGATGGCAAAAAACCAATACCGCCAGTCATCCGGGCCGAACCCGTCAAAAGAGAACAGCACGAAAGATATTGAAAGGAGCGTGACCAACAGGATAGGGGTAAGGTAAAGGGTTAGTCGAAAACGGCGGCTCGCCCTTTTAATCCGCAATTTCCACGATAAACGGCAGCCGACTGCCTGTTCCAGTAACTGCCGTCCGTCATCAATCAGGTAGTATCCGACATGTGCTGTGCGATGGTTTGCACCCAATCGCTCTGCTGCACTTTGCGCTAAAGAAATGGCTTGCCGCGCCACTGCGTGCTCACTGCGCGAACTGTGCACACACCATCGGGCCACGTCTTCGATGACATGCCGGTAACGGTCGCGGGTGGCGAAATCCTGGCAGGCGTACATCGCCATTGGATCTTCATCCAATGTCTGCTCAACGACACTGAGTGACTCGACGTAATTTTTCCAGTCCATTGCAGCGATGAAACGGAGACTGCCGATACTGTTTGCAATGGAGATCTGGTTGGCAGCGGCAGTTCGCCCGGCCGCTTCCGACAATTGGGTGGCCGTTACCCCTTGCTCGAGAAGTTTTTGCTCGACCCAGGTTTGAACGAACGCCATGGCAGGGCCCTGGGCCTGGAGTCGTGCGTAAAATTCCTCAACAAACGGCGCGGTCAGGGGTACATCGGCATTGGCAAACTCGGCGAGCAACTGGATAAGCTGTTTTGGGTCGCTTTCGGACGTAGTGAGCATCCGGTCCGCCCAGGTGATTGCCGCATCGAACTCCTCGCGACGTTGGCCGATACGCAACCCGATGCGACGAAGGTTTTCAAGCAGGGCCAACTGCAGCATGATCGGGAATGCCCACAATTCGCCAAGCTTTAACGGTTCAGCGGTCTGGTAGGCGGCGATGAATTGGGTGGCGTTATCGCTGTCGACACGCCCGTCCATATGAGAGATTAACTCCAGTGCCAGGTCATAGATGCGGGGAAAACCGGCTGATGGGCCGTCAGCCAGTCGCGGCAACTGCCGGCTGTAACCACGCGGCAGATGCCGGCGAGCAAGACCGATCTGCTGCTCGATGAGATAAAAATTGTCGAGCAACCAAGCCTCTGCAGGCACGATTCGTTGTCCCGGTGTAGCTGCCGCAGCTGTCACAACGACATAAGTTGCGAGCAGAACCCGCGCATTGTCGGTAAGTCGTGGCAGCAACCTGTCCGGCCCCGGGCGTGGGTTGATTTTGTGCCGACCGGCCAAGCTTACCGCATGGCGCTTCAGTTGTTCGAGACTGAACAACTCCGAACGCAACAACTCGGTATCCCGGTCGTTACGCAGCATATTTCGTGTACGTTCTAAAAATCCAATTTTTTTTATGACTATGAATACTCCTAGCTTATTCGAGGAAGTCAGCGGTACGGCTCGCCTTCGGTGCACAGAAAACTTATACCCCCGTTTTAGGCGCCATCAGTCAGTTATCTGCCGATCACAATTTTCTTACCCTGGTTTGCTGTTTTGGCAGGCATTAAGGGTCATCAAGATAAAAATTGACAGAGTCTCAGCCCTTGGTCAAATTTAGCTCGTCTTGTCAAATGCAAAAAGCTTCTTAGACTCCTTCTTTGATTTCTTGGCAGCCTTCTTTTCTTTTGGACTCATAGCCGGTTTTTTTTTATCAGCCTTAATGTTTTTCTGTTCTTTGCTCATGGTTTCATTCCTCATAAGAGATGAATGTTCTTCAGGTCAGCTGCTGCAACGAGCCGCTGAGTCTGATTGTGATGCCCGGATGAAAACCGTTCAGCAGGTACCCTTGACTCGCGTACATTTGAGAAGCGGCTGAACAGTTTTTGCCTGGCGAAGATTTACAAGATGCCAACGTCTAAGGAAGAGCAATCCGTCTTCCGGAAACAGTGGAGTACAAACCTTTCGCAAGGTTGAAGCTGGAAATGAAAATCGCTTCCGCCCCGTACGTAAGCAAGGAAGTGCCTGTGCGGAAATGCACTTTGAAAGATATAATTTCCCCAAAGAAATCCCCTCGGGGTATGCGAAAGAAAACAGTTCGCGGTTAAGCGACCGTTAAAAGACTCAGGTGCATCGGGGTATATTCTCTGAAGGGCGAAAACTCACAAAATGATGAAAAACGCAGATTTTACATCTGTAAGTGTTTCTGAGAAAAACCCCTCTATCTGGTAAGAGATAAAGACGAAGTTAGTGGAGATAGTGAATATCCTTCATTATACCATAAAAAAAATTAATAGCTTCACCTGATTTGTCTTTATCAGCACAGGGTGGTTAACGAAAGAATGAAACGATTTGCCTGCAATTTGTGTTATGATGTTTTATGGGTCGGACACCCTTGTTCGGGAAATGATAGCGCTTTGCAAAAAGCCCCATATAATCATTGAGAAGAGCACTTCCTGAAACTCTTTGTGTTCCGAAAAATGAAGAGGTAGTTGCAACTAGGCAAATCTGCGATCTTCACAGGAGATCAGCTCATATATGAGAAAACGTCAGAAAGAAGATATTTTAATTTCTTTTTTCAAGGAAAAAGAAAAATACGAAAAACTTGCGGAGTACATTGTTCATCTCATCAAGGACGACCCTTCGGCCCCAAGGGAAAGTCTGCATACAATTACATATCGCATCAAGGACAATGCAAGGCTCATAGAAAAAATCGATAAAGAGAATAAAGAATCAGTAAGTGAAATAGAGCCGATCACGCAGAAAAATTTTCAGAAAAGAGTCGGCGATCTCCTTGGAATCCGGCTTATCTGTCTCCGCCTTTCTGATATCAAGAGAATCGAAGCGTATCTTAAACTTTTGGTCGATGAAAAAATCTTGCTATTCAGCCGAAAACCGGATCACAAAAGATCATTTGTTCTGCCGATAGACCCCGGTGAGGCGATCCCGGAGGGCCTGAATCTTCGCTATAGCGGATACTCATCTATTCACTACCAGGTAGAACTGGGCGAAAATTCGGATGCAACCGATGAATTGAAAGGGCTTCAGGTCGAGTTTCAATTACGGACTATTCTTGAGGAGGCGTGGGGTGAGATTGACCACAAATACAGGTATGTCTTCAGCCGGAGTGGTGATAAGCTTCCTGATTATATACACGCAGGCTTCTACAATTTGAGCGCTTACCTACAGGCTGCCGCTCTGCAGGCAGAGCACTTATGTCGGCAGGTAGAGGCTCATAGGCTATTGAAATCCAGAAAAATGAAAGGAAAGCTGGGGGCTCCGGTCGCCGCTGAATCCATTTTGCAGGAGATTCCTACGGATGGAACTACCCAGGCGACATTTTCACCAGCTCTTCAAGCGTTACTTGAAGATACTTTTGGCTTTAAGCTGACGATCAGAACACACACGTATATACTTAAAAGACTTGACGAATTCGGATACACAGATCAGCCTCAAGTTCAATTTCAGAATATTTTCACAGAAAACAGGCTGCAGGAATTTAAAACTATTTTTCATGAAGTTCTTCATAGGCAAGCTTTTGAAGATACCAACAAGAGAAACGTTGATGCAATAAATGCGGTAAATTTTGCACTGTTTGACGAAATCCAAGGGAGAAGAGTCGCCCAGGAAGGATTGAGATCAGCTCTCAGATGGAGAAAAGAGCGTTAATCTGGCAATTTCTCTTTTGGGAGGACATAACGATATGAAACTGTTCTCGATGCGCATTGATCCTGCTATGAAATAGTGGACGCTCGGTTAAGTCATTGATAAAGACAATGACAGGAGGCAATCGATGAGTGTTCAACAGCGAAGAAAATATGATAGTAATTTTAAACGTAATGCTTCCGGCTGGCAGAAGAACCAGGCAGGACAGTTGTGGAAGTGGCGAAGAATCTTGAGATTTCTCAAGATCTTCTTTATAGATGGAGGAAAGAACAACGATCAAGGGAAGGATGAGGTGGCATCAACTTCTACAATACGCGTCTCCCTCATTCTCGTCTGGACGACAGGACCACGGATGAGGCATATTGGGAAAAAATCCGTCCCGTCTACAACGGACCAGCAACAGTGACGCAATAAAATCCCCTTTTCAGGAAACACACGTCGTAACAGCGTCACATTGTTGCAGAGGTTCAAGCTCAATCATCCGTGCCGTCAGATAAAAAGGGCAACCCGTATGATCTTTTCGGCACAGGTTTTCAAGATCCGACAAACTGGGAACGTACCTGCCCTGCCTTGCTTTGCAGGCGGCCACCTGCCAGGTGAACAACTCACTCGAATAAACAGACAAATAGCAACACTTCATAATTATCCTCCTTTAATTTCAATGAAGAATAAATCAGAAATATAAGGCTACTGTTAGGATATGTTTCGTTTTGTATTGGAATCAAACAACCACCAGGTTGGCATAATCAAGCCGCAATGTCTTGAGACCATGACGGGGGAAAAAGATATCAACTGTTTTTTCGCCCACTATTTTTTTCACCTGACCGTTGCCGAAAAAGCCGTGCTTCACCTGCATCCCGAGACTGAGATCACGGGTTGAGGTAATTTTTTCTCCGGTAGTCTGTTCCGGAGAAAAAACGGGTTTCACCTTCTTCTCAAATTCACTTGAATATGTCCTTTCCTGCATTGAAGGAAAATGAGACGCATTTGAACCAAAATGATTTCCTCCGCCGGGACTGCTCGTTACCAACCCTGATGGCAAGTCGGCAAGAAAGGGAGAGATGGAGGAATAGTGACGTGATCTGTCAGGGGCAATGGTTTCCCTCGGATAACAAAAAAAGAGCCGAGATTTCGCCCTTGTCGCCGCCACGTAAAGAAGTCGCCTCTCCTCTTCGTACTGGTCCGGAAATGCAGCACAGTGGGAAGAAGGAAATTTCCCGTCGGCCAGGGTAATGACAAAAACCGTGTCCCATTCGAGCCCTTTGGCAGAATGGACCGTGGAAAGAATAAGCTTATCTTTGACCTGCGCAGCCAACGGATCGGCAAACTCGGGCGGATCCAGAGACGTATCATCTAGAAATGCCTGCAGATCTTTATAGTCGGCGATGATGGTCTTCAACTGTTCCAGGTCACGACCGCGGGAGGGAAAGTCATCGTGATACAACCTTTCAAAAACAGGCTGGTAATATTCCATGACCCGTTCAAATTGGGCAGCAGGAGAGAGACCGCTGCGCATATCATGATACATTTTCACCAGTTCCTGAAAATCATGCCGCCAGGCCGGGGCTGCTGGGTAATTTCCCAGAACGGCAAGATGGTCTTCCGCACTACGGAGGGATTCAACAATTTTCTGGACCGTTTTGGGTCCGACTTTGGGCAGGTGGAGCAGAATCCTGTTCCAGGAAAGCGTATCCTCATGGTTCTCCACCAGGCGCAGATAAGAAAGAACATCTTTCACATGGGAAGTTTCAGTGAGTTTTAACCCACCTCTTTTTTCGAAAGGAATGCGGCTGTTGGTCAATTCCAGTTCCAGTTTGTAGGAATGGTATCCGGAGCGGAAAAGAACAGCCATCTCATGATACGGAAGGCCTGTTTCATGCAGATCATTGATTTGCTTTGTGACAAAACGAGCCTGCTCCCCTTCATCACGGGCAGCAAAAATGAACGGTTTGTCCCCGCCTGAAATGGAGCTGAAAAGTTTTTTGGTGTATTTCTCCTTGGCCTGTTCGATGATAGCGTTGGTGGCTTGGAGAATCTTCTCGCTGCTCCGGTAATTTTCCTCAAGCCGGATAAGTTTGGTGCCGGGAAAAATTTTCGGAAAATCCATGATATTACGAAAATCAGCTCCCCTGAAACTATAGATGGACTGGCTGTCGTCGCCCACCGCCATGACATTGTCATGCTCGGTGGAAATCAGTCTGACAATTTCCGCCTGAATATGATTGGTATCCTGGTATTCATCCACCATCACATAGCGGAAACGTGATGACACCTCCTTCCGGACATCCTCATTGAGCGCCAGCAGATCGCGAAAATAAACCAGCAGATCATCATAATCCATCAAACCGTGATCCCGCTTAAACTGATGGTAATGGTCACGTATGCGCAGCAGATCACTCAAAAACTCAATCAGATGTGAATATTGCGATGCGACCAGTTCATCAAAAGGAAACGACTTGTTCACCGATCCGCTGATGATATTTAAAATAATTCGTTTTGATGGAAACCGTTTACCGGCGCCCCCTAGGTCAAGGGACGATTTGATAAGATTCACGATTCCCTCGGCATCGCCCCGATCGAGTATGGTAAAATTGGATGCGTAGCCGATATGTCGGCCATACCGGCGTAGTAGCAGATTTGCCACGGCATGAAAGGTCCCACCCATTACTCGATGGCAGGAATCATCAAGCAGATTGACAGCCCTTCCTATCATCTCATGGGCAGCCTTGCGGGTAAAGGTCAGCAACAGAATATTTTCCGGCGATACGCCCTGCTCAACAAGATGAACGAGACGATAGACAAGGGTACGTGTCTTGCCGCTTCCTGCCCCGGCAATGACCAGCACCGGTCCGTTGATGCAATTAACCGCCTCAAATTGGGCTGAATTGAGATCATCTGCTTTGATGCGGGAATTTCCCGGTTCACAACTCGGAGTGCTTACCGGAAAAAGGCTTTGCTGTTTCATGGATGCTTATGATATTTATTTTAAGTTTGACCAGAACTTTCAAAAAAAGTAGTATAAAAAAATAAATAATATTAAAACACTACGTATTTTTATCAATACCGGAGGTTTGCTGTAAATGGCTGAGATAAGCGATATTTTCACCGACGACGTCCTTGGGGAACTTTTCCCCCGTCAACGAGCTGATGATTTTTTTGATGCCCTTTTCGGGGATGCCGCCGAGGGTGCGTACGATATTTCCCTCAAATTCAGCAATCATCTGCCTGAAAAAAAAGAATTGTACTTTGCCCTGCATCTGATCCAGCGCCCCAATAAATGTCTGGCATGCAATCTGACTTATGGTCTGCCCGAAGTTTTTTCCCGGCACCCTGTTATTAACATCAAGGGACTTGTTGCAGAAATCGAAAAACGGCTCGACGGCAGCCAGAAATGCAAAAAATGGGAACTGAAACACACCAAGTCCGTTTCCAGCGCCCTGCACATCATTCCTCTTGTAATCAACCTGGAATAATCCGTTTTTCACGAAAAAAGGAATGGTAACTTTTCAAAAAAACGACCGACATCTTCAGGTCGATGGGCATCGGACCCGGCAACAACACTGATCCCCATCCCCATGGCCTCCCGCACTATCCACGGTGCGGGGAAAGATTCATTGCGCAAGGCAAATCCCGATGTATTGACCTCAAGAGCAACCTTTCTTTCCTTCATCAATGCCAGAATTCCCCGCATAGCCACGACGTGCCTGTCTGAAAATGCGAAATCCGGGCAGTGGCGCAATACCGCATCCAGGTGGCAGATTACATTCGCGGGAATCACCTCAAGCGCTTGCCTCAGCCCGGCAAAATAGGAATCTGCTATCCTTTCATAGCCGATTTTTCTCATCAAGTCGAGGTTGCCTTGCCTGCGACTCACCACGTTGACAAAATCTTCTCCTTCCCTGACGTAATGATAGGACAAACCGATACGGTCCCAGGCATATCGATGAAGAAAATCGACCGTTTCATGGAGCCTTTCGGGATTCGCGCCTACCTCAACGCCTACGCCTACGTCAATCACGCCGCGATACTTTGCAGCCAGGCGTTGCCCTTCTTCGCGGTAATAGGCAAAATCATCATCGGTCAACCATGTGCACTCGAAATAGGAGATGCCGGTTTCATAATGCTCAAGAAAAATTATTTTCCGCAGCCCGGTCTCCACCGCAGACTGAACATAGTCTTCCATTTCACCAATGGCATGGTGGCAAAGCCTTGTATGAACGTGACCGTCAGTGGTTATGTCGATTGTCGGGGATGTCATCAGGCTGTCAGTAATTTTTCTTGACCAGCACCTCTCGCGGCTTCGCTCCATCTGATGGGCCGATAATCCCCTCTTTTTCCATGGTTTCAATCATGCGGGCCGCTCTGTTGTACCCAACCCGCAAACGCCGCTGTATCATCGAAATTGAAGCCTGACCGGCATCACAGACAAAGGCCACCGCTTCATCGTATTTTTCATCAAAATCCTCTTCTCCACCGTTATCCAAATTGTCATCTTCCTTTTCAACAACCTGCATAACGGATTCATCATAACGGGGAGTAGCCTGTTCCTTGAGGAAATTAACGATGCGTTCTGATTCCTGTTCAGAAATATAAGCGCCATGTATCCGTTTCAATCGCGCCGAACCAGGGGGCAAAAGAAGCATATCACCTGCACCAAGCAGATGTTCCGCTCCACTTGAATCAAGAATGGTACGGGAATCGATCTTGGAAGAAACCTTGAAGGACATTCTGGTGGGGAAATTCGCCTTGATGAGCCCTGTCAGAACATCCACCGAAGGACGCTGTGTTGCCAGGATAAGATGCATGCCGGCGGCCCGGGCCATCTGGGCAAGACGGGCGACGGATGTTTCCACCTCACTGGACGAAACCATCATCAAATCAGCAAGCTCATCTATGATAATGACAATATAAGGCAGTTTTTCCTCTGCGCATTCATTATAACTCGCAAAACTCTTGACCCTCTGCTCCTCCATGAGCAGGTAGCGTCGCTCCATTTCCCGGACTGCCCATTGCAGGGCGCGGCTGGCCATCTTCGGATCAACCACCACGGGATGAAGCAGATGCGGAATCGCCTCATAGGTGGACAGCTCGATCCTCTTCGGATCGACCATCAGCAAGCGAACTTCATCAGGGGTGGCCTTGAACAGAATGCTGCAGATGATGGTATTGATGGCCACACTTTTACCGGCACCGGTGGCGCCTGCTATGAGCAGATGCGGCATACGCGCCAGGTCGGCGCACACAGGGCGTCCGACTACATCCATGCCAAGTCCCAGGGTGAGCTTGGATTCCGCCTTCTGGAATTTCTCGGTGGCCATGATGTCGCGAATGGTCACAATTTTTCTGTGCGGGTTGGGAATTTCAATACCAAGAGCCGATTTTCCGGGGATAGAACCGACAATACGGACACTTTCCGCCTGTAATCCCAGGGCGAGATCATCGGCCAGGGAAACGATCTTGTTGATTTTGACACCAGGAGCCGGAGCAAATTCATAGGTGGTGATCACAGGTCCGGGGGAAATGCCGGTAACCTTTCCCTGGACCCCGAAATCAGCAAGCTTCAACTCAAGAGTGCGGCTGACCTCGATATAATGTTCCCGATCGATTTTTATCTCATCCTCGGGAGAAAGATTAAGCAATCCGATGGAAGGGAGATGATACTCCCCTGATTTTACAGGCAAGGGACGGAAGTCGGTTTCCACCGCATTGTTTTTCAGGGTAACGGGTTCATGAAGATGGGGAATGGCCAGGGCAGGGTCGTCTTCAACACTTTTATCAACCCTTTTTTCGGATAATTCCGACCGATTCCTTGTATTATTTTTCACCTGCCTGCGCTCACGAATTTTCCGGTTCAAAGTGCCGCAGGTGGTGACCATGGTCTTGCCGACAAAAAAGGGGGAAAACCGGACCGTTGCCATGAGCGACAGGACAAGAAGGGTCAGGAAAAAAAGGAAAGAACCGGTCCATCCGATAAATCGTGAAATAAATTCAAAAAGATTGCGGCCGAGATAGCCGGCCAGAGGGTAATCACGCCCGAAAAAAGGCAGGTTATCCCAGGAGAGGGACCCGAAAAGTCCGCTGCTTGCCAACACGAGGCCGGTACATCCGCCGCAGATGAACGGCAGACGATTGAAGGAAGAACTGGCAAAAAGTATTGAAACGCCGAAAAAAAAGAGCAGAACAGGAAGCCAGAAGGAGCTGAGACCAAAAAAACTGAGGAGCAAAGTCGCCAGAAAATGGCCCACGACACCGCACCAGTTGGCTCCGGAAACACCAGATGAAGTTTCTGCGGGGGGAGTGAAACTGACAAGACAGAGCACCAGAAAAAGTCCGGAGACCAATGCCAATACAGCAGCAACCTCCTGCCCAAGGGTGGGATGGTAAGATTGTTTTTTTACGCCGTTTGCCATATATGAATCCGGAAGAAGGTTACCGGAACAGTTCGTTTAATTTCGGAATAAACCTGTTATTTCCTGACGCTGCGGCACATGGAATCCAGGATTCCGTTAATGAATGGAGCGGCGTCATCGGTGCTGTATCTCTTGGCAATTTCAATTGCTTCATTCAGGGCGACGGATGTGGGGACATCGTCCTTATGTATCAGTTCAAAGGCTGCAATGCGGAGAATATTCCGGTCAATGACAGCCATGCGGCTGAGCCTCCAGTTCTTCGCATGATCCTCGATCAGACTGTTCAAGTCCTGCCAGTTGGAACGGATACCGTCGACAAGTTCCTGGGCATAGGGAATCGCTTTTTTATTGACGTCGAAATGATCACTCATCCCATCGACATCGGCTTCCGAATTACCGCTCTGATCAATCTGATAAAGGCATTGCAGGGCGAGTTCCCGTGATTTCCGCCGTAGACTCATATGAGATTATTGAGCAAATTGATCATTTCAATGGCAGCCGAAGCACACTCGGAGCCCTTGTTTCCGGCCTTGGAACCGGCCCTTTCAATGGCCTGTTCAATGGTATCTGTGGTCAACACGCCAAAAATGATCGGCACGCCGGTATCAAGACTTGCCTGGGCAATACCCTTGGCAGCCTCATTGGCGACAAAATCAAAATGCGGAGTAGCGCCACGGATCACCGCGCCGAGACAGATAACCGCATCATATCGTGCGGAACGCGCCATTTTCAATGCCACCAGGGGAATTTCATAGGCACCCGGCACCCGGGCTATCTCAATATCGTCGTCGGAAGCTCCGGACCGAATCAGGGTGTCAAGGGCGCCTTCAAGCAGACGTTCCGCTATAAAAGAATTGAATCGAGCCAGCACAATGCCGATTTTCTTGCCCTCTGCCTGTAAATTACCTTCAAAATATTTTGCCATTTCCTACTCCAATTCCTTTATTTTTCAGAGCAATCCAGTTCAAGCAGATGGCCCATTTTGTCTTTTTTACACCGGAGATAACCGATGTTGTCCGGTACAGGATGCATTTCAATTTTCACCCGATCGACAACATGAAGTCCGTAGCCCTCAAGCCCCACGATTTTCTTCGGGTTATTGGTCATGAGCTTCATATTACTCACTCCGAGATCCCGAAGAATCTGGGCTCCGATACCATAATCACGCAAATCCGCTTTGAAACCAAGTTCCAGATTGGCCTCAACCGTATCCATACCATTGTCCTGCAAGGCATAGGCCTTGATCTTATTGGCCAGTCCGATGCCCCTGCCCTCCTGATGCATATAAAGGATGACACCACTGCCCTCTCTGTCGACCATGCGCATGGCGGCCTGCAATTGCCCTCCGCAGTCACAGCGCATTGAACCGAAGACATCACCGGTGAGGCATTCCGAGTGAACCCGGACCAGAACGGGTTTATCAGGTTGGATATCACCCTTCACCAATGCCAGGTGCTCAAAATCATCCACATCGTTTGTGTAAACGATGGCCCTGAATTCTCCGCCGTACCGGGTGGGCATCCTTGTTTCTGCGGCACGGTGGACAAGTTTGTCTTTCTGCATTCTATAGCTGATGAGATCGGCAATGGTCGCAATCTTTAAACCATGCTTCTCGGCAAAAACTTCAAGATCAGGCATTCTGGACATGGTGCCGTCTTCGTTCATGATCTCACATATAACACCGGCAGGAGTGAGTCCTGCCAGGCGCGACAGGTCCACCGAACCTTCGGTTTGACCTGTGCGAACCAGGACGCCACCCCGTCTGGCCCGCAAGGGAAAAACATGTCCGGGACTGACGAGATCTTCCGGCTTGACGTCAGGTGAAACCGCCGCCTGAATGGTGCGGGCCCTGTCCGCCGCGGAAATGCCGGTGGTGACTCCATGACGCGCTTCGATGCTGACAGTGAATGCCGTTTCAAAGGGGGACTGATTGTTCTGCACCATCATGGGCAGCTTCAACCTTTCAAGATGCTCGGGAGTCAGGGTGAGACAGATCAAACCGCGGCCATGGGTAGCCATGAAATTGATGGCTTCCGGGGTGGCCATCTGCGCCGCCATATATAAATCTCCTTCATTTTCCCGATCTTCATCATCAACCAGGATGATCATCTTCCCTGACCTGATGTCCTCAATTACTTCTTCTATACTGCTTACCGGCATATTATCACCTGATTCCGGCCGGGCCGGAAAATTTAATATTGATAAAATTATTCTACACTTTTTCGTTATTTAAGAAATCCATGCTCCGCCAGAAAGGAGGAACTGATTTTTGACTGGTGCGCTTTTTTCTCGTTTTCATTGAACAGCAACAGTTTTTCCACGTATTTACCGATGAGATCAACCTCAATATTTACCATGTCCCCCTGTGCCAGTCGACCAAGGGTTGTCACGTCCAGGGTATGAGGTATGATAGACACGGAAAATGTCTTGTCATCACAAGAATTTACAGTGAGACTGATGCCATTAATCGTGATGGAACCTTTTTCGATAATGTACTTCCCCTGTCCCTCGGGAACCGCGAAAACAAAGCGGACAAAATCTCCCTCCGGCCTTCTTGAAAGGACGGGAGTGACGGCATCAACATGACCGCTGACCAGATGACCGCCCAGCCGGTCGCTGAGCCGCAGGGCCCGTTCCAGGTTCATCATCATGCCAAGCCCGATATCACCGAGATTGGTCCGGGACAGACTTTCAGGTGACACATCAACCTCGAACCGGCGTCCGGCAATTTTCTTTGCCGTGAGACACACCCCGTTGCAGGCGATGGATTCACCCTCCTGAGGCTCGGAAAGCTGGAAATCAGCCTCAACACCGAAAATCAAGCCACCTCCGGAAGGACGTTTTTCTATCAACTTTCCCTTACCCTGAATGATACCGGTAAACATTGTTCCTGGCTCAGCTGTCTAAATTAATCATTCCTGTTTTGATGCACAAGCGCGAATGACTCAGAATAAATTCCTTCCACCAGCACATCGTCGTCAAACCTCTTTACCCTGGTGGTGACAAAACGGTTGCCGTCCTTTACAGCGGCAAGGGATAATTTGTCAACCACAGGTACAGCATCGGCTCCCAGAAAAAAAGGGGCCAGAAAAATACTCACCTGATCAACCAGACCGGCACGGAGAAAGGAACCATGAACTCGGCCTCCCCCCTCAACCAGAAGACTGTTAATCTGATTTTTCCCAAGGACACTGAGGACTTCCGCAAGGTCAAGAAAACCGTCCTGTGCCGCCCCTACAGGAATAACACGGACTCCCGTCTTTTCCAGAGATTTTTTTTTCCCGGCGTCAGGATCGCTGCCGCAAAATATCCATGTCTGAGCGGATGACTGCTGGCGCAGCATTTTTGCATCAATCGGCAGATGAAGGGTACTGTCAAGGACAACCCGCAGTGGATCTTTTCCTTTCTTTCCAGTAACTCGCGTCGTCAGGGAAGGATCATCGGCAAGGGCGGTTCCGGAACCTACCAGAATGGCGTCCACCTGATCCCGCAGCCGGTGTACCTCGCGTCTGGACTTTTCATTGGTGATCCAGCCGCTTTGTCCGCTTGCCACAGCAATTCTTCCGTCAAGAGTACAACCCGCCTTCATGATTACCCAAGGCAGTCCGGTAACAATATGCTTGATAAAGGGAAAATTCAACCTTTGACATTCATCTGCCAGAACATTCTGCCGAACCTCAAGCCCCTTTTTTCGCAGGAAATCACATCCGGAACCGGCAACAAGAGGGTTCGGATCGATCATCCCCACCACAACCCGCCTTATTCCGCTTTCAAGAATTGCCAGGGTACATGGAGGAGTGCGGCCCGTATGATTACAGGGCTCCAAGGTGACATAAATGGTTGCCCCTTCGGCTTCTTCACCTGCGGCGTGAAGGGCATGGATTTCAGCATGGGGGGTGCCGGCTTTTTTATGATATCCCTTGCCGACAATCTTACCGTTGTTAACAACCACCGCGCCGACGGCAGGATTGGGAGACGTGCGGCCAAGACCCTTTCGCGCCTCCCGGAGGGCTATTTTCATAAAAGCAATATCGGGATCAAACTTTTTTTTCATCTTCCCGGCCGCTCAGCAACCCCTTCAGTTCATCCATAAATTCATTCAGGTCTTTGAACTGACGATAAACCGAGGCAAATCGCACATAAGCGACCTCGTCGATGGTCCGCAAAGCATCCATCACCCTGGCGCCAACTAAACGGATCGGGATCTCACGTTCTCCCATGTCCTGCAGTTCCCTTTCCAGATTGTCGACAAATTCTTCAATCTGGGTCATGCTGACCGGTCTTTTTTCGCAAGCCTTTTTCAATCCGGCCACGACCTTATTGCGGTCCCATGGTTCGCGGCGGTCATCCTTCTTAATGAGCATCGGCATGCTCACTTCAAGTCTCTCATAGGTGGTGAAACGTCTGCCGCAGGAATCGCAGAGACGACGACGGCGGGTAATCGTATAATCTTTATTGAGGCGGGAATCGACCACCTTATTATCAAGTTGGCCACAATAGGGACATTTCATGGTTGAGCCTGCAATAAATGAAAAAAAGAACAAAGGAAACTGGAAAAAATACTCATCTTTGTGCCGGATTGGAATTTTGAAAAATTCGTTACGTACCACTCTCCATCTGAATCAGGGGGATCCCGGCCTCGGCAAGCATGGAGGCTGCGAGAAAATCAGCATACCCTTCTTTGTAGTAAATCGCCTTCACACGGGCATTTATCAGCATTTTACTACAAATGGAACAAGGCATATTTGTGCAATAAACTGTAGCATTTTCTACACTTACTCCATGAAGAGCAGCCTGAATAATGGCATTTTGTTCGGCATGCAGCCCCCGACAAAGCTCATGCCGTTCTCCAGAAGGGATATTCTGTTGTTCACGCAGGCAGCCTACCTCAAGGCAATGACGCACCTTGGTAGGGGCGCCATTGTAACCGGTGGCAATTATTCTTTTATCCCGGACAAGAATGGCTCCGACCTTTCTACGGGTGCATGTGGATCTCTGGGCGACAAGCAGAGTGATGGCGAGAAAATATTCCGACCAGGAAGGCCTTTGGACAGGATCATTCATCTTCACGTTCTAAATGAGGGTAGAGCGGGAACGAATCGCACAGCATGCGCACTTCAAGGCGGATAGTCGCCAGAGCTTCCTTGTTTTGACGATTGTCGATCGCCCGGTTAATCCAGTCGGCTATGCGGACCATCTCGGACTCTTTCAACCCTCTGGTCGTGACGGCAGGGGTCCCTATTCTGATACCGCCGGTAACAAAACGGCTCTGGGTATCGAAAGGGATGGCGTTTTTGTTCACCGTAAGGCCCGCATCCTCCAGCACCTTTTCCGCCTCCTTGCCGGTTATATTCTTGTTATTCAAATCAACCAGGAGAAGATGATTGTCCGTCCCGCCGGAAACAAGCTTAAATCCGAATTTCTGCAGATTTTCCCCCAGTGACTGGGCGTTTTTTACGACCTGCGCCTGGTAGATTTTGAATTCGCCACTCATCGCCTCCTTGAAACTCACCGCCTTTGCGGCAATAACATGGACAAGAGGCCCGCCCTGGATACCGGGGAATATCTTACTGTTTAATTTCTTGCCGAACTCTTCCTTAGCCAGAATAAGACCGCCCCTTGGGCCACGCATGGTCTTGTGGGTGGTGGTGGTGACAAAATGGGCATGGGGCACAGGAGACGGATGGACTCCTGCCGCAACAAGCCCTGCGATATGGGCCATGTCGACCATGAAGAGGGCATTGATCTTGTCGGCGATTTTACGAAAAGCTGCAAAATCAATGATGCGGGGATAGGCGCTTGCCCCGGCAACGATCATCTTCGGCTTCTCCGCCAGAGCGATACGCTCGACCTCTTCCATGTCGATCCTGCCGGTTTCCTTTTTCAAACCATAGGAAATAAAATTAAACAACTGGCCGGAAAAGTTGACATTACTGCCATGAGTCAGATGACCGCCATGAGCCAGATCCATGCCCAGCACTTTATCCCCCGGCTGGAGCGTAGCAAAATAAACCGCCATATTTGCCTGACTGCCGGAATGGGGTTGAACATTGGCATATTCAGCCCCGAAAAGCTCCTTGGCCCGGGAGATTGCCACAGACTCAACCTCGTCGGCATATTCGCAACCACCATAATAACGCTTATTAGGGTACCCTTCAGCGTATTTATTGGTAAAGATCGACCCTTGGGCTTCAAGTACCGCCGGGCTGACAATATTTTCCGAGGCAATGAGCTCAAGCTGATTGGTCTGACGCTCAAGTTCATACTTTATTGCCCGATACACCGTAGGATCAACATCCTTTAAAAATGACATATATTTTCTGACTAAAAGGTAAAATTGATAATTAAAACATTTCTATCCGCCGCAGATGTCGGTCTCCGGCAAAATTTGTTGTCAGCCAGGTTCGCACAATTTCTTCCGCAAGCCCGGGACCAATGACTCGTGCGCCCAGACAAAGAACATTGGCGTTGTTATGTTCCCGGCTCATTCGTGCCGTATACATATCCGCGCACAGGGCGGCCCGTATATTTTTATTACGGTTGGCCGCCATGGACATGCCTATACCGGTGCCGCATATGAGAATGCCGGCATCACACTCGTTGCCGGATACCAGGTCACAAACAGCCTTTGCATATTTGGGATAATCCACCGACATTTCCGAATCAGTGCCGAGGTCGACAACCTGATGCCCATATTCAGTCAGAATGGGCAGCACAGATGTTTTCAAGGAGATGCCGCCATGGTCGCAGCCGATTGCAATTTTCACCTTCTTATCCCTCAAAACGCTTCATGATGATAACGGCATTTGTCCCGCCGAATCCGAATGAATTCGACATGGCAGCACGAATTGTCGTTTTCCGGGCTGAGCCTGGAACATAGTCAAGATCGCACTCCGGATCAGGATTTTCGAGATTTGCCGTGGGAGGAATAATCTGATGATGAAGTGACAATGCGGTGAAAACCGCCTCGATTCCCCCGGCTCCGCCAAGCATATGACCGGTCATGGATTTCGTCGAACTCACGGCAAGTTGCGCGGCATGATCGCCAAAAACCTTCTTGATGGCCCGCGTCTCCACCACATCGTTCAATGGGGTGGATGTGCCGTGGGCGTTGATATAATCTATATCCTCTTTCTTCATTCCGGCATCGGCAAGGGCCATCCGCATGCAGCGCACTGCGCCGTCTCCGTCTTCAGGCGGCGCGGCCATGTGAAAGCCGTCACCGGAAAGGCCGTACCCAACCATTTCGGCATATATCTTCGCCCCCCTTTTTCTGGCATGTTCAAGCTCCTCAAGAAGAAGAATGCCGGCGCCTTCGGAAATGATAAAACCGTCACGATCCCGGTCAAAGGGGCGTGAAGCCTTTTCAGGCTCGTCATTTCGCTTGGACAACGCTTTCATGGCGCTGAAGCCGGCCACGGCAAGGGGACAGACAACGGACTCGCTGCCGCCTGTTATGGCGACATCGCAGCTGCCGTTGCTTATCATCCGAAAGGCTTCACCCACCGCGTGAGTCCCTGCGGCACACGCCGTGGTCACTGAGAGATTCGGTCCTTTTGCTTTTTTGACGATGGATATCTGGCCGGCGCCCATATTGGGAATGACCATGGGAATAAAAAAGGGAGTAATTCGTTTCGGGCCGCGTTCGAGAATGACCTGATGATATTTTTCAATGGTCGACAAACCACCCAAACCACATCCGGTGATAACACCTACTCGGGTGGCATTTTCCTCGGTTACGTCAAAATCTGCGTCTTTCAGACACATCTCTGCTGCGGCGATTGCGTATTGAACAAAGAGATCCAGATGTTTGGCTGTTTTCGGCTCTATAAAGTCTTCAACATTAAAATCTTTAACTTCCGCGGCAATTTTAACGGAATAATCGCTTGTATCAAAACGGGTTATCGGACCAATACCGCTTTTTCCCGCGCAGAGTCCATTCCACGTCTTTTCCACGCCGGTCCCAAGGGGAGTCACCAGACCCAAACCGGTTACCACAACTCTTCTTGCCATGTGCGACCTCAAACGACTTAATTCTTTGAAGAACCTTCACAGATACGTAACCGGTCTAACTCTTAATTGCTAAAACAGTATGTTGCCACAACATATTCTTTCAACGATTAGAGAGTTTGACCAGTCTTTTTGCAACAAAATCCACGGATGGTCCCAAGGAAATTTCCTCAAGACCCATTCGTGGTTAACCAAGTGAGTTAATGTGGTTGATGGCATGCTGAACAGTAGTGATCTTTTCAGCGATTTCATCGGGAATCTCGGTATCAAACGCCTCTTCCATGGCCATGATCAATTCGACCAGGTCAAGGGAATCCGCGCCGAGGTCATCGACAAAAGAGGCGGCAGGAACAACCTTCGCCTTGTCTACGCTGAGTTGCTCAACAATGATATCAATAAGTTTTTCTTCTTTAGACATGATGTTCTCCTTACTTTTTCCGTACAACCCTTCACATTTCCACTAAAAACCGGATTTCGGTTTCAGAAAAGTGGATTTTGCCTATCCCATGTACATGCCACCATTGACGTGAATAAACTGCCCTGTGACATATCGTGCTTCATCGGAAACAAGATAAGCCACTGCTGCAGCGACATCATCGACCGTACCCAGTGAATTCATGGGTATTTCACCTTTAATTTTTTCCGCTACTTCCGGGGGCAGATCTCTGGTCATATCCGTATCAATATACCCCGGAGCAACGCCATTGACCGTGACACCCCGGGAAGCAAGCTCACGGGCCACAGAGCGCGTCAAACCAACCATGCCTGCCTTTGCAGCCGCATAATTTGCCTGTCCGGCATTACCGGCAAAACCGATAACAGAGGTAATCGATACTATCCTTCCCCAACGCTGTTTCATCATGGGGCGACTCACTGCCTTGATGCAATTAAAGGCCCCTTTGAGATTGGTGTCAAGCACTTCATCCCACGAATCTTCCTTCATCATCGCCACCAGTCCGTCACGGGTGATTCCTGCATTATTAACAAGAATATCGACACGACCGAAATCGGCAAGTATCTTTTTAAAAGCGGCCTGAACCTGATCGGCATCAGAAACATTGAACTGATATGCTGCGCCATTTCCTCCGGTTTCCTTGATTGCTGAAACCGTGGCTTCGGCAGCATCGGGCCTGCTGACATAATTAACTATCACCGTGGCTCCCATGTGTGCCAGGCGCAAACAGATAGCCTGGCCAATCCCCCTGCTGCCTCCAGTCACTACAGCTATTTTTCCGTCTAAACGCATTTTTACTCTTTTATCCTGTTTATTTATAAAAAACACCCTTTTTAAGAGGAGCGCGCTTCCTTCAGCTTATCAATCAGTTTCGGCAGCACTTCAAAGATATCCCCGACCACTCCATAGGTGGCCACATCAAATATGGGCGCATCAGGGTCACGATTAATGGCGACAATGGTATCAGATGACTGCATGCCAACCAGATGCTGGATCGCCCCGGAAATACCGCAGGCAATGTAAACTTTGGGACTCACGGTTTTTCCGGTCTGTCCGACCTGGTGAGGGTATGCAACCCAGCCGCTGTCTACCGCAGCCCTTGATGCGGCAACCGCGCCGCCAAGCTGATCGGCAAGCTGCCGGATAAGGGCAAAACCCTTTTCATCTTCCAGACCCCGGCCTCCGGCAACAACAATATCCGCCTCGTTGAGATTGATCTGGTCACCCTCCAGGGGCACAAACTTCCGTACTTTGACTCTTGACTTGAGCCTTTCCGGATTGATATCACAATCAATTATCTTGCCGCTGCGACCCGCATCAGGCTTGATCGCCTTCATAACCAGCGGCCGAACCGTTGCCATCTGGGGCCTCCGGTTGGCACAGGCAATGGTTGCCATGATGTTACCGCCAAAAGCAGGTCGCGTCTGGAGAAGCGCGCCGTCTTCCTGTTGAATTTCCAGTTGGGTGCAATCAGCGGTCAGTCCTGTTTTGAGCGACGTGGCGACACGTGGAATAAATGAACGCCCCATTGCCGTGGCTCCGGCCAGAATGACCTCAGGTTTATGAATCTTTGCCAGATCCTCAAGAGCGTTGCCGTAAGCATCATCAGTGAAATGGGCAAAAGCGGGATCTTCGGCAATATAAACCTGGTCAGCCCCATAGGAGATTAGCTCCTGTGGGATATTGCCACGCGAGTCGGTCAACAGGATCGCCGAAAGGAGCACCCCTTTCTTGTCGGCAAGTTTGCGACCCGCGCCAAGCAGTTCATGGGTGACAGGCGCGATACGTCCATTACGGTACTCGGCAAAAACCCAGATGCCGGACCAGTGGGAGAGATCATGCACTGACTCGTTTTCTCTGCCCTCTATTTTCAAAGCCCCTGCTTCGCAAAAATCGACGCAACCACCGCAAAGAGTACAATTTTCATTTACTTCAGCAATGCCGTCAACTACATGAATTGCATCAAAAGCACAATTTTCTACGCATGAACCGCAGCCGATACAGGCGTCTATATCAATCAACAACATAAGCCTAACACCATTCCATCAATTTTGCGGCCAACTGGTCGACCTTTTCATCAATAGTGCCTTCAATCATGGTCCTGTCACCTTTGAACTGGGGAGCAAAAACCTTGACAACCCAGGTAGGTGACCCTTTCAGACCAAGCTGGCACATGTCGGCATCAATATCCCCCGCCGTAAGGGTCGTAATAGCCAACTTTTTGGCCTTCATCTTCCCTTTCAGAGAGGGAAGCCTCGGTTCATTGATTTCCTTTACCACGGTAAAAAGAGCGGGAAGAGATATCTCCACCTCATCATAACCATCATCCATCAATCTCTCGACGACAAAGGATTGCGCACCCGCTTCAACAACTTTCCTCACGCAGGTAACATAGGGCATATCCATCCGCACGGCAAGTCCCGGTCCAACCTGGGCCGTATCTCCGTCAATGGCCTGCTTGCCGCAGAGAATAAGATCAGCGCCGCCGATCTTCCTGATGGCCCGGGACAGGGTATAGGTAGTAGCAAGGGTATCGGCACCGGCAAAGGCGCGATCGGAAACAAGCACGGCTTCGTCAGCGCCGCATGAAACGGCTTCACGCAGTATTTCGGCCGCCTGGGGAGGCCCCATGGTGATGACCGTCACCGTGCCGCCGAGCCGTTCTTTTATGCGGACCGCCTCTTCAAGGGCATGCCGATCATAGGGGTTGATAATGGACTGGACCCCTTCTCGTGAAAGGGTGTTGGTCTTGGGGTCAAGACGAACATCCTTGGCATCGGGAACCTGCTTAATACAGACAATTATCTTCATCAGACTATGTGTACTCCTTGTTCAGCTCCTGCCCAACCACATTTCTCTGAATCTGGTTGGTTCCTTCGTAGATCTGCAGAATTTTTGCATCACGCATCATTTTTTCCACTGGATAATCACGCATGTAGCCGTATCCGCCCAGCACCTGCACAGCATCAACGGTCACCTTCATGGCAACATCCGTGGCAAAGACCTTACACATTGAGGACGCCTTGGACATATCCTTGGGATGGGCATCGATATGCTTGGCTGCCGAATAGACAAGGGCCCGAGCCGCTTCGACCTGAATGGCCATATCTGCCAGCATATGCTGCACTGCCTGGAAGGCAATAATAGGCTTGCCGAACTGAACCCGCTGCTTGGCGTATACCACTGCCACATCGATGGCGGCCTGGCCGAGACCTACGCCGAGTATGGCGATACCCGGACGTGATTTATCAAGTGTTTTCATGACGGTGATAAAACCCGTTCCCTGTCGGCCGACAAGGCGGTCCTTGGGAATACGACAATCCTTGAAAATAAGTTCTCTTGTTGATGAGGCCCTGATCCCAAGTTTCTTTTCCTTTACTCCGTAAGAAAATCCCGGGTCGGTATTCTCAACGACGAACATGGAGGCTCCACGGGGTCCCTTGGCTTTATCAGTCAACGCGATAACCGTATATATCTGTGCTTCACCAGCGTTGGTGATCCATTGCTTGGTGCCGTTCAACACCCATTCATCACCGTCGAGGACTGCTGTGGTCTGAATTCCTGAGGCATCGGATCCGGCATTGGCCTCGGTGAGGGCAAAGGCTGCCTTTTTAGCACCAGTTGCAATATCAGGAAGATATCTTTGCTTCAGTTCATCGCTGCCGCTGATAAGAATAGGGAAGGCGCCGAGAGCGCTGGCCGCAAAAGCGGTTGCCACGCCGACACAGCCGCGGCCGAACTGTTCAAGGGCAAGCACGATATCAAATGTCCCACCACCGAAACCACCATATTCTTCCGGGATATAGAGGCCGAAAAGATCCGCTTGAGAAACGGCATCGAGTATTTCCCTTGGAAATTCCTCTGATTCATCCAATTCGGCTCGCTGGGGAATGATCAGTTCATCAGTGATCTGTTTGGCCACATCCACGATCATCTGCTGTTCTTCAGTCAAAAAATAATCCACTGTCTACTCCTTAAACAATAATGAGATCAACACGAAATCTACCACCGAAACAAGACGGCACCCCAGGTAAATCCTCCGCCAAAGGCGCAGAGCAGAAGATACTCATCCCGTCGGATCCGGCCGTCACGATTGGCCTCGTCAAGGGCAATGGGTATGCTCGCCGCCGATGTATTACCATATTTGTCGAGATTAATGTAGATTTTTTCGATAGGCACGCCAAGCCTGTCGGCCAGGCTTTGCAAAATTCTAATATTGGCCTGATGGGGGATAATGAGAGAGACATCTTCGATTGAAACCCGTTCCTTTTCAAGGACGTATCTGATGGCATCCTCCATGGAACGGACTGCATATTTAAACACGTCACGACCTGCCATTTGCAGATAGGCGCCGTCGTTGTCTTCCCGTTGCAAATCCTTGTTCATGCTCGGGGCATTATTCATAAAAAGCAGTTTATAGAGACTGCCGTCGGAAAAAAGTCTGCCGGAAAGCATTCCTCCATCGGAATCAGCGCCGGTGACGACACATGCACCCGCACCATCTCCGAACAGGACACAGGTATTGCGGTCTTCCCAGTTGACACGGGAAGAAAGGGTTTCCGCGCCGATAACAAGTATTTTTTTGGCAGGATCAACCTTGATATACTTCTCAGCCAGATCAAGAGCAAAAAGAAAGCCTGAACAGGCGGCGTTGAGGTCGAAGGCAAAAGCGTTTTTTGCGCCAATCTCTTTCTGGACAAGACAGGCGCAGGAAGGCATACCCATCTCGGAGGTAATGGTCCCGACAATGATCATGTCGAGTTCATCAGCAGATAATCCTGACATTTGCAACGCCCTGCGACCTGCATCAGCTGCAAGCTTGGACGTTTCCTCGCCCTTGACCGCAATACGACGATTTTTAATACCAGTTCGCGTGGTTATCCATTCATCGCTTGTATCAACGAGTTTCTCAAGATCCGCATTGGACATAACACGAGCAGGCAAGGCGGAACCTGTGCCGATGACAACCATTCGCATCATTTAAGCAACTCCAACCGGAGCATCGCCCGGATCGACATCCATTGAAGCGATATCCGTATTTTCAAGCATGGTGAGGATGTGATCATTTACCTTGTTCCGCACAAGTTCATCGGCAACGCGAATGGCATTCTTTATCGCCAGTTTATTCGACCGGCCATGACAGATTACTCCTGTCCCGTTCAAACCAAGAAGCGGGGCTCCGCCATATTCGGCATAATCCACCCGTTTCTTGAAGTTCATAAAGGCCTCCTTGGCCAGGTAATAGCCAAGCTTCGCCTTCATGGTTTGACTGATTTCATCACGGAGCATGGTCAACACCGCTTCAGCCAAGCCCTCACTCAATTTGAGGCAGACATTGCCGACAAAACCGTCACAGACAATAACGTCAACATCTCCCTGAAAGGTATCACGTCCTTCAACATTGCCGATGAAATTCAAAACACTTGCGGAAAGAAGGCTATGGGCGCTCTTGACCAGGGCATTCCCCTTTCCGCCTTCTTCCCCTATGCTGAGCAAACCTACTCGTGGATTTTCCAGTCCAAAAACGACACGGGAAAAAGCTGATGCCATGATACCAAACTGAAGCAGATGTTTCGGCCGACAATCGACATTGGCGCCTACATCCATAACCACGACAGGACCTTTCAATGACGGAAAAACACCCGCTAAACCCGGTCTTGAAATATCTTTGAGCCTGCCAAGAAATTTAATGGCAGCGGCCATGACCGCGCCGGAATTACCCGGACTCACCACGGCATCGACCTCACCCCTTTTCAGCATTTCAAAGGCAACGACTATCGAGGAATCTTTTTTTTTGCGAATCGCCTCAATGGGCGAATCATTCATGGTGACAATCTGGGTGGTGTGAACCAGATCGACAAGCCGGCTTATCCCCTCTTTTTCCAAGGCAGGGCGTATTTCTTGCTCATTGCCGATCAAGGTAACCCGCACATCTGTTTCACGAACTGCCAACGCGGCTCCGGCAACCATTTCCGCCGGACCACGGTCACTTCCCATGGCATCAAGAGCTATCCGCACAAACTTTCTCCTTTAGCCCTGAAAGCCCTGTAAAACAATGAAACAGAGTACTCTCACGCCCAGTGTCTCTTGTGAAGCCGTTTCCGGCTTCTTCAGGAACGACGACCTTTAATCAAGTTGCTCATCACCCAGCTCAATGATCGAGCGCCCTTTATAGGTGCCGCATCCGGAACAGAGACGATGGGGCAATTTGGGCTCGCCGCAGGAATCACATTTCGCAATGATTGGTGCAGTCAATGCATCATGGGCGCGCCGTTTTCTGGTGCGGGAATGGGAGTGTCTTCTTTTCGGTAAAGCCATTATCGTTCCTCCAAACTACGAGTTTATGTTAAAAAAATTATATCCGGGTTCAAATCATTTATTTAACTTTGAGCTTTGACAAAATACTGAACGGAGAATCTTTCTCTGTTTTGCATTCACACTCATTCAAATTGAGATTTGCGCCACATCCGGGGCAGATTCCCCTGCATTTTTCAGAACACATTTTTTTCATCGGCAAGGCAAGAATCACCTGCTGCTGTAATATATCAACAATATCTATTTCACTGTCATGAAGAAAGTCCATATCCATTTCTTCGTCATGAAAAAAATGGTCTCTTTCTTCAGCAAGAACATTTTCTTCATCAAGGAGTTCAAGGTCAATATTGAATCGACTGTCAAGCTCCTGATCATATTTTTCCAGACAGCGGTCGCATTCAAAAACAACTGTTGCGGAAATCTTTCCCGCAACAACAACCCGCTCCCCTAATCTTTTCAGGTGAACTTCGGCTGACACCACGCCCTGATGCTCCATGTCCTCGGGAAACCACGAAGGGTCATCAAGGTACAACGACAATCCCTCATCGGGAATTTCATAAAAATTAATTTTTTTCAAGCCCGCACTCCACGCAATTATCTTTGCAAGGCAAAGGAACAAGAAACTATAAATAAAATTAATTTCTTGTCAAGTTCTTTCGTGAAGGGCTGAATAATTAGGCAGAGAAGAAACAAGCGCCTGTTAGATAAAACCTATGCCGTCAATGAAACTACAGAAGTTCGGCAAGACGAATCCCAGCCTGGTTCAGTCGACCAGAGGAAACCATGAGAATATTCTTTAACAACTTTATGCCCAACTGCGGCTCAGCATCGAAAAGACGCCGGGCATCTTCACAGGTAAACATCAAGAAATGACTGTCTTCGCCAACAGCCAGGGTAGCGCTTCTTTTTTTCCCATCCGCAACGGCTGTTTCACCAAAAATGGACCCGGGGTTGAGAACGGCAAGGAGAATAAACTTTCCGGGGAATCGTGCTTCCCGCTTAACCACCAGTTTCCCCTGCAGCAGAAATCCCATAAATTCTGCGGAATCCCCCTCTTGCCACAGATCGGATCCCTGGTGGGAAAAATGGGAATTCAAATAAGGCAAAATTTTTCCGATCTCATCGGTGGTGCACCCTTTGAAGCACGCCTGAAACTGCTGAGAAAGGGCTCCGGCATCAAGCATGGACGCTGGCATTTTATCCATAAACTCCTGAAACAAAATTAATAGATTTTATCATTCCGGGAACTGTCCTTTATTTTACTGCGGCGATGCTGGATATACGCATCCCGCAGAGAAATATAGGGATCAAAGGAAGATTCCTTGAAGGATTCATAATCACCCAGCACCAACGATGTCTTGTTGACCTGCTGAACACCGTAAAGAGTAACCCCTGCATCCGGATCGTTTTCCATAACAATTCCAAGGGGACTCAGATAAGAATCCCCGAACAGGCCCACAGTATCACGGGCAGTGGAGGGACCCAAGAAAGGCCAGCAGAAATATATGCCGTTTCCGATTCCCCAATACCCGAAAGTCTGCCCCAGATCTTCATCTTTTATTGCCAGGTTGAAAACATCCTTGGCAGGATCACCTAATCCGGCAACGCCTGCGGTGGTATTAATGCAAAAACGGCTGAGTTCAATACCTGCGTTTTGGAATTTCCCCTGAAGTACATTGTTCACAAAACGCACGGGGAACAAAACATTATGAAAGGCGTTGCGGATACAGATACGAAAATCCTGTGGGATGACAGACCCATAGGCACGGGCAACGGGTTTCAAGGCCCAGAAATAGAGTTTATCGTTGAAATGGAAAAAGAAACGATTGACCGGTTCAAGGGGGTCGCTGATGACGATATCAAGTTCACCGTCAAACTGGTCATCCATGAATTCATCGGCCGCATCAGTCTCCTGGGCCCAAGCCACGGAATCGACGGCGAGGCAAAAAGAACCACCATCAAAACCAGAAGAAGGCATACACGTGGCAAACAGATATACAAGAAAGACGATTAACGGCTTAAATCGAATATTTTTTTTCACAACTCCCCCTTCGGAACACTATGCATCAGCTTCCCTGTCTTTTTGCCGGTTTTCTTTAATTTTTTCTTCCATGCGCAGAATGAGTCCTTCATATTTTTCATTTTTGATGATCTGATCAAACTGCTTGCGGTAATTCTGCACAAGACTCACGCCCTCAATGATTATATCGTAAATAAGCCATTCATCGCCGTTTTTCAGCAAACGGTAATCGACGGGAATCTCCTGATTTTTACTGAGCACCACGCTATAGACAAATGCCTTGTCTCCCTTGACGAGTTGTTTTTTAAAGGCAATATCTTCGTCTGAATAGGATTTCAGTTTATTGATATATGTCGTTTCGAGAACATCGGCAAAAAGCACTGCAAAATGTTCCCGCTGCTCTGTTTTCAATGCCTTCCAATGCTGGGCCAGAACACGCTGGGCAAGCTCCCGGGAATCACACCGATCTCTGACGATGGCGGCAACTTCCTTTTTTTTATCCTCCCAGTTTTCCCCGACAACTTCGCCACGCCGTAAAACCGCAAGAATACGGTCGATTGAACTTCGCATCTGTTCAATGGCCTCATCACCGGCGTGGGACGCAACAGGGAAAACAACCAGTAAAAGGAGAAATGCTGCAAGAAGCAGCTTCTGACACACTGCTTTCTTTTCTATTGTCCAGGACAGATTAATCATCGCGGCAATGCCATCAAGTTAATATTCGACTTGTTATAAGTCTATCATACATCTCCGAAAATATATTTACTGATCAACTCTTCAAGGTCAACCGCTGATTCGGTTTCGGTTATCAGTTCACCTTCATCAAGATAGACATCCGACCCGCCCTGGCTAATGCGGATATACTTATCACCAATGATACCCTGGGTCTTGATAGAGGCGATGGAATCCTCCGTTATTTTCACATTCCTGGAGAGATACAGTTCCACCCGCGCCTGCTGCGCCTCGGTTAAATGAATACTTGACACCTTGCCGACATCAACCCCCGCAATTGACACTGAAGCCCCTTTCTTCAAGCCAGAGACGCTGTCAAAATCAGCAACAAGGGTATAATTTTTCCCCTGGGAAAAAACGGAGAATTCACCGAACTGCAGGGAAACATAGGCAAATGCCATGAAAGAGAGAATCAGGAATACTCCCACAAAAAATTCAACACTGGTTTTTTTCATACCTTACTGTTCCATCACGCTACTTGAATAAATATGCCCCATGGTCTCGGTGGCAAAGGAGATAATATGTGGGTCACTGCTCAGAAAAATATCTTCCGGTCTGGCAAAGGAAACCGTTTTCCCCTTGTTCAGGAAAATGACCTGATCGGCCAGATTGAACACCTTGGGGATATCATGACTGACGATAATCGCGGTATAGCCGAACTGTTTCTGTATTTTAAAAAAAAGGCGGTAGATATCCATGGTGATCAATGGGTCGAGTCCGGTGGTGGGCTCATCGAAAAGCATGATTTCCGGCTGGAGCATCAATGCCCGGGCCAGACCGGCCCTTTTCCGCATTCCACCGCTGAGCTGTGCCGGAAATTTTTCTTCATGCCCGTCGAGCTCAAACTGTGAAAGCATTTCCCGGACACGTTGATCTATTTCGCTCACCTTGAAACGCGTTCTTTCCCTGAGCGGCAAAGCAACATTTTCGTAAACCGTCATGGAATCAAGCAATGCGCCGCCCTGGAAAAGCACACCGAACTTTTCACGCACCGAGTTGAGTTCTTTCAGCTTCATGCGTGTGATGTCCCGGCCGTTTACCAGAATTTCGCCTGAGTCAGGCTGAAGCAAACCAAGAATGAGCTTGAGACTCACGCTTTTCCCCTGTCCGCTGCCCCCGGCGATAACCGTTGTTTTGCCCTTGGGAAACAGGATATTGACCCCGTCGAGAACACGTTGAGCGCCAAATGACTTGACCACATTTTTAAATTCTATAACCGAAGTGCTCATAGCATGACAGCTGTTATCAGATAATCCCAGATCAGAACGGAAATTGAAGAAAGCACCACCGCCTGGGTGGTGGCACGGCTGACCCCTTCGGCACCGAAGCCGGCACCTCGCAACACATGGACGAAATATCCCCTGCCTGTGCAGATCCAGACGACAAGGAAGGCAAAAACAAATGATTTGACGATGCCAAGATTAATATCCTGGTTGACGACACTCTGTTCAATGCCGTTATAAAAGGCCCCCGGATTGACCCCGAGGAGAATGACACCGGCGAGATACCCCCCACCGATGCCCACGACATTAAAAATTTGGGTAAGCGCGGGGATGGAAATCATGGTTGCCAGAAACTTGGGCGAGATAAGATAGCGAAAAGGATCAACAGCCATGCATTCCAGGGCATCTAGCTGCTCAGAATTACGCATGATACCGATTTCCGCACACATGGCCGACCCGGCGCGACCGGTGACCATGAGAGCAGTCAAAACAGGCCCCAATTCACGAATGAGGCTTAATGCAACGGCTGAACCAAGGAGTCCCTCTGAACCGAATTTCCGCAGGGTGTAATACCCCTGCAAACCGAGAACCATACCGGTGAAAATAGCGGTAAAGAATATGACGGCAAAAGAATTTGCGCCTATTATGCGAATTTGCCGGACAACTTCCCGAAAGCGGAACGGGCGCGCAACTATTCCCCTCAGGGTGGAGAAAAGGAAAAGGCCCATCCGCCCCTGATCGCGCACTGCGTAAAGAAAAGAGTCACCAAGCTTTGTTATATGGGAAATCATATATACTGGTCAGGAAAAACATCTGTCTGAATTCATTTTTACATTATCTGTGAAGGGATACGGGCAGTAATCAACAAAAACTCTCGAATTCCGATTCACGGAAAAATACTAGCTTGTCATAAAATGTTTTAGTAATAACTGTCAAGTTTTTCTTCCTCAACCCTGTTATGAAATACAGGAGCGTAAATGTTATACCATAACAAATCACCGGAACAATCAATATCATGAAATTATCATTAATCAGCTTCAACTGCAGATATACCCATTCCTGCCTCAGCCTCTTTTACCTGAGAAATCAACTTGAGACACACGTAAACGATGCCCGGGTCAGCCTTCATCAATTCACCATAAATGATCCTTACTACGCCACCCTGATGCAGATCAGCCGCATGGATGCCGAGGTCTTCTTTTTTTCCGTTTATATCTGGAACTCCGATCTTGTGTCACGCATTATCAATGATCTTGCCATTATCAGGCCAAAGAGCCGGATGGTGCTCGGAGGTCCGCAGGCGACTGCCTTGCACATTGATCAGCCGGGTGTAAAAAAAACGGTGGTGACCGGTGAAATAGAGGGAATTGACCAGAAATTCTACGCTGATCTGATAACGGGCAACCTTGCCGCCAATTATAAATGCAGCCGCAGTCCCTCATTCCCCTCGCCTTTCAGACAGGAGGACTTTCACGACCAACTTGCCAATCGCGCTGTCTATTATGAATCATCACGGGGCTGCCCATACTCCTGCAGTTATTGCATCTCATCCACAGAACCCGGCATCCGCTATAAAGAAACGGAACTGGTGAAACAGGAACTTGGAGAAATCCTGGTCCATCATCCCAAAAGTGTCCGTTTCGTTGACAGAACGTTCAACGCATCGGCCAGAAGGGCCGTGGATATTTGGAAATTTCTCCTGGCGGAACCGCATGAAGGCACCACCTTTCATTTTGAAATCTCGCCTGATCTTTTTACCGAAGAGATGTTTGATTTATTGCAGGATGCCCCCCCCGGCCTTTTCCAATTTGAAATCGGCATCCAGTCAACCAATCCGCAAACATTAAACGCCATCAACCGGAAAAGTAACACAACTTCCTCATTAATCAATATCGGCAGGCTGGCAGCTTTTGACTCAATTCATCTCCATGTCGATCTCATACTCGGACTGCCCTACGAAAACATGGAATCTTTCACCAGATCATTCAACGATGTTTTCACCACAGCTCCCCATTACATCCAGATGGGCCTGTTGAAGATCCTCCCCAACACCCCTCTTGTGCAACAAACGGAAATTTCCAACATCCTTCGCTGCCAGAAACCACCCTATGAGGTGCTCGCCACAAAATGGCTCTCCCCGGAAGAACTGAGCGAACTTTTCTGGTTCGGTGAATGCGTGGAGGCGTTTCACAATAATCGTTATTTCCGCTCATTTTTCAAATATATCAGAAGAAATGAACAAAACGTTTTCCGTTTCTTCATGCAGCTGCTCACGCTGTGTAAAAAAGAAGGTTTCTTCCAGCGAGCCAGAACCCAGGAGCTCATGAGCAGCCTCCTGCTTGACTTCATCCAGCATGATCCCCGGCAACAAATATTGAGGGAATTTCTCGTTTTTGACTGGTTACGGAGCGGTCACAGGTTTCTCCCTTCCCATCTCAACCCGCATATCCTGAACGCTGAAAAAAACGAACTCTGGCAACAATTACCTCAGGAATTTCCCCCTTTGTACACCTACACAACACGAAACAATTTTTTCAAAAAAACCCTTTTTGTCAAATTCGCAAAGCAATCCCTGCAAGAACTCAATTTCAACAGTGATGAAGGGGAAATCCTCTGTTTTCTGCAGGAGAAAGAAGAATATGTTGACGGGCTGATACGGGTTGTGCCGATTAACAGCAATTTCGCCGAGTTGTCTTGAAGAATGATGCAGGAGAAAATTGGTGATAAATTTTTCCTATATTCCAATTAACGTTCTGTAAGAATTGCACCAATTTGATTAAAGATTGTGTTATAATATTTGAATTATCTCATATTATTGATATTATTACTTCTTTATCTGCCACACGTATAATCACAGATGAGGGAATCGATGAAAAAAGGAACGATTATCCTGATAGCGTTTGCCATGCTGGCACTCTGCGGTTGCGCAGGCCTGTCCAGTGTTTTTTCGGGTGCTACAGGAGAATACGAAGCAGGAATGGGGTATTTCAATCAGGGTAAATTTCAAGAGGCGGCCGATCATTTTGGCAAGGCTGTCGAGCTCGATCCCGACTATGGCGAGGCATATCTCTACCTGGGCAGATCGTACATTAATCTCGGCCGGTGGGGAGATGCGCTCTCCCCCTTACGGTCCGCATATCGTCTGGCCCCGATGGAAACGCAGAAAGAGATAGGTTCCATCCTCTTCGACGCCCTCCTTTCCTCCGCTGTAGGTCAAATCAAACAGGGAAATTTCAAAGAAGGCCTTTCTTATCTAAAAGAGGGAATGTCCCTTGATGCCACATCAAGCAAGGCGCAGGAGATGATGGTCAGCGCCCTGGTCGGTTACGGCGGACAACTCCTGCAAAACGGGAAGGCTGCCGAAGCGATTCCCGTTTACCAGGAAGCATTGGGATACAGCAAGAGCAACATCGACGTCTATATCGGTCTGGCCCGATCCTTCCTGATGAATGGCAATTGGCTCAAGGCCAAGGAGGCCGCAACAGAGGCACAGAGCCTCAACCCGAACAGTTCCGTCCTGAATCAACTGTTCCCGCAGATGTTGTCTTCTCCTCGCTGATTCTGAGCAGATAAGAAAAATAAAGATTTGAGCACTTTATTATTTCCTTTGGCCCAGAAAAAAATCTTTCCCAGGACAGAATAGCAAACAGAAACTCATGATACAAGAAGCCGATGAAACAGCGTTATTATTATGATTTCATCAAATCATCAAAATGAAAAGGGAGAAAAACATGTCAATTACATTGCCTGATCTACCTTACGGAAAAGACGCTCTTGCACCGCATATCAGCTCGAACACGTTGGATTTTCATCACGGGAAACACCATAATGCCTATGTCACAAACCTCAACAAACTGGTTGAGGGAACCGATCTGGCCGGAAAAACGGTGGAGGAAATCATCCTGAATTCCGCAAATAAGGCTGACAAAATTGGAATATTCAACAATGCGGCTCAGGTCTGGAATCATACCTTTTACTGGCAATCAATGAAACCGGGAGGCGGAGGACTGCCCACAGGGAAGATCGCGCAGAAAATCGACTCCGATTTTGGCGGCTATGACAATTTCACAAAAGAACTGAAAAATGGCGGCCTCACTCAGTTTGGCAGCGGCTGGGCATGGCTGGTGGTGAAAAATGACAAGCTGTCAATCATGAAAACATCAAACGCGGATACTCCCATAGCGCACGGTTTAAAACCATTGATGACGGTGGACGTCTGGGAGCATGCCTATTATCTTGATTATCAAAACAGGCGTGGCGACTACATTGATACCTTCATTGCCAATCTTATCAACTGGGATTTCGTCAACGCGAATCTCGCATAACTTGTTGCCGTTAGTAAAGGGTTGCGCCTTTTTCCTCGTCCTCTGCTTGAAAAAACACGCGCAACAAAAAAAGGCCGGTTCTTGCAAAATCTTTCAAGAACCGGCCCCAAAAAAGCCCTGCCCGGTATAAATCAAGACAGGGCAGGCAAACAGCAAAAGAGACGTTTGTTAACGCATTCGTTGAGGAATCACGCCTTTGTCATCTGAAATGATGATTTCAACGCGCCTGTTAAGCTGACGCCCGGTTGCATTATCATTGCTTGCCACAGGATACATCTCTCCATATCCGCGGAACTGGACTCTGTTACCCTCAATTCCCTGTGCGTACAATGCATTGCGCACAGCCTCGGCACGATTGATTGAAAGACCAAGATTATAATTTTCGGTCCCGACGCTGTCAGTAAAACCTTCGACCTGCACTTTTCTCTCCGGATATTTCTTCAGGAAGGCCACAAGTTTATCAATGTTTGCGTAAGCGCTTGGTTTCAGGTCGCTTTTGCCGGTATCAAACAAAACATCTCCCAGGGTCAACACGATCCCACGATCTGTCTGTTTCGCCTGCAGATCGGCAATTTCCGCTTCAAGCTGTTTCGCTCTTGCTTCTGCTGCTGCTGCTTCCATGCGTGCTTTTTCGGCTGCGTCGGCATTCAGTTGCGCCTGCTTTAAAGCCTCTTCTGCGGCACGTCGCTGCTCTTCTGCGGCAAGCCGCTGTTTATCGGCGGCAAGCCTTTGCGCCTCTGCATCCTGACGAGCTATTTCAGCTTTACTTAATGAATGCTCAACTTCTCGGTTTCGGGCAGCAAGCAGAATTTTATTTCGTTCCGCGCTGGCACTCTCCACCTCTTTATCCGCGATTTTCATTGCCGCAACTTCTCCGGCAATGGACGATTTCTGCTTGGACAAGTAGGCAAGATGTTCGACCTGTGACATATCGTCTCCTGCCTGCAGACTTTTTTCCACCTTTTCAATGGCAACCTTTGCATCCTGCAGCTCAAGCGGGGCGTATCTGTTGACATTTGAATCATTCTGAACATTGCTGAAAGTCTCACGTGCGCTGACGACCATGGGATTTTCCTTTTTCGCGGCACAACCGCTCAAAAGAAGGACAGCAAGTCCGCCAGTCACCAGAATTATGCGGCTATATATTTTACGTCTAGTCATTTTGGTCTCCATAGGCTCAGTTTAAAAAGGATCAGCGGGCGGTCCTGTTGAGTTCATCTTGCAGGGTCTGAATGCTCGCCTTCAACTCCTCCACGGTTTTCTGGCTTTTGGCCGTACGAGCCTTTGCCTGGGCAAGATTCGCATCAACTATCGCCTGTTCAGCCAACCGTTTGGCAGCAAGATTATCTTCTCTTTGCACTGCCTGTTTCGCCTGTTCCAGTTTGTCCCGTGCGGACTTCAGCTCAAGAGGCGCCGACTCGTAGGCGCCAATGCTCTCGGCCTGACCTATTTCCGAAGTAGCCATGTTCATCTGCGAATCAGGTGGTGGATATTTGGTTCCGCAAGCGGCAAGGCCTAAGGAAGCCGACACCAATAACACTTTTAAACTTTTCTTCATTTCATCCTCCCAATCATTTTAGAGAATCTCCTTGACGACAGCCTGTTGGTCGCCGCCGGGCCACATGATCTTACTTCAAGCAAAACCTAGTTAATAATTATAGTCTTTTTTTACGCTAAAGTAAAATCAATCCGAGAGATTCACAAAAAAACAGTAAACGAAACCCGTGAACGATAAAGGCATAACAATGTAAAATTATTTGATATCATGGAAATCCCTGCGGATTTTCTCAATGTTTTTGCGATACCCCTCGGCATCTCCATATTCCAGAAATTTACTATAGCGGCTGTGAAAGGAATATGTCCTCCGGGCATGCTTGATGGGACACCAGTATTGCTCTGTTCTGCCGGCAACCTCCCGGACGTATCCGATAAGTCCGTTAAAATAGCCACAGTACAGGCAGTTAATCTTTTCAATAATATTCAGATAGCTCAATGCGTGACGATCAAAGACAATGTACCTTTCACGCTTGACCTTTGGAATGCCGTAGATGGGAAAACAGACGGCCTGGTAGATGGAAACAACTGTGTCAAGAAACAGTGCAGGGAAAAGACAGAACCAGATCACAGGAACCGTAAGAAAATGGAGAACAGGAGCATCTTTGAAAAAATGACGTAAACGCTTGATCAGACGTTTATGCCGTTTTTTTATCTCCTGATCGAAACGAACCTTTTTGCCGCGGATTTTATAATAAAATTCCTCCTCTTTTTTCTGAATGTCGCGTGAGAGCTCATTTTCAAGTTCTTTGATCTTTTCGATCAGATTCTGCAGTTTATTTTCCATTCAGCTCCTTTGCGGAAGGAATTTTCGGCCCCTTAATTAACCAGCCAGACCGCCAGATCATTCACCGTCCAAAGCACCCGTGATGACACGCCGCCGAAAAAACCCTTCGGGTCATCAGGTCCACGTCTTCCCATCACGATGGTGCCGTATTTTTCATTGCGCAGCTGCAACATGATATCAAGAGCCGGTTCGACTCCCCTGCTGACATCGGCCCGGGAAACATTTTCCATATCAAAACCGCTTTCCCGTAAAATCTGCTCCGGCCCGTGAAAAATGGCATCTGAACGGGAGAGGTGCTCATCGCACCATTCTTTTCCCCATATTTCATGAAGCTTTTCCACCTCCTCCTTTTTTTTCTCCTTCAGCCAGGCAGCGGAATGAAACAACGTGATTTCTACATCATTCAATCCTTCGAGAACAAAAGCAAGATGGTCCAATGCCCGTAAACTGCGCCTGCTTCCGTCAACCGGCACCAGAAAATTGCGGGATGTCACTTCACCGTCGACAATCCATATCGGCAGATGAAAACATTTTTCGAGAATTTCCTTTGTCACGCTGCCCATCACCAAACCTTGCAATCTGCCCAGCCCCCTTCTGCCCATGAGCAAAGCATCATAGCTCCCCTTCTGCATTTCAGCGGCGAGATCATTGGCAACACCCGCGCGGGACAGCCGAACCTCCGAGGTGATCATCTTCTCCTTAAAGCCGTGCCGCGTGAGGAAATTGACTTCCTCGCGGATATGCTTCTCAGCAAGACGAAATCTGCGTTTTGCATCGTCGGAAAGCATGTTCATCCTGTCCCCGTCATCAAGCCACTGTGTGCTCGACGACAGGGAGGCGGAAACGATGCAGAGCATATGAAGGGTAACATCTCCACCCTCACGAAATACCCTGCTCAGATAATTTATTTCGTTTAATGAGCAATACGATCCATCAACCGCTACGAGTATCTTCTTTTCCATGACCTCAATCCTCCTGCTATATCTCCCACACGGCAAAAAAACCCCCATGTTAGTCGGGAAATTTCATGCCATTCTGACGCAGCAAAGACAACGCCGCACGATGTGATTTTAACCAGTTGTTGGATTTAATCCTACTCCAACTTCACCCGACAATGTCAAGATAAATAAAGGAAATGTTTTCACAATTTCATTACAACAAACCTGTGTCACCTTCTATTTCCGCCGGCCATCTTTTCCCGGTTTCATTTTGTTTTCCAACACTTTACGTTGCTGCATTCTTTCCCCAGTGCCTGAAGCGACATGGATCGGCTTCAAGGTGTCCCGGTCAAGCCCGCTGACGTACATGGCGGTGGAAATGGTTCCCGGGGTGGGGGTAAAATCCTGGAACTGACGGACGAAGAGGCCAAGCTTGGTAATATCATTGGCAAGGATGTCCATGTCGGCAACGGTGCAGCCCGGATGGGAGGAAATCAGATACGGAGTCAGCACCACCTTTTTCCCGGCTTCACGACCAATTTTCATGCACAGCTCGACAAATGCCGGCAACACTTCGCGTTTCTGCTTATGCATCAACCGCAGCACATGGGAAACGGTATGTTCAGGTGCTATTTTCATGGCGCCGGGTGTGTGGTCCAACAACAGTTTTTTCAACAGACGGGGCGTCTGGAGGAGCAGCTCCATCCTGAGGCCGGAAGAGACAAAAACATTTTTCACCCCAGCCATCCGGCTCACTTTTTCAAGCAGCCCGAGCAGAGGATTCTCGTCCACGAGAAGATGACGGCATCCCCCTTCAAAAAGGCAATCATGGCGACGGCATCTCGTTATGCGGCAACCAAGTCCGTACAAGTTGGCGGTGGGACCACCGAGATCACTTATGGTGCCCCGAAAATCCCCCATCCCGGTAACCTGCTTGACCTCGTTCAATACCGATTCTTCGCTTCGTGACGTAATAACCGGCCCCTGGTGTCTGGCAATTGCACAAAAAGAACAATTACCGAAACAGCCTCTGACAATTGTAATGGAGTGCCGGATCATCCTGTAGGCAGGGACATCAACTGCCGCGGGATGGGGCTTGCGGGTATAGTCGAGATTGTAAAGAGCGTCCATTTCCTGCGCCGTGAGAGGTACGGCAGGGGGATATTGCACCACCCACATGACCTGTTGCTTTTGCGCCAGCATGGAATCCGACAATGAACGGGCCCGTTTGTCAATCTCCAGTTCCGCAGCGAGAAACATCCGCCGGTCCTGCTGAATTTCTGTAAACGAAGGCAATACCACCAGATTGTCCGTCGAGCAAAAGGCGAATTCAGACTCAGTCAAACGGCGGCATGTTCCGGCAATGCCCGCGAGATCCTGGCCAAGATCAAGCCTTTCCGCCACTTCAAGCACGGCCCTTTCACCCATTCCGTAAACCAGCAGATCCGCCTTGGCGTCGGTCAAAACCGATGCCCGAAGTTTGGCCTGCTGGTAATCGTAATGGACGAAACGGCGCAATGACGCCTCGATTCCGCCCAGGACAACCGGAACATCATTAAAAGCACTGCGGGCAAGATTGGCATAGAGGATGGTCGCCCTGTCAGGCCGTCGCCTTTCATTTTTACTGCGCGTGGCGCCGAAATAAGGGTTGCCGCCCGGAGAATACTGATCTTCGTCCCGAACCTTACCGTTACCGGAATAATTGGCGACAATGGAATCAAGATTGCCGGCGGTTATTCCCCAGAAGAGTCGGGGAGGACCGAACTGCCTGAAATCGTCCGGCCTGTCATGCCGGGGCTGGGCCAGCACGGCGACCCTGTATCCCCTGGATTCAAGCAACCTGCCGATCAAGGCCACTCCGAAGGCCGGGTGGTCTACATAGGCGTCCCCCGTCACCAGCACCACGTCCACCCGGTCCCAGCCCCGCATACGCATTTCCCGTCCGGACGTGGGAAGAAACTCTTTACCGCCTCTGCTGTTCATTGACTGCCGTGCGCTCCATTATAAAGTGCTTGTTTTCTCTCCACCTGTGGAATCCGGCTTGACGGTTCATATGTATCCAGCAATGCTCATTATGGAGATCAGCCCTTGTATTTTACCCTTTCTCCATTTACATTACACAGGGTAAGTTCCTTTTTTTGTTATCATGTACAAATTATTTTACGTTTTTTGCCGCCGATCACAAACCAGATACCATACCATGAAAGAAATTGATCAAAAAGTTGCGATTGAGTACCCCTGCCTCTGGCTCTATAAAATCATCGGAACCGGAGAAGATGAGCTGCTCGATGCAATCAGAGAAATCCTGGGGGAGGCAGAATACACACTGAGCCTTTCAAATACCAGTCGCACAGGGAAATACCTTTCCTTCAACCTTGAAGTGATGGTTCACTCCGAAGAGGCGAGAAACTATTTTTTCGCTGCCATCAGGGAACATTCTTCCGTTAAAATGGTACTGTAGCAGTATGAATCCCCTTGATATCATCCAGCGAACGCCGAAAACAAACTGCGGGGAATGCGGCTATCCCGCCTGTCTCGCCTTTGCCGCCAATGTGGCGCGAAGCGACGAGGACCCCCGCAAATGCCCATATATCAACCTGGATGGGCTTGTGCTCGCCAATCAGAAGGCCGCCTCGCTTGACGGGCTGAAAAAAAAACACGACCTTGATCTGATCCGCCATTTGCAGGAAAAAATCTCGGGCCTTGATTTTGCTCTGACAGCTCCGGCTCTCGGCATTCCCTCCCCTTCTGAAAATACCGATATTTTCTCATTCTCCTATCTCGGTCAACAGGTGCGCTTAAGCAAAAAGCATATTTTGATTGACGGTCGAGTACCGGAAGACCCAAGGGACCAGATCCTGCTTTACAATTATATCCATTCAGGTGGCGGCAATCCTCCTTCCGGCAGCTGGATCGGACTTGAGAGTCTGCCTAATTCCATCTCCAAGGTAAAAACACTGGCCACCTACTGTGAAGACCGTCTGGCGCAAACCTTTACCGGTATGCCCGGTGATGAGATTATTTCTCTGTGTAAGCATATCGGAGCTGAACCTTTTTTGCAAAATTCGGCTGATGTCGCGCTCACCATTCCTGTTCTGCCCCGTCTTCCACAGAAACTTCTTTTCTGGGATGAAGAACCGGAAGACGGTTTCCCCGCCAAGGTAAAAATTCTTTATGATGTCAACGTGCTGGATTACCTTGATCTTGAATCACTGGTTTTTTCTTCTGAACGGATGGCTGAACGAATCCTTCATCTTTTCTCCACATCGCCATGACAACGGCAACAACAGACAACCGGCCTCTGGCTGAAAAAATACGCCCCCAGCAGCTAAGCGATTTTGCAGGGCAGGAACATCTTCTGGGCGAAGGCAAGATGCTGTGGCGCCTTCTTGAAGAAAACAGGCTGCCGTCTCTGATTCTCTGGGGGCCTCCGGGAACCGGTAAAACGACACTGGCACGAATTCTGGCGCGTTCCACGGAATCCGCCTTTATCTTTTTTTCCGCCGTTCTCGCAGGGGTCAAGGAAATCCGCCAGATAATCGATGAGGCCAGGCAAAACCAGCTTGCGGGCATGTCGACCATTCTCTTTGTCGATGAAATTCACCGTTTCAACAAAGCGCAGCAGGACGCCTTTCTTCCCCATGTGGAGAGCGGGCTGATTATCCTCATCGGCGCAACAACGGAAAACCCCTCCTTCCAGATTGTCGCCCCTCTTCTCTCCCGTTGTCGGGTGCTTACCCTTTCTCCGCTGACCCATGCAGATCTGCGGGTAATTTTCCAACGCGCCCTGCAGGATGAAAAAAACGGACTCGGGGGCCGGAACCTTGTTTTTGACGAACAGGCAATGGAGTATCTTATCGCCATGGCGGACGGAGACGCCCGTCGCCTTTTAAACAGCATGGAAATCGCTGTATCGCTTGCAACAGATGGAGATGCCGACACCCGTCACATCACCCAGGACGCAGTAAAAGATGCCATGCAGCGCAACAGCCTTCGTTACGATGCAGGAGGGGAAGAACATTACAACCTGATTTCCGCCCTGCACAAAAGCCTGCGGGACAGCGACCCTGACGGCTCCCTTTACTGGCTTGCCAGGATGTTGAAATCAGGCGAAGATCCTCTTTATATCGCTCGCCGCCTTATCCGCTTCGCATCCGAGGATGTGGGCAATGCCGACCCTCAGGCCCTGACTCTCACCCTGAGCGCCAGAGAGTCCTACCATATGCTTGGTTCCCCGGAAGGGGAACTTGCCCTGGCCCAGGCGGTCATTTATCTGGCCACCGCCCCGAAAAGCAATGCCACATACGCGGCCTACAATATGGTCATGAAAGAAATCGAACGAACAGGCAGTCTGCCAGTGCCGTTGCATATACGCAATGCACCGACCCGACTCATGAAAGAGCTCGGCTACGGCAAGGGCTATCAGTATGCCCATGATTCACCCCTGGCTCTGGTTGACCAGGATCACCTGCCCGAGGAACTGAGCGGCGCCCGCTATTATGAACCGACCAACAGAGGCCATGAGGCGACCATTAAAGACAGGCTGACCAAATGGAGGCTCATCCTCTCGCAAAAAAAACCTCAAAAATAAAGGTAGCAGCAATGCATTATATCCATATCCTCATCTTGTCATTTCTCCTCATTTCCCTGCCAGCCCAGCTTTATGCTGCCGAGACGGATAAGCTGACCATTTTCTACACCAACGATGTGCATGGAGAAACCGAGCCCTGCGGCTGAAAATCAAAACAGCTGGGCGGTCTGCCCAAACGGCAAACACTTCTCAAACAGCAGGGGTTCGACAAGGAAACCATGCTTCTTATTGATGCAGGGTCTCTGCTTTTCAGCGATTTCGTTCTTCCTCCGGGACGAGCAGGCGAACAGGCAATAATCAATGCCCGGGGAATCGTTGAGGCATATAACAGTATCGGTTATCTGGCGGTTGGCGTTTCCCCATTGGACCTGGCCGGTGGAGTTGATTTCCTCGCGGAATTGCAGAAAAATTCATCCTTTGCATGGTTGAGCGCAAACCTCGTTGGTGCTGATGACAAACTCTACTTTCCCCCTTTCATCGTTCTCGAAAGGGCAGGACTGCGCATCGGGATCATTGGCGTGACCGGCAACATCACCCCTTCGACAAACAGTACAGGTGACGCAAAAACACTTCCCTGTGGGGAGGTGCTGCCAACTATTTTAAATGAATTGCGTCCCAAAACGGATTTCATCATTCTGCTATCCAGTGAAACTCCGCAGCAAAACCAGAAAATAAGCAGTGAATACCCCGACATTCACCTCATCATCCAGTCAGACAGACAAGCCCACAATATCCCTCCGGCGCTTACCGGCAATACCCTGATCTGTCAGACGGAAAGACGAGGCAAGTACCTCGGTAAACTTGAAATAAACTGGAACGCGTCAAGAAAGTGGGAAGACAAGTCTCTTGATGAAACGATTATCAAAAAACAGGAGTTTGACAGGTTGTCCTGGCAACTCACAAGAATTGAAAAACAAGGCGACCCGGAAGAGACTTACAAAAACAAACCGGAAGCACTGGATGCGTACCACAAGCTCTCCAAACGAATGAAGAGTCTTGATGAAGAAATACGGCTTGCGACGGACAAAAAAAATAAAAATGCTGATCCTGCAACCTACGAAAGCCGCTTTCTCGAAATAGCAACAAATCTCGTTGATGATCCTGAAATTGCCGGGATAACCGTGGAAACCAAAAAGAAGATAAACTCCCTGGGCAGGCTTGCCGGAGATCAACAGGGGCTTCCCGGATATGCAGGCAGTCCGGCATGTCTGCAGTGCCATGCTGAAATAGGCGATCTCTGGCAAAAAAGCCGCCATGGGTCTGCCTACCAGACTCTTGCCGAAAAAAAACAGCAATTCAACACGAGCTGTCTGCCCTGTCATGTTACGGGAATCTCCATGCAGGAAAAAGCCCTGTCTCTAACCCTTCCCGAGAATCTCCGCAATGTCGGCTGTGAATCATGCCATGGTCCGGGATTGATGCACACTGGTGATCCCGCAAAATGGAAACTGACCAGTCGGCCGGAAGAAAGCACCTGCCTGCAGTGCCATGTCGGCGAGCATGACGACGCATTTGATTTTGCAACAGACAAAATGATGGTCCATTAACAACCACGCACAATTTTCTGTAACAATTCACCAATAAAAAAATCCGCGTTTCTCCATGGAGAAACGCGGATTTTTTTTACGAATTCAGATTAAACTGATCAGCAGCCGAAAGCTTTCTGCAGATTGGGGATGGTCTGTTTTTTGCGGCTCATCATGCCGTCAATCCACATGGAGCTGTTGGCCAGTTTACCGTTGAAGGCCTTTTCAATGAGCGCGGGATCATCGGAGAGAACCACCAGATCGGTTCCTTCCTTAACAACGTCGGTCAGCATCAGCAGCACGGAGTGACGACCTTCGCCTTTGACCTTCTCCATTTCCTTCATCAGATCACCTCGAATGGCGGCAACCTGATCAAGGGTGGCAAGCTCAAGCTGGCCGACACCGACTTTGCTGCCTTTCATGTCGAAATCTTTGTAGTCACGGAAAAGAAGGTCTTTTGCAGGAATGCCGTCAACAGCGGATTTTGCCTTCAGCATGTCCATGAAAAGGGCATCCTTGTCGCTGACACCGGCGACCTTAAGCAGATCGGCAACCGCGGCCTTATCGGCATCAGTGCAGGTGGGTGACTTGAAATTTACGGTATCACTCAAAATAGCGGAAACCATGACACCGGCGATGTCCTTGGGAATAGCTATGCCTGCGTTTTTGTACATTTCATTCAACACCGTGCAGGTACAACCGACGGGCTGGGCATTGAAATAAATGGGGTTATTAGTGGTAAGATCACCGATTTTGTGGTGATCAACAACTGCTACCACCTCGGCTGCGCCAAGATTAGCCGGAGACTGAGCAAGATCACTGTGATCTACCAAGGCAATTTTCTTACCGGATGCATCCATGAGGGTTTCAGGGGCTTTGAGTCCGAACTTGGCAAGAACGGTTTTGCTTTCAGGGTTCAATTTTGCCGCATCGATTTGCATGCATGCAACTGCATCCTGTCCTGTGGCTTTCAGGTAATGAGCATATGAAATTGCCGCTGCAACGGAATCGGTATCGGGATTTGAATGGCCAACAACACAAATTGACATGGTAACTCCTCCTTTCCTTAAGTACAATTTTGATTTATCCTATACAACATACCTGTGCTGGGGTAAAATGAATCCACTTTCATAAAGAAGCCGCTTGAGCGACGTTAACCTTCTTTCATAAGAGGCGCAAACCATCATCCGACTTCCTTTTAAAACGTGTGAAAGATAGTTCGGATACTGTCCGGAGTCAAGAATAAAAAATTGAACCGTCCCTCATTTAACGTTTTTTTAATATGTTTCTAACACGTTTCTAACAATGGTCAAAGTTCTGGCAGCCAACTCATCATTTACACTCTGCAAATAAAAAAATGAACACGATCAAAGCTATTATTTTCGACCTTGACGGCACACTACTGGATACGCTGGATGATCTTGCCGATTGCATGAACAGGGTCCTCATCCGCAACCAATTCCCAACCCATCCGGTTGCGCGCTACCGCTATTTTGTTGGAGACGGAATCGAAAAACTGATCAGCAGAACATTGCCGCAGGACACACAGGACAAGGACCTGATAACAAAATTAGTCAAGGAAATGATGGAGGAATACGGAAACCATTGGCAGGACAGAACAAGACCTTACGACGGCATAGAGGATATGCTTTCATCTCTGACGGAACGCGGACTCAGCCTCAACATTCTTTCCAACAAGCCGGATGCCATGACCAGGCTTGTTGTCGCAACTTTTTTTCCCAGCCATCAATTTGATTATGTGGCCGGGGCCAGGGAGGATATCCCCAAAAAACCGGACCCCGCCGGTGCAATCGCCATAGCGGCTAAACTCCGTTTGACGGGAAAAGAAATTCTTTATCTCGGCGATACGGCAACAGATATGAAGACCGCCGTCAACGCGGGAATGAATGCGTTAGGGGCGCTGTGGGGATTCCGAACGGCAGAAGAACTGAAGGCTAATGGGGCATGCGCGCTTCTTGCCGAACCAGGTGAAATCCTTCACTTCATTCAGGATTAAGCAGACAACCTCTCGGCTTCTTTCAGCTTCCTGATTTCACATGCCTTCTTGAAAGCCTTATCCCTGCCGTGTTTTCTTATGGAAACAGAAGTTTTCCCCTGTTTTCCTTCCCCATTGACCCAGCTCACTTCATATCGATTGAGCTTATCATTCAAGCGAACCCCTACTACTCCGGTTGTTGTATTGCTTACTGTAACAATATGCTTGTTGGTTCGCAGCTTGCCGAGTCGTGATTCAATTTCATCGCGCCAGGCAATTGCAGCGAGAAGGCTTGAATAGCGGCCTCCGCATTTACCATCGGAGAAAAACTTGGAATGCGTTTTGCCGAAGTAACGGACCCGCACATACCAGCCATGAGTTCTTTTCGTTTCCTGGTCAATTCGAGCAATATCCTTGTGTTTTTCCTGAAGAATTTTTTTGTCTTTTTTCCCTTCCATAACAATCCCCCTTCCCAATTGATGGTTGTAAAACAAAACGTTAACCAGATCACCACAAACAGATCCAGATTAATACGTATATATACCTATACAAATAAATATATATACACATTTAACCTGTTTGGCAACAATTCTTTTCATTAACATGATATTGAAGCATATACAATCTGTACAGTTCTAATTGCTTGACTTGCAAAAAATCGGATTTAGGATAGGATGGTTTTGTAAAATCAGCCGGCGAATGCGTGCGGATTCAAAGCGATGTGGCGCACTTACGTGTGCCGCTGCTGAGAGAACACGAAACACAACACGAGATCCATCGACCTTTTCAAAGTCCATCAAAGTTTACAAATTTACAAAATGGGCTATTCATACTCAAAACAAAAAAAAATGTGAAGGAAAATTGACACGATATGAAAAAAAATGCCGAAGCAGGCAACAAGTTTTCCGAACTTCTTGATTTAATCGCACGCCTGCGGGCTCCGGGGGGATGCCCATGGGACCAGAAACAGACGGTCCAGTCGTTCAAACCCTATCTTATCGAAGAGACCCACGAACTTTCCGAGGCGCTTGAAGGAAGCGACCCACTCCAGGTGCGAGAAGAACTGGGCGACATGTACTTCCAGATCGGTTTCATCAACCAGCTCTATGAAGAACAGGATCACTTCACCATATGCGAAGTACTGCAGTCCATCATCGATAAAATGATTCGCCGTCACCCCCATGTTTTTGCCGACACCACATTTGACTCGTATGAGGAAATGCGAAGAAACTGGGGCAAGGTGAAAGAAAAAGAAAAAAATGCGAAAAAGAGCCGAGAAAATGAGCTGGACGTCCCTAAATCACTGCCCGCTCTGATCAGGGCCCAGCGAGTTACGAGTCGCGTTACCCGAAGAGGTTTCGACTGGCCGGACATGGCCGGAATTGTTGCCAAGCTCGATGAAGAACAAAAGGAATTGATGGACGCCATCACGACAGCCGACAAAAGCAGAATTAAAGAAGAACTTGGGGACTTTCTCTTTCTCCTGACCCACCTTGCCGGCAAATTTGACCTGGCAGCTGAAGAATGCCTCCATGCCGCCACAAACAAATTCGTCCACCGTTTTAAATTCATGGAAGAAATCATCACGAAAGAATCAATAATTATGGAAACCCTTGACACGGATTCTCTTCTTTCCTATTGGCGGATAGCGAAAAAGAGTAAAACTGAACAGAACGGCGAGTAAGAGAACCACTTCCTTTGTGATATTTTTCAGGACTTTTTCAATTGACATCAATAGTTGAATCATGTTAAGTGTTTCGTCTTATTTTTGCCGGTTTCACAGGGAAACCGGTGCACAACAAGTCTTGCCTTGCTCTCTTACAGAGGCAACGGAAGAGGGCCAAAAGTCCACAAGGAGGACCGAATGCGTAGATATGAAACCATATCTATCATCAACCCCGGTGTCGGGGAAGATGTACTCAACTCGATCAGCCAGAAAACGGCTGACATTATCGAAAAAGAAGCGGGAACTATTATCAATGTGGATAATTGGGGCCTGAAAAAACTCGCTTATCCGATCAAAAAGGAACAACAGGGATACTATATCTACACCGAGTATGCCGCAGTTCCGTCAGCGGTTGCGGAAATGGAGCGTATCTTCAAAATCGATGACAACGTTTTGAAATTCATGACGATCAAGCTCCAGGAAGTTTACGATCCCAACAAAGCTGTCAAGTCATCCTTAACTGCACGTGCTGCCAATGACGATGCGGATGACAAAGAATCAGACGAAGACGAATAAACCACACAAAAGAGGCGATCATGAGAAAGAAAAAAATATTCCATCGGCGTAAAGTCTGCCGCTTTTGTGCGGATAAGGAACTTGTAATAGATTATAAAGATGTCAAAACCCTGCGCAACTTCCTCACGGAAAGGGGCAAGATCATTCCCCGGCGTATTTATGGAAACTGCGCCAAACATCAGCGTGAGCTGACAGAGGCGATTAAGCGGGCTCGACAGATTGCACTTCTGCCGTATACCGGACCCAATATGTAAATACGGCATGGCAGGAACCGGCTTCCCGAAAGAGCTGTTAAGGGTTTTCCTTGTTACAGCGCTGTTGTTTCTTCCTGCCATGTCTGAAGAGTTGGGCTGGATGAGGACCTTTATACCTCTTCCAGTCTTTTATTTCCTTGTCGTTTACGGAGAAAAAGACGGAGTAGCTCTGCTTACAAAAGCAATAGTCGCAGCAGGGGTTGGTTGCATAGTGGTGAACACCCTGCCTGGTTATATCATATCGCTGTCTTTTCTCCCTCTGGCCTTTGTCCTGGCCAGATCGTTTCGACAAAAAGATTCTGTTCTGCGTTCCGGCATGACAGGAAGTATAGTATTAGTAACAATATGGTTTATCGGTGCGGGTTTGTATGGAATAATTGAGCATGTGCATCCATACAGGCAGATTCTTGATACAATTGATATTTCCTTAACCGAAACATTCACTGCGTATCAGCAGAGTTCGGAGATTTCAGCCGAGACTCTGGCACAAATCGAAGCCGCTTTTACCAGAATACGCACGCTTATTCCGGTAATTTTTCCGGCAATTATATTGATCACAACACTTAGTACGGTATGGGTCAATATGTTGCTGGGCGACATGCTGATTAAAAAGAAAAATATTCAACTAAGTCATTGGCCACCATACGGCCAATGGAAACTCCCCGACCAGATGGTCTGGGCCGTTATTATATTCGGAATCGGCTTGATGCTGCCGATTCCGGCGTTAAATAAAATCTGTTTGAATGGAGTGCTGATTTCCGGTATTCTTTATTTTTTTCAGGGTCTGGCCGTCCTTTCAAACCTGTTCAACAGGTGGGCGGTTCCCTGGGCATTCAGATTATTTGTTTATGCTCTTATATTAGTTCAGGCTTACGGTATCATTTTTCTTGCTATCGCCGGCCTGATAGACGTGTGGTTTGATTTACGTAAATCAAGGAATGAAACAACCTGATTTTTCCAGGCACGTAACGTTCCATCTTAAATTAAAGGTAGAAAAATGGAATTAATACTCAAAAAAACGATTGATACCTTGGGCCAGGAAGGTGATATTGTTAAAGTAAAGCCCGGTTATGGACGCAATTATCTCGTCCCCCATGGCATGGCTGTACTGGCTAACAAGGGAAATCTTGCCATTCTTGAGCAGGAAATGAGTGTCATCAAGGCCCGTAAAGAAAATGAACGCCAGGCGGCAGAAGCGCTTTCCAAGAAAATTGGTGGCGCCACCGTTGTCATCGCACAGCGCGTCGGTGAGGAAAACAAGCTTTATGGATCTGTAACTTCAGCTGACATCGCCCAGAAACTGGCCGAACTCGGTATTACCATTGATAAACGCAAAATCGTTCTTGATGACCCGATCAAGACCCTCGGCGTGACAATGGTTCCATGCAAGACCGGTTACCAGATGACCACTGAGATCAAGGTTGAGATCGTACCCCTGTCCAGCGGTGAATAACATATGCAACCGAAAAAACCCGGGCGAACACACCGGGTTTTTTCGGAATCTTGTTGCAACACTGAGAAGCTACTCACCCCCTGCATTTCACAATTTTTTCATCCGGAGTTTTTTGTCAACTGTTTTGAACACACGATAAGATGATACCACAGCAATCTCTTTCAGCAAGCCACCGGATTCCGCCTCACAACAGAGAGGCGGAGCAATGTGTCTTGGGGGCTGTACTCCAGCAGCAGGGGATTCTGGCAAAAATCATCGATTTTCTCCGTCCGGACGATTTCTATTTTCAAGGCAACAAGCTTATTTTCAAGGCAATGATTGCTCTTTTTGAGAAAAATGAGCCGCAGGATCTTATTACCGTCACAAATTATCTCAAAACATCCAATACCCTCACTGAAAGTGGCGGTCCTGCCTATCTGGCATCACTGACCGACCTTGTCCCCCTGGCTTCAAATGTTGTTTATTATTCCAAGATCGTCCGAGAGAAATCGATATTACGACAGCTTATCGCGACCACAACGGATATTGCCGGTCGTTGTTATGAGGAACAGGATGATATTGAAAAACTGCTCGACGAAGTTGAACAGACCGTTTTCGAAATCGCCCGGGACCAGGGAAGCGCTACCTTTGAGCCTTTAAACAAGATTATCACCCAGGCCTTTGAAAGGGTTACAACCCTTGCGGAACGCAAAGAACTGATAACCGGCGTTCCCACCGGTTATGACCAGTTCGATAAAATGACCGCCGGGCTCCAGCCTTCCGACCTCATCATCCTCGCCGGTCGGCCAAGTATGGGCAAAACTGCGCTTGCCATGAATATTGTTCAGAATACCGCCTTACATCACGGCACCGGGGTTGGAGTCTTCAGCCTGGAAATGTCCAAGGCACAACTTGGTCTCAGACTCCTCTGCTCACTGAGCAAGGTGGACTCCAATGACCTTCGTACCGGATTCATCCGGGATAATGACTGGCCGAAACTGACTCGCGCTGCAGGCGAATTATCCGGCACAAGCATATTCATTGATGACACACCCGCCCTTTCCGTGCTTGAGATGCGGGCTAAAGCACGACGGCTGAAAGCCGAATTTGACATCGGTCTGGTCGTTGTCGACTACCTGCAGCTCATGCGAGGCCGGGCTGACAGCCGAGAACAGGAAATCAGCGAAATTTCCCGTTCACTGAAGGCCATGGCCAAGGAGTTGTCCATTCCGGTAATTGCCCTTTCCCAGCTTAATCGCAGCCTGGAAAGCAGACCGAACAAACGCCCCCAGCTCTCAGACCTGCGTGAATCCGGCGCTATTGAACAGGATGCCGACGTCATTTGCTTTATTTACCGTGATGAAGTCTACAACAAGGCGGAAGACAACCCGAAACGCGGCATTGCCGAGCTGATTATCGGTAAACAGCGAAACGGTCCCACCGGAACAGTGGAACTGGCATTCCTCGGCAAATACACCAGCTTTGAAAACCTGGCACCTTCCATGCCGGGTCCGACTGCATAAATCAACCCCCAAAGATCACCATATAATTATGAATACCAACATATATGATTTTGCCGCCATTGAAAAAAAATGGCAGCAGAAATGGCTTTCCGAAAAAACTTTTAAAGTCGGGAATGATAGGAGAAAGAAGAAATATTATCTTCTTGAAATGTTTCCCTACCCTTCCGGTCGCATTCATATGGGCCATGTTCGCAATTACACCATCGGTGACGTGGTTGCCCGCTTCAAGCGCATGCAGGGGTATAATGTCCTGCACCCCATGGGTTGGGATGCCTTTGGTCTGCCCGCTGAAAATGCGGCAATCAAGCATTCCACTCATCCCGCGAAATGGACCTATGAAAACATCGATTACATGAAAAGCCAACTGCAGGGCATGGGTCTCAGTTACGACTGGGACCGTGAACTCGCAACCTGCTCCCCGGACTACTATCGTTGGGAACAGCTTTTTTTCATCCAGCTTTATCAAAAGAATCTTATCTATTCCAAGGTGACCACTGTCAACTGGTGCGAAACCTGCCAAACGGTACTTGCCAATGAACAGGTAATCGATGGTTGCTGCTGGCGTTGCGACGAAAATGTTCTGCCGCGGGAAATGAACGGCTGGTTTTTCAAAATAACCGACTATGCAGAGGAACTTCTTTCAGAATGTGACAATCTCAAAGGCTGGCCCGAAAAAGTTCTGACCATGCAGCGCAACTGGATCGGCAAAAGCATAGGCGCTGAAATTGACTTCCAAATCGAAGGAACGGACAAGAAACTGACCATTTTCACCACCCGTCCCGACACGATCCATGGCGCAACCTTCATGTCAATTGCCCCTGACCACAAATTAATCCAGGAACTCGTCCAGGGAACAGGTCAGGAAGAAATCATCGCAGCCTTTGCCAGTAAAACCCGCATTGAAAGACAACGACAGAACCCGGAAGATGAACCCGCCAAAGAAGGTGTCTTCACCGGTCGCTATGCGATCAATCCCTTCACCGGGGACAGACTGCCCATCTATGCAGCCAATTTCGTTCTGGCTGAATACGGCACAGGCGCCGTCATGGCTGTTCCTGCTCATGACCAAAGGGATTTCGAATTCGCCCGTGAGTACAACATACCGGTCAGGGTCGTTATCCAACCCGAAGGTGATGAACTCACCTCTGACACCATGGAGTCTGCTTACGAAGGTTCAGGAATTCTCATCAATTCAGCCGGGTTCGATGGTCTGTCTTCCACAGATGCCAAGATAAAAATAACCGAAGAAGCCTCCAGCAAAGGTTTCGGCAGGCCCCAGACGACCTATCGCCTCCGCGACTGGGGCATTTCCCGGCAGCGATACTGGGGAGCTCCTATTCCCATGATTTATTGCCGGCGCTGCGGAGTGCAACCGGTTCCGGAGGAGGATCTTCCCGTCACCCTTCCCGCTGATGTCATTATCGAAAAATCAGGCAAATCCCCTCTGCATGATCTGGAAAGTTTTTACCGGACGACCTGCCCGTCGTGCGGCGGACCAGGCAGGCGCGAAACCGATACCATGGATACATTTGTTGAATCATCATGGTATTACGCCCGTTATGCCTGCCCCGATCATGCCGAAGGGCCGCTCCACAAGGAATCAGTTGATTACTGGCTGCCCGTGGACCAGTATATCGGCGGGGTGGAACATGCCATCCTCCATCTCCTCTATGCCCGTTTCTTTACCAAGATCATGCGGGATCTCGGTTATCTTTCCATCGATGAACCGTTCACCAATCTTCTGACCCAGGGCATGGTCATCAAGGACGGCACCAAAATGTCCAAATCAAAGGGCAATGTTGTCGATCCCGATACCCTCATCAAAAAATACGGTGCTGACACCGTCAGGCTTTTCAGCCTGTTTGCCGCTCCACCTGAAAGGGATCTGGAGTGGAACGATCAGGGTGTTGAGGGGGCGTATCGTTTTCTAAACAGGGTGCACCGATTTGTTGCGGATAATCTTGACATGCTGCAGCAAACAAACCCCAAGATCCCTGAAAACATCGAGGGGTCAGGCCGTGAACTGCATCGCAAGACCCACCAGACAATCAGCAAAGTAAGCAGTGACATCAACGGCAAATTCCATTTCAACACGGCAATCAGCGCGGTCATGGAACTCACCAATACAATGTATGCGCTCACCGGCGAAAACTCCCGGAAGTGGCCGGAAAACGAGGTCATCAAGGAGGCGGTGGACGCAATCCTTGTTCTGTTGTCACCAATGGTTCCCCATTTCTGCGAAGAACTGTGGCAACGCACAGGTCATGATTCCGTTCTTGCAACAACGACCTGGCCGGTTTTTGATGAAAATGCGGCAAAGGAAGACGAAATTACTCTCGTGGTCCAGATTAACGGCAAGGTGCGCAGCAAACTGCAAATCGCGGCGGACTGCGATGAAGAGTCCCTAAAAGAAAAAACCCTGGCGGACGATAAAGTACAAAAATTTATCGACAACAAGACAATACGCAAAATCATCGTCGTCAAAAACAAGCTGGTTAACATTGTCGTTTCTTAAACAATTGGACGGAAATATGCGTTTACAGAATAAAGACATCCCTGCGGCATTCACCCTCCTTCTTCTCATGTTCGCCACTTTTCTTTTGTCTGCGTGCGGGTATACCCATCCCTATGCAAAAATGCAGAGTGAGGGGGGAACAAACAAACAAAATGCCGTTTCCATCTATGTGGACATGTGGGACAACCAGACCAGTGAACTGGGGTATCAATCCGAAATCAAACAGGCCCTGTTCCGCTGGCTGAAAAAATCATCCTTTATCACCATGGCGCAAAGCAAGGAACAGGCTGATTACATTCTGGACGGTACGGTTGAATCAGCCCATTATCCCGGACTTTCATACGGTATATGGGACAGAGCTGTTGAACTCAGGGCTGAAGTGCTCTTCAGCTTCAAGCTGACCGAAAAGAAAACCGGCAAGGTTTCCCTGCAGAAGGGTGAACGCAAGTGGCATGAATCCTTCAAGGCCAGCAATGATGCCGCCACAACCGAGATGAACAAACGGGAGGCGCTACAGGAAATCGCCGAACATATAGCGGAAAACATGTATGTTCAGCTTTCGTACCGTTTCTCTCACAAAGATCAGGCTGGTATTGAATTGGATTTCCCGGACAAAAAAGAAATCAGCGAATAACATAATCACAAAAAAACGCCACCTCAATATTCTTGAGACGGCGTTTTTTTGTGCGCTTTTATTGGAAAAAACTTTTTCTACAACAGCTGTTTGAAAGATTTCACTATTCCTGCCGCATCAAGCCCCTGTTCGGCATAGAGATCAGCAGGCTTCCCGGAAGAGCCGTAATGGGTCACTCCAAGCCGTTTTAACCTGCAGACAACCCCTTCATCAGCCAGAAGCGTCCCGACCATGGAGCCGAGACCGGTATCAACATGATGGTCTTCGACGGTGAGGACAGGACCGTTTTTGGCGGCGGCAAGCACGCTCTGCCGGTCAAAGGGAACAATGGAAGCCATCATCAGAACAGACACTGATATCCCTTCATCCCGCAGTTTCTGCCAGGCGTCCATGACATAATTACTCAGGGCACCATAGGAAATAATGGTACCTTTATCGCCACGTCGCACCCAGTCACCTTTACCCGGAGTAAAAACATAACCACCTCCAAAGAACGGGGTTCCATCCTCAGCTGTGATCATATTCATCTTCGAGCGTCCCATTCCGACAAAAAAATTGCCGGGACTGACAGCCGCATGGCGGACAACGCGGTCGGTCTGATTGGGATCAGCCGGAATGATCACATGAAAACCGAAATAATTACGCATAAGACCGATATAGTCTATTCCCTGATGAGTGGGGCCGTCCTCGCCGACATCAAGGCCGAGATGAGTGGCCACCACCTTGACATTGGTGTGGTTGATATCATTGAGCCGGTTCTGGTTGTAAACCTCGGAAACAGCAAAGACACCAAAGGTGCTGAAAAAGGTGGCCATTTCCTCACGGCTGATGGCCCCGGCCATGGTGGCGGCATGATGCTCCTGAATTCCTGTTTCGAGAAAGGCTTCAGGCATATGCTTATGAAAATCGCCCATTTTCACCGACCCTTCAAGATCACAGGAGATGCCGACAATTTTCGGGGTTTTGCCGGGAACGTTGTTTAACTTGGCAAGCTCATGAAGGGCTGTTCCGTAAGCTGAACGACAGTCCGTTCTAGTGCCGGCCGTATACTCCACTGGTTTTCCGCCTTCAATCTGCGGATAGCAAATTTTGTTGGCCAGACGTGTCGCGGTGGAAACAGGCTGCTGCCGCGATTCCGCCCATTTGGCAAAATCGTTTTCCACCCCAAGTTCGGCACATGCCGCGTCGAGCTGCTCCTGCTTCAGAGGCGACCCATGATATTTGGCAAGATTCTCCATAAAGGAAACACCCTTGCCCATGGTTGTTTTCGCAATGATGACAGTTGGTTTCAGCTTTACGCCGTTACCGTTATATATCCCTGAAAGTTTACTGAAAACCTTCTGACAATCATGCCCGTCATCAAGATTTTCAACATTCCATCCGCATGAGGCAAACAGTCCGGGAATATCACTTGGCATAACGTCTTCCGTGCTGCCGCAGATCTGCAGATGATTACGGTCGACAATACCGATCAGATTATCGAGTTTATACTTATGGGCAAACCTCATTGCCTCGGCGGCCTGGCCTTTCTGGAGATCTCCATCGCCCATATAAACAAATACTTTCGCTCCGGAACCTTTCAGTTTTAATGCCATGGCCATGCCGACAGCGGTTGACAACCCCTGGCCGAGGTTGCCCGTGTCCCATTCAACGCCGGGCACAATCTTTTCCACATGACCGGGAAAGCCCGAACCTGCCCGTCTGAAACCGGTGAGAAATTCTTCCTCACTGAAGTACCCGTATTCCGAGAGAACACTATAGACACCCGGAGAAATATGACCTATGCTCATCACCACCCTGTCTCTGCCTTCCCAGCGAGGCTCTTGCGACTTATGATTCATGATGCCGTAGGTGACGAGCAGAAGATCGAGTGAGGAAAGCGATCCGCCGGGATGTCCGGATGCGGCCAGACTTGTTGACAGCAGAATGCGTCGGGCGCATCGTTTTCTCATCTCCGCAAGCTCGTGAAGCTCTGTGGTGGATAATTGGTCGGTGTTCGGGTTTAATTTGAATGTCATGACATCTCCAGTTGTACAGTTGACTGGTTTATTGGTTGCCAGCGGTCAAGAGGTTCGTTACAGTGCCGATTCCTTCGGGACCGTCAAGTGTTACAAATTTACAAAGACGGCCATATTACTATGTTCTCGACCAACTCTCCAGCAGAAAATCCATGAAATTGCGTCCATTAAAAATAGGCAGCATAACTATTGAAAATCCTTTTATTCTTGCCCCTCTGGCCGGCTATACCGACCTCCCCTTTCGTCTGCTCTGCCGGGAATATGGTGCGGGTCTCGTCTTTTCGGAAATGATCAGCTGCTACGGCCTGACCTATGACCAGCACAAAACCTGGGAGATGCTGGAAACCGTGTCATCAGAAAGGCCGGTTGTTATGCAATTGTTCGGCGCGGAAACCGACGTCATGGGCCGTGCGGCGGCCATGATCTCAAAGCTTCCCATCGACTGCATTGATATCAACATGGGGTGCCCTGTCCGCAAGGTGGTAAAAAAAGGTGCCGGCTGCGCCCTGATGAAAACACCGGGTCTGGCAGGTGATATTATCAGGGCTGTCGTTGACAGCACGGATAAGCCGGTCACCGTGAAATTCCGTTCAGGCTGGACCCATCAGTCCATAACCGCACCGGCCTTTGCCCGCATGGCCGAAGAGGCGGGAGCGGCGGCTGTTACCATCCACGCCAGAACTTGGAGTGACGGTTTTTCCGGGCCTGTGGACTGGAAAATCATTGAACAGGTAAAAAAATGCGTCGGGATTCCTGTAATCGGCAACGGGGATATCCATTCCCATGCCGAGGGAATGACCATGATGGAGAAAACCGGCTGTGATGGTGTGATGATCGGCCGCGCCGCACTCGGACGTCCGTGGATATTCAAGGGAGAAGCGATGATCGCCGCCTCCCCGCGCGTCCGATTGGAGGCCGTCAAACGCCACCTGGAACTTATTTCACGTTATTCAAAACCAGAATACGCTCTTGGAAAAATCAGAAACCATGCGGGCAAATACTTCAAGGGGATGCAACACGGAACCAGTGTCAGGAACATCATTTATGGAATAAAAACATTTCCTGAACTCGAACGCTATATCGCGTCTCTTCTTGATCAATCACTTGCGGAAGATAGACAGGATCAGGGAAATGATGACACTTATGACAATTGAGGTGGCCAATGGGAAATAAAAGCTGAATCCACCCCTGCGCACGACAATATCCCCAGGCAGGCGCCCGATTGGAAATTTGCTCAAAAAGGGCCACAGCAGACCGACAACGATCAGGATGGTTCCGATAAGAATAAGATTTTTCGCCATGGAGTCGGGATATGCAATTTCTGTTGCTTGTAAGAGTCGGTAAAAACTGCTACGATTTGGATTGATGCCGGTCTGGAAGCAAAATATCTCTCCCTGCTCCAAAATACCGCCGACGCTGATACAGTTTATTCTCAAAAAAATACCATTAATAGATCATGTCCACAATACTTGTTGTTGATGACGAACTCAGCATGCGCGAGTTCCTTAAAATCCTTCTGGAAAAAGAAGGGCACCAGGCGATAGTCGCCCAGGACGGCGAAAAAGCGCTGGAAATCATTGATGGCCATGAGTTTGATCTTGTCATTTCCGATATCAGAATGCCGGGAATGGGGGGGCTTGAACTGATTGAGCACGTGAAAAAAAAGCAGCCGGATCTGCCATTTGTCATGATAACCGCCTTTGCTTCCCCTGAAGACGCGGTTCAGGCCATGAAACACGGGGCATATGACTATATCACCAAACCGTTCAAGCTCGATGAAATCAAGTCCATCATAAATTCCGCCATAAGAAGTTCGTCAGATCCCACAATCACCAAAAAAGATCTAACCTCTTCCTTTCCCAATATTATCGGGGAAAGTGCGGAAATGAAAAAAATTTTTGATCAGATCGATCGAATAGCCCCCACCCACGCCAATGTGCTTATCGTCGGCGAATCGGGCACCGGCAAGGAACTGGTGGCCCAGGCCATTCATCAGAAGAGCAAGGCGGGCCATAACAACTTCGTGCCCATCACCTGCAATGCCATCCCTGAATCACTTTTTGAAAGTGAACTGTTCGGCCATGTCAAAGGCTCTTTTACCGGGGCCAACGTTAACAAGCTGGGCCTTTTTGAACTGGCCAACAACGGCAGCGCCTTTCTCGACGAAATCGGGGAGCTGACTCCCCTTGTGCAAACCAAACTGCTGCGCGTGCTTCAGGAAAGGGAATTCAAGCGGGTGGGCGACACCAAAACGATTAAAGTCAATGTCCGCATTATTTCTGCGACAAATCGTGACCTGGAACAGGAAATCCTGGAAAAACGATTCCGCGAGGACCTTTTCTACCGCCTGGCTGTCGTTCCTATCCGCATGCCTCCTTTACGTGAAAGGAAAGGCGATGTCCCGCTCCTGGTTGATTATTTTCTGCAAAAATATTCGAAAACATTTGAAAAAGATGTCCAACAGCTTTCCTCCTATGCCATGGAGGTGCTGATGAATTACGATTTTCCGGGTAATGTCCGGGAACTTGAAAATATTATTGAACGGGGCGTCGCTCTTGCAACATCAAACATCATCCTGCCTGAAAGCCTGGCATTATCTTCCCAGCGCAGGATTGAGCCCGCAACCGCCCCGGAAAATACCGACACTATTTTTTCTCTGGCCAGTGAAGAAGAACTCTATGACCTTGGACTTGAACAGGTAACAAGCAAGTTCGAGAAAAAAATGATCGAACTTGCCCTTAAGAGAGCGGGTAACTCGAAAATGAAGGCTGCTGATCTTCTCAAAATCAGCTTTCGCTCCATGCGCTACAAGGTAAAAAAATATGACATCCAGTAAATCACAAGGAATTCATTTCTGAAAAACAAAAAAAAGCGCTCCACTTCAAAACTTTCCGACCACCTGCCACAGGATGCAAAACAGCCCACAACCATGATATTAAAAAAATTATGCTCTTTTTCCAGCGCCGGAACCGAGTCTGATTACCATATGAAAAATCAGCTGCACTGGGTTCTTTTTCTGCGGGTTGTCATTCTGAGCATACTCCTCGGCCTTACAATGCTGCTCCAGAACAAGGAGCATGACATCGTGCTTCCCCCAATGACCTTTATCGTCTGGTTTCTGGTCGGTACGTATCTTTTCACCATCATATCCGCCCTGCTCCTTAAAATCATTCCCGGCTATCGTCGTTTTGCCTATTTTCAGATAATTATCGACTGTGGCCTGACAAGCTGTCTTGTTTTTTTCACCGGAGGCAGTGAGTCCATCTTCACCGTTATCTATTTTCTGCCCATAATCAGCAGCGCCATGATCCTTTTCCGACAGGGCGCTCTCCTGTTGGCGGCTTTGTCAACCTGCAGCTACGGCGCAATCATCGCCTTGGAATACCTCGGCCACACCGATCCTCTCCTTCGCAGTGGCTCTTCCCCTGTCACCAGTATCCGCCTTGCCATGCACTTTTTTTCCGTTCGCGGCATCAGTTTTTTTCTGGTAGCGATACTGAGTTCCATGCTCTCCGAACGCCTTTACCGGGCCGAAGCGCAACTCTCAAAGGCCTCCCGCGACCTGGACCGACTTGCTCTGCTGTACAAGCAGATCTTTGACGATATCGCCACAGGAATCATCACCGTGGATTCAAATGGGCGGATTTCCTCTTTTAATCGTTCCGCCGGCATCATTACAGGATATCGGGCGATGGACGTCCTCGGCAAAAGTTTTGACCGCATTTTTCCGGAACTGACAACCGAGAAAACCGATAGTCTACGTCCCATGACCGTTCTGCAGAAAAAAGGGGGAGATAAAATTCCGGTGGGGTACTCCTGGACCAGACTGAATATGCCCGGCGACTGCACCAATTGTCGTGTGTACACCATGCAGGACCTCAGCATGATCAAAAAAATGGAAGAGCAGGTCCGACAGTCGGAAAAAATGGCAGCTATCGGAGAGATGGCTGCGGGTATCGCCCATGAGTTCCGTAATCCCCTGGCCGCCATTTCAGGAGCGGCCCAAGTGCTTGAAAACGATTTCGAGCCTGAAACCTCATCAAAGAGCCTGATGAACATCATTATCAGAGAATGCGACCGCCTTGAAGGAACAATCAGCGAATTTCTCCAGTTTTCCAAACCAGCGACCCCTGAAAAAAACTGGATTTCCCTCCTCGGCATCGTCGAGGAAGCCCGCGACCTTTTGCAACAAAACAAAGATTGGGGTGAAAGTTTCCATATTATAACGGAAATTCCAGCAAACCTTGAATGTTGGGGGGATGCCAGACAGATAAAACAAATTTTTCTTAATCTGATAGAAAACGCACGAAATGCCATGCAACAAACCGGAGGCGTGATAACGGTATCAGCTGAAGAGATAAACGAGGATGACAAGGAAAAAACTCTTCTTCAAATTACGGATACCGGCCCGGGGATAGACCAGAAACACAGAGGGCAGATCTTTGAACCCTTTTTCACCACTCGGGAAAACGGCACAGGACTCGGCCTGGCAATTGTCCGGCAACTGGTGGAAAGCCATGGAGGAGAAATCAGACTGGAAGAAAATGAGAGGCAAAGCGGCGCAACCTTCCGCTTTACCTTGCCTCTTCCTTAATTGTGACCTTTAAAAAACCTGTACAGAATCATTCTTCAATCGCTTTATTAAAAATCCCCTTACATCATCAGTTGATACAATCCTTTGACCATACATAAAAAAAGGTGAACCGAGAGCATTTTGCTCGATTCACCTTTTGGACACTGAGGGCAAATAACCTTAATACGTATCAGTCAACATACTCGACAGATTCTTCGTCTTCCTTTCTGGCCGCAACTTCACCAATGAGATAAGGAGATTCTCCAAGGGCTATCAACTGTTGAGACACATCATCCACTATGCGGGCATCAACAACAAGCACCATACCGATACCGCAGTTAAATGTACGAAACATCTCCTCGGTCGAAATGCCACCGTTTTTTTGTAAAAATTGAAAGATAGGCAGAATCGGCCAGCTTTCTTTCTGAATGCAGGCCTTGGTCCCCTTGGGCAGAACCCTGGGGATATTATCGGTAAAACCGCCACCGGTAATATGGACAAGGCCCCGCACCATGAAATTCTTGAAAAGATTCAGCAACGGTTCGACATAAATACGGGTAGGTTTCAATAACTCCTCCCCTAAGGTGCCATCCAACTCCTTGACATAATCATTGACCGACAAACCCATCTCTTCAAAACAGATCTTTCGCACCAGAGAATATCCATTGCTGTGAATTCCGCTGGAGGCGAGTCCGATAAGCTTGTCACCGACCTTTATCTCCGATCCGTCAATAATCTTGTCCCGTTCGGCAATACCAACCACGAAACCTGCCAAATCATAATCACCGGCATTGTATAATCCCGGCATTTCGGCAGTTTCACCGCCGATCAATGAACATTTTGCAATCTCACATCCTTTGGCGATACCTCTGACAACGTCTGTCGCAACATCCAGATCAAGTTTGCCGATGGCAAAATAATCAAGAAAGAAAAGCGGCTGGGCGCCGGAAACAACAATATCGTTTACACACATTGCAACCAAATCAATACCGATTGTATCATGGATATTGCAGAGACTGGCTATTTTCAGCTTTGTCCCGACACCGTCAGTTGAGGACACCAGAACAGGATCGATGAAACGGTCTCCGCCAATTGCGAATAACCCACCGAACCCGCCGATGTCAGTTAAAACTCCCCGCCTGAAGGTTGCAGCTACCAACGGCTTGATATTTGAGATAAACTGGTTCCCTTTATCAATATCAACACCTGATTCGGCATATCTGGAACTTTGTTTTTGATCCATTTTTAAGTTAACCGGTTTCATTCGTTAAAGCCTTGTTGCATCAACTGCCCCCCACATAAAACAGCATAAGAGAGACAAAAGGCTTTACATTATTCTGGAGTTACATTCTATAGATCCTGAAAGATCACAAAGAGGCATTTAAATATGCAAATTATTTACTTTTCAATGGTTAAAAAGTCAATCGCTTTTCTTTTGATTCTGCTGCCGAATATCACGATGACAACAAAAAAAACTTACAATTTCAAATTGTTAAAAATTACAACCTGAACAAAACCAAGTCTAAAAAAATGAATGGCCATTCACCAGGTTGATTTCCACCTTGAGATGCGTTATTTTAAGAAAATGAAAAAAAATCATATACACAACATTATTTTATTTTTCGCCCTGTTACTGTTTTTGGCGCTTTCTCTCAATTTTGGCAAAAATCGAAAAACCACATGAACGCCGATTTTTTCACTATCCCAGTCTGCGGATATTTGCGTTTTACCTGAAACCAAAAAATAACCCCCCTCTGACAAGGAGTTAGTCATATGCTGAACTATGATGCGTGTATCAAGTATGCTGAAGAAAAACATTTTTGTCCTCATTGCAATACCCGGCTTTCCTGTTGCGAGACTCCGCCATTCCATATTGGTGACGGTCTCGGGTGGGGATGTGATGTCATGTTCGTCTGCCTGAACGACGAATGTTCTGTTTATGAGCGCGGTTGGAAGCATATTGAAGAACAATACGGTCACAGCGGTTCCTATCGGTATATGCTTCTTCCCGGTGAAAAAAAGGGGGATCTGATGATGGTAGGCAGCAGTGAAGCTTTTACCGGCTCCATTATCGACCCCGAAGCGCTGAAGAAACAAAACATTCGCTATCAAAAAGAAAAAGAAGCACTGAATCAACTGAATACCTGCATCGAGAAACAGAACATGGCCCCGCTTCTCACCCTCATACTTGATGAATGTGCCGGTTTACAGGGAAGAATGAGCGCCTGTAAAATTCTTGCCGAAATGAATGATTTGGGCTGTATTGATTCCATAAGAAATCACAAATTTGCCAATGCCGAATTGGAGCACAATGCCAATATGGCAATTCAACAAATCCTCAAGGCAAACTTCAAGAAGGAATGTCCGGCCTGTCTGGAAATAGTCAAAAATCAGGCAAAAATCTGCAAGCACTGCAACAAGGAATTTTGATTAACAAAAAACCAACTATCAATGATCGATCGTCTGAAAAACCATATTTCAGCATCTTCATAAATTCATTGGTCTTGTCGACTTCGCAAAACACACGCCAGTCGACAAGAAACCGTATTGTAAGTGTTGATATTGCGCAGACGAATGTTCCACCATGTCACTTTTTGCGATATCATCAATTTTCACCTTGCTATTAAAAAAAGAATTTATTATAAATACAACACTTTAATGTGACCACGTCATTAAAAGCTGGATGGTGGGCGTAGCTCAGCTGGTGGTAGCTTCGGATTGTGGCTCCGACGGTCGTGGGTTCAAGTCCCATCGCTCACCCCATTCTTTCTTTAGGAGACTCAAGCACTTAGCCTGAGTCTCCTTTTTTATTGCCCCGACACCTAACTCGCAAAATATGCCAACCCGGATCTTTGCGTAATGAATACAAACGTTCTTATCTCAGATTAAAGTACGACGCATTATGTCACATAATTCGACATCCATTTTATCCCGATGAGATCCGGCCCAATAAATCTTGCCGCAGCCGGAACATCGATGAAAAACAGTATAATATTTTTTTGTGAGCGGCTCCAGGTCGCTGACCACATCCTCTTTGTCGACGACAACGAGCTTTCCGTTACAAAGAAGGCAGCGGCTGTATGGTTTTATCATATCTCGCAGACCATAAAGTTTTACCACTTCCACAATTTGATCACCCGGCATTTTTTCCCGAACAAGATGACCGAAATCAACAATTTTCCGTTTCAACAGATTTCGATCACGGGTTAATAGTATTCTCCTTTGGCTGCAGGCAATCTCGGCAATCCGGCGGTCACTGAGGGAGTGAGAAACGAGTGTATCAAATCCCAGATGGCGCAACTTGACACCAAGCTTTGCCACATTGACATCAACAATGAAACGGAAGTCAATTAACGGTTCAGGACGAAGAAGAGAGGCAGAAGAAAAAACAGATAAGCTGGTAATGGGGAAAATTTTCACTTCGGCGTTATCGGGAACAGCAGCCCCAAAGCCAACTTCCTTTCCATCAATCAGAATTTTTTCTATTTCCGGATGCGGCACGCCGAGGGACTCAACCAGATCTTTGACAGAAGTTTGCCGCCTCAAATCAAAGTGCGGAATTGAGCCTTTTGTAAATTGCCGTGGAAGCAAGTCAACAAGATTGCCGTGAAAATGAAGCGTGACCATTTTTTATTTGTCATGCCGTAATGTGCGGAACAAAACTCAATCTTTTCTTAAGAATTGCAGGATTTCTTCCATATCAGGCCACAATGGGGCCTCAAAAGACAACGGCTTCCCGGAAACCGGATGGCAGAAAGACAATCGATGAGAGTGCAGGCATTGCCTCGGTATGGCTCCCTCGGCTGATCCTTTCTTTTTCCTGCCGTACATACCATCACCGGCAATCGGGCAGCCCAGATGAGCCATATGAACACGAATCTGATGAGTTCGGCCTGTTTCCAGATGAACCTTGACATAAGCAAACCCAGAATGAAACTCCTCCAGCACTTGCCACCTGGTGATTGCTTCACGCCCCCCGTGCTCCAAAACAGCCATCTTTTTTCTATGCACCTGATGACGGCCTATCAGGGTGACCAGACGGCCAGCTTTTTGTTTTGGAATACCGGAAAGTATCGCCAGGTAAGATTTGACAACTTTTCGGGACTTGAATTGGCTGGTCAGGCTTTGATGGGCTGCATCATTTTTCGCGACAACCATGACGCCCGAGGTATCTTTGTCAAGACGATGCACGACACCAGGCCGCAACTGCCCTCCCACACCGGACAAATGGGAACAATGATAAAGCAGACCATGAACGAGGGTACCGCTTGAATGGCCGTGAGATGGATGGACAACAAGTCCGGGAGGTTTTGAAACAACAACTAAATCTTCATCCTCAAAAAGGACGACAAGATCAAGATGCTGAGGAATAAGGGAAGTGGGCTCAGGAGGAGGCAGAAAAATTTCAATTTTCTCATTCTCTCTAACTCGATACCCGTTTTTTTTCAGTTGGTCATCGACTAGAATGTTGCCTGATCGAATAAGATGCTGAATACGGGAACGAGTCAGATCGGCGCACTCAGGATGATCTGCCACCAGATGATCAAGTCTTTTGCCGGAGAGAATTGATGAGACAAAAAAAATAATACTTTTTTTATTAGTGAGTAGAGATTCTTGAACGTTCAAATGAAAAGGAAAAATCGCCAGCAAAAGACATCACTTCAGCTGCGCTATACGTAAAAAGATAATCTTAATTGTCAAAAATTCGTTCAATATCCTTTTCAACCTGATCCTCCTGGACTTTGTTGGCAAGGGCAATTTCTTTCATGAGAAGATTTTTAGCCGTATCAAGCATTTTTCTCTCACCAAAAGAGAGATCTTTGTCTTCTTTCAAAAGATAGAGATCCCGCAAGACACCGGCAATTTTATAGACCGAGCCGGTCTTGATTTTCTCCATATACTGTCGATACCGTTGATTCCAAGGCTGTGATTGTATCTCTACATCCCTGTCTTTCAGGATATCAAATACCCTCGTCGCCTCATCGGAAGAGATTATCCCACGCAGACCGACATTTTCACTGTTGCTGGTAGGGATCATGACGACCATACTGGTATCAATGATTTTCATCACATAAAAGGATTGTTCATGATCACCAACAGTTCTTTTTTCAATTGACTGAATTTCGCCTACACCATGAGCGGGATAAACCGCCATATCGCCTTTATTAAACACACCATCCCCCTTTGTCCGCCTAAATTTGAAACAAAATGGCATAACCAGGTTTCCGGCAACCCAAAAAAATAAGCCACACTCTAATTGAGCTATATTAACATGAGTTAAAGCTTTTAGCAATCAATCGTTCTTAGGGCAAATGAAACAGCATATTCAAAAAGTAGGAATCGCTCCAATCATAAAATTTAACTATCTGTTTTTAAAGAATTTATTTGATTCATTGCAGCATCTGCCCCTTTTGTCACAATTAAGCGGACCGTATCGAGAACAAGACTCCGCAACAGATAACAACTTTCAAGTTCCTGCTGAGTCATATCCTGCAACACATATCCTTCAATCTCCTGATTGTTGATCGGTCGACCGATACCTGCTTTTATTCTGACAAAATCCTTGTTGCCGATATGGGAAATGAGTGAGCGAATTCCGTTGTGTCCGCCTGCGCCACGATTGACCACCACCTTGATGCGACCATGGGGCATATCCAAATCATCATGGATGACGATTATATTTTCTGGAGGAATTTTATAAAAAGAGGCGGCGGCAAGAACAGCGATTCCGCTCCGATTCATAAAGGTCTGTGGTTTGACGAGTATGAGCTGCTCATTATCAAGATTTGCCTTGGCAACTTCAGACTGCCATTTACTTGCAGCAAAAACAGAACCCAGTTGTTCAGCCAAATAATCCACATAAAGAAAACCGACATTATGACGGGTAAACTGATACTTTTTCCCTGGATTACCTAATCCAACCACGAGAAACATAGGGGCACCAATAAAACAAGGTTGGTAAAAATAAAAAAGCCGGGAAAAGAAACCTCTTCCCGGCTGCAAATATCAATGAACGTATTTTATACTATTCTGCTTTCACAGGAGCAACAACAGCAACGCAGACCTTGTCTTTATTACCCACAAGAGTAACATTCTCCGGAAGAGCCAAGTCCTGGCAGGTAAACTGCTCATTTGTTCCCAAGGGAGCAACATCAACTTCAATCACGTCGGGAATATCAAGGGGCTTACCCTTTACCTTGATCTGATTTACGGAAATGGTCATATCACCACCCATATCAACCCCGCGAGCCTTTCCATTATATTTAACCGGCACGGTAAATACAGCAGGTTTATCAAGGGCAAGTTCATAAAAATCAGCATGCTCAAGGGTATTCATAATAGGATCAACCTGAATTTCCTTAATCATCACATGGCGTTTTTCCTGCCCGACCTCGGTGTCAATTTCAACATTTAACACGGCGTTTCTTCTTTGCAGATTCAAAAGTGTCTTGGTGAACGAGTGGGTATCAAGCGTCAAAGCAATAGACTCGCGTATGGGGCCGTACAATACCGCGGGAGTCTTTCCAGACCTCCGCAAAGTTCGTGCAGCACCTTTACCAAAATTCTTTCTCACCTGGGCAGATACATCAATCTGTATCATGATTCAAACCTCCTCAAACGATAAACTCCGGACAAAACACCCGCAGCGGGTGTTCATAACCTCTACAAGTAAATTTCATGGAACAACAGAACATCAAAAACAATAAGGACAATACGTCTTAAACAAACAAAGAACTCACTGAATCTTCTGAATGAATGCAGCGGATCGAATCACCAAGGAGTTCAGAAACAGAAAGCACTTTAATCTTGCTGCACTTTTTAGCCTCATCAGTCTGAGGTATGGTGTCGGTAACAACAAGCTGCTTGATGCGCGATCCATTGATTCTATCAATCGCTGGACCGGAGAGCACCGCATGGGAACAATAGGCAAAAACCTCCTGCGCCCCTTCTTTAACCAGAATCTCCGCAGCCTGACAAAGTGTACCCGCAGTATCAACCATATCGTCCAGCAGAATTGCATGCTTTCCGGAAACATTTCCAATTACATTCATCGCCTGAGACTGGTTCGCCCGTTCCCTTCTCTTGTCAATAATCGCAAGACCGGCATTAAGCCTCTTGGCGAAGGCCCGAGTCCTCTCAACCCCGCCGGCATCAGGCGAAACCATAATTACCTCTTTTCCAGCAAAAGTCTCTGAAATATTTTTCAAAAGAACAGGGGCGGCATAGAGGTTATCTACGGGAATATTGAAAAAACCCTGAATCTGTCCGGAATGGAGATCCATGGTAAGAACACGTCGAACACCAACGGCCATCAGCATCTCAGCAACCACCTTGGCTGAAATCGGTACCCGGGGAGCAACTTTTCTATCCTGCCTGGCGTATCCGTAATAAGGCATCACCGCAGTTATACGACGGGCCGAAGCACGACGAAGCGCGTCCGACATTAAAATCAATTCCATCAAATGGTCATTTACCGGGGTGCATGTCGGTTGCACGATAAAAATATCCTTGCCCCGAACATTCTCACCTATTTCGACATAGGTTTCACCATCGCTGAACTTTCTGACGTCAGCGTTACTAAGCTCCATCTCCAAATGCGCACAAATATCTTTGGCAAGAGACGGGTTGGCATTTCCACTGAAAATCATGATGTCTTTGAGGCTGCCCATAGTAAATCCGTTTCATTAAGTTGTACTTCCATCATTTTTTCCAAATGATGCGAAAGCAACATATATTATTGTTCTTGCAGATTATCAAAGATAAAGCAAATGGCTGGGGCGGCAGGATTCGAACCTACGAATGCAAGAGTCAAAGTCTTGTGTCTTACCGCTTGACGACGCCCCAGTTCAAAACACCATCAAGAAGAGAGCGGCTTTGCAAAAAAAACCCTTTCAGGATATCTCTTCAGCATTTCTTTCCGGCATCGTGATGCTTGATCTAAATCTGTAAATATGCCGAACACAGTTGGCCCGCTTCCCGACATCAATGCTGTTGCGGCTCCACAATCTACAAGCATTGATTTAATTTCACCAATTTCAGGATAGCGACGGATCGTTACCTGTTCAAGGTCGTTACCATTCACATCAGATTGGCTATTGCCCGACAAGGGGCCTAAGATAAATGGATTACCCTTTATTGTCAACGCAAAATTGCCGAGTTGCGAGTGATCCAAGTTCTCAAAAACCCATTTTGTCGAAACAGGAAAGCCGGGATTTATCAATAAGAAATAACAATTTTCCAGAGACTCTCTCTTCTCCAGCTTTTCCCCTACCCCAGTTGCGAGTGCCGCGCAGAAGTCAGAAACGAAAAAAGGGACATCTGCCCCAAGGGCAAGTCCAAGATTCATCATTTCTGCTTCACTCAAAGGATGAGCGTAAAGAAGATTTAAGCCCTTTAATATCGTTGCACCGTCGCTGCTTCCCCCGCCTAAGCCTGCCGCGATCGGAATATGCTTTTTCAAAATAATTTTAACGCCGCCATCAATCCCTGTTTCCCTGAAGAAAAGTACGGCGGCTTTGTATGCTAAATTGTTCTCGTCTTCAGCAAGTTCGGAATCCGGGCAATCCAGACTTATTCCCGATGATCTTGCCTCAAGGGTAATGGAATCTACCAGGTCAAGCTTCTGCATCCATGTTGCAAGTTCATGATATCCATCGGGCCTGCGGGATAAAACCTTCAGAAAAATATTCACTTTTGCCGGTGCCCGTAAATGAAGCGTTCGGCCTGCTCCCATTTACGACTTCGCCTTTACATAACGCATCTTCAGATCATAAAGAAATTTACCGAGCATGTTTTCTTCATCCTCGCTCAAATTGCCCTTCGTCTTTTCCTTGAGCACGTTCAGCGTATCAATTGTATGCTTTACCAGGACAAGATCCTGTTTTCTTGCCCCGGTTACAGGGTCGGCAATCTCCCCGAGATGAAAAAGGGCTGAGGTGTTAAGAGACATGACAAAAGCAGAAAAGGTGACTTCAGGCATGATGCATTTGCCGTCAACCATCTCTCCACCCGCGCACTTACATTTTTTCTCCGCCTCATCCATATTTTTTTCCGTCATTTGAGATTAAGTCAGATCAAGCACCATGGCGCTGGTTATATTCTCCAGCTTCATTACGCTTTCAAGTTGCTCCTTGGTGATCAAGGTGTCGGTGTTTAACAGAATCACATTGCGGGACTGATCGCCCTCACCCATTTCGCGGCCGACAGTCATGCGGGAAATATTGACTCCAGCCTTACCCAAAGTCACGCCTAATGCCCCGATTACACCCGGCACGTCCTGATTGTAAACAAAAAGCATCGGACCATCCGGCAAGGCTTCAAGCCGAAAGTTGTTCAGTCGGACAAGACGTGGTTCTTTTTTGCCGAAAACGGTGCCGGCAAGCACGTTTTCATCCTCAGAAGTTTTCACCCTGACGGAAAGAAGATTGGTAAAATCATCAGAATCCGATGTTTTTGATTCAATCACGCGGATACCTCTTTCCTTGGCGATCATCGGCGCATTGACAAAATTTACCGCATCTTTCAGAATCGGGGTAAAAAGACCCTTCAAAAATGCCACTGTGATCGGCCCGGTCTGCATATCGGCCAGATCTCCGTTGAACTCGATATTCACCTCTTCCACGCTGCCCTTGGCAATCTGCATATGGAAGGAACCGAGCATCTCAGCAAGCGTGACATAAGGCCGCACCTTGGAAAGCACCTCGGCACTGACGGAAGGCACGTTTACCGCATTGGCCACGGTGTTGTTGAGCAGATAATCGGCAATCTGCTCAGCGATGGTCACAGCGACATTTTCCTGCGCCTCGGCGGTTGATGCGCCAAGATGGGGGGTGCAGATGAAATTATCCAATCCCAGCAAGGGAGTTGTTTCAAGAGAGGTCGGTTCTTTTTCAAAAACGTCGAGTGCTGCTCCGGCAATTTCTCCGCTTTTCAAAGCCTCATAGAGAGCCTCTTCGTCAACCACTCCGCCTCTGGCGCAATCGATAAACATAGCGGTCTTTTTCATGATTTTAAACTGATCCGTTGAAACAATCTTGCTTGTTTCCTTGGTCAACGGTACATGAACGGAAATATAATCTGCCCGTTTGCAGAGTTCTTCCAGGCTGACCAGTTCAACTCCAAGTTTGTCGACAAGGTCTTTCGGCATATGGGGATCAAAGGCAATCACTTTCATCTGCAGGCCCTGAGCCCTGTTTGAAACAATGGCGCCGATCCTGCCGATGCCGATGATACCCAGTGTCTTTCCGGTAACCTCACGCCCCTGAAACTTTTTTTTGTCCCATCCACCTGCCTTAAGGCGGGCCGTAGCCTGGGGAATGTTTCTGGTGAGCGACATCATCATGGCAATTGCATGTTCCGCTGCAGTGGTTGCGTTGCCGTCAGGAGCGTTCATGACGACGATACCCCTTTTGCTGGCAGATCCGATATCGACATTATCAAGACCGATACCGGCACGACCGACAACCCTGAGCTTATCTGCGGCTGCGATTATTTCAGCAGTGACTTTTGTGGCGCTGCGGATAACCAAGCCGTCGTACTGGACAATTTCTTTTTTCAGTTCTTCAGGGCTCAATCCTGTCTTGATGTCAACTTCAAGCCCCGCGTCCTGCAAAATTTTAGCTCCAACCGGGGCCAGATTATCGCTGATAAGTACCTTCATGACCGCTCCTTTGTAATATATAAACGCTAAAAATTATAAAAAGAATTTCTTCAAAAAAGTCAGTAATTAAAACATAGCACTATGCTTTTGTTGCCAAATTTTGTCAAGGACAAAGAACAAAAACCGCTAAGCCCTTGCACAACAAACAATTGCAACATGAGACACATTTGGGAACCGTAACAAAATATGACGTTCCTTAAGGATTATTTCGTGATGCCCCTAATCCCGGAAACAGGCGGAGAAATCAGCAGGCCCCTCCTCTTCCTCATCCTGCACGGCAACGACAGCACCCATTTTCTGCGTCAGTTCAAATTCCTTTTGAAAATCGTCAATTTTCTTCTGCAGCAGACTTTGGGGAAAGCGGTCACTGCCGAGATAAAGGAAGACGTTGTCCTGAAGTTGTGTCAGCAGTTCAACGAGAATGGCATCTTTGTCCTGTTCATCAATAAAATTGCGCTCTTTTGAAATCGTATGGGTTACGCCACGCGCAAATTTGTCTTTTAATCCATGGACCAGATTTTCATCCTCAATGGCATCAAAAGCATCCTTTCCGGGTTCAAACAACGCTTCACAGTTGATCTTCACCATCCAGCGGTCAGCTGCCACTTTTTTCGACAAATCATAAAAGCAAACTTTTATGCCGTTGGAAAATTTCTTTTCCAGGAGAACTTTTTCTGTCACTTTGTATTCACTCATATTGCACAACGATGGTTGATTAGGTTAGATGAAAAGGGTATAAAGGTTTTTCTGACTCACAGTTTCCAAACATATGCACATTATCAGCCCATTACGGAGCCCACATGACCGTTTCAATTTATAATACCAAAACCGGCCGGAAAGAACCTTTTTCCCCCATGGAAAAAGACCATATCAGACTTTATGTATGCGGCATCACCGCCTATGATTACTGTCATATCGGCCACGCCAGATCGACACTGGTCTTCGACATGATCGTCCGCTATCTGCGATTTGCCGGTTTCAAGGTGACCTATGTCCGCAACTTTACCGACATTGACGACAAAATCATCAAGCGGGCGCAGGAGCAAAATACCACAACCGAAGAACTTGCCAACCGTTTTATTGATGCATTCCACGAAGACATGCAAAGTCTCGGCAACATGTCTCCCGATCTGGAGCCCAAAGCCACGGAGCATATCCCGGAAATCATCGAGCTGATCGAAAAACTCATCAACAATGGTTTTGCCTATGAAGTAAACGGTGATGTCTATTTCAGGGTGGATCAATTTAAAAATTACGGATCACTGTCAGGCCGGAACCTTGAAGACATGATGGCAGGCGCCCGCATTTCCATTAATGAACAGAAGCAGAACCCCATGGATTTTGCCCTGTGGAAAAGCAGCAAACCGTGTGAACCACTCTGGGACAGCCCGTGGGGACCAGGTCGTCCCGGCTGGCACATAGAATGTTCCGCCATGAGCCGTAAATTTCTGGGCGAAAGTTTTGATATTCACGGTGGCGGGAAGGACCTCATTTTCCCCCATCATGAAAATGAAATAGCGCAAAGCGAGGCCGCGTCGGGAAAACCTTTTGTCGCCACCTGGATACATCATGGTTTTGTGACAATCAAGGACGAAAAGATGTCCAAATCCCTGGGCAACTTTTTAACAATCAGGGAAATCCTGGCAAAATTTCCAGCAGAAGTGCTGCGGTTTTTCGTTTTCTCCACCCATTACCGCACTCCCCTGGATTTTTCTGAAATTGCCATGAAAGATGCGGAATCCGGGCTCACCCGGCTCTACACCTGTCTGGCTGAAATCGCCAAACTGCCCGATGAGACATCCGCGAACCAAAAATCGGTTGCCGGCAAAAAAAATATCACGAAAATCCAATCCCTGGTTGACCGTTTTGTTCAGGCCATGGATAATGATTTTAATAGCGCCCAGGCGCTGGGCCATATTTTTGAGGTGGTGAAGTCTTTAAACACCATCAGGCAGGCACTGCCGGAAAAACCGGCGGAAACGGATGTCGCACTTCTTCGCTCAGGTGCGGAGAAGATAAGAGAACTGGCCGGAATCATGGGTCTCCTGCAGCAGGACCCTGTGGCCTACATTACCGATAAGCAGCAGAAAATTCTTGCTCAACTTGCCATTGACGAGGAGGCCATCAAAAAGTTGATTGATAACCGCACCCAGGCCCGTGAACAGAAAAACTGGTCCCTGGCCGATGAAATACGTGATCAACTTTTAATCCACAATATCGAGATCAAGGATGAGGCAGACGGAACGACCAGCTGGCAGGTAAAAATCTAAAAAAACACAAAACTGGGAGGGATCACCATGAGACGATCTCCGGTTGTTGCCAATCAATTTTACCCGGGTGATTCGGACATCCTGAGAAAAACCCTGGCCCATCTCATTCCCCAGACAGGTATAGAAAAAAGGAAGGCCATCGCCGTTGTTTCACCTCACGCCGGTTATATATACTCAGGCGGCGTTGCCGGTGAAACATTTTCTGAGGTTGACATCCCTGAAAACGTTATAATCATCGGGCCGAACCATCACGGCCACGGAGCGCCCATCGCCATGATGGCTGATGGTCAGTGGGACATGCCCATGGGACCGGTGCCGATCAATCGTGAACTGGCCGGGCTTATCGATGACCCGTTCATCGAAACAGACGATCTGGCCCACCGTTATGAACATTCTCTGGAAGTCCAGATTCCCTTTCTTCAGTTTTTCCAACAGAATCTGGAAATTGTCCCCCTGGTCATCTCCCATATCTCTTATTCTCTTTGTCTTTCAACCGGCAAAGCCCTGGCCGAGGCGATCCGCAAATACCCGAAACCCGTTCTTCTCGTGGCCAGCACCGATATGACCCATTACGAACCCCGGCAAACGGCAAGCAAAAAAGATCATCTGGCCCTTGATCACCTGGAAAAACTAGATCCTGAACAACTCTACAATACCGTCACCGGACAACGCATCTCCATGTGCGGCATTATGCCGACCACAATTGTTCTGATCGCGGCCCTTGAGCTGGGAGCCACCCAAGCCAAGCTTGTCCGCTATACTGATTCCGGCGCTGTAAGCGGAGACACGGATCATGTTGTTGGTTATGCAGGGGTGGTCATCTCCTGAGGGGATGAATACGTTTGATTTTTTCTTGACTTTTCGGACCGGATTATCTAAAAAGAAAAGCTCAACTCTGCTGGGAGATCGTCTAACGGCAGGACAGCAGACTCTGACTCTGCTTATCGGGGTTCGAATCCCTGTCTCCCAGCCATTTCTTAATTTACACCTTTCCCATCTGCAACAACTTTCAGCTCTTTACCTTATTGGCAATTGATATTGTCAAAATAAATTATCCCCTCACTATCCATGCAGTAGGGGATATTGTATGGGTTCGGGGGTAATGCAATAAGAGCGCCTGAAGAAATGAGCTCTTCAATGGACAAGGGTTTACGTCCGTATTCTTTTTCATACTGATGCGTGGCTTTTTCTATCACCAACACTCCTTCGAGGGCACGCAAACGGTCGACGATATCTGCATAGCCGGGATCGCTTTCCGGCTTGCCAACCAACATGGACTTCATCAGGAGAATAGCCGCCTCGGTTTCACCACCTTTCTGGGCAAGACGGGCGCCAAGAATGGATAGAAACGGCGGTGCATTGGGTGTCTTTGCAGCTTTCAGGAAAATTTTCCCGGCTTCTCCAGGCTTGTTCAGAAAGTAATAGACGTTAAATCCCATGGCATGTAAAGGCTGCCAATCCCATGGACGATTTTTGGCTGCGATTTTCAGTATCTCCTGCGTTTCCGCCACCATGTTCGCCGGTTCCCACGGAAGCCATCCTTGAGCCACGATGAAAGTCTGGGCAAAGGAAGGATCCAAAGTCTGACTTGCGACAAACACGCGATGGATAGCAGGCCAGTCGTAGTGTTTTTCCACAACCCGGAATCCTCCTTCAGGTTGACGCACAAGTTCGGTGCCGAGTTGCGCACCCGCCTCCAAGGTCAGATAGTCAGACATCAACCCTTTGAATTCACCGGCAAGAGCAAGCAAAACCATCGGCGGCAGGTTCCATATTCCGGAACTTGAACGCATTACCTGGCCGACATTATCACGATGCTGATGCAAGGCGTTATGGCTCACAACATAGAAGCAAATCAGGGTCAGTCCGGACAGAAGATGAGTCAAAAGCCTTCTGCTCATGCAAGTTCCTTACGCTTGAACAAGAGGGTTGAGAGATAAATCAGCAATGCTGAATAGGAGACACCATACATAAAGAGCAAGACGAACTCCTGGCCGCTGAAGCCAATGCCGTAAGCTGCCGCATATTTTTTGTCAAACAGAGACAGATTGGGAAAAATCCAGGAGAGGGCGAGCACCATATTCTTCTGGCCAGTCAAGATCCCGGCATAGGGATTTTCTATTACCACCCGCCGCAACAGTTCCATGTTCTGTCCTACCAGATAGGAAGCAACAGCCAGCAGCAAGGCTACAAAGGGCTGACTGGCAAAACTGAAGCAGAACACACTCACCGCCAGCACCACCACCAGACTCATCCACTGACAGGCAAGGGCCATCAAATAAATCATCCAAGAAAAGTCGGGTGGGACATAAGCAGGGTACTTCCAAAGCACATAGCACATGGACAGAGCGGCAGCTGCACCAAGAATAAAAGTAGAAAGACCAAGAACAAAGGCCAATCCAAGAAACTTTCCGGCAAGGTACTGCCAGATGGAAACCGGTCGGCATAGCAGCATGAAGATCCGGCTTCGTTCCAAGTCATCGGCCAAAATTTTCATGCCGAGGAAAAAGACCAGCAACAGACCTGTGAGAGCCACTGCAGACAGACCAAACTCCACGGAAACCTTACCCAGATCCCAGGCATAAAGGGTGGTGACTCCCAGGTTGGCCATAGTAAGCAGTACGGCAAGGCAGATAATGGCCCACAGTGCTCGGTGGCGAACACCCTCTGTGCAGGTGGAAAGGGCCAGGAACCAGATATTACGCAAAGCTTGCATGGTTGGCCTCCTCAATGACGGCAACAAAACATTCTTCCAAGCTTCCGCCTGCAACAACAAAATCCCCAAGTTTCCCGGTATAGAGCAGAACACCTTTATTAATGACACCGATGCGGTCACACAACGCCTCGATATCGCTCAAGATGTGGGAGCTGAAGAAGATGGTTTTGCCGTCCTGCTTCAGCTCGGCGATAAGTCCCTTAATTTGGTGTCGACCCATCGGGTCAAGTCCACTCATGGGCTCGTCAAAGATGAGCACCTCTGGATCATGAATCAGGGCATTGGCCATACCCAACCGCTGCTTCATACCCTTAGAGAATCCCCCCACCCTGCGGTTGGCGACATCGGTCAATGTCATCCGCTCAAGCAACATAGGGATGCGTTGGTTCATCTCATGATTGGACATACCACTTAATCTTCCAGAGAGGACTAAAGTCTCCCATGCAGTAAGGTGGTCGTAGAATATTGGAAATTCGGAGAGGTAGCCGATACGGTGACGGAACTCCTCGTGCCCCACGATATGGCCCAAGACCCGCAAAGTGCCGGAATCTGGTTTCTGAAAGCCCAACAGCAGTTTGATGGTGGTGGACTTCCCCGCTCCGTTGGGGCCTAAAAAGCCAAAGACCTCGCCTCTTGAAATGATGAGGGAAAGGTCGCGAAGAGCCTGATTACGCTTGCGGCCAGAACCGAAAATCTTGCTCACACCACTGATTTCAATGACGGGTATGGACATACTTTTTCAGATAACCTCTTTTGTAAAAAAAACAGCCCCGACCACTCGATGGTGAACGGGGCTGCAGGACTTTAGTTCAGCAATGGAATGATTAATCAACCAATTGGTAGTTAGTTGTTGGAAGACCACCACCGGCAACATCAGCAGTTGCAGGATCGCCGTCTGCATCAAAAACGACTGTCCCTGTCACCTTCGCTACCATAGCAACAGCGGAAGATGCTGAAGTTCCAAGGCCAGCAGTTCTCGGCCACTCTGGATTGGATACGCGAAACATGGAGTTAGGTATGTCTGAGTCAATCCCATAAACAGTATCACCATTAATATGTCGTGCTTGTGCGGCAAAAGAAGTTGATGAATTAGTGCCAGCAGCCGCCACCGGGACAGAAGTCTGCAATGCCATGTTTGCACCCAAGCCAAAGGGAATTGCGATGTCAGCAGTTGTCGCACCGTTTGTTCCCTCAATGCGCCCTCCGGCCGTAGCAGCTGATGCATCGGTTGCCAATGCCGTATCTGCTTGCGAGTCAGCAACAGCAGAAGCACCAAATGCAGCAACGGCGGCTACTGTTAAATTGTTACCACCCGCCGTTGTATCTATATTACCATAAGCACCAATTTCTGAATTCATATTGGCTTGAGCTGTTGACATAGACTTAAGTAAGGATTTGGCGTTTGCATTGGATGCCCGGATGCGATACGCGGCAAACTGCGGAATGGCGATGGCAGCCAAGATACCGATGATGGCCACAACGATCATCAACTCAACCAGGGTAAAACCTTTCTGGTTATTTTTTTGCATTTTCTTTAACAATGAAATCATGATATGCCTCCTTTGGGATTGAACTGCCGGTTTATGTCTTTTTGTCATCCATGACATGATGTATGAATTTGAATAGTAGCAATAGCCAGTTCCATGCCACTTGCCACATCTATTGCCCAAAATACCATAACTACTTGTTTTCATGATCTAAAAATAATATATATTTTTAACGCGCAAGAAATCCCATTCTTCCACACCGGCAATCCACGTTCGCAATCACCGACAATGACATTTTTTGTCAGCACAGAGTGACAATTTTTGTCACATTCTTTCATGTAAAAACAAAAATGGCGGTCACGCTTCCTTCTGCGCAACCGCCATCATCTTAACCAGCTCTTTCATTGTCTCGTCACGAAAATCCTCTATCGTGACTTTTACAAGGCAATCAATTCTTCGCCATCATCTTTCAAACCAAGACGTTTTCCCACCGCGCACAGACTCTGCCGTATCGGCAGTCTGTGCCAATAAAGGGGAATTATCTCATTTAGAAATGTCCATCCCCCTTATAGTCGGAGGAGGCAGCTCATGTAAAGAATTCAACCCGGGAGCAAACTCAAAGAAAACATTGTTGTCAGAATCTTCAACAATATATCGGAGAGTCACGGATTCACCAATCTGTACATCGACATTTAGCCCCTCTCTTGATGGCTTATAAATTACTCCATTATCCAGCTTCAGGGAATGATCCTCATATTTCTCGACAATATTCCCGAAGGCAACTTCCGCTTGAAGCGCCAGAGCAGCCCAGCTCATGGAAGCCTGGAGACAGAATGCCACCCACAACAAAAGGGAAACAACGACCGATTTTGTAATTCTACCCAGCATGATTTTTCACCTCCAACGTATCATTTTCATTAACATTTTCAATCTGGATATCCACAGCATGAAAAGAAAGCAACATTACGGCTGCATACTGTTACTGTCGCGCCAATAATACAGTTCAAGCCCTAAACCAGGAGTATCTATTTCATAAGGGTCTTCAGGATCAGGGCCGGGACCAACAATTGCCCCTCCCATGCTTGCCATGGCGGCAGCATGTCCATCACTCGTAATAACGGTAAAACCGGAAGGAATACCGGAAATATCCGTGAATTTTTTATATCGGTCAGTGATGTCTATTTCATCGGAATTTGGGTAATTGAGATTGTATGTGGCACTGGCGTTCAGATAATTCAGCGCATAAGTAAATCCATTTCCTTGGGGATTACAGGGATCACTCACGGAGGCCTGATACGACGTAAAATAGAGTGTGCCGAAATAGAGAATGGCCTGACTGAGAATCTGCTCTCCATCATGATTATCCGCAGAACTGCCGACGGCATTGCTGACGGCTGTCGGATAGGTCACATGACTGCATACCGCGCTGTTTCCCTGATCTTCCAGGATAATATACCAACCCTTGGCATCATTCTCGGCAACAACCCCATATTCCAGGGCGGAAGGCGTACCATACACGGCATTGTCTGTTAATAGAGAATTGAGATATCTTTTCATATCAACGTCAGCAGAAGCAATGGCGCAAGAAGTCCCGTCAGGCAATGAAGTACCGAGATAGCAGGAATTAATCTTCGAATCCCTCCCCAGTTCATCGCAAGTCAAGTTCAAAAGATGATTTTCAGAATAAGGGACTGAAGTCACCTGCACATCTGTTGCAGGCAGCAAAGTAGCCGTGACCGACGAATCATCATATAGGGCATAAAAACGATTTCGGATCATGGTATATTTGGGATTCTCACGGTCCCCAGTACCATAAAAAAGCGAGGCCATAATATTAGAATTGAAAGTCACATTTGGAAAATAGTAATTACCTGCTTCAAAAAAACCCTTTGACCCACCCCATGAAATAGCGGGAGGATAAAAAGCTTTGCGTCCCACATCCGTCGTATCAACTCCCCCGGTCATCCTGCCGCTGCCGCTCGCACTTCCCGGATTGGCACTGAAAACCTTATTCACCATCCAGTCTGCGCGTTGAACTTTCCAGGCAGGCGATGTAACGGTACCGGTGTTTTCAACATCAAAAGCAAACCTTGCTTTAAAGAGATTCGCATAGACATCAACCGCATAAAGAGACAACAGCACGTTTTCTTTTAATCCCGTGAACAATGAGACGCCATCCGTATAAACATATCTGTCCGTGCCGGCCACCAAGGTTGGGCTTGCCGGAAAGGAAAATTTCATATCCGTTAATTTCTGCGTCACACCCGTTGTGACAGATGCCGCACCATAGGTGACTGAAAAGGGCAGAATCTGTTTTGTCGAGCCATCAAAAAGCGTGGCGCTGGCAACCGCCGTTGGATCATCAATATCCACCACGAATATGCCACGCCCATATTCATTCATTTCCGGATTATACGTATTGTATAAGTTGTCATCATACACATCCTGGGAGGCAACCGTCTTGAACCATTCATTGTTATCCAAGTTGCCTTGGGCCGTATAGGGAGTTCCGTTGGAATCCAGATCGTTGAACGGCTCCGGGAAAAAATCTTCCTCAGAGTCATACCCTCCGGTAAATACGGCAACATCTTTATAAGTCTTGAGTCCGGCGGCAGTAATACCTACAGGGATACTCGCCACTTTTATCTCTGACCATGACTGGCTGATTTCAGCGTTGCTGTAATTCCAGGCGACTGTCCATTGCAACGGATCCATATTCGACACATCCAGATTCCAGAAATATCCGCCGCCTCTCCGTTCACCAAAAATCAGATATTTTGGATTCTTATCCCGTCGATACAGGGTAATAAGTCCATCCACGGTATCGTACATCGTGTTTGCCTGCACATCCTTAAGCTTAGGCAGGATGTCTTCCGGAATAAAGGCGAGCACCTCTCGACCGGTGGTATCGTCAAACACATGAAGCATGCCGTCATTGCTCCCCACCACGATATACCGTTTCAACAAGGGAAGCGTAGAAACAGACGTATCAAAATAATCAACCACCACGGGCCGTGAATGGATAATGGAACCAAGTATCCAGTCCCGCACCGCCACCGGCGCACCTGTGACCGCAACGGCATCATAGGAATACCCATGGGTAAAATTGATAAGATTGTCACGGGTGGCGTTATCAGCTACCCCCAAATCGGCGGCCGTGATATGAGTACGGTCAAATTTCACCATCTCCTTATCGCCATCACCATCGCCATCCTTCCAGGTATAGATAGCCCGATCCCAAAATGCTCCGGCAGCAAAGAAGCCTTGAACATCCTCAAGCAGCACCTCACCGGCTCCATCCTCCTTGATGTCGGCGGCGCCGTAATTGTCCGTGTCGTTCGGGTCAAGGTCATCTCCCCAGAAAGTGGCAGTATTATCAAGAAACTGACCATTACCGTCAATAGCCTCATTATTGGCATGATCGTAGATCATAAATGGTTCCGGCCTGTCCGTTGACCCGTCACCCAATTTGAACTTTTTCACATTTCCCGCCCAGGAAAAATTATCCTGGGGATGGAAAAGCCCCATATAGAGATCGTCGCCACTCTGGATCTTATTTACGGCGTCCACCGAAACCACTGGCGCGGTAAACGATACCGCTTCGGACATCATCAAAGCCAGCGAGTAGAAAGCGGCAACCAGTTGCTCCTTATTGTAGGCTACAATGTACTCACCACCTGATTCTCCAGCAGCATCCTTCAGCAAGGGATGTTTGGCGCCAAAAGCGATATGGTGGGTTGTGACGTTGACATAGGAGTTGGCGGGGTCAGTAACGAGAGACTTATCCAACCAGCTGTGGGTGTACAGCCAATGGCCCACATCATCGTAAAAGTCAGGTTTATTCCCAAGCCCCTGGTATGGATCCTGTGTCCAATTATCACCATCGAAATCTGCAAAAGCTGGTATGCTGGCGATCCTGGCATTATCGTCATCAGCGGAAGGAAAACCGTCGGTCATGGAAATGATATAATTTTTCCGGCACAACAGATTATTCAGCGCATTTCTCTTACCGTAATATCCTTCTTCAAAAACGTCCTGCAAAGCCTCCATGAGCGGAGTCCCACCAGATGCCGTAACTCCGGCTATATGATTGACAATCGCGGCACGGTTTTCGTCATCAGTCAAATTCGGATTAAGGGCTGAATTTATCTGGGCGCCGTCACCATTTTTATAAGATGCAAAACCCCAGTTCATTTTGCCGCGAAATTCTTCCACAACATAGATCAGGGCATCCTTGGCCACATCCAGACGACTCTGCATGAGGTACGATCCACCGGCAGCCACTTCATACACGACTCGTATTTTGTCGATTGTGTAACCCCTGCCATTTGTGGAATTATCCGATTTAAGCTTCAGGGTCGCCGTGTCACCGGTAATCGTCGATGACCACCCATCGTTTGCGCTCGTAGGTTTATTGTCATTATCGTGCTGGGCAACACCATTACCGGCGCTATCATAGATTTTCACATAATCCTTGGTAAAGGTTGCCGCGTTACCATTTCCTTGCACATCAAAATCGGAAAAATGAACCTGAATATACTGCGCTCCTGCGGCGACAATAGTACGGGCAGTGTCTGTTTCAGCCAGCTTATTTGCGTAATTCACCGCCCCTTCTGGATAATCAAGGGTCTGGTCCAATTGACTCCAGGAATCCGGAGTGATTGGAAAGGGCTCAAACGGCCAGGCCGGATCGCCCAGAAACGCTCCCTGAGGATCAGGATTATTAGTAGTGTAGTGAAGATTGTACATGGCCTGCATATTCGCCCAGTTTCCGGTGACAAAGAAATAAACATCTAGATCGCCACTCTCCACCTGATTCAGTGCGTTCAGGGCAACCCCTTCATAGCCGCTGAAATAATAGCCTGGAGCATTCAACAAACCATTAAAACCGTTGTCGACAACGGATCCATTGTAGAGGGTAACAAAGTCGTGCGCCTTGATATCTAATCCCAAAGGCAACCGGACGTTATCAAGCCGAATGTACCCATCCACATCCACGGTAATACGCCTGAGGCCGGTGCCATCGTCACTCAAATTACCATTAACATCAATAACCGTGTGTGTATCAACAAGGTCATTTGAAAACCACAGATAATTAGGATCTGCTGCATCACCGGAGAAAACCACACTCTGCCCATCCACAGTGGCGATGGTAGCACCTATGCGACCTTTCCAAAGGTAAATTTTATTGGCAGGTTTATGGTTCTGATAGAAGTAACTGCTGTTATTGATGGTGTCATAGATGTAATCTTTGTAATCACCAACAGGGGAATCATTCAATGTGAAAAGATAGTCAAACATCTTTCCATAATCAATGGTGTGTTCGTAGACACCGAAACTCATGGAACCGGAACTGTCCATGAGGACATAACAGTTCTGCTTGACGTTCACTGAATAGATATCCGTATCCTTGGCTGTGGCCAAAGACGAAAACCAGAGCAGAAGCGACAATATAAGCGATACTCTGCCTGCCTGCATGAAACATTTTCCCCTGGGCTTTTCCATGACAACGCCTCCTTTCTTACGCAAGATAATCAACCCACACATCTACAACTTCACGTCAGGATGGACAGCGCCAATGCACGCCAGCCTCTCCTGTCCCGCTTTATAATGATGATTACTGAATATTCTTTTGCCTGAAAAATAAACGGAATTACAACACAGCCTTCACACCAACTTTTGTGCCACCCAGTTCAACGACTGTCGGCGCAAGGGGAGAGCAGCCCTGTACTCGAAATTTATACCCGGAGAAAGAATTCGGGTCATAACCCATGGGGGCGGTATCCGGATAGAGATAGGTCGATAAATATCGATAATCAAACTCGTTTGTATTTGCAGGAAGATTATCATAATTCTGCAGCAAATTTTCCCATGGCCACGTGGCAGAATCACCGGCGGTTATTCCGGCAAGAGTGGTAACTGTATCATTGCCAGGATCAAAGGTTGCATCCGTGGAAGGGATCAAAAGCTGATTAGGAATGCTTGGGTTAGAAATTTGATAAAAGGGTTGGAGAAAAAATCCGACTTTTCCTGCCTCTGAATTAGCAGCACCCTCGGCAAGATTAAATTGTCTTTCAACCTGTTGCAGGCCGCCTGCAACATCCAGTTCAGAAGTAGCTGTGTTAAGTGCCCAGATACCAAGCAAACTGAGCAGCAAAAGAACAATTAATGACAGAACGAGTACAAATCCGGATTCTGACGTGTCATTTGCATTCTGCTCTTTTAAGTAAAAAAACATAAGACAAGCATCCTTTAATTTGAAGCTACAAACTGATATTGTTATATTTTATGGTTGTCATTTCCAACCTGTTCTGCCCCATGGGCGAATTCCATATCATAAAAACCCTGATGGTCTTGTTTAATGTTTCACCGGTGGCCAGAATCCTGTCCTGTACGTCCCATGAAAGTTGATAGATGATACCGGAACGGTCCACAATGGTTCCAGCCACCGCCCCTGCTTGAATCAAGGATTGCATTTCAGGGAAACCGCCTGCGACAAAAACTCTGTCGTTGGCGTCATTCACGAGAGCATTCGGACTTGCGACGGTTTCAACCAAATTGGGATCATCAAAAGGCAGTTGCCTCAGCGTCTCCAATAGAGAAAAAACCACATTGTTGGCGCTTGTGCGGTTCACCGCCGATGAACTGGCGCCAATTGCCCTGACCTGCATTCCCATTGCCGAAATAACCCCAATCGTCAACACCAGAATGGCGACCATAGCTTCAATCAATGTTACGCCTTTCTGGTTTTTCAAAATATTAAAAATTTTCATCTTTAATATCCCATATTCCTGCATTGAATGTTTATCACCATCAACCTGCGGCGAAAATTGTCATTGGGCGGGTCCCATACCACGCCGGACGCTGTTGTATACGTACTCGTGTTAAGAAAACCCTGTGCAGGGTTTGCCGCTCTAGCCAGAAGAGACACTTGGACTGCCCGAATATTGCCAAGATTGGCTGGTGCAAGAGACGTAGTTCCATCTTCAAGTATGTAGTTAAACTCCAACGCTTCAATATTGTCAGCCAGAGGTTCAAGCACGCCACCACCTATCGCCCTGCCCAGCGTCCCCGTGCCATTCCAGTTCACACCACCATTATCCACGATACCATCATTATCGGTATCAGCAGCAAATCCATAAACGACGTTTTCATCGACATCATCAACATCGCCATCAGCCGCATTTGGATTCACAGCATTTCCTCTGACATCCATGGTAAACTGAAAACCTGTACCCGTTGCGGCTAGAATACCTGGCACATCACTCTCCGTCGGGTCGCATCCGGCCTGCCTGATCTCCATGGACAATATCGACAAAGCGCCACGCAGGCCCTGTTGGATACTGGCAATATCGTCATGTTCCGAGTAACTTCTGGACTGAGCGATATAAACGGTAACAACAGCAGCCATCACAAGAGAAGAAACAAAAACAACAATCATCAACTCCACAAGGGTAAACCCTGCTTTGTCGATCACTGTTGGCGTGTTATGATTTTTTTTACAAGACATAGACATTTCCAGGCCATACCCTCCTTATTGCATATTGACCCTGCCGGCGCTTGAAACTCTGACGGTTCGCTGTCTCACTGTAACTCCCGTAGCATCAACGGCGCGAAGCCCTATTGTGCCCTCAGCAGCAAGAACCCCACCGGTGGAAGCATCAACCGGGATCCCTCGAGGGGTAAACACCGCGGCATTATTGGCAAAGGTTATACCATCCATCACACCATCCGCCCCCCCAACAGCCGGATCAAAAGATACTCGGTCAGGCAAGGCCGTTGCAGGTAACAGCAACAATTCTGCGCCATTCAACACTTCATCATTCGCAACTCCGCCTCCAGCACCGTTATCAAGAAACATGAGGTAAGCGTTTCCGGGGGAAACAAACAGAACAGTCACATTTTCGCGCCGCTGGAGCGCTTCAACCTTGGCCTGCATCATACAAGAATAGACATCTCTTGCTGCACCCCGCAGCCGCATATTCGGCAGGGAAAGCAGCAAAGTAGTTGTGCCTACAACAGCCAAAATGGCAACAATTGCCACAACTACCATCACCTCTACGAGGGTAAAGCCCCTTTGCCCTTTTCTGCTATCCATTAACCCGCTCACTTGGTAATTTTACCCTTCTTCCCAGCGGATAATTCTCTTTTTGGACATTTACAAACTCATCAAAGTTCACGTTGAACTTGCTCGTGTCTTATGTTGTGCAAAAATTGATCCATCCGGAAAACATTTGTCTGGAAACATTCAATATACAAGACCATCCAGAAAAAAACCTGTGCCTCATATGTATTCACAAAAACAATTTTTTATCAAGCTGTGAAGATAACTACTCAAAAAATCATATCAAAAAGCGAGAAAAGATATGAAATTTTATTTTACCTACAAAAGCATCTATTGCATTCTTGCACATTGATAACTATCAAATTTCAGATGACAAAATCCGCTTTTATTCAAATCGATTATCACATAATTATTCCCTTAACCCAAAATCTCGCTTTCCAATCTTCCACAACAACTCCCACCATAAAACATTTAAGACGAAGCGCAACAACTATTAAAACTTTTAATAGCAGCGTACACATTTTCGTTCGGCAGATGTCCGTTCTTCACTTCATTCGTCCCTGCAACCGCAGCTTTCATTTTCCCGGCTGCAGAGCGGACATAAAAAAATTCCTTCATCTTCATCAAGGGCCATTGCGGAGATATCGCAATATGAATCGCATACTTCGCAGGCGACCATTTTTTTATCATCTGACATCTCACCGATATTCAATTTTATCCCCAATTCCATTTACCTTGCCGTATTTTTTCTTCAAAAATGACTATAGCACACTTCGACAAGCAAAGGAAAATCCCCGCACCGCTCCCCGCTAATCCTGCCGTTTAGCCGGTAAATTACACCTGTTTGATTATCTGTTGCCCTGAAATGCTGAAGATATTCCTGAATCGACACCATTCCCTGATCAAAAAAATAGGTGGATGCCAGAAAAAATGATGGTATCACAACACTTGCATTATGCTTCAGTATAATATTTATTGTCAACAGCCTCTCGCGTTCGCTCCCAACCATTTCCTTTCCACTGAAAAGCTCGATGCTCCAGGACGAATTATTCGTCACCCGCATCTGGGGAATACCATCAAAATGCTCCACCTGAACCACCTCGACCAATCCTTCAAGCAAGGCTTCTTCATAGACAATTCTACCCGTTTTCTTCCCCCCTATTTCACGAAACAGATTTGTCGGATCAATTAACCGCTGAAACTGTCCCGTACCGGACCATGTCTGCATCATTCTTCCCATGTCATCCTCCTGTCTGTTTAATTTTTCTTGCAATCCAGACTTCTTTCTCCCAAGATACAGAAACAGGTAGGACAAACAGTGTCCGACCAAAAAAAATCGCGTAAAAAAAATGAAAAAATTTAAGCCGCAGCACAGCCGTCTTCTTTTCATCGACAAAAAAATCAAGGAAAGGTCATATCCCAACTGCGCATCTCTGGCCGAGGAGTGGGAGGTAAGCGCCAAAACAATCCAGCGTGATCTCGATTATCTGCGGGATACTCTTGATGCACCGATAGAATACGATGCCTTAAACAGAGGTTTTTTTTACACGGAAGAAAACTTCCAACTTCCCGCCATTCCTTTGAATGACAGTGATCTTTTCGCCCTCTTCATTGCTGAAAAGGTACTGAAACAGTATGAGAGCACCCCCATTTACCCACGGCTCAAATCTTTTTTTGCCAAGGTGCAGGATTCTCTGCCGGACAAAATCACCATTGATCCGGCTCAACTTGAAAACAGATTTTCTTTTTTCAGCAGTCCCCACACCTCCATTTCATCTTCCGTTTGGGACACTGTCTTCCTGGCTCTGCGCAAAAACCAGTCAATCAGGATCAGCCACGGCAAACCGGGGTCAGATCAATTGACCAAACGCACAATCGAGCCCTACCACATCGTCAATTATCAGGGAGAGTGGTATATCATCGGTTACTGCTCCTTGCGAAAGGCAATCCGGACTTTTGCCCTGTCACGCATCACCAGTGCTGAACTGGCAGATATTTTTTTCGTTGTTCCGGATGATTTTAATTTTCAGGAAACAACCAGGGACCGCTTTGGGGTACAATGGAGCACGGAAACATTTGAGGTTGAGATTCTTTTCAAACGGCAGGTATCGTCTTACATTGAGGAGAGATTGTGGCAGGAGGGGCAGGAGATCCACAAAAATACTGACGGCAGCATTGTCATGAAATTTACAGCAAGCCATCTGCTGGAGGTAAAACGCTGGGTGCTTTCCTGGGGCAGCATGGCGCAGGTGTTAAGCCCCGGGACGCTGGCAGCTGAGATTGAACAGGAATTAAAAGAATCTTTGCGAAATTATGGTGTGGGAAATGAATAAGGAAATCATCACTTTCAAACCTGACGAACAACTCATCGAATGGATGACCGATATCCGCCGAAAAATCCATCAGAATCCGGAACTTGCCTTCAATGAATTGCGCACAGCGGAATTTCTAGCGACTAAGCTTGATGAACTTGAAATCCCCTACCGCCGAGGCATAGCAAAGACAGGGGTAGTGGCAACTCTTGGTGAAAAAACCTCAAGTGGGCTAACCGTGGCGCTCAGAGCCGACATGGACGCCCTGCCCATCACGGAGGAGACAAATCTCCCCTTCTCTTCCGGTAACCCGGGAGTCATGCACGCCTGCGGCCATGACGGTCATATGGCAATTGTCCTCGGGGCCGCGGCTCTGCTCAAAAAACAGCCGTCACTGCCCGGACGGGTCGTGCTTCTTTTCCAGCCCGCCGAAGAGGATGAAGGCGGCGCGAAGAAAATGATAGCGGAAGGGGCGCTGGATGGCGTCGACGCCATCTTCTCTGGACACATCGAACGCCATAATGCTGTCGGTGAAATTGCCGTTCAACCAGGCATCATCAGCGCCTACACCGACGACTTCACCATCACCATCCGTGGTCCCGGCGGCCACGCGGCCAAACCACATGAAAGTCCCGACTGCATTGTCGCCGCCTGCTCCCTTGTCAACACCATGCAGACCCTTGTCGCCCGGGAAACAAACCCGGTTTACCCCGCCGTGGTCACGGTCGGGAAACTTATCGGCGGAACGGCCTCAAACGTCATTGCCGATCATGTCACCCTCGAAGGGACCATCCGCACCACCCTGCCTGAAGCCAGGGAAAAAATATTTGCAGGTGTCAAGAGAATGGTCAAAGCAGTGCAGGAACTTTACGGCGTCAAGACGGATATAGAAGTAACGACCGGATATCCGCCGGTGGTGAATGACCCTGGATCTGTCGAAGTGGCACGAAAGGCAGCAGTTCAGACTGTCGGCGAGATGGGCATCCGAACCCAGCCCTATCCGAGCCTCGGCGGCGAAGATTTTTCCTTTTTCCTCCAGAAGATTCCCGGCTGCTTTGCCCGTTTCGGAGCGCGACGGAATGACCTTGTCAATGGCAACCCACACAGCTCGACCTTTGACTTTGACGAAGGAGTGCTGCCGGTTGCCGCGGAATATCTTGCCCGCTGTGCGTTTCTCTTTCTGTCAGACAGCGGAAGATGATTTCAGGGAAACAATGGTTTCCAGATGATGGGTCTGGGGAAACATGTCCACCATTTTCATTTTCTCTATCAGATATCCTTTTTCTTCAAGCAGGAGAAGATCCCGACACAGGGTTGCCGGATCGCAGGAGATATAGATTATCTGACTTGGTCCCAAGGATGGCAGGAAGGGGATAACTTCCGCACATCCCTGCCGCGGCGGGTCAAGGAGCACAAGGTCGAATTTTTTCCCGTTTTCCACACACTGCCGAGCCCCTTCCAGAGAGGAAATCTGACTGAAGGAGCAGTTCGTGATGGAGTTTCTTTCGGCATTTCTGACGGCACTGCGAATGGCTGACCGCTGCAGATCCATCCCCGCAACCGACCCGGCACGCCGGGCCAGGGGCAGTGAGAAATTGCCCATGCCACAGAAAAGATCAAGCGCCTTTGACGTTTCATTGACTTTCGCCCAATCAAGCAGCAGATCAATCAGATTTTCATTCTGTTCCAGATTAACCTGGCTGAAGCCGCCGGGTTCGACCGTCATCCGCAAACTGCCTCCGGGCAGGGAATAAAAAAAATGAAGGAAAGACATTTTTTCATCACACTCCAGACAGGAAAAGGCGTCAACCACTCCATACCCTGCCGAAGAAACCAGCACACTTTTGACAAGCTCATGGCTCACGGCCAGTTCTTCAAAAACCTTTTTCTCAGCGGGTCTAGGTTTCCTGGCAAGATGAAAAAGCACAACAACTTTCCCGTCTTCCGGACTGAGGAGCAGCTCGATCTCATCAACCAGCAAGGAGACTTTCCGCAGCAACGCCCCTGCAATCAGAGAGGAAAGCACATCATTTAACTCGGGACGGGCAATGAGACAGTTGCTGACAGGCTCCACCTGATGGGATTGATGCCGGAGAAATCCCGGTCTGCCATCCTGGTCTACATGCAGCCTGATGCGTTGCCGATAGTGGAATGATCCGGGTGAGGGCAATGGCTGTTGCAGAAAATCCATATAACGGGAACTGAAACCGTTGTGCTGGAGCTGCTCCTGTAAAATCAGATTTTTCAGCTCCCCCTGACGGGCTGGATGCACGTGCTGAAAATCACAGCCGCCGCAACGTTCGGAATACGGGCACGGCGGTTCTGTGCGGAAAGATGACGGCTTCACGACATCAATCAAACGGGCGGTAATAAAACTTTTCTTGCCGGAGACCTGGGCAACGACGACCTCTTCCCCCGACAGAGCGCCAGGAACGAGAACCACCTTGCCGTCAGGAAGACGCCCCAGGCCCAGACCGCCGATTATCAGTTTTTCAATGGTTACGGAAAAGGGCATAAAAGAATGAAACCTGCTCGTTTATCAAACAAAAATCCCGCACGGCAATAACGCCGGACGGGATTCCTGCTTTTTGTAATGGTCCGTAAAAAATATTTTTACCGGCAACACTCTCGCAAGAGAGACGCGAATCAATAGTTTTTATCCGCAAAGGCCAGCCAGCCGCCGGCCAAAACCAGATCCTTGTCAAAGGAGTTCAAACTGAAACCGCAGCTGAACTCCTTCTCGCCTTTCGCGGTTATCGTTTCCCTGTCAATATCAACCGAGATAACGACATCCCTGCCAAGGGAAAAGAGGGTGTCAATGTCTTCTTTGGTCAGCTCGATTGCCAGCATACCGCAGTTGAACATGTTCTGGCGGAAAATCCGGGCAAAACTCTCCCCAATGACTACATTGATATCATTGACCTCAAACACCCAGACAGCATGCTCCCTGGATGAACCACAGCCGAAATTGGAACGGGTAACGACCACCCCTTTGTTTTTGATATCTTCAGCAGGATCAAAACCTTCCAGTTTCAGATCTTCAAGGATGAAGGGCTTCAACGCAAGTTTCGAATTCTCGGTCAGATATTTTGCCGGAATGATCTCGTCGGTATTGATATCGCTTCTGTCCAGGAAAAGGGCCGGACCGCCAAATGTTTTCATAAAAACCTCATTTTTCATATAAAATCCCTCGGATCAACAATCTCTCCCTTCACCGCAGCAGCTGCAGCAGAAACCGGACTCATCAGATGCACCATGCCACCCTTACCCATCCGGCCGTTAAAATTCCGGTTGGTGGTGGAGGCGCACACCTCGCCCTGGGCAAGAACACCGTTACTCATGCCGAGGCAGGCACCGCAGGTGGGATTGGTTACGCAGAAGCCCGCATCCATATAAATCTTTATCAATCCCTCTTCCATGGCCTGACTGTATACTTTTGGCGTAGCCGGCGACAGGATGCCGCGCACGGTGGGGGCAATTGTCCGCCCTTTCAGGATCTCCGCCCCGGCCCGCAAATCCTCGATCCGGCCGTTGGTACACGACCCAATGTACACCTGGTCAACTCTTGTGCCAGTCAAATCGGTGACATCCTTCACTTCATCGGGCTTAAAACCATACGTCACCTGGGGCACCAGACCTGAAACGTCAAAGGTCTTCTCAGCCACGTATTTCGCATCCGCATCGGAATGCCATTTCCGGAAATCAGCGACGGCAGCATCAAGGGAATCGTACTGCTCCTTGATAAAAGGCCAGAGATATTCGGCGGTAACCCGGTCCGGCATGCAGACTCCGCAGGTGGCTCCGGCTTCAATGGCCATATTGCAGAGCGTCATGCGAGACTCCATGCTCATCTTCTCCACCACCGGCCCGACAAATTCCATCACCTTGTCGGTGGCGCCGTTCACAGTCAGTTCCTTGATGACTTTCAGGATAACATCCTTGGCATAGACTCCCTTCGGCAGCTCGCCGGTAATGGCAATCTTCATGGTCTCCGGCAAACGGAATGAACAGACCCCTTTGAGGATTCCCACCTCCAGATCAGTGGTGCCTATGCCGGCGGCAAATGCCCCAAAGGCACCGTGGGTGCAGGTGTGAGAGTCTCCCATGATGACCGTGTAACCGGGCCGGATAAAACCCTTCTCCGGAAACAGGGCGTGACAGACGCCGTTTGCGCCGATATCGAAGAAATCCCTGATACCTTGCCGTCTGGCCCAGTCACGGAGAATTTTTGCCTGGGTGGCTGTTTTCGAATCCTTGGACGGTGTGACGTGATCGATGACCACCTTGATCTTGTTCGGATCAAACACCCTGTCCATCCCCCGCTCAGTCAAGTCATTGATTGCAATGGGAGTGGTGATTTCATGGCACATGACCACATCAATATCGAGCACAACATTATTATCAGAGGGGACATCACGTTGATGCGCCTCAAAAATCTTTTCCGTTATGGTTTTACCCATGGTTCTTTTTCCTCCAGATGGTTGCCGGTTATGATCACAATAACGTGAAGGGCAGATTAATCAATCCTGATAAGATAATCAATTTTTTTATAGTTTGTATCGTCTTCATAATATGCTATAAAATTCAATGAATTGTCTTTCACAAATCCCTCTACCACAATAACGCATATTCCTTCTCATGGCTAAAAAAACCTCCTCCCATCGCCCTGATGATCCGCTCTCCCGGCAAAAACCAACACACCGGCAGACTCTTATCGTGCAGATTTCCAACTTGTTCAAGGACGAATTCAGCGCTTTGGATGCAAATACGCAATTTGACAAACTTTTCCAGGATGTCTTGTTCCTTTATGAAGGGAAATGGCAATCACACGAAGCCTGCCAGGTGGAGTATCACAACATTGATCACAGTCTTGAAGTCGCCCTTGCAACGGCCCGGATGGCGACCGGCTGGAACAGAATAAAACAGGGGGATGACAAGTTATCGGACAGAATGTTTCTCTGCGGAATGGCGGCTTCACTTTTCCATGACAGCGGCTACCTGAAAGATAAAAACGATTCCGAGGGCACGGGAGGCAAGTACACTTTCTCCCATGTCCAGCGCAGCAGGGATCTTGCCCGCAATTACCTGTCTGCAAACCGATGGGATGAAAATGAAATTATTTTTATTTGTAATACCATCGATATTACCGAATTCAACAGAGAGCCGGACCTGTCCGTTTTCCGAAGCAAGGCGGAAAGCGTCATGGCCAGAATGGTTGCCACAGCCGACCTTGTCGCCCAGATGGCCGACATCAACTATATCAGCCGCCTGCGGGATCTGCATGACGAGTTTCTCGAGGCATACGACAGCGAAGGCCGGAAAAACCTGGAAGATCGATCAGTCCACATTTTCGGCACTTTTCACGAGATATTGGACAGCACTCCGGAATTCTATGAAAATTTTGTCCTCCCCAGACTCTCCCTCTTTGACAGGATGGACCAATACCTGGTCGTTTTTTTTGCCGACGGCAGAAACCCCTACCTTGAGAACATCATCGCCAACATTTCCGGTCAGCTGCTAAAACAGCGCGTCCAGTGGCAACGGCTCGGCGATATCCTCCAGCAGCTTGGTCTTGTGCCCCAAGACACCATTACCGAGGCACTGACAAGACAGCGAAAAAATATCTCCTCGGCCAAAAATAGAACCCGTCAGTCCTCAACGAATCTCTCCCTTCAAATGCTCGAATGGCTCAAGTCACCATCGCCGGACAATACGCGGCTCGGCGATATCCTTATGGAGATGAAGGCAGTCGAACCAAAGTCGCTCCGCGCCGGTCTTCTCTCCCAGCTCCTGCCCGAACAACTGACCCAGCGCCTGACCGGCAATGAACTGCTTAATCTTCTCCAGATTTCACTGCTGGCCCAGAATCTCTATGACGATCCGTGGGTTTTCGGACAGATTATCGAGGTAACACTGGAACTCCTGCGGTGTGATTCCGGTTCCCTGCTGCTGATCGACATCCTGAAAACCGAAATGCTCATCGCCATCCACACGGGGCAGCACAAGAAACGTCTTGAAGGAAAATCGCTGCCCCTTGACAAGGGCCTTTCCGGCTGGGTTTTTCGCCATGCCAGGGCGGCCTATGTTTCAGGATCATCCGTGGACGAACTTTTCCACGATAAGGCCTATCATGATGAAATGAAAATAAACAACATTCTCGCTGCACCCCTGCATGTTAGCGGGGAAATCATCGGCGTTGTCGAGGTGATGAATAAAAGAAAGTCCAATTTCAACGATCATGACGCTGATATCCTCACCCTGGTGGCCAACATCATGGCCTCATCTCTGTCACTGATAAACAAACTCCTGTTGAAAAAAACACCATGAAATCCACTATGACTTTTCTCCTGAAATTCTTTTCCGCCATGCCTCTTCTAAGGACCGCCCTGCTTGCCCTGACCGCCTTCGGTATCATCAACAACGGCACAGCCATTGCCGCCCACGGCGTAAGCATTGACGGTAAACTGAAATATCCCCCAGGTTTTTCCCGTTTTGATTACGCTTCCGAGAAAGCGGTCAAGGGAGGTTCACTGGTCCTTCATTCTCTGGGAAGTTTTGATAAAATGAACCCTTACACCATGAAGGGTTCCGCCCCAGACGGCCTTTCCGAACTTGTTTTCGAAACCCTGGCAGCATCAACCCTTGACGAGCCTTTTGCCGAGTACGGATTGATCGCCGATGATATACAACTCGCCGAAGACCGCATGTCGGTCACCTATACCCTGAACGAAAAAGCCCATTTTTCCGACGGAACGCCGATCACCGCTGACGATGTGAAATTTTCACTGGACACCCTGAAAAGCCAGGATGCCCACCCCTTTTACGCCTCCTACTATCACGACATAAGCCATGCCGAGATTCTCGGACCGCGGGTGATCCGTTTACACTTTGCCCGACCGAACCGGGAAATCCACATGATAGCCAGCCAGCTCCCTGTGCTGTCCAAGTCCTTCTATGAAAAACATCCCTTCAATTCTCCGAACATGACCGCGCCGGTGGGTAGCGGCCCCTATATAGTCAGCGACTTCAAGCAGGGAAAATCCATCACCTACCAGAGAAATCCCGACTACTGGGGGAACGACCTGCCCTCACGACGAAACATGTTCAATTTTGACACCATCACCTATAAATTCTTCAAAGACCAGATAGTTGCGGTGGAAGCATTCAAGGCCGGTGAATTTGACTTCATGCATGTCAATATTGCCAAGCAGTGGGCCCGGGACCTGCAGGGAAGCCGTTTTGACAAAGGCGAAATCGTCAAGGAGCTTTTTCCCCACAAAAACAACCAAGGCATGCAGGCCTTTATTTTCAACATACGAAAGCCTCTTTTTGACGACATCAGGGTCCGCCGGGCCATCGGGCTTGCCTTTGATTTCGACCGCACCAACAAGACCCTCTTTTTCGACCAATACACGCAGACAAGCAGCTACTTCAGCAACTCGGATCTTGCAGCAACCGGTCTGCCCGAAGGTCTTGAACTGGAAATGCTGAAACCGTTCAAGGGTCAGGTTCCCGATGAGGTATTTACCACACCCCTCACACCGACTGTGACCGGTTCTCCCCAAGCGCTGCGCAATAATCTGCGGCAGGCGAAAAAGCTGCTGGCCGATGCGGGCTGGACCATTGACAACGGCAAACTCGTAAACCCGCAAAAGGAACCGCTTACTTTTGAGATCCTGCTCGTTTCCCCTTCATTTGAGCGGGTCATGGCTGATTTTGTCAAAAACCTGCAGACACTGGGTATCAATGCCTCCTATCGGACCATTGACCCGGCGCTTTACGTCCGGCGCATGCAGAAATTTGATTTCGACATGACGGTGGATGTGTTCGGGCAGTCCCAGTCGCCTGGCAATGAACAACGTGACATGTGGACCACCGGGGCCGCTGACAAGGAGGGCTCACGCAACACCATCGGCATCAAGAATACGGTGGTGGACCAGCTGGTTGACCGCATCATCTACGCAAAAACCCAGGAAGAACTCACCGCTGCCTGCAAAGCGCTTGACCGCGTTCTCTGGTACAATTATTTTGTCGTGCCGAACTGGTATCTCGCCAACTATCGGCTGGCCTTCTGGAACAAGTTTTCACGGCCGGATACCCTGCCGCTTTATTATTCCCCGTTTCAACTTCTGATGACATGGTGGAAGAGCATTTGAGAATGCCTAAAATGCGCTAAAGTTTAAAGTGCCTAAAGAAGAAACCGCTTTCTGCCCTCTAAAAGTACCCATATGAGTTCAACTTCAATAAATTTAATTAATTTAAAATGACTATATCGCCAAAAGTATTTTCAAACTTCAGGCACTTTAGTGCACTTTAAACTTTAGGCACTTTCCCTTATGTTTACCTACATTCTCCGCCGCATACTGCTCATGATCCCGACCCTGTTCGGCATTATGCTCATCACCTTCACCGTTACCCAGTTTGTGCCGGGGGGGCCTGTTGAGCGTTTGATCGCCGACATGCAGCGTTCGTCACGGGGGAGCGAGGTAAGCGGAGCCGCAACAAGTCTCTACCAGGCGAGCCAGGGTCTTGATGCGGAAAGACTTGCGGAAATCAAGGCGCTCTATGGTTTTGACAAACCACCGGTGGAGCGTTTTTTCACCATGATGAGCAACTATCTGGTCTTTGACTTCGGCAACTCATACTACCACCACAGAAGCGTCGTTGATCTCGTCATCTCAAAACTGCCTGTTTCCATGTCCCTTGGGCTCTGGTCTTTCGTTATTGTTTACGGGGTGTGCATTCCCCTCGGCATCAAAAAGGCGGTGCGGGACGGTTCACGTTTTGACATCTTCACCAGTACAATCATCCTGATCGGCTACGCGATTCCCGGATTTGTCCTGGCCATCCTGCTCATTGTTCTTTTCGGCGGGGGCAGTTTCTGGTCCATTTTCCCCCTGCGGGGACTCGTGTCCGACAACTGGGCGGAAATGAACATGATGAGCAAGATCCTCGATTATCTCTGGCACATGGTGCTGCCCATCATTTCAAGCGCGATGGGCAGCCTGGCCGTCATGACGCTACTCACCAAAAACAGCTTTCTGGAAGAAATCCGCAAGCAATATGTGCTGACCGCCCGCGCCAAGGGCTTAAGCGAAAACATGGTGCTCTACCACCATGTTTTCCGCAACGCCATCATCCCGATTATCACCGGATTTCCCGGTTCGTTCATCGCCGCTTTTTTCACCGGCAGTCTGCTGATTGAAACAATTTTTTCACTTGACGGGATGGGGCTGCTGGCCTACGAATCGATCTTGAACCGTGATTACCCGGTGGTGCTCGGCACCCTCTATTTCTTTACCATCATCGGTCTGTTTTCCCGGCTTCTTTCAGATCTCAGCTATGTGGTGGTTGACCCGCGCATCACCTTTGACAGCGCTCAGTAACCAGTCGACACGATACAACTTATGGCAATTAAAAAGAAAAAGAGAAACAGCCTGCTGCAGCGGCGATGGCAGAAATTCAAGGCAAACCGCCGGGGTTATTACAGCCTCATTCTCTTTACCGTTCTTTTTGTCTTCAGCCTGGGCGCCGAACTTCTCAGCAACGACAAGCCCTTTCTGGTTGTTTATGAAGGCAAGTTGTATTATCCGCTGCTCACGAGCTACCCGGAAACAACCTTTGGCGGAGATTTCGCCACAGAAACAGATTATCGGGACCCCTACATTCTCGAAAAAATAACCAGTAGCGGCAACAAGGTATTCTTTCCCCTCAACCCGCACAGCTATTCCTCCATCAACCCGAACCTTGATGTCCCGGTTCCTTCTCCGCCGACAAGGGAAAACCTGCTCGGCACTGATGATCGGGGACGTGATGTTCTGGCGCGATTGTTCTATGGATTCAGACTTTCCATCCTTTTCGGCCTTGCCCTCACCGCAGTGGGAACCCTGCTCGGCATCCTTGCCGGAGCGATCCAGGGATATTTCGGGGGCAGGACTGATCTCTTTTTCCAACGGTTTATTGAAATATGGGGCTCCATGCCGGAACTTTATCTGCTCATTATTTTTTCTTCCATCTTCAAACCGAGCCTGCTTCTGCTCCTTGTTCTGCTTTCCATGTTCGGTTGGATGGGTCTGTCCGACTACGTGCGGGCGGAATTCCTCAAGAGCCGCAACCTCGATTACGTGACGGCGGCCAAGGCCATGGGTGTCGGTGACGCCACCATCATGTTCCGCCACCTTCTGCCAAACGGCATGACACCGGTGATCACCTTTCTTCCCTTTCGCATGTCAGGCGCCATTCTTGCGTTGACCAGCCTTGATTTCCTTGGGCTTGGCGTCCCGCCGCCCACTCCGAGCCTCGGCGAACTCCTCGCCCAGGGCAAAGCCAACATTGACGCCTGGTGGCTGTCGCTGAGCACTTTCATTGTTCTCGTCGGCACCCTGATCCTCCTCATTTTTATCGGGGAAGCACTGCGTGAAACCTTTGATCCCCGCAAGGTCTGAAATGAAAGGCAAGCTGCTCGACATACAGAATCTCCACGGCGAATTTCACTCTCAGGACGGCGATGAGGAAGTTCTGCGTGATGTATCCCTGTCCCTTTGTTCCGGTCAAACCGTGGCGCTGGTCGGCGAGTCGGGTTCCGGAAAGTCGGTAACCGCCCTTTCCATTCTCCAGCTTCTCGACAGAGAGGCCTTCAGATGCAGCGGCAAGATACTCTTTGAGGGAAACAATCTGCTCGGCCAGCAGGAGGAGAAACTGCGGACAATACGCGGCAATGATATCGCCATGATCTTTCAGGAGCCCATGACCTCGCTGAATCCGGTCTACACCATCGGTGATCAGCTCATGGAACCGCTCACGCTGCACCAGAACATCTCGGGAAAGGAGGCCTGGCACAAGGCGGTGCAGCTTCTGGAAAAAACCGGCATACCCGATCCGGAAAGCAGGATGGCCAGTTTTCCCCACCAGCTTTCCGGCGGTCAGCGGCAACGGGTGATGATTGCCATGGCCCTGGCCTGCCGACCGAAGCTGCTCATTGCCGACGAACCCACTACGGCCCTTGACGTGACAATTCAGGCCCAGATTCTTACCCTTCTGCAGAACCTGCAGTCGGAACTGGGCATGGCCATCCTGCTCATCACCCATGACCTGCATATGGTGAAAAAGGTGGCGGATTACGTGTACATCATGCACGAGGGACGCATTGTTGAACATGGCGCGACAAACGAAATCTTTTCCTCGCCGTCCGATTCCTATACAAAAACACTGCTGGACAGCGTGCCGAAGGGAGACCCTCTGTACCAGGCAAATGCCCTCCCCTTGCTTACCATTACCGATCTCTGTTGCCATTTTCCCATCAAAAAAGGTTTTTTCAAACGAAAAGTGGGTGAAATCAAGGCGGTTGATACAGTAAGCCTTGTTATTCGCAGGGGAACAACATTTGCCGTGGTTGGCGAGTCCGGATCGGGCAAAAGCACCCTGGGCCTTTCCATCCTCCGCCTTGTGCAGAGCCGGGGGACCATTGTCTACCAGGGCGACAGCCTTCTTGAGAAAAGCAGCGGAGAAATGCGCACATTACGCAGTCAACTGCAGATCGTTTTTCAGGACCCCTTCTCCTCCCTTTCCCCAAGGCTTACCGTCTTTGAAATCATCGAAGAGGGGCTCAAGGTGCACAATATCGGCGGCACAAAGGAAAAAAGGCGAGAACTCGTTGAGTCCGTTCTCCAGGAAGTCGGTCTGACCCCGGAAATAGCCGAACGCTATCCCCACGAATTTTCAGGCGGTCAGCGTCAGCGGATCGCCATCGCCCGGGCCATCGCGCTTAAGCCGACATTCATCGTGCTTGACGAGCCCACCAGCGCGCTTGATATGACCATCCAGGCACAGATCATTGATCTCCTGCGCAGCCTGCAGAAAAAATATGGCATCACCTATCTCTTTATCTCCCATGATCTGCGGGTGGTCAGGGCGCTCGCCGAGGAGGTGGCCGTAATGAAGGATGGCAAGATCGTTGAAAGCGGGTCGTCAAAAAACATCTTTGCCGATCCGGTCCATCCCTACACCAGAAAACTTTTCAGCGCGGCATTTGATCTCAAGGCTTAAAAATGCCTTGTTATTCATGTTCTTTCTTCAGTATTATTTCAAGTACAAGTCCCTAAACACAAACCAATTGATGAGGTCATAAACATGAACAAAACATTTGCCTTTTTTGCCAATCTTCTGTTTTTCAGCTTCTTTTGCAGCTCCCCCGTCATGGCGGATCAAAACCCCTGGGACGTTAAACTGCCCTTCCAGGAAGCGACCATCGACTACACCTTCACCGGTTCGGAGAGCGGAACGGAAACGCTTTATATCCGGGACTACGGGAAAGAGCGGGCCAAATACCGTAAAACAACGACTAAGATCATGGGCATCACGACATCGACAAATCAAGTGGAAATAACCTCACCAGACTGGATTTACAACGTCGACATGAATGAGAAAACCGGCACCAAGGTGACAAATCCCGTTAAATTCATGATTGAGGAATACAATAAACTGTCAAGCAATGAAAAGCAGATGGTCGGAAAAAACGCTGAAGAAATGGGCATGTCAGCCGTTCAGGGCATGCAGGGTTCCGTCCAGCAGAATGCCGGAAAAATACTCGGCTATGATTGTGATCTTGTCACCCTTGCCGGAACCACCACCTATTCCATCCACGGGACGGATATCCCCCTGAAAGCAGACGTTAACATGATGGGGATGCAATTTTCCTCTGCAGCCACCGCAATTAACAAAGGAACTGTTGGCGCAGATGTCTTCAGTCCGCCCGCTGGTGTCGCCATCGAACACGACCTGCAGGCTGACGAAATGGCACGCGTCATGGCAAAATCAACGATTGACACATTGAAATCCCCGGACGCCAAGCAAAAAATGCAGCAACAGGGCCTCTCAATGGGCGGCGCGCAGCCGGGTGTCGGCACTCCTCCGCCAGGAGAGAACGGTGCTGACAATCAGGACATGCAGAAGGCAATGGACGCACTCAAGGGACTTTTCGGCAACTAAACAAACAAGGTTGAAATTATGGCGGAAAACATCTACGCATTCAAGTATGGCGAATACGGCAATACCGAAGCACTTATCGTCAAAAAACCGGGTCTTGCCCTCCAGTATTTCAACTACATCAACAAAGGCACGGCCTTTAGCGAAGAGGAACGAAGACGTCTCGGACTTGACGGCGCTTTCCCGCCCTCACCCCGTGATCTTGCAGTGCAGGTGGTCAACAGCGCCGAAAAGGTGCGAAGCAAAGAAAACGACATCGAACGCTACATCTATATCAGGGCCCTCTTCGACCGCAACGCCACCCTGGCCCATGCCCTGATCAAAAGCGACATCGAAAAACTGATGGGCATCATCTACACCCCCACTGTGGGCCTCGCCTGTCAGCGTTATTCATCCATATTCCGCACTGCCAACGGCATCCATTTCTACCCCGGCAACATCGACCGGGCCGAAGAAATCCTGCGCGCCTATGTTCACCAGGGAATCAGGGTGGCGGTGGTCACCGACAACCAGGGCATCCTCGGTATCGGCGATCAGGGGGCGGGAGGCATTGCCATCTGCCTGGGGAAATTGATGCTTTATACCCAGGGCGCGGGAATTGCCCCCTGGCACTGTCTGCCGGTTTCTCTCGATGTGGGCACCAACAACAAGGCCCTGCTGGAAGATGAATACTATCTCGGTTGGCGTCATGCAAGGCTGACCGGGGATGAGTATATCAGGTTTGTTCAGCGTTTCGCCAAGGCATTCCGGGCCGTCTTTCCCAATGCCCTTTGCCAGTGGGAGGACTTTTCCAAGCAAAACGCCTTTGCCATCCGGGATGCATACCTGCATGACCTGATCTCCTTTAATGACGATATCCAGGGGACAGGGGCTGTAACACTCGCAGGAATCCTCACCGCCATGCGGATAAAACAAGAAAAACCGGAGGATCAGGTCTATCTCATCCACGGCGCGGGCGCCGGCGGGGTAGGCATTGCCGACCAGATAGAAACCGCGCTGCTGGAGAACGGTTTGACTGCACAGGAAGCCCGCAGTCGCATCTTTACCCTGGACAGTCGCGGACTGGTGACGATAAATCGCAAACTTGAACCGTACAAGGAAAAATTCGCCAAGGATCCGGCCCAGCTCCCCTGGTACCGGCAGGACGGCGACGGCTCTCTGGTCAATGTGGTGAAACACGAAAAAGTGACGGTTTTGATCGGCACTTCCGGTCAGGGCGGATGTTTTACGGAAGAGGTGATAAAGGCAGCTCTGGGGAATACTTCTCGACCTGTCATTCTGCCCTTAAGCAATCCTACGTCAATGACCGAGGCTCTGCCGGAGGACATTTACCGCTGGACGGATGGCCGGGCGCTTGTCGCCACAGGCAGCCCATTCCCGCCGGTGGCCCATAACGGTCACACATACAAGGTGGCCCAGTGCAACAACGTTTTTGTCTTCCCGGGGGTTGGGCTCGGCATTATCGCCTCCGGCGCCAAGGAGGTGCTGCCGTCCTTTTTTACCGCAGCGGCACATGCGGTTTCCCGCTGCGTCACAAGCAGCGCCATGGAGCGGGGAGAACTTCTGCCGCCGGTGACCAGTCTAAGGGATGTCAGTGAAAAGGTGGCCCAGGCGGTTGGCGAGACGGCAATCAAGTCCAATGTGGGACATCTTTGCGCATTCAGTGATTTCCAGCATGACAACGACCCCGAGCGCCTTGCCACCCTGATTGCCAAGATGCGCTGGAAACCCGAGTATCTGCCCATCGAGGTTGCTTCCTGAAATTACTCCCTGCCGTGACGGCGCAGGAAAGGTATCCGGTCCATTTCCGGCATATGGGAAATGCCGACTGCCTTGATGAGCCAGAAACCGTCCGGTGATTTTTTGATCCGCTCCATCAGCGTTTCCGATACCCAGTGGGAATCGTCGACCAGATTGTAGAAAGCGGAATCAACCCCGAAAAAACCGTCCAGCATATGGGCCACGGCGTGGACGGTCTTGCTCAGATACCCCTGGGGCATTGTGCTCCAGCGGCTGAGTTCGGCAAAACCTTCCGCCTCAAGTTCGCCAAGCAGTTTATTGAGCAACCCGCCATTGCCGGCAATCGCCTGATCAAGCATTTCCGCGAACCTTTCATCCACCGAGGAAAAGGCTTCCTCTTTCTCCACTCTCACCTGCTCATACTTGACCAGTACGGTTGAGGCAAAAAAATGGTTCACCTTGTTTATACTCGTCGGCAGATCCGGACCATCTGCCAGAAAATAATGGGTATTTATAAAATCGGAATCCATCGTCTCCTCATTTTGTTAAGAGTCAGGCAACAACGCCTCATTTTTCGGCCGATACACAATCAGCAGCGGTTTATTGAGCGACCTTGCCACCGTTTCCGCAAGCGAACCGAAAAAAAGTTTTTTTATCAGATTCTTACGGGAAAAGCCCATTACCACAAGATCATGCCTTTCTGATTCATGGAGTATTGTTTCCTGTCTGGCTTCAGTCCTTTCCACCTGAAAATCGATCTGTGAAGTAATTGCAAGTTTTTTCGCCCATGACTTCATGGTTTCCATTTTCTGCTCCACCCGTTCATCGGACTCATCGGATGAGAGAAGGTAAAGCAGGGTCAACCTGTGTTCACCGATCCGGGACAGGGCATGAACAATCGGCTCAACGTCATTGAGCTCCTCCATGCTGCGCACCGGTACAAGAATTTTTTCCGTATGAAATTCGCCGTAAAACCGGACGACCACCACCGGACAGGCGACATTTTTCGCCACTTTTTCCAGAATCTCCTGAAATCCCTGCACTGTATCATGAAGAGGATAGCCGAGTACCACAGCGCGGGCAAGGTTATATTCCACTGCGGCAACAAGCCCGGAAGCGATATCCCTGTCTGGAATCATTTCGGTTGCGAGTTCATAGCCCAGACTGTTCACCTCTTCTTTTTCCCCGGAAAAGAGACTGTCAATTGACCCATGCAGTGAAAAAGACCTGCTGGAAGGATGAAGCACCCGAACAGACATCGGGATTACCCTGTAATGATGGGCCAGAATGGTTGCAACCCTTGCAAGGCCACATACCGTCAACGGATGGGATGCGCCGAATACCACCACCCCATCCGGGTCGTCATGGGGCTGCAATTTATTCCAGGTCCAGGGAACCAGGCCAACGTCGTCGGGGGCGCGAGACCTTTCTCCGCCAAGACCTGTATTGTTTTCACCGTTCCAGCTTCTGCGGGTGGACTTCCATTCGCGGATCTCCCCTGCTTTAGCCACGGCAATTCTGCCGCACACCGGTCCTGACAGTTCCGACAGCATCACCCCGACGAGCACCACCGGGGTGATCACTTCGGCAAATACGGCAAGACCTGGTTCTCCGCCGATCAGAAAAATAAGACCGATGGCCACACCTGCCTGGGGAACAAGGGCAAGACCAAGATAGTTCCTTACCGGAATGGTTGCACCGGCAAACCATGCTCCGGAAAATGCCCCGCAATATTTCCCCAGCACCCTGAATGCAAAATAGACCAGACCGACCCAACCGGCGCTGCCGATGACGGAAAGATCAAGATGTGTCCCCGCCAGGGTAAAAAAAAGAACATAAATAGGGGGTTCAAATGCGTTCAAAGCCCGGAAAAGGCGGACATCCCTGGTGACCCGGTTGATCACGGTAAAACCCGCCGCCATACCGGCAAGAAGTGGAGAAAGATGAAAAAGCCGGCATAATTCGCCGCAGAGCAGGAGCAGGGCAAGGCCTGCCGTCAGCATTTCACCGTGTCCTTTGAGCCGATGCAGGACAAAGGAAATTGCCAGACCGGACACCACTCCTGCCAACAGCGCCAGGGTGATTTCCAGGATACTTTTCAACAGTGCCGCAGACAGCCCCTCTCCGCCTGCACCGATCACCTGTCCGGCAATGGACATGGCCAGGCCGAAAAATATGATGGCCAGACCGTTATCAATGGCCACCACCGCCATCAGAGTCGAGGTCAACGGTCCTTTGGCCTTGATTTCCCGCATGACATGCAGGGTTGTGGCGGGAGCCGTGGCCACGGAAACAGAGCCAAGCAGAAGGCTGAGGACAAAATAATCGTTCATCCGCCAGATGTCGCAGTTGACCCCGCATAATCGGGCGGCAACATATGAACCGCATGAAACAAAGAGAAAGGCGGCCGTTGCTTCGAAACATCCTATCAGGGTGATACTTTTCGCCGCCTGGTGTACCCGTTTCAGCTCAATCTGCTCGCCGATGCCAAAGGCGATGAGCATCAGGGCGATCTGGGTGAAATGATCAAGGCTGTGGCCGACACTTTCCGCCGTCACCAGCCTGAAACCGCTGGGCCCGAGCAGAAGCCCTGCCAGAATGTATCCGGTGACGGAAGGAAGCTTGAGCAACTGTCCAGCCTTTGCAACCAGCATTCCCGTTGCCAGTAAAACAGCCAATCCAAGAGTGACTTCCTGCATGAAATACGTCTCTGTATTTTCAGAATTATTTAAAATAAGACTGTTTTCATTGTAATGGCAACGAGATGATTTCACCAGCGTAAGATTCCCCTGCCGGGAAACTTCTTCTTTGGATTATGAAAACTCATGTGATAAAATTTTTTTTACTATCAGCGCACTTCTTCACCCATTCTACTTGAGGATTCCAGTCGATGAACGACATTATGCAACATATCAAGGAAAAGGATCCGGCTGAAAAAGAATTCCATCAGGCTGTCCAGGAAGTCCTTGAAAACGTCAAGCCCGTTCTTGACCGCCATCCTGAATTTCGTCAGTCCGCAATTCTTGAACGGATAACCGAACCGGAACGGGTTATCATGTTCCGCGTTCCGTGGATGGACGATCAGGAGCAGGTTCATGTCAACCGCGGTTTCCGGGTTGAAATGAACAGCGCCATCGGCCCCTACAAGGGCGGCCTGCGCTTTCATCCTTCGGTTAACCTCGGCATCATCAAATTTCTTGCCTTTGAACAGGTCTTCAAGAACAGCCTCACCACCCTTTCCATGGGCGGCGGCAAGGGCGGCTCCGACTTCAACCCCAAGGGCAAATCCGACAATGAGGTGATGCGCTTCTGCCAGAGCTTCATGATCGAACTTCATCGCCATATCGGCCCAAATACCGATATTCCCGCAGGCGACATCGGCGTCGGCGCGCGCGAGATAGGATTTCTCTTCGGCATGTACAAAAAACTGCGCAACGAATTCACCGGAGTACTCACCGGGAAAAGCCTCAATTGGGGCGGCAGCCTGATCCGGCCGGAAGCCACAGGTTACGGTAATGTCTATTTTGCCGCCGAGATGCTGGCCGTCCACAATGACAGCTTTGCGGGCAAGAAATGCCTCATCTCAGGCTCCGGAAACGTGGCCCAGTATACCGCTGAAAAAATCATTGAACTCGGAGGTACGGTTCTGACCCTGTCCGACTCGTCCGGCTACATTTATGACGAAAAGGGAATTGACCGGGAAAAACTCTCCTTTGTCAAACAGCTTAAAAACATCCGGCGCGGACGGATCAAGGAATATGCCGATACCTATCCTGAAGCTGTTTACACAGCTGTCGACCCTTTACTGGACCACAATCCCCTCTGGACTCACGCGGCTGACTGCGCTCTGCCAGGAGCTACGGAAAATGAATTAAACGGCACGGATGCGGCAAATCTTGTGAGAAACGGGGTGCGGCTGGTCAGTGAAGGGGCCAATATGCCGTCTACCCCGGAAGCGGTTGACATCTTTCTTGACAACAAACTGCTTTATGCCCCCGGCAAGGCGGCAAATGCCGGGGGAGTTGCGGTATCCGGCCTTGAAATGGCCCAGAATTCCATGCGCATCAGTTGGCCCCGGGACGAGGTGGACAACCGACTGAAAATCATCATGAAATCAATCCACAGAACATGTATGGATGCCGCTTCCGAATACGGTTTATCCGGCAATTATGTGGCAGGCGCCAATATTGCCGGTTTTATCAAGGTGGTCAATGCCATGCTCGATCAGGGACTGGTTTAGATCATTCAAAATTTATGGAGGGAACAGTCATGAAGAGAAAAACAAGCAACATCGCCCTGGCACTTATCGGTTTCGTTCTTTCTGCGGCTCCTGCCTTCGGTGCAACGGATTACAGCTCCATGCCCACCGAAGAACTGGCGCAAATGAGAGGAACGATGCGGGCCGCCCCGGCTGAGGAGCGGAAAGCTTTTCATTATGAATGGCAAAAAAGATTCATAAATATGACAAAAGAAGAACAACAGAAATACAGCGGACCTCCGGATATTGCACCACGTGACGGTTCAGGGGATGGATACGGCCGGAACGAAAGTGGAATGGGTCGAGGAAGAAAGTAAAGAAGCACCTGAAGAAATGACGGATACGGCCTTACCGATCCAAAAAAACACATTTAATCTTGTGATTTCAACAAGATGCTTTGAAGCACGCTGACAGTCGCCCCAATAATTAACATAATATGCAGGGTCGCATGACGTCAGAAAACATATCGATTCTCCGGTCTTTGCCCAGGCTTGAGAGCGCCATAAGAAAAAATCTTTTTCATTTGTTATCCTCTCCTGGCAAGCTCTGCCAGTAAATTAAGTTGAATTTCCTGTATCTTGGCAAGGCGGCCCCACTGATGCGAAAGCAGGTGATCCATCTTGTCATGAAGCTGCCGGATTTCAAGTTCAGCCTTGAGGTTCACTTGATAGTCATGCTCTGAACGGATTCAATCCTTTGCCTCCTGGCGATTCTGAGGTGGCATAATAAAAATGGACACTTTTTTAAGAGTGGATTAGATGCCCACGAGGAGGTGTTCAATGCCAAAGAAGAGGAAGAAATACACACAGGAATTCAGGGATTCCGCAGTTAAGCTGATTACGGAACAAGGCTATCAGATTACTGAAGCTGCTCGTAATCTCGGGGTTAATGCAACCATGCTGGGGCGTTGGAAGTGGGAGGCAGAGGGTGGCGAGGACGGCGGTCTTGATTCACCAAGTTTAAAAGCCCTCCAGGCTTACCTGGCCGGTTATCTTCGTTATGTCGTCCCATCGTGCAGATAAAAAAATAAGGATACGGACAAGAGTACGAATGCCGCCGCTGCAAAAGACTGCCCGAAGCCGAATGAAGCCGCCACGAGCCCCGAGATGATCGGGCCGGCAGTGTGACCGATATCCATGATGGAGCCGAGGATCCCCATGGCTGATCCGCGCGCTTCAGGACTGCTCAAGTCCGCGATATAGGCCGATGTCGCCGAAGTAACCACCGAAAGGCAGAGGCCGAAAATTATACTGAGACAGAGCAGGGGAAGGAAGGATGTTACGAGCGGAAAACCTCCCATGCATGCCGCCCCCATCAGTCCGCCCGTGAATATCTGCGGCTTTCGTCCATGAGTGTCTGAGAATTTTCCCATGATCGGTTTGGTGAGTGCCAGCACGATGATTTGTCCTGAAAGCAGGATTCCTACATGGGCGGCGGTCAGGCCGTTCTGGACCGCGTAAAGGGGCAGGAATGTTTCAAAGGTTCCGTAGGCAAAAAGGATGGCGGCCTCAACGACACAGGTCACCAGGATGTTCCGGTCGGCAATAACGGTTTTGAAAACGCGATACGTTTCTGACCAGGGTTGCCCGGCTTGCCCTGTTTCTTCCGGCACGGGTAAGAGATATGCAAGGATGAGAGCGACGACGCCCGCTCCTCCGCAAACGAGATAGACAGCCGTGTATCCGGCGGACGCCTCAAGTGAGAAACTGCCAAGGGTTGCGCCGCCAATGATCGGGGCCAGGAATCTTCCCGCAAGTGTGGCGGTGGAGAACCAGCCCAGTTTCTCACCGCGCTCCTTGTCTGACAGGCTGGAGACCAGGGCCATGGCGACCGGGACAAAAATAGCTGTGGCAAAACCATGATACAGGCGTACCAGGGCAAGCTGCCAGAGTGTGGTCACCAGGAGATAACCAAAAGGAGCTGAGACGAATATTGTCGCGGCAATCATGATCAGCCGCTTCTTGCCGAACCGATCGGCCAGGATGCCGGCCGGGACGCTGAAGGTAACACCGGCAAAGGCTGAAATTCCGGCAATAAGACCAATGCCGAATGGCGCAGCGCCTAAGTGTCCGGCAAAAAGCGGCAGTACCGGGCTTTTTGAAATGGTGGAGCTGAAAATGGCAAAGAAACCCGTGACACAGAGAAACAGAAAAGGGCTGAGCTTCATTGTTCGCCTCTCTGCCTCTGGATGGTCTCTTGTGCTTTAATCAAGGATTCCACCTTGATCTGCCCATTCTTTCAGTCCGCCATGGAGATAAGCGACATCAACGCCTTTCTCGCGAAGCTGCCTGCCCACGGACTGGCTTACCGAACCGCCACGCACACAGTAGATAACGGTCCGAGCCTTTTTCGGCAGATCAACGCTCCACTCGCTGACCTGCTCCGGATCCCGCCAGACCGCGCCGGGAATTTTCCGGGACGCTGCCTCATAATCCGTTTTTCGCCGCACATCGAGGAGCGTGATGGTCTCGCTGTCCATCAGTTTTTTTAATTGTTCCGTGTTGATGATACGTCTGGCGATCAGCCCCTGAATCTCCTCATGGTAGCCCAGATACCGATTAAGGGTGATTTCGTTCTTGCCGTATTTGGGATACCCCTTGAGGATTTCCACGAATCGATCCTCTGCTTCCGATTCATTGCCGATTTCAACGATCCCGTCATGGATGATGTCGACCAGGCGGTCGGCGTAGATGATGATCCGTTCTTCAAGTCTCCGGAGAGTGTAATCCTTGTCCGGCAGGCCCAGTTCCGTCGCCTCACCGGCTGTCAACCCGCCCCGGATATGTTTTTCCATGATTACGGTAACTGCTCCGGGCAGCCCCATGGCCTCGCCCATCTCGGCGCCGATGCGGCCATGGTTGATTTCATGGGTCTTGATCTTGCCGAGATCATGGAACAGAGCTCCACGGCCGACGAGTTCCATGTCAAGCTCAACACCTGTCCGGCGGGCGATCGCCAGCGCTTTTTCAGCGACATTCAGGGAATGGTTGAGATCATTCTCGTTCATGCCTGATTCGCGGAGCAGGTCAATATCTCTTTGTTCAACGCGGTAGTCACTGGTCATGGTTACTCCTCCCTCGCGGAGATGCCGAAGTAGACTTGGGCCTCGCGCATGGCGTCTTTATATTGATGCCTGATCTTCTTGAATTTTTTCTCCATATCTTCCCGGAGATGCTCAATGTACTCACGCACTCCTTCCTCTCCGAACTGTTCTGCGATTTGCGGTGCAAAGTCCCATATCCTGGTGAAGTCGTGGCGCTCGTTCTTGTTGTCCGGGTCGTCTATCCAGCGGTGCAGCTCGGCATAGTCTTTCCCTGTTCTTCCCAAGCTGGTTTCAAAATGTTTTTCGGTCGGCGGCATAATAGTTCCTCCTTGTTGAATGAATCTTTTTCAGGCATAACCCACCATCGATGAGCCTTGGTTTCAGCCAGTAGAGAAATGCTTCACTAAACGATGGTTTTTCAGGCATTCAGAACCTCATGATTTATTTGAGGCATACAGCATTTCAAACACTGCCATACCCTGAGTCAGGGCATCATTGTCGCTCTTGGCCGTTTTTCTGATCCCCGCCAATATCACCTCTAAGCCGGGAGCCTCCGGGGTCAGATATTTATTATCCTTAATGTCGAGATCGTGGACTATTTCAGCGATCTTTCTTAGAGCCTTGTCCTTGATGTCAAAGCTCCTGATAAGCACTTCAAATGTGCAGAGTTCTCCACAATGGGTGAACTCGCCGTCAAACATATCGAATAAAACTGTCCCAGCCGGAGGATGAGGCATTTCTTCCGATTCAGCGAAAGCAAAAGAGGCGTCATGATCGATGAAGCGTTTGATGAGCCAGGCCGAGGCCATTCTGTCGACAAAGGGGTTCTTTCGAGTCATCCATATCAGCCCGCTATAATCTGCTTCCGACTTCTTGCTTATTTCCCTTATCTGATTGGACTTCTTTGGTGATCCGGGCAACTGCTGAAATTCTTGATGAAGTCGGTCAAGGCTATTTTGCAGCACGATACCTTCCGGAGATGCAAAAAAATCTATCCTTTGAATCTCAGCAAAGGATTTCCGGAATTTGACGAGTTGTGCTGACAGGCTCTTCCCATTTCCACCCAGACCACTTTTTTTGAAGGCGTCCCATTTTCTGGAGATCGCCTCGATGTTTTTTTCCAAAGAGAGATAGTCGTTACGCCTCGCCTGATTGAAAAGATCGAATATTTCCTCATCCTTCATGGTGTCTACCCTGTCGATGCTAACCAAGGCAGCATCACCGCTCATCTCTTTGACCTCGGCAACCAGCCATTGCAGGAACTCGTAATGTTCTGCTGTGAAAGGCAATATATAGACTGATCCCTTGAGGGGGATTGCACCGGATTTCATGAGTTTCCGCCATACGGTCATCCGATTGCTGACAGGCTTGGAAGATAGCGTGTAAAAGAACAGTATCCACGTGTGTCTGCTTGGTGTTTGTTGCTGCTTTTCTGTTCCCATGACAATTAATTCCTCTCCCGATTCACCATTGATCAGGATAGACAAAAGTTACAATAAGGGTTTCGACCAACAGTCATGGCCACATACGTGAACAGGTTTTCAATCATTTGTTCATTGAATTCTAAAGGTTTCACTGTGCGCCTTCTTGCAAATGAGCTGTAGCTGTATGTATCATTTGATACAAATGTAATACATGTTACAGAAATAGTCAACCGTCAGCGATGCTTCAGTCGTAAGGTTCTGGCGCTACAAGTATTTTATCTTCAACATGGCTTCATGCAATTTTCAATGCATGGGAAAGGCAAGAAGTGTCGCAGAAGGAGCTATGGTTCGTATCAAATTAAAAATTGATGATGTGGCGGGGCATTGGGGGAATAAGCGGTTGGCTAATGAACTGTCTGTGAACGGCTGAAGCTTGCGCATGGATCAACAAGCGCAACAGGGGATCTTTTATCCGACTTCGCCATCAAAGATATCGGGAAAGGAAAGGGCCTGGGACTGTAAGCCGTTCTTGTCGTCGGCCAAGATTAGAAAAGGATCAACCTCTGTCGAAGTCAGGCATTTACGGATCTATTTTTTCCCGCAGAGGAGCGCCACATCTTCCGCAGGTCCACTCAGACACCGAACCATCTGCTTTATTTCACCATCCGTCATCTTCGCTCCGTAACGAACCATATTTTTCACGGTCCTTTTCCAGGAACTTCTGCTCTTGTTGCCCAATTTTTCGCAGATTCGTGTCTTATAATGGCATGATTCGCATCTGGCCAGAACCAGTTGGGCGCATTCTTCACCAGCAAGAGCGCTGCCGGGACGAACGATGGAAAAAACAAAAAAACCGAAATAACACACGATAACGATCTTGGCTAAAAATCTCACGCCGTCCACCCTCCCTTTGTCTGTCTTTCATTGATACTATCGATACTTTAGTGCTATGCCAAAGCAACACCAATTGCAAGGAAAAACACATCGCCACCTTCTCCGCCGCATTGATCCGGCAAAATTCATGAGCCATAGAAAAAAATACATTGTATATTCCATTATGACCTTTTCTTTGATTTTCCTTTACCCTTGGGGATAAACATGAAAAAGAAACTTACACTCCACGCAGCCCGCGCCTTTCTTGCCGCCCTCATTATCTTCAATCCCGTTCCGCTTTTCTCCTCTGAATATGATTCCGGACAGCCGGAGGAAACCGATCAGCTCCCTTACGAACTCGAACAGGCTGAACAGGGCGAGTATGTTTCCGGGCAGGAAGGGGAAGACCCTCTCATGGAGGAAGCGGAAGGAATTCCGGGAGAAGAAGAGTACCTGCCCGAAATGGAAGGTCAAGAAGTTGTGGAAGGCGCCGAAGGTGACGAAGGAGAGTATGTCCCTGAAACCTACGAGGAAGAAGTTGTCCCCGAAGAAACCTATGGGGAAGAAGTTGCTCCCGAAACCGCCGACGGGGAATACCTGCCGGAAATGTCTGAGGGAGAAGCCGAATATGTGCTCCCGGATGAACAGTACCAGCCGGAAATAGAAGGGGCAGAACCTGAAGCGGGAAACTGAAAGTCTCCTTCATTTCGTCCGAGTCTAGGGAAAACCATACAATCCCCACGAGAAAACTAAAAAAAATAGCATAAAAACAGCTAGATAAATACCAGCAACCACGGCCCAGCGCTGGAGAACCTTTTCCGCCCTGCCCAGCCTTAATGCCGGCTTGATACCGGCCCACGCCTGCTCACCTCGTAACAACCTCCCCTTACCCTCTGTTTTTCCGGCATTCAACCCGTTTCTACAGAATATTCCGCTCTTCCCCCCCAACCAGGCAACGAGTTCAAGAATGTCGCCCGGCGGCAGCATGAAAAATCGCCTTGAATGTGATCCCTTGCGAAAACGAACCCAGATCATACCGCCGGCAAGACCAAGAAGAACCGGCCACAGGCCGTCCCAGAGAACTTTGGGAGACAAGAGATGACCGGCATGGAGATCTCCCGCCGTCCACAGCCACATGACACACACAACCGCAACAAGAAGCAGGAACCAACCAAACGCCATCATCCCGTTTTCGCGCCGTTCAGTCATCTTTGCCGTTCCAGCAAGGTGGAGAAAATGAACAAGAAGCGCCATGGTACCGGCAGCTCCAAGAGGTAGAAAGAAATAATATACTAAATCATACAGCGGTCCGCGGGACCGGCCGAGAACTTCTTTGATCAGGCTTTTGGCTATCGCCCCGCTGGAAAACGGAAAACCCGCAAGAGCCAACGCCGGTAGCCACAACCCGGCAACCAGCCACCAGGGCATCTTTTCCCCGTTTCTGTTTCCCGCGGCGATCCCCGCTCCGAGAAAAAGACATCCCTTGGCCAGACCATGATGCAATCCATAAAGCCCGGCCGCGGCTGCGGCAAGATTCCAGTTTTTCGGGGACTGCAGGCCAAAGCCGATGATGATCGTCATGAATCCCATCTGGCTTATGCTGGAATAGGCCAGCACCGTCTTGGCATTGCTCTGGGTGAGTCCCACCAGGACACCATAGAATACGGCGGCAAGGCCGAAAAAAACGAAAACTGATGCCCATAAAGGTGCGCAGGCAGCCTCATGGGGAAGAAAACGAATCCAGCCAAGCAGGCCAGCCTTGATCATTGCCCCGCTCAACACGGCGCTTGCCGGGGCAGGGGCAACGGGATGGGCCAGCGGCAGCCAGACATGAAGCGGCAAGGCACCTGCTTTGATACCGAAACCGATAAACAAAAGGGCGAATAAAAGCCCCCCGCTGCCGACGGAGCACAGACCAGCAAAGTCGCCGCTGCCGGAAGTACTGGCAATAAGGAGCAAGGCGACAAAAAGCATCACCTCACCCAACACCACCAGTACCAGGTAGACGCGTCCGGCCCGGAATGCCTCCCCGGTTTCCTTATGAACAATAAGTCCATAGGCGGCAAAACTCATCAGTGAGAAGAAGAGATAAAAACCCAGAAATTCCTGAGCAAGAATGAGCCCGAAATTCCCGCTCATGGAAACGAGAAAGTATCCGGAATAGCGATAACGTTTTTTGTCTTCCGCCAGATAACCGCGGCTATAGAGAGAAGCGGCAAGCCAGAGAAGAGCTGTGACAAAAAGAAATATCCGGCCGATTGGATCGAGGCCCATCATGCTGCCCATGAAAAACCAGGGAACCTCCACCGCCACCTTTGACGGACCTGAAAGGGCCGCCAAAAGTGCCGGCAAGGCCGCGAAAGGAACCATTGCATACGCCTTATTACGCAGTGGACGCCACATGAGACCAAACCCTATCAGGAGCGGCAAACCCGGACCAAGGGAGAGAAAAAGAACCTGCATGGCGGGAAATGTTTCATAGCCTGTCACTGAGGATACTCCATGGCGACAATAAATTTCACCCAGGCCAGCGGACTGAACTGGGCGTTGGCCAGCAAACCGACAACAACGACAACTATTGCCGTGACCAGTGGAGGAAGCAGCAGCATCCAGTGGGTTTCAAAACGTCCAAATCTCCGTTCCGCCGGCCACGTTCCCTCCTGCTTGCCGAACCAGGCACTGATGATAATCGGCAGAAAATAGGCGGCATTCAGCAGGGAACTCACCACCAGCACGCCGACCACCCACAATTCACCCCTGTCAATCCCCCCCATGCCGAGATACCATTTACTGACAAAACCCACCATGGGAGGCACGCCGATCATACCCAAAGCACCAATGGAAAAAGCCGCCATGGTGAGCGGCATGCGGCGGGCAATGCCGGCAAGCTGGCTGATGCGGTGCACCCCGAGGGTTTCAGCCAGATTGCCGGCGCAGAAAAAAAGGGTGATTTTCATTAATCCCTGATGCACAAGATGGACGAGCCCTCCGGTGGCGGCCAAGGGACCGGCGACACTGATACCGAGGGCAATGTAGGACACCTGGCTCACCGTGGAATAGGCTAATCGTCTTTTCAAGTCATCCTCCCGCAGGGCGCAGAGGGAGCCGTAAATAATGGAGACCGAGGCCACCAGAGACAAGGGAAAAAGCAGCCCGAGTTTCTCGGCGAACTCGATACCATAGACGTCGTGAACAATACGGATTACGCCGAAGATGCCTGCTTTGACCACGGCAACTGCGTGCAGCAGGGCGCTCACCGGAGCAGGAGCGACCATAGCCCGGGGCAGCCAGCCGTGCAGCGGCACAAACGCCGCCTTGACTCCCATACCTGCCATGAACAGGATAAAAATGACAACCAGATGCCACTTATATTCAGGGCCGAGAGCGGACAACACAGACCCGGCGCTGAACTCCAGCGGTCCGGCGATTACCTGCAACCAGGCAACGGCAACTAAAATGACCGCGCCGCCGCTGAGGGTATACGCAAGATAGATGCGGCCGGCAGCCAGAGCCTCTTTTGTCCCCCGATGAATGACCAGGGGATAGGTGGTCAGGGTCAGCAACTCGTAAAAAAGCAAAAAGGTAATCAGATTCCCAGCAAGGGCGATCCCCACAGTGACGGTGACGCAGATACTGAAATAGCCGAAAAACTGCCGCCTGTTCGGCGCATCCTCGAGATACCCAACGGCATAAAGGGTGGTCAGCAACCACAACACGGTGGACAGGGTGGCGAAAAGGGCTGACAGCGGATCGGAATACAGAACCAGTTCGAGGCCGGGCAACATGATCCATCGAAATTCAAAATCAAGGTCCATGAAAATTCCGACAATCAACACCAGCACCAGCACCAGTTTCAGTCCGGCACCACCGAGATTGAGCAGGGTGCGCAGCCCATGACTTTTTTCCGGCAGGGTGAATATGATCAGGCCAGGGACAAGGGAGCTGAGCAGGATCAGGATGAGTAACAAGCCTCCCCAGTTCATGGCGCAACTCCGGCAGCGGCGGAAAACGATCCCCCAGTCTCAAGCAACCCCAGGGGATAGACGGCGAAAAGACCCATTACCATGGCAAGCACCGCGAGAAACAGAGCAGACCACTCCATGATCCAGGGAACATCCTGCTTTTTATAAGGAAAAGGCGATCTGAAGGTGAGAAGCGGACAGACGACCCGGTAAATATAAGCGGCGGACAGCAGACTGCCCGCAACCAGCATAATCCCCCACCACCAGTGTCCGCTCCTCAGGGAAACAGTCAACAACAGCCATTTGCCGACAAAACCGCCGCTTGGAGGAAGACCGATGAGACTCAGTCCGGCCACTGCACAGGCAAATGCCGTGGTGGGGAGGTCTTCCTTAATCCCGCCCAGATCATCGATGCGATCATGTCCCGCATGGAGAAAAACGGCTCCGGCGGCAAGAAACATGGCAGACTTTGCGCAGGCATGGGAAATAACGAGAAAAACCGCTGCCTGCCACGCCGACATAGTATTGTCCAGGTGGATAAGAGGAAAAGCGATCAGCACGTATCCGATCTGGGCCACGGTTGAATAGGCAACCAGCATCTTCAGCCTTTTCTGCAAAAGGGCCTGGACTGCGCCCCAGATGACGGCGCCACCACCCAGAGTTCCCATAATGACATATGCGGAAAAGGGCAATAAATGGGCAAAGATATCACACCAGAAGCGGAGAATGAGATAGAGGGAAGCCTTGATCACCAACCCGGAAAGAATGGCGCTTACCGGAGCCAGGGCATTGGCATGGGCGGGCGGAAGCCAGAAATGCATTGGAAAAAGGGCTGATTTGAGCATCAGCCCGGTTGTCAGTAGCGCAAGAGCCACCCATAACAAAGGTGAGGGGGTTGCCATCCGACCCACGGTTACCACGTCCAGCACCCCATACGTCCGGTACAAAAAGGCAACCCCCAGCAGAAACGAGCATGAACCGAGCAGTCCCACCAGCAGATAACGCATGGCGGCAATCCGTGCAGCAGGCTTGCCTGACAGGGCGGTGAGAATCGCTGCGGAAAGTCCGACAATCTCGAGTGTCACATAGATATTGAAAAAATCAGCGGAAAGAAAAAGTCCGTTTAGTCCCGCCCACAATAGCAACCACAAAGGCCAGAAAAAACTTTCCCGGTGCTCATGCCGGCGAGAGTCCCGGGCGATATCGACCCGCAGGGAAAAATACCCGCCGGCATAGAGGGAGATACCGCATCCCGTCACCACGGTCATGGCAATCATCAACAGGGAAAGACCGTCCATTCTGAAACTTATTCCCACAGGCGGCTGCCAACCGCCCAGGGGATAATATCCTGGCCCGTTGCGAAGAAAATCTCTTATCAGAAAAAAAACAGCTCCACCATTGACAAAAGAAACGGCAATTCCGGTCAAAATACCCGATGACGGCCTGAGAAAGCAGGCAATGGCACCAAGCAGAGGGACGACAACAAGACATATCGCCCAGAATGAAGAATCAAGCACGGCCCTTTCCTCCAGTCTTTTTCGGCCGTTTTTTCAACAGATATAAACGGTTGGATGTTTCCTGGACAAGGGCGGCAAGCACCAGCGCCACGGCGGTGGTGCTGATGGAGACAACAATACCTGTAAGAACCATGGCATGGGGAACAGGGTCGATCTGCCCTCCATCGGTTCCGTATGCCGTGACAACGAGGATCAAAAAAACACCACTGGCCATGAGGTTGGCGGAAAGAATTTTCCGCAGCAGGTGAGATGAACGTATCAGCCCGTGCAGACCGATCAGCAGCAAACAAAGACCTGCGTAATTATAGAGAAAAACCGTGCTCATCGGTCAAGCTCACTTTCATCGGCTTCCGAATTCATTACATCTTCAAGCTCTCTGGCCGAAGGTCGGCCACCGGCATAAAGCACGGCCAGAGTTACACCTATGGAAAGAGCGACAGCGGTTTCAATCAAAAGAATCCATCCGCCCGCACTCTTCCCGGGATACTGGAGAAAACTTCCGCCGTTCACCATACAGACAATGGCTGCAAGGAGAAAAAACGCCGGCCCCAATATCAGACCGCAACGCAGGACAAAGCCCGACAGCGCATGAATCGACGCCGGATCAGCAAGCATCAGCAGCACACCTGCCGCGGCAAGAACCGCTCCTCCCTGAAAGGCTCCTCCGGCCTTGTAGCTACCGCCCCAGATCAGATAACCGGCAACAATAATCATCAAAGGAACAAGCAGACGGACGAGGGTATTCAAAACCTGGCACTCGCCACCCTCACCCATGACGGGAGCAATCCTGGCCAACGACCAGACCCCCAATGCGGCAAGAAAGAGAACCATCACCTCAAGCAGGGTATCGTAGCCGCGAAAATTAAGCAGCACGGCGGTCACCCTGCTTTTCACCCCGCTCTCTTCCATCAGAAGCTCTATTGCCGGACCGAGATCAAACCGAGCGACCGGTGTGATGGTAATCGACCAGGCCAGCAATCCCAGAAAACAGGCAAGAAGAACCAGCACCACCCCATATGCTCTTTCCCGGGTTCGCCGCACGGAGAGAGTGTTCGCCCTTTTCATAAGGCTTCTCTCCTCCTCATGATCAAGCCGCCTTTCCCCTCTGGAGGAACGCTCAATTCGCCTCAGTGCTGAAAGGAAAAGCGCGCCGGTAAGCCCCGCTCCGATTGCCGCTTCCGCAAGGGCGACATCAGGGGCCTGCAACCGGACCCAGGTCAAAGACATGAGTAGACCGAAACAGATATAAAGCACCACAGCTCTGAAAAGATCCCGGCTTGCCAGCAATCGCCAACCGAGCAGCGGCAGGGTGACAACGAGAATGATGTCAAAGAGCGGCGCAAGTTGTGTCATGACCGTGACCAGGGTTGTATTTTTTTCCGCAGAGCCGCCCGGGCGACAAGGTGACAGGATGCTGAACTGGCAATAAGCACCAGCAGCCAGATGAAAAAAAGCTCTACAATGGAGCGCCAGTTATCCGACTGCAGCGCAAGCCCGACAACAATAAAGCCAAGGCCGACATTGTCCGCCTTGGTCAGTCCATGCAGACGGGTATAAATGTCTGGAAAGCGAAGGAGAGCAACAGTGCCGGAAATAAAAAAAGGAACACCGATACAGATGAAAACCATCCCTATATTGTGGAAGTTCATTTTTTACTCCTGCCGTTCCAGCATGTCACTCTTCTTCTCATTTTTGTCCTTTCCATGTGCGAAGGACAAAGGCCACGACTGTCAGGGCCGCAAGCAAAGAAAAAACCAAGGCAATGTCCCGGGGTGCATCCAGACTCAACCCCTTCCCCAGAAGAAGGAGAATCGCCACACCGCAGGTGCCGAATAACTGGGCCGCCATCATGGAGTCGGCGGCGGTTGGTCCGCGCAGTATGCGGATGAGCCCCAGGATAATGGAGAAAAGCAGTACCAGGGCAGCCATGAGATGAATTGACATCACTCTTCCTCCCCGATGGCTGATAACCTGTATTGAAAAATGCGGGAGATTTTCCGTTCAAGCAGATGAATCGATGCCCATACCGGAATGTCTTTGTCAATTGAGTGAATAGTGACGCGCTGCCGCTGCAGATCCGCACTGATAGTGCCCGGCAGCAGACTGATGCAGTTGACCAGCAGCACCTGCGGCGGACCTTGCGGCAGACTGATGTTGTATATCACCAGACCGGGATTCATCGGCATCCGTGGGTCAAATGCCCTGCGCATGACATCGCAGCCGCCCAGGAAGGAGAGTTTCAGAAAAAAGGGAATAAAGAGGATGAACCCGAAGGGACTGATTGAATAAGTGCATGGAGATGCAAACAGCAGGCTGAAAAAAGTCGCCAGCAAGATAACAGGAAGGCCGATGATCCAGCTTTGCGCTTTATCGCCGGCCAGTGCGTACCAGAGCAGGAGAAAGATGAAAAACCGTGCCGTGCCTCTGGTAAAAAGCGTTCCGGCCGCACCGACAAAACAGATCTTTTTGTCAAACATGCATCTCTCCTCATAGTGGATAATAAAACGAAATGCTTAGAAAAAGTATATGGCGAGATCACCTGCAATGTCAAAAGGAAAGGAATGGGATTTTCCCTGAAACTCTTTTCTGTTGACAGCGCTTTGCTTTTCAATTATCAAACCCATCTCAAGACAATTTTAGACAAAAATGGACACAAATGGACAGATTATTCACCAATATAAAAGATTTTGCGGGAAAAATGGGTGTTTCTGAGAAGACTATTTACCGCATGCTGGGTGACAACCAGATCCCTTTTGCTTTGAAAATGGGCGGCCAGTGGCGCTTTCGCATTGAAGCGGTTGATGCGTGGCTTGCCGGGCAGACAGGCGTGACAGTCGAAACCGAGGAAGTCAACTACAACATCACCCTGCGCACCGCCTTAACCAACGGTTCCGTTCTCTACCGTATCCATGGGGACAACCGGGACGAAGCGCTTGACGAGTTGCTGGCCACCGTTCCCCACACCGGAGGACTCGACACCTCTGCCATCAAAATGTCCATCCTAGCCCAGGAATCACTTGTTTCCTCTTCCCTGAAAGGCGTTGCCTGTATGCGGCCGAGTCGTGGAACATCCCCCCTTGTGGCCCATTCCATCACGCTTCTGGCCTTTCTTGAGCAACCAACCGACTTCAAGGCCCTGGACCGGCAAAAGGTTGAAATCATTATCCTGACCCTGCCGGCCAATGCGGTGGAAGAGGCAATTCTTGACACCAGACTGCGCCGTCTCCTGATGGAACCCGACCTCCTCGCCGCCCTGCAAAAACAGCCGCCCCGCAGGGAGCTCTTGCAACTAATCCATGAATCAGAGGAAAAATTTCTGCCCCAGCCCCTCAGAAAACCGGCATCCGGCAAGGGGAAAAAACAGAAGCTTTCTTCCTCCGCTTCAGCGTCGAAGTAATTTCATGTCGGCTCGACATTTATGACTGACTCTCTTTTCCTGACTTTTTTCAAGCTTTCCCTGGCAATACTTCTTGTCGGGGGCGCCCTCTCGCTGGTTCTCTGGCGCAACAACCGCCTGGCCCACCTGACCGGCGCCGCGTGCTCCGTCAGCGCGGCACTTTTCGGCTTTATCGGGTCCCTTGGCATGCTCTGCAACGGCAACGATACGATGTACAGCTTTTTCTGGGACGCAGGCGGAGTTCCATTTTCCTTGCGACTGGACAGCCTTGCAACTTTTTTTCTGGCTCCTCTCTTTTTGCTGTTCGGCACCTGTGCAGTCTACGCCATCCGATATCTCGCCCTGCCGCTGAGGGGCCTGCAGGCGGCGCGCCACTGGTCTTCCTTCACCATGCTGGGGATAAGCATGTCCCTGGTGGTGACCGGGGCCAACAGCCTAGTCTTTCTCCTTGCCTGGGAATTGATGTCGCTTTCCTCTTTTCTGCTGGTGGTCCATGATCTGGAAGACGAGGGTGTGCGCAAGGCCGGCTGGATTTACTTTGCTGCCACCCGACTGGGTACCGGGTTTCTTTTTCTGCTCTTTCTTGAAGAATTTTATCTGACCGGCAGCCTGGATTTCGAGGCATTTGCGACACTGCCCAATCTTCCCTCCCACACTGTTCTTCTTTTTTTCTTTCTGGGACTGGTTGGCTTCGGAACAAAGGCGGGACTCTTTCCCATGCACGGCTGGCTTCCCGGCGCTCATTCCGCCGCACCAAGCCATGTCTCCGCCCTGATGAGCGGAGTGATGATAAAGACCGCTGTCTACGCCTTTCTCCGCATGGTCACTTTTCTCCCGAATCTGCCTTCGTGGTGCGGTCTTTTCCTGGTGGTTCTCGGCATCATGGGCGCCCTCTACGGCATTGCCATGGCTTCCATGCAGTCTGATTTAAAACGATCCCTGGCCTACTCGACAGTTGAAAACATCGGCATCGTTTTTCTGGCCCTCGGGGTCTGGCTCTTCTGCCGAAACAAAGGTTTGGCATCAGCGTCCACCCTTGCCCTGGCCGGAGCCTTGCTTCACATATGGAATCATTGCCTTTTTAAAGGCGTGCTCTTTCTTGGAGCCGGATCGGTTCTCCATGCCACCGGCACCAGGGAAATGTCCTCCATGGGCGGCCTCATGCGCCAAATGCCCATGACAGGCGGCCTCATGGTACTCGGAGGCGCGGCCATATCAGCCCTGCCCCCCTTTAACGGCCTCATCGGCGAGCTTCTCATTTATCTCAGCCTCCTTTCCAGCGGGCAGTCGACAACCGGAGCAACGGCCTTCTTTTTCATGCTTCTTGTCATTCTGCTTGCCATGACGGGCGGGATGGTTCTGCTCACTGTAACCCGGATTATCGGTATCATTTTCAGCGGAGAACCGCGCAGAACAACTGTCATTCCCCACGAAGCTCCGCTCTCCATGATTGGCGCAATGCTTCTGCCCGCTTCCCTCTGCCTGGCAATCGGCATCTTTCCCCGGCATTTCCTTGGGCTTCTGGAAGCACCATCGGCAGTGCTCGCACCGGAAAACATTCCCGTATTTAAAAAGATAATCGCCACGCTGCCTTTCGGAATGTCCTGGAGCATTACCTGCATTGTGTTTCTCACATTGCTCGGCATAGTCATCCGTCTGCGTGGCCGCAGCCGGCCGAGAAATGCCGAACCCACCTGGGGCTGCGGCTATGTACGGCCAAGCAGCCGGATGGCATACACCGCCTGCGGCTTCACCCAGTTCATCCAGGACGACGTCTACTGCTCCTGCCTGCGTCCTCTGGTTAATAAAACAACTTCGCTTCATCCTTTTCCGGTTGTTATGGGTCATGTCCAGCAGAGTTTCGACCCAGTGCTGCATCGTTTGTTTACTCCGCTTTTCATAAAAGTGGCTGATTTTGCCCACAGCTGTCGACGTCTGCAGGCTGGTCAGCTTGGCATATACATATCGTATTTTTTCCTTACCACCATTCTGCTGCTGGGATGGATCATCTTTTCATCACAGGGATGACGCGGAGTTTTTATGATCAGTTCGCTTCTCTTTCATCTTTTTCTGCTGCTTTTCCTGGCACCGCTGCTGCCCGGTGTCATTGCCAGGGTCAAGGCGATGATCGCCGGTCGTCGGGGACAGCCGCTGCTGCAACTCTACTGGGACATCGGAAAACTGTTCAGAAAAGGGATGGTGCTGAGCGCCACTACAACCTGGGTATTTCGGACCGGACCGCTGATCGGTGTCGTCTCCCCCCTGCTCGCCGCCATGCTCGTCCCTTTCGGTGCTCAGCATGCGCCGATTTCGTTTACCGGCGACCTGATCCTCTTTGTTTATCTTCTGGCCCTTGCCCGATTTTTCACCGTGTTGTCCGCCCTTGACACCGGATCAAGTTTTGAAGGCATGGGAGCCGCCCGGGAGGTCACCTTTGCCGTGTTGGTGGAACCGACCATCTTTGTTGCGTTTATCGTGCTCGCCAGGATAGCAGGAAATTTCACCCTTGATGCCATGTTCAACGCCGGAACAGCAGGACAGCTCCTGAGCTCCGAAGCCGCCATAACCCTGCCGTTTATCGCCCTTTGTCTTTTTATCGTGCTTCTGGTTGAAAACTGCAGGATTCCGTTTGATGACCCAAACACTCATCTTGAACTGACCATGATCCATGAAGTGATGGTGCTTGACCACAGCGGGCCGGATTTCGGACTTATTCTTTACGGCGCTTCCATGAAACTGCTGCTGTTTTCCGCTCTCGTCCTCAACCTGCTTCTGCCTGCAACCGGCAACGGACTCCTTGACATGATCTGCTTTGCGGCAGGGCTTCTTGTCATTGCGGTTGCCGTCGGGCTGGTGGAATCATCCATGGCCCGCCTGCGGTTGATCAGGGTGCCCCAGCTGCTTGTCGGCACCACTCTGCTTTCCTTTTTCGCCCTGATTCTACTCCTGAGGTGATATTATGAGCGACTTCAACAGCGCCATACTGCTTGCCGTAATCCTGCTGAACTTTTTCATCCTGGGTACCAGCCGACTGGGCGCCTGTATACGGGTCACCGGCTTTCAGGGGGCCCTGCTTGCTCTTCTTCCCCCCGCTATTCACGGGATAAGTTTCCATACGCTCTTTCTGTCAGGATGCGCCCTGACCACCAAAGGCTTTGTCATTCCCTGGCTGCTGATGCGGGCCATCCGCCAGATTAACATCAGACGGGAAATCGAGCCCCGTATCGGCTACGTCACCACCCTGATGGTCGGAGCACTGACCACAGCCGGTGCGTTCATCTTTGCCGACCGGATGCCCCTTCTGCCCCAGCATCTGCACTCCCTTTTCATTCCCGCGTCTCTTTCCACAATGGCCGCCGGTTTTCTCATGTTGATCACCCGACGCAAGGCGATTACCCAGGTGTTGGGCTACCTGATCTTTGAGAACGGTATCTTCATTTTCGGCATCCTGCTGGCTGAAGCCATGCCCTTTATGGTGGAGGCGGGAGTCTTGCTTGACATCCTGGTTGCCATTTTCGTCATGGGCATTGTCATGAATCACATAAACCGGGAATTTTCCTCCACCAACACTGAAAACCTCTGTCTCCTGAAAGAATAACGTATGTCCCTCCTTGCCCTTATTTTTCTTCCTCTCTGTGCCGCTCTTATTGCCGCCGCCGTTCCTTCCGGCCGCTTGCGGCCATGGGTCGTAACAGTTGCCGCCATGGTTCACCTGCTGCTCGTCCTGATGGCTATCGGTTCCCCGGTCGTCGTCATCCCGGGCGAGATGCTCGGTCTCGATGCCCTTGGACGACTGATTCTTCTGGTTGTCAGCCTGTTATACACAGCCTGCTCCTTATACGGCATCGGCTATTTCCGCACGCACCCGACCTGGGAAAACAGAACCTTCATCGTTTGCCTTCTCGTCATGCTGAGCGCCATGACGCTTGCCGCCACCGCCCGCCATCTCGGTCTTCTCTGGGTCGCCGTGGAAGCGACCACCGTCGCCAGCGCCCCGCTCATCTACTTTAACCGCAACCGATTTTCCATCGAGGCCACCTGGAAATATCTTCTTCTCTGTTCAGTGGGTATCGCTCTTGCCATGCTCGGCATCTTCTTCGTGGCGTATGCGGGACTTGCCGGCAGCGGCAGGGAAAGTCTGCAGATCGACCAGATGCTCGAACTGGCTCCACAATTCTCCAAACCCTGGCTGCGTGCCGCCTTTGTCTTTCTGCTGGTTGGATTCGGCACCAAGATGGGACTTGCGCCTCTTCATTCCTGGAAACCCGACGCCTATGGTGAGGCGCCGGGTCTGGTGGGTGGCCTGCTGGCAGGAGGACTTACCTCGGTCGCCTTTCTTGCGGTGCTGCGGGTGATGCAGATTATGAGCGCTGCCGGCGAACAGGTTCTGGCCAACCAGTGCTTGCTTGCGCTCGGCGTGACATCTCTCGTCTTTGCCGCCATTTTCGTCATACGCCAGCGTGATATCAAGCGGATGCTGGCCTACTCCAGCGTCGAGCATATGGGAATTCTGGCCATCGGGGTTGCCATCGGTGGGCCGGCCACATACGGCGCCATGCTGCACGTCATCAACAACGCGCTCACAAAAGGGGCTCTTTTCATGAGCGCCGGTAACATCCACCGTTACTTCGGCAGCAAAAGGATGTGCGAAACCCAAGGGGCGATCAATGTTCTGCCATGGTCGGCGAGTCTCTTTCTCGCGGGCTTTCTCGCCATTGCAGGCTCTCCTCCCTTTGGCCCTTTTATCAGCGAATTCACCATTCTGCGCGGCATCTTTTCCGGTGGTCATTACTGGCTTGGCCTTGCAAGCATTGGCCTGCTGACCGTCATTTTTATCGGTATGAGCGCAACAGTGATGACCGTCTCCCTGGGAACACCCATGGAGATGGAAGAAACACCGGACAACATCGGCGAGAATTTCATGACCGTGGCGAGCCCTCTGGTCTTGATGGCGGCGGTTCTTGTTCTGGGCCTTTATCTCCCGGAACCGCTGCGCAGACTCCTGCAGGATGCGGCAGGATTGATGGGGGCGAATCGATGAACACACTACCCCGCATTTACAATGGCGGGTTCCTGCCTCTGGCCGAAATACCGCTGCTGAGCCACGATGAATTTGCCCGGGTCCTGAAAACCGGTCTTGCTGAAGATTGTCGCTTGGCATCCCTGTTCGCCTTGCCTGAAAAAGGGAATAATGGGAAAGTGTGTCTTTACGCCGTCATGGCAAACAGCAACAGCCCCATGATCCGTGTATTCGGTCACGGGGCGGGGAACAGCTTTCCCTCCCTCACCCCGGAACTGCCGCAACTGCATCTTTTTGAACGGGAGATTGCCGAACAATATGGCGTTGCCTTCCCCGGCCACTCCTGGTTCAAGCCAGTACGCTTCCACGCCTCCTGGAATGGAGCACCCGATCCATGGCAGCGAAAAACAGGGCAACATCCCCTCGTGGGTGACATGGACTTTTTCCAGGTGGAAGGCGACGAAATCCACGAGGTGGGTGTCGGACCGGTCCATGCGGGCATTATCGAGCCCGGCCATTTCCGCTTTCAGTGTTACGGTGAAAAGGTGCTCCACCTGGAAATATCTCTTGGCTATCAGCACCGCGGTATTGAGCAAATGCTCATTGGGGGTCCCTGGCCCCAGACAACGATGCAGATCGAAACCATGGCCGGCGACTCCTCCATCGCTCACATGACAGCTTACAGCAGAGTGGTCGAGGCATTGACCGGCTGCAGCATTTCACCCCGTGCGCAAGGATTGCGCACCATCGCACTTGAACTGGAAAGGCTGGCCAATCACGTGGGTGACATCGGAGCACTTGCTGGCGACGTGGGGTATCTGCCGACATCCTCTTATTGCGGACGCCTTCGGGGTGACTACCTGAACATGACGGCAACCATTTGCGGCAGCCGTTTCGGCCGAGGCCTAGTCCGGCCGGGCGGCGTGCTTTTTGACGCTGATGATGAGGTGAGGGATAAAATCCTCACGGCTCTTGAAACAGTTTCCATTGATACAAAGGGAGCGATTGACCTTTTTTTTGATACATCCTCCGTGCTGGCCCGGCTGGAAGGCACCGGCACTGTTCACGGCGGGGATGCAAAAAGTCTCGGTCTTGTAGGCGTGGCAGGCCGAGCCTGCGGCATCGATTGTGATGTTCGTCGCCGTCTTGACCCTGATGTCTATGGTAATGAGGTTGTTCCGGCCATGCTGGCATCTTCAGGAGACGTGTTTGGGCGTGCCATTGTGAGACGGCGCGAGATAACCCATTCCACTGATTTTATTCGCAGAAAGCTGAACAACATGCCAGAGGGCAACTGCAGGAATGCGCCCGGAGAACCGGCGCCGGAATCATTGGCGGTCTGCATGGTGGAAGGCTGGCGTGGCACAGTGACCCATACGGCAATAACGGACAGCAAAGGACGTTTCAGCCGGTACAAGGTGGTCGACCCCTCTTTCTTCAACTGGAGTGGACTTGCCATGGCGCTCAGGGATGAACAGATTTCTGATTTCCCCTTGTGTAATAAGAGTTTCAATCTATCCTACTGCGGTTTTGACCTGTGATCCGCAGAATGCATTGAGGTATTTTCATGTTGCAGATCATTCGTGAGCGCTTCCGCCAGGGGTATAGAACCGGAGGATTCCCAAAGATCGAACCGGTTCTGCCCGCACGTTTCCGAGGACTGCCGGTGCTGACCCCGGACATCTGCCTTTCCTGCACGGGGGGGTGCGAGCAGCGATGCCCTTTTGGCGCAGTAAGCCATAAGGATGGGAAAACCTCCATTGACCTCGGCCGCTGCCTCTTCTGTGCCGACTGTCCGGTATGTCCTTACGGCGCCATCTCCTTCACAAACGATTACCGGCTGGCGACACGCAGCCGCAAAGACCTGATTTTCAATGGACAGGAGCCGGCCCTGGCTGAACGGCTTGAAGCGAAAATTCTTTCCCTTTTCGGCCGTTCACTTAAACTTCGTCAGGTATCGGCCGGAGGCTGCAACGCCTGTGAGGCGGACACCAATGTTCTTGGCACCCTGTTTTTTGATCTGGGCCGCTTCGGCATCCAGTTTGTGGCCTCCCCGCGCCATGCCGACGGCATCATGGTCAGCGGCCCGGTCAGCGAAAATATGCGACTGGCATTGCTTTCCACCTATGCGGCAATTCCGGAACCGAAAATAGTGATTGCCACCGGGGCATGCGCTATCAACGGCGGACCATTTGCAGACAGCCCGGAAACCCACAACGGCATCGATTCGCTTCTGCCGGTTGACCTCTATATTCCAGGATGCCCACCCCATCCGTTTACCATACTGGATGGCCTGCTGCGTCTGCTGGACAAAAGGAAGTAGGGGGAAAGCCAACAATGATCTTTTTTATCATTGCCATCTCCCTTCTGCTCCTATCAGCCGCCACAGCGCCATTATTCCGCCGGGGATTTATCTGGGACCGTCTATCACTTTTTGCAGGTCTTACAGGCACGCTCTTCGGACTGGCGTCTACCTTTTTTTGCCTCATGCATCCGGAAGGGGCCCGGCTCAGCCTGCCATGGGCTACTTTCAACGGTTTTTTCAGTTTGCGTCTTGATCCGCTCGCTGCCGTCTTTCTTTTCCCCACATTTTTCATCACCGGTGCCGGGCTGCTCTACGGCACCGGCTACTGGCCGACAGCAAAACAACCCTCCAGTTCTTCCTGGATCCGTTTTTTCTACCCCCTCCTTGCTGTCGGCATCGGTGTGCTGCTCACCGCCGGCAACGGTGTTCTTTTCCTCATGGGCTGGGAGATCATGGCCCTGGCCGGTTATTTCCTGGTGGTGACGGAACGAGGAAACGACGAGGCCCACCGGGCCGGATACATTTATCTTGTCGCCACCCACACCGGCACGCTTGCACTGTTCGCCATGTTCGCCCTGCTTGGTGACCAGACATGCGTCGTTGTTTTTCCCGAGTCGGGAAGCCTTCCGGCGGACACAACCAAAACAGCCGCCATCTTTCTCCTCGCTCTTTTCGGTTTCGGTTTCAAGGCAGGCATCGTCCCTCTGCATATATGGCTGCCCCGGGCCCATGCTGCTGCGCCAAGCCATGTTTCCGCCCTGATGTCCGGGGTGATGATCAAAACCGGCATCTACGGCATCCTGAGAATAACCAGTTTTTTTGCCGAAATCCCCCCCTGGTGGGGTTGGCTTGTGCTCTTCCTCGGGGTAATGTCAGGGATACTCGGGGTGCTGTTCGCCATCGCCCAGCATGACCTGAAACGATTGTTGGCCTATCACAGCGTTGAAAATATCGGCATTATCCTCATGGGCACAGGTTTGGCCCTACTCGGCAAAAGCCATGACATGCCGGAAGTCGTGGTTTTCGGTCTGGCCGGCGCGCTCCTCCATGTAATCAACCACGGATTGTTCAAAGGGTTGTTGTTCCTCAGCGCAGGCTCACTGATCCACGCCACCGGCAGCCGTCGGTTGTCGGATTTTGGCGGACTTCTCAAGACCATGCCTTTCACCGCCTTTTTTTTCCTCGGCGGCGCTATAGCCATCTGCGGTCTGCCGCCCCTGAATGGTTTCGTCAGTGAATGGCTGGTTTATCTCGGGCTCCTGAAGGGAAGCCTTGAACCATCGGATCTGATGAGCGGCAGCCTGATCCTCGCAGTGGTTGGTCTGGCAATGATCGGAGGCCTTGCCCTGCTCTGCTTTGCCAAGGTTTTCGGCCTCGTATTTCTCGGCACGCCGCGGCGTTCGCTGCCGCACGCCCATGAAGCACCGAAGTCCATGCTGGCCGCCATGGGGATGCTCTTTGCAGCCTGCCTGTGGATCGGCCTCCTGCCCACAACCATACTGCCGCTGCTTGAAAGGAGCATCGCAGCATACCTCGGCGCCCGGCCCCAGGAGGCAGTGTCACTTGCGGCCCTCGCTCCCGCCGGTTACATCAGCCTGACTGCCATCACCCTGATCCTTATGTTGATTCTTCTCTTTCTTCTCAGCCGCAAACGAACCGGAGAAGAAATACCGAGCCGTCGCACCTGGGACTGCGGATACGCACTGAACCTGCCCCGGGCTCAGTATTCAACCTCGTCTTTTGCCGAAGCAATCATGAAACTCTTCAACTGGACGTTGTGGACGAACTTTCTGATTAAAAAACCGGAGACCCTCTTCCCGGTTTTCGCCTTGTTTCGTTCACACACCCCGGACCCGGTTCTTGACGTGATGATTTCCCCATATTTCGGATCCATCGCTGAAGCGACAAGCAGAGCGCGCAAGCTTATCCAGCATGGGATAATCGGCATGTACCTGCTCAATTCCGCACTGGTCATCTGCGTACTGCTCATTTTTGTTCTTTCCTGAAAGCAAGCCATTTCTTCCTGGCAAATCCTTTTGTGAACGCGAAATTGCGGCTACTTGACATGTGCCGTACCCCAAAAAATATCAAAAAGAGTGAAAGTCCCTCTGAGTAATGTATAATCTGCGCCCATGAATACCAATTCCTCTCCTGACATTGTTCTCAGCGTAAGCAAACTCTGCAAGTTCTTTGGCGACCGCTGCGCTGTGGACAACATCAGTTTTTCCCTCAACCGGGGTGAATGTCTGGGATTTCTCGGGCCAAACGGGGCTGGAAAGACCACCGCAATCAATATGCTGCTCGGTCTGGTGGAAAAAAGCGGCGGCACCATTCGCATTCTGGACATGGAGATGCCACGGCAGCAGAGCGAAGTCAAAAGGATCACAGGCGTTGTGCCTCAGAATGACAGCCTGGACCCGGATCTCACTGTGAAAGAGAATCTGCTCGTCTATGCCGCCTATTTCAATATTCCCCGGAAAAATGCCCTGGCAAAAACAGAAGAACTGCTCCATTTTTTTGCCCTTGCCAACAGAAAAGATGAAATTATCGAGCACCTGTCAGGCGGGCAACGAAGAAGGCTGCTGCTTGCCCGGGCCCTGATCAATGACCCGCAGCTGCTCATTCTGGATGAGCCCACCGTTGGGCTTGATCCCCAGGCCCGGCATCTGATATGGGAGCGCCTTGAACTTCTGCAGGAAAAAGGAACCACCATGCTGCTCACCAGCCACTATCTCGATGAAGTGGAGCGCCTCAGCAACAGGGTGATTATCCTTGATCATGGCGCCATTGTCGCCCAGGGCAAACCACAGCAGCTGATCACGGAACTGGTTGGCATCGATGTTTTCGAGATTGAGGGAACAAAAGCGGAACTTGACGACCTGGAAGCGTCTTTCAAAAAATGCAACGCCACCACTGAACGGGTAAGCGACAAACTTTACGCCTACACCCAGGAGGACTGCACCCAGCTGGAATCACTCCTGAAAAATTCCCGCCGGTGGTTGCGCAGACCGACCAACCTGGAGGATCTCTTTATCCAGTTGACAGGCAGGTCGTTGAGGGAATCATGACATATTTCCGGTTCTGGACAATCTGGCTTCGCAACAGCCTGGTATGGCGCAGGCACATCCTGTCCACACTGATCGGCAACCTGGGACAGCCGCTGCTTTTTCTTCTCGCCATGGGTTACGGCCTCGGCCGGGATGTTGGGCCAATCGACGGCCTGACCTACCTGCAGTTTCTCGCCCCCGGACTTGTCGTTTCATCGGTGATGTACAGCGCCGCCTTTGAAACGACCTACGGTTCATACACAAGGCTTTCCATCCAGAGAACATATGAGGCCATCCTCATGACGCCTCTCGGCATAACGGATATTGCCCTCGGCGAAATCTTCTGGGGAGCCAGCAAAGGCCTGATGTCCGGCATCATCATGCTGGCATGCCTGCCGCTTTTCGGGGTCTGGCCTTCCCCCTGGACTTTCGCCCTCTTGCCGCTGCTTTTCCTCTCCGGGATTTTTTTTGCGGCATTCGGCCTTATTATGACCGCGCTTGCCACCAATTACGAATTCTTCAACTACTTCATCTCGCTTATTCTTACCCCGCTTTTTCTCTTCTCGGGAATTTTCTTTCCTCTCCACTCAATAACGGATACGGCCAGAATATTTTTCGAACTGTTGCCGCTCACACCTGTTGTCACCCTGTCACGCATGCTTTGCTACGGCCAGCTTGACCAGCCTTGGATGATGAAAATAATCGGCTCAACACTTCTCACCCTCCTGACCTGCAGGCTTGCTGTTTTTTTACTCAAAAGACGGCTTATCCAGTAGCGGCTTACTTTTCATCAGGTCAGGAAACACCTCAATTGGCCGCACTATTCATTTGCTTGACCTTATCAATATTCTTTAGAGGGAGGAGATGATGATGATGGTGTCGCATCATCAAATGTTACACCTATCACGCTTTCGGTATATTGATATATGAATGACTCGTCTCTCGTGGCTCCATAAACCACTTGATAATTTGATGGGGCCGGTATGGTGTGCCGGGTGAGACTTTGGCATTGATAATGAAACTGTAAAAAGATGCAAAAACGGGATAACGGTTTCTCTAGGTGGCTTGTTTTTTGTCGAGGGTCAGATCCGAGAGGATTTAAGGAATGATGAAAATACAGAAAAATAAGTTACCCCCTGTTCCGCTAAATTGTGGCAGGATCATCACCTGTTGAAGTCGAAAAGTTGAGATAAAAATAAGAAAACTTGGAATTACCCGACAGGAAACCGATAATGACGCAGGGGAAAACAAAACAATTTACATATGCGTATCCTGCGATTTCCCCGGTGAACTCATGCGGAAGGAGAACAAGGGAATGAAGCAGCAGGAGTGGCATTCGATATTGTTTCCTTTTTTAAAATGGTGGCCCAGAGTCAATGGAAAGACCTTCCGCCGTGACCTGACGGCGGGGCTTACCGGTGCGGTCGTCGCCTTGCCCCAGGGGGTTGCTTTTGCCACTATCGCCGGTATGCCTGCCGAATACGGCCTATACGCCGGAATGATCCCGGCCATCGTGGCTGCGCTTTTCGGTTCATCCTGGCATCTGGTTTCCGGACCAACAACTGCCGCTTCAATCGTCATTTTTTCCGTCTTGAGTCAACATGCCACGCCGGGAAGCGCCGAGTATGTCCAATTGGCACTGACCCTCACCATCATGGTCGGCGTCATCCAGTTAAGCATGGGACTGATCCGTTTCGGCACCTTGGTCAATTTCATCTCCCATTCGGTTGTGACCGGGTTTACCGCCGGAGCCGCAATTCTCATTGCAACCAGCCAGCTCAAGCATTTTTTTGGTTTGTCACTGCCCCGGGGAGGACATTTTCACGAAACGATTTATGCGGTTTTTGCAAACCGGCATGACATTAATCCCTACGTTATCGGTATAGGCCTGGTGACAATGATTTCCGGGCTGCTCATCAAGCGCTTCAACCCGAAATTTCCCTCTATGATCGTATCCATGCTGGTGGGCAGCCTCTCTGCCTTTTTCCTTTCCCGCATTATGGGAGCCGATGTGACAAATATCGCTTCGGTTGGCGCATTACCTTCCTCCTTACCGCCGTTATCAGCCCCGCATCCGACTCTTGACACCATAAAAATGCTGGCCCCGGCAGCCCTGGCGACAACGCTTTTTGCCCTTACCGAAGCCATATCAATCGCCCGGGCACTGGCGGAAAAGTCCGGACAGAATCTCGATGCAAACCAGGAATTCATCGGCCAGGGACTCTCCAATATCGTTGGCAGCTTTTTCTCAGGCTACGTGGCCACCGGCTCCTTCAACAGGAGCGGGCTGAATTATCAGGCCGGGGCGAAAACACCCCTTGCCGCCATATTTGCCGGAGGTTTTCTCATTGTCGTCGTTGTGCTGGTGGCGCCTCTTGCTCAATATCTCCCCAATGCGGCTATGGCCGGAATTCTTTTTCTGGTGGCCTGGGGCCTGATAGATTTTCACCATATCCGTAAAATTCTCCGGGCGAGCCGTTATGAAAGCCTGATCATGGGAACGACATTTTTTTCCACCCTCTTTCTGGAGCTTGAATTTGCTATCTTCCTGGGGGTCATGCTGTCGATGGTTCTCTACCTGAAGCGCACTTCCCATCCGCGCCTTCGCATCAGAGTCCCTGACCCGCGACATTCCACCCGTCCATTTGTCACGGACCCGAGTCTTCCGGAATGTCCACAGTTCAAAATCGTTCGCATCGACCACTCACTTTATTTCGGCGCCGTCAACCATGTGCGGGAAACATTAAATACCATGCTGCGGGAAAATCCCGATCAAAAGCATCTGCTGATTGTGGCCCGCGGGATCAATTTCATCGATATGGAAGGAGCTGAATATCTGGTAAGGCTTGCCAGAGAACGAAAGGAGAATGGGGGGGGATTATACATTTACCATATCAACGAAGGTGTCTGTGACCATTTCAAATTGATTGATGAACTTTTCAAAATAGGGGTAGAAAATCTTTACGAAAAGAAAGCGGACGCAATAGCCGACATATTCCGGCGGCTGGATAAAGATATCTGCGCCCGCTGTAAGGCGCGCATCTTTCTTGAATGCCAGTCTGTGGAGCAAAAAGTCGAAGCATGACACGAATGCAGCAAGCGGCAACTCTCGGCCACCTTCATACTTTAACTGATATTCGCAGACAGTCCGGCTGAGTCGGGTGCGTTTTCAGGAATTCAGGTAATGCCAATCTTCGATCTTGCTGGAACGGTTAATATTGCCGATGGATCTGATGATGTTATCAAGTTTCAGCTTATCATTCACTGATGAATGATATCGGGTTAGAAATGAGTAGAATGGACCTGTATTTCGTTGGCAAGAATGTTAGGTTGGAGTAGATATCAAGAAACTCGATAATTACTTGTTGGCTTCCAAGCAAAGGAAAATCTATGGAAATTACTAAAATTGGAAATGAAGAAGAGGTTGTCCTGTTGGCGCTAAAGGAAGACCACTTCAATGATATAAAAAGTAAACGTATTGCTCCGGCCAAATTGCAGGAAACTTTTGTTGCTTTTGCTAACTTGTTTTGCTTCAGCTGGAAATGGAGAATAGCCCGTGTTCAGCTAGCGAGTTAAAAGTATCCCCGGCTTCCAAAATTTGGCAAGGTACGGGGCGCTGTTTTTCTTTCAGCCGTTTTTGTTTTCTGGCCTCTCTGGCGGTCT
>JAZDEG010000031.1:0-414092 GCA_043809085.1 Pseudomonadota bacterium | reverse complement strand
GGCTTTTTCAGTTCTAAAATTTTACTGTTGTTCATGACGTATCCTTTTTTGTTGGAATTTAAGTTTTGGCGAACTTTTCCAACAGGATACGTCATTTATTTTTTCAAATCTCCCTCAAACACCACTTTCGAGTATAACTCTGTTGTGTTGCCTTGTGGCATAAGGCAACATCGCCAGGGGAAACAGACTGATGTTTTATGGTGATCAGATGTTTTGTTCCGGGCGGATTTTTTTATGGTTGGGGCATACTTTGAATGCTGCAATTAAAGTGCCTTACATGTGTTAAAATGAATGGTCATTCATTTATTGGAGTGGGAATTCAAATATTTCAAATGATTATATATTTCAATTAGTCAATAACTGGTTAACTATTTGATTTATCAATTACATCAATCTTGATTGTTTTTCCGTAATTTCGGAAAAATAGAGGGTGGTGGTATCCTTATTTTGCGACTTAATGCGATTAGTTTTATTGTTTTCAGTATGTTGAGAAACCAGGGGATTGTCGTAAAAATTTTTGTACTGTTTCAGGGAAAACGGAATATTTTCATTGCTAGGAAAAATATTGTTTCATCTCAGTATGTTATATGGGTGGGGAAATGGGCATTTATGTGTGCTTCTCGGAGCGGATCATTGCGCAGGGGGCGTTCGAGCAAGTTCGTGCGGATCTATTTGTTGCCAGGTGGTGCTTCTGGAATTTGTCAGAAACCTGTCAAATGCATTCTGAGGGACAGTGGCATTCAGCTTCTGATCAGATGACAATTGTTCAACAGATTGGCATGCGGTGAAGCCGGTCAATCTGGTATTCGTGAAGTTACTCCCCCTTGACCTTAATCTGGGTGGGTTTTCCCGCCGATGATTTGGGAAGATGGAGATGGAGAACTCCCTGGGAGAATTCGGCCACGCTTTTTTCAAGGTCAAGTCCCTTGGGCAAGGTAAATACACGGCGGTAATCAAGTGAATCAAACTCCAGTCGTTGCACACTTCCAGTGAATTTGGCTGTAGAAATTCCTTCAATAGTCAGGGTGTTGTTTTCCAGATTGATGGAGAGATCTTCCTTGCTAACTCCAGGGAGGTCGGCGACCAGGAGTATTTCTTCGTCGTTGACATAGATATCCACATCGGGATTAGCAGTCTGACCGGATTTCAAGGCTTCCGTATTCTCGTTTGACGGTTTTTCTGTTTTCTGTTCCATGATCAATTCCCCCTATGCTGCGGTGACTGAAATTTTTTTTGGGTTTATCGGTTGCGCCTTGACAAGTTTTACGGTGAGGATTCCGTTTTTCAGGGTGGCGGACGTTTTTTCCGGGTCTATTTCTGCCGACAGGGTAAAGCTTCTGGAAAAGGGGGTGTAGAGACGCTCCTGGCGGAGAACGGCGTATCCTTCAGGAAGTGACGGTTTGCGTTCGCCTGAGAGGGTGAGAAGATTGTTGTGGAGTTTAATATTGATATCATTTTCGTTTATTCCGGAAATCTCACTGTAAACATTGATAATGTCCCCATCATCAAAGAAATTTGTCCGGGGCCAGCCGCCGCTTTGGGTGAAATTTCCCTTGTTGTTTTCAAAATCTTCAAAAAAACGGTTCATCTGGTTTTTGAAAAAATCCATGGTGCCGAAAATTTTGTCAATATCATTTAATTTTCTGAACATGCCACTCTCCTCTGTGCTGGTTGACGGGAAGTGTTGTGGGGCCCATAGTTGTGATAAAGGGAATTTTTATTTTTTTATGTTGTATCAGGAGATTGCTTGATATGCATAAAAATAATTTCAGATAACTTCCGTGTCAAGCAATGGTAGGGCGTATGAATGACTATTGGGGGTGTTCTCGGATCTGAAAAAATGGAGTGGGGAAAGATTCATTCCCGAGGAGGATTGATTTTTGAGGTGGTCACAAAAAGTCCGTTACCACAAAAAAAAGCCCCCGCTCAAGCGAGGGCGATGAAAATGGAGAATTTCCCGACAATCAGGCCGGAAGGGCCTTGCGCCACCCGGCTTCCTTCAGGCGCTGAACCCGGTTGACGGCCCAGGCATTGATTTCCTGCAGATAACGTTTTGGGTCCTCGTCTTTGCGGGCAATGATCGCTTCCCGTTCACCTGCTATGTCGGTTGTTTCACCCGGATACATTTCCCGCCAGGTGGCATAGCCTTGATCAAAAAGAAATTCCGGTTTGACATCTTCGGCTGGCATAGAAAGCTTTGTAATGCCGTACATCTTGGCCAAAGTCATATCATATTTGATGATCCATCCATTATCATGAATCATGGTGCCTTGATTTAATGTTGTCGAGCTTGAACACGCGGGGCAATAAAGATTCTCGATGACCTCACCGCTCATGATGTTGTCCCGCATATGAAATTGCGCGTCTGATCTGCCGCATTCGCATTTTTTTCTGACTTCAACACACATGATGAACCCCCTGTAATGAAATTATGTTTTTTCAATGTAAAAAAGAAATCTTTTTTGTCAAGAGCAATAATTATTACTAGGTATTTTTTATCATGCGTAAAAGTTCATCGGCCGTCATTCTGTGGCTCAAGTCACTTCCTTCCAGCAAGTTCTCAGCCAGTTCTCTTTTGCTGTGGTGCAGGGTAAGAATTTTTTCTTCGATGGTGTTTCTTGTTATCAGCCTGTAAACAGTAACGGGAAGCATCTGGCCGATGCGATGGGCGCGGTCCGAGGCCTGGTCTTCCACCGCTGGATTCCACCAGGGATCCATGTGGATAACATAGTCGGCGGCAGTAAGATTGAGTCCGACCCCCCCGGCTTTAAGGCTGATCAGAAAAACATCGCCGTCACCGGCCTGAAAATCGGCGACTTGTTCCTGTCGTTTGCGGGGAGGGGTGGAACCATCAAGATATTTATATGAGATCTGCAGGTCGTCAAGAAAGGAACGGATAATCTTCAGGTTTGAGGAAAACTGGCTGAAAACCAGGGCCTTGTGCCGGTTTTCAATGAGTTCGCTGATGATTGTGCCGAAAAGTTCAAGCTTTGAGCAGTGCACCGTGCTTTCGGGACTGACAAGTCTTGGATTGCAGCAGGCAAGACGAAGTTTCATGATTTCCGCGAGAATCTGCATTTGCCGTTGCGGCTGGGAAATATCATCCCGTTCTATTGTTCTCAGGGCATTCTGGCGCAATGCTTCGTAAAATGCGGCTTCTTCCTGAGTCATGTCGACGTTCAGGACAACTTCCGTTCTCGGCGGCAGTTCCTCAAGAACCTGGCTTTTCAGGCGGCGCAGGATAAACGGCTGGATGAGTTTTTTCAGTTTTCTCCGGGCATTGTTGTCTCGCTCTTTTTCAATCGGGTAGGCAAAACGGTGATTGAAATGGTCAAGGGATCCCAGCAGCCCCGGGTTGATAAAATTGAAAAGATTCCACAGTTCTCCAAGGTGGTTTTCAATGGGTGTTCCTGTGGTGATCATCCGGAAATTACCCTTCAGTTCCATGGCAGCCCTGGAGCGTTTGGTGGCGATATTTTTTATGGCCTGGGCCTCATCAAGAACGATGACCTGCCATTCACGAGTGGCAAGAAGTTTGTTTTCCTGCTGCAACAGGCCATAACTGCAGATCAGCACGTCAAATGGGGCAAGATTTTCAACAAGGTCGGTTCTGTCCTTGCCACCGAAAATGACCCCGTTCAGAGTCGGGGTGAATTTCTTGATTTCATCTTCCCAGTTCATGCAGACGGAAGTCGGTGCGACGACAAGTGAAGGGCCATTGCGGGCTTCCTGCAGGATGATGCCCAGTGTCTGGACGGTTTTTCCAAGACCCATGTCATCGGCAAGGCAGGCGCCGACTCCCCAGTGATAGAGGCGGGCAAGCCATTTGAACCCTTCGATCTGGTAATCACGGAGCCGGGCCTGAAGGGTTGAGGGAACTTCCGGTTCCAGAGCGCGGGATTCCCTGAGGCGCTGCAGCTGTTCCTGCCATTTTTGGTCAGCAGTGATTGTGATACCGCTTTCCGTAAATTTCTCAAGGGCAGATGCCGCCAGATGATGGATACGTCTTTTGGAGCCGCGTGTTTCATCGGTAAAACTGTTCAGTTCATCGAGCTGTCTACGGAATTCACGGGAGAGGGCAAGAAAGGCTCCCTGGCCCAGGGGGATGAACCGGCCATGGTTTGACCGGCTCAGTTCCAGCAATTGTTTCATCTCCAGGACCAGGTCAGGAGAGACGGAAAGTTTTCCGTCAAGCTCGAACCAGTTCTTTTTTTGTCTGATATGCAGGTGGAGGTTGCTGAAAGATGCCTGATGGCGGATTGCCAGCCTCTGTCCTTCCGGCCACTCCACACTGATCAGATCCCCCAGATGCTGGATTTCGGAGAGCACTTCAAGGCAGTCCTGAATGTCCTCTATAATCCATTCTTCGTCAACGCCGCCAAGTCTTGCCAGGGTAGGGCACAGGGTTTCGATTCGTTCGCAGTTTTCACGCTCCTCTTTGAGATTGCGGAGAGCCTGCAATCGTCTGCCGTTTATTTCGGCTATGACATTTGCCGCACCACGCCCCGGGTGGAGATACGGACCGCTGTCTGAGAAGGGACGCACCAGCAGGGAAATCCTGAATCCTGTGCCGACAGGAAGAAGCTGGGCGATAATTTGAGCGGAAGCCGGGATTTTTTCAATGTTTGTCGGGGACTCACCTATGTCGGAATGGATGGTGAGACACGAAGAGAGATTGCCGAGGGTGGCCAATACCTCTCTTTGGGCTGCTAAAGGGACGAGAAGTCCGTCGTCGCCGATAATTGCGGAAATTTTCCGATGCTTGGGAGATATTTCGACAATGGAAAACCGGGTCGGGGTTTCCCGCAGGACAAGGATTTTTTCATCACCAATGGGATGGGAGAATTTGAGGTGCAGCTTTTCGTTGGCGACGTTTGCCCGTAATTCCGGTTCACCCTTGACAAATTCGATTGCGGTATTCGGCGACCGGGAGGAAAAAAGAAGAGGGTGACCAACCAGTGCCGGCAGGGCTTCATCCATGTCAAACTCAAAGGTCGTCGTCTGGCTGGATTCTTTCTTATGAAGGGCGGAACGTATTTTCCTGTCCTGCTCGGTGAGAAAATCAAGTTCATCATCAGTATAGAGGCGTTTCAGGGAGATGGTTCTTCCCTGGCTCCAGTGACCTTTGGCGGTCAACTTCTGTTCCCGGGGAGTAAGTGTGACGAATCCGTCCTTGAAGTCAACCATCCAGACCATGCGGTATCGCGGGGCAAGGTTTTCTTCCTCAGTGCGACTGACGATATTTAATGCTTTCAGAGCCCTTTGCCATGTTTTTTCATGGGGCATGGCGGCCAGAATGGAAACAACACCTGTTTCCTGAAGGAATGAACTGCTGAAATTCTGGTATGCCGGGCTTTCCCTGATTTGAGAGAGAAGGGAAGCGTACTCCAGGGCCAGCCAGTTGAATCCGTTTTTCCGGGCGAGTTCAAAAAAATGGTGCAGCTCGTCCTGCTGGCGGGATTCAATGGCGCCGTTCAGCCAGTAAGTGCCCAGGCCCATGAAAAGAGACGTCACGCCGTTCTTTTCTTCGGGTTTCCATAGCTGGGCGGGAGAGCCGGGCTTGAAGGATTCCACGCGGGCTTTGGCAACTGAGCGCAGCACCCGGTAGGCGGCAAGCAGGGGATTGTGAGGTTGATCCGTCTCCAGTCTGTCGACAAGGGACGAAACAGTTGCATAATTTCTGAAATCACCGCTTTTCAGTAGGGCAAGAATAAAAATAAGTCCTTCGAAACCGACGAAAAAGGTGTCGGGCGCGCCTTTTTTCCGGCATAGAGCATTCAAGTCTTTGCGGAAACCGATGATGGATTCTTCATTGTTGCCGGTGAGAAATGATATCCATCCCCGCAGGCCGAAAGAGTCAAGAAGGTCTCCCGCCTTAAAGAGTTCCGTTTGGGCCGCTCCCATGTCTCCACACAAGAGCAGGTGGACAACGCGCAGGTAGTGGACTGACGGCCTCCCCGGCGCTGGAATGAGCTGCAGTGTCCGTTCTTCCCGGAGATAGGCAAAAGGCAGGTCAAATGGCGCAAGTTCAATCATGCATTTGCTGCTTATTTCATGGAGGCTGTGCAATTGCAGGTGTGGTGGCAGAGTGCGAAACCAGTCGGCGTCAAACGGATTGTTGATGATTTCCACCAGTGGCGAGAGCTGATCCGAAATTTCCGGGCATTCATAATAGTGCAGCATATGTTCATTGAAATATTCGAAATCGGCCAGATAAAGTCCAATTCTCATTTCCCGGAGATGGCGGGCACTTTTTTTCGGGAGAATGTCGTATTCTTCTCCCTGCACAGGCAGATTTTTCTGGACAATGGTCGCCATAAGGGCGAAAGTTTCAGTCGTCGTAGCAATTCTGCTTATTATTTCACAAATAAGAGGATTGCACCGGCAGTCCCATGTGACCAGGTTGTTCTGCTGCAGACGGCGCAGGATAGCGGTTGACGGCTCGTCCGGACTTGTCTGGGGCCGGTTTCGGCGACCCAGGTACTCCTGGAAGCAGGCGTCAATATGGGATGACGTGGTTGGCTCGTAGATGATGGAGATAAGCTCGAGCATCTCCTGGTCATCCAGTGCCAGCAGGGAAAAACGGTCGAGAAGTTCCGCTCTTTCTTTGGTGAATGGAAATATTGCCATTTTGTCAGTATACCATATAATGGAATGGAGAAATCGTTGAATTTTTCATTTTTTACAGGGACCTTCTTTTTTCTATGCGCATTCATTTTTTAGGGGTTGGTGAGGCATGCGACGAGTTATACCCAAACACGTCCATTGTCATACAAAGCAAAGGCGGCGGAAATTTTCTGCTTGATTGCGGGTTTTCAACACCCCATCTTTATTTTGCCATGAGCCGTGACCCGAATAGTTTGGATTGTGTCTGGATATCCCATTTCCACGGTGATCATTTTTTCGGCATCCCGCTGCTGCTGCTTCGTTTCTGGGAGATGGGGCGCTCGCGGCCTCTCGTTGTTGCCGGTCCCCAGGGTGTGGAAGAAAAGGTGGCGGCAGCCATGGAACTCGCCTATCCGGGTTTTATGTCGAGACTTCAGTATGACTTGAAATATATTGCCGTGGAACCGGGGCTTGATTGTCGGATTTCAGGCACGTGCTGGACAACCGCCGAAACTGTCCACTCCCAGCGCACTCTTGCTTTGCGCATTGTGGATGGACCATGCGCCGTTTTTTACAGCGGCGACGGTCGGCCGACTTCGGAAGTTGAGCAACTGGCAACGGGGTGCGATCTTGTTATCCAGGAGGCTTTCTGGCTGGATAAAGAAACGGAAAGTCATGGGAATATAGTTTCCTCCATCAGGTTTGCGCAAAAAACAGGGGCAAAACATCTCGCCCTTGTTCATCTGGAGCGAAACTGCCGGAGAAATGAACGAAAAATTATTATGGATCTGATAGCATCATCTCCGTTTCATGTCTTTTTGCCTGAGCCGGGGGATATGATTTCCCTTTAGCGTGGAGCGACAGCTGTAAATAATTGCTTTGGATGAGGACACAATCGTGCTTGGAATCGCTTGACTCCTTCCAGCCAGTGGCTATATTAGTAGGGAAATAAGAAGCGAATTTCATGAGATTCCAATACGGATCGTATGCAGGGCACTAATCAAAAATCACAGGAGGAATAAATGTACAATAATGGCTATGGCAGGACGATAACGACAACGCAGGCACAGACCCAGGCCTCGACAGTCTTTCTGGCCAAGGTCTTTAACTGGATGGCAATAGGATTGGGGCTTACAGGGATAATCGCTTTTCTTGTGGCCAATTCGGCAACGGCCATGCAGATTTTCATCTATAATCCGATGATGCGCTGGGGCATTATTATCGCTGAACTGGGGCTGGTTTTTTATCTTTCAGCCAGAGTCATGCGTCTGTCCGCCCAGGTGGCAACAGCGCTTTTTCTCGTCTACTCAGCGTTAAACGGCATCACCCTGTCCGTTATTTTGCAGATTTACACCTCCACTTCGGTGGCTGCGACTTTTTTCATCACCGCCGGAATGTTCGGGGCCATGGCAATCTATGGACTGGTGACGAAAAAGGATTTGAGCGGCATGGGTTCCTTTATGTTCATGGGACTAATCGGCATGATCCTCGCTTCAGTGGTCAATATCTTCCTGCAGAGCTCCATGATGGCCTGGGTTGTTTCCGGCCTCGGGGTCATTATTTTTACCGGACTCACGGCCTATGACGTGCAGAAAATCACCCAGATCGGCGCATCAGGCATCATGCAGGAAGGAGAAACAGCGATTCGCAGGGGCGCCATCATGGGAGCGCTTGCCCTGTACCTGGATTTTATCAACCTTTTTCTCAGTCTCCTGCATTTTGTCGGCGGTAGTCGCGACTGATCAAGGCCGGGTCTGACGATTGCATCAAAAGCTGTCTTTGGTGGGCAGAAATAAAAAAAGGAAGCTGACCGAGAAGAATCAGCTTCCTTTTTTTTGTGCCCTGAAAGAGGATCGGCTTAAAGTGCGCCGTATTTTTTTTCGTATTTATTCCGGAGGAGGCGGAGGTTGGCCAGGTATTTTTCCTTGCTGTCGATCCCTGTTACGAAGCTCATTTCGTCAATCAGGATGTTGACCGGGTATCTGATGTCGATGCCGAGGGTGTTGATGTTTTTTTCATTGGCAAGATCGATCACAAGGATACAGTAATATTTTACCAGGGTTCTCAATGTGATCTCTCGACGGAAAAGATAGGCCTGACCACCAAGAGTGTTGAGGAAGTAGACGGAGTAGCCGTAGATTTCTTTTAAGGGAAGTTTGATGGAAGAGTCGATATGGCGACAATCATTTTCGTGGGCAATGAGGTAGTAAAAATCGGCAAGCAGAGGTTCATAATAAATCTTTTCATGGGCCATTATTTTTTTCAGGATGAAAAGATTCTTGTCGCCGAGCACTCTGTAAAAGTGAGCCGCATTCTGTAGGATGGAGAGCAGATTGTCGGTTTCACGGGTGATTTTCGGCGGAGTCTTTAGAAGCGTATCGATTGTCTGGCTGAAAAAGGCTTTTGATCCCTCTTCGAGTTGAAAGTCTGTTATGTATTCCTGCTCGTCAAGGTGGGTGAAAAACTGATTAATTCCGTCCTCCGTTTCCTTGCAGGGGTCGATTGGCTGGGGAGACTCGGTGTTTTGTGATGTTGGGGCTTCGTCCGTCACAGGTACTTGGTCGGAAGGATTTTCGATGATTTCATGAGCTGAACGGTCAATCCCGGGGGGGGCGCTCTCTTTTTCGAACACATTTACCTTATCCTGCCATTTCTGTTGCTCCTGTTCCAGGGAAATGGATCCATTCTTGGCTGTATTTTTGTTTGTCTTTAAGAAAAAGAACAGAGAGAGGGAGGCAAGGATGAAAAGGACGAGAAAAAAGATTGTTTTTGATCCGGATGATTTCTTCATTTTTGGCATGGAATCACTCATCATTTTTTAGAGGGATTAATTTTCAAACACACGTCATTAAGCATATATTGAGGGAGGTTGTTTGTTATGATATGATGTTTTTCAATTTATCGTGCTTTGGCTTGAGAGTCAAACGGAATTGTTTTTTGGTGTTATTCGTGCGTAAAGGAGGATCAGAAATGGCCGAGTTTTCAGGGTTCCCCATCCATGGTGATTTTTATGTCAGGTGAGGAACTGAAAATTTTGGTTGTCGATGACTCGAAGGTAATGCGACACATTATCACATCATTTCTTGCTAAAATGGGCTATGATAATGTTCTTCAGGCTTCCAACGTATCAACGGCTTTGCAGATTCTTGCAGAGGATAAACCCTCGCTTGTGATTTCTGATTACTCCATGCCCGGTCTCACCGGCCTTGATTTGCTAAGAAAAATGCGGAGTGATTCCGAGACAAAGAATCTGGTTTTCGTCATGATCACAGCTGAGGCGCAACTCTTTGAGATCATGAGTGCTTTCAGGGGAGGAGTTGATTACTATGTCATCAAGCCCTTCACTCGGGATTATTTTGAGTATGTGCTGCAAAGAGCTATTACGGAATAACCGTTTTTTGAAACAGGATTTGTGAATTTTTGGAAAAGACGAAAAAATGATTTCATGGATGAGGAATAAAAACGGGGAAAAGTGGCTGGAAATATATTTTCCTTTTGTGGCGAAAAGTCCCAATATGAAAATAATATGGTTGAAGGGTGCGCTCAAAAAGAAGATTTTGTCTTTGGAGGAAATTACGCCATATATAAGACTGTTGTTGCTTGATACAAATGCGGAAGAAGACATGGAGCTTGCCGAAATTTTCAAGGAGCTTGATGAAGACGTTCAGTGTGGTCTTCTTGCTGCCGCCGATATTTACGATACCCCGAAGCTTTTTCGACTCTGCCGCCAACCGACCCGGCGGCATGCGGAACTGGCCTTGTTGAAAAAGGTGCCCCCCTACGAAAAGAAAACCCAGCTTGTTCTGGATAAAGTCTTTTATGCGGTGAGCGATTACTCCAGGGAACTCCTGGATGAAGCGGTGCGTGATCTTGTCAAGGAGGGCAAGGCATCAAAGAGTTTATGGGAAAATTACGAAAGGTTTCAGGCGATCCTTGAGGACGAGGAGTTTTTGCTCTCGCTTTATCCCAATGCCAGCGTATGATGATTTGCTTCGGGGACGCCAACCGTTTGCCGGGGATGGCAAGCGGTTGGCATGTAATTTGAAATAGATCGTTATTTCTTTTTCTTTTTGGAACCGGCCGCAGCTCGCTTTGATGCTTTCAAAGGGTTGACTTTCGCTGTTCCAACAGTAATTTCAGGTTTTTTGTGGGTGGCAAAATTGCAGAATCCGAGGCGCCACTTTGATTCTGGGTATGCGTAAGTCTGACAGTACTTATTGCTGTTTGCCTCAATGATACGGTCACAGCCTTCACAGGCTTCAATGATAGGATTAAAAAAGCCGCTGCTGTGTAATTCGCTTGCTGCCGGAGCATTGCTAGCCATGGTGGAAATCTCCTTCTGTCCAAAAAAATATTTATATCCGTGAGAAAAAAGATTTTATTTTCTTTTGTACTCTAATAACATCATCAAAACACATTTATTTAAATGAATGAATGAATACTGTCAATAGAAAAAAGGAGAGTTGACAATTTGCCTTGTTCGATTCTTTTCTGTTTTGTTTCTGTTTGTCCGGCTGTTCAACAAGGATATGGGGCAAAATTTTTCCGGCAAAAGTAAAGAAGGCGCGGTCGGTGATGATGGGAAAACGGCTAAGAAACGGAAAACATTATTAATTATGTTGTTTTTCCAAAAATCTTCATATAAAATTTGTAATTGAGTGATGGGACGCTGGTCACAGATTGGTGATAAAGGCGATTTTCGCCGGATGCAGCATCGTTCACAAAAAAAATAAAGGAATTATCTCATGCCTGTATATACATGGAAGGGAGTAAACTCATACGGCGAAAAAAGACAGGGGAAACTGGAGGCTCAAAGCGAAGCCGGAGCCCTGGCCCAGTTAAAGAAGATAAGGATCAAGCCCACGGTTTTGAAGGAGGCGCCCAAGGATCTTTTTGCCAACATTCCAATGTTTCAACCCAAGGTTACCGGCAAGGATGTGGTGATTTTCACCCGGCAGCTTTCCACCATGATCGACGCCGGCCTTCCCCTGGTCCAGAGTCTGGAGATCCTTGCCGGTCAGCAGGACAATCCAACTTTCAAGAAGCTTCTCACAGCAGTTCGTCTTGATGTGGAAACAGGTATGACTTTTGCCGATTCCATGAAAAAGCATCCCAAAGTGTTTGACAATCTCTATTGTAACATGATTGACGCAGGTGAAATGGGCGGTATTCTGGATACGATTCTCAATCGGCTGGCGGCTTTCATGGAAAAGAGCATGGCCCTGAAGAAGAAGATCAAGGGTGCCATGACATATCCGGTGATCTGTCTCTGTATTGCGCTGGTTATTACCGCAGTCATTCTCATTTTTGTCGTGCCGGTTTTTGCCAAGATGTTTGCCGATTTTGGTTCCGCTCTTCCGGCTCCCACCCAGATAGTCGTTGATGCCAGCAATTTTGTGAAGGGCAATTTCTTTTTGATGATTATCGCCCTGGTTGCTGTCATTGTTGCGATAAAAAAGATTTATAATACCGAAAAGGGGAGGAAAAAAATCGATATGCTCATGCTGAAGGCGCCGGTGTTCGGTCCGCTGATCCGTAAAGTTGCGGTTGCCAAATTTACCCGAACGCTCGGCACCATGCTGCACAGCGGTGTGCCTATTCTCGAGTCTTTAAGTGTCGTCGGCAAAACAGCCGGCAACAAGGTTATCGAAGAGGCGGTGTTTCGTGTGGCCGACAGTATAACCGAGGGGCGTTCCATTGCCGAACCGTTGGAAGAGACGGGTGTTTTCCCAAGCATGGTGGTGCAGATGATCAATGTCGGTGAATCAACCGGCGCACTTGATACCATGTTGGAGAAAGTCGCTGATTTTTATGATGAGGAAGTGGATCAGGCGGTTGAAAACATGACGGCCATGATCGAGCCTTTTATGATGGTATTTCTTGGCGGACTCATCGGCGGTCTGGTGATCGCCATGTATCTGCCGATTTTCAAGATGGCCAGCGTCGTTGGTTAATGTTGACAAAAAACGAAAGAAAAAGAATAGTTGTAGCAGGAAAAGATCGTCGTGAGACACAAAGTTGCTGGTGCCCCTATTTTTTGCGAGCCCGGCATTCTAAGCTATACATTTGAGGAGAAAAGGAATGGGTGAAATTGTTGGTGTGATTGGCCGGGAAGTCATTGATTCACGTGGAAATCCCACGGTTGAAGTCGAGGTACATCTTGAAACCGGTGTAATGGGCCGTGCCATGGTTCCGTCAGGCGCTTCAACCGGGACCAGGGAAGCACTTGAACTGCGGGATGTGCGAAAAAAACGATTTCTCGGCAAAGGGGTGCAGGCCGCCGTCGCCAATGTCAACGAGAAGATCGGGCCTCTTCTGATCGGGTTAGATTCGACGCAGCAGGTGCTGCTTGACATGGCAATGCTCAAGCTGGACGGCACCGAAAACAAGAAAAATCTCGGCGCCAATGCCATTCTGGGAGTTTCCATTGCCGCGGCAAAGGCCTCTGCCGTTGAGCTCGGGCTTCCTCTTTACGCCTATCTGGGTGGAGTCAACGCCAAGGTGCTGCCTGTGCCGATGATGAATGTTTTAAACGGCGGCGCCCATGCCGACAATAATGTCGATATCCAGGAATTTATGGTCATGCCGGCCGGCGCATCCTCCTTTTCAGAGGCCCTGCAGATGGGAGTGGAAACATTTCACGCCCTGAAAGGTGTTCTGAAAAAAGCAGGCCATCTCACCTCAGTGGGCGATGAGGGTGGTTTTGCTCCCAATCTGCGTTCCAACGAAGAGGCGATGGAGTCACTGCTTGAAGCAATCGGCAAGGCGGGCTATAAGCCGGGCAAGGATATTTTTATCGCCCTTGATGTTGCGGCCAGCGAAATTTATGATGCAAAGACCAAAAAATACGTACTTGCCGCTGAAAAGTCCCCGGAAAAGAGTGTTGATCAGTTGATCGATTTTTATGAGAACTGGGTGAAAAAATACCCATTGATCTCCATTGAAGACGGTCTGGATGAAAGTGACTGGAAAGGCTGGAAGAAATTGACCGACCGTCTGGGAGGAAAGATTCAGCTTGTCGGCGACGATGTTTTCGTCACCAATACGAAAATTCTGGCCCGAGGAATTAAGGAAGGGACGGCTAACTCCATCCTGGTCAAACTCAATCAGATAGGATCGGTCACAGAAACGATCGATGCGGTGGACATGGCACATCGCGCAGGCTTTACCGCGGTTATTTCTCATCGCTCCGGTGAGACGGAAGATACCACTATTGCCGATTTGAGTGTCGCCCTGAATACCGGACAGATTAAAACAGGCGCGCCATCCAGAACCGACAGGGTCGCAAAATACAACCAGTTGTTGCGAATCGAAGAGGAACTGGGGGAGGCTGGACAATTTGCCGGAATGGGTTGCATGAAAAATCTTAAATAGTCTTTTTTTTCTGCAAGAGCATAATAATTAAGTAATGGAGGTTCGCAACATGACCCTGACAAAGGCTGATCTGGTGCAAAGAATTTATCAAACTCATAATCTGACGAAAGCGCAGGCGACATCGATTGTTGAATCTTTTCTGCAAATCAGTAAAGATTGCCTGGCAAACGGTGATGATCTTCTCATCAGCGGTTTCGGTAAATTCAATATCAAGGAAAAAAAGGCCAGGAGAGGGCGCAACCCCCAGACCGGTAAGGAGCTCATTCTGTCTGAACGCAAGGTCGTGACTTTCAAGCCTTCGGGGATTCTCCGTGATCGGGTGAACGGACTCCAATAGCCCGGCCGGGATAAGCTGCAAATTGTTTATTCCGGCCCGGGTTCTTCGTCAGCAAGGCAGACGGGTACGTTTTTTTGATAGAAAGCGGCCCGTCTTTTTTTGTCTGTCTTATCGGTTTCAGTTGTCCATCTGGCCCGTTTGGTCTGAAAAATGGCCAACATGACCGAAAAGACACATGATATCAGTCAGTCGAATTAAATTGATACGTTACGAGTTGATAGCAAATGATGCAGATGACAAAATCGCTGGCGGAGCTTGCCGCAATGGTTGAAGGTGAGGTGGTCGGGGATTCCTTGGTTCCCATTTTCGCATTAAATGATGTGGAATCGGCGGGTCCCGGCGAAATAACTTTTATCACCAAGGCGAAACTGGCTGATAAGTTAGCAACCAGTAAAGCATCGGCGGTTATTGTTCCTCTGGATATTGGTGATGTCCCATTGCCCGCCATACGGGTCAAAAATCCGAATCTGGCCGCTGCGCTTATCCATAATCTTTTTTATCAAAGGCCACTTCCTTTCCCTGGGATTCATGGCAGTGCCCAGGTGGGCGCGGATTGCTTTATTCCGCCCTCCGTTTCCATTGCGCCCCTGGCGGTAGTCGGCAACAGGGTTACCCTGGGGAAAGACGTCATTGTCGAATCCGGGGTTGTTATCGGCGATGACGTGGATATCGGCGATAAAACCATCCTTGAAGCCAACGCTGTCGTGCGGCATGGATGTAAAATCGGCAGCAGGGTCATCGTGAACAGCGGAGCGGTCATCGGTCGTGACGGATTCGGCTTTGCAACCGACCAGAGAGGCGATCACATAAAAAGACCCCAGGTGGGTAATGTGGTGATCGAGGATGATGTGGAAATCGGCGCGAATTCTTGTGTGGACCGGGCCACTTTCGGCACAACCAGGATCGGCCGGGGAACAAAAATAGATAATCTTGTCCAGATCGGTCATAACGTTGAAATTGGTCCATCCTGTATCATTGTTTCTCAATCTGGTGTTGCGGGCAGCAGTAAAGTAGGGGGTCATGTCGTCATGGGCGGACAGGCCGGCATCGGCGACCATGTCGAGGTGGGAGATGGGGTTATGATTGCCGGGCGCAGCGGGGTCAACGGCAATGTGGCGTCCGGCAGGGTAGTGGCGGGTTTTCCGGCGATAAACTATAAGGATTGGCTTCAGGCGGCAACGGCTTTTTCTCGTATCCCGCAACTGCTCAAGGATGTCCGCGGTCTTCGCAAAAAGGTTGATGAACTGGCGGGTCAATGCAATGTAAAGGAGGAGGAAAATGAGTGAAAGTCCCATTCAATATGATATTCTTGAAATTTTAAAAATGCTTCCCCATCGTTATCCCTTTGTTCTTGTTGATCGCATTCTTGAGGTGATCCCGGGTGAGTCCATTCGGGCTCTGAAAAACGTCACCATGAATGAGCCTTTTTTTCAGGGACATTTTCCGACGGAGCCGGTGATGCCGGGGGTTCTCATTATGGAAGGAATGGCCCAGTCCGGCGCCCTGCTCGCCTATCTGACGGATCAGGACAAGATAGGCAAGAACCTGGTTTATTTTGCCGGTATGGACGGAGTTCGCTTCAGAAAGAAGGTCGTTCCCGGCGACCAGCTTATTTTTGAGCTTACCGTGTTGAAGCGTAAAGCAAAGTTGTTCAAAATCGCGGGAAAGGCCTATGTTGACGGAAAACTGGCCGCGGAAGCGGAACTGATGGCCACCTTTTCATGACAATGGGTTTGTGAGAAAGAAAAGGTGGATATAATATCGTCCTTGTGGTAGATAAACACTCTTTTTTTACTCCTTTCAAATGCACAGCTGAGCAACGGTGCCGCAAAGTAATGCAGCTTCCTGTCGGCAGACATTCACTCTTCTTTAAAATACATAAAAAATGAATATTCATCCTACAGCCATTATTGAATCCGGAGCAGAACTGGACTCTTCGGTCATCGTTGGCGCTTATGCCGTTATTGAAAAAGGGGTCAGGATCGGTGCGGAAACGCAGATATACCCCCATGCCCATCTTTCGGGTATGACAACGATAGGCTCCGGCAACCAGATCGGGGCCTTCACCTCCATCGGTGCTCCTCCTCAGGACCTCAGATATAAAGGTGAGGAAACCCGTCTTGTGATCGGCGACAATAATATTATCAGGGAATACTGTTCGCTGCACCGGGGTACACCGTCAGGCCATGGCGTGACGACCATCGGCAGCAACTGCATGCTCATGTCCTACGTTCATGTGGCCCATGATTGCACACTGGGCAATCATGTTATCCTGGTCAACAACGTTACATTGGGGGGGCACGTGGAAATCGGAGAACGGGCGACCATCGGCGGCATGTCGGCCGTGCACCAATTTTCCCGCATCGGCGAATATGCATTTGTCGGCGGCATGTCGGGAATCAGCATGGATGTTCCGCCCTATGTCATCGTTGCCGGTATCCGGAATGATATGCAGGTTCGGGGCATCAACCGTATCGGCCTGAAACGGGCCGGTTTCAGTCCTGATGACATGCGCAAGCTGGGGCGAGCCTTTAGTCTTATTTTCAAAACAAAGGATCTGCTCCTGCAGGAAGCGCTTGAAAAAGTTGTTCAAGAAATTCCAGATAGTGCTCCAGTTGCCAAGATGGTTGAATTTTTCAGAGTGGCCAACCGTAGTGTGGTCAGATTAAGCAGTGATGAGGAGTAGGATCGGTATAATCGCCGGAGGAGGGCAATTCCCCTATCTCTTTGCCGAAGCAGCAAAAAAGGAAGGGCGAGAGGTGGTGATTGCCGCTCATAAGGGTGAAAGCCATCCTGATCTTGAGTCAGTGGCTGATCGGTTCTGTTGGGTCAAGCTCGGACAACTTGGTAAAATCATTAAATTTTTCCGTAGTGAAGATGTTCGGGAAACGGTTTTTCTCGGCACCATCACCAAAACCCGTATTTTTCGGGATGTTCTTCCTGACCTGAAGGGCATTTCTCTCTGGAACAAGATCGACATCAAGCAGGATGACGCAATTCTCCGGGCCATTGCCGGGGAGCTGGAGAAAGAAGGCATCAAGGTGCTTGATTCCACTCTTTATCTGAAACATCTGCTTTTCCCCTGTGGCGTTCTTACCAGAAAAAAGCCCACACCTGATCAGAGACGTGATATTGAGTTCGGATTTCAGGTTGCCCGGGCAGTGGGTAGATTGGATATCGGTCAGTGTGTTGTGGTGCGCGATCTGTCCGTTGTTGCCGTTGAAGCCATTGAAGGAACTGATGCCGCAATAAGGCGAGGCGGCACCCTGGCAAAGGAAAAAGCAGTGGTGGTAAAGGTGAAGAAGCCGGGGCAGGATTTTCGCTTTGATCTACCGGCTACCGGACTGGCGACAATCGACTCCATGCTGGAGGCCAAAGCGGATGTCTTGGCGGTGGAGGCGGGGCAATCCCTGCTTTTTGACCGGGAGGCGATGATTCGTCAGGCTGATAAGGCGGGTATTGTTGTCGTTGGTGTCACCGAAGAGTCGGACGGCAGTCTGGTTTTCTGAATATCGAACCTGGAACGTTTAATTAATGAAAGCAATGGTTCTCGCCGCTGGTTTCGGCACCCGTCTCAGGCCGTACACCCTGCTGCGCCCCAAACCCCTTTTCCCGGTGCTGGATCGACCCCTTATTTTACGCCTGATTGATCAGTTGCGTGAGAACGGTTTTCATTCCATTCTGGTCAACTGTCATCATCTCAAGGAACAGATTGTCGACGCGCTTGGCGCCTGCGAGAACATTCATCTGCAAGAGGAACCCATTGAGTTGGGAACCGGCGGCGGCATGCGGATGGCAATGGATTTTTTCGGCTCCGGACCGGTGCTGGTTACAAATGGCGATATCTTTCACACCATCGATCTTGCTGCGGTCTACCAGGGTCATTACAATTCAGGCGCTGATGCAACCCTTGTGCTGCACGACTATCCCCGTTTTAATAAAGTCGCGCTTGGTCCGGACGGCAATATCACGGATTTTGATGGGGGAGATGGGCAGCGGTGGGCATTCACCGGAATCCAGGTTCTTGATCCAGCCCTGCTGGCAATCATTCCACCAGGTGTTTTTTATAATATTATCGACTGTTACCGCTACTGGATTGAGCACGGGAAAAAAATTCGCGGTTCTATTGTCCGGAATCAATACTGGACTGATATGGGGACCCCGCAGGATTATCTTGATTTGCACCGGACACTTCTCACCCGGGAGCCGTTCAAAGGAAAAACTCCATTTTACCGGGGTGAGGGAGTCTCTGTCCCTGATGATTTCGAACAGGCGGACTGGCTCTGTCTTGGCTCCAATGTCCGGGTTGGTCGGCAGAGCCGCCTTGAGCGGACGGTTGTCTGGGATGGAGCTGTGGTGCCGGATGGAACTCGTTTGAGCGACACCATTATCTCCTGAATTCACACGGCATCCGCGTCAAGCCGATTTATAACATCAACGTCAAAACTTGTAATCCTCGCCTTTATGGATACCGGAAAAAGAGAGCAGCGGCAGATCATTGATCTGCTCAGAGAAAACAAGTTGCTTCCCCCCGGAGCTTCAGCCGTTCTGGAATCGATGTCCGGTGATGGTTCAGACAGATCTTTTTACCGGATCCGGTTTGATGCAGGAGCGTCACTTGTCGCTGTTTTTCCTTCCCGCACCCTGGTCCGGGGAGCTGAAGAGCAGGCATCCGCCTTTTACATCGGTGCGCATCTCTTTGACAAGGGGGTTCCTGTGCCGAATATCGAAGCCTATGATCAACGGCACGGGCTGCTGATTTTCGAGGACCTTGGCAATATCCATCTTCAGGCGATGGTCAGGGGTGCTGATTCCTTTACCGAGGTTGAACCACTTTACCAGCAGGCGCTGGACGGACTCATCCGTTTTCAGCTGGAGGGGTGCGCTGGTTTTGACACCCGTTTCTGCTGGGACACTCCCCGTTATGACGAAAAGTTGATGCTGCAGCGGGAGTCGGATTATTTTCGTTTTTCCTTCTGTCGTGATTACATGGGCAAAATTGAAGATGATCACCGGCTGATCCTTGAATTTCAACAGCTGGCCAGGCGTGCCGCCCGTGAGCCGTCCTGTTATCTGCTGCACCGTGATTTCCAGTCCCGCAATCTGCTGGTTCACCAGGGAGAAGTGCGTATTATCGATTTTCAGGGCGCCCGTCTCGGTCCCCTTGCCTATGATCTGGCTTCACTGCTCCTTGATCCGTACGCAGGGCTCGGCGAAAAAGAACAGGATTTGCTCTATGCGTCGTATCTTGCTAAGCTCGGCAGCTTTCTTCGGGTGGATAATGACTCTTTTTATGAGGGATATCAGTCTCTTGCCATGCAGCGCAACCTGCAGATTCTTGGGGCGTTTGCCTTTCTGTCCAGCCGGAAGGGTAAGATTTTTTTTGAGCAGTTCATTTCCCCGGCCCTTGACTCTTTGAAAATGCTTTTGCGTAAACCCATGGGAAAAGAGTATCCTGTGTTAACCTCCCTTGTCGATGAACTGCAGGAAAGGCAAGATAAAGCGCGATTCTTACAAATGGATAAATAAATTATGGATTATACCCCTTGCCCCGTTGTTGCCCTGGTCGGTCGACCAAACGTGGGAAAATCAACCCTGTTTAACCGTATCACACGAGCACGGAAGGCTATTGTCGACCCGACTCCGGGTGTGACCCGGGATCGCCATTATGAAAAGGTAACGGTGAACGAACGCCAGTTTATATTGGTTGACACCGGCGGCATTGAGATGGACAGGGATGAAACCATGAGCAGTCTCATCCAGCAGCAGACCATGATGGCCATTGATGAGGCTGATTTCATCGTTTTGCTGCTTGATGCCAGGGGTGGTCTGTTGGCGGAAGACTACGAAGTAGTGAGTATGCTGCGCCGCATCGAAAAGCCGATATTTCATGTGGTCAACAAAATCGACGGGCCGGAGCAGGAGTTGACATTGCTTTCCCAGTTTTATGAGCTGGGTATTGATCAGCTCTGGCCGGTTTCCGCCGAACACAGCTATGGTGTGGCTGATTTTCTTGACAATCTGGTGGCGAAGATGGAGCCTGCCGCGGCACTGGAGACGCTGCCTGAGGACACGGTGAAAATTGCCTGTATCGGCCGCCCCAACGTGGGCAAATCGTCTCTCATCAACCGTCTGCTCGGTAAAGACCGGATGGTCGTTTCAGAAGTGCCGGGAACCACCCGTGACTCTGTCAACACGCTGCTTGAAAAAAACGGGCGTCATTATCTGCTTATTGATACCGCGGGAATCCGAAGGAAGGGGAAAGTCACGGAGAAACTGGAAAAATTCAGCGTCATGCGCTCCCTGTCCGCCTTGGAAGAATGTGATATCGCCCTTCTGCTTGTTGACGCCGGTGAAGGGATCACCGAGCAGGATACCAAGGTGATCGGCTACGCCCTTGAACGGGGCAGGGCTTGTCTTGTGCTGGTCAATAAGTGGGATCTGGTCAAGGGAGACACGAAGAAACAGAAGTGGATCATGGATGAAGTGACAATGGCTATCCGCTTCATGGAATATGCTCCGGTGCTGAAGATTTCCGCACTGAGCGGGGCGGGTGTAAACAAGATTCTCCCCGCAGTGGATGAGGTCTACAGCCAGTACAAAATGGAATTTACTACCAACAAATTAAATAAGATTCTTGTCAAGGCGGTTGAGGTTCATACTCCCCCGATTCATAAGGGAAAACGGCTGAAACTTTACTATACCACCCAGATCACCAGCAAACCGGCGACTTTCGTGATTTTTGCCAATTATCCCAAGGGAGTCCATTTTTCTTATCAGCGTTTTTTGGTGAATCAGTTTCGCTCAGGACTCGGGCTCGACAAAGTACCGATCAAAATTATTCTGAAAGAGCGGCAGCGTAAAAAATATGGATGAAGGTTTTACCTTTTTCTTCGCAGTTGTTTCTGTTTTGCGTCTTTTTTCTGGGGTTCTGTCTCTTTTTGCAAACACTCTCCGTTGTTCTGTCTCTTTTTTTGGGAGTAATTTTAAATAAATACTTTGTTAATGAGAAAAAATTCTTATAATGATAAGTAACTCGCCTCGATAATTCCAAGGGGCGCTAAGTGAGATTTGTAGTTTTTCAAAAGCGAAAATAAAAATGATGAGCTCGTTATGACCCCTCAAATGCTGTATCCTTTTCAGCGGCAGACGAAACCATTGCTGCTGCTCATTGGTGAAGAAAATAATTTCTGCCGCGCTTTGCTGGATGATCTGCAGGAAGCGGGTTTTCTTGTCAGAAAAATCATTTCCGGCGAAGAGGAACAGGATTTTTCGAAAATTCCCCAGATTGACGCGGTTGTTATCTTTTCCTCACGCCGGGATCCACTCGATGGAATCCATTATCTGGAACTCCTGAAATCCTTCCGCCGCGAGGTTCCCATCTTTCTCGTCGCCCGATATGGCTCGGAAGAAAAGGCGATCTCCGCCCTTCGTTTCGGTGCCACCGATTATTTTTCCGGTTCACAGCCGGCTGAAGAGCTTATCCGCAGCATCAAGCATCATCTGCATGATGTTGCACCTGTCTTTGATGTTTTTTCCCCTGCGAAGACCAAAGTGCAGATCGATGAACCGGATATGGTCGGAGTCAGTCCTGAAATTGAAGAAGTCAGGCAATATCTTCTCAAGGTGGCAGGTCGGGACAGCACCGTGCTCCTCACCGGGGAAACAGGAACCGGCAAGGAGTTGGCAGCTGATTTCATTCACTGGCACAGCAAGAGACGCAGGAGGCCGCTGATTCGCATCAATTCATCCGCAATGCCTGAGCAGCTCGTTGAAAGTGAACTTTTCGGATACGAGAAAGGGGCTTTTACCGGTGCGGTGACAGCCAAGGCCGGTAAATTCGAGCAGGCCAACGGGGGAATCCTTTTTCTCGACGAAATAGGGGAGATGTCTCCTTTTGCCCAGGCTAAAATTCTGCGTATCCTGGAAAATAGACGGGTATACCGGCTCGGCAGTACAAGCGGGGTTGATATTGATGTGAGAATTATTGCCGCCACCAACCAGGATCTGGAGGATCTCGTTGATCGGGGACTTTTCCGCAAAGACCTTTTTTTCCGGTTGAATGTGGCTCGTGTACATTTGCCTCCCCTGCGAGAGCGAAGGGATGATATCCCTGTTCTGTTGTCCAGATTTATTAAAGAATTCAATGCATTGTTCGGCATGCACCTGAACGGGTTCACTGAAAAAGCCTGGTTTTCCCTGCTGAAATATGATTGGCCCGGCAATATTCGTGAATTGAGAAACATCCTTGAAGCCACCTATATCAACGGACCGGTCGGGACCATCACCTTCGATAGTCTGCCCAGACCTTTTCAGGAAATATTTTCCATCGGCGGATTCAAGCCGAAGAGCGAACGGGATCAGGTATTGTCCGCTCTCTTTGCCGCCAACTGGAACAAAAGCAAGGCTGCCGACAACCTCAACTGGTCACGCATGACCCTTTACCGCAAAATGGCCAAACATCAAATTGTCCAGCATCGCAGTGTGCGGACCCGGTTGTCTGATATCCGTCAGTAATCTTCTTTGTGGCTCATTGCGTTTTCCGGGAAATTGACGGAAAATGCATTCTTGCGATTCTTTCGAAAAGTTACATTTGTTTTCGTAATCCGGATGCTTGGTTTAGGCTCAATCCGGGGAACAGGAAAGCTGCGAGCACAATTCAGAAAAGCGGATCGGCAGATATTTTCTATGTGAAGTGCGTATTTTAACTGAAAAGATCTTGTGGATGAGGGGGAGAATGAAATGACCAAACAGAACCTCAAGCAACAGGCGGCTGAGAAACGGATTCTTTCGTTGCAGGCCGGCAACAGGATATTCTGGAATGATGCGGGAACGATCCCTGCTTTTATCATGGGCGCTCTTTCCGGACCATCCTTGGAAAAGGTGGAAGATATCGTTTTGCGTTTTCTGGCCGATAACCAGGATCTCTTTGTCATTGATGGGGCGCTGGGCGAACGACTTGAAGTCGCTTCGGTGGAAAAGGATGCGCAGGGGCATCAGCATGTCGGGCTGGCCCAGTTTTTCGGCAATATTCCGGTGTATGAAGGCTCCATCCAGGTTCACATTGACAACGATGGGGTGGTGACCGCCTACAAGGACAATCGGCTGTCGTCGGTGAACGTGGATTTGAACCCGCGCATTGGTGAAAGTGAGGCCGTTGGGCTTGCCATGACAGATATGGGTCCAGCAAAAGGCGAAAAAAGAGGATGTTCTCTCTGCCTCTACCGCAACAGGGACAAAGAAGCCCATCTTGCCTGGCATATTGAAATCGAGGTCACCGGTGAACATGGGCCGCGTCATTATTTCATGGACGCATCTGACGGCAGTTTGCTTTATAAGTTTTCCGAAAGCAGAGGGGCCATGGCCCGCCGTACTTATACAGCGGAAAACCGGCAGGTTCTCCCCGGCACACTGATCATTGAAGACGCGCAGACCTCGAGCGATGCGGTTGTGCAGGCAGCGCACGACAATGCCCGAGAAGTCTACCAGTATTATCGTGACACCTTTGGTCGTGACAGTTTTGACAACAAGGGCGCGCCCCTGGTGTCAACCGTCCATTTCGGTCAGTCCTATAATAATGCCTACTGGAACAGTTACCGGAAACAGATGGTCTACGGGGATGGTGACGGCAGCAACTGGCTGCCCCTGGCCTACGCCCTGGACATCGTCGGGCATGAGTTTACCCATGCCGTCACTTCAAACACCGCCCGTTTTGTTTATGCCGAGCAGTCTGGTGCGCTGGACGAGGCCTTTGCCGATATTTTCGGGGTGATGATTTCCAATGACGGCGACATTTCCGACTGGCGGATGGGGGAGGGAGTTTATACCCCTTTCCGTAGCGGGGACGCACTGCGCGATCTGTCTGATCCCTCCCGCTTCGGGCTGCCGGACCATATGGACGATTTCATGCATCTGCGGCCTGGAGAGCAGCCTGATGGCGATAAAAACGACTTGGGCTGGCTCCATTATAATTGCGGGATACCAAGCAAGGCCGCCTATCTTGCCGTTGCTGGAGGAGAACATCACGGCATACGGGTGGAGGGTATCGGTCGTCAGAAAGCCGAACAGATTTTTTATCTGGCCATGACCGAGTATCTGCGCAGTTCAACCCTGAGCCGCTGGACCTTTGAACAGGCGCGCTTTGCCTTGCTGAATGCCTGCCGGCAGCTTTTCGGCGACCAGGGCAAGGAATATGCGGCGATCAAGAATGCCTGGGCCGCGGTGGGGATTGGTGAACCGGCCTTGGGGTTCACCCTTGTCGAAAAAGAGGTCAGTCCTTCACTTGCCATACCGGATAATGATCCCCGGGGAATTGCCAGTCCGGTTGTTATTGATGTCCAGGGAATTCTTCGTGATATCAGGGTATTTGTCATGATCAATCATTCCTATATCAACGATCTTCGGATCAGACTTGTGTCACCGGCAGACGAAGAGGCGGTGCTCCACGATCGGATTGGTGGTGCGGCGGATGACATTATTGAGGAATATACCTTGGCTGGAACTCCGGGTCTTACCCGGTTTGTCGGCGGTTCGGTTCAGGGGGAATGGCGGCTTGTCGTCTCCGATCACGCAAGCGCCGATACCGGAACACTGGTCAGCTGGGGGATGAATCTGGCGTTGGAAAAGCTTACCCAACAGTCGCTTCTCGTGGAAAACATCGCTGAAACAGCTATTCCGGACAATAGTCCCGCTGGGATTTCTTCTTCTCTGGCGATAGGGGAAGCGGGGCATATCCTCCATCTTGACGTGACGGTTGACATATCCCATACCTGGATCGGCGACCTCGTCGTTACCCTGGTCAGTCCGGCCGGCGTTGGAATCATTCTCCATAACCGCACCGGTTCAAGTCGGCGGGATATCAAAAAAACCTACAGCACCAGAACAGAAGAGTCACTCAAGCCGCTTGTCGGGGGAGAGTTGCAGGGGCAGTGGGTATTGAAGGTTGCTGATCTGGCCGGACAGGATACCGGCATTCTCCATGGCTGGAAGATGGAAGGGATCTATACCGCCGTGTTGTGAAAATGTCAGGTCTCCACGGCTCCCCGTGGGGACCTGACCAGTGTTTCAGTTTGCTTTCTGCATGGCGAAAAATCGGTCTAAAAGCCTGCGGAAGTTGCTCAGTGAGTTGAGATGACTGTAAATCCAGGCTAATTCGCCTTTTTTGAAGAAATCCATGGCTTTTTCCTGGTCAAGATCAATGAGTTTCTGTTCGTTTATCATGTATAATCCGGTGAGGCGAAAATTTCTGCCGTTTTCCTTGCTGCCGAACTCCGCCTTCATTTCCTGCAGAATGTCGCAATCGGCCAGACGTTTTGTGAAGTCGTTGGTGTGCTGCATCCGGGCATGATAGTCCTGGATGAGATTGATCACATTCTGCAACGTCGGAGCGGGACTGCTGTCTTCGTTGAAAAGAGGTTCTCCGGTTTCAGGGCCGAATCCCTTGTATGAGTCGTCAAAGCAGATATTCAGCTTACCCGGTTCGTTGCTGGTGGACGGGACAAAAGGATAGCGGCGGACATAGGCCGGGATATAATTGGCGTTCCATTGTCCTGTGTCGGTGACGAACAGATTCTGCTCGTTTTGCAGCCCGACAATGACAGTGGGGATAAATTCTCCCTGGCTGTTTTTTATGAAGGTGATGGGGTACTCTTTCGATGACTCGATGAACTCCACTCCGGCTATCGGGATGGAGTTGGTTTTAGAGGCAAAGGAAAAATCTGCCACCGGAGTGAATCTGGTGTTTTTGTGTTTTGTGATGTCAAGCCTGACAATTTTATCATAAAACATCATTTGGGTCATATTTTCTCCTTGAAAATAATTATTTGGCTAATGATTGAAGATAAAGTTTGAGGGACTTCATGGCCACCGTTTCCTCGTTGATTCCTTCTCCCTGCATGGGGCCTTTGATGCACTTGTTGATGATTTGTGTCAGCTGCTGATTGGCGTCGGCCTTCTCAAGGCCTTTGCCGTCGGGATGGCAGGAATTGCAGCTTTTGTCGTTTGTTGAGGCGCCAAGGCCAGGATTGTTAAAAAGCTGTTTGCCTAACTCCAGGGAAGGTTCTTCCGCCTGAGCCGGAAGAGAAAAGCAGACTGCGATGAGCGACAGGATCAGCACGGCAGACATTTTTTTCATGATATGCTCCATTGTCTTGATTGTATAAGGCAGCTCCGTCGGCCGTAATGTCCCCGAAAGAGCAGATGGGATATACCCGATTTGTTGGCAACTGAAAAAACTTACTTTAATAAGTATATGGTAAAAGGAAGGAAAAAGGCAAAGTCATTTGCTGGAAACTGGAAAAAAGGGGGAAATTTGTTTTCTTTGGAGATTTTTGCATAAGGGATATGGAAGAGAAAAAAATAAACAATAATCATACAACTGGAAACAGCAGCCCATCGTCAGGCGATCTTCAGTCTCTTTTCAGCCGGGCTTTCACCAGTCATCAGTCTGGTGATTTTGTCGAGGCTGAGCAGCTTTATGGCCTGGTGCTGGCACAAAGGCCGGACAACGTCAATCTGCTCTGCAACATGGGGATCCTTTGTCGGGACATGGGAAAACACGATGCTGCGCTGCTGTATATAAAGCGAGCACGCGATATTGATCCCGGCAACCCCCTTATTTATCTGAATCTTGGCGCGGTCCATGAGGCGGAGGGTGATCTCAATCAGGCTGAGACCAGCTATCGCAAGGCTTTGCTTGGGGCGCCGATGGACCCGAGGATAATGAACAATCTCGGCAAGGTTCTCCATATGCAAGGCAAACTTGACGAGGGACTTGAGTTTCTCCAGCAGGCCGTGCGCTTGATGCCTGACTATCCACTGGCCTTAAATAATCTTGGGGTTGTTCTTTCAGCGCTTGGCAGAACTGAAGAGGCGGTGGTCTGTTTCAAAAAGGCACATGATGGGAATCCTGATGACTGCGATATCCTTTTCAACCTGGCCGGTGCGTATAATGCCGTCGAAAATTTCAAGGATGCCAGGGTCTGTTATGAAAAAACGTTGTTCATCAACCCGCAGCATGATTCGGCCCGTCACATGTTGTGTTCCTTGACCGGAGGCCGTTCCGGATGCGCTCCTGCGAGTTATGTTATCGATACCTTTGACCGTTATGCGCATCGCTTTGATAGCCATCTGACGGAAAAACTGGAATACCGGATTCCGCAGAAACTGCGGGAGGCGCTGCTTGGTGCGGCAGGCGACAGGTTTTTTACAAACGGACTTGATCTTGGCTGCGGTACCGGTTTGTCCGGACAGGCTTTTCAGGAGTTGGCTGAAAAACTGACTGGTGTTGACCTGTCGACCAAGATGCTCCAAAAGGCGGCGGGAAAAAATATCTACCACCGGCTTGTCAGTGAGGACGTTGTTGCGTTTCTCAAGAGCTGTGACGAGTTATTTGATCTGGTCATTGCCGCTGATCTGTTTATCTATATCGGTGAACTTGATCGTTTATTCCAGATGGTACATGACAGGACTTCAGACGACGCATTTTTTGTTTTTTCCATAGAAAGGGCGGAGGACGGTTGCCGCGACTATGAACTGCGCGTTTCCGGCAGATACGCCCAGTCAATCGTCTATATAGAAAGACTTGCGGAAGAATTCGGCTTTGTCATTGATGGAAATCTGGAAGAGAATATCCGCAAGGAACAGGGGAAATGGATTGGCGGCAATATTTTTGTTCTCCGGAAAGGGTGACCAGGGCGGGAGAAGGCGAAACTTTCGCCTTCTCCCCGTGAAGCGGTTATCCGGACAATAGCGATGGAATCCGCTACTTGGTACGTTTGACCGTGCAGCAAGTTGACTCCTGACAGTCAATCAGTCCGTCGCCGTCATTGTCGAAACCGTCACCGCACAGGTCCTTGCTTTCAATGGACGTGCAGAGGTAAACTCCGTTGAAGATGCCGTCGCAGCTGTAATGGTCGGCGCAGTCAACCAGGCCGTCGCCGTCATTGTCGATACCGTCTCCACAGTCCTCGGGGATGTCGGAATCCGGTTCGGAATAAGCACCGATGTCCCCATCCCGTACGGCAATAACGTAAAATGGGCTTGATTTTGAAAGCTGTCCTTGAAAGCCGGTGGCGCAATTGAAAAACCATGAGTAGGTGGGCACACCATTGTCGTTCAGGTAAAGACCTCCTTCATCGGACATCCAGTAGACGACGGGCAACAGATTTTTAAACGGGAAGGTGTTGATCAGTCCAGACTCTCCGTTTTCCCCCGGGGCGGCTGCAGAGTAATTGCCCAGTTCCTTGTAGAAGAGATAGGCGAGTTCACCGAAATCTTCCTGACCTTCCAGTGTGACCGGGTCAAGAGTCAGTTCGAGCCCGACGAAACCGCGGGCTTCCTCCCAGCTTGTTTGCGGTGCGGCAGGCAATCGCCAGTCGTCGTAGATCATGCCGTCGTATTTTACCACAAGGTTTTCCGCATAAGTCCGGGCTGTCAGGTAATCGACCGGTCCATACGCAGCTTCATACCAGGTAATATCTTTTTCCGCGTCATAAACCAGATTTGGACCCCGGCGGATAAGTTCGGCCTGGGCGATGCCGGCCCCAAACAAGACAATCCCGGCTGCAAGAAATACGCTTACTGTTTTTTTGTTCATTTTGTTCACCTCATGCTGATATTATTAATTAACTACTGGTTTTCAGAGTGGTGTCGGCAAAGCAACGACGCGCTTACTTTCAGCAATTATCATGCCCTGTGTCGGATAATGTTTTAGTTGTTGTAATATTAAATATATCAGTATGTTGGATTATAAATAGCACAATGTGGTGGCGAGGTTGAGGCGGCAAGTCACCAGAATCATGCTTGCTGGTGACCAGTATCTGGTGGATAGCAGAAGGAATTGATCGGCATTGGGCAGTGGGAAAACGGAAAAATTTTTATTCCATTTTTCCTTTCATCAATTGACTTGAGTTGAAGGGGAAAATAACGTATTTTAATGGGCAGTGTAACTGCTCATCTGTCGCTGAACGAGCCGCTCGATATTCCTGGGAACAACATGTGACTCAGCTGGTTAGAGGGTTTGACCGGCGATAAGGCGATTTATGCGAGTCCGCCAAAGTTGAGGAGATTCATACTTACAATGCAATGCGCAACCTGTCATAAGAGAGTTGAAACGGAAAAGAAGATTTATTTCCGTGAGGAATGCCCCCATTGCGGTGCTGATCTGCACATATGCAGGAACTGTTTTTTCTATGATCTCAATGCTGAAAATGATTGTCGTGAAGCCAGCGCCGAACTGGTAATCGACAAGGAAAGGGCTAATTTTTGTGAGTATTTTCGGCCGTCTGATGATGATCAATCGGGTGAGCCCGGCGCGGCCGATGAATTGAAAAAACAGCTTGACGCCCTGTTTAGAAGAAGAAACTAAAGGGATTTTTTTTCATTTCCCGGCCGGCTTTGTTTCTTTCAGCACATCTTCGATTCGTTCGACAAAGATGAATTTTATTTCTTTCCGGTCCACGGTTATGCGCCGCTCAGACTTCTTATCTGTGTTTCCAGTTCCTTTATTTTCTGGCCGCAGAACTGCATTCGTTTTGTCAAAGTACGGAGAATGAGTTTCAGCCAGGGAGGGATCTCGTCCATTTCATTTTTCACCCTGTCATAACTCAAGATGTACATTTCCACCCTGGTCTTGGCGGTTATGGTGGCGGATCTGGGTGAACCGGAAAGAAAGGATATTTCTCCCAGTATTTCCGGAGGATTGATTTCCGTAACAATCACTTTCTCCTGATTATCCTTGAATGAAACCTCTATCTTTCCCTCGGAAAGAACATACAGGTCCCTGTTCTGTTCTCCTTCCCTGATAATGAGCTCGCCGGGCTGATAAATCCTGCTTTCCTTGAAAAAGTCACAAATATTCGTCATGGCACTATCCTCTTTCGGAGAAGTTTTTCTGATATTTCGATGATGCTTTATTTGCTGAGGGAATGTCAAGGTCAGCCCTTTTCTTGTTATGAATGATAATTTCTTTTGATTTTAAAGTGAGCGCCGTTGTATGCTACATCGTATAGACTAGGCATAAGTTGCAGACAGAACTGGTGCAGTACATGGGGAACTTTTTCATGGGCTCATACTAAGGCTTTTTCAATCATGAGGAATACTCTCTATGTCTTACAAGAATCTATCAATCAGTAAAAAAGTCGGAATCAATGTCGGTATTGTCACTGCTGCGCTGTTGGTTTTCATGTTTTTTTCTGTCAGGTATATCCAGAGTATAGAAGACGCTGCCAAGCTGACCCGGGACGAAAGCGCCAGGTTTGCCCTGTTGGCCAAGGAGGCACAGCTGCATGTCATTCAGACCCAGCAATGGCTGACTGATATTGCCGCAACACAGGCGCGTGAAGGTTTTGATGACGGTTTCAAAGAGGCGGAAAAACACGCGGAGGGATTCCGTGATGTTATCGGTCAGTTCCGGGCCATGTTTGTTGCGGAAAATGATACGGAAAACATATCTTTTATCGACAGGCTGTCGGCTGATTATGACGGTTTCTATACAATGGGCAAGCAGATGGCGGACAGTTATATCAAGGGAGGCTCAGAGGCCGGCAACGTCTTCATGGAGAAATTTGACCCCTTTGCGGTAAAAGTAACGGATGAGATTGACCAACTGGTAGCCAGTCAGGTGAATGAATTATCTCAGAACATGGATTCCATAGTCGTTTACACCTCACGTCTTTTTTCCTTTTTCATTATCGCCGTGCTTGTCGTTCTGGCTGTCAACCTGCTCTTTGGCACTGTGCTCGCCCAGGGTATTACCCGTCCATTAAAGCACTGCATCGCTCTGGCCCGGGACATTGCTTCTTCAGGCGGTGATCTGACCCGGAAACTGGATCTCAAGCGCAAGGATGAAATCGGAGTTCTGGCTGATTCCTTTGATGACATGGTGGAAAATATCCGCAAGATTATGGTCATTATTTCCGAGCAGTCTCAGCAGGTTGCCGGTTCCTCCGAAGAGTTGCTGTCCACCTCGATGGAAATGTCGTCAGGCTCGGAAGAACTTTCGGTTCAAGCGTCCACAACCGCATCGGCAACTGAAGAGATAACCGCAAGCATCGCGTCGGTTTCCGGCACGGCTGCAGAAATGTCCGGCAAGGCCCAGGCTGTTTCCTCTTCTTCCGAGAGCATGTCGAACCATATCAATACAGTGGCTTCCGCCATTGACGAGATGTCCTCCTCCATTCAGGAAGTTGCGGTAAACTGCAGTAAGGCGTCAACCTTTTCGGCGAATGCCCTGGAAAAAACAGATGTTTCCCAGAAGAGAATGGGTGAGCTTAACCAGAGCGCCCAGGAAATCGGTAAGGTTGTCGAGATGATAACCGAAATTACTGAACAGACCAAGCTGCTGGCCTTGAACGCTACCATTGAAGCTGCCCGGGCCGGTGAGGCGGGCAAAGGTTTTGCCGTTGTTGCCAGCGAAGTCAAGGAGTTGGCCAAGCAGACGGCGAGCGCGACCGAAGGAATTATTCTGCAGGTCCGGCAGATCAGGGAGAGAACAGGAGCGGTGGTTGAGGCAATTGATGAGGTTGCCGCAATTAACCGCAACATGAATGATGTGTCGAACACCATAGCCGCCGCAGTGGAAGAGCAGTCTGCAACAATGAATGACATGGCGCGCAATGTTGCTCAGGGCGCAGATGATGCGAAATCCGTAACAACAGATATTCAGGATTTATCTGTGGGCATCAGCAAAAATATCACTGCGGCTCTGCAGGAGGCATCAGCCGGGGCAACAGAGATTTCAAGCAATATCCATGGAGTCAACACGGTGGCCCAGGATTTTGCCACGGGGGCAAGCGCTATAAACGGCGCGGCCAAGGATCTTTCTGTGCTTGCGCAAAACCTGCAGACCCAGGTTGGGCGTTTCAAGGTGGAATGAAGGGTCAGGCGGACAGTTTACCCCTCATCCGCCTCCAGTCCGTATTTTTTCAGCTTGCGCCAGAGGGAGACCCTGTCGATGCCGAGCATTTTGGCGGCGAGGGTTTTGTTGCCGGACGTTTCCTGCAGCACCCAACGGATATAGGATTGTTCCTGCTCGTCCAGGGTGGGGATTTCCCCACCCTCCTTTCGGCGGAAGGTTTTCAGCGCCATGCCGCGCAGGTCTTCCGGCAGATGGGAAGCCTGGATCACCGGTTCATTGGTCAAGGCCACTCCCCGTTCAATAATGTTTTCAAGCTCGCGGATGTTTCCCGGGAAATCATATTTCATCAGAATGTCAAGCACTTCCCTGGAAACGCTTTCCACATTTTTACCGGTTATGGTCGAATATTTTTTCAGAAAATGGCTGACCAGCAAAGGGATGTCATCTTTTCTCTCCGCCAGCGGCGGAAGGGTGAGAGAGACAACGTTGATTCTGAAATAAAGGTCGTGACGGAAATGGCCGGCCTGCACCTCTTCCTGCAGATTTCGGTTGGTTGCGGAGATAAAGCGGACGTTAATTTTGACCGGCGTGGTTGATCCGACCCGCAGAACTTCTTTTTCCTGGAGAACCCGTAACAGTTTCACCTGCATGGTGAGCGACATTTCCGTCACCTCGTCAAGGAACAGGCTTCCGCCGTCCGCCATTTCAAGCAGCCCTTTTTTCACCGAATTCGCGCCGGTGAACGCTCCTTTTTCATGCCCGAAAAGTTCATTGGTCAATAGTTCTTCGCTGAAGGCGCCGCAGTTGATCGACAGAAGGGGCCCGTTACTTCTGGTGCTGGAAGAATGGATCAGGCGGGCGATCAGTTCCTTGCCGGTGCCGGACTCGCCGCAGATCACCACGTTGCTGTCCGTTCCGGCAACCTGCTCTGCCGTGCGGAGTAGTTTCAGCATCTTCGGATTGTTGGCAACCAGTCTGTTTTCACCCTGAAAAACCTTGAGATGATCCCTCAGTTTCTTGTTTTCCCGTTTCAGTCCTGTTTTTTCCAGTGCTTCATGGACGACCTTGCGCACTTCGTCAAGCTTGTAGGGTTTGGCGATATAGTGAAAAGCGCCGGCTTTCATGGCCTCGATGGCCGAATCAACGGTAGCGTACCCGGTGATCATGAGTACCTCAATGTCGGGGTGCATTTCTTTCGATTTTGCGAGTACTTCCATGCCATCGACTTTCTCCATCTTCAGATCGGTGATGACCAGATCATATTTATGCTTTTCCAGCAGGCGGAGGGCGTCCGGCCCTTTCATGCAGCCGGTAACGTCATATCCTTCTTTTTTCAGGACATAGACGAGGTTGGTCAGGGCGACTTCTTCATCATCAACCACCAGAAGCCGTTTTGTCTCTTTGGTCATTTTTCTTCTCCTCTTTCATCCTTGAGCCAGATGATAAACGTCGTTCCCGACCCCGTGCTGCTTTCAAGCTTCAACTCTCCGCCATGGGACTCGATGATGTCATGGACGACATAGAGGCCGAGCCCTGAGCCTTTTCCCACATCCTTGGTGGTAAAAAAAGGTTCAAATATCTTTTCCCGCATATCCTCAGGGATGCCGGGTCCGTCATCCTCCACCATGATTTCCACCACATTGCCTTTTTTGGACTGCGATCTTTGGGCGGTTAACCAGATGTGGCCGGATTTTTCCAGGGCATCGCTTGCGTTTTTTATAAGATTGAGAAAAACCTGCTGCATCCGTTGTTTGTCGACATTGACCGTGATATCCTCCGGGATTTCGATGGATATTTCCACACCCTTGCCGACCTGGCTTTTAATCAGATGCATGGTTTCATTCATGAGGTGCTTGAGATTGATATTCTCTTTGTGAAATTCCTTCACACGGGAAAATTCCAGCAAGGTGCGGACAATGTCACGGGCCTTGTCAGTCTGGGTGTCGATCTGCTTCAGAAGATTCTTCTTGAAGTCAAGATCGCCCTCTTCGATTTCTTCCGCCAGAATCTGGGCTGAAGTGGAGATGTTGGACAGTGGATTATTCAGTTCGTGCGCGACTCCGGCGAGCAGGGTCCCGAGTGCGGCCAGCTTTTCTGACTGGACGAGCTGTCGCTGGCGAATCTGCAATTCCTTGTTCATCCGTTGAAAAGCGCGCAGGAGAACGTTGATTTCCTCTTCCGCATCAGGGAAGGGAGGGTCGATCATTTCGCCCTGGGAAATTTTTCTGGTGTATCCCTCAAGAAGACGCAAGGAGGTAACCAGCTTTCTCCCAAGAATAATTGCCATGACCGTGGCCAAGGCAATTGAGGCGATGGCGGAAAAAACCTGAATAGAGCGGGTTGTCTGCAGCAGATTCCGGATGGAAGCCCTTTCCCCCATGACGGTATGCTCGGCGAAATCAGTAAGTTTCTTGCCGTGCAGCCGGACTTCAGACTCTAATCGAGTGTATAGCTTTCCGTCCTTTTCGTCGTTGCCCAGGGTTTCCAGATGGATCAGGTCTTCCCTGTATCGGTCCAGTGAGCGGAATATGGAATGAACCTCGGAGGCGGGGGTAAGGCGGTTCAGATCCGCGGCATGGGAGTGAAGTTGTTCCTGCAGGGTCTGCCAGTAAAAAATGGCGTCTTCAAAATCTTTTTTCTGTCTGTAAAGGAAGTAATTTTTTTCATAGCGCCGAAGTTCCAGGGTTGTCCTGAGAATGTCGTCTATGATTTCCACCACGGCCACTTTGTGCTCCACCTGCAGAACAATCTGGTACATCATGAATGCGGTGAAGCTGACCAAAAACAGGATCAGGCCGGATCCGTAGATAACCTTTCTCCTGATACTCATCACTGCAAGCTGCATTATTTTTCTCGGCATATTTTATTCTCTTTTTTTGCCCATAATACATCATTTGTTGCGATACGCAACGTAATGTTCGTTTTCGCAACGATTTTTGTTTTGACGCTTAATATCAATAACTTGAATGGTAATGATAAATATGGTGTTGCAAATGGTAACACTGGGTATTTCAGGATGTTTTTGTATAACATGCTGAAAATAAAGGATTTTTCATTTTGGCATGATGATTGCTTTCATGTTAACTGAAACGCGCGTAATCTGAAAGAAATAATCAAACGTATAAAATTTATTTTGGCGGGATGAAAAAATGGCAAACATCTTCAAGGTATTGCAGGATTCAATGGCTGCCGCTGCCTTTGCTGAAGCAAACGAACCGGAAAGTGCGATGGAATTGCTTCACGCTGGGAAAAATGCGCATAAAAAAATTCTACTCGGCACTGATGAAATAGACTTGGAGCCTAAAGCCGTCACCTATGCCTTGAACATGTGTTCGCGACTGGGAACAGGGCTTGAGATCATCCAGATATTTCCTGCAACCACTTTACGGGATCTGGCGGTAAAGCATGATGATTCCTTGAGTTTGCAGGAAATGAAGCAGGGATTCGCCAAGAGGGGAATTCTTTATGAATTCTTCTTCGGTAAATCAAGCCTTGATGAGGAAATTATCCGGCACACGGCAACACGCCGCGACATCATGCTTTTTATTTTAAAGATGTCCGGGCGCAAGGAAAATATGGAAAAAACGGAAAGGGATCTTGTCAGGCGATTTCAATGTCCGGTGGTGATCCTGGAACAACCGCTATCGGTTTAAAGCCCAGCACTAATATCATTTAAATAACTCTAAAATTGAGGAGATTTCAAAGAAATGGAAAACCAAAAGTCACATAAACCTGTTCTTGCGACCATTGTTCTCGGGGCGATATCGCTGACGTCCTATATCTTTGTTTTCAGAAATGAAAAACTGGTAATGGATACCTTTACAATGGGTGGTTGGTATACGGCATTCCCGATTTTGACTGCTTTGTACTTTTCCTTTGTTCACGGAGCCTTTGCCAGCAATCTGCTGAGCTCCATGGGCCTGCAGGCAAAAAAACATTGAATAATTCGATTTATATACACTGAATGTCATTACTTTGAGGAGAGTAATAAATACAATGAAAAAATTACTGATTATTTTGATTGCAGCCCTGTTCTTACTGCCGATTGCATCAACGGCCATGGCCGGCGGCGGCGCCGGTCCCTCCAAAGATCTGCTCAAGGGTGTCTTTCTCCAGGTTGACGAAGTCAATCATACCGCCCTTTTTAAACGTGATGGAACGGACCAGACCCGGACCCTTGTTCTGAAACCGGAAATGAAGGCAAAGGATCTGACGCTGAACAAGAAGTTTATGGTCAACCTTGATAAAGAGGCTGGTGAAAATGTTATCAAGGACGCATCCCGCATGTTTCTCGATATGACTCCGAAAAACCTCCTGGCTTTGATCGCGGTTGGTCTCATCGGCGGTCTCCTGAGCGGCTTTATCGGTTCCGGCGGCGCCTTTGTTCTGACCCCGGCCATGATGTCCCTCGGCGTTCCGGGTGCGGTTGCCGTTGCCAGCAACATGTGCCATAAGTTCCCCAAGGCCATGGTTGGTACTTATAAACGATGGAAATACGGTCAGGTTGACATCAAGCTTGCCTTGACCATGGCTGCAACCGCAATCATCGGCGTCCAGATCGGAATCATGGTCCAGAAGGCCATTCTCCATGCGTGGGGCAATGCCGGATCAAACCTCTATGTCAGCACGGTTTTCGTTATCGTGCTTGTGCTTGTCGGCGGCTATGTAGCCTATGACGCAAAGAAGCTCGCCAAGGGTGGTGGTGAAGAGACCGGTCACCAGACTTCAAAACTTGCCCTTCGCCTGCAGAAGATCAATCTGCCGCCGATGATGAACTTCAAGGTGGCCAAAGTGCGGATTTCCGCCTGGATTACCATTCCGGTCGGTCTTGCCACCGGTATGCTCGCTGCAACGATTGCCGTCGGCGGTTTTGTCGGAGTCCCCGGCATGATCTATGTCATCGGCGCCTCCGCCATGGTGGCCAGCGCAACCGAGCTCGGCATCGCTTTTGTCATGGGCGCCTGGGGTTCCATCCAGTGGGGACTTTCCGGCTTGATCGACATTCGTCTTTCCCTGCTGCTTCTTTCCGCATCATTGATCGGCGTGCAGCTCGGCGCACTCGGCACCACCTACGTGAAAGATTATGTCATCAAGATCGTCATGGCTTCGGTCATGCTGATTGTTGCCGTCAGCCGCGGCGTGCTTGTTCCCGGTTACCTGGCTGATGTCGGTTTGCGTTCTCCCCTTGATCCTGCCCTGGCTTCACTTTTCGAGCAGATCAGTTTCTGGTCGCTGGTGACAGCTCTGCTGACATCGGGCATCATCATCACCGCCGCCATGATTAGCGGTATGAGCAAGGCCAAAAAGGAAGAACTCGCCCTGGCACACCAAGAGGTGCATCATGGCTAAATACAGGAAGATACTTGTTGCCTATGACGGCTCCGAGTCTTCCCGGAACACTTTGCGCCAGGCATGCCGCCTGGCGCGGGTGGATCGAAGCTGGATCAAGGTGCTCGCAGTCGTGCCTTCCTACGACGGCGATCTTGAACTGATCGGCGTGAGCAATATAAAAGAAACCATGCTGGGTCCCGGTCAGAAGTTGCTGGTCGAGGCCAAGTCCATTGCCGAAGATGAGGACGTTCGCATCCTCACCAATCTGGAGCAGGGGGAGCCGTATGAGCGCATCGTCACGGTGGCCGACGAGGAAGGCTGCGACCTCATCGTCATGGGGCGCAGGGGACGAAGCCACATTGAACGTGATCTGATCGGCGGTGTGACCGCACGGGTTATCGGTCATACCCGCAAAGATGTTCTGGTCATTCCGAGTCAGTCAAGTATCAGCTGGGAAAAGATACTGCTGGCTTCAGACGGCTCTCCCTACAGCGCTGCGGCGGAAGATCTTTCCCTGGCCCTGGCCAAGGAAAGAAACTCGGTGCTCTGCGCGGTCTCGGTGGCCTATACCAATGATGAGTTTTCAGCTCTTGCCCCGGAAGCGGCCAGGGAGCTCGCCGACAAGGCCGGAGAGCGGCTGGCTGAGATCAAAAAACGTGGTGTTGATGTAGGCGTGCCCGTCACGACCTATGTGAAGGAAGGCGAACCTTTTGAGGCCATCACGGAAGTGGCCGGGGAAACCCACGCTACCTTGATCGTCATGGGTTCACATGGGCGGAAAGGGCTGACCCGGCTGCTTATGGGTAGTGTTACTGAGCATGTAGTCGGTCTGGCTCCTTGTCCTGTACTGGTCAGCCATCTGAAATAAAGAGTACGTTTTTTATTCATTATCAAAGTTTTCCAGGACTCCCATCCTGGGGAAGTTCCTCTATCCCTAAGAGGCCCGGGGCCTGCCGATTCATCGGCAGGCCCTTTTTTTTGCTTGTGCGCCAGGCATGACTGGAAAACTAAGCATGCGTAGTAGATGTGTCGGCATGACCGGTTCTTATTCGTTTCCCCCTCTCTTCCAGCATACAAAAACCTGTTTCCGCTACATCTCTGTCGTATTATTCCGCCACAGAACTACAGCGGCAAAACACTGTGTATACAATGTGTAACCTGACAAATTGTCGCACCCTGACAATTCAATCCGCATTTAAAAAATATTAACAAACGATAAATGGATTTGTCTTAAGAGCTTTTTTGCATAGAAAGATTACGGTGGTTATTTCAATAATAGTTAAATTCATTATTTTCAGATAGTTATGAGCCGTTTTCTGCCGCTTGGGTCATGTCTGCCGGAGCGTATGCCTTCTGTCAAATAAATTGAATAATATAATGGTAAATAAACGATACAAACACCTGTTGTTTCTTGATACTTTGGCATAACAAGTGCTCCATGTATTACTTAATTGAAAAGCCAACAAACTGACAAGAAGAGGAACGCCATGAAATCAAATGCAAAGACAACAGTAAGGGCCATCAGGACGCAGCAAGAAAGCATCTGCCTGAGCGACCAAAGTCGGGGTATGGTTCATCGCATTTCACACCATGATGATCTGCATGGGGTAATGGCCTTGGTTTGATTGGCTGCCAGTCCCGATAAGCCGTTATCGGCACCATACGGGGCTGGATTTCTCCTGTTTTGGCTAAACAACAAGATAATGGACATTCATGAGTAAAAAATATGGGTAAGCGCCTGACTCAAGTGCAAAGCAGTTAACTGTATAATTTTACAATAATTAAGATTTTCTTAGTCTCAAAAAAAAGAAAAAATATTGAAATTGATTTAATATCAAATAGTTATCGTAAAATTATTGTTGTCAGATCCGTACCCGCAAGTAAGATGTAAATGGGAGAACGATCATGACTTCAGAAATGAAAAACAGTGGAGTGATCGTATTTTTCGCTATTATGACGGCATTAGGCGGCATATTCGGTTGGGCCTTCGCAGCATTAATAAACGGTCTGGCATCGGTTAACTGGCAGGCTTCGGAAATGATCCGCCGGTTCCTCGTCGCCAACGGCTACCTCGATGAGTATGAGATGCTGGGTGATTTTTGTTCCCGTGTTGAGGGGACTGAATACCTCCTCGTTGTTTCCTTTCTTGCCGTCGTTCTGGTTTTCTGTAACTATCTGAATGCGAAAGAGGTTCCTGCCGTAGAGGCAACTGCAGCAGAGGAATAACCCTCGGGAAACAGAACTTTGAACTTCCCCCGTTTTGGTAAGCGGTTGCTGTTTGCACGCTTAGCTCATTCAAACGCATCTCCCCACGACACATCAGCCTTTCCTTGAACAAGAGAGGGCTGATGTGCACTATTGGTAATCCGCATCACAATTGGAATCATATCAGTTTTGTCGATAATCGTCTTGGGATGCGGATTTTAACAATCGTGTTCAAAGATGAAAACAACTTTACCTTGCCAATTTATATACAAAAAAGTTAGAGATTAAGGATGGTATATTCAGAAGATCCAGGAAGAAAATTATAAACAAGAATTTGTCGAATTGAGCTGATGCTGACGAACCTTTTTTGGCTTGCCAATCTTTTTCTTCTTGCCGCATCCTTCTTCTCCCTGCGGATGCCGAAAGTGCACCGCAAATTTTCCCTTGCTGTTTTACAATCCATTTTCTTTCTGCCCCTACTGGTTGTCGAATACCTGGCTGCGGCTTTAAACATTATCCCTGATCCGGAAGGTTACATCATTCTTCTTGCTTCCCAGAATTTATTTCTGGTTGTCTGGAGCGCTGTTGCCCGTCGACTGCAAGACGCCATGTCCGCCAGTCGGTCCAAGCCGGCCGTGAGCCTGGATATTCTTCATGCTGCCATTGTACTCCTTGTCCTTGTTGTTACGATATTTCAGATCCTTGATCCAAGTTTCACGGCGAGCCGGGAGGGAATCAGTTTTTCGCAATTCGGACCGGTCTATTTCGCTTCCGTCATCTCTCTTCTTGTCATGCTTTTCATGGCCTGGCAGCTTGAGGCTTTCTGGCGGCAGCTTCCTAAAGCCAGGCGGCGGGAATACGGGCTTTTTGTGGTGGGCAGCATGCTCGTCTGCGTCGTGCAGGGCGGGGTGGCATCCTTCCGAATCACCTATCTAGAAATGACGAACGATGTCCTTTTTCTTCAGTCGGGCTTTCTTTTGGTGGGCTGGATATTGCTTGCCTATGCCGTCCTCCGCCACCGATTGCTCAACCGCAACCTCTTTATTTCCCGCAAGATCGTCTATTCCTTTGTTGCTCCGTCCCTTTTTGCCGCCTATTTTCTCATTCTCGGGTCACTATCTCTTGTTATACGGCTTTTCGGCTATCCTCTCGATTTGGTGCTGTTCTGGTTTTTCGTTGGAATCGGCGCGGTGGTGGCGGCGGCTCTGGCTGTTTCCGAGCCAATACGGCAACGCCTGAAGTTTTTTATCAGCACCCATTTCTATCTCAATAAGTACGAATACCGGGATGAATGGCTTGCCTTTTCAGCCCTTCTTCAAGATGCCCACAGCGAAATCAAGGTTCTTGACTCATTGCGTCAGGTTCTGGTCGACAGCCTTTACACCAGAGAAATCTGGATCTGGGCCGGCAGTGAAGCCAAAGGGTTTGATCTTGTGGTAACGTCTGGTGACACAGGTCGGCAAATCTGCCATCTCACCGTAGATACCGCCATTATCAGGCATCTCCGTATGCACCCGCGCCTGGACCTGACAGGTTCCAGGCAAGAGGAGAGCGACGAATTCGATGCATCCCTTGCGTCTTTGCCGTCATCCCGGCCGATCCTTTTCATCCCCCTGACCGCAGGTGGACAGCTTGTCGGCTGCATTGGCCTTGGCCAGGAGTACACCGGCGGACGGTATGGTCAGGACGACTTTGACCTGCTGGCGGCCCTTGGTTCCCAGGCAGCCTCGGCTCTGCTCGCTGTGCGGCTGACCGAGGAGACCGCCCGTCTGCGCGAACAGCGGGCCCTGCAGAATCTGTCGGCCTTTTTACTTCACGATATCAAAAACGCAGCATCCATTCTTTCTCTTGTCCATGCCAATGCCCCTGAGCACATGGAGAACCCTGAATTCAGGAAGGACATGCTCACAGCCATCGGTGACGCACTGCGGCGGATGGATAAGGTGAGAAACAGTCTCGGCATGCTGCGGGACCATATTGAGCCTGAGTTGAAAGATGTCGATCTTCGCCATTTTCTGGATGAACTGGTGTCCCGGTTTGATCGGCGTCTGCCCGGTCTCGATATTATCCTTGATTGTCCGCAGGGGATTACCCTGCATACTGACCCGCAGATATTGGAGACCGTGATTGAAAATCTTCTCTTAAACGCATACGAAGCAGGCAAAGGCATGAGTCAGGTTCAAATAACAGTCGTGCCGGACAATGACTGTATGACGATACGCGTCGCCGATAATGGCCCAGCCATTCCTGAACATCTTCTGCCGGACAAGCTTTTTGCGCCTTTTGTCTCGGATAAACCGGGGGGCAGCGGCATTGGGTTGTGGCAGGCCCGCCTTGTTCTCCAGAGTCTGGATGCCACCATCACTGCGGATAATCCGGCCACCGGCGGCGCACGGTTCATCATCCGCCTTCCCATTGCCGATTCATCCATACGCCCGTCGGATCAGTCGTCTGAGTGTAAAGGAAACCGACACCCCCCCCCATCATTCTGCCTGTGACATCTCTTATCATGCTTGGCAAGGAAATGGAGCTTGAAGCCAGTATCATGCTGCCGGTAGACACTGTCGGAATATTTTACGATCCGGTTTCTTGGGCACCTTGGTCTGTGTGGATAATGACGCAATATCAACAAGATATTGCGTTGGCGCAACTATTGCTATCTCTTTCATGCAACTGATTAATAACCACGAAATGATTAGTAGTTTCTCATGAAAAATTTTTGGAGGAGATAAATGAAAAAGAAATTATTGGCTGGTTTGGCGGTAGGGGTGTTTATGATTGGCATGGCTGGGATGGCCAGTGCGACCCCCTTCAGCAGTGAGTTTGATTTTGCGGCTTCGGGTACTTATCTTGGAGCGACCTATTCAGGAATATCAGACAGCAATAGCTCCGCTTACGTAGGAACTTATACCCATACTGTCTCCTTTGACCCCGCCGCTGCAGCAATAAATTCCGCTTTATTGAGTATTACTTATGCTATGTTAGATAGCAAAACTACAGGCAATCCTCCAGCACTTAAGGAGATTTGGTTCATAACCGATACCTCCAGTTCATTCATTGGACAGCTCCAAGGATATGCAGACGATGCTTGGCACACGCAAGATTTTACCTTGTCTTCATCTCTATTCTCAGGCATTTCCGGGAGCAGTTGGAGCATTGGTTTTAGATTCAACGAAAATACGAATGGAACAGACACATTTTATCTGGACAAAAGCCTTCTGTCGGGCGACTACACAGCGGTTACCGTGCCTCCGACCAACGCCCCCGTCCCCGAGCCCGCCACCATGCTGCTCATGGGTACGGGCCTGACCGGTCTGATCGCTGCCCGTCGCCGGAAAGCCAAAAAGAGCTGAGCAGCCATTAGAGTATATGCTTGCTGAAGCACCGACGGACAGGCGTCTGCCGGTGCTTTTTTTTAGAAATCGGCTGCGGTAGAGCTGGTGTCAATGTTTCATGAACTCAGCCCGAAAACGAGAAAACTGAAATGAGAGAGGCTGTTGAGGGAAAAGCAGTGGCAACGGAGCGGCGGCGCCACCCGCGTTTTCAGGCTCTCGAGCGGGCCTTGGTTCAGGTAACCGGGAATGGTTTTGTTCTGCCTTTCCATCTGATTGATATCAGCGAAGGGGGAATGGCATTCCGTTACCTGAACGAAAACCCTTTGCCGCTTACCGACAGCAAAATGGATCTCTATCTTGACCACGATCTCCTTGTCGGTCGGCTGCCGGTAACGGTTGTCGATGACCAGCGACTTTCAAACGGTTTCATCCCGAAACGGCGCTGCTCAGTGCGATTCGGTACGCTGACCCCGGCCCAGCATATCCAACTGCAATCCTATATCCGTTGTCACGTCGAATCTGTTCAGTCAAGTCCTGAAAGGTAGCCTTTGTACCGCCCTGGTCCCGGGATGCAGCTTTGGGTCACATTGTAATTTTGTGTTTTTTCAGCAGATCGTGCAGAGTGGGGCGGCTCACGGACAGCAGCCGGGCCGCCTGGCTGATGTTGTTGCCGCTCAGGGACAGGGCCTGTCGTACCGCCTCTGCCTCAGCCCGACTTCTTGTCTCAGCCAGGGAGTCTATGGTTCGGGCGTTTTCTTCTGGGGTTTCCGGTCCGCTCAAACCCAGATCAGCCGGCCGGATAACCGGGCCGTTGACTGTAGCCAGGGCGCGGCGGACAGCATTTTTGAGTTCCCGGACGTTCCCCGGCCAGGGATGACGATTCATGGCGGCCAGCGCTGCCTTCGACAGGGTAAGCTGGTTCAATCCCAGGGCCTTGGATTCATGCTCGACAAAGTGGCGGGCCAGAATGGCAATATCGTCCCCCCGTTCACGCAGGGGCGGAGGGTTCAATGGGATAACGTTCAGCCGGTAGTAGAGATCCTGACGAAAATGGCCGGCGGCAACTGTCTGCTCAAGATTGGCATTGGTCGCGGCGATGATTCGCAGGGATAAAGGCATGGGACGTTTGCCCCCCACGCGCTCCACCGTGCCTTCCTGAAGGGTGCGCAGCAGTTTAACCTGCATGGCAAGGGGCAATTCGCCTATCTCGTCGAGAAATATTGTGCCGCCATGGGCATCTTCGAACTTTCCCTTTCGACTGCAGTGAGCACCGGTGAAAGCGCCTTTTTCGTGTCCAAAGAGTTCGCTTTCGATAAGCTGTTCTGGAATTGCGCCGCAGTTGACGACGATAAAGGGTTTATCCCGGCGTTGACTTAATTGGTGCACGGTCTGGGCTATTATTTCCTTGCCGGTGCCGGTCTCACCCGATATCAGGACGGGAAAATCAGTTGCGGCTGCCCGTCTTATCTTGACAAATAATGCCTGCATGCCAGGGGAATTGCCCATCATGCCGTGAAAGTCGTCGATATTGTTTGCAGTGAGTTGCTGCTTTTGGCTTGCCGTTTCGATTTCGTGCATGCGGAAGGCACGATTGATGAGCACCTCAAGGTCTCCGAGAGCCACCGGTTTCGTGCAAAAATCAGTCACACCGAGACGGACGGCCCTGACGGCGGTCTCTTCCTCTGCATTGCCGGTGATGACAATTATTTTGGTGCCTGCCGGGATCATCCCTTCTTCAAGCAGACGAAGTCCCACAGTCGGTTTGTTCGGGAAAGGCGGCAGGCCAAGATCCAGAGTGACCACCGGGAAAAAGGACGTGGCGAAAGCCTGGCTCACCTGTTCGGCGTCAGCCGCGACGGTTATCGCGAACTTGTTGCCCAAACCCCATTGAAGCTGCCTGGCAACTGATTGTTCATCCTCGATGATGAGAAGCTTGCGTGTTGGCTCAATGTGCATAGTCATTCTCTTTTAATTTATGCGAAACAAGTGTAAAGATCAATGGAAAAGAAAAAGGCCGAAAACCATTGTACTACAAGGATTTGGCTGTCAACATGAAGTGTAATATTTGATCGGTGCTTCTTTGGGGTAATGGTGTAAAAAAAATGTCAGGTGACAGCGGTAAATACGGGAGAGATGAGTGGAATATTTTTTTACGGGCAGGCGGCAACCGCCTCATCAAGCGCCTCCGGCAGTCGTTTTCCCTGTGCCGGAGCAAAGCCGCATTCCTGCCATATTTCATCGCTTTCCATACAGAAATAGAGGCAGGTGGCGGGGTGAGCCCGCTCTTTGATGAGCTTGAGAAGATGTCGGTAGAGCTCCACTCTCTGGGTGCGGAAATAACGGAACTTGCCGTCGAGCCCCATGACGAACTCTTCATGGAAGAATTTCGAATTCGGGAATCTGGACAGGGCAATGGGGCGCAGAGCCGGTAAAAAACGAAGCGCCCCAAGGCTTATCCAGACAATTTTTTCAGCCGGCACCGTGTTGAAAAGTTTGCTGATGGTCGTGGCGTATCCCTCCTGCCAGCCGGGATGATAGATGATTGGGTCAAAATGGAAGGCGAGTTTGTAACCCCATCCGGCGCATTGTGCCGCAGCTTCCAGCCTTTCGTCGAGTGTCGCGGTCTTGAACTCTTCTCCTTCCATGATTGCCGGGCTGTTGAGGGACCAGGAGACAATGGTGCGGCCACCGTGATCAAGGCCTTCCAGGTGATCGATGGAACCGCTTTTGGTTTTCAGTTCCAGCACTCCTTTTTTCTTGTCACGCATAAAGGGCACCAGGACTCTGCTTAATCCGGTAAGGGAATCAAGGGCAAGGCTGTCGGTAAATTCGCCGGTGCCGATCCGCCAGAACTGATCGATTCCGGCGTTGAAGGCCAGCTCAAGCTCCCCCAGCAGGTCTTCCACGTTGACAAAAAAAGAAATCCAGGGATTGTTGAGATAGGCCTGCAGGATACAATAGACACAGTCCATGGGGCAATTCATGCCGATATTAAGCACCTGGTAGTCGCAGCAGCAGTATTCCTTTGTTCCTGGACAGGGTTTGAAAAAGCTTCCCCTGTTCGCACAGAGCAACAGATTCTGTTTCCCTTTGGTCAGACTGGCGGGATAGGCGGTTGCGTCAAGAATCGGCATATTCCGGTCGGCTATTACTTCCACCGGTATCCCCGCCCCCCGTTGCAGGATTTCCCGGGTATACGGCAAATCCCTGCAGCTTTCCTGTACGAAAATTTTACGGATAAATCTTGCCGGATCAGCTGGACGATGTTTATACTTGTCTGATTTCAACATTTTCTAACCATACCTCACGGCAAGTTGGCCGACAAATAAAAAACAAGAAAAATGAAAGTCATCCATGGTGTCGCGGCCGCTTGCCTCTTTTTTCGAAGAAATCCTTTGAGTTGCCTGTTTTTTGCCTGGTCGCTTCCGACCATGCTGTTTGCTTTTCCCGCCTCAACCCTTGCCTCATCTCTTCCGCTTCGCGATGTTCTGGTGCTCCACTCTTTTCATAGCGGTCTTGCCTGGACCGAGAGGGTTAACCAGGGAATCGAGGAGGTTCTGCTGGCCAAGGACCGGCAGGATATAGAGTTGCATATCGAATATATGGATGCCCTGCGCAGGGACGGAGAGGAGAGTTTCCAGGGCATGCAACGGTATATACGGGAAAAGTACGGGAATATGCCGTTTTCTGCGGTAATCGCGGTGGATACCGCCGCCGTCAAATTTCTCCAGGAGTATCATTCACGACTTTTTCCCATGACGCCCGTACTTTATTGCGGTGTTCCATGTCCGGAAAACGGCCCCCGGTACACGAATTTTGTCGGGGTGTGCGAAAATATCGACATTGTCGCCACAATCGAGGCGGGGCTTCATCTGTATCCCGGAACAAAGGATGTCTATGTCATCAATGACCGAAGTGTCGACGGGATGATATATGATTCAATCATCCGGCAGAGCCGGGATTTTTTTGCCGGCAGGGTAGCTCTGCACATCTGGGATGATCAGACCATGGAGGAGCTGCAGCAGAAGGTGCGGGAACTCACCGGCGGCAGCCTGCTTGTCATGGTGAATTTCACCCGGGACAAGGAGGGGAGCACCTTCTCCTACGAGCGCAGTATGGGGCTTATTTCCGCCAAGAGCAAGGTTCCCATTCTCTCCATGTGGCATTTTTATCTTGGAACCGGCGTCATGGGTGGAATGATGATCGACGGGGTTTCCCAGGGGCGTGAGGCTGCCAAAAAGGTGATTGATATCTTTATGGGGGAGCCGGTGGAAAGTCTGGTTGCACTCAGCGTGCCGGATAATCGTCTGGTTTTCGATTATAACCTCATGAAACGTTTTGAAATTTCTTATAAATCACTGCCTGAGGGAAGTGTCGTCACCGACGAACCGCAGTCCATTCTCTGGAAATACAAGAAAATCGGCTTCACCGTGCTTGGGCTCGCCCTTGCCCTTGAAGCAACGGTAATCATTCTTTCCGTTGTTACATACAAGAGCAAAAAAGCGGAGCAGGTGCTGGAAGAGCTGGTTGAAAAGCGCACCCATGAACTGACCCGGGCCAATGAAAAGTTGAAAGGGGAGATCCATGTGCGTAAAAAAATTGAAGAGGCGCTCCGGGATTCCGAAGAAACCCTGCACCAGCTTTCGATCAATCTTCTCACTATTCAGGAGAATGAACGGCGACGTATTTCACTTGAGCTGCATGATGAACTGGGTCAGTCCCTCGCGGCCTTGAAAATGCAGGTCGGTTGCATTGAAAAGCAATTCGGCGCAAAGATACCGGAATTTTTATCGTCCGAATGTAAGGAGCTGCGAGAGGGCATCAATTTAATCATTGAAAATGTCCGGCGTCTTTCCCGGGACCTCAGTCCGGTCGTTCTTGACGATCTGGGTCTTGATGCGGCGCTTGAGTATCTCATCACCAATTTCGCCAAACTGCACGAAATAGAAATTTTTATGGATCTCATTGAGATAAATCATTTTTTTGGGCAGGATGAGCAGCGTCTCATTTACCGGATCGTCCAGGAATCGCTCAATAATATCGGCAAGCATGCCCAGGCAACCCATGTGAGTATCAAGATTGAAAAAATGAAGAATCGTATCTTTCTCATTGTGAAAGACAACGGAACTGGTTTTAATGCGGACGAGATTCTGGATCGTAAAAGACCGGAAAGGGGAATGGGGCTTACCGCCATGGAGGAGAGGGTTCGTATTCTCCTCGGTGTGATGGATATTGACAGTGAAAAGGAAAAAGGAACGACCATTACCGTGAGTCTGCCTGTTTGATGGCGTGAAGCCGGGCTGGAAAGGTTGTTTGAGGGGAATAGAATGAAAAAGTACCAGGTGCTGCTTGCTGATGATCATGTTCTGATTCGACATGGCATAAAAAAGATCATAGAGTCTGAATCATCCCTTGAGGTTGTCGGTCAGGTGGGTGACGGACTTGAACTGCTGAACATGATGAAGGTTGTCACCCCTGATATTGTGCTGCTGGATATATCGATGCCCAATCTGCGCGGTATTGAGGCAATCGGCGAGGCAAAAAAGATTTGCCCGAAAGTAAAAATTGTTATTCTTACCATGCACAAGAGCAAGCAGTATCTCTGTCATGCCATTTCAGCCGGGGCCGATGGATATGTCTTGAAAGAGGACTCTGACAGCGAACTTCTGACCGCAATAGATCAGGTGTTGAAAGGCAAGATTTTCGTCTCGCCCGTGCTGTCTAAAGAACTGTCCTCCTCCGACATTGACGCCTGCCGCAAAAAGAAGAATATTCCCTCGGAATCACTGACTCCCCGAGAAAGGCAGGTGTTGAAAATGGTTGCGGAAGGAAAAACGAGCCGTGACATCGCGGAGCTTCTTTCCATCAGTACGCGAACAGTGGAACATCATCGCGCCAATCTGCTGCGAAAGTTGAATATCAACAATACGGCCGATCTTATCAAATATGCCATCCGCAAAGGGTACGTCCTGCCGAACTCCTGATTGGTCTCATTCGCCGAATCAGTCCTGCTGGCCTGACTGGCCAAATGCCACACCAGCCTTGCATGTTTGACCGACCGGACCAGTCGCATAAGTAAGACCGGTGGGACTCATTTGCCCCAATCCTTCCTATCCTGTTGATTTAAAAAAAACTCTTCAAAAAGACGATTTTTTTAAAAGGAAAATCTTTGACATTAAGTCTATCTTGTGCTTTCATCTCTTCTAACACACAATATTTAGTGTGTTCATTTGTTCTGGTGCCATCAGTTGATGAGGCGTTTGTAAAAATTTAATACCGGAATGGTCAGTAAAAAAAATCCAAGATTCCAGACGAGTCAATTCCGTCGAGTGAGGCGTGCCCGGGTGCCTTCTGCTGAAGAAAATAAGGCTCCGGAACTGCAGAGTTTTTTTTGCGATGCCATTAACGAGAAGAAGAGATAGGGAGTAAAAATATGGGGAGAAAAATGGAGATTGGCAAGATGAAGATTCCCGCCGGGGTAACCGCGCCTAAATTTGCGGACAACGCGATATCCGTCCTTGAGCGTCGGTATCTGATGAAGGATGAGGATGGCAACGTCATTGAGACCCCGGCGGAAATGCTCTGGCGTGTTGCCGGTTCCATTGCCGTGGCTGACAGGATCTATGATCAGGACGCGGATATCGAGGGTCTTGCTCTTTCCTTTTATGAGATGATGGCAAATCGTGATTTCATGCCCAACTCTCCAACCCTGATGAACGCCGGCCGCGATCTGGGCCAGCTTTCCGCCTGTTTTGTCCTGCCGGTGGAAGATACCATGGAGAGCATATTTGAAGCGGTCAAGCAGACGGCTCTGATCCATAAAAGCGGCGGCGGCACCGGTTTTTCCTTTTCCCGTGTCCGGCCCCACAATGACCTTGTTCATTCCACCCGAGGCGTATCAAGCGGACCGCTTTCCTTTATGTCCGTTTTTGACTGTGCCACGGAAACCATCAAGCAGGGCGGCACCAGAAGAGGGGCCAATATGGCCATGCTCCGGGTCGACCATCCGGATATCATGGATTTTATCAAAGTCAAGTCCGACCTCAAGGTGCTCAATAACTTCAACATCTCCGTTGCCGTCACCGATGAATTTATGGAAGCTGTGGAAAGTGACGATGAGTATGACCTGATCAATCCCCGCAACAACGAATCGGTGAAAAGGCAGAACGCAGTCAAGGTATTCCGGCAGATAGTCAAACAGGCATGGTATTCCGGCGAACCGGGCATTGTTTTTATCGACCGGATGAACGAGGATAACCCGACGCCGGACGTGGGAATGTTCGAAAGCACCAACCCCTGCGGAGAGCAGCCCCTGCTTCCTCATGAATCATGCAATCTCGGCTCCATCAATCTGGCCAATATGGTGGTGGACGGGGTCATTGATTACAAAAAACTCGGGTATACGGTGAACAAATCGGTTCATTTCCTTGACAATGTTGTTGATGTCAACCGATACCCTCTGCCTCAGATTGAGGAAAAAACCAAGCAGAATCGCAAGATCGGCCTTGGCGTCATGGGCTTTGCCGATATGCTGCTCAAGCTCTCCATCCCGTATTCCTCCCAGGAGGCGCTCGATATTGCCGACAAGGTTATGAAATTTGTTGATAACACGGCGTTACAGGCCTCGGTCGGTCTGGCTGAACAGCGGGGCTCATTTCCCAATTTCGCCAAGAGTATTTACGGGAAGAAGAACCCTGATGTGCCGGTGCGTAATGCAACCAGAACCACTATCGCCCCGACCGGCACCATCAGTATCATCGGTGGATGTTCAAGCGGCGTTGAGCCTCTTTTTGCCGTTTCTTATGTGCGGCGGGTGATGGACAATGACGAATTCTTCGAGGTGAATCCTGTTTTTGAGGAAGTGGCCCGGTCAAACGGCTTTTATTCACCCGAAGTTATTAAAAAGATTTCACATAGCGGCACTGTTCAGGGGATAGAGGAAATTCCCCTGAAATATCGCCGTATTTTTGAAACAGCCCATGATATCAGCCCCAGAAACCATCTTGATATCCAGGCCGCCTTCCAGCGTCATACCAATAATGCGGTAAGCAAGACCATCAACTTCAGCCACTCGGCCACCATTGATGATGTCAAGGAGGCATTTATGCTTGCCTATAAGCTGCGCTGCAAGGGCGTGACCATTTACCGTGACGGCTGTAGGGAAAACCAGGTGCTCAATATAGGGAAGACGGACCAGAAGAAGGCTGCGTCGTCAGAGCCGGCTCGCCCTGTGAAAAGAGACCGTCCCCGCAGATTGAATGGTTCGACGTACCAGATGACCACCGGCTGCGGTCCGATGTATGTCACCATCAATGAGGATAGTCAACAGCAGTTTTTCGAATTGTTTAACACGGTGGGCAAGGCCGGCGGGTGTGCGGCCAGCCAGTGCGAGGCCATCGGACGTCTTGTTTCCCTTGCCTGGCGAAGCGGCATGCCGCCGGAGCCCATTGTCAAACAGCTCATCGGCATCAGCTGCCATAAACCGGCCGGGTTCGGCAAAAACAAGGTTGTTTCCTGTGCCGATGCCATCGCCCAGGCCGTCCGGCAGCATCTTGAAAAAAATAACGGCTGCGCTGATGAAAATCTGTCTGAAAGAAGCATGTTCGGCGCCTGTCCGGAATGCGGTGGTGTCATTGAACACGAGGGCGGATGCTGTGTCTGCCACTCATGCGGATATTCCGAGTGTGCGTAAACCGTCTGATGTGAAAAATATTTCTAACATTCCAAAGATGTGATAGGATAAATTGCGGGCTTTTTTTACTGCACATAATGGATAATGGATATGCCCCCGGGAGAAATAGCCTTTAAGCAAACGCATAACGTGACGGTTCTGGTCGTTGATGACGACAGACTGGTTCTGGAGGCCCTGAATCTGCTGGTTGAGTCGTACGGCTACAAATGTCTGACCGCGTTCAACGGTCTTGATGCTGTTGAAAAGTTGAAAGAAACGGTTGTTGACATCGTTGTCACCGATGTGATCATGCCGGAGATGGACGGCTTGCAGCTTCTCGCCCATATCAAGGACAACTACCCTGATACCGATGTCATAGTCGCAACCGGATATACCGATAAAGCAAGCTATGCGGATGTTATCCGTGCAGGCGCCATTGATTTCATCAAAAAACCGTTTGAGCGCGATGAGCTGGAAGCAAAACTGAATCGGGTGGAGCGGGAACGCAAGATGATCCGCACACTGGAAAGGCTTTCCCTCTGCGACTCACTCACCGGTCTGAATAACCGCCGCTCCTTTGACATGAAGCTGCAGGAAGAGGTGCAGCGTGGCCATCGTCAGGATTTTCATGTTCATCTGGCCCTGATTGATGTGGATAATTTCAAGGGTTACAATGATACATTCGGTCATCCGGCAGGTGACAAGGTTCTTAATGCGGTTGGCATCATTCTTAATGACTGCACCAGGCATAATGTCGATTTCACCTTTCGGTACGGTGGTGACGAGTTTGCCGCCATCCTCACCCAGATCAGCCAGGAACAGGCGATTAAGATCATGGAAAGGGTTTTGCACAATTTTCAACGCGCCGGTTTTGCCGGGACCAGTCTCAGTATCGGGCTGGTGCACTGCCGGCGTGATGCAACCCTTGAGTGGCCGGAAAACGCTGCAATCCTGATGGATAAGGCGGATAAGGCCCTCTACAGAGCTAAAAATGAGGGGAAAAACAGAGTGGTTGTGGATATGGATGATTGAAAGTTGATGCACCGCTAAAAAAAAGCACCTGAAATCAAAAGGGTCACGGTTACGTGACCCTTTTTTATTTCAGACGCGGGGAATTTCTGCGGATTTCCCTTATTTTTTCTCCTCGTCGCACTCAACGCTCACAGAGCATTCTCCTTCCTGATTGAAAATAGGCAGATTGTTCTGATCATCCTGTTCACTTTTATTCAAGTAAAGAAGTGGATCCGCGAGATAGCATGACTGTCGGACGTAGCTGATTATCTCCGCTTCACCCCGGATAATGGAAAATCCTGACGGGGTTTTTTCCAGCAGAACGGGAATGGCGTCGATGCCCAGCAATTTGAGTAACAGTTTGTTTAATTCGGGGTCATAGGATGCTGTGCGCTCCAGGTTGCCGTTCAGGACGTCTTCACCTATTTTTTCAATCGGGTTGAAGTGGAAATTGCAACTGCTGCAACCTTCCAGGGCTGTGAGGACGTTTTTGCAATGGGGGCAATCTGCGGAAAAAAACAGATAAAGTTCTTTTTTCGGGGTTGAGCAGGGACGACTGCCGTAGGTGCCGTTATGGATGGTCTGGTTTTTGGAGAGAAGGGCGGTGGGACCATAGCTCAGCATGGAAGAAACGGCAATGATGCCGGCAAGCAGGGCTGTTCCGGCAACTATCTGTCTGGTTCCGGCGAGAATATTCAACAGAAAAACAAAAGCGAAAATGATCAGGCAATAAGAGCAAAATGTGTTGGCTACATAAATCTGGTAAGCCAGCAGCACCCCTTCGACCGTAAGTCCTGCAAGAAGAATGAGGCGGGCGAACTCAATGAAAAGATTTCCTTTTTTCCGGGCCAGGTAAAAAACCCAGCAGACACACTGAAAAAAAATGAAACCGATAAGGTTGAAGAGGAGGGGGCTTATTCGTGTCAGGCTTTCAACTACTTTGCATCCTTCATTAAGACATGCAGCTTCTCCTTTGAAAATTATTATGAGGACCTGTGCGGCGATAAGGGCGCTTGCCCCAAAAGAAATAAAGGAGATGAGTTTCAGTCTTCGTTCGTTCATGGCAGTTATCTGTAAAGCTTTTTTCCTTGTTTGAAAAATGTGGCGGTGATGGCGAAAAACGTATTTTCCAATTTCACCAGTGTCCTCAAAATGTTCCAAAATACCCCAGTTGATTTTTAAAATCCATTTTTTTCATTTTTCCCCTTGCAATATGTCTTTTGCGTACTAATATGACCACCTGGTCACATTATGAAGAGACAATGCACAACCATACGAAATACCTTCAGTAATCTGCCTCTGGAAAAACAGGAGAAAATACTTGCAGCGGCGCTTGGTGAATTTGCCCGGCAGGGATACCTGAAGGCAAGCATGAATACCATTGTCCGGGAAGCGGGAATCGCCAAAGGTTCTCTCTATCAGTACTTCGCCAACAAGGAAACGCTTTTTTATTTCGTGTTTGACCGTTTTACCCTGCTGGTGAAGAAAACGGTCAAGGAAGTTGGGTCTGGCCCTGGAGAGGAATTTTTCAGTCAAGCCAGGCAGGTTTTGCTGGCGGGCCTGCTTTTTATTGACCGTTATCCGGATTATTTTCAGATTTATCTGAAGGTTCTTTTTGAGCACGATGTGCCGAACAGGGAAAATCTCCTTTCCCAGGTGCGTCTTTTCTCCCAGGAGTTTTTCGGGCCATTGTGCGCATTGGCGCAGAGGCGAGGGGCAATACGCAGGGACATCCCTCTGGCGGTGGTGGTTTTTATTCTTGATGCCACTCTTGACCGTTTTCTCCAGAGTTACGCCCAGAGCTACCTTGACTGCGGACTGGGACTTTCCGGTAAAAAACGTGGGGAGCTGACCGACCAGATTGATCTGGTGCTCAAGGTGCTGCGGGAGGGGCTGGCGGTCGAGGCTGAAAAAGAGAGTTAACAGGAATTTATCGTTGTATTTCTGGCAATTTCGCAATGAATAACAGGATCATTTCATTATGGATTCATACATCGTAAAGGCTGGACTGGGAGACATCCTGGAAAAAATTAAAGCGTCGGAGAGGATCAGTCCGGATGACGGCATCAGGCTTTACATGTCCCCTGATCTGCTGGCGGTGGGCTATCTGGCCAACATGGTGCGGGAGAGGAAAAACGGCAATAACGCCTATTTTATCTACAACCAGCACATCAACTATTCCAACATCTGCACCAATCTCTGTAAATTCTGCGCCTTCGGCAGACCGAAGGATTCAGAAAAGGCCTATGAGATGACCCGTGAAGAAGTCGGGGCCAAGGTGCGGGAGCGACTGGCAGAGCCTGTCAGCGAGATTCATATGGTGGGCGGCATTCATCCGGATCTTCCGTTCAGTTACTATACCGGCCTGCTCGAGGAAATTAAGTCCATCCGGCCGGATATCCATATCCAGGCATTCACCTGTGTGGAGATTGATCATCTGGCAAAGCTTGCCGGAAAACCGGTTGACCAGACTCTGCGGGTTCTCATGGAGGCGGGTCTTGATTCCATACCCGGCGGCGGGGCGGAGGTGTTCAGTCCGAGGATCAGGAATCTGACCTGTGAGAAGAAATTGTCCGGCGAGGGCTGGCTTGAGGTGGCGAAAACCGCCCACCGGCTTGGTCTGAAAACAAACGCCACCATGCTCTATGGTCACATTGAAACAGTGGAGGAGCGCATTGAGCACCTGTCCGCCCTGCGGGAGGCTCAGGATGAGACAAACGGATTTCTTGCCTTTATTCCCCTTGCCTTTCATCCGAAAAACACCGAGATGGCGAACATTTCCCGTACCTCCGGCATGGATGATCTGAAAAATCTTGCCGTGGCCCGCTGTTTTCTCGATAATTTCCCCCATATCAAGGCCTACTGGGTGATGATCGGTCCGAAAATGGCCCAGGTGGCCCTTTCCTTCGGAGCCGACGATGTGGACGGCACTGTGAAGGAAGAGATCATCACGCATATGGCCGGCGCTGAAACCGAACAGGCCATGTCCATCGACGAGCTGGTAAGGCTCATCAAGGAGGCGGGCCGCATTCCGGTACAGCGCGGCACCCTCTATGATGTGATTAAAACGTATTAGTCTGAGTTGTCTGACTGGTCCTATTGGTCTCACTGGTCTGATAGACGATTTGACCAGTATGACCGCCAAGACGAGTAAGACCAGTGAGACGGGAATTTCGTATGAAAAATATAATTGAGAAAGTCACCACGGGCGAACGAATCAGCGGCAAAGAGGGACTCGCTCTCTTGCGGGACGGGGACCTCTATCAGCTCGGCATGCTGGCGGATTCCATCCGCAGGAAGAAGCATCCTGAACCGATGGTCACCTATGTCATTGACCGCAACATTAATTACACCGATATCTGTATCTCTGCCTGTAAATTCTGCGCCTTTTACAAAGCGCCGGAAGACGTACGGGGTTCCCTGCTTTCCTTTGAGGAACTTGGAAGAAAGATTGCAGAAACAAAAAATCTGGGCGGCACCCAGATTCTCCTGCAAGGCGGATTGCATCCGGACAAACCGCTGGAATATTATGAGGAAATGCTCCGTTTCATCAAGAGCCATGATATCCATATTCACGGCTTCTCGCCCCCTGAGGTTTGTCATTTCGCAACACTTTCCGGACTTTCCGTGGGGGAGGTTCTTGTTCGGCTGCGGCAGGCCGGGCTCGATTCCATTCCCGGCGGCGGGGCGGAGATTCTCTCGGACCGGGTGAGGCGGGAATCGGCACCGCGAAAATGTTCGGCCGATGAATGGATCGGCGTGATGGAAGAGGCCCACAACCAGGGAATGCGGACCACGGCAACCATGATGTTCGGTCATATCGAGACTCTGGAGGAACGGATAGAACATCTGCAGCGGGTCCGAGACCTGCAGGACAGGACCGGCGGGTTTACCGCCTTTATCCCCTGGCCCTTTCAGCCGGATAATACGGTTTATGCCCATCTGTCGAAAACCACGGCCTTTTCCTATTTGAAGATGCTGGCCTTTTCCCGTATTTTTCTCGACAATATTGATAATATCCAGGCCTCCTGGGTTACCCAGGGGCCGAAAATCGCCCAGATTTCCCTGTTTTTCGGTGCCAACGATTTCGGCAGCACCATGATCGAGGAAAATGTAGTGGCCGCAGCAGGGGTGAGTTTCAGGCTTACGGAGGAGGAAATTCGCAGGATCGTTCAGGGCGCAGGTTTTGAACCAAGACAGCGCACCATGAATTACGCTCTGGTATAATGGAGCGTATGAAAATCCTTTATCGCGCGCCTCTGGTGGTGCCCGTCATATCCCCCCCCATTGAAGATGGGGCGGTTCTCGTTGAAAACGGCGTCATTGTCGCGGTGGACCGTTTTTACGCGCTTAAGGGGGAGGCGAGGGTGAAGGATCATGAAGGGGCAATCCTGACCCCTGCTCTTTTTAACTGCCACACCCATCTGGAACTTTCGCACCTTGCCCTGCTTGGAAAGGAAGAGAGGAAAGGGACGGATATCACTGACTGGATCAGCAGTTTGCTGGCAGAAAGGGCATTGAGTGGGGCTGATCCGCTTGCTGCCGGTCGACGTCAACTTGCCGCGTTTCATGAACAGGGAGTGATCGGCCTTGCTGATATCGGCAATCTGCCTCAAAGCCGTGATATTCGTCAGGGATCAGATGTAAGGGCCTTCTTCTTTCTGGAAATGCTTGGGCTCGGTCAAGAGGCGGCGGAGAATGTCATGGGCCGGCTTGCCGACCTTGACTGTGACTGCACCGCCCATGCCCCATACTCGGTCAACGAACTCCTGCTCAGGGAATTGAAGAAGCGGAGCATCGGGCGCGGTCATCTGTTCCCCATTCATGTGGCTGAATCGGAAACGGAAATACGATTTCTGCTGGATGGAGCCGGGCCTTTGCGTGATTTTGTCGAGCAGCGTGGCGTCTGGGACAACTCCTTTCATCCGCCTGGTTGCGGTTCGGTTGCCTATCTTGACAGGATTGGAGTGCTGGATGAGAAGACCCTCTGCGTCCACTGTGTGCACGTGACGGATGATGAGATCGCGCTTCTTGCCCTGCGGAAAGCACGGGTTTGTCTCTGTCCTGCGAGCAACAGGTATCTCGGTGTAGGAAAGTCGCCGGTTTCCCGGATGCTTGCGGCGGGGCTGCTTCCTTGCCTCGGCACCGACAGCGCGGCCAGCAACCCGGCGATGAGTATCTGGGAAGAGATGCATATTCTGCGTGCAGATCATCCGGGAATTGATCCGGCGGATATTTTCCGGATGGCGACCCTGGGTGGCGCTGTGGCGCTTGGTGAAAGCAGGATGGGGATGCTTGCCCCGGGCATGGTTCCCTCGTTTCTTGCGGTGCAGAGCCAAGGAATTACAGCGGACGATGTTCATGAATTCCTGACCGGAGTCGGCGCTTCAGTACAGGTTGATTGGGTTGAGGAGGGGTAACGGGATGGTGGCTCGCATCGGCATGGTTAATTTTATCAATACGGCGCCTCTTTATGTTATCTGGCAGCAGCGGGTGAAGCGTCCCGACTGGCAGGTGGTGGAAGGAGCGCCCAGAACCTTGAACCGCATGCTCTGCAACAATGAACTTGATCTGGGTTTTGTCTCAAGCCACGAGTATGGGGCCAACCCCCATCTTTATCGGGTGCTTGCCGGGCTTTCCATCAGCGCCACCGGCCCGGTGGGCAGTGTGTTTCTTTTTTCCCGCATCCCTCCGGATGAACTTTCCGGCAAGCTCATCGGGCTCTCTCCCCAGTCGCAGACCTCGAACGCCCTGGTGAAGATTATCCTGGAGGAGTTTTTTGGGGTAATGCCCTGCTATGAGAGCAGCAAGGGAGGCAGGGAAGATGTGACCGCGAGGCTTGCCATCGGCGATGAGGCGCTTCGGTTGCAGCAGCAGGGAGACTTTCCTGTCTGTCTTGATTTGAGCCATGTCTGGCAGCAGCATACCGGACTCCCCTTTGTTTTTGCAGTGTGGGCGGTGCGGGATGATTTCTTTCGGCAAAACGAGCAGTGCGTGCATGATATCCGTCGGGAACTGCTTTCCTGTATTGAAGAGGGGAAAAAGGAATTGCCGGCAGTCTGCCGGCAGGTGGCGCCGCGAATCCCCATGGATGTTGAGGACTGCCGCCGTTATCTTGCCGGTATCGAGTATGATCTCGGCCCGCGTAAGCTGCAGGCCCTTGAACTTTTTTTTGATTATCTCATCAGGCGAGGTGAATTGCCGGGCGCAGCGTTGCCGGTAAAACTGGTGTGACTGGTCTGACTTGCCCAACTGGTTTTGCTGGTCGACAGACAAGGCCTCCTGTTTACTCAGACCACTGGACTTTATGTGGCAAATCGGCTATTTCGACCAGTGAGGCCAAAAGACCAATCCGACCAGTCGGACTACTAAGACCAATAGGACCAAATAATGCAAAATCCGGATGAAAAGAAGACGTTTGTCAGGGAAAAGTTTTCTTCCATCAGCCATAAATATGATTTCTTAAATTCGCTGCTCAGTTTTCAGATTGATCGCTACTGGCGGTGGGTGACCACGCGGGAACTGAAAATGTTTCCTGATGGTGCGGTGCTCGACCTCTGCGCCGGCACCTTGCCGCTTTCCCTGGAATTGACCCGGCAGGCACCGCAACGGAAGGTGGTGGCAATTGATTTCTGTGAAAATATGCTGCGGGCCGGGTTGAAGACGCTCCCCCGTGACGGCAGAAGAGAACGGATTTTTGCGGTTTGCGGGGATGGAGAAAAGATTCCCGCCTGTGACGGGATTTTTTGGGGGATTACGGTGGCTTTCGGCGTGCGTAACCTTGGCCGCACCCAGGACGGGTTGAACGAGATGCACCGTGTGCTGAAACCCGGCGGCAAATTGCTCATTCTTGAATTTTCCCGGCCCCGGAACCCTATTGTCAAACCTGTCTATTCTTTTTATCTGAACAAGGTGCTGCCGAAAGTCGCAGGTTTGGTGTCCGGTGACAAGGAGGCGTATGAGTACCTGGCCAGCTCCATTGCCAAGTTTTATGAGCCGGAGGAGCTGATGGGTATGATGAAGAAAGCCGGTTTTGCCGATGTCTCCCGCCGTCCGCTCACCTTTGGTATTGTTTCCGTCTACATAGGGGTAAAATGAAAAAAATCATCCTTGCCATAACTGGTGCCAGCGGTTCTCTGTATGCTGTCGAATTCGTTAAATTACTCCAACCCCTTGATGTGGAGGTGCATGGAATTATTTCCTCAGCTGGGGAAAAGGTGTTTCAGCTTGAAACCGGCATGAAACCCAGCGAACTGCCCGGCATCAGGAAATGGTTTGCCATTGATAATTTTGCGGCGGCGGTGGCCAGCGGTTCCGCCCGCTTTGATGCGATGGTTGTCTTGCCGTGCTCCATGGGAACTCTCGGAGCCATTGCCGGCGGTCTGTCCATCAACCTCATTCATCGGGCGGCCGATGTCATGTTGAAGGAAAAAAAGCCCCTGGTGCTGGCGGTGAGGGAAACACCCTTGAACCGGAATCACCTGAGCAACATGTTGCGGGCCGCCGAGGCCGGGGCGATTATCTGTCCCGCCATGCCCGCCTTTTACCATCTTCCCGGCAGTCTTGCGGAAATGGCCCGCCATTTTGCCGGGCGGGTTGCCGCTCAGATTGGTATCCAGGTGCCGGGACTGAAAGAGTGGAGTGGAATTGATGTTTAAGAAAATAGCCATCCTGCTTGAAATGATCAAATTCGAGCATACGGTTTTTGCCCTGCCCTTTGCCTTTATGGGAGCGTTTCTTGCCGCAGACGGAGTTCCGGGGGGGAAGGTCTTTTTCTGGGTGGTGCTTGCCATGGTTGGCGCCCGGACCTGCGCCATGGGTTTTAACCGCATTGCCGACGCCCGTTTTGACAGGGAAAACCCCCGAACCGCTGACAGGGCCATCCCGGCCGGAACGGTGAAAACGAGGGAGGCCTGGACCATGGTGATTCTTGCCGGACTTCTTTTCTTTTTTTCCTGCTACAATCTTAATTCTCTCACCCTGCAGCTTTCTCCCTTTGCCCTGGGACTCACCCTCTTTTATTCACTGACCAAGCGTTTCACCTGGCTTTGCCATGTTGTTCTGGGCATAGCCCTTGCCTTTTCTCCTCTGGGTGGATTTGTGGCGGTGAAGGGGAGTCTTGCTGGATTTCCCTGGGCGCTTTCTCTTGGAGTGCTCTTCTGGGTTGCCGGTTTTGATACGGTCTACGCCTGTATGGATGCTGATTTTGACCGGGAGTCCGGGCTTTTCTCCCTGCCGGCACGTTTCGGTCGCGAAAAAGCTTTCAAGATGGCTGTTTTTTTTCATGTCGTGGCCTTTGCCCTTTTTGTCGTCACCGGAATCGTCTGCAGTCTGAATTATTTTTATTATATCGGCATAGTTCTCACCGCCGCCTCTCTTTTCTACCAGCATATCATCATTAATCCCCGCGACCTCACCCGCATCAACATGTCTTTTTTTACCATGAACGGGCTGATCAGCCTGACTCTCTTTATCGTTACCTGGCTGTCTCTGGTTACAGGTTGACAAAATTTCCTGAAAAGCAAATAACTAAAAGAGCAGAACTTCATAATGGTCCCGGTCTGGTGCCTCAAAGGGGGCATTATGAATGTATACGCCAGTATTGTGCGGAGGTATTTGAGCGGTTTCGTTATTATTCTCTGCAATCGCTGTTGTTTCGTTAATTAATTTTTCAGGTACCTGTTTTCATGGCGAAAATAAAAATTTTTACTATTGGCAATGTCCGGCGGTATGGCTTTACGGATGAAGAAATTGATACGCTGAACGTTGAGTGGGAAGCGAGGGCAACAGGCCTGGGTCTTGCAGAGCACATGCCTGAGTATTGGCAGGAAGCGAAGCTGCATATGAATCAAATACTTGAAGGAAGGGTTGTCGCGGACGTCCACGGCGGTTTTGATGCTCTCCCTGACGAAGGGCAGGCTGACCTGCCTTCCCTTGATGTTGATATTGATGATTTGACTGTTTTCGAAGAGATACCCGAGGAGGTGGTTCTGGAAGAAATAGTCGATCTGGAATCCATAGATGTTGCTGGTCTTGAAAATCCGGGAGAAATTTCTGAGCAGGAGGAACTTCTTCCCGAAGTAACAGCGCTTGATGATGTAGCGGAAGAAGACGTTGAAGGAGTTGAGGAAAAGCTGAGTGCCTCTGATGCGACAGTCTTTGAAAAGGTGTCCGAAGAATCGGTGCAGGAGTATGATAAGGCTGAAGAACTGGAAATCGTTCCTGCTCTGAACCCTCTTGATGAAGTCCTTGGCAAACAGGGAGAGGATGCAGTTGCGGGAGTTGTAGAAGATGATCAAATTTCCATTCTAGAGGCAGCCTCGGAAGAAACAGGCGATTCGCAGGTTGGGGAAAGGGTTGTCGAAAAAATAATGGGTGAAGAGAACGCTATTGCTGAAGAGAAAGCGTCAAAATCCGCATCGTTTTTCGGTAGAATTTTTTACAGATTGAAAAGGTTATTCTGGGTCTGAATTTCTTTGAATTGAATTGACTGTCATTTTTGGGTGCTGAAAAAGTGCATATCAGGGGCATTGAGTGACAAAAATAAAAAAAATTGACAAACGGAACTACCAATAATATTATGTAAATAGTATTTATTCCTAAATGAGGGTATTGTCAGTGGTCAAGCAGACACAGAAAAAAGTGCCACTTTCTGAAAAAATGAAGAATTTTGAGGAGGCCTGCAAAAAGGCGAATCTTAAAATTACCCATCAGCGAATGGAAATTTTTCGTGAACTGGCCGAGTCTAACGAGCATCCTTCAGCAGAAACGATCTACAAAGGGTTGCAGAAGAAGCTGCCAACCATATCTCTCGACACAATTTATCGTACTCTTGCTACTCTTGAAAAGCAAAGGTTGATCATTCGGGTTCACACCCTTGAAAGTCAGGCAAGGTTTGAAATCGAAAGCGGTAAACATCATCATTTAATTTGTAGTAGTTGCGGTAAAATCACTGATTTCCTCTGGGAAACTTTTGATAGTTCAGATTTACCAGCTGACGTTCAAAAGTGGGGCGCAATTAACAACAGAAATGCCACACTGCATGGTATCTGTAGTGCATGCGCAGAGAAATAGGCAGTCAATTTTCTCATTTAAGAAGAATTCTTATTTTTAGCTTGAAATAAGAATTATTACGACTTAATATTTTTTTGTTTTTTTGTAGTTGGTTATTTTTAAATATTAGTTTGTGACGGGAAGCAAATATTTTCCACTGACAAATGAAAAAAAGGAGGATTAACGATGAGTGAAAACGGCAAGTGTCCGGTAACGGGCAGAACCAGCAGACAAGTAGCCGGCGGTGGTACTTCGAACCGAGATTGGTGGCCGAAGCAGTTGAATCTTCATATTCTGCACCAGCATTCCTCCAAGTCCAATCCCATGGGCGAGGATTTCAACTACTCAGAAGAATTCAAGAAACTCGACCTGGCAGCCCTGAAGAAAGACCTCTACGCCCTGATGACTGATTCGCAGAATTGGTGGCCGGCTGACTGGGGTCATTATGGGGGACTCTTCATCAGGATGGCGTGGCACAGCGCCGGCACGTATCGCATGGGCGACGGGCGAGGCGGGGCGGGGTCCGGCAATCAGCGTTTGGCGCCCCTCAACAGCTGGCCCGACAACGTCAATCTCGATAAGGCGCGTCGCCTGCTCTGGCCGATCAAGCAGAAATACGGCAGTAAGATTTCCTGGGCCGATCTTATGATCCTTACAGGTAACTGCGCCCTCGAGTCGATGGGCTTCAAGACCTTCGGTTTCGGTGGCGGGCGCGATGACATCTGGGAGCCGGAAGAGGATATCTACTGGGGGGCCGAAGAGGAATGGCTGGCTACGAGCGACAAGCCTAAGAGTCGTTACACCGGCGACCGCGATCTTGAAAACCCCCTCGCCGCCGTGCAGATGGGTCTTATCTATGTGAACCCTGAAGGCCCGGATGGCAATCCTGATCCGGTTGCTTCCGGACGTGACGTTCGCGAAACCTTTGCACGCATGGCCATGGACGACGAGGAGACAGTCGCACTCGTCGCCGGCGGCCACACCTTTGGCAAATGCCATGGCGCCGCCCCTGCGTCGCATGTTGGTTCTGAACCTGAAGCCGCCGCCATTGAGGAACAGGGACTCGGCTGGAAGAGCAGTTTCGGCAGCGGCAAAGGCGGCGATACGATCAGCAGCGGTATCGAGGGCGCCTGGAAGCCGAACCCGACCAAATGGGACATGGGCTATCTGAAAGTGCTGTTCAAATACGAGTGGGAGTTGGTCAAGAGCCCGGCCGGAGCGAATCAGTGGCTGGCCAAGGACGTGGACGAAGAGGATATGGTGGCTGATGCGCACGATCCGTCGAAGAAGCATCGACCGATGATGACCACGGCGGACCTTTCCCTTCGTTTCGACCCGATCTACGAGCCGATCGCGCGGCGCTACCTGCAGAACCCGGAGGAGTTCGCGGACGCCTTTGCCCGCGCGTGGTTCAAGCTGACCCATCGTGACATGGGTCCCCGTTCCCGCTATCTCGGACCGGAGGTTCCGGCCGAGGATTTGGTCTGGCAAGACCCGGTGCCTGCTGTCGATTATGAGTTGATAGACGCACAGGACATCGCCAGCCTCAAGGCGAAGATCCTTGCCTCGGGTCTGTCTGTCTCCCAACTGGTCTCGACCGCCTGGGCAGCGGCATCCACATTCCGTGGCTCCGACAAGCGCGGCGGGGCAAACGGGGCGCGTATTCGCCTTGCTCCGCAAAAGGATTGGGAAGTCAACCAGCCTGAGCAACTGGCGAAAGTGCTGCAGAGTCTTGAGGGAATCCAACAGGAGTTTAACAACACTCAGTCCGGCGGGAAGAAGGTGTCGCTCGCCGACTTGATTGTCCTGGGAGGATGCGCAGGTGTCGAGCAGGCTGCCAGGAATGGCGGTCACGATGTGACCGTTCCCTTCACGCCGGGACGCACAGATGCATCCCAGGAGCAAACCGATGTGGTGTCATTCGCCGTGTTGAAACCTGCGGCAGACGGGTTCCGCAACTACCAGAAAACCAAATACGCCGTATCGGCGGAGGAACTGCTGGTTGACCGTGCGCAACTGTTGACGTTGACCGCTCCCGAGATGACGGTTCTCATTGGCGGTATGCGCGTCCTGAATGCCAATTTCAGGCAAACCCAACACGGTGTCTTTACCAAGCGGCCAGAGTCGCTCACCAATGACTTCTTTGTGAATCTGCTCGACATGGGCACGACGTGGAAAACATCCTCGAAAGATGAAGACGTGTTCGAGGGTCGTGATCGCGAGAGCGGCGAACTCAAGTGGACCGGCACCCGTGTCGATCTGATTTTTGGTTCGAACTCCCAACTTCGGGCCTTGGCGGAAGTCTACGGATGTGAGGACTCCCAGGAGAAATTTCTGCGTGACTTTGTAGCGGCGTGGAACAAGGTAATGAACCTTGACCGTTTCGACCTCGCCTGAACGCAATAGAAACGCCTTCCATGGCTTCTTTTGGGGAGGCGGGAAAAACGATTAGTTACCAACCGGTTCAGCGGACGCATGCTGCCGCTGAACCGGAACATTCAAATATCCGCATTAAAGATACTAAATCCCTGACAATTCCCCAAAGAGCCGCTTTGCTATCTGTCTCTTGATAAGAAAAAATGGAGTGGTAGCACTTGGTTGTCGATTTTCTGACCTGCCATTACTGTTCTGGTGCAATTTTTTTGAAAAGCGTTGCTGGCAATTTACAGATTTTTGACTGACTGGATATGATGATTGTGTGTTTTGATGTTGTCATTAGCGCTCATGTCGTTTATAATATCAAATTTTTTGGCGGACTTTCGGGGTAGAAGATCCGCCGCACGACCCATACCTCATAAAAGTGTGAAAATAATATGGAGCAGTCAAAAATCAGGAATGTGGCTATTATCGCCCATGTTGACCACGGCAAGACGACTCTGGTGGATCAGCTTTTTCAGCAAAGCGGCATGTTCCGCGATAACCAGGCGGTGGCCGAGCGGTTGATGGATTCCATGGACCTCGAGCGTGAACGCGGTATTACCATTTCTTCTAAAAATGGTTCTTATAATTACAAGGATTACTGGATAAATATCATCGACACACCTGGACACGCTGATTTCGGCGGTCAGGTGGAACGGGTGCTGCGGATGGCGGACGGCTGCCTTCTCCTGGTTGATGCCCAGGAAGGTCCCATGCCTCAGACTTATTTTGTTTTGAAAAAGGCGCTGGCCAATCATCTGCCGATTGTCGTTGTCATCAACAAGATCGATAAGCCTGCAGCCCGCTGTGACTGGGCGGTGGATCAGGTGTTTGACCTTTTTGTCAAACTCAACGCTCCGGATGAACTGCTTGATTTTCCGGTGGTGTATGCTTCCGCCAAACAGGGGTTTGCCCTGCGGACGCTGGGTGAAGCAAACAATAACATGGACCCTATTTCCGAGCTGATCGTATCCTCCATCCCAGCTCCTTCCGGCAGCAACGATGCGCCCTTGCAGATGCAGGTCAACACCATTGATTACTCACCCTATCTCGGCAGGCTCGGGATCGGCAAGGTCGTGAACGGAACCCTGAAAATAAACAAGGATATTGCCGTGGCCCGCCGGGACGGCTCGATTTCTCCCATCCGGATTTCCAAAATTTTCCGTTTTGAAGTCAATGAAAAGGTCGCGGTGTCCGAAGCGGGCACCGGAGAGATTGTCGCGGTGGCCGGCATGGACGACGTGACGGTTGGTGTCACCTTTACCGACCCCAATAATCCGCAACCGTTGCCGCTGATTGACATCGATCCCCCCACGCTGTCTATGAATTTCGTGCCCAATGATTCTCCTTTTGCCGGCAAGGAGGGCAAGTTCGTCACCTCACGCCATATTGAAGAGCGTCTTTCAAGAGAAACGTTGGCGGATGTCGCCCTGCGGGTCGAACCTCTTACCGATGGAGTCGGGTACAAGGTTTCCGGACGCGGAGAACTGCACCTCTCCATTCTGATCGAAAAGATGCGCCGTGAAGGTTATGAATTTCAGGTGACAAGACCCCAGGTCATCATGAAGGAGGAAAACGGCAAGCAGCTCGAGCCCTATGAGGAGTTGACCATCGATGTGGATGAACTGTACCAGGGGGTCGTCATTGAAAAGCTCGGCAAGTTGAAAGGCCAGATGCAGGAAATGCGTAATGAAAACAATATGGTCAAACTGGTATATAAGATTCCCACCCGGGGTCTGCTTGGCTTCCGCTCCCAGTTCATGACCGACACAAAAGGGATGGGTATTATGAATTATGTCTTTGCCGAATACGGCCCCTATGCCGGTGACATTGTCAACCGGGTGAACGGGGTTTTGATCGTCAAGGAACCGAGTACCACTGTTGCCTATGCGCTTTTTAACCTGCAGGACCGAGGACGACTTTTTCTCGGGCCGGGAATTGATGTGTACGCCGGACAGATAGTCGGTGAAAACAGCCGTCCGGTTGATATGGTAGTCAACCCGGCCAAGGGCAAGAAGTTGACCAACATGCGGGCCTCCGGTTCGGATGAGGCGGTGATCCTCACTCCGCCCCGACAGATGAGCCTGGAGGAGTGCATTGCTTATATCAATGATGATGAACTGGTGGAAGTGACGCCTGCCTCGATCCGGCTCCGTAAAAGAAAGGGCGGCTCTTGGAAGCCGTAATTCTTTTTGCTGCTGCAGGTGCTCTGCTGCGGAATGCGTTGCAATAACAAAACAACAAGGGGATGTCTCACTTCAGTGAGGTCATCCCCTTGTTGTTGAAATGGGTATCAAGCGCCTTGCTGCGTATCTCCAGAATGCTTCGGATGGCGTTATTGATTTCTTCGTCCCTGAATTCGAGTCTGTCCTCCTGTCCACCTTTCACGTCAAGAAAATAATCTGCGATTTTCAGTTCATCAGTTGGTTTGGACGGAACGAAGCGATCTTCCGTATCATCATTTACCGTCAGTATTTTGCCGATCTGCAGCAATCGATTGATGCCGTTGCGGACAAAATTTTCGGATAGTCCCAGTTGTTCACTTATTTCTTCAGGACTTGACGAACCTTCACCTTTTTCAAACTTGCGACAGATGACAATGAGCACCGCAAGGCAGATTTTTTCCTTGCCGGCAAAGGGGACATTTTCCTCAAATTCAAGTGGATGAAATTTGCCAGCCTTCTGGCAGGCAAAATTAATCACCCCGCCAAAGAGGATGATGATCCAGGTCACCTGGAGCCAGATCATGAATATGGGCACTGAGGCAAAGGTGCCGTAGATGGCATTGTAGCGAGCCACGCCGACCTGGAAGTTGATGAAAAGATACTGGCTGAGTTGCCAGAGAATACCCGCAATTGTCCCTGCTTGCAGGGCCGGAACAAGTCTGACGGTTGTGTTGGGGATTATCATATAGAGCAGGGTAAGGGCGATGATGCTTGAGATCCAGGGCAGAGAAAGCAGGAAAAGTTTCATTGCCCCGGCAAAGAGACCGATTTCAAGAATTTTCTGGAGAAAAGAGTGACTTTTCATGCTGGTTGAAAGGCCGACGGTTACTGCCAGCAGAATGGGGCTGAGTATGAGGATTGAAAGATAGTCGCTTGCCTTTCTGATCAAGGTGCGGGATTTTCTTACCGCCCATATCCTGTTGAATGAATCCTCGATCTGGCCAAGCAGGGAAATTGATGTGTAGATAATAAACAGCAGACCGATAGACCCCAGGGCTGCAACTTTTGTATTGTCGACATATTCAATGATTTTTGGAATCAGATCTGATGCTATTTCTCCGCCCAGCGCTTTTTCCATCAACAGCGGTTCTATCTTTTCCTGGATGCCGAAACCTTTGGCAATGGAAAAAATCATGGCAAGCATCGGGATGAGAGACAGCAGAAAGGTAAAGGCAAGGGCTGATGCGTGGCTTAGAATATGGCTGTTGAAGGGCGAGTGAACAGAGATGTGGAAGATTTTGTAGCAACGCAGAATGACCCGTTTCAATAGTGGCAGATCCCGCTCCCGTACACTCCAGATTGTCTTTGATTTATCGGTTATCTGAAAAAAATTCTTCACTGGCTGATTCATCCGGCAAGCTCCGGTAAATAGTAATCCATACCTCTCAATCGGGCAGGTTTCTGCTCAGTTGTGTCAAAAGATAACGGGAAACTTCATTTTTGCTGTTGTGGTCCATTTCCAGAAAGGACACTCCAATATCATACTGGTTGTTGCCGAATACTTCAATCCTGACAACAGTGCCCAGGATCAGAAGAGTTTCGTTGAATTCGTCAAGAGGAATCTGCAGCTGTATCTTGGTGCCGATGTCAAAGGGTGTTTGGGATTCAAACAGAATACCCGTCAGGCTCAGGTTTTTTGCATTGGCCGGTATCGGAACTGGCGATTTGTTCATGCTTATCTGTTTTACCAGGATTGTGGTAAAAAAATCGATACGCGTGAAGCGGCGTTTGTTAGGTGAATAGGGCTTGATGATGTTTTTCCCCGCAGCCTTTGCCTGCAGAAGCGCCTGGTCGGCGAAGGAGACAAGGTCTTTTGCCTGCATCGCGTCGATGGGCAGGCTTGCCACACCACCGCTTACGGTAATAGGGATCTTCTTGTCATCGAATTGAAGCTGGATGCTTTCAATAAGACTCCGGATTCTTTCCGCCAGGATAAGGGCTGTTGTCTTGCTTGTTTCCGGGAGAATGATGACAATTTCTTCGCCACCGTAGCGGGAGGCTATATCCTCTGATCGGATTGTCTGGATCAATGCCTGGGAAATTTGTTTCAGGGCATAATCTCCGGCAGGGTGGCCAAAGTTGTCGTTAACGGTTTTAAAGTCGTCGAGATCAAGAAAAAGGATGGACAAATCCGTGTCATATCGTTTTGCCCGGGCCACTTCCCGGATGATGGATTCGTCAAAGTAGGCGCGGTTGTAAAGACCCGTCATCCTGTCGAATTTTGCACTGTTCAATGTGGACTCAAAGACATGGATCTCCACTACCTTGGGATTTTTAAGGGATTTGTGGATGGAACAGAAGTAATCGCAGATAGCAGTTCGCAGGTTGACATTGTGTTCCAGCAGGGCGGACATCTTTTCGCGGTGGGCGCAGATTGCCGGCCATGCGGTTTCAGCCTCCTGCTGCGGCAGGTCAAGATGGGTGAGCACATGGAAAATAACGGGAAAAGCCGCGTTTCCATGCTCTTTGATGATCTCCTCAAGTTCCTGCACGAGTTTGGCGTCATCATCTGAAAATTTGTATAAACACTGCAAGATGTTATTGCGAATGACCTGCATTTTTTTCTCCGCAAGAATTGAAATTGGTCAGGGCATAAAAGAGCGGTGGAAGTCTGTGGGTTTGCATGGTATACGAAATTGTACACAAAACATACTACTTCAAATAAACTTTAACTCAATAGTAAGTTTGCAGGTTCCTGTTAGAATTTTTTTCATGGAAAACATGGATAAATTGGCCAAAATTGTTGAATTGCTAGCGTTGCCGCTAACCGTTTTCTTTCTGCTTGTGTTTTTTTTTCTGTTCGTGGTGCGGCCTTTTTTTGCCTTTCTCTTTGATGGAAAACGGATGGATGCCTTAGCCGATCTCCGCGAGGCGCAGAAGAAACTCGAGGGAAGAAATGACAATAGTGAAAACAACGGTGATCAGGGATTTTCAGCAGAGGAACGTCTGGCACAGGACGGCATCAGGACGGATCAACAGAAAATAAGCAAAATCGCGGAAAGTGACCCGCAGAAGGCCGGTGAACTTATCAAGCAATGGTTGAAGAAGGATCAGCAATAATTGCTTTAGCCGTTGACGTACCTGAGAATAAAATTATAATTCTTCCTTTTTGCCATTGCGGATTGTTTCCCTGTTGTCAGGGTTGCCATTTGCTTTGCAAATATCCGGATATTCAGGACAGAGTCTTATGATGAAAGGAAAGGTCAAAAAAGAAATGATCGGCAGGGAGGGAATGGTGTTGCTCGACACCATCCGGCGTTTGAACAGACGCAATGCCGTAGACCGCCTGATGAGGCTGTTGAACAAAACCCATCCTGCTGATATCGCCTGGGTTTTTCGTCACCTCACTCCGGAAGAGAGAGCTCATGTTTTCAATGTGATTGCCCAGACGAGCATGGCGGGTGAGTTTTTAAGTGAACTTGACCGGGCTCTCATGCTTGAACTTGTCCATAACCTTTCCCCCAAATTCATGGTGGCGGTTATCAAGGAAATGGCCTCGGACGATGTGGCCGACCTGCTTGAAGCCTTGCCGGACGAAGTTGCCGGTGAAATCCGTAAATACATGGGCAAGGCGGATCGGGAAGAGGTCGAAGAACTTATGCAGTACCATCCGGAAACAGCGGGTGGTCTCATGTCTCCTGATTTTATGGCCCTCGATGGTGAACTGAGCGTCGGTGATGCCATCCAGAAGGTGCAGCAGCGCAGTGAAGAGATGGAGATGGCCTTTTATCTCTATATCACCCACGGAGATGAGGGAAAGCTGGCCGGAGTTCTGTCCTTGAGAGAGTTACTTACCCATCCTCCGTATCGTCAGCTCAAAAATATCATGAATCCCAGCGTCATCTCCGTGACCACTGATACCGATCAGGAGGAAACAGCCCATATTGTTTCCCAGTATAACATTCTGGCTGTTCCGGTTGTTGATGCATCCTACCGGCTTGTCGGCATTGTCACGGTGGATGATATTATCGATGTTATCCGTGAGGAGGCCACCGAAGACTTTCTGCAGATGGCCGGTGCAGGTAAGGACAGGGAGATCCTTTTGAAATCAACCGTCTCCAATGCCGTCACCCGGGCTCCCTGGCTTTTTGCCAGCTGGCTGGGCGGTATCTTGTCGGCGATGATCATTACCCTTTTTCATGAGGAGCTGCAAAAAGTATTGGCTTTGGCCGCCTTTATTCCCATTGTCATGGGTATGGGGGGCAATATCGGCACCCAGTCGAGCACCATTGTCGTGCGTGGTATCGCCACCGGCCGCATCAACATGCAGGAACTTGGCAAGGTAATTTTTAAGGAAATGCGCGTCGGGATTATTCTTGGTTTTTTTTACGGACTCATTCTCGGCGTGCTTGCCTTTTTTACCCATAAAGATCCCCTGCAACTCGGACTTGTTGTCGGTTTTTCCGTCATGTTTTCCATGACCCTGGCCGCAACAGTCGGTTCCTGTGTGCCGTTGATTTTAAAAAAACTTGATGTTGACGCTGCTGTCGCCACCGGTCCCTTTGTCACCACCACTATCGATATATTCGGCGTTATAGCCTATTTTTCCATAGCCAAACTACTTCTTAATATTTAAACGTCTCATTTCGTCATGCGCAATGTATCACGGCAAAAAATAACTTCCTTCATTTACTTCCTGGCGGCGTTGATCGTTATCTGGTTTCTGTTTGTCAAAGGACAGGGGAACCTCTACAGTCCGGAAGCCGTTCCCCGGGCGGTAACCGCCCGGGGTGATCTTGCTGACGATGAACGTAACACCATTGATGTTTTCCAGGCAACATCGCCGTCCGTGGTCTATATCACAAGTATTGAATTGCGCCGAAATCTCTTCAGTTTGAACGTTTACGAAATACCAAAAGGAACCGGATCTGGATTTGTCTGGGACAGTGACGGGAGAATCGTTACCAATTACCATGTGATCGAGGATGCTAATCAGGTACAGGTTACTCTTGCCGATAACAGCACATGGAAAGCTGCACTTGTCGGTGCTTCCGCGGATAAGGATATTGCCGTGCTCAAGATTTCAGCGCCTGCTGCAGTCCTGAAACCTATTCCCGTTGGAGAATCCGCCGGTCTTCAGGTCGGGCAGAAGGTTTTTGCCATCGGTAATCCCTTTGGTCTCGATCAGACAATCACAGCCGGTATCGTCAGTGCCCTGGGGAGAGAAATAAAGTCCGCCAACGGCATGACCATTCATAACGTTATCCAGACCGATGCGGCAATTAACCCCGGCAATTCCGGTGGTCCGCTGCTTGACAGCGCAGGAAGGCTGATCGGTGTCAATACTGCCATATACAGCCCGGACGGTGTCAATGCCGGCATAGGGTTTGCCGTTCCGGCGGATGAAGTGAACCGGGTAGTGACAGAACTTATCAAGCATGGTCGGCTCATCAAGCCCGGACTCGGTATTTCCGTGGGAAATGAAAGGCTGGTTGATCGTTTGGGCATTGTCGGAGTTCTCGTTGTTCAGGTTGAAAAGGGCAGTGCCGCTGAAAAAGCCGGTTTGCGGGGAGTCAGGCGTATTGCTGGTGAACTTTATCTGGGTGATGTCATTGTCGGGGTCAACGGTAAACCAGTAGCCAGTCTTGATGATCTCAGTCAGGAGCTTGACCTGCACAAGGTTGGTGATGAGGTAACCTTAAAGCTCATCAGAGACAATCAGGAATTTCAGGTAAATGTTGTGTTGGAGGCTGTTGGCTAGAAAACCATGAAGAAAAGTTGGACAAGGCAATGACCTGGTGGACGAGAGCACTGAGAAGTCTGATATCTTTTGATGACGGACAACGGCTCGATCTGTTCCGTATTTTTCCGTCTTTCAGGCGATTTCTGGCTGCGCGGCATCATTACGCCCAGTTGAGGACAGCTGCCGACCTTCTCTTTATTTTTGTTCTGCTGTCTGGTTTTTTCGGTCCCCAGGATCCACATCACAATATTTCTGTTTTTCTTACCTGGGGTATCCTCTGGCCGGCCATTGTCCTTTCCTGGTTCTTTGTCGGACGCATGTGGTGCGGCATCTGCCCTTTTCCGGGGCTTGGTGTTTTTCTGCAGAGAAGGGGCTGGACATTTGCCATAAAAGTGCCGAGGTTGCTGCAGAAATATGGTGTTTATTGCTCTGTTTTCCTGCTCGCCCTGATTATCTGGTTTGAAACCGTGGCCGGGTTAAATGAGTGGCCGGCAGGAACATCCTATCTGATTCTGGCCATTGTCGCCGGGGCCGCCATTATGTCGGTGCTTTTCCCCGGCCAGGCATGGTGCCGGCACCTCTGTCCGTTGGGCAGAATAAGCGGTGCTGCAGCAACGATTTCCATTACCGAATTTCGTGCGGATCATGAAAAATGCAGGGGGTGTGAAACGTTTGCCTGTAAAAAGGGGTTAGGTGATCGTCGGGGATGCCCGGTTTATCTCGGGGCTGTTTCTGTGCAGAATAATCTTCACTGTCTTGTCTGCGGTCATTGCCTTCCCCTGTGTGACCGTGATTCACCGCAATTTCTTTTTCGCAATCCCTATAACGAGCTCATCTACAATGCCGGCAGGTATATAACCTGCATGTATACGGTGCCTTTTCTCATCGGTTCCCAGTTTGCCCGGTTTATCATAGACAAACCCGTTTATCGCAGAATACTTGAATCATGGGGGATTGCTGATCCCCTGCTTTTCAGTATCCTGTTGATTGTCTGCATAGTTGTCGTACTGGTGATTATCAGAATCGGCAACAGGCTTTTCGGGGTTACCGAAAAGGATCCCATCGTCGGCCGACTGTCCCCAATGGTTCCTATTCTCATTCCCATGGCATTTACCGGAGAGTTGGTGTATCGGATGACTCATTTTGCCGAAGGAATAGGTGATTTTATTCCGACTTTCGGGCGGCAGTTCGGTATTTTGATTCTGGAAAAACTTTCTTTTGCCATTCCGGAGTTCCCGGTTCAGGTTCTTGCCGCATTTTTTATGATGAACGGATCCATTGCCGGTGGATACATTGTCTGGCGGTATTGTCTGGGACCTTTTGAAGGGCTTGTTGATCTGAAGAATTTTTTTATCATTCACATACTGCTGGTGGGAACGCTGTTCGGGTATCTGTTGGTTATTTTTTAGAGCATGTTGAGAGAAATACGTTGTTGTATGTTCTGACGTTATGATTGCGTTTTCGGCCCACGCAATATTTACCTGAGAAAAGTCCTGCTCAGGGTTTAATCGGTTTCCTGCTGTTTTTTTCTTACGAAGCGAAGTTTGCTTTTGTCCCGGGCGATGTCGCGCATGGTTTTTGAGGGATGATCCGATTCATCCAGTATTTCCTGCCCGACTATTTCTTCAATAATGTCTTCCAGGCTGATAACGCCGGTCATTCCCCCATATTCGTCAACCACGCAGAAAAGATGCTGGCGTCGTTCAAAGAACTGGAGAAGGATTCTGTTCAGAGGCGCTGTTTCCGGAACAAAATGCGGCGGTTTCATAAGAGAGGCGAGTGTTTTGTTTTCTTTCCCTTCCACAATGCTGAGCAGCACATCTTTGAGCAGAACAATGCCGACAATATCATTCGGATTTCTATTATAAACCGGGACCCGGCTATGGCGGTTCCATTCTTCGCTTCTGAGTTTTGCTTCGGCAATGGTCATATGCTTTTCCAGGGTGAAGATGACTGTGCGGGGAGTCATCGCCTGGCGAACCGTCCTGTTTTTCAGGTCAATAATATTTTTGATGATGCCTTCCTGCTGCAAATCGAGGACGCCGGATTTTCTGCTGAGAATGGCCATTGTCCTGATTTCTTCAACTGAAATTTCCGTTTTTGTGTCATAACCGGGTATCAGTTTGGTTGCATGGTGTATGATCCAGACAATCGGTGTCAGCGCTTTAATCAGCCCCACCAGGGGAATGGCGATCCAGGGCGCGAATTTTTTGCAATAAACGACGCCTATTGTTTTCGGGAGAATTTCAGAGAAGATGAGAATAACGAGGGTGAAGCCGGCTGAAAACCAGGCAAGATTATTATCTCCGAAAACGGCCGCTGCCGAGGCGCCGGCAATGGCGGCACCCATGGTGTTGGCAATGGTGTTCAAAGTGAGGATGGCGGTGATGGGTTGCTGGATGTTGTCTTTGATTTTTTTCAGCAGTTTCCCGGAGAGGCGATTGGATCGCGCGAGAGTTTCTACATGCGAAACCGGGACGGAATAGAGGATTGCCTCGCATATGCTGCATAGTGCTGATACGAGGACTGCAATCCCAGCGGCCAGACAAAGTTTGAGCATCAAGAGTTTCTTACGTGCGTGTAAAGAGTTGAAAAAGGGATAAAATTAATGAGCCGTATCTTGATGCGGAGTGGATGCATCAATGTTTGCTGCAAGGAAATCGTCAATCTTTTTTTTCTGTTCACTGGTTAAATCCCCAAACTGAACGCCGTTGCGGCGCACAATGGTTGAACCGGTAGGATGAATCGGCGCCGAATCCGTTGAGGTTACTGTTTTGCATGGAATATTTTCCAGGTAAAATCCACTGGAACTGTTCAGTATTCCCAGCTGGAAATAGGGATCCTGCTGGATTTCCTTGTTGGTCAGGAAGCGGAAAGCAAGGCCGCCCTGGCTTATGTTAATAATTTGTCCGAAGGTGGTTTCGTTGAAAACAAGAATGTCATCAGACAATTGGTGCCGCTTGTATTTTCTTCTTTCAAGAGAAGCCTTTGTCTGTTCCATGTCCATTTTCAACCTCCGCCAACATAATTTTGGGTGGAATCGGATTACTCATTCACAAATCTTTAATTAATATTAAAAAGATACTCGATTACGGGAAAATATTGCAATATTTATTCCTTGATTTTTTCGTAACTTTTCATCATGTATACTGGTTTTCATCATGACTTTCATGGCTCATTTTGCGGAATGAGAGTTTCTTGTAACTATTTGATTCATATAAAAATACATATCTCTTCCTGCTTTGGGTATGGGCGGATAGGTGGCATGGGATGATTGGCGTGCAAAATTTGAAACTTTTGGAGAAATTTGGTTTTCCGGAAAAATACCGGATTTCAGGAAATTTGATGGATTCGTAAAAAAGTCCTGGCACCATTTTTTGACAATAAACGCAAATGTAACGGCAAATGTGAAGGTGGCGATCGGTTTTTTTTTTAACCGTCGAATGTGACTCATGATCAGCATGGATGAATACGGCAAGTTGCTTGTCCCTTTAAATAGTGCGCTACAGAGAAAATTTGTTGCGTTGCAGGTTTTGCCGGGTATGGGTTTCGGGGATCCTGAAAAATGGTGGTGCACTAATGGAAAAAGGCCCAGACCCCATGAGGGCGTGGATATCTGCTGTTATGTGGATGACAGCCAACAGCACTGTTTGTTGGGGGAAAGTATTCAAGTTCCTTTTTTTAGCGATGGAAAAGTGATTGCAATCACAAAGGATTTTCATGCAAGTTCCGTTTTTGTTCGAGAGCGAGCAGGCGAAATCGGCCATTCCGTCGCGGTTTATTCCCATATTCTCCCGGTTGTTCAATGTGGATGCAAGGTGATGAAGGGTGGTCCCGCCGGAATGGTTGCTCCTTCCACAGGCCCTGTGCCGCCGCATCTCCACTTGTCGTTACTGAAAATATTTCCTGGGTTTCCTCGGGAACATTTGAACTGGGATTTTTTGAACCGATGCGATGGCAGTATTTTTGTCAATCCGTTTCTTGAAAATAAGTGAGGAGTTTTTTGAATGACTGATCAGTTGGATAGAAAATTTATCCCCTCCCTGCGTGAAGGAATTGATGTTGTAAAAATGATTTTTTTTCAGGATCTGAAGCAATCATTTGCTCGGAAATTTGCCGGTGAGGATAGTGCTTACCCCGGGATGCTTGCAGGAGCCGTGATGAATGAGCTGTTTGCAACACCCAACCCCCAGGAAAGGTTTCAGCTTTTTGCCGAGGAAAACAGGGTGCGTATTGTCGATGAACTGAAAAATGTCGCTGGAGAGTTTCCTGAGTTGTGCATTTTGTTGACGGACGCGTTGCGCATGCATTTTCTCTGCAATCATCAGGAAGGGATTGATGACGGGAATAAAGAGATTCTTAAAAAGGCGAAAGAGTGTGGAATTCTGCTTGCGGAGCGGGATGTCCCTTTGCCCAAAGGTTTTATGGCTCTTGTTTATCAGGTCGGCAGAGCCAGGGGAATAATTGCCGAACAGAAGCTCTTTTAAGCCTGGGCATCTTTTTGATGATAGGGTCGGCTGGGTGCCGAAAAAAAAGACTTGATTTTGATGTCGCTTCTGTTATGAATATGCATTCATTTTTTTTGATGAGCGTTTTTTTGAAGAATATCTTCGTTTTTATGCAGTGTTTATTTCAATGACGAGTGGAAAAATGAGCAAACGTGAAGCAATTCGGATACTGATGTTGAGCCCGATTTATTTCAGGCTTTCCCTTCTTGAACGTCAGGAACTTGTGGCGGAATTTCTGCAGATACATACTCATTCAAAAATGAAATCAATAGCTGGGTGAGTTTTATTTCTCAGTCAAAATGAGTAGCTGAAGCGTATTTGGCATTCCTGTTCGCCTACCTGTCCAATTACAGTTCATAAAGTGTTTCATCCTGTAGAGGCGGATTTTTCCGCGTCGTTATTTTTTTGCGCATTACACTGAAAGGATCTTCTCCTTCAAGCAGATCTCCCATTTCCGCTTCGATTTTATCGGGATCTTCCCCTGATTCCATCCGTGCCAGCGCCTCTTGCATCCCATCTCCCAGAGAAATCCCGGTCTGTTGTGAAAATTTACGCATCAGTTGGGCCATCTGGCGAGGATCGTCCTCGTTGATATCTTCAGCCTGTCGGGCAATACCGGCAAGGACTTTTTCCATTTTTGACTCATCCAGGCCCGCCATGAAGTCGTCTTCTGCCTCCCTGGCCTTGCCGATGGTGGCGAAGGTGGACAGCTGTCGCTGCAATCGACCTTGGCAGCGTGGGCAGGGTGGCTCAGCGGTCGTGTTTATTCGCCGTGAAAGAAAATTAAATATCGTGTGACAGTGTTTGCAGTAAAATTCATATATTGGCATTGGTATTCCCCATAATCATTCATTTCTCGCATCAAGTTCTTCCCATCGTGTGTAAAGCCGGTCAACCCTGTCCTGAGCAGGCTGCAGAAGGGCGCACCATTTCGCCAGCTCTTCTGGGTTCGCCATAACCTCTGGATTTACCAGTTGATTCCTGCAGTTTTCCAAGTCTTGTTCCGCAGTCAGGATCTGTTCTTCGATGGATTCCAGTTCAAGTCTTTCCTTGTATGTAATTTTTTTGGGACGTTCGGCTGCGTCTTTTTTTCTCGTAGGACTTTGCTGTTTGCGGGGAGGTTCGCTTTTTTGCTGGCCCGTAAGCCACTGGTTGAAATCATCGTACATGACGGTTTTGCCCTCACCCGGAAAGCCGAGGACCTTGTTGGTGACATTGTCGAGGAAAAAACGGTCATGGCTGACCAGGACAACCGCGCCGGGAAAATCGACGAGACTTTCTTCCAGCATGGCAAGCGATGGGATGTCGAGATCATTGCCCGGTTCATCGAGCAGCAGGACATCTGCGGGCTGCAGCATGAGTCGCGCGATAAGGATACGGGCCTGTTCGCCGCCTGAAAGTCTGCTGACCGGCTGATCAAGCTGATCCGGCTGGAAGAGAAAGCGTTTGGCCCAGCCGACGATATGAATCGGGGCGCCCTGGTAGATGACCGTGTCTCCTGTCTGGGAAAGAGCCTGGCGCAATGTCTGTTCCTGGTCGATCTGCTCGCGTTTCTGGTCAAAAAGCACGATGCGTGCGCCATCCGCGATGAAGACGGAACCTTTGTCCGGCGTAGTTTTACCGGCAAGAATATTCATCAGGGTGGTTTTTCCGCTGCCGTTTGCTCCCATCAGGCCGAGGCGTCGTCCGGGAGAAAGCACGAAACTAAGATCGGTGAAAAGAGTCCTCCCGCCAAGAGATTTGTCAATAGCCGTTAATTCGATAAGTTTTTTGGTTTTGCGCCCTGTTGCCTCAAAGTCGATTTGCAATTGTTTGTCTGACGCGTTGCGCCGCCGGACATCACTGAGTTCACTCTGCAGTTCATGTGCCTTGTCGATACGATATCTGGCCTTGGTTGTGCGTGCTTTGGGGCCCCGCTGCAGCCATTCTGTTTCGCGTCGCACTTTGTTGGCCAGCACTTCCTGCATTTGCTGCTGGTTTTCCAGGAAAGCTTCCCTGTCAATAAGAAAACGGCTGTAATTACCTTTTATTCTGAGGAATCCTTCAGGATAATATCTGTTCAGCTCAACAATACGGTTGGTGGTGTTTTCCAGAAACGTTCGATCGTGACTGATGACAACATAGGCAAATGGTTGATTATTCAACAGTTTTTCAAGCCAGAGGATTCCCTTGATATCGAGGTGGTTGGTTGGTTCGTCAAGCAGGAGAATATCGGGATTTTTGATGAGCGCCCGGGCAATCGCCAGTCTTTTCCGCCAACCTCCCGAAAGATTGTCAACGCGTTCTGTTCCCTGTCCAAGCTCAACCTGGCTGATCATCCTCTGCACCCGGCCCAGTTTGGTTGTTTCGTCGGATTCATCGTCCACAGCCAGCATAAGGGTGTTTTCGATGGTCAGGTCAGAGTCAAAGACATCTTCCTGGGCAAGATAGGAAATTTTGACGCCTTTTTGGTAAATAATTTTACCGGAATCTGCAGTTTCAAGGCCGGCAAGAATCTTCAGCAAGGTTGATTTGCCGGATCCGTTCGGGCCGATGAGTCCCAGTCGTTCCCCGCTGGAAAAAGTGAGGGAGATATCGGAAAAAAGTTGCTGGGCTCCGAATGCCTTGCTGATTGATTGACAATTGATAAGCATAATTTCTTTAACAAGCTTTCCGTGGTGAATAAAGAGAGAAAATTAATCTTTTTTGAAAAAAAATAAAGATGATGAATCGGCAAAAAGTGTATTTTGGCATGGCGGGTTTAATACGTTGCCACAATCAAAAACACTTTACATCCTCTTCGCGAACTATACCCGGCAAAGCATATGCCCTTCGTTTTCTGAGCCGGCAAAAAATATTGACATGACAAGAGAATATCAGGCAATATGGAAATTGGTTTGGCCAAATTACGGAAAAAATACAGGAGACAAAGATAACATGGTTGTGGAACAGGAAACAATCGATATCGTAGCAAATATTTTCGCTCAGGCGATAAAGAAAACTTTGGAAAAAAGCACGAAGAAAAATATTAAATATTCAACCACATTCCAGGCTATTCCCCAGGTAAGTCTGAAACCGGAAGTGGGCAGTTTTGTTATGTTTTCAGGGGACTATAACGGACTGGTCATCATGAATTTTTCGGCTGAGGCCGCTCTGGATCTGTATAGGAGCTACATGATCAGCATGGGGTTGCCTGAAAGTGATCTGGCCAAGGAATTCACATCAAACGATGTTATAGACACCATGGGGGAAATGACCAATCAGATGATGGGGCGCGCCATGAGTATGGTTGAAAGCAAATTTGATCTGACATCGTACTGCGGTCAGCCCAAAGCTCTGGCGCTTAACAATGCCATCACCCTCACCCCGGACATGAATTACCAGAGTAATCGCCGTGTGGCATTCGCCATCGGCAGCGGCAGGTTTCATATGGAACTGGCCCTGGAACAGACGCAGTTCGTTCTTTTCAACTCGTGACCTGAGAATTAAGGAGTAATCAGCTCAGGCTCTCTCTGTTTTTGCGAGCTCTCCCAGCATCAGAGGGAGAAGGACTTCCAGGATATTTCCGCCCCCCGGCTTTTCAGCGAGCCTGAAAAGGCCATGATGTTCTTCAATTACCAGGCGAACGTAGGACATATCCAGTCTTTTCCCCTGCCTCTGTTGAAGAACTGTTTGGGGAGTCGGATCAAACACTTCCCGGGCCGGACAGGGCCCGTTATACTCGATGATCGTCTTCAGGTATCTTCCTTCCGCGTTTGTCGTTAGTTTGACGGCATCACCGCCCGAGCAGGCGTCGACTCCGTAACGGATTATATTGATAAATGCCTGTTTGATGAGATGCTTGGCGCCTTGAAAGTGCAGCGCCGTCGGTGTCGGCGAAAAGTGTAGAGTCACCCCTTTTTCTTCAGCCTCGATGGTAACGATATCCAATGTTTCCCGGATGAGATCGTTAAGGTCGATGATGGCGAATTTTTTGTCGTGCCGAGGAGGGATAGCATCGAATTTGTCGATAAGTTCTTCCAGTTTTTCCACCTGTTCCAGCACCCTCACCATACGTTCCCGCTGCGGCTGATCTTGCGGCATTTTTTTAATTATTTTCCGGACCAGACCGCCGATAACCATGGCTGGATTACGGACCTGGTGATCCATGCGCAGTGCCATCTGGACCTGGGTTCGTTCCGAAACTATTTCTTCAATTTCACGGTTGAGTTCAAGCAGCTGTCGTCCGGTTCGTGAAATTCTGTCCCTGTCCCCGGCCATCAGGTTCATGATAATTTCGGTGCGTCTGAAGTAAAGTGTGACAGAGGCGATGACGATAAAAGTAATACTGTTGATCGATCCGCTGACTGGAGAAATAGTGGCCCACAAATGGGTTTTTCCGGAAAAAAAGAGAAGGTGTTTCAGGATATGGCCGAGGGATCGGGAGATGGAAAAGGCTAATATCGCCGCAGAAAACCAGATGAGATAGTTGGCCAGCGGTGTTTCAGGGGCTCGTTTGTGTATTTTTCGGCTTGTCTGGAAACAGAGCAGCGAAAAGATGATCATGCCGATTGAGCCGAGCAGGTCGATTATCCAGACGGGATACAGTGACCACGTTGTCATGGCTGTCGCCTTTCCGGATCAGTATTTTTAGCCGGTAATTCATGAAGGATGGCCTTAAGGGCCAGATAAAAACAGACCAGTGACGGAAGGCAGAGGATGTGGTCCATCTGGAGAAAAAAATATGCCATTTCCCTCCATGAAGAAATGACAAGACCGGGTGAAAAGGGAGTTGGGGTAAAGGTGAAATTTTCTGCCGGAACCAGATATTCGATGATATGGCCGCTGAATGCCCATAGGTTCCAGAACGCAAGTAACAGAGCGCCCCATAAAAAGAACCGCCAGGGTTTTTTTGTCGAGAGAGGTGACCGGCGAATGTTCATGGAAAAAATTATCATGGAAAGGGTAAAGAAAATATGGGCACCCTGATGGACATAAATTCCTTCCAGCCCGAGATGAGTTTGCAAGGCATGGGCAGGCTGAGGCCACAGCAGAAAAAGCGCGGCAAGAAGGATGGGTGATTTCAATAATAAAAGAAATCGATAAGGGAAGGCTGGCATCTATCTTTTTTTCCTGAAATCACACGATGTTAATCCATAGCGGCGCATGAGGCGCTGCAATGCCTGTCTGTCCAGGCCGCTGTCTTTTGCTGCTGCGGTGACGTTGCCATGATGCCTGACTAAGAGATCGGTAATGTAAAAAATTGAAAAATGTTGAACAACTTCAGCCTTGGCGTCTTTATAGGAAAGGCTTGTTACTGTGGAAAAGTCGGAATGGTGCGGTTCTTTTTCTTCCTGATCAGCGGTTGCGCTGATTTCATTGACATCGATTGCGTTGTGCGGAGCAAGAAGGACGGCCCGTTTGATGGTATTCTGCAGTTCCCGGACATTTCCCTGCCAATGACGGTGATAGAGAACCTGCAGCGCCTTGGGACTAATGACGAGATTCGTCCGGTTGTATTGACTCTGATACCTGCGCAGAAAGTGCTGAACGAGCAGGGGGATGTCGTCTTTCATTTCCCGCAGGCTCGGCATGGTTACCGTGACCACATTGAGCCGGTAAAAAAGATCTTCCCTGAATTCGCCCGATGCCATTTTTGTCTCCAGATTCTGGTTGGTGGAGGCTACGACGCGCACATCGATCTTGATGGTGTTGTTCTGACCCAGGGGTTGGATTTCTTTTTCCTGCAGGACGCGGAGAAGTTTTGTCTGAATGGGGACCGGGATATCGCCAATTTCGTCAAGCAGAATGGTTGAATGATCTGCGGCGAGGAAGAGCCCTTTCTTGTCCTGTGTGGCGCCGGTGAATGCCCCTTTGCGGTAACCGAACAACTCACTTTCAAGGATGTGTTCAGGCAGGGCGGGGCAGTTGACAACGATCATCTTGTGGTTGCATCTTTTGCTCAAGGCATGCAGGGCACGTGCCGCACCTTCCTTCCCGGTTCCGCTTTCTCCCCGGATCAATACGGTGGCATCGGTATCAGCCACTTTGGCGATCAGGTCCATGGCCTGTCGTAGGGGAGGGGAATGGCCTATAAAACCTTCCGGGGGAGGGCCGGCTACCGCCAGTTTTTCCTGGAGTTGCCGGTTGTCGCGCAGAAGTTTGGTGCGTTCCAGGCAGTTGCGGATAATCCTGACGATATGCTCTTTTTCAAACGGTTTTTCCAGAAAATCATAGGCTCCATCTTTCAAGGCCTGGACAGCCATTTCAATCGTTCCGTAACCGGTCATGATGATGACGGAAATGGTATCATCCTGTTCCCTGATTTTTTTTAATAATGCCAGACCGTCCATGTCGGGCATTTTGATGTCGGTTACCACCACATCAGGGGACTGGCTTTCCATTTCCCTGACAGCCATTGCGCCTGTGGATGCGAGTATGACATCACACTGACACTGGCGCCTGATAATGAGACTCAGCATGTTGAGCATATCCGGTTCGTCGTCGACAAGCAGCACCAGGGGTTTGTCTGTTGGAACCGGAATTGTATCTGTTATGTTCATTGCGGTCTGCTCAAGGAGCTGAGGTAATGAAAGTATGTTTGGATAAATCTGCCGGATAGGGTGTCGGCGCAGGATACCAGAAACAATGATTCTCCGGGTAATGTGCCTGAAAGGGCGAGAAACACCGAGCGGGAAAGGGTTGCGAGAATGGCATCCGCTTCAGGGAGGGTTTCAGTTGTCTCTTCCATTCCATATAAACGGCAGCTCAGGGGGCGAAATTTTGCCATTTGACATGATTCACGAAGAAGGGGGCAATCCGTGTTTTCCAGCAGATAGCCGCGTTCGAGGTCTTTGGATGAGTGAACGCCTGCATTCTGGGCGAGACGGCGAATGATGCGGGATCTCTCCACCGCTTTTGCGATGACGGTTTCCCGCACATTGCTGGTCAGGGTTTTGTTCATTTTATTGCTCAGATAAATGGCCTCTATGAGCTGCAGTTCAAAGTAACGGCGGCAACAATCGGTCCGATCGAGGCCGCAGCGAGGAATTTTTTTTTCACCGGAACCGGAAGCGATCCGTTTTTCCACTTCCGCCACCAGTCCTTCATATTCGGCAAAGAATCCACTCAGATCGACGATGTTCCTGTTTTCAAGGCTTGGTTCCCGAATTGTCAGCTTGCCGGATTGTTTGCCATATTTTTTCAGCAGACGCCACTGGGAAAAGCTGGCGGGGGTGGCTTTTGTGTTTTTGAGGGTTTTTTCCGCCATCTTCATGCCCAGTCCCCGCCGGAGAAGGTAGGCGGTGACAAATGTTCCCGTCCGTCCAATTCCATGACGGCAATGGACCAGCACCTTTTTGCCGAGATAGATGGCCTCGTCAAGCCAGTGGAGTCCTTTTTCCATCTCGTTCATGTCCGGGGTCGATTCGTCGGGGATGGGCAGAAAGTAAACCTCAAATCCGGAATCCTGCTCAATTTCATGAAGATCGCAGAATTCACCGCAAAGATTGACGATGGCATCGATCCCCTGGGATTTGATGTGGTCAAGCTCGGCATAGGACATGGGCGCATAGCCGACAGCCAGATTGTCTGTTATCCAGTTCAGGCGGTATTCAGACATTTATTGTCTCGAATTTCAGCAGGGAAAGGATGTTAAACGGAAAAGTCATATTTTCCGTTCATGAACTCTTCAACCATGGAGAGCGCCATGTTTTCGTCCGTAAGAATCATATCCATCAATTTGGTGGCGCCAAGCAGACGTCCCACCATGTCAAGGCGTTCTTCAATGATGAATTCATTATAGCGCAACAACCGGCCGTCTAGCAAATCTCCTTTGGTGATTATCGAAAAACCGTGGCGCTTGAGAATTTCACTGATAAAGTAGAGACGGAGGGTGACACCGGAAAAATTTCCGCCTCCCCCGGCAAAACGAAGCATGATGTAATTCTCTTCGGCGATGGGACCGCACAGGCAGTCAAGAATGGCAAAATGATAGCCGAAACGCATGTTGAGGTTGAGGTAGTCTCCGGAGACAATGGCATAGCTTGCAAAAGAGGAATCTTGGTTGCTGACGATCCCGTCTCCCATGATTATTTCGCTGAAGTTTTTCCAGTCAAAATGGGCATGTTGTCCCCAATTTACTCCCGGATGGGTCAGTCCCTTGAGAAGAGATTTGAGGGGTACGGACAACAGATTATTTTCGTTCAGTTTATTGCTTTCTTCATTCACATGGCTGGTGCCGCCGCCCACGTCAAGGATATAAAGAGCGAGAGGCAGCGAAGTTTCAAGCAGGAAGTGTTCTCTTTTTTTTGACGACCGACGGCCCGCCTGATCAAACATGGCAAGGAGAGCCTTTTCATGCACATAACGGATAATGTCGTGCAGGGAACGGCAATTTTCAGGTGTAAAAGAAGGGTCAGTAGGATTAATTAGCTTCAGTGGAAAAATGAAGGAAGCCGCTTTGGCGAATGCCTGGTGAAATGGAGACTCAGTTGCAGTTTTCTGCTGGGTGGGGCAGCTTTCAATAATAGGAGTGATGCAGCCGTCAAAAACAATGCCGCCATCACTCCAGACGGTGACCGTCTGACCCGGGGTGAGAATTGTGCTCCCATTGCCTGTTTTGACGAGCACCGGAACGCCGAATTCACGGGCCACGGAGGAAAAGTGGTCAGCCGCGCTGCCCAAATCAGCCACCACGGCGCATACGCGGTCAAGAATGGGAATGTAGGATGGCGGGGTCACGGTGGTGACAAGTACCGCTCCCTGCGGAACATCGGCCAGTTGGTTTTCATTTTCAATAACAAAAACAGGTCCGCAGCCGGCCCCGTGGGAAGCTTGTTCCGCAGTTTTGATCAAGACGGGAAATATACTGATGTCGGGCAGGTTTACTGTTTCTTTCGTTTCCTGCACATGCATCGATCTCGCCTGCAGAAGCAAGAGATTCCCCTTTCCGTCAAGGCTCCATTCAATCTCTTGAGGTGACTGATAAAAAAGGGAAATTTTATAAGCCCAGTCAGCAAGCTGCAGGGCCTGCTGTTTGTTTGGGCGTGAGTGCAAATGGCTTGCTTCATTTGCTCGGCAAGGTTCATTTTCCATAAGGGAAACGGATGGCGGAGGAGGGGGCTCGATGATAAATTCATCTCCATGGTGTGTAACCATAGTTGTCAATGGAGCCAGTTTTCCTCCCATCAATTGATCTCCGAGCCCGTCTGTGGAATGAATGACAACCCCTGTAAATTTACCTTCACCGGAGATGTTGGTTGTGACAACGCCGCTTGTCAGGGCATCAACCATCTCAAGCACCAGGATCGCCATTGGCGTGTCTTCGTCAAGCAAGCCGTTGCTGATTCTGTAGAAAAGTGATCTTGGTGAATATTTGCTGGCCAAAATCTTCTTGTAAGCGGAAAGAATGTTGTCTTTGCCGACGTTGAGAACCGAGTCGTATTGGCCGGCAAAGGAAAGGGCGGAGTCTTCCCCCACGGCGCTGCTGCGCACGGCAAAATGATGACAGCCACGAAGTTCTGAGAGTGATTCGAGTGCTGATCGGATTTTTTTTCTCAATTTGACAGGAATTCCGGCCGTACTGATCAGCCTGATCAGGCTTTCAGATGAACGATACAATGATTCCGTCGAGGTGATATCAACCTGACTGAGAAATGCGTTTATTTTTCCGCGCAGATCATTTTCTTCGATAAAATAATTGAAGGCGGAAGTGGAGATAAGGAAGCCGTCAGGGACCGGGAGTCCCAATCGGTTCCTGATCTGGGAAAGATGCAGTCCTTTTCCTCCGGTCTGGAAATCGTTTTCATACGGAGTGTCCAGGCCAAGGATGAATGGTCCGCTGCCGGAGAAAGGAAGCGGAGTGAGGGCAATGCGACCGTAAAAATCAATTTTTTTATAATAAGCCCGCAGGGAGAGGTGAGAAGCGGGGGCCATGCGACTCAGACAGGCCACCATGGCTGATACCCCATCAGAAAGCTCCCTGTGCAGACGCCCCGCATGGTGAATATCAATTTTTCGATTCCGGTAATAAAGTTCTTCAAGTTCCGCCAGTTGCTCATGGCAATGGCGGTCGTGTTGCAGAAGCTCCTTGAATGTATTGTATTTTACCCTGGTAACAGCTTTTGGCGCAATCAGCTGATGGGCAAAACGGCTGACGATGTTGAGCATGAAAAACCATTGGTGTTCATGGCACTAAAGGTGCCCGATGAAATCCCCCCCGACCCCCACCCCGGAGAGAGGTCGGGGTGAGGGTGAACCGGGGAGGGCGGGAGATTAGGGATTTGTGCATCGAATATGCAATGCAACGAATCAACAAATTAAACAGGAAATCGGGAGAAAAAAATAGAGTTATTCTGACTCCCGGCCCCTGAATATAATTATTAGTACAGTCCCAAAAGATTAAGACTGAGCAGCAAAAGACCAACACAGGCAACCCGTTTCACGATTATCGGGTTGACCCTTTTGGCAATCTGCGGACCGATGTATCCTCCCAAAAGTGCTGCGGGAAACATGCACAGGAAGAGGATGAGATCGAAGTTGCCGAACTGGAAATGCCTGATGGAGCTCATGGATGTGTTAAAGAAAATGGCAAGGAGTGAACTTCCCACCACGATATACATGGGCAGACGCAAACCAACCGTCATGAGCGGCACCATGAATGGGCCGCCGCCGAAACCGAACATGGATGACATGATGGCAATAAGGAAACCGCCGATGCAGCCCACAAACATATTCGCTTCAAATTCCTGTCCCCAGAAATCAACTTTCATTGTCATTCCTCCTTATTATTGTTTCGCCTTGGCAGATTCTTCGGCTCGTTTCTTGAATTCTTTCAGGATAGCCTGTTCTTTCTTGTTTTTGGCCAGATAACCGGCGGTTGTCTGCCAGTACATGAGTCCTGCCAATATGAGAAGAATCCAGCCGAAGGCGAATTTAAACTGGTCGAGGGTAATGAGCTCGGTCAGCTTGGGACCGATGAAACCACCCAGCAGCATGGCGCAACCTATGGAACAACCCAGTTTCCAGTTGATGAATTTTATTTTTGAATAGTTGAAGATACCGCTGCCCTGGGAAAAGAGAACGGTGGGGGTGACGGTACCGGCGACAACGGTGTGCGGCAGCGGGAAAAGAGTGACAAGGATAGGGTTAAGAATGAAACCGCCCCCTGCGCCCATGAGTACGCCGAAGATGGAGATGACGAGACAGAGCAGAAACGGCCACAGTATGTTCTGGCTGGTGCCGGCGGTTTTCAGGTAAAGCATGGGAAAAGAGATGTTGTTCTCAAAGACGGATGGGGCACTTTTTAAGTTTTTATCACAGACGGCGACAATATTGTATTTTCCGGGAGCAAGGCCTTCACGGATTTTTATTTCCGCTGAAAATGTGCCGTCGGGATTGATCGTGACATCCGGGCCCAGGACCTTGTCCAAGTCTTTGAAGCGGGCCTTGACCAGTTGCATTGACCGTTTTTTGTTTTCCTTGTCATCCATCTGGTCAAGCAGATCACCCCGGCTGCCGATCACGCTTGCCATGAGAGTAGCCTTGTAGCGTTCTGTTTTCATTTTGGAGGGGATGCTGTATGCCACGTCGGCACCAAGTTCCTTAAGGGCCTCGGAGTATTTCCATTTTTTCCCGGCCTTCTTCAGCTCGGCGATTTTATCTTTTTTGTCGACGGGAACGAAGATTTTGTAATAGGCGGGCATGTCGTAAGTCAGATAGAACACATAGGGAATCTGACCCGTTTTTTCGTCCTTTTTGTTGTCAAAATAGTTGGCGCGGACGGCCTTGTCCGCCGCCCACACTTCAAGGTAGACGGGCATGCCGGCAGGGGCCTTGCCTGTTACCTTGATAATCCCGCCATTGTTTAATTCCGTTTTGTCAATCTGCAGGGTTGGCGATTCCAAAGGCGCCATGTCCTGGGAATAGGCTGGGGAGCCCATCCAGAAGCAGACAGCGATAATTGAGAACAGCATCCCGAAATACTTCAGTTTTCGTTTCATAGTCCCTCCTTGTGATGAGATGGCAAGAGTACGTTGCTTTTGCCGCGCACTTCATTTCGTTTTAATACAGTTTTTTTGAAATTTTCATTTCACCTCCTCGCCCATGATTTCAGACTGAGAGAAAATCAATAATTTTTTGCATCACCGACATAATCCGGTGTGGTAAAGCCGGTCATTGACGTCGTTTTTCCGGGAAGAGCGACCATTGATTTCAAACTGCGGATAACCGTGTCTCTTTCCGTTCGCTGTGTTTCATGCCTGGTCGTCATCTCATCTCCTGCAGGGTGACGAATTTGAGAGCATGGGTGGTGCATTTCGTCACGCAGGCCGGTTTCAAGCCGATATCAAGGCGATCCATGCAGTAATCGCATTTCACCGCCTTGTTCGTTACATGGTTATGTTGGGGGATCTGCCATGGACAGGCCCCCTGACAGGCCATGCAGCCGATACATTTTTCGAAATCAACGTAGACGATCCCGTCTTCCCTTTTTTTCATCGCTTCGGTTGGGCAGATGGGAACGCAGGCGGGATCTTCACAATGATAGCAGGATCTGAAGGAAAACTCGGTCTTGGGCACTCCTCGAATTGACTTCAGTGGTTTGTGGTCAATCTCGCAAAGAATGGGACCGACAGGCAGTCCTTTGTTGGTCTTGCAGTGTACTTCGCAGCCGTGGCAACCGATGCACCGTTTGGTGTTGAGGTAAATCATGTATTTGTTCATAACTCCACCCTCCTCTTGGGATTTCTGGCGCTGCGCCGCACAATGACAAAGGCTTCACAAAGGTTGATGGCGCCGCCGGCCTGGTCCCAGTCATCCAGTTTGCCGATCATCAGTTTCTGGTCACTCAGTCCCGCGTGATATGCCCTGGTCTGCAGCGGGATCTGGCGGCCGAAACCATGGACGGTATAAACTGCCTCGGGATGAATAAAATCCGTAACATGGGCCTGTATTGTTCCTGAATAGCTGCTGTCTTCGGAAAGGACTTCAACAAGATCTCCGTCATTGATGCCGAGCTTGTTGGCTGACCTGGTATTGATCCAGAGGGCGTTCGCCGGCATCAGTTCGGACAGGAGGGGATTGTTGATGGTGTGGCCGTGGGTGTGAACTGCGGAGCGGCCGTAAACAAGCCTGAACATGCTCTTGGGTGGTTTGATGGGTGACTGATACGGCTTGAGCGACTCAAGGTTCGCATTTTCCAATTTTTTACTGATGATTTCAATTTTTCCGGACGGCGTTTTGAAATATCCGCCCAGCTTTTCCCGGTCATAGTAGATCGGCTTATCGGAAAGAGAAACGAACCCTTTCTCCTCAAAGTCCTTGATGGTGAAACCGGTGGGTTCAAGCTGCCATGTCCATAGTTCTTCTATGGAGTTGTAGGGGAAATGGTGCCCGATATCGAGACGGTCGGCCAGCTGCTTGAAAATCTCCCAGGCCGGCTTGGTGTCGAATGTCGGCTCAACAGCTTTGCGGCGCACGGCAAACCTGGGTTTAAGTCCTTTTTGCGCACAGATGGGATTGTCTCTTTCAAGATAGGTTGATTCCGGCAGGATGACGTCTGAATACCAGCCGAATTCACTGTAGTGGGTATCGATTGACACCAGCAGATCGCATTTGTCAAAGGCCTCTTTCTGTTTCCGCGGGTCGGGCATACAGACGAAGGGATCGTGGCGCATGGCTATCCATGCCTTGACCGGATAAGGGTCTTCAGTCAGCATGGCGTCAAAGAAAAGATGTTGGAGGCCCGGTCCTTTGTCGAAATGCTTATACTTCCAGCCGACGCCGTCCGCCCTTTTTATGTCCGGTTTCGGGCAGTCAAGCTGGCGAATGCCTTTCACTCCGCAGTCGCCTGGCCCCTTGGGGATGACAAGCCCTCCTTCCATTTCCATATTGCCCATCAGTACATTGAGAATGTGCAAGGCGCGGCTGGCATAAAAAGAATCCTTGTAGCGGGACAGATTCCATCCCGGGTGGAAAATAACCTTGGGTCTGTCCTGGGCCACCTCTTCGATAAAATCTTTGATGGCTTTTTCCTTGACCCCGCATTCTGCGGCCGCCCAGGCTGGAGTGTATTGTTCGATAAAGCTGCAGAGTTCTTCAAAACCGCTGACATAACGATCTATGAAATCAGCGTCATATGCTTTTCTTTTGATGATTTCGTGGATCATGCCGAGCGCCAGCGCATAATCGGTTCCTGGCCGCACCTGGAAAAAGCGGCTGGCCTTGAGACCGGTCATTGTCTGGCGCACATCCACATAGGTCAGTTTGCCGCCCCGATCCAGCATGTCCATTGTCTGCAGATTTTCGGCAATCCGCAGGGAGGCGAACATGTTGCGGCCGAACAGAACCAGATGATTGGCGTTTTTGATGTCATACTGAAAATCTTTTCTGCCCACGCCGTTTACGGAAAGACTGGCATGGTGGGTGTTGCGCCCGCAGGTGCTGTCATGGTTGGTGTAATTGGGTGAGCCGTAGGCGTGAATAAAGGTTTTGTACATATTCTGCCAGGGGCCGCCGCGGGAGGAAAGGACAACGGATTCAGGGCCGTATTCCTGTTTGATTTTTTTTAGTTTTTCCGTGATGTAATCATAGGCCGTGGTCCAGCTTACCTTCTTCCAGCGTCCCGCTCCTCTTCCTCCCTCACGGATTAAAGGCTGTTGCGGACGTTCCTGGTCGTCAACCAGGGCAGTGCCGGCTGATCCCTTGGCACAGAGAGCTCCATCGAGAAGATGGGGATTGCCCTCAATCCACGTCACCCGATTGTTTTCGGTCTCCACACGAATCGGGCAGCGCACCGTGCACATGCCGCAAATGGAGTAAACAGATTTTTTCATGGTTCCCTCCTGCTTGAAGTTGTCTGATCACTATTCTGTTTTTTTTGACTTTATCCGGCAAGAACCCTGGCGACTTTATCTTCCAGCTCATCCCGGTCAATGGGCTTTACACAGTATTCTTTGGCGCCAAGGCTGATAGCTTCCCGTGCCGTCTCCACAGTGGGATATCCGGTGAGCATGATGGCCCGGATGTCGGGCGTAAATTTCTTGAGCTGCTCCAGCACTTCGATGCCGCTCATCTTTTTGAGTTTGATGTCGAGGATGGCCAGATCGACTTTGTTGTTTCGGGCAAAATTGATAGCTTCTTCCTCCTCTGTGAAAGCATGAACCGAATGCCCTTTTCTGGTGAGAATTTTTTTGATGAGAATGCACGCATCCTGAACATCATCTAAAGCGATAATTTCTGCCATAGAGCCCTCCTGCTCCTTTATTCACTGACAGCCTTTTTTTCCTCCAGACCAACCGGAAACCTCAAACAAAAGGCGGCTCCCTGTTTTTCTTCCCCGGTTGAGGGGTCCTGCACCGGGCTTATTGCCTTTATTGTTCCGCCATGGTCACGAATGATGCCGTAGGTGACGGAAAGGCCTAACCCCGTTCCTTTGCCCACTTCCTTTGTGGTGAAAAAAGGATCGAATATTTTCGACTTGATATCCTCGGGAATACCGCAGCCCGTATCCTGAACCGTAACTTCCACGATACCGGCAGCTTTATCATGGTGCGAAAAAATGGACAGCTCGCCACCCTGTTCCATTGAATGATGTGCGTTATTAAAGAGATTGATGAAGACCTGACGCAGTCTTTCCGTGTCACCGATGATGGATGGAAGATCAGGGGAAAAACCGCGTATTACCATGATGTGACTGATATTGAGATTGTGTTCACTGACAGCCAGTACATCTTCGATAATTTCATTGAGGTTCACTTCACGTTTGGCGCTGTCAGACCGCCTGGAAAATTTCAGCAGATCCGCCACTATCTTGCGACAGGCTTTGGTTTGCCGTTCAATGACTTTCAGGTTCTCATAAACTTCTCCTTTCTTGTCAAAATCATCCATCATCAACTGGGCATAACCGAGGATGACGCCCAGGGGGGTATTGATCTCGTGAGCCACACCTGCCGCCATCTGGCCGACGGATGCCATTTTTTCCTGGTTGATCAACTGCTCCGTCATGTTGCGCAGTCGGGTCATATCCTTGGCGATACCTTCACAGCCGATCATGTTTCCCTGATGGTCGAGGATTGAGTTTGCGGTCAGCAGCATGTGGCGGGTTGAGCCGTCCCGTGTTTCCAGTTCCAGTTCAAAGTCGCTGACAAAACCGTTTTCCTTGAGAGCCGTGAGGTAGCGATACAGTATTTCGTGGTTTTTGAAAAAAGAGAGAAGATTGAAGTTTGCGGGAGGGGTGTCGTAGCCGAGCATATTCAGTCCGCTTGTGTTGATGTCGGATATTTCCCCCCCCATATTGCAGAAATAAACCATGTCCTTGGAGTTCTCGAAAAAATGGCGGAATTTTTTTTCAGACTTGGAGAGGTCGCGGGTTCTCTCTTCAACCATCTCTTCGAGGTAGGTGTTCATTTTCTGCAATTCGTTCGCGGTGTCTGCAAGTTTCAGGTTGGTTGCAGCAAGTTTTTCCGCCTCATTACGTATGGCTTTATACGCAGCAAGGCCTTTATGGTAGTAGATGGTGACCGCGGAAACGGATATCATCAGCAGGGTATTCACTCCACCGGAATATGGTGAAAGCGTTTCCCAGTAATCAGAGTTGCCGCTTACCAACAGTAACTGGCGGGCAATGTGGCCGACGCCGCGGGAGATGGCAAAGGCCGACATGGCAATGGAAAAATAAAAAAGAAATCCCCAGAGAAAGTTGTCCGGCTGACGCTTGGCCAGGAAATAGGAAAAACGCAGGGACATGAAGGACAGAAGAATAGCCAGAGCGGAACCGGCAAGGTCGACAACAACAGCAAAAGGAAGCGAGGGAAGAATGCTCATTTTGCCTGTCCCTCTCTTGCTTCACGATAAAAAGTTCTGAGGCAGATCATCAGGGCAAAAAGGGCGGGAACGTAAAGAAAGTGATCCATTCTGGTGAGAATATAGACGATTTCAAGGATGTCCAATGGAGCCCCTGATGCCCTGTGGCTGTGGTGTATGACAACAATATGGCCGGTAAAGGCGATGATATTCCATGCGATCGACAACAGACAGAAAAGCCGCAAATACCACCAGCCTTTGCTGATGAGGTCAGGTGTGCTGCGGGTATGCAGGTAGAGATAGGCAAGGGCGCCGACAAAAAGGATATGAGCCATCTGGTGGACATAGAGTCCTTCAGGCGGTCCATGGGGCTGCAATGCCCAGGAATACACGGGAAGGCCCAGCACAAGAAAAATTGTCAGTACGGTTATGCGGAGAGTGAATTTTTTTGTCATTCGTTTTCTCATTTTTGTTGGGTAAATTGCACCAAGCGTGCCCCGAATGGATTCTTATTAAGATTTTATTTTTTTTCTCATATATTCGGATTGTTACCATTTATTTTTTTTAAAAACCTTGCCAAGAAATGATTTCATGAGATGAAATCATCTTACGTGAAGCAACTTTCATGTTGCACTGTGAGGGAGGCGGCTGAAATTTTTTATGTCATGAAAAACGGGATAAAGTGTGAGATTTATATTTGTATGTGATTCTGGTGAGTTGGGGTATGGTGAAGATTCACGCATGGTGCATCTTTTGTGATGCACCATGCCGATTCTTCGCGATTGGGGGAGGGGAAAACCGCATTTTAGGGAGCAGATCGTTCCCAGGCGCAACATTTTTATTGCACGAAGGGGTGGGGGAAGAGTTGTGTTGGTTCGGGAAGCAGGCAGCATAGACGCTATCCATCCCTTCCGGGTGTTACTTCACCCCGTGTTTATTAAGAAAAGGTCCGTATTGTTTGTCTTCAATCAGAATGTGGGTCTGCAGCCAGTTTTTCAGGAATGTGAGAACCTCGATGAGATTGACTTCCTCTCCGGTATTTATTTTCGTAATGACTTCGGAAACCTGACTGAGAAGTTTTTCATGGATTGCCTTGTGCTTTTTTGCGTCCGGGTAACTGAATTTGTCAAAATATTTTTCTTCATTGGCAAAATGGTCGACCACGAATTTTGCCATTTCACCCAGAATCTTTTTTATCTGGTCCAGAGAGCTGTCTTTTTTGACAGCGCCATGGACATCATTGATGTAAGCCATGATTTTTTTGTGCTGTTCGTCGATATTGGCAACGCCCACACTGTATTCACTGGTGAAAACGATGAATTTCCGCTGACCTGCTTTTCGGGCGGTGCTAAAATTTTCCGGCAGTTTGAAATTCTGGAGCATGCGCTCAAGGTCTTTGCCGAGACTCGCCACTTCCATTCCACTGGCATACACTTTCGTTGAATCCGTTTTGATCCTGCCGCTTTCAGCCGAGACGTCGCTCATGGACTCGGAAACAAGATGCGCCAGCTGAGCCGAGTCGGAAATGAGTCTGTTTACCTCATTGACCGACTCGGTTGTGGTGAGGACGTGGGTTGTCATCTCTTTGATGCCGTCCGTGACCCGGACAATGTTTTCAGCGATATCCTTTGTGGTGACGGATTGTTCCTCCACCGCAGCGGCAATGGTTGCCACCACCGCGTTAACCTTGTTGATGACTTCATGAATGGTGCTGATTTCCCGGATGGTAGCGTCCGTCGCCTGTTGGATGGCCTGCACCTTGTTCCTGATATCGTCGGTTGCCTTGCTTGTCTGTGTGGCCAAATCTTTGACTTCATTGGCAACCACGGCAAACCCTTTTCCCGCTTCACCCGCCCGTGCCGCTTCGATGGTGGCATTCAGAGCCAGCAGTTTTGTCTGGTCGGATATTTCGGTGATCACGGAAATAACATTATTGATTTCAGAGGCGGCGTTGCCGAGACTGTTGACCTTATTCGAGGCAATGACCACCGATTGAGCGGCATTTTCGGCAATGCCGCGCGCCTGTTCGGAGTTCTGGGCTATTTCAGTGATGGTGGCAGACATCTCTTCCGTTGCCGCGGCAACGGAACTGAGGTTTTCCGATGATTCTGATGCAGTGGCGGAAACGGAATCCATATTTTTTGTAAGCCGGGAGGCAACCATGGAGATAGTCTGGAGATTTTCTTCCATTTCCTTGGTCGAGGCATCAACATCGGTGATGTGTTTTGCCATTTCTTGAGCGGTGGAGCGCATACCGGATGAAAGGGTTTCCAGTTCATCGGATGCATACCCGAGGTCTCCCGCATTGCCGGTAATGTCACTGACTATTTTGGCGAGGTTGTCCTGCATGGCACCAATCGACCGCAGGATCGCAGCGCCGGAATCCCGGTCGATTTTGCCGCTCAGATCACCATTGGCTATTTTTTCTATGATTACGGCAAGTTCGTTGAGAGACGCGCCTTTGCATTTAAAAAGATCTTTTCCAAACATAAAACCCTCAAGTTCATATTGATTCGTTAATAACGGGAAGAAGAGAAAAAAGTGGACAATGTGCTACACTGCCTTATCTTATGATGATGTTGCAAGGTAAAGCAAGCCACTTTTAAAGGAAAACATCGATCAACGCATTTGTGTTTATTTTGTTGTGGTTCGCTGCGATTTTCCCCGTGTTGCGGGAACCAGAGTAAGAAAAGGTTTTAAAAAAAACAGTTGATGCAGTATGGTGACAACTTCCTTTTGTCGTCTGTTTTGCCGTTGATCAAGGGGCGTACGGGGATGGATGAAGAAAAGTTAATGAGTTGATTCCGTTTTTTTTACGGTCTAGCGTTTTATATATTTGGTCTGTTTATTTTTTGAACAAAGGAGATTTGTTATGGGAAGCACATGTGGAAGCAGTGGAAGCTGCAACAGCGGTACCTGCGGTTCCGCCGATGCGGCAGTCGTCAAACAGGATACGGCCATCAGGACATCGCTTGGGAAAATCAAGAACAAAATTCTGGTTATGAGCGGCAAGGGTGGTGTCGGTAAAAGTACTGTTTCAACCAACCTTGCCCTTGGTTTGGCGAAAAAAGGCTATAAAGTCGGTTTGATGGATGTGGATCTTCACGGTCCGGATATCTGTCGCATGTTGAATCTCACCGAGAAACTGCAGGCCGCTCAAGTACGGGAGAACGGACTCCTGCCGCCCATGCAGTATAATGAAAATCTCAAGGTCATTTCCCTGGAATATATGATGGAAGACAGGGACGATCCCATCATCTGGCGCGGCCCCCTGAAAGTACAGGCCATCCGGCAGTTCGTGGCGGACATGGATTGGGGAGATCTTGATTATCTGATTATCGATGCGCCTCCAGGCACCGGCGATGAGCCGCTGACTGTCGCCCAGACGATCAAGGATGCCCATGCCGTTGTCGTCACCACCCCCCAGGAGGTGGCCCTTGCCGATGTTCGTAAGTCGCTGAACTTCTGCAAGCATGTCAAGATGAACGTCATCGGCATGGTGGAAAACATGAGCGGTTTTATCTGCCCGCACTGTAATGAGAGCGTGGAAATCTTCAAAACCGGCGGCGGTGAAAAAACAGCCAAAGAGTTCGGCGTTAATTTTCTCGGCAAGGTTCCGATTGATCCACGGGTTGTTGTCGGCGGCGACGATGGAACCCCATATTTGACTTCAGGTGAAGACAGTCCGGCAGTCCGTGCCTTTTCAGCTATTGTCGCTAATGTGGAAAAACATCTGGCTGCCGGAAAAACGATCAGTCTGGCTACTGCGGATTCAGGCTGCGCCTGCGCTTCAAGCGGTTCAACCTGCAATCCGGAAACCTGCAACTGTTGATAAACCGGGCTGATGGTTTCAGCGCCACGGAGAGCAGGGAGCGCTCGGAGAAAAAATTCTGCGTTTCCGTTGGTCTCTCTGTGGTGAACTTTTGCGATACGCAAGTCTGCTCTATGGTGAAATATGCTTATTAAACAGATGACGGTAGGTTCCATGGCGGTATGCTGCTATCTCGTTGCCTGCGAGGAAACGCGAAAGGGGATCGTTATCGATCCCGGCGGTGATGAAGGTAAGATTCTTGCCATGATCGAGCAGGAAGGAGTCTCGCTGCAATACATTGTTAATACCCATGGCCATCCTGATCATGTCTGCGCCAACGGGCCGGTCAAGAAGGAAACCGGCGCAAAGATCGTCATGCATGAAGATGACGCCCGTTTTTTCGCCAGGCCTGAGGTCGGGAATTATTTTTCCATGTTGGGACTTCCCGCCTCACCTCCACCGGATAAACTGGTCAAAGATGGCGACATTCTCCAGGTAGGCTCACTTTCTTTTCAAGTTCTTCATACACCGGGACACACACCAGGCGGTATCTGTCTTTATTCTGCTCCCCATCTTTTCAGCGGGGACACGCTGTTTGTCGGCGCGGTTGGGCGGACTGATTTTCCCGGCGGGGATCTGCAGGTTTTCATGCGGTCCATTCGCGAGAAACTTCTTTCCCTTCCTGATGATACCGTGGTGTGGCCGGGTCATGGCTACGGCGGCTCACGGTCGACAATCGGTGAAGAAAAACGGACCAATCCTTACCTGAACGGAGATTTCTGAGAATGCGGGAAGTCGTGCTTGGAACCGCCGGTCATGTTGATCATGGCAAAACGAGTTTTGTTCGTGCCTTGACCGGTATCGACACCGACAGGCTCAAGGAGGAAAAGAAACGGGGCATCACCATTGAGCTCGGTTTTGCCTATCTTGACCTTGATTGTGGTCATCGTCTGGGCATTATTGATGTGCCCGGTCATGAACGATTTGTCAAGAACATGGTGGCCGGGGTGACCGGTATTGACTTGGTTGCCTTTATTGTTGCCGCGGATGAAGGGGTCATGCCCCAGACCAGGGAACATTTCGAGATCTGCCGTCTGCTCGGGGTGAAAAAAGGTCTGATTATCCTCACCAAAAAAGACATGGTTGACCCCGAATGGCTGGAACTGGTGGAGGATGAGGTGAGGAGTTTTTTTGCGGAAAGTTTTCTTGCCGACGCTCCTCTGGTCAAGGTTTCCTCAACCACCGGCGAGGGAATTGACGAGGCCCGGCAAACCATTGATAAGCTTGTTGCCGCCTGCGAATTTGCCGAAGCATACGGTCCGTTCCGTCTGGCCGTAGATCGTATTTTCAGCATGAAGGGTTTCGGGGCGGTGGTGACCGGCACCTCCCTTTCCGGCAGAATTGCGGTGGGAGATGATGTCAGGATATACCCCAGGGGGCTTGAAGGAAAAATACGGGGCATTCAGGTTCATGGTAAGAGTGTAGACCTGGTTGAGGCCGGAAATAGAACAGCGATTAATATTCAAGGGGTGGAAAAGGAGATGATCCAGCGGGGCGACGTGCTTGCCTCGGTTGACAGCCTGCGGCCTTCCTATATGCTGGACGCGGATTTCCTTTATCTGTCATCCAATGAAAAACCGATCAAAAACAGAAGCAGGGTCCGGGTGCATCTCGGCACCGCCGAGATCATGGGCCGCGTCGTGCTGCTTGAGGATGATGAACTTGCGCCGGGCAGCACCACCAATATCCAGTTGCTGCTTGAAGAGCCCGTGGGTGTCTGGCCGGGGGATCACTATGTGGTTCGCCGGTATTCGCCGGTGACAACCATCGGCGGCGGCATGATACTCAATAATTCCGCCCCGAAACGCAGGCGTTTCCGTCCGGCAAATAAAGAAATTTTTTCCATCTATCATAACGGCACCCAGGAAGACATTGCTCTGTTTCATGTGCTGGAAAGTGGTTTTCACGGTCTCACCGGCGCCGATCTGTCGGTTAAGATCGGTTGTTTCGGCAACCGTTTCAAGAAGTTGATGAATGGGCCTGTTTCATCGCGCAAGGTGGTGGTGGTTGATTCGGAAAAGCAGCTTTTCGTTGCCCAGGAGGTCTATGCCGCTCTCCTGGACGCGATTATTGATGTCCTCACACGGTTTCATAAGGATAACCCTCTCAAGCCCGGTCTGCCCAAGGAGGATCTGCGGAACAGGGCACAGGCGGGGATGGGTCCGAAATTGTATCAACTGTGTCTCGGCGATTTGTCCAGAAAAGGTGCCATTGTTCTTGAAGAGGGGGTTGTCCGTCTTGCCGGGCACAAGGTTTCCCTCCAGGCCGATGAAAAGGCCATCAGGGAAAAAATGGAGAAGCTTTTTGCCGACGCCGGTCTTTCCACACTCACCATGAAGGAAGTATACGATGCGTTTGCCGATGTTCCCCAGTCTCTTGTCATGGAGGTGCTCAGTCTGCTGGTAAAGGAGGGACAGTTAACCAAGGTGACCAATGATTTCTATTTTCCCAGCAGCGCACTTGATGCATTGCAGGCTCAACTGCTTGACTACATGAAAAAAGAGGGTGAAATCGATGCGCCCCGTTTCAAGGAGTTGACCGGTTTGACCCGGAAGTTTTCCATCCCCCTGCTTGAGTATTTTGATAAGATAAAATTGACCCTGAGGGTTGGGGACAAGCGCATCCTGCGGTCTAAAAGTTGAAATCGACCGTCTCTTTGAGCTTTTCAGGAGCTGAATCATAAGTACTGTCACAGGAAATATAAGCGGTTTGAAAACCGCCCAGCTGAAAAGTCTGGAGCGGCTCAGCAAAAGGCGTGTTTCGCCCGATGTGATTGTTTCTCCTGAAGTGGCCAGGGAGATGACGGAGCTTTCCTCTGACATCGGCCGTCAGATCGGGGTGCTTCTTGCCCGTTCCGGCAAGGTGGAAATGGTTATCGTCGGTGATGCGCGGAAAATCGTCATCCCGGCCCTTTCCCAGGTGCGTTCGTCCGGTGGACGACTGAAGGGACTCCGTTGTGTTCATACACACCTGGGGGGTGAAGATCTGACGGAAGATGATCTGATGGATCTCCTTTTCCTTCGTCTTGATCTGATGGCCATGATCAAAGTCCTTGACAGCGGCCTGCCGGAGAGGATTTATGGTGTGCATCTGCTCCCGGTCCCTGCGGACGGAAAAAACTGGCATTTTCTTCCCCCAATGGTTCCCTCCCGGCAGCGAAATGATTTTCTTGAGCTCATTGGCGCACTGGAAGACGAATTTGCCCGTTCCGGCGCGACCCGCAAACATGATGGGAGCAAGGACAGAGCCATTCTCGTCAGTGTCACCACCCAATCGAAAACATCCGCCCAGGAATCAATGGATGAACTTGTCGAACTGGTCCGTTCCGATGATGTTGAGGTGGTGGAAACGATTATCCAGCGACGTGACCGGATCAATCCGAAACTCATCCTCGGCAAGGGGAAACTGGCGGACATCATGCTGTCCGCCCTGAAGCAGAATGCCAATCTCCTTATTTTTGACCAGGAACTCAACCCCTCACAAATCCGTTCCATTACCGACCATACCGAATTGCGGGTTATCGACCGGACCCAGCTCATTCTTGATATCTTTGCCCGGCGGGCGTTAAGCCGCGAAGGAAAATTGCAGGTCGAGATGGCCCAGCTCAAGTATCTTCTTCCCCGGCTCGGCCAGCGTGACGACGCATTGTCCCGGCTCACCGGCGGTATCGGCGGGCGTGGTCCCGGTGAAACCAAACTTGAAGTCGACCGGCGCAGAATCAACGACAGGTTGAGCAAGCTGGCCAAAAGGCTGAAAGAGGTGGGTGAAGAGCGGCACCACCGCAGGTCCCGGCGGCGCAAGAAGGATCTGCCGGTGATTTCCCTGGTGGGGTACACCAATGCGGGGAAATCCACCCTCCTGAACACCTTGACCAACAGTGATATTCTGGCTGAGGACAAACTTTTCGCAACCCTTGATCCGACGAGTCGACGGCTCCGTTTCCCTGAGGACGTTGAGGTCATTATTACCGATACGGTGGGTTTTATCCGTAATCTGCCTGGCGAGCTCCTGAAGGCATTTGCCGCGACCCTTGAAGAGTTGCACGAGGCGGACCTGCTGGTTCATATCATTGACATCAGCAACCCCCGTCATGTTGAACAGATGCGTGTTGTCGACGATCTGCTGCGGGAGCTCGATCTGGCTGATATGAATATCCTGCGTGTTTATAATAAAATCGATCTGGTTGATCCGGATTTTGCACGACGGAAGGCCGATGATGGTGATGGAATTGGTCTGTCAGCCATCGATTCCTCGACTTTCGGCCCTTTTCTTGACAGGGCCCGGAAGCTTGTTCTGAAAAACTGGGAAGGACGTTACCATGTCGCCTGAGCTTCCGGTCCGCTGTACACGATGTCTTTCTCTTCCCGGAAATCATCCCTGCAATGGATGTCAGGTCTGCCGGGATCAGGCAATGGCGGAATCCTTTCTTTGCGGGATTGCCCGGCGTGCAACCGGGTCCGCAGCTTTTGTGTGTGAAGCCTTCCGGCCTCATCTGAGTATTGTCGGTAAGAGCGGACCAAGGGCGGCGATAGAAATTTGCCAGGACAAGGAAACCTATTTTAACGACGTCGTCAAGCTGATCGGGTCTGGTCCGTGCGCCGGGAAAGGCTGTACCCGTCCATCCTGCCAGGGTGGTGAGAGAAAGGAGGGAGCCGACAGGTTTCATGTGGTCTGGGTTGTGCACCAGCGAAAACCTCTTTTTGCCGACAGCAGTCGTTTTGTTTCATTCCTGCACGACGTATTTCTTTCCTGCGGCAATCTGATGGCCGGCAAGGTTCTTCTTCTGTGGCTCGCTCCCGACCATCTTCATCTTTATATTGAATCCTCGCCCCGGGAAAATGTGGAAGATCTTGTTGAAGACCTGCAGGGGCTGGTTCAGGATACGCTGCTGCAGGAATTTGCCGACCTGCGCAGGCTTTATGAAAAAAAACAGATCTGGGAACGTGAGTTCTTTGTGGAACAGATTGGGTAATATGATTTCCGGGGAAAAAAAGAATATTTTTTTTGTTTTTCTTTTAGGTTTGCTGTTCTCCGCTGTTTTCTGCTCATCGGCAGCAGCCAGGGTTGCTGCGAGTGTTGACGAGTTGGCGGTGATCAATTCGGAGCGGGATTTGCTCCTGTATTTTTTCGTCAAAAATTCCTTTACCGATGAAATGAAACAGGGAGTGGAAAACGGTATTCCCGTTACCTTTAATTTTTTTGTGGAGCTTTATGCTGTGCAGCAGGACCGCGAAGGCAAGAAAATTGCGGTGCACTCCTTTGATCACACCATGGTCTATGACTCGTTGAAAGAGGAATTCGTCGTTGAGCTGGAGGAGCATGGGGGTATGTCGCGTTCCTTTCAAAGTCTGGAAGAGGCCCGGGGGGCAATGGACACCGTTCATGATTTCCGGGTTGTGGAACTTTCCCAATTGGCAAAAGGAAGCGCATACGCGGTAAAGGTTCGCGCCAGGCTGGCCAAAAAGACCCTCCCCTTGAATTTTCAATACATCATCCCGTTCTGGCAGCTGTGGAAGTTTGAAACAGACTGGAACGCGATCAACTTCACTTATGGAAATCCCGGATCAGCAACTGAGAGATGAAAAAAAGAGAAAAAGAGTCTGGACGGCCATTGTCTGCTGCCTGATTCTTATTCCTCTCCTGACCTTGGCCGAGACCAGGGTCTTTCAGCTCGGGACCGTTCCTTTTCCGGTAAGCGGCAATGTCCTTGTTTTTGTCCTCATCAATTTCAATGTGCTGCTTCTCCTGCTCATGGTGTTTCTTGTTCTGCGCAATCTTGCCCAGCTCGTCTTTGAGCGCAGAAAAAAGATTCTCGGCACCAAGCTGCGGGCCAAACTGGTTGTCGCCTTTGTTTCCCTTTCTCTCATTCCGACAGCGCTTCTTTTCTTTATCTCTCTGCAGTTTGTTTCAACCAGCATGGATTACTGGTTCAATATAAAAGTCGAACAATCCCTGCTTGAATCCCTGCATGTGGCCCAGGATGTTTATCAGGAAAAAAAGGATGAGCTGCAACGAATCGGCGGTAATATCGCTGAGCGGATTGATCGCCAGGTTTACGGAAGTGATCGGAAACTTGCCGATTTTCTTGATGAAATTGTTGTCAGTCATGGCTTGGCGGCCATTGATGTTGTTTCTCCCCAACGCGTCATTGTTGTCAGGGTTTTTGGCCGGCAGATCGAAAATGGCGCAGATGTGCCTGAAGTTCCTTCAGATCTGCTGCGCAAGGCATTAAGCGGTGATGAAAAGCAGATCGCCATTCAAAAGATTGAAGGCGGTGAGCTGGTGCGGAGTCTGGTTCCTTTCAATCTGAGGGCGGAAGAAGAGAATCCCCATGTCCTGGTCTGTTCTCTTCTGATACCCCGGTCCCGGCTTGAACAGATGGGGGTCATATCCCTTGGGCTGGAGGGGTACCGTCAGTTGATGCTGCTCAAGAAACCGATCAAGACGAGCCTGCTTGTCATGCTGCTTATCGTCACCCTGCTCATCGTTTTCAGCGCCATTTGGTTCGGCTTTTATGTGGCGCGCAGTCTCACCGATCCGATCGGTAGACTCGCCCAGGCAACCCGGAGGGTGGCGGATGGCGAGCTCGATTTTGTCCTTGAATCCGATTCCGGCGATGAGATGGGCACTCTTGTCGACTCCTTCAATCAGATGACCCGTGAAGTTCTTGCCAGCCAGAAAAAGTTTGAGGCCGGTAACCAGGAACTTGAAAACAGAAGGCGCTATACGGAAATCATCTTGCAGAACGTGGCGGCAGGTGTCATTTCGCTTGACGCAACCGGGCGTATCACGACCTTGAACCGTTTTGCCGAGGAACTGCTGAAAATAGATAAAAAGGCTCTTCTGGGTCATGATTTCCGCAAGGTGCTGAACGAGAGTCATCGGAAGATTCTCGAGAATTTTCATGCCGAGCTGGATCGAAGCGGGAAAAACACCATTGAAATGCCGCTTCGTCTTACCGTGCGTGAGGAATCCTTTTCTCTGCGGGTGAGCATGAGCCGGCTGGTGGATGAAAACGACCGGGAACTCGGTGTGGTGCTTGTTTTCGACAATCTGACCGAACTGGAGAAGGCGCAACGCATGGCGGCGTGGCGTGAGGTGGCGAGGCGCATCGCCCATGAAGTGAAGAATCCCCTTACACCCATTCAGCTTTCCGCCCAGCGGCTTCGCAAAAGATATCTGGAGAAACTGGAGGAGGATGGTGAAATTTTCGATGTCTGCACCACCACCATCATCAATCAGGTGGATGAGCTGAAGCGACTGGTCAGTGAATTTTCCAATTTTGCCCGGATGCCGGCGGTGCAGAAGTCGATGAACAGCCTGCCGGACATGGCCAGGGATGCCATGGTGCTTTTCCGAGAAGGGCATAAGGATATTGATTTTTCACTGGTCTGTTCTGAAAATGTCCCTGCATTTCCATTTGACCTGAAACAGATGAAACGGGTGTTGATCAACCTTCTTGACAACGCAGTGGCATCAGTGGGTGAAAACGGGGTAATCGAGGTGATTATCAGCCACGATGAAACCCAGAAGTCGATTTTTCTTGAGGTGCGTGACAACGGTTCCGGTGTCAAGGAGGGAGACAGGCTGCATCTTTTTGAACCCTATTTCTCCACAAAGAAAACGGGAACCGGGTTGGGATTGGCCATTGCGAGCACTGTCATCGCCGATCACGGGGGCTATATCAGGTTCAAGGACAATGTGCCGAAAGGAGCGCGGTTCATCATTGAACTGCCCATGTCGTAAATCGTGAAACATGCAGGCTGGGCCGATGGGCAGATCCCGATGGTCGAGTGGCTGATCTGGTGAAAGAGGGGATATGGCAAAAAAAGTGCTGATTGTTGACGATGAAGCAAGTATCAGAGAGTCTTTGTCAGGTATTTTGTCCGATGAAGGGTTTGAACCCCTTTCCGTTGATTCGGCGGAGAAAGTCTTTTCTCTTCTTGGTACCGAAAAAATCGATCTGATACTTCTTGATATCTGGATGCCCGGCATGGACGGCATGGAGGCCCTGCCGCTCATCAAGGAACAGTATCCCGTTCTGCCCATTATCATGATCTCCGGTCACGGAACCATAGAAACAGCGGTGCAGGCGACAAAGATGGGAGCATTCGATTTTATAGAAAAACCCCCATCCTATGACAAGATCGTTCTTTCCATCAAAAATGCCCTGCTGTTGTCCGACCTTGAAGAGGAAAACCGGATTCTCAGGGAAAGCGCGCAGAAAAAATCAAATCTCAGCGGTGCTTCAGATGCAATCATCCTGGTGAGACAGCAGCTTGAGCGGGTTGCCCCCACCGATGCATGGGTGCTTATCCGGGGAGAACACGGCACGGGCAAGGAATTGGCGGCACAGATGATTCACCGTTTGTCCAACACGTCCGAGAAGCCGATGGTTGAGGTGAACTGCGCGGCCATTCCCGAAGAGTTGATTGAAAGCGAGCTTTTCGGTCACGAAAAGGGGGCCTTTACCGGCGCCGGCGCAAGCAGGAGAGGCAAATTCGATCAGGCTGACGGAGGGATTCTTTTTCTTGATGAGATTGGGGATATGAGCCTGAAGACACAGGCGAAGATTCTGCGTATCCTGCAGGAACAGAAGTTTGAACGGGTGGGGGGCAGCAAAACAATTTCCGTTGATGTCCGGGTGCTCGCTGCAACCAATAAAAATCTGGAGGAAGAAATAGAGAGAGGGAATTTTCGGGCGGATCTTTTCTGGCGGCTTAATGTTGTGCCCATCTATATGCCGCCTTTGCGGGAAAGGCTCGACGATCTGCCTGTGCTGGTTCAGGAGCTTCTCGTGGATTTTTCCCGCAAAGGATTGGGGATCAAGGAGTTTACCCCTGATGCGCTTGAACTGATGTCCTGCCACCAGTGGCCGGGGAATGTCAGGGAGTTGCGTAATTTTGTCGAAAGGATAGCCATCATGACGCCGCAGAGTTTAATAACAGCCGATATTGTCGCACCCATACTTCCGGTTAAAATCCCTCGGACAAAAGGGAAGGCACAAGAGATGAGCGATGCCGGTTCCCTGCCCTCCGGGACACTCGACGCCTCATACAAGGAGGCGAAAAGGATTTTTGAAAGAGAGTATCTGCTCGAAAAACTGCGGGAAAATGACGGTAATATTTCCCAGACAGCGGAACAAGTCGGTCTGGAAAGGAGTCATTTACACAAGAAGTTAAAGGCACTGGGTATTGAAGTCAAAGGTGAAAATTGATACAGTATACATGTTTGAGCGGGCAATTTTTTTTATTTCAATAGATGAAGAGCATAATGGCTGACGACAACCTTCCCCATCTTCCCAACCAGAAAGAACTGGAAAAAGAAATCGCTGATTATCTGAGCCGCAAATATGGCGGGCAGGTGAAAATCGTTTCCGCCAGTCTTTTCCCCAATCCAGAGAAGGAAGGGGAGAAAAAAATAAAATTTCCGAACAAGAAGAAGGCTGCTTTCCAGTTCGACCTCAAGCCCGAGGAGTTGGCCGCATATCTCGATGAGTATGTGATTCGCCAGGATGAGGCAAAGGCCATTCTTGCCACGAAAATCTGCACTCACTTCAACCGGATCCGGCATGACCTGGAAAAGGCGAAAAGCAGCCCGGCCGGCCGCATCAAAAGCAACGTGCTGCTTATCGGTCCCACCGGTGTCGGTAAGACCTATCTCATCAAGCTGATTGCCCGGCATATCGGCGTGCCCTTTGTCAAGGGTGACGCGACAAAATTCAGTGAAACCGGATACGTGGGCGGGGATGTTGACGACCTGGTCCGGGATCTGGTCCGCGAGGCGGACGGAGATATTGAAAGGGCCCAGTTCGGCATTATTTACGTGGATGAAATTGATAAAATCGCCTCATCCCCATACCGGATAGGTGCTGACGTTTCGCGTACCGGAGTGCAGAGGGCTTTTCTGAAACCCATGGAAGAAACCGAGGTGGAAATGAAGGTCGCCCATGACCCCATTTCTCAGCTTGAGGCCATGGAACATTACCGTGCCACCGGCAAGAGGGAAAAAAGGGTGGTCAACACCCGCAACATCCTCTTTATCATGAGCGGGGCATTCACCGGACTTGAAAAAAATATTAAAAAAAGAACGCAGCAGCAGTCCATCGGTTTTGAGAAGCCGGTAACATCCATGAAGGAGGATGCGCGGCTTTTTCGTCAGGTAAAGGCGGAAGATCTCATTGAGTTCGGTTTTGAGAGCGAGTTTGTCGGCAGGCTTCCTGTCCTTGCCGTGCTCGATGAGTTGAATGAGGACGATCTTTTCGAAATCCTCATCAACCCGAACAGCCCTGTGGTGGTGGCGAAAAAACAGGATTTTTCCTCCTATAAAATCCATCTGCAGTTTGAGGAACAGGCGTTGCGCCTTATTGCGGCAAAAGCTGTGCGGGAACGGACCGGCGCCAGGGGACTTGTCAGCGTGATGGAGCATCTTCTCTTGCATTTTGAGAAAACCCTGCCTTCAACCGAGATCCGTTTTCTTGTCGTTACCCCGGAAATTGTCGAAAATCCAGGCCAGGAGCTCAAGAAATTATTGGAGGACGAAAAAACGCAGCAGATGCATCGGTCCCGTTTCTATGAGCTGGTGGCTGATGAGTTTGAGCGGATTGTCCGGTTCATCAGCAAGAAGCAGGAGAAATTGCTTCAGACTCATGATGTGACCCCCTCTGAGCGGCGCATCGAGATGATCGCACTTCGCTGTCAGGAGGAAATCCTTGATCCCCGTGATGTCTGCAATGAGTTCATCGCACTCGTCCGTCATATCCGTGAATGTGCCGAACTTGTTTCAAATGAATACGGTCTGCACGTTTCATTTGATGATGAAGCGATCGACCGGATTGTGGTAAAAGAAGAGTGGAATAATGTTGCGGTGATTGAACGCTGTGAAACGATTTTTCATGTCTTTGAGTACGGCTTGAAACTGATCCGCCAGAAGAAAAATGTGGACAATATGCTGATCACGGTGAAAGGGGTCGAAACCCCTGATCTGTATATTAATGATCTTGTCACCGAGATTTTCCGTCTTTAATTACAGCAAAGTTTCATGTTTCAGTTAGGGGAAGCTTCTTTTCAATCTGGAATCTGGGATTTTAAACTTTGAACTCTGACCTATTTTATCCGGAGGGAATTATATGGTTTTTCCTGATTATCGTCCCCGCAGGTTTCGGCGGAACCCTCAACTGCGTTCCCTGATCCGGGAAACACGTCTGTCCCCCGAGCAGTTTGTTTATCCGCTTTTTATCATGCCCGGCAAGGGCAAGCGGGAAGAGATTTCTTCCATGCCCGGTGTTTTCCGCATGTCGGTTGACCAGCTCGGCAAGGAGGCCAAGGAGATTATGGGGCTGGGACTGAACCATGTCATCCTCTTCGGTCTTCCCGAATCAAAGGATCCGGTTGGCTCCGGCGCCCACGCCAAAGACGGCATTATACAGCGCGCCATCAAGGAGCTGAAAAACAAGGCTCCCGGGCTCATGGTCACCACCGATGTCTGTCTCTGTGAGTACACCAGCCATGGGCATTGCGGCATCATATTAAACAAACAGGTGGATAACGATGCAACCCTCGAGGTTCTCGGTCAGGTTGCTCTTTCCCATGCCAAGGCCGGAGCGGACATCGTCGCTCCTTCGGACATGATGGATGGTCGGGTGTCGGAAATCCGCGGTATTCTTGATGAGAACAACTATGAAATGGTGCCCATCATGTCTTATGCCGTCAAATACGCGTCAGCCTTTTACGGCCCGTTCCGTGATGCCGCCGAATGCGCCCCCCAGGAAGGTGACCGACAGGGATATCAGATGGATCCGGCAAATTCCCGTGAAGCGCTGCGGGAGGCAACCCTTGATGTTGACGAAGGCGCCGATATTCTGATGGTGAAACCGGCTGTCGCCTATCTTGATATCATCAGCAAACTTCGGGATGAATTTGATCTGCCCATCGCCGCCTATCATGTCAGCGGTGAATATGCCATGATCAAGGCGGCGGGAGAGCGAGGCTGGATCGACCCGCAAAGGGTTATGGCCGAGACCCTGCTTTCCATCCACCGGGCCGGGGCGGATATCATTATCACCTACGGCGCGAAAGAAATGGCGAAAATGCTTCAGGGATAGGAGCCAGAGGTCGGGAAGTCGGGATAGCTGCTTTTCCGTTCTCCTGACTTTTTCTTTTGTTTTTCTCTTTTTTTATCCAGGGGGAACATGATGAACATAATGGAAGCGATCCGTGAACGGCGCAGCATACGCAGATTCACCGATGAATATGTCTCTGATGAACAGGTGCGTCAATTGCTTGATGCGGTTCGTTGGGCTCCTTCCTGGGCCAACAGCCAATGCTGGGAAGTCATCGTTGTCAGAGATAACGATGTCAAGCTGCAACTGCAGGAGATACTCAGCCCCAAGAATCCGGCAGGACCGGCAATGACCCAGGCTTCTGTTATTTTTGTCATGGCAGCAGAGGCGAAAAAATCCGGCTGGTATAAGGGGCTGCTTGTCACCAAGTTCAATGAGTGGTTCATGTATGACCTGGGCATCGCCACCCAGAATATCTGCATGGCCGCTCATGGTCTCGGCCTCGGGTCGGTTGTTGTCGGCCTGTTTGATCATGAACGGGCAGGAAAAATTCTTGGAGTGCCTGAAGGGTACGATGTTGTGTCCATGATTCCGGTGGGTTATCCGGATCATGCGCCGTCAGCCCCGAAAAGAAGAGAGATCGACGAATTCGCCCACTTCGATAAGTTCAACGGCAAGTAATCGGGAAAATAAAAAGAAGCAAAGGGCGGGAATCTTTCTGTCCTTTGCCTATTCAAACTGTTTTTTGAAATTTTCAAAGGTCTCTTTCAGGGCTTCCAGTTCTGTCCTGATGGCGTTGATTTCTTCCTCAAGCACGGTGATGCGATTCTTCCCGTCCGGCATGTTCTGACTGCCTGGTTCCAATGGTTCTGGAAAATCCTCATCAATCTTCACCTCTCCACCCAGCAGATGGGCGAAACGTGACTCCTTCCTGCCCGGCTGTCTGGGCAATCGCACCACGTATTCCATGTCAATCAGGTTGTTCAGCGTTCTCTCCACGTCGGCAAGATCAACGAATTCATACAGACGTTCAGAGCGGCCTCTCAGTTCGCCCACGGTTTGCGCTCCGCGCAGCAGAAGCAGGCAGAGGAGCGCGGCCTCCTTGCGCAGCAGATTCTTTATTTTGGAGAAATTCTGCCCGTATTTCGGAACCCGGCTCGCGTCGCTCTGCACGGCAAAACGTTTGTCTTTCAGGGTCTGCACTGCGTGAATAACCGTTGTTTCGTCATAGGACACCACAGGCTCCCGGTTTGACTTCTGGTTGCAGGCGTTGACCAGAGCGTTCAGGGAAAGAGGATAATATTCCGGGGTTGCCATTTCTTTTTCCAGCAAGCAGCCAAGCACACGCAGTTCTGTTTCATCGAGCAGTATATCCATATTGATTTCGTTCCCAGATGTGATGTTTTTCAAGAAAGAAAAGTCTCTTTATTTTAGCGGTCTTTGCCATGTTTTGCGAAGGATATCTCAAACACGGAAATTTCAGGAGGTGAAAAAAGTCGCATGGGCGGTCCCCAGGTGCCGGTGCCGCGGCTTGCGTAAAGCCGACCGCCTTCCGGGAGGGAATAAAGACCATCCTGCATGGGAAAACGCAGCCCGGTCAGGAGGTTGAAGGGGAAAATCTGTCCCCGATGGGCGTGTCCCGACAGCTGCAGGTCAAACAATCGTCCACCGACAGGCGCGTCGGGCCGGTGTTTGAGGAAAATGGTGAAAAGGGACGAGGCATTTTCCTTGAGCAGGATGCGTTCGTCACTGTTGAATCCCCGGACATGCTCATCGTCAATGCCGATGACTTTGACGATGTTTCCCGGAGTCACCCCTTCGTTGCGCAAAACGGTAAAGCCGCTTTGATGCAGGAAAGAAAGACTTTGACCGAGCCCGGCATAGACTTCGTGGTTGCCGAGTATGGCATATTTCCCCAGCGGGGGATCTGTATTTTTCCATAAGTCGCTGAGTCCGTTCAGGTGGTCGATCTGGGCATCGACCATGTCGCCTGTGGCAACCACCATGTCCGGGTTTATTTCTTCAAGAAGCTGGAGGACTTTTGCAACCGTTGCTTCGCGGTGAATCAACCCGAGATGGAGATCGGAAATCTGGGCGATGCGCAGTGTGTCTCTGCCGTTACCGATCTTTTCGGTTTGTATGGAGATTTTTTCCACACGGATGGTGCGGGCCTCGAAGTAACCGTAAATGGAGGCAATAAGGGCAATGAGTACAATCGACAGGGAAAATGAAACGGTGTGAAATGAAAAACGATGAAGGTCGGCAACAGCAAGGGAAAAAAGAAATCGGCCAATTTCCAGGGCTGCAATAACGGTAAACATGCTGAAGGCAAGAAACGCAAAACCCATCCAGCTGTAGCCGGTAAACGCCAGCATACGCGCTTCCTGCTGATTTCCGTTCCCGTCCAGTACATGGATAAGTATCGGGGCGGAGATCATGAAAAACATCCAGACGATGATGGCAACCGTAAGCAAGCGATGACCATGGAGCAGGGGCGAAACCCCCCAGAAAACCATGGCATGCATCAATGTGTAAATGGTTATGAAAATGATGACGAAAAGGGTCATGAGGTTCCTTTGCATGAGTTGGAAACAAGGGAGTTGATTTTTTGCCCTTTTCTATATTGCGATGGTTTCCCTCGGCCTGCAACAAAAGATAATATTTTTTTGTCGTTACCCTGGCGACAAAATGAATAGAATTCTATTTATAAGGAGTTTCAATCCGCTCCCCCGCGCGAGGGGCGACGAGAGATTGCCAACCGATGCCATGTCCCAGTAATGTTCCCCACGCCTGTGGGGAACATGTATTTAACATAGAAAGGCGGTCATATTTTACCGGTTCATCCCCACGCCTGTGGGGAACATATTATACCAGCACTGCTGAGTAAATCTGTTGACGGTTCATCCCCACGCCTGTGGGGAACATATAAGCTGAGTTGTGTCCATACCCTGGAGTTCCGGTTCATCCCCACGCCTGTGGGGAACATGGTTGCACAATAAAATGTGGTGCCTGACTGCACGGTTCATCCCCACGCCTGTGGGGAACATAATGAGTTCCAAATGCATATACAAGAAGTGACCGGTTCATCCCTACGCCTGTGGGGAACATCCAATGACATTGCCGGCGACGTAAACAAATGGCGGTTCATCCCCACGCCTGTGGGGAACATTGATTCGTGGTGCGTCTACCGGTTGGCAATCTCGGTTCATCCCCACGCCTGTGGGGAACATCACACTTCCCACGTCTGACTTCCGACTGTTGACGGTTCATCCCCACGCCTGTGGGGAACATAAATTGTGCGATTTTCCGTGCTCGTTTTTCATCGGTTCATCCCCACGCCTGTGGGGAACATTCTTCCGCCCTTATCGTCGAACCTAAACCTATCGGTTCATCCCCACGCCTGTGGGGAACATGCTGCGCAATCTCTCCAGTATTCCCGCTCGTTCGGTTCATCCCCACGCCTGTGGGGAACATATCTTTAAAAAAAACATTATCAACAACAAACCCGGTTCATCCCCACGCCTGTGGGGAACATTTTATCCGCTTGAAAGTAAGATGAGCACCAGTCGGTTCATCCCCACGCCTGTGGGGAACATACATTCAGTTAACCGACGATGAATCAGTTTTTCGGTTCATCCCCACGCCTGTGGGGAACATAGGGGAAATCGAAAGAATAGACAAACAGCTCCCGGTTCATCCCCACGCCTGTGGGGAACATTTTATCCGCTTGAAAGTAAGATGAGCACCAGTCGGTTCATCCCCACGCCTGTGGGGAACATGGCACACAAGTTCACACCACCTGCGGCCCCGACGGTTCATCCCCACGCCTGTGGGGAACATGGTTGCGTTACATAGTCAATAGCGCCGGTGACCGGTTCATCCCCACGCCTGTGGGGAACATCGCATCAGTTTTTCCCGGTTTGACCGCTCCACCGGTTCATCCCCACGCCTGTGGGGAACATTACGTTAGTGTCAGGTAATAAGGCAACAAATTCGGTTCATCCCCACGCCTGTGGGGAACATATCTGGCCAGGATCCATATCGCCAAGAAAAACCGGTTCATCCCCACGCCTGTGGGGAACATGGCATGCCGCCGGATTCACCATGCACATCAGCGGGTTCATCCCCACGCCTGTGGGGAACATTTCCATCGAATTCCTCCACAAAATGTAGCACGCGGTTCATCCCCACGCCTGTGGGGAACATCTGGTGTTCCCGGCGCTTGCACTGACAATGCGCGGTTCATCCCCACGCCTGTGGGGAACATCCGCTCGGTTACCAGAAGATAACTCATTTTATCGGTTCATCCCCACGCCTGTGGGGAACATGGGGGCATCATTCGGTTCTCGAGATGGCATCGCGGTTCATCCCCACGCCTGTGGGGAACATACCTGAATCAGTCAAGGTGTGGTCGGCCTCTGCGGTTCATCCCCACGCCTGTGGGGAACATATCACAATTTATAGATAATGAACTCCATCAGCCGGTTCATCCCCACGCCTGTGGGGAACATAAAATCTTCGAGAGTCGCGCACAATGACAGAGCGGTTCATCCCCACGCCTGTGGGGAACATGATAAGCGTGGTGCTGTGGCATAAAAAACGAGCGGTTCATCCCCACGCCTGTGGGGAACATGTATCCCCACTGGCAATGCCGACCTCAACCATCGGTTCATCCCCACGCCTGTGGGGAACATGCTACACCTCCATGCCCGGTAGCATGAACTGCCGGTTCATCCCCACGCCTGTGGGGAACATACTTCTTCTAACAATTTGAAATCATATTTAATTTTCAAATAGGGAAAATCTACCAATATTTTGTAACAAAATTTTATTCATTTTCAAGAAACTCTTCAGGTGGCGAATCATCATTTTCTTGCGGAAAAAACGAGACAAGTTTTATGCCTTCCATTTCAACAGGCAGCCTCCTGTTCGGGCCCAAGGTCATAAAATCAAATCCTGATTCGGTGTTTGTACTCCAGGCCATAATCGCGTTGCCTCCGGCAATACCTTCCTGCACGTTATGCCAGATCATTTCTCGGGTACGCAGAGAAACCTTGCCGACATAGACTCCGGCCCGGACTTCAAGGAGCCAGAGAGCTAGACGGCCCCTTAGTCTTGGAGGTACGTTTTCAACCACGATGACCAACATCGCCAATTTGCTCCTTGTTTGGTATTGCCATTGATACCGCCTCATCATGCTGTGCCGGAGGTGCCAGTTCACCTGCGGCAAGAACCTGTTCAATTGTCGGGATAATTTTTTTTAAGAGGCGGGTCTGTCGGAAAATATCCCGACAGGCAAGCCGGACATCTCGCTCCGGGTTGTAAGGTTTTCGAGCGGCGATCCTGAAGGCCACTGGGACAACCGTATCAAACTTGAAGATGTCGGCGATGTCATAGACAAATGATTGCGGCTTACCGGTATGGATAAAGCCCACCGCAGGAGCGTATCCTGCCGCCAAAATAGCAGCCTCGCAGACACCATAAAGACATGCTGTGGCTGAACTCAGGCAGCGATTTGGGATATCGCCGCTTCCCCAGTTGTCGGAGTCATAATTTCTTCGGGCCCATGTCACGCGATACTGCCGGGCCAGCAGTTCATACAATTTTCTGACCCGGACCCCCTCAATGCCTCGAAGTTGCTGGATACTTCTTTTCTCCGGAGGTTTTTCCTTGAATCGCAGTTCATACATCTTCCGCACCACTTTTAGCCGGGCCGTGTCGTCAAGGGCGAGCTTCGCCTGATAAAGAAGTCGATCAGCCCGTGCACCTCCAGGCTGGCCCGAGGCATAAAGTCTGACTCCGGCTTCACCGATCCAGACCAGCAGACAACCGACTCGCGCGGCTAGAGTGACGGCAGCATGCGATACCCTGGTCCCCGGCTCCAGCATGAGACAGGAAACACCTCCTATCGGAATATGGGTACGCACTCCGTTTTTGTCGACAATAACGAAAGCCCCGTCAAGGACATCCAGATTACCTTTTTCAACATACAGAACAGAAATACGGTCCTTGATGGGGATCGGCTTAAGGGGCGGAAGGATTGATTCGGTCATTGGCCGCTCTCCTTATCACCTGCATCGTGGATATTTTGACATTCATTTTGGACGCCGGAATGTTTCGTTTTCTCTGACTTATATGCCATATCAATCCCTCAGTGCTTTCAATCGTCCGCAATCAAATTCATGATAAGGCGGACCATCAATTCCTTCTGACCTGATTCACTGGCCGCGGTCAACAGGGCCAGAGCCACGAGCGCCCGGTTATCAAAGCTCCCACCCTCCAGCAATCCGTTTGCCTTGAGAAACAACAGGAAGAGAAAGGAGCCGATTCGTTTATTACCATCCGTGAAAGGATGATCCTTGATGACAAAATAGAGAAGATGAGCCGCCTTCTCCTCCACACTCGGGTAAAGATCCTGGCCGCCGAAGGATTGCTGCACCGCTCCGATGAGTCCGATAAGGCCGTGACCCCGTTCGTTGCCGAAGAAGTCGGTCGCTTCCCCTCTGCTCATCAAGTCGTTTTTCAGCGTGGCAATGGCCTTCCTGGCCTGGTCGATTTCCAGGACCGACTTGGTGTCATGTTTTGTCGCGGGGAGCGGCAGTTTGTCTTCGTCATACTGCAGAAGAAGCTGCCAGGTTCTGGCATAGCGGTTGACAACTTCCAGTACCGCCCGGCCCTCATCGCTCACCAGATTGTGACTTTCCAGAGTGCCGGCAAGCAGACGCAAAACCTGCCGCACTTCGTCCACGCCTTTTTCCGCCAGCCGCCGTTGATTGAGCGAATAGCCGCGCACCAGGTGGTCTTTTAAGACGGAGGTGGCCCAGATGCGGAACTGGGTGCCGCGTTTGGCGTTCACTCGATAGCCGATAGCAATAATGACATCCAGATTATAATAATTCGTCTGGTAGGTTTTGTTGTCGGCGGCAGTATGTGCAAATTTTGCACATACTGCTTTGACGTCCAATTCTTCTGTCCTGAAAATATTGTTAATATGCTTGGTTATAACACTTCTTTCCGTTTCAAAAAGGGATGATAGCTGTTTCTGACTGAGCCATACCGTCTCATCCTGAAGACGCACATCAAGAGCCGCCTTGCCGTCGTCAGACTGATACAGAATAATTTCACCAAGGTCTGCATGCATATTTCCCAGCTTTCCATTTTTTTGAATCATTAACCCTGCCTCACTTATTCCTTTTTGCTTTTTAGTCGATTCCGGCTCTCCGTTGACACCCCGATTTTGCCATTCATCGGTCAACTCGGCCCGGACGGCGATGCCGCGCATCCGCTTTTCGATCCAGGCCTCGGAATAACCCTTGGCCCGGTAAAGGGCCTTGGTCCGTTTGGTTGCCAGTTCCGGGTCTTCGATTTCCTGCACACGCTCATAACCAACCTTGGCCAGACACCGTTTGAACGGCTCGGCCTTGGGGGAGGGAATGGACTGGATGATGCGGAAGATGCCTTCGGTGGTGGCGCAATCGGTTTGTCGCATTTTTCTGTCAGGGGCGGGAAGATTCAACCCGTGACAAAATGTCACGACTTCACTTCCTTCAGCACTGAGCCGCTGTTTCAGTTTCCTCCAATATGCCCCTGAATCCGGACTATCCGTAAGCCCGCCATAGACATCAACAACCGAAAACCACCATTCATTGTTATGCGGGATACGCTGGATGTCCCTGCCCTTGAAAACAACCAGCTTTGTTTCCGCCTTATCACTCATAATCCATTTCTCCAACATCAACTCGCAGCATGCGCTTCTGGCCAGCCCGCATCATGCCATCGGAACAACTGACAAAAGCCCAAGACCCAAGGCCTTGCCATGGCCAATGCCGGTTTGCAAAGTATCTTTGAATTTTTCCGGTTCCATAACAGTGAGTACTCCGTCGTACAGCACCGAAAAAATCCGAATACCATTGCCAGTATGCTGCTTGGCTCGAAACATCTGCTCCTGAGAAATCCATACATCGACCCGCTTGGTCGATGTATTTGCAAAATCAAATGATGCCGGTTGAGGCAAGGAAAACCCATGCCGGTCGGCTTTTCGCGCAATCCATGCCACCTGCTCCTCCAGTCGCAGCAACCCCAACCGCTTGCCCTGCCGAGTAACACAGGGGTTGGCGCGCAGCCGGAAACGAAAACGCTGCCCAGCCTGCAACAAATCCAGCGTAAGTCGATCTTTCAGATCGATTCCCGGATCAGCCTTTGCCAACCAACCATCAACCCCGATTCCCGTCCAGTCAGGCATTGTTCGACTTTGTACAAGAATTCGCGGATTCTCGGCGAAATCATTCTCCGGTTCAAGTCTCCAGAGGAATTCACCTTCAGGGCATTTCCTGTCCGGCTCACTAAAAGCCCGACAGAGAGTGGAATGAAGCTGATAGGGATCAGCCAGGTCACGGCGCGCCTCTCGGCAGCGAGGATTAAGATAAATTTTATGCAGGAACATGCGCCACCTCCAGAGGGAAGGGTATCCATTCTGAGCGAACGTAACGTGCCCCGAAGCGCCGTTCGGCAAATGACGACAACGGCTGGTCCATCTTAAGCACCCCGGTCCCATCTTTGGACTCGAACGAGACCAAAAGCTTTTCGGGAATTTTTTCCCATTTTCGCTGTGAGGCGATCCATGGCCACCTCGTCAAAACTTCCCGCAACGGCGCATCCTGCACACCGTCAAAAATCCAGATCGGTTCGGAAGGCAAATAGGACTTGCGTCCCAAGGCAAGAAACCAGACAGGATTTTTCAGTTGTTTATGCACACGTTCCAAAAATGGACGGTCATCCCCTTCAAGGGCCACCAAGAACGCCGCATCGGCAAGGTAGAAACGCTGTGAAACAACACCCCCATCTTTGGCGGGGGTACCATCCGCCTTGATAATGGTGTCGGTTGCGACACATGCTGCTGTCTGGTAATCTCGCTTGGGCATTCCCGGCCGGTCATGGCGAACCCCCATGGACAGATGGGTAAACGGTTCCAGGTCGGGCCAGTTCTCGCGGTCGATCCCCATTGCCGCTGCCAGAAGGCCGATAACGCCGGATTTACTTGGTTCCTTCCCTGTGTCACGTTGATCAAAACGGCTGGTTATTCCCCATGACTGCATGGGTCCCACCAAGCGAAGCAACAAAGTTGGCATGGCTCACTCCTTTGCGGCTGAGATGGTTTGATCAAGAAGCTTATTCAGGGTGTCAACAGGTGCTCCGAAACCATTAATGGAAGCATCAACCAGATTAAGGACAAAAGTTTTCCCTTCGCCGCCATAAACGGTCTGTAGGCCATTCGCCTTCTTGACAAGCTCTTCCGCCGATTTTCTGGTCAGGGACTCGTCCTTCCTAACCCGAATAGCGGTTTCAAAAGCGTTAGCCAAGTTGCGGGGCGCTGAATTGTGACGCACGGAAACGGCCACGAACTCCGGGGGGTTGTGGGCCGCGAAGGTATTCTGCTTGCCAGTTGGTTCAGCCACCACAAAACCTTCCAGGAAGGCCCGCAACCCATTTTTCGCCAGATCCACGTCGTCCTGAAGATTTTTAACGAGCTTTTCCCAGTCCACAACGGCATAGCGGTAGAAGCAGGCCGAATTGAACTCCACAGTTCCCATCATATCAGCGCCTGCGGTGTCCTCGGGCTTGAGGTCATCCACGGCGGTATAAAAATCGAATTCCCGCTCAACCGCATGGGTCGAAATGGCATGGGCGACCTGACAGGCGGCATTCTGGTTCTTCTCAGGCATTACCGCCAACATGCGTCCGAACAATGCTACATCCAAGCTCAACCGCGATTTGTTTTCTCCATCAAGAGCATCATTCAGGTTTTTCACGACTTCTTCCGAAGTTTTAGCCTTGAGAAAATCTGCATAGGACTCTGCGATGGCCCTTTCTAGGGAATCTATTTCCTTTGGACTTAGAAACAGCAGGACATCCGTCTTCCTTTCCTTGTCCACCTTAACCTTTTTTTTGCTCCCAAGGCAGGATATCGCAACTTCAATTACCTTCAGCAAATTTTCTTCTGAATAGTCTTTCTGGCCTTTCAACTTGGGGGACAATCGCTCCTTGAGAGTATCCACAACACGTTTCGTCCTGTCGGCTACCCACATTTTATTCTGCCCTTTGAAATACTCTCGAATTGCCCGTTTGAGGCACTGGCTCGAGACACGAGCGCGACGGGTACCACCGAAGAGGGCATCCTTGGGGGCACCGGTATCATCGCGGTTCAGGTTCGAAGGGGCAAAGTTCTGCAAGGCGTGGATCTCGATAATCGTTTTCATAAACTTATCTCCTTAAAATCGGTGTATTTATCCGCATTCGTCTGGTTGGTTCAGCTTTTGTAAAAGTCACGGGCCCAGTGATTCTGGGTACGTCGCTGCTCATCGTTCCAGAACAAGAGCCCCTTAAGCAGGTCATCAAAGTCAATTGGCTGTTCCTTAAGAAGTGCTATCATCTGGCGCAGTCGATGAGGCAACTGCTCAGAATCGGCATCCAGCAGAGTGATGAAGCGACGCTCCGTGCTGGCAGATTTACTTACATCCTGATAAGCGGCACATGCCTTACCCAGGGTCATAGGCGCTCCGGCTCGGCCTTCCCCCCAGTGGGCGGCCCAGAGGCCTGCAACCAGATAATAGATTTCCCGCCGCCAGAATTTGTCCTCATCCTTGACAAACGGTTCGACATAGGGGTAAGCGGGAACGAATCTTCCCGGCGGGAAGGCGAGACTTCGTCGCAGCACGGCCCGTACCTTGGTGTCTTTTTCGTTTAACTTTTCCAGCCACTCAATGAATCCGCTCATACCTCCTCCTTTTCCGATTCAAGTTTCAATATCTCGTCGTTCAGTTCTTTCAGCTTATTCCGGACCAGCCCTTCGGCTTTCACAAGGGCACGAAGCGACCAGGCATCGCCAGTGGATACCGATGCGCTGTGCAGCCCCCAGGCTAACCGTAAGCTTTCGCGAACGAATTTCAACCACTGACAACGAATGTCCTCCGAATCTTTATCAAGGGTATATTCGCGCAGGATTTCGTGAAAGCGAGATTCCAGAGTAGCCCAGTAGCAAGGTGGGGCCGACAGTTGCTTAACAAAGTCACTGACATCTGTTTTTTCGATTTTTCTTATCCCATGCCCTATCATGTCTTTGGCGAAGGCTTCACAGGCAGCATTCAACACATCAGCCCCATTTTCAGCGTCAACAAGAAGATCATGAATTTCTTGACGTATATTACGATCCCCAGAAATTGCCTCCGGAAGGGCAAAGAACTCTTTTCTCCAAAAAACAACATTCGGCCTAGGTGGAAAATATCTTTGACCGAGAACCAGCAACCCTCTAGGGAATCGACTTTGATCCTTCTTGGTTAGTATCGCTGCATGTTCGATCACCTTTGGAGCAAGCCCCGTGTCGTCCGGGAGCAGAGAATCAAAATCTCGCCACACACCCTTCTCCTCAAACTGAACTGAGAATTTTTTCTTAACCTTGTCCTTGACGCCTTTATCAGCAATTTCCTTAATGGTGTATACAAGCATTGGGTCACAATCCAACGATTCCTTGTACCCAACACCAGATGCAAAACCTAGATGAGAAACACGGCCTGTGCAGGATTCTTTGAAAACAATCGAGCGGGTTCGCCATACATATAAGTCGACAACTCCAGTAGCTTCCCTTTCAACTGTCCGATCCTTCTCGTTTCCAGATTTTTTGTCGGTCACTTTAATCTTCGTTTTCAGGTATTCCAGTGATTCAGTTTCTTTTTCCCATATCGGGATGTCAGCTCGCATTACCATTCTGTTTTGCGGGATCAGGCAAAAATGCAGCGTGTCCAGCAAGTTCAACCCAATAGGTATAACCATCATTGAACCAGCAGATGGAGCAGTGCCAGTGTGGGAAATCTCACTTTTCCCTGTGGAAACGGCGAACGTTTGAGTCGCGAGTAGCAATCTTATTGCTTCTGCCGGACTGATGCTGCCAGGCTCTGCTTCGTTGGTGTGATCAAAAAGAACCTTCGCAGTATCGGCGTTGTGCTCAACAGCAAGGCTTGCCCAAGCTCTCCATTTCTTGGGTTTGAATGTTGGAATTTGCCCGAACGGATACTTTTCATCAAATAGCCAGAACCGATCCCGCCATTTTTCAAGGTAGGCAGTGATCTTTTCAGCCGGAAGTCCTGTCTTGAACAAGACCATGGCCTGGTCGATATCGGTCGGCCCTTCCAGTGCACGGTACAGGACAGCGAGCAGAAATCGGTGAAGGGCTGCCACCACCAATGGCGAAGGGTCTTCAATTGCCGCGATCTCCTGTGATCGCAACAAGGTTTCGCGAACCCCCAGTTCGTCGTAGGTTCCGTCAAGGAATCTGACCGGAATCCATTTTTCATCAATCAGGTTGAATCGGCTCATCAGCCCTCCTTTGGCTCATACACCAGTCCTAATTCATCATCCATGCGCACAGTTTCATCCATCTTCCATCGTCCTCCATCATTAAGCAGCAACGGGAAACAATTGCGCAGAAGCGAATTTTTTTTCCAGCCTTCAGGCACACCGGATGCCTGGAGTTTTTTGACTACACCTTTGCGAGACAGGTTCACGCCCCGCAGAAACCATCGTTTGGCTTGGGTGAAATCCGGCATGGCTTCAGCATGGAATCCGTCCTCCGGCCATAGCGGGATGGCCACAACGGATGGTTCGCCAAGGCGCGTCTGGGCCACAAGCGTTGGATGCCATCCGGGCTCGTCCTCGTCAGCTTTCTCGAACTTCACATCCTTCCACGAAGCGTCGTCCGGAAACCCTATGATGGCCTGATTGGCCCGATCCAGCTGGGCAAACATTTCCCCGTCCCCATCTATCAAAGCTTTTTCCAGCCGTTCCGAGAATGTGTCCGGAACCTGCACAAGTTCTTCGTATACCTCTTGCACCAGCGTGTCGATCTCATCCGGCAAAATTAACGTACGCTTTTCCCGCAGCAGGCACCAGGTCCGCAAGAGCAGATCTTCACGATACACCGCACCCCACCATAGTGGTTTTCCAAAAGGAGGAGGTTCGTCCCCGTCAAGTCCGGCAACCAGAAGGGCAGGTTCAGAAACTGATCTGTAATCCCTTGCGTGCCGCCACAAACGCCCGGCCCGTTGAAGTACGAGATCGATGGGGGCGAGGTCGGTGGCAATTACATCAAAATCCAGGTCAAGACTCTGCTCCGCCACCTGGGTAGCAACAAGAATTTTTCTACCAGTCCGATTTCCACTCTCCCCAAAGGTCGCTAACACAAGATTCTCGCGATTCTGCCGCTGATCGGCCGGGAAGCGGGCGTGAAAAAGAAACACTTCCGTTCCATCGGCCAAGCGTTTACCGACACGTTGCCCTTGTTCCTCTATGGTTTGTCCTTCGGGAAAAAGCAGATAAAGATCTTGGGCGCGCTGCACAGTATTAACCAAGGCCAGACCAAGTCCACCACCTTGAAGTTTGTCCTCCAGAGCCAAACGTATTGCCGCAAGATCCGGTGAAATGCCATGCAGATGTATTATCAAACGCCTAGCCGGATCAGCTTCGAAATGGACCTGTTCCACCCCGCCAGGGTGAAAAACGGAAAGGCGAGGATATTCGGCCTCTTGTTGCGGCAAGTCGGCACCTACAACTTCTGCCAATTTACGCCGAGTCGATGGGGGTAAGGTCGCGGAGAGAAGCACAACCGACGAGCCCATTGCCAGCAGCCAGCGCAGCAAGTGGATTAACAGAGTGCCGGTGTAGGCATCATAAGCGTGGATTTCATCGAAAACCACTACACGATTGGCAAGCCCCCACAAACGGACAAAGTTGTGCCGCACCGGCAGAATGGGCAAGAGGGCCTGGTCCACGGTTCCCACGCCGTATTCAGAGAGGAGAGCCCGCTTCTTATTGGTAAACCACTCACCCGCACGAATCTCTCCGCCGGTCTCTGAATCATAGATGCCCGTCAGGCGCAAATTTTGGAATGTGTCATTAAGCAGTGCCCCCCCATGCAATAGTTGCAGATCAAGCTTCCGTTCTCGTCCTTGGCCGCATAAAAACTTGAGGGTTCTTTTAAACATGGCATTGCCGGTGGCTTTCGTCGGCAATGCCACATACAAACCGCGATGGCCGAAATTTCGTTGCAGCTCCAAATGCGCAAAAAAAGCAGCCTCGGTTTTCCCCTCTCCCATGGGGGCTTCAACTAAAATGACCGCAGGTTCCTGTAGAGTACTAAGAGCATCACTGACCGCCTGTTGCAAGGGACGGGGAGGGAACCCAAAAATTTTCTCGAAAGAACTGAATTCTTTGGCAAGAGAGGTACGTGACTGCCAGCCGATTGCATTCAAAGCCTGATCTGCTTTTGCTTTGCTTTTTTGAAACCACATACGAAGATCAAGGCAATCATCAGGACACCCAAAGGGGAACCAATCTTCATTGGAACCAATCCAATCAGCAAAGCTCGTCAGCCCAGACAACAGCATGAATTCCGGGCCTGAAAGGGCAGATTTTGTGGGGGCAGCTGAAGGTTTAAAGATCTCCAGCAACGTCGTTACCAGATCACGACGGGCTTGTGTCCAATCATTCCGTACCGCTTCAAGCCGCTCACCCCTGCCGGCATAGATTTCAAGAGAAGCCAGGTCTTTTGCACTCTCTGACGACCGATTTCCATGATGACAGCCAACCGCATCGGCCACCAGTTCCGCCAATTCCTCAGGCCAACCCTTCTCCTGCAATAGCTGCACAAGGGCAACCTGACTCACATACCCATGACGTATGCCGGTATTTGGGCTTCGAGGTAACCCCAGCCCCGCCGTTGAAAGTAATTCCGGCCACTTGGATTGAAACCCAGGGCAAGCTTTACCCAAATCATGGCAGGACACCAAGAACAAGAGCCACGGGCGTGCCTCCTCCCAACCCATGCCCAATATTACCGCCATCATTTGGCGCGTTTTTTCTGGTTCACGGGCGAGAACGGCATCCGCACTGGCTGCAACATCCAGCAAATGAAGAATGAGAGGATGCCATCGGTCATCACCAGATCCAGAGGTTTTTGCCCAAAGATTTGTTAATGCTTTATCCATTACCCACCTGCATTCTCCTGCGTTGATTACTCATCTCAGCCACGTTTTCTAAATGCTCTTCCAACGGCTGCCATTTTTCCGGCGGCTGTCCTTCAAGGCTGTGGGCGTGATATTTGTTCATAAGCGTTCCAGTGAATAAATGTTTCAACGTTTCAGTGTTCGATCCGATTAATCTGCCATAACCACGGTCAATTCCAGCATCTCCCAGGGCGGGGCGGTGGGGTCGGCGTTTTTCACCAGGGCGGCAAAACGTTTTCCCGCGTCCATCTGCTGGGCCGGGGTTTCGTTGATGTATGCGGGGAGGTAGCCGAGTTTCCGGCCGGCAGCGGTATAAACGGCAATGGCCTTGTCGTCGTGGGGATTGGCGGGTTCGCGGGTTAGAGTCAGATGGTATCCGGCGCGCAGGCTGTTGATAAGGCGCGGGCCGTCATAATATTGAAAACCGGCAACATGGCAGGAAAACAGGGGAATGTTTTTTTTTGCGGCTGATTTTTCAGGCCGGGAAAGGACGATAAAAGCCAGGCTGGACAGGGCGGTTTTGAAAAAAATGCGGCGGTTCATCTGGTTTCCTCCTTATGTTCCGATGTCTAAACGAAAATGCCTCGCACAAATGAGGGCTGAAATCAATGGTGCGTTGTGGTGATATCTTTTATTGTATCCGCCGTGGTAGGACAAATAGCGTCCTACCGGAATATTTTTTTCATCTTTTTTTACATGGCCAGGCGCTCAAGGTAGAGTTGCAGGATATCGGGTGAAAGTTGCTTCAGTTCGCGTCGGGCATCCACCATTGCCTGATGTCGGCCAAGGAGCCTGGCCTGTTCCGCTCGTCGCAACAACTCATAGATCCTTGCCTCACGGGAAATGGGCTTATTCTCTTGCTCCACCAAGGGGAGATGCCCTTCAAGAAAGCCGTAAACAGGGGCGAGATGCGGTCCGTAGGTCTCGATTATGGCAACCAGGGCGTGACAGCGTAATGATTCGACGTCGACATCCTGCGGGGAGAGAAGCAGGGCAAGAACGTATGTGGCGGCGGCATTTTCCTTGCGCCCCTGCATCCAGAGAGCATCGGCAAGATAGCCGCGCAGACGCCCGTTCGATGGATAGTGGTTGACAAGAAGACGTAGATTGATCTCGGCATTGGCAAAATCGTTCAGGAGAAGGTGAAGATAGCCGCTGCAGAGTTCCGGCGCTTTGTAGATGGTTGGGTTTGTTGAGAGCAATCTGAGCAGTTCCCGGATGAGATTCCGCTTGAGGGTCAGGTGTGATTCGGAATTGTTGAAGGAGAATTCGGTAATATTCTCCCACAGGGTTTGCGCAGCCTCAAGCTCATCCAGCATTGCGATATCACGAAAGGTATTTTCCCAGAACTCAACTTCGCGTAAACCCCGGTTGGCTTCCGGATGATCGGGGAGGGCGGAAAGGACGTCGTTGAGGTGCGTTCTTGCCTCTTGAAAGTCAAGTCGCGCAAGACAGTCATACATTTTGCTGATCGCGAGAAGATGCCATTGGAAAAGAGGAAGAAGCATTTTTGCGCCCTGGGAAGTGACTGGCTGGTTTTTCAGGATGCGGTCAGCCTGTTTTGCTTTGATTCATGATGAGGAAAACAATACCGAATATAGGAAAAATTGCAAAGAAAAAGGAGTAATAATTTGTTATGAAAAAGAGCGTGTCACGGGCCGCAACATTTCTTGAATTTTTTCCCGCTGCCGCAGGGGCAGGGGGAGTTGCGGCCGATTTTGACAGCAGTTGATTTTGGCGCATCCTTGATCTCGCCGTCGATATAGAACCAGAGGTTGTTTTCCTTCACAAAGCGGCTGATTTCATGGAGAACCAGCACCTGGCCGCTGGACAGTGCCCGCGCCTTGAATTCCACCCTGGCCTCGCCCGTTTCCTTGTCTTCTTTTTCATTGATTACTTCCAGGTGCGTCCATTGGGGAATGGAGTGGGGAGCTATGTGGCCCGGTCTGGTTGAGGGGTGCCATGTCCTCAGAAGATGTTCTGTGTTTTTGGTAACATAGGCGCTATAGCGGGAGCGCATCAGAGCGGCGGCCGTTGGGGCATGTTTGGATCCTTCAAGGAGCGGTCCGCAGCATCCGGAAAAAGGCGCGCCGGAATCGCAGGGGCATTTGTCTTGTTCAGTCATTTCGCATTCCTAGCAGTACGGTGCGGCCGATTTCAGCCCCGCGACCGGATATCTGCCGGATATGTTCCTGCACCACCGGACACTTGACGGTGAGCAGGAAATAAAGCGGTGCTTTTGTTTCAGAGAGGGTTTCAAAGTTGCCCTGTCCTTTGCTGATAATGAGATCCGCTTTTGCAAAGAGTTTCTGGAACTCTTCCGAACAGGCGGCAAGCGGCGTGCCGGGGCAACCGGTTCCGTTGCTGATTACCCGGCAGAGTGTATCAATCCCGCAGAATTCAGCGTCCTCACGCAGGGCGTCGTTGATGATCGGTCTTTCCTTGACAACAAAAGTGATATTTTTGCCAAGCTTCTCAATGACCAGGGAGTCAAAGACCAGTTCACCGCTGTTGTCGCCAAGATAGAGAATGGATTTTGCCCTGGCAAGATCCGCGGCAAAGGACGGGAAATCATTGATTGCGGGCTCAATGGTCAGGGCCTTGCGTATGGTCTGTTCCATGTCAAAGTGGTGCATGGATCCGTAGTCGATGATGTTGCCGGCCATGGAAAAGAGCAGGGCGCTGTAAAGGGGATGAGCTGATTCCTCAATCTGCTTGCGGGCCAGGGATTTGAGCTTTAAGGCAAAACGGTTGCTCTGCTGCTTCAGGGCACGGAATGGATCGCTGCAGTTGGAAGTCATGGCGATCATTTCATAAAGGGCAACAGCATTTTCAGGGGGACTGGCGGAAAAATTCACCCGGCGGAGAAAGTCGAGGGACTGCTCCATGATTTTTTTCTGAACATCAGGAGGCGCTGAGGTGAGGCGTGCGGTATGAAGCGCCTGCTTGAGGAAGCAGGGGAGGCAATCGAGGGTTGTCTTCATTTTTTTATGTGACCCATAATGATGTTACGGGAAGATGTCAGTACGAGTTAGAAAATAACCAAAAAACATATTTTGAGAGTTAAAAAAAAGAAAAATTAGTTTGTCCTTAAAAAGGGGGCCCATTATCATGATACATGTAGCTTCCATAAATTCCTCAGCCCAAACACTCATTGTTCCAGCCTGTTTTTGCTGGTCATTTTAACTCAACGCAGAATTTCTTGCACTGATCATCATCGTTTTCGATCATAAACTGATTGTTACTGGTGTTCATCATTCTGTGCCGGGCTGTCTCTCGGTTCCCTGTTCTGATTTGGAAACTTTTTCACTTTTCATGGAAAGGGATTGTTTGATTTTTTTGATGGCGGGAAATTGTTAGATGTCCAGTATTTTATACTCTCGCGAGATTCTTTATACTGCTATTTTTTGACATTAATCTGGTTCGGAATCAGAAGTATCTCAAGTTTCACGCTTTCGTCCAGGCTTGAGACCTCAACAAAAAAAGGCAGGGAGATGTACCCCTGCCTTTTTTTAAATTTGTTTTCCTGTATATCAGCTTCTTTTATCAACCGGCAGTCCAGCATCTTTCCAATCAGTGAAAATGGCTTGGTTTATGTCTTCGTAAGAAAGTTTCATCAATTTTCGGTAGGCATTATAGCTTCTGCCTCCGGAGTTGCAGTACACAATAATTTTTTTCTTTTTATCGAGTGTGCCCGATTGTGCTGCAAAAGAAGCAACCGGTATATTTATGGCACCAGGGATGTGTCCCTCTTGGAACTCTTCCACATCTCTAACATCAACCACGGTGAATGTGTCAGCACCACTTTTTATTAAGGCATTGAGGTCACTTGGAGAAATTTTTGTGGTTTCAACCTTTTTTTCATAGTCAGGACCTGCATAAATGGGAAGCCCCATTTCTTCCCAGACGGGCATTCCTTCGGCGTATACAAAAACATTACTATAACCAATTTCCATTGCCTTTACTGCAGCCTTTTTACTTTTGCCGCATTTGACCCCGTTGCAGTAAAAAATAATTCGTGCTGATTTGTCATCAGGTAACTTATCGACATGATCTGAAAACTTTTTTTCAGGGATATTTATAGCTCCTCGGATATGTACTTCTTGGTACTCTTCAGGATTTCTGGCATCGACAACAACCATTGAAGTATCAGAGTCCAGAAGTTTCTTCAATTCGTCCGTCGCAACCACTTGATGTTTTTCTTCAGCTGCTTGCAGCATGGCTGAGCAGATCATAAAAACAAAAAACAAAAACGCTGCTGATACTCTTCTCATTTTCATTATGTCACTCTCCCTTTTTGATTTTAATTCATATTTCTTTACAAAATTGGCGCTTAAAATAAAAAAAGAAAATAAATTGGTCAAATTGTTAATTCCTATCAATAAAGGAAAATCCATTTTAGATATTCATCATCTTTTTCTCCAGCATTCCAGGGGCCACAGTTTAAACACTGTTTCGATACTGATCAGCTTGACATGTCCCGCGTTGGCAAGATGCCAAATTCCAAATATCTTGTACCGTCTTGTCAAAGAGCCTGAAAAATTAAACGGGCAAATGATAGGAGTCTCAGCGGCCTACTATGCAAAACTGTTCGATTACAGCTAAAGGTCTATGGTGTGCTGAAAATAAAGATTGAAAACAGAGAAGAAGAGGGGGGAGACGATGGAAGAGTACTCACGCGGCTTGGTATTTGAGGAACGGTGACTGATGCAATGCATTTCTTTCAGGAAGAAATTGACCACTTTTCAAGGCCTGGATCAAGTCGTACCGACTGCGGATCGGGGTGAAAAAACGGGTCGTTACCTGGCCGAGTTCGTCTAAGGTATGAGCATCGGAGCCCCCGACTTTCTTAACACCGTAACGGTGACTCCACCCATTGACCGCATCGTTTTCATGGGGCTGATTGCGGCCGTTGATGCCTTCGACGATTTCACACAATCCCTGGTCAACCAACCACTCAGCGGTGGACCGGTTCCGGCGGAACGGATGCGCGGCAATCGCCACGCCACCGGACGTGGCAACATGACGAAGAAGGGTTTTGGCGGGGAGGCCCTTTTGCAGTTCCTCAAATGGGCCGAAGAGAAGAAAATCCCCCTGGCGGGTGGAGTATTCCATGCCGAAGAGAACGCAGAGGCCGTTCGCCTGAACCCCTTCATGCAGATGGTGACGTATCTCCATGGTGTCGTGGTCGGTGATACAAACCCCGGCAAGGTCGCGCTGGTATGCCTCGTTCAGGATTTCATGAAGGGGCAGTCTGCTGCAAGGAGAAATGGACGTATGCACATGCAGATCGAATTTCATAATTTTCATAATAATATAAAAAAAAGAAGAGTCCAATATTTAAATAGGATGTATAATATATTCAATATCGGTTTCGCCTATAACAACTGATGATCGTGGGGCAGAAAAGGGGAGGAGGAATGTCGCGCTGCTGCATATTGATTTTGCTTGATGGCTTGGGTGACCGGGCCTATACAAAATTGGGGGGGAAGACGCCGCTGCAGGCAGCCTTTTCGCCTTCTTTCGATCGACTGGCCGCCCGCGGCTGTAACGGTCTTTTTTATGCGTTGCGACCTGGCCTGCAACTGCCTAGTGAAAACGCCCATTTTGCCATGTTCGGCTATGATCAATCTGAATTTCCCGGCCGGGGATATCTGGAGGCTGCTGGCGCAGGTGTTTTGCTGAAGCCTGATGATGTGGCCATCCTTGCCCATTTTGCCTGCGTCGAACGGCATGGTGGTACTCTTCGGCTGATCAAACACCGGCCAAAGGCACTGAAAGAGGAAGAGCTTACCCTGGCGGAACACGTGTCCAGCTTTGAATCGGGCAACATTATCCTTCGTTTTCATCGAACCCATGGGCTGGACGGTGTTGTCACCATGGCAGGGCCTGTTTCTCCCTGTATCACCGATTCCGATCCACTGGAAACGGACAACCCTTTGGTGGAAGTGGAGCCGTGGCGGGATTTCCGGGATGATGATTGTGCTTGTCTGAGTGCTGAGGCGCTGAAACACTATCTCATCTGGTGCCATCGGCAGCTGACCGATCATCCTCTTAACCTCAAACGGCGTCAAACCTGCGAGATGGAAATCAACGCTCTGGTCACCCAACGGGCCGGCCGCTGGCGAGAGGTTGAGAAATTCTCGGATAGATGGGGGTTGAAAGGGATGTCTATCTCATCGGGGCTCATGTACTGGGGCCTTTCCTCTTTTCTCGGCATGGATACCGTAAAAGTAAAGGACAGTTCTGATGCCGGACACGATCTTGCCGAACGGATACGGCTTGCTCTAAAATATTCTGCTGACTACCAGTTTATCCATGTCCACACCAAGACGCCTGATGTAGCTGGACATAGCAAGGATCCGCGGAACAAGGTGGCGGTGGTGGAGGCCCTTGACCGGGGAATCGGCATGGTGTATGACGAGTTGCTGAATGACGAGGTGGTGGTTGTCGTCACTGCCGATCACTCCACCCCAAGTTCCGGACCTCTGGTCCATTCCGGCGAGTCGGTGCCTTTTACCGTGGTGGGCCCGGGAATCCGTCGTGACAAGGTGATCCTGTTTGACGAGGTGAGCTGTGCAACAGGCGGGCTTGGCATGCTGCGAGGGGAGGATGTCATGTGTATGGTGCTCAATTGGCTGGATCGCTCCAAGCTGCAGGGACTGATGGATACTCCGGTCAATCAGCCTTATTGGCCGGGGCGGCGTAAAGCCATGGTGATCAAATGAAGGACGGTCGCAGAGAGCAAAGAGAATGAAAGTCGGGGTGATTCACGGCCGTTTTCAGCTGCTGCATAATGACCACCTGAAATATCTGCTGGCCGGAAAAGAGCGTTGTGATCATCTGGTGATCGGCATCACCAATCCTGATCCTACCCTGACCCACGATGACACCGCAGATCCGGGCAGAAGCAGCAGGACGTCCAATCCCTTCACCTATTATGAGCGGTATTGCATGGTGCGTGCAGCCATGGCGGAACAGGGGGCCCTGGAGGAAATTTCCATCGTTCCCTTTCCCATCAACTTTCCTGATCTTTACCGCTATTATGTGCCACTTGACGCGGTTTTTTTTCTGACCATCTATGACGATTGGGGTGAGAAGAAGCTGCGCATGTTCCAGCAGTTAGGGCTGTTCACCGAGATCCTCTGGCGAAGGCCGAGCAGTGAGAAAGGCTTGTCCGCCAGTGCTGTCCGCCGGAAAATCGTTTGTAAGGAAGAGTGGCATCATCTTGTGCCGCTTTCCGTAGCCCGATTGGTGGAGACGATGCATTTGCGGCAGCGGCTGTTGGAAAACGTTGCTTCAGGCTGACAACTCGTCTGTCAACTGCTCTCCTCTCCCGCCCTGACTTTGGAAACTTCTTTACTTTTCATGAAAAGGGATAGCGTGACCTTTTTGATGGAGAGAAATTGTTAGATGTCCAGTATTTTATACTCTTGAGAGAGTCTTTGTGTTGCTATTTTTTGACATAGATCATGTCTAGTATTTAGATTCAATAAAATATTTACAATTCATGCAATGTCGAGGTCGAATTTTTTCCAGCGATAAACCACTGGCGCCGAATTGATTTCTTCTATTCCTTTAAGGATGCGTTCTTTTAGTTCGGCCTTTGAAGAAACACGAATATGCCTCAAAAAGGTTCGCGCCATTTTAGAAAAAGCCGCTTCGATTAAATTGAGCCATGATCCATGTTTCGGGGTATGAACATAAATAAATCTGCCAGGCCTGGACGCCAGATATTTCATTGTTTCTTTCGAAATATGGGCTGAATGGTTATCAAGGACGACGCGTATCATGCACTCGGGAAGGTAGCGGTCGTCAAGTTCCTTGAGCAGTTCTATGAATTCACAACTCCTGTGCCGATCATGCACTTGAGCAATTATTTTGCCATCGTGTAGGTCGAGAGCAGCAAGAATAGAGACAGTACCGAGCCTCTTGTATTCGTAGTCACGGCCTACACTTTTGTGCTTTGCAGGCTTGGGTGGTAAATCAGGTGCAATATTTTGAATGGCTTGTACCCCGGGCTTTTCGTCAACAGAAACAGTAATGATCGAAGGATGGTCATTGCCTTGCTTGTTGTCGTTGGTCAGATTAATATCTCGATAGACCATGAGGACCTCCTGCATTTTTTGCTCAAACTCAGGGTCGCGTCGCTCAAGGTAATATTCGATTTTATGGGGTTTTATTTCATCAGCAGCAAGAATTCGCCAGATCGTTGCCTTGACTGCTTTGGATAAACATTGATGACCTGCTTCCGGAGCATGTTTACGTGCGAATTTTGCAAGCTCCTGGAGAGTCCATAATTCGGCAGCCAATCCATGATCTTTTGGTTTTGTGCATGCAAGGTTGACAACCCAGGCCTTGGCTTCAGCTGTGATGGTGGGATCAAATGGCCGATGATAATGATCCTTTAACCCTGCATCAGGCCCAGCTGCTAAAGCTTTATCGATGCATTTGTAAATACTTGGTCTGCTCACTTTGACCTGATCTTGAATTTGACTTATCGGAAGGCCGTCGGCGTAGTGTACTATTATCTTGGCCCTCTGGACTTCCCGCAATGGAGCGGTACGAGATTTGCCTATTTGCTCAAACTTGTTTCGCTGGTCGGCTGTCAATGTCAATGGTGCACGTTGTGTTTTTCTGGCCATGGCTGTCCTCCTTTTTTTGAAGGATAGCCTGAAATTCATTTTTTGTAAATATTTTAACGAAACACTATACTAGGGCGCCGATCTCTTTGACGGAGCCGATCCTGGTTGGGTGAAAAAAAATCCTGCCGTTAAGCCTGCATTTTCTTCACCCCGATCGGAAAATCCCGACCGGTTTTTTCGTTTCTTCATTTTTTTCTTTTCTCTCCGCCCACTCTGTTCTGGGGAACAGGGTGGGTTTTTTTATGCACTTGTGCCAACCGGAAATAATGGCTATGTTTCTCCGCAGAAAGCGATAAAATAAAACTTTATCAAAGGAGAAAACGTGACCAGAGATCACTTTGACAAGGCCGCAGCAGACTGGGACAAAAAAACCTTACGGCTGCAGCTCGCAGAAAAGGTCATCCGTGCCATCGGCAGTAACGTCCCGCTCAACAGCACCACGGAAGCCCTTGAAATCGGCTGCGGCACCGGACTGGTGACCATCTCACTTTGCCATGATATCAAAAATATCGTTGCCACCGACACCTCCACCGGCATGCTTGACGTGCTGAAGGAAAAGATCTCCGACATGGGGGTGGAAAACATCCAGCCCCTTCTTCTTGATCTGAACGGCGACATCTCTTCCCTTGGAAACAGCAAATTTCATCTCATATACAGCAGCATGACCCTCCACCACATCAAGGACACGGCAAACATGCTAAAAACATGCAGCAGACTGCTTCATCAGGGAGGCTCTATCGCCTTTGCCGATCTGGCGCAAGAAGACGGCTCTTTCCATGGTGACATGGCAGGGGTGGAACATCTCGGCTTCGATCCACAGGAACTCTGCAAGCTTGCGAAACAATCCGGCTTTTCCAGAACAACTGTTTCAGAGGTCCACGTCATTAACAAGGAGGACGCCCAGGGGAATCTACGATCCTATCCTGTCTTTCTGTTGACCGCCCAAAAAATGTAAAAAAGGAGGAAGGAAACATGAAATGTGATCGGGAAAACTGCCGGGCACAAATCCCTGACGGAGAAGAAAGAAACTGGCACGGACAGCTTCTCTGCGAAGACTGTTATATGGATGCATTATCACCCGCCAAAACCTGCGACCCATGGGCGGTTCGCAGCGCGACCATGGCCAGGGACAGCGGTGAGACAACCGAACATTCCGGGCTGCAGGCGCAGATTCTCCTGCAGATCAGACAAAGCGGAGGCATGTCCTTGGGCGAACTTGCCAGCACCCTTTCAACCCGCACCCCTGACATTGAAAGAGAAATTGCCGCCCTGCGCCACATGGAAAAGGTGCGGGCCGCAATGCAGGACGGAAAAAAGGTAATCGTTCTCTGGTGAAAGGTTTCAAGACCAACAAGCAGGTCATCGAGCTGGCATGAATATCACCGAATCCGGCGCCTCTTCTCCAGCGCAGAAAAAAGATGCAACGGACCGAAACATGCCCCAGGCGCCGATGCGCGACGGCATCTCCCATGCCGTCATGCTCGGAACGGGTGAAACATACATCGGCCCTTTCGGCATTTTTCTGCAGGCAACGACTCTACAGATAGGCCTGCTGGCCACTCTGCCGCTTGTCTTCGAGGCCGCTGCCCAATGGATGAGCGCCCTGACCCTGGACCGCTTCCGCAGCCGGAAGAAGGTCATTCTCATCTGGGTTACAATACAGGCTGCCCTCTGGCTGCCGGTAGCCATTCTGCCCTTTCTTCCACTGCCGCCCCCGCTCCTGGTGACCCTGCTTATCGTACTGGCGACACTGAGTCACGTTGCATCAGGGTTCATCTATCCCGTATGGAGCAGCCTGGTGGGGGATCTGGTACCCATCTCATCCCGTGGCCGCTTTTTTGGCCAACGAAACCGGCTGACCGGTCTGAGCAGTTTTATCAGCCTGCTTGCCGCAGGCGGCATCCTGCATCTTTTCAAAAATTCCGGCTGGGCAGCCGCCGGTTTTCTCCTGGTTTTCCTGGTGGCCATGCTGGCCCGGCTCAACTCCGCCCGCTGGATACACCGATATGACGATCCGGATTATCACATGCCGCCGGAACACGCCTTTTCCTTCTGGCAGTTTCTACGGCGCGCACCAAAATCCAATTTTGCCAAATTCGTCTTCTTCTTTGCCACCATGAACTTCTGCGTCGCATTTGCCTCCCCCTATTTCGCTCTCTATATGCTGCGCGACCTGAAGTTCAGTTACCTGCAGTTCACTTCAGTCTCTGCCGTGGCAACCATGTGCCAGTTCCTCACCTTCCGCTACTGGGGCGACATCAGCGACCGTTTCGGCAACAAGAAGATTCTCACTATCTGCGGTTGGGGGATAGGTGTCGTGCCCATCTTCTGGCTTTTTTCCGAGAACCTTCTCTTTCTCTGCGCAATCCAGATCCTGGCAGGCTTTGTCTGGGCAGGCTTCAACCTGGCCTCGGCCAATTTCATCTTTGACGCCTGTTCCCCTCCCAAACGGGCGCGGTGCGTGGCGTACCGGGGAGTGATCAACAGCATCTTTGTCCTGCTTGGCTCCCTGGCCGGCGGTTTTACCGCCGGCCGACTGCCCCGAATCATCGAAATAGGCCCGATCACCCTGTCACATTCACTGGTGGTGGTCTTTGTTATTTCAGGACTTCTCCGCCTGATGACGGCAAGTCAACTCCTGAAAAAATTCCACGAAGTGCGGGAGGTGGAAAGCGTCCGGAGCCGTGACCTCATCTTCCGGGTCAGCCACATCAAGCCGATAGCCGGAGCCACTTTCAACCTCATGACCTATTTTTTCCGTGATCAACGCGAGGGGGGGAAAAAAGAGCCGGAAAGGACCGACAAAGACGATAATCCGTGATTCTCCAACGATGCGCTTTGTGCAGAATCGGTTCGCCATACGGATTATCGTCTATCCGGCAGCTCTTTTTTTATCTTTTCAGGGAAAGATGATGGAAGCGGATTTCAGGAACGATCAACCGGGATACGCACCGTAAAGGTTGATCCTTTCCCTATTTGGCTTTGCAGGAATATTTCCCCTTCATGCTTTTTCACGATCTCAGATACAATACTGAGTCCCAGACCAGTGCCGACTCCTTCCTTTTTGGTGGTGAAAAAAGGATCAAATATTTTATCCCTGACTTCAGGCGACATTCCGCAACCAGTATCGCAAATCGAAACAGAGACAAAATCGCCCTCCTGGGAAGTACGGATCGTAATTCTCCCATGTCCTTCGATAGAATGGGCAGCGTTGACAAGCAGATTGACAAAGACCTGTCCCATCTGGTTCGGAAAGCATTTGATCAGAGGAAGGTCTCCATAATCCTTTTCCACATCCGCCTTGTATTTCAGTTCGTTCCAGGCAACGGTAACCGCGTTTTCCAGACACTCGTTGATATTGACACTGGAGGAGCTATCCTGTTCTTTTCTGCTGAAGGACTTCAACCCCGCAACGATTTTTTTGATTCTTTCCACACCTTCGAGGCTCTCTGTGATAATTTCCCGGCTGTCCTCCAGAAGGAAATCAATCTTCTGTTTTTGCCTCTCCTCTCTCAGCGAAACGAGTTTTTCCTCAGGTAACAATGGAAGATAATCATCCAGAAGCTGATAAAATTCTGTAATTCGCACCAGATATTTTGCCAGAGTGGAGAGGTTGCTGCCGACATATCCGGTGGGATTATTGATTTCATGAGCCACCCCGGCTGCCAGATGGCCGATTGTGGCAAGTTTTTCCTGGTGCAGCAACTGATCCTGAGAGGATTTCAGGTCTCGGCAGGCCTTTTCAAGTTCCCTGGTGCGCTCCTGCACTTTTTGTTCAAGGGAATCCCTGTATTCCCTGTTCTTTTTTTCCAGCTCAATGCTGCGCAGTGTCTGCTCAACATAGATCAGGAGTTCGTTTTTTTCAAAAGGCTTTATCAGATAGCCGTTAATCCCAAGTTCAATGGCACTTTTGGCAACATCCGGGTCATCAATGCCGGTGACCATGATAACAGCCTGATCCTGCTTATTTTTCCGCAATTGCTCCAGAACTTCCATCCCTGACATTAACGGCATTTCGATGTCCAGCAACACAAGTGAAAAACTCTTGCGGGACAAGAGTTCAAGCGCCTGCCTGCCGTTTTCCGCGTATTCGGGAAGATATCCCGCACCCGCAAGCATGCGGACGAAAAGCAGCCGCAGCCCCTCATCGTCATCCACCACCAGAATTGTTGTTTCCTTAAACATCGCAACTCTTCTTTTTGTTAAGTATTTACAAATTATAACCGCAGGAAAAGATGCAACCAGAGAGATGTCTCAGACCCCATCAAGAGTCTTGCGGACAATTTCAGCTAAATCATTGCCGGTAACAGGTTTGGTCAGCAGTCTGCGCAACCCGGCTGTTTCAGCGCTTTCAGGGCTGATAAGACGACTGAAGCCGGTGCAGAGAATGACAGGCATACCGGGGCGTATCGCAAGAATCTCCCGGGCCAGATCCATGCCGTTCATGACCGGCATGGTCTGGTCGGTTATAACCAGATCATAACCATTGGGGTCGTCCTTGAAACAACGTAACGCATCGAGGCTCCCTGTGAGGCCCGTCACTTGATAACCGAGTTTCTCCAGGGTTTTTTTCTGCATGGTAACGATCGGCTCTTCATCATCGACCACCAGAACGTGCTCGGTACCTTGCATCTGAGAAGGTGTCTGGTCACTTTTCTCTTCCGGTGTCTCACTGTTGAAAGCAGGGAAATAAACCCGGAAAACTGTGCCCTGTCCGGGTTGGCTTTCAACCTCGATCATTCCGCCGCAGTCCAGGATAATGCCATGCACCATGGCCAAACCCATTCCCGTTCCACTGCCCATCTTTTTGGTGGTGAAATAGGGTTCAAAAATACGCGCCAGGGTATCCTTGTCCATGCCGTGGCCTGTATCGCGGACCATAAGTACCACATATTCCCCGGGGACAAGGGACCTGCCTTCCCATAAAACACCATTTTCCAGTTTTTTCTTCTGCAGTGAAACGGTGAGCACCCCCTTTTCACTCTCCATGGCTTGCAAACCATTGGTGCAGAGATTAACGACAACCTGCTGCACCCTGGTGGGATCAGCCAGAATGATGCCGCTTTCAGCGCTTATATCCTCCCTGATCTCAATCGATGAAGGCAACGTGGCACGCATCAGTTTCAGTGATTCCTTGACAATAAGATACGGCTCAATGGGCTGGAGCAGTTGTTCTCCTCCCTTGCGGCTGAAAGCAAGAATCTGACGCACCAGTTGCTGGGCCCGTTTGCCTGCCTTGATCACCTGCTCCAGGTCTTCAGGCTGGCAGCGGCCCTGTTTGGCATCTTCACGGGCAATCTGGGCAAATCCAAGGATGGCGGAAAGGATATTGTTGAAATCATGGGCAATGCCTCCGGCCAGGGTACCGATGGCTTCCATCTTGCGGGCCTGGAAGAGGTCATCCTCAAGCTTTTTCTTCTCCGTAACATCCCGGGCCACATGCACCATGTACAGGAGGTTTCCCCCGGAGTCATAGATCGGCGCGGCCGAAACATGGAAAATTCTGGCAATTTTTTCATGTTTGATGATCTCGGAGTGGGCCAGATTGTCACGCAGGCTGTCAACAACCGGGCAGTTCGGGCATGGGTTTTCGATACCTCGGAACAGTTCATAGCACTTCTTGCCGATCAGATCTCCATATTCTCGGTCAAAGAGTTTATGGGCCGCCTTGTTGAGCCGGACGATATTCATGTCGACATCCTGGATGGTAACGACCTCTTCCATTGCATCAAAAGATTTTTCCCACTCCTCCTTGGCCAGTATCAGTTGCTGGTTGGCCTCTTCGAGACTGGCTGTCCTTTCCTTAACTATGTTCTCCAGTCTTTCCTCATGTTTTTTCAGTTTCTCCTCGGTCTTCTTGCGGGTCTCTATCTCATCATGGAGCAGGCCATAACTTCTTTGCAGCCCGCCCTGGAGATGGCCGGTATAAAAAAAGAAAGAGACATAAACAAGCAGAACCACACCGCCGCAGAGGAAAAGCAGAATATAGACAACCCGGTGCTCAGCGAGGGCTTCAGTGTAATCGAGTAAAACAATAATTTCTCCCACTTCCGCGCCGCTGGCGTCATGGAGTGGAACAAACCCACCCTTGTATGTCCTTCCACCCGAACTGAAATCAGCGATCATCTTTTCTTTCTTTTCGTGAGGGAGGAGGATAAAGTCACGCATTTTGGCGGGGATCTCCGGCATAGTCCGGTCAATGACGACATGGCCGGGCACTTCGTCCCATTTGCCGCTACGCCCCATCATCTTCAGGCCCTCCTGCCATTTTTCCTGCATGAGATGGCGCTTATTGACGAGAAAAAAAAGATCCATGTTGAGGATTTTTTTCAATTCCGGTGTGATATGCTCTATTTCCCTGCCCAGCTCAACATACCCTGCCAGTTTTCCGTTGATCATCCAGGGGCGTACCACTCGAAGGGTGAAGGTGCCAAAGGGGCCAAGTTCGATTCCAGACGCTATTTTGCCGCTGCTTGCGGCCTGTTTCATGGTGAAACGGTCGATAATATCACCATTGCGTTCCGGATTATGCACCCGCAGAAAACACCTGCCCTGCTGGTCAATGAAGTATAAATGGGTGATGTCGTACGTTTTTTTTATGTCGCTGAACAGGGGAAGGGCGGCATGCTGCAGTTCCTGGCGATCCCGCGCCAGAAAGAAGTCCTGCAGCTCCTTATCGTACACTACCCTGTCGGTGAGAATATTGATCTGCCGTGTCTCAAGTTCCAGCTGTTGGGAAAAAAGGGTTGACACACTGGCCAGTTTGTCAAACGTGTCTTGCTGAAAATGATGTTTCCACTGGACATAGTTGAAAAACCCAAAAAAAGAAAAAATGCCGAACAGCGCCAGACCAACGAAAAAAAGCAGGGGTTTTTTTACGGCAATTTCTGTTTTGAACGTTTCCACCATAATTTTCTCTTCCAGGGGGAAATGGGTTGAAACCGGAAGACAACAACGCTTTACCGCATGCCTATTATTCGTATCTTATCACAAAAAAACGGGGGTTGTTAACGAATAAATTCTGTAATTTCAGAGCGACGTGGGCCTGACAATCCAGCTCACGGATTCAAATACCGGCTCATAGGAACATTCTCCAGAGAGCCCCTAGGAACACTTTTGTGAAACGAGGTAAATCACTGCAATACGTGCATCTCCACAGCCCTTATGGCATCAGCGGCAGAACTGGTAATTCCCCCCGCATAACCCGCTCCCTCGCCCAGGGGATACAAATTTTTTATATTTACGGATTCAAAACGTTCATTGCGTTTAATCCGGACAGGAGATGAAGTCCTGGTTTCCGCACCCAGCAATATCGCCTGATCTGAAACAAACAGCGGAACGTCTTCTTTCCATTTACCAAATGCGGCCAACAGTTCCGCCACGATAAACCCGGGAAAGATGTCTTTCATATCAGCAGAAACCGCGCCCATCTTGTAAGAATTTTCATTCAAGCCGGCGGAACTCTTCTCCCCTAAAAAACTCATCAGATTCTGCCCAGGGACTCTCCCCCTTCCTCCTCCTGCACGAAAGGCCTTTCGCTCGATATCCTTCTGGAATTCCATGCCGGCCAATGGGCTGGTTGATTTATAATCATCCGTATGACAGGTTACCACAAGCGCCGCATTGGAAAAAGATGACGCCCTGCGTGAGTAACTCATCCCGTTAACAACCATCATTCCCTGATCAGACGAGGCATTAATCACCTCTCCTCCAGGACACATGCAGAATGTATATACCCCCCTGCGAATGCTTCGATTAGTATAATTCAGAGAATAGGTGGCGGCTCCCAACCCTGGAAAATTTTTATATTTATCACCATACCGCATTTGATTGATGGTTTCGACGGGATGCTCAATCCGCAACCCGACGGAAATCGGCCGCTGCTCAATGGCAACCCCTTTTCCATGCAGCATCTCGAAAGTATCACGGGCGGAATGGCCCAAGGCAATAAAGATGGTTGAAGAAAGATACTCCTTCTCACCATTTATGATGATTCCTGCCGCTTTCCCCTCTGATATCAGGATATCCGTCATTTTTGAGCGATACAAAATCTCCCCGCCCCGCTCAAGAATATAGAGCCGTATATTCCGGACTATTTTGCACAACACATCGGTCCCGAGATGGGGTTTGCTGATGTATCCTATTTCCTCAGGCGCTCCAAATTTGATAAAGGTCTTCAGGACTCTGTTGACATAGCTCGAATTATTATTTCGCCTGGAAAAGAGCTTGCCGTCGGAATATGAACCGGCTCCTCCTTCGCCGAACTGAATATTTGACTCAGAGTCCAACTCCCGTTCTTTGATAAATCTTTGCACGTCAACGGAGCGCTCTTCGATCTTTTTTCCTCTTTCAAATATTAACGGCTTAATCCCGCGATCAATAAGTTCAAGAGCGGCAAACATGCCGGCCGGCCCGAAACCGACAATTATCGGCCGGTCCTTCATCTGCATTGTTTTTCTGTTTTCACTCCTTTCTTCTTCGTATACAGGCAATTTTTGCGTGTTTTCAAAGCTGTTGTCGTCAATTCTGACAACAAGTGTAACTTTATAAAAAAACTGCTCTTTATTCCCCGTATCAAGTGATTTGCTGAGAATTTTCGTGATGGAGATATTTTCTCGACCAATTTTCAGCTTTTGTGAAGCGATGTGTGCATATTCATCAATACCGTCTTTTTCAATGGGAATTTGCAGATTACTGATTATCAGATTCAAACTCGCTCCTCTCTCGATGTATTCCGTTTCCTGCCTGATTGCTTTTTTCACGCCCAGCTACCCTACCCGTCCCGATTCAGGAAAAGAAGCTGTACCCGTTGCCGCCATTCTGCTTGGCCTGATACATGGCAATATCGGCATTTTTGAGCAGATTTTCAATGCTTTGGGCGTCCAAAGGATAAAGGGCGATGCCGATACTGGGTGATGAGTAAATTTCTTTCCCCCGCAACAGAACCGGCTTGGAAAATGCGGCCAGTATCCGTTCGGCGGTATTGACCGCATCCTGCAAATCGTGGAGATTATCAAGAATAACCGCGAACTCATCGCCGCCCAGGCGCGCCACGGTATCACTCTGCCGCACGCAATCCCTGAGCCATCTGGCTACATTTTTAAGGAGAGTGTCGCCCGAATCGTGGCCAAGTGTGTCGTTAATTTCCTTGAAACGATCAAGATCGAGAAACATCAATCCTGCCTGGTGTCCTTCCCGATGCGCCTGTTTCAGGGTCTGCTCCAACCGGTCGTGAAAGGTCATGCGGTTGGGAAGGCCGGTCAGAAAATCATAGAGAGCCATCTGCTGGAGCTTTTCTTCGGCTTTTTTCCGTTCAGTGATATCCTTGGCAACAAAAACAAGCCCATGGGAATCGCTTTCATCATCCTTGAGGCAAGAGGTGGACAGCAGCACCGGAATTTCCTGCCCATCCCTGGTGAGAAAAATTTTTTCCGCATTGCTGCACAGATGGGAAATCAGCTTCTCATCATTGTCGCAGACATCCGGGTCTAAACCGCCGCAGAGAAATTCCCGGAGAAACGTATTGATATGACGGCCGATCAGTTCATCATGTTTATAGCCGAGCAGGTCGAGTGCGGCCCGGTTGACACTGCGGATATGAAAATCCAGGGAGGTGACGATAAGGCTGTCATTCATATTATGCAGAATGCTGTCGACATAGGCCTTGGAGACCGTGGTGCTCACCAGATCTTTTGTCATGGTGATGATGGCCGCTCCCAGTTCACCGATATCATCTTCGGCATCCATGGCCTCAAGGACGGGAAAACTGCGTTGTCCACGGCCAAATGCACGGACCGCATCCTTGATATGGGCCAACGGATTGATCAATGTCAACTTTGCCGCCCAGTTCACCACCAGCAACATTGTAACCAGCAACACAAGAAAAAAAACAAAAAGCAACTGACTGTTGCGGCTGGTCATGTCCATCAACGTTGTGACATTGTTACTGAAATGCCGGCTGTAGAAATCGGAGAAATATTCGAGATCATTTTGAATTTCTCTCTGGTCGTCAGCCAGAAGCTTGAGTTCTTCAACGTGATCACCGGGATCTTTGCCTTGGGCCAGCAAAGGATAAACGCTCGTGGCCCGTTTCACATATTCACAGTACTTCTTTTCCAGGGAAATCAGTCCATCGACCCTGTCGGCAGGAAGACCGTGGGTGCTTCGTTTCATCTGTGTTATTGATTCAATTTTTCCCGCTATTTCTTCGCAGAGCGAATTCCCTTTACTTGCCGACTCAGGGGACCCGAACAAAAAACTGTCCTTATAAAAATTCTTCTGGGTGACAAACAGATTTAGCAATTCATTGCTTCGCATCGCCAGGTGGAAATCAAGATCACGGATATGGGCAAGGTGGGTTATTACCTGCTGGTTGCCATACAGAGTAAACCCCGTTGCCACGACAAAACCGACAAGGGCCACCGTCACGCAGAGCCAGATTTTTTTGCGGATCGTGTTGATCAGCCTCACAATACCCTCGATTCTGTTATTCCACTCTTACTCCCCTGACGGAATCATCAAGCTGGGAAGCGTCAATATAGCCGATTGCCTTGGGATTTTCGGCAACTGCATTTTTTACGGACTGACTGTCCGGGAATTCCTTCGGCGGGGATCCTGTTCCGGAAAAAAGTTCCTGCTTCCAGTACATGGAAAGCTGGCGTGGCGATTTATGGAGAATTTCCAGAACAAAACTGCGGTGGGTATCGCCATCAGCCTGTAAGAAGACGTCTATGCCCTCGCCTGTGGGCCAGAAGATTTTCTTGCCGAGAAAAATTTTCTTCACGTCGGAACTCTCCATCGAATGGACCGGATTTCCCTTGTTCACCACAACAGCAAAACCAGCAGCTTCAGACCAGGCGACCGGAAACGCCAGAACTGCAAGGAGAAGGAAGAAAAAAATAAGGGGTTTTGGCAGGATCATTTCCCTCTCCTAAAAATTAAAGGAGGTTTTCAAGACAAAATAGCTCCAGTGTTCCTCAACTCCCTGTGGATTGAAAATGGGCAACTGCAGCGAAGCCCCATCCACCCAGTGTTGTTCTGCCTTGACAATCCAGCTGTTAGTGATATTCCAGCGTATCCCGACGCCAAAATCCTTGCGCCAGCCGAGAAAATCAGGTTGTCCCTGGGCAACGAAATTACTGCCGCCGTGATCATTTTTGTCCGCGTAAAAAACATCGTACAAGGCTGACAGCACAAGCGGTTCATAGAGATGGTAGCAGAGTTGAACATAGGCTCCCTGTGACCGGCCGCCGGGAACATCCACCCCAAGAGCCGTCCTGGCTGCGGTGAACTCTGAGTATTCGGCGGCAATTCTCCAGTCAGGCCGGGAGTATTCCATGGACAGGACAATAAAATCCTTATTGTTACCCGAGGCATCCCCATCCACCCCACCGACTTCAAAATCAAAATCGGTTTTCCCGGTAAAATAGGAAACCCCCAGCCGCAAGGCGTCAAACGGGGGAGTATAAACAAGCGAGCCGCCATAGACATACCTGTTGTCAGCCTCAAAATCAGACACCGCACCACGCTTTTGCTGCCTGGCCATCCCGTTCACCAGTAATTCCATGCCCCGTGACTGCCCTGAATCCTCCCGGTAATCCACGGCTCCGTAATAGGCCTGATAGTCGAGATCACCGTTGCCGCCAAAGGAGATATTGCCGTAGATGCTGCCACCCCTGGCGGCAACAAGCAGGGTTCGTTTGTTTTCGTCATAGATGCTTTGCGGCAGAAAGATCATGGGCCGCAGAAAATCAGTATCGCGACCCTGGTTGTACAAACCGATGGGCAGTTTTACCTTGCCGAGTCGCAGGCCGAACCAATCCTGCCAGCGATAATCCGCCACGGCCCAATCCAGCAGAACATCATTGTTTCCTTCTTCCCCCAAATCACGGGAAAGAAGTTGAAAACCAAAACGCAGATTGTCGGTAAGCACCGAATTAATGGTCAAACCGAATTCGTTCAACTGAAAAGAACCATCCAGGGAATCGCCCAGAAAATTATTGCCGCGGCTTTCAATATACCCCTGGGACAAAAAACCGTTGATACTGAGATACTCACTGAAGTCATAAGCATGACAAGGCGAAATCGTCTCCAGAGAGATGAATCCGAACAGAGACATGCTGAAAACAGCCAACGAACGCTTCATGAAACCTCCATAAAAGACAATATGCGTGTCAACTTTTGGCAATGCTGACTGAAAAAACGGAAGACAATTGGCCACCAAACCGACCATCTGACAAACTGTAACAAACTGATGCACAAATATTAGCATAAAACATTTTCAAAAGGAAAGATAAGATAGAGGCTGTCGGATTCACATGGACGGAGTTAAAGCTTCTGAAATCTGAACGAAAGCTGCTTTATGCCGAGACGTCACGGTTCAGGCCAATTCACGCTTTCAGCTGATTCAACTGACACAAAATTTTGTCCCCCCTCTGAATACCCTCCGGATAATCAATTTCTCGTTGCCACCCAATAATCTTCTGATTTTTTTTGAACTTTATTCCGAGGAAGGTGGTCATAAAAAAAATAGATAATCATTGTATTTTTTGTTACATTATTCAACTATTGTACACCCAAACTTATTTGTCTGCCTATTGGTGAAGATCAAATTGAAGTATCATAGCCCAAAAACACTGACGTTGATTATTTCCCTTGCAGCCTATCTCTGCAGTTTTCCCGGATTGGGAAATGCCGCGATTGTCTGCTTTGGTGACGACGGGCATGTATCAATCGAGTCAACGCCAATCCCTTCGCTGCCGGTTCAAAACACATCAGTCACCGAGCATGGATTTGAGATCGAGCACGACAACCACTGTGAAAATCAATGCAGTTCCTGTATTGATTTCCCTTTGTCCTTCACCACTGCAAACCAAAACCTCTATCAACACAAATACGAATTCAAACTCGCAAAAAACTCGCTGTTTCGGCAAAATACGAACATTGCGTACATTGCCGGCGCAGACACCAGCCATTCATTCCCTCCTTCGCAAAATCCTCCAGCAGTCAACACAATCATTTCGCTTCGCACAATTGTTCTTCTTATTTGATACCCTCTCGTCTTTCTAAAAAAATCGACTTTCTGCTCAACAACCATTCCATCTAACTCAGTGGAGTAAAAAAAGGGTTCGCCTTTTCTCGTCCTTTGCGGAGATTTTCTGATGCAAATGCAGGGAACAAGACACAATTCTACGCGCCCAAAGCACAAAGCCGAGAAATGACTGGATATACATAGTCTCAAAATTTATAAAAACGACAAGAGAGGCCCATTATGGCAATTCGAAACATTTACAGCGTAATCTCATTCCTCACAGCTATCGGCATGACAATATTCACCAGCGGTTGCACCACTTTGGGTTCCAACCTGACTCAAAATGATGCCGTAAAAATAAAAATCTTTGAAGCGAGCAACACCATTGTTGTCAGCTCAGTTAATGTTTACGAGCAAAATGAAAAACTTGTTGTATTCGGATCAATGAATCGAACGTTCGGCTACCGAGGGAAAATAAGAGGTCATGTCGACATTGACGTCATAGGTCCCGACGGGACAACTCTGACAACTCAAACAACTGCTCACCCCTTTCCCGGAAATTCTCATGCAAATGCCAGGTATTCCCGTTTTTTCGCCTATCTTGACAGCGTCCCGCCCGCCGGCTCTGTTATCCAGGTTGCCGCACATAAAGGAATTCATCAGTGAGCAGGCCTTCGTTGCATCTGTTCACATCGTGCTGTTGTGTAGAATCACTTGAGTGAGGAGAGTCCATTGTGAAACTGAGTAGAGTCCATATAGCTTTCATTTTAGTTTTATCCTGTCTTTATCTGCCATTTACGTTAGCCCTGGCGGATGCTGCGGGGAGAGAGGAAGAAAAATTCATCGTGCCAACCGGCAGAATCACCCTGGCGGATGCGATAACGGCTGCCTTGGCCAATAATCCGGACATTGCTGCGGCATCCCATGAAATATGGGCACGCGAAGGAGCGGGACTCCAGAAAGGTCTCCTGGCAAACCCGAGATTTTTCAGTGAATTTGAGGAATTCGGCGGATCGGGAGAATTTTCCGGCGTTGATGCTCTCGGGACCACTGTCGGTATCAGCCAGGAAATACCATTGGCAGGAAAACGCGACAAACGTGTTCGAATCGCCGAGCATGAAACAGACATTGCCCGACTGGAGCTGCAGGAAAAAATTGTCGCGCTGTCAAGGAATGTGAAAAAACGGTTTCTGCGAGTTTATTTCCTTGACCAGTCTTTGCTTCTGGAAACAAAGAACATTGCACTGCTCCAGGATGTTCAGGATGTCATCAGCAGACAAATTGCCCTTGGAGACATCTCCCCCCTTGATGAAAGAAAAACAACAGTTGAACTTGCCTTGGCAAAATCAACATTGGCAAGAGCGAAAAGAGAACTCGAAATGGCCCGGATTGAACTGGCATCCAGCTGGGGGAGCAGAGAGGTTTATTTCGATCAGGTTGAATTTTCTGATCAAACGATTCAGCTTCTCCCCGAGGAAGATGAACTCTGGCAGACCGCGCAGGGACATCCTGAAATGAAAATTAAGCAGATGCAGATTGAACAGCTGAAAGCATCACTTGATTTAGCCAAAGCCGATGCCGTTCCAGACCTGGAGGTCGAGGGGGGTGTCAAATATTTTAATGAGTCCAATGACCATGCTTATTTTCTTGGATTCAGCATACCCATTCCAATCTTTGACAGAAATAAAGGCGGCATTCGTGAAGCCGCGGAAAATATCCATAAAGGCAAAAAAGAATTAGCCGGCGCTTCTTCCCGCATGAGAACGGAACTGGCTGTCCTGCTTGAGCGGCTGCAGATTATCGTCGAGGAATCGGACACAACGGAAACAACGATTATTCCTGCGGCCCATGAGGCTTATGAGGCCCTGAAAAAGGCATATGAAGCAGGAGAAAAGGACTACCTAGAACTCCTTGATTCGCAACGGATCCTTATAGAGGTGCAAAGGCAGAATTTGCTTTTAAAAACGGAACACCATGACCTCATTGCCGACCTTGAAGCAATAACGGCAAAAGACCTCGGATCATTCTCCCGGTATCACATGGATTCCCCAGAGTAAGGAACAACTCATGAGAAACAGAATTATTATTTTTTTAAGTGTCGTATTCTTTGCAGGCATACTCGTATCCCTGCCGTTGGCGTCACAGGAAGAGAAACATGACCACTCGAATCATGAGGAAATATCCGGCAAACATAACGGCCCGGATGGCGAAGTTGAAAATGAACACAAAGAACACGCAGACCATGACAGTCACGATGATCATGTGGAGTCCGGTCACGGTGAACATGAGGATGAAACAACAGACGAGACCGGTCGGGAAGATGGGGAACTGATTCTTTCTGATGAACAAAAACAGGAAATAGGCATTAAAACAGAATTGGCGTCTTCAGGAAAACTCCATTCGGAGCTGACATTGACCGGCGAGTTGATGCTGAATGAGGATGCAGTCGCCCATATCATCCCCCGGGTACAGGGTGTAGCCGTTAAGGTCAATTTCACCTTCGGCGACATGGTGAAAAAAGGCGACGTACTGGCAGTGCTTGAAAGTGCGGAACTTGGTGAATCCTTATCCGATTATATGGCGAGCCGTAAAGTCTATGAAAGAAAACGGAAGCTGTACGAGGAAAAAATCGCCAGCCAGAACGATTACCTTGAGGCGCTCAACCGTTTCGAACAGGTTACGGCAGACCTTTACATCAAGATCGGCAAAGAAAAATACCTTCAGGCAGCAAAAATGTATGAATCCCGTTACACCCCTGGGAACACCGAACCGGGACAGCCTCTCCCACTCAACGACAGCCTTGCGTTTGTCGAAAATACGACGAGATATGAAATTACCGCCCCCATAAGCGGCACGATCATTGAAAAACACATCACTCGCGGCGAAAAAGTGGGAGACGACGTCAACGTCTTTACCATAGCGGATCTGAAAACGGTCTGGGTCAACCTGAAGGTGCCGACCCGGGATATCTCCCTCATCCATCCGGGAATGAGTGTTGTCATCGAATCCCAGGACAAATTGCAGACTGAAGGAAAGGTCACCATGATCAGCCCTATCGTTGATGCCGACACCAGGGCCGCTACAGCACGAATATCCATCGAAAATCACCAGGGTGACTGGATGCCCGGCGCATTTGTCACAGGATCCATCCGTGTTTCCGATGAGAATATCCCACTTGTCATACCGCGCAATGCCGTGCAGAATTTTGAAGGGAAAGATGTCGTTTTTCTCGCCGATGATCATGGCTTCACTCATGTTCCTGTCGTCATCGGCCGTCATGACCGTGAAAACGTGGAAATCCTTTCAGGACTCCAGGTCGGCCAGTTGATTGTTACTCACGGCGCCTTTGAGCTCAAGGCAATACTTCTGACGAGCGGCATGGATTCCCATGCCGGGCACGGTCATTAAGGGGGTCGGCATGATTAACAAACTCATAGAGTCCGCCCTCCGGTTTCCGGGTCTGGTCATGGTTGCGCTTCTTGCCGTTCTTTCCCTTGGCATATACAAATACCAGCATATGCCGGTGGATGCCTTTCCCGACATTTCCCCCGTCATGGTGCCGGTTTTCGCCGAAGGCCACGGAATGGCGCCGGAGGAAATCGAACGACTGATCACCTACCCCATTGAGTCGGCCATGAACGGTCTGCCCGGGGTCAAACAGATAAAATCGACATCCGCCTTTGGCATGGCTGTCATCTATGTCTATTTCGAGGACGATGTTGATATCTATTTTGCCCGCCAGCTTGTCTCGGAACGCCTGACCAGCGCCATGTCCGAATTGCCGGAAATGGACGAACCACCGGCTTTGGGACCTATTTCCACAGGTCTCGGCCAAATATTCATATATTACCTCAAGGCGGACCGTAATAAAGTCAAGACAGGGGGCAAAGATGTCAATACGTGGCTGCGGGAGCTGAATGACTGGGTTGTGAAATTTCAGCTGCAGACGGTTCACGGGGTTACAGAGGTCCTCTCAATGGGCGGACATGTCCTGCAATACCAGGTAAAGGTGGACCCGAATTCCCTCCGCCGTTACGGGTTGGCCCTGGAGGATGTGGCCGACGCCATCAGGCAGAACAACCGCAATGTCGGCGGACAATTTCTGGTGCTTGGATCCGAGGAGCATCTTGTTCGCGGCGTGGGACTGGTTGAGCAACTTGAGGAAATTCAGAACATACCGGTCAAGGTAAGCAAAGGGACACCAGTTTATCTCAAAGATGTGGCTGATGTCGATTACGGCAATGAAATCCGCAGAGGAGTCGTAACCGTGGACGGCCAGCAGGAAGTCGTTTCCGGCATCGTCATGAAACTCTATGGAGAAAACACCTCTGATGTCATAGAGAGGCTTCATGCCAAAGTGGCCGAGGTTAAAAAGTCGCTTCCTGAAGGCGTTGAGCTCATTCCCTATTACGAGCAGTCCGAACTTGTTGAAAAAGCCACGGGCACCGTCAAGTCCGCCCTGCTGCAGGGCGGAACCCTTGTTTTAGTCGTCCTGCTGCTTTTTCTCGGGAACTGGCGGACGGCATTCATCGTTGCCCTTTCTCTTCCCGTATGCGCCCTTGGCGCTGTCATTTTCATGGATTTAAAAAATATTTCAGCCAACCTCATGTCACTCGGCGGCATTGCTATTGCCATCGGCATGCTTGGTGACGGGGCCATTGTCATGGTGGAAAACATCTACCGCCATATGGGTGAGCGCAATGAACTGAGTGAACCAAAACCCACGATCATCATGAAAGCGGCCCGCGAAGTAAGTCGGCCCATAGTCTTTTCCATTGCAATTATCATAGTCGTCTTTCTCCCGATTTTCACATTGGAAGGCGTTGAGGGCAAGATGTTCTCGCCGCTTGCTTTTACCATTGCTTTCGCCTTGTTGGGGTCGATATTTGTCGCGCTTCTTGTTGCCCCTGTGCTTTCACTTTTTCTTCTGAGACACTGTGAACAGAAAGAATTCCGGCTCGTTACGGTGATGAAAAAAGCATACAGACCCCTGCTCGAGACGGCGCTCCGTTTCAAAAAAACAGTGGTGGCCTTTTCCGCCGGCTGCTTCATTCTCAGCCTTGCGTCCCTGCAATACATGGGAACGGAGTTTATCCCGACACTTGAGGAGGGGTCCATCATGATCGGAGTTGCCATGGCGCCGTCAATATCGCTGGAAAAGGGCACTGAAACCGTCATGGAGATTGAGCGCAAGGTCCTTAAGTTTGCCGAAGTAACGGAAACAGTATCAAGAATCGGGCGTCCGGAAGCAGGCAGCCATCCTCACCCTGTCAATTACGCAGAAGTACATATCTCCCTGAAGCCGTTCAACGAATGGCGGGACTTCACCAGCAAGGAAGAGTTGATTCTGGCTCTTGACCAGGAACTCCGGAAAATTCCGGGTGTCCAACTCAACTTTACCCAGCCCATCCAGAATGCTTTTGACGAACTTCTGTCCGGAATCAAGGCGGAACTTGCCGTCAAACTGTACGGCGAAGATCTGAATATCCTCCGTGAAAAAGCGGGAGAAATAAAAAACACCATCGACAACATACCCGGACTTGTCGATCTGTCCATTGAACAGAGCTTCGGACAGCCTCAGATCCAGGTAATCGCAGACCGCGCCGCCTGTGCCCGATATGGCGTCAGCGTCAGCCAGATTCTCGAGATGGTCGAGATGGCTGTTGGAGGAGAAGTCATCGACAACATCTATCTCAATACACGACGATTCGGCATCCATCTGCGCTACCAGGAAAAATTCCGCGATGATCCCCAGGAAATACGCAATATCCTGCTGCCAACGGCAGACAATAACCTTATCCCCCTCGGGCAGGTTGCGGAAGTGAAACAGGTCATCGGCCCCATTCAGATCAACAGGGAAAAAAATCAGCGCCGCTGGATTATCCAGGGCAATATCCGCGGGCGGGACATGGGAAGCGTGGTTGCCGACATTCAGCAACGGATTGAAGAAACGATAATCCTCCCCCCCGGCTACACGATTGAATATGGCGGCCAATTTGAAAATCAGCAACGGGCCATGTCCCGGTTGGCTCTCATTGTGCCCATTGTCATCGGCAGTGTTTTCCTCATGCTCTGGATGACGTTCGGCACATTCCGGCATGCCTTCATTATCATCGTTAACGTCCCGCTTTCTCTTGTCGGAGGAATAATCGGGCTTTTTATCATGAAAGAGTATCTGTCCGTCCCCGCCTCTGTCGGATTCATCGCTCTTTTCGGTATTGCCGTGCAGAACGGAATGGTTCTCGTAAGCTATTTTAACGACTTGCGCGACAGAGGGCAAGCCATCCACGATGCAGTTGTGGATGGTGCACTGCTTCGTTTACGGCCGGTCCTGATGACTGCCGCCACAACTGTTCTGGGTCTGCTGCCGCTGCTTGCAGCCCGAGGCATTGGCGCTGAAGTCCAGCGCCCGCTTGCCTCGGTCGTTATTTTTGGTCTTACCACTTCCACCATACTCACCCTTTTCGTTATTCCTGCCGTATATAGCTGGATAGAAAACGCGACTGAAAAAAGGAGGGACTTCTGATGAAAAGAATTATTGCCGTCATCAAGCCCAACATGCTTGATGATGTTATTTTTGCTCTGCACAAGATTGAAAATTTCCCCGGCGCCACCATGACTGAAGTGCGTGGAATGGGCCGCGGGTTTCAAAGATATGTCAAAGAAAACAGCCACCATTCTCCATTCGGATATCCGGCACAGGTGCGAATAGAAATTGTTTGCCTTGAGTCTCAAACAGAGGAAATTGTAAGCGCTATTGAGAAAAGCGCTCGTACGGGGAAATCCGGAGATGGAAAAATCTTTATTTCATCAATTGATGAGGCTGTCCGTATCCGAACGGGCCAGAGAGGAGATGCGGTGATCTGAAACCACCTCCGTATCTTTTTACGGTCTGCGGGAAGGCCGGAAAATCAACTTTTTTCACATTGGCCGACACGGTACGGAAAAAACCGTATGCTTATTTTTGGTTGCATGGTTTTTTTGGGTCATGTTATAGAATTTTCTATCGATAAATATCGGCGAATTTTTCCCGACCTTTCCGCGCCGCATGCAGACTCGCGGAAAATTTACCCTGACAAGAATCGGTTGACCTCAAAAAACCGGGCAGCACGAAGGAGAAGATGGTGAAGCATTCACCCACCCTCGTTGACCGACTGACTTCACGCTTGAAAAACAATCCCGTCATTGCGGCCATTATCGTGATCAGCCTGATCGTCATGGGACTTGCAAGCTTCACCGACGCCCTCAAAAAACTACACCCCGTCATCTCCGCCTTTTATCAAACGAATGTCACCGGTGAATGGAGTTCCACCTTCATCAGGGATCCCGTTATCAACGCCGACTTTCAATATATCTTTTCCCTGAAAGAGGATGAAGGAATGGTGTACGGAACGGTTCAGCGCCTGGCGCCTTACTGTCGCAAACATGAAAATTTAGGGATCTGCAAACATCATGATCAACCCACTGCTATCATTGACGGCAGGATCAACGGCAAAGAAATAACTTTTCTCTGCAACTGGAGACTGCCGAGTACCGAACCCTGGAAATGGGTGCAAATCAAGGAAAACTTCCGCGGCATTGTTTCAGGCGATGAAATCCGGTTCGTCAGACAGGATGACATCAATGCGCCTGCCGAAGATTTTCTTGCCCGCCGCCTTACAGAGCACGATGCCTCCAAAAGAACGGGGCAGTAAAGACAATCCTTCACAACAACAAATAAAATTATCCTCAAAAGGAGACAGGCATGGACCCGGAGAAAATAATGAACGGCATATCAAAAGAACTGGAATCCGCTTTCAAATCCATGGCAAAGGCAAAGACCGTTGAAGAGAAGCTGCAGTACAGCCAGATTGTAAAAAACTTATGTGAATCCCTCGGCGTTTTCCTCAATCTGGCAACTGATATGATGGATTATGATTATAATGAGGATGAGATTTAAATCTGGAGGCATGCTTTCAGGGGAATGATTATGAAAACCAAGGGGCATGGGCTGACAATGGCCTAAAACCGCTATCATCCCATGCCCCCAGGGCGAAACAGGAAATCCGACGCGTTCTAATCCCTGCGCCCTGACTTTCCCCGCCGGGCAGGCTTGCCGATTTTTTTGACAAAGCGCCCGACCACCTCGAAATAGAGCTTGCCGGTAACTTCAAAAATAGTGTTGTGGTCAGCGCCGGGGACAATCTGAAATTCGCCCATATGGGACATGCACTGGGCCTGGAGTTCCGCGGCGTCACTGATCGGAATGAATTGATCCTGCTGGGCATGGAGAACGAGCAACGGCTTGATGAATGTCGTGATTTTCTTCAGGTTGTTGAAACACTCATCCTCCCTGATCCCAAGACCATCGACATCAATGCCAAGGCACCGCAGCAGAGGCAGGGTCGTGCCGAAACCGCTGTCTATGATAAGCCCGCCTACCGCTTCTTTTTCCGTTACGGCAAGCTCGATGGCGCAGGCGCTGCCCAGTGAACGTCCCATGACGGCCAGATGATCTTTGCGCTCCTCTCCGGCTAGCCAGTCCCGCACATATTCAAAAATCGTGTGACAGTCCCGCATCATGGCGCTTGCCGAGGGCGTGCCGCCGCTCCACCCGTATCCCCGGTAATCAACCGCAAGGAAACTCATGCCGTGCTGGACAAAAGCGGCGCCGATATCGTCATAATCACCGACAATCTCACCGTTCCCGTGAAAAAAGAGAATATTGGGAGCCTCTTTCCCGGCCAGATGAAAACGGGCGCCGACGGTCACCCCGCTGTCAACGGGGATATCAAAATCGAGACAACCGGCAGGGGTCGTCCTTTTTGCTTCTTTCCGGGGATGAAAAAGAACACGGGTTACATCGGGATGATCGAGTTTTATCTCTGGGGCTGGAACGTTCATAAAAACCTCTTGTCTCGGTATAGTAAACAAAAAATGCAGTTAGAAGCGCCGAACTATACACTATGAAAAACGAAGGCACAACGGATGTCGTGCCATCTCACAGACCAGACGCAGCATGAAGCTCCGTCCCCATGCCGTGCCGGCTGCCGGGGTCGCGCAATTTTTCGAAAAAATGCACAAAAAAAAAGGACGGTCATGCGACCGTCCTTTTTCACCGTGAACCGGATATTGTTTATCGCTGCGCCCTGCGACCGCCCGATTTGGGATATTTTGCCGTATAGTTTCCCTTGGCAACCTTGGATGAGGGCCGGGTTCTGGCCACCCCCCTTGCTGCGGGACTGTTCTTTTCAGCCACAACCTCGATGGCAACGGGTTTGCCGTTAATGACAAGATCCCGGAAGGCTCCGAGAACCTCGGCAATGAATCGGCTGTCCGCCTCAACCATAGAAGAGTGTTTCATTATTTCGATCTTGCCGATCTTGATGCGTGATCCGACATTCGTCTCGTTTATTTCACCGATAATCCGCTGGGGCAGTAGTCCGTCTTTTTTCCCGACATTGAGATAAAAACGGGCAAACGTTTCTCCCTGGGACTGCCTGGCGCTGCTTTTGCCGGCCGGCACCCGCCGCTCTGATTGCCGCTCCGACACGCGTTTCTCTTCCGGCTGATTCAGATCCGGCACATTCCGGTAATAATCAATAAAACGGTTAAACTCGATGGCCAGGAATCGTTTAATCAGTTCTTCCCGATCCAGGGAAGCCAGTTTTTCGGCGACCTGGGCGAAAAAAGGCTCAATCTGGCCATGGTCGACATCTTTGTTCTGCAGGGTGTCAACCAGGCTGAGCAGCTGTTTCTGGCAGATTTCATGTCCGGTGGGAATACGGGACAATTCAAATTTTCTCCCCAGACGGTGCTCAATTTCTTTTATCTTGTGTTTTTCCCGCAAATGGATGATGGCAATGGAGATTCCCGTCTTTCCCGCTCTGCCGGTACGACCGCTGCGGTGGGTGTAGGAAGATATGTCATCCGGCAGGTTATAGTTGATGACATGGGTCAGGTCATTCACATCAAGGCCGCGGGCCGCCACATCGGTTGCCACCAACATCTGCAGATTTCTGCTGCGGAACCTGCCCATCACGAGATCACGCTGCCCCTGGGACAAATCTCCGTGCAGAGCGTCAACACTGTAGCCTTCCTGCATGAGCTTGTCGGCGACATCCTTGGTTTCCTCACGGGTACGGCAGAAAATAATGGAGTACAGTCCGGGATTGGCGTCAACGATGCGCTTCAGGGCAAGATAACGGTCCCTGGCGTGAATCATATAATAGAGATGTTGGACATTCTCTGTTCCGACATTGCGCTCGCCAATGGTAATCTCCAAAGGCTTGTTCATATATTTTTTGGCGATTGTCGCCACTTCTTTTGACATGGTGGCGGAAAAAAGCAGGGTATTCTTGCTTTTCGGCGTATGGGCGAGGATCGCATTCAATTCGTCCTGGAAACCCATCTGCAGCATCTCATCCGCCTCGTCAAGGACAACGGTGGTGATATGGGAAAGATCCGCAACTCCCCTGCGCAGAAGATCATGGAGGCGACCTGGGGTGGCAATGATCAACTGGGCGCCCCGGCGCAGATCCCTGATCTGCTGCTCAATATTTGCGCCGCCATAAACCGCCACCACTCGCAACTGAGGCAGAAATTGCCCCAAAGCGGCAATGTCCCTCGCCACCTGCACGCAGAGTTCCCGGGTAGGACAAAGCACCAATCCCTGGGTTTCACCCTTCTGGGTATCGATCAACTGCGCCAGGGGGATACCGAACGCTGCCGTTTTCCCGGTACCTGTCTGGGCAAGCCCGACAAGATCACGCCGCTGCTCCAGCATGAGGGGGATGATTTTTTCCTGAACAGGAGTAGGCTTCTCAAAGCCAAGCAACTGCACTGCCTTGAGAATACCTTCTGAAATGCCGATCTCTTTAAATTCTGTCATGTTTTCTTATCTTCTTTAAAATGGAAATGCGGGCCGGAAGCAGCCCAACTGGAAAAAAAAAGCCCTGCGGAATGCAGGGCGAAGTCATCAGGATTTACCGACTGGCCTTACAGCTGAACAACATCATTTGCTGCAGGACCTTTGGGGCCGTCAACGATCTCAAAAGAAACCCGGGCGCCTTCTTCAAGGGATTTATACCCTTGGGACTTGATGGCTGAAAAATGAACGAAAACATCATCGCCGTTGTCCTGTGCGATAAAACCAAAACCCTTGGCCGCATTAAACCATTTTACTGTACCTTGTTTCACTTGGTGCTACTCCATTACATTCGGTTCAATCAGAACCATTTAATAATACACCGGACCTGCTGGTCCGGTCGGCATTCCCATGATGTCAAAAAAAAAGCCGCACTTTATCCGATAAGGATTGTGCGGCTGCAATTTCTGGATTTTCTGAACCATCTATAGGACTGCACAACAATATTACTATCGTATAAACCTTCCCGGCAACTTATGCAAGAAGTATTTCAAAGGATTCCTCTTTTCTTGATTCATGTGACGAGAGGTTGTGTTGCCAGGTAAACGATTTTATCCATGGCTTAGAAACTTGGTCGGAGTTCTCAAAAGAAATGGCGCAAGCTTGGGGATTTAAACTCCTCGCCGATGTGACACAGGGTGCTCAGTTCAAGGATGGAGAGCGAGTTGAAAAATCAGATGAGGACAAACGCAGCGGAAACGTCGCGTAAATGATTTTTTGAAACACCAGAATTGACTATAACTCCATGTAGGCGCCGTTGATTGCAAATAACAAAATACTCCCTGAGTTCTTTCTGCGCATAGTAATCGAATCGAATGCCCTGAGATATACAACCGAGCCTGTCTGGAAAACTCGGACAAATCATCAAAAAAAGACCCTCCAACCTGCTGATTTTATTTCACACAGAAAGGACTCAGCACTGGAAAAAAACAGGCATACCCACCTGATAAACCATTAGCGATTAGCGTAAAGCCTTCCGAAAATCCAGCGACATGGAACTCTACTTTTAGCTCCCGCTAAAACCGGGATGATCACCCAATTCTCTGCGTGAAATCACCCAACTATTCAAAAAAATTGGGTCGAATCGCCCAATAACCACACATATTATACGTTATCTTTTCTTTGGCCGACAAAGCCTAACATACTGAAACCAATAACTATTTAAATAAATTTAAAAAATATCACGTCGTTGGAGCAATTATTGCTGTGCCACAAAGTGGTTTTCATGGTCCGGGTGAAATGACATGATTTGACCTCACTAACATCTTTATGAATTAATGGAAAATTCAAAAACAAGTAAAACCATAGCAAGGATTTGCAAAATGAAAAAAAGGAAACTGTTTTTTCCGGCGGTATTTTCCTGTCTGTTGTTTGCAACAGGAACTGCGTATGCATCCTTTATCCACGCGCCACATGATGCGCAACACGGTATTGGCTGTATAGACTGCCACGAGTTTTCCCTGGGCGACTTCACCTCGTGGGGAGCGCCACAGGCTACCATTGATGACACGGTCAAGAATTTTATCTGCCTCAGATGCCATGGCCCTGAAGGAAGTGCGCCGACCAAGGCAATGCATTCCGGTCTGTCCCTTAACGGTACCGCGACATGGACGACCGAATGCGTCGATTGCCACGACCCTCACTTCCAGCGACAGCTTCACCGTGTTGCCGACCTCAGCGGAGATTTTCTTGTTTCTGATCTGTATCTGGTAACCGGTACGATAGATTCCATTACCCCAGTCGGGGCAAATACCGCAATCAGCTATACCCTAGACCACGCCACCGCAAAATGGACCGATCCCGCCACTTGGAGCGCAAAGACCGCCCCCGGCCGCGGCCTTATTTTTGTCGCTGATGCCCTAAACCCCAAGGGTCAGACTTTTGAGACCCTGGCGGCTGACGCCTCCACCATGACCGTCATGGGAAGTGTTGACCCGGCCATGGTCGATAAGCAGTTCGGTCTCTTGTACGGTCAGTTCATCAAAAACAGGATTGAAAACAATCTGGGGGGACAGACCGTCAATTTTTTCAATCCTTTTGGGGGCTATGTTGAAGCCGACGATTCGCTTCCCCCAACCGGTATCTGCCAGGCGTGTCACACCAACACTTTGTTCTGGACAAACGACGGATCCAATAGAACACATTATGCCCAGGCGCGATGCACCCTGTGCCACGACGCGGGCCAGGGCTTCAAGTTTATCGGCCATGATCATAGTCAGACTGTTCTCTCCTCTACAGAATGCCGGACCTGCCATAGCGAGCCTGATATTGTCGGTCAGATCCATTTTGCCGCCTGTGAGACTTGCCACTCAAGCACCAAGCCGGAAGTCGTGCAGGCCATCGCCTCAGGCGGCCCTGCCGAATGTGTTACCTGCCATGGGGTGGATTATTTCAGCCAACATGACCATGATCACAGTGGAACAGTCACGGGCTCAGCAGAGTGTATAAGCTGCCATGAGCATAGTGCTCCGCAGATTGTCAGCGGAATCCATAACAATACCTGTACAACCTGTCACGCCAATTCCCTGCCGCCGGAGGCCGCATGTGTTGACTGTCACGGCGCTTTAGGCGCCGGCGTCCATGTTAATACAAATCATACCGCGACCCTTGGCAGCGACTGGGTGCTGGTCTTTGCCCAAGGCGAGCACGACAGTGAAATGGATTATGACGGCGAGGTTTATGCTGATTGCCGAATCTGCCACAACACAGATCTCAAAGAGATCCATGACAACAACTGCTCGACCTGTCATCCGACGCCCTTTGACACCCTGCAACCCTCCTGGACCGGAGGGTGTCAGCAGGGCGGCTGCCACACGACCTACCACGAAAATGTCAGTGACGCACATAATGCCGCTCTGGATGCGAATAACGATAACTGCACCCCATGTCACGGTCCGGGCTTCACCACCCCAACGGCCTCCACCTGTCAGAACTGTCATAATGTTTTTTCCTCCAATGACCATGTCGCGCCGGTGACTACCTCCGATGTCCAGACTTCCTACATCGGTCAGGCGCGCATTGCCTATACCATCACCGACAGCGGCAAGGTCGGTGTCGGCACGACATATTCAATAGTTGACGGTGGAGTTCCCCAGGTGGGCTCGACCATAACCATCACGTCGCCCGGCAGCCACAGTCTCGTGTTCTGGTCGGTGGACCAGGCCGGCAACATCGAAGCGCAGCATTCCCCGGTGAATTTCACAATTGTCGCGGACACCACGCCGCCGTCAACAACATCAAACGTACAATCAGAATATGACCGCACTGTAGTCATCACGCTGAACGCAACCGACACCGGCACCTATGGTGTCAAGGCGACGCACTATACGATCAACGGCGGCCCTGCAATAACCGGGAATACCGTCATCATCGCCGCACTCCCCGGCGAAAACAGCTATACCCTCCAATTCTGGTCCGAGGACTGGGCAGGAAACGTAGAGGCGCCGTCAAACCCGGCGACTTTCAAGGTCTTCGGCGGCACGGTAATGCTCAAACTTGTCTGGGGAGACAGCGACATCACCGGCTCACCCTGCACCGGTGACCCGGAGGCGGATGCAGTATGGATCATCCGGCATCCGAGCCGCGGCATTGTGGCCCAGGGCTCGGCTGCGTGTGCCGACGCCGGGGGATGGAGCGGCGTCAATGACGTTGTTGTGCCGGTAAGCATAACGCCATACTCTGTATCCATTGACTGGTATGACTCCTGGTACGGCTGGTGGGATCAGACGTATTTCGGCAGCGTTAACGTAAGAACCAATGGGGCCATCATACGGCTGCCTTACTAAGTGAGCCGTTCTCTGTAGAAAACGAATGGGTAATGGAAATGCTCATCATGCTAATTGATACTTCTTTGAAGAAGATGATCTCGAGGAAAATATAATGAAGAAAATAGTGGTATTAGCCGGTGTTTTCCTGGTTGGTTCCGTGGCCATTGCCCACTCGTACTATTATGAAAACTCCATGCCGCATAACAGGACAAACAGTATCGACTGTGTGGACTGTCATGGCGAGCCGGACTGGTCCGGGCAATCGCCTTTGCTCCCCAATCTCCTGAAAGATGGGTGCACCAGCTGTCACAACAACCAATCAGGTGCCGGTTATAGCAAGACCAGTGCCCCGTATGTCCAGACCCACCACGGCGACTGCTGGAACTGCCACCGCAACCACGATGTGCGCCATGTTGATCCTGATTATGACGTGATAACAGGGACCTTCAGCAACGCCTCGTATGATTCGGGTAGTAACGCAACGACATTTACAGTCAATTCGTACGCGGTGGTTGACCCCTTATGGTCAATCCCGGAGGACTGGAACGCCAAGACAGGCCAGGACCGGGGACTCATCCTGTGGGTTACCTACGCGGACGGCAATGATTCCTTTGAGGTCACCAGTGCAAATGCCGCCAGTATCACGGTAAAAGGCAATCTCACTGCGGCAACGGATACGACCTTTTCACTGCAGTACGGCCAAATGATCTCTGACAACGTCAACGGGAAGCCTGTCATATTCACCGGCCCGGAAACTTTTACCCGTTCCGGGGACACTGACGGCATCTGCCAGGTGTGCCATACCCAGACAAAATACTGGCGCTTCGACGGCAGCGGCAACGATCATAACGCAGGCCTTGACTGTGTCGACTGCCATGCGCATGAGAAGGCCTTCCTGTCCAGCTGTGATTCATGCCACGGCTACCCGCCCGCAATCGGCGCCAATGACAGGCACAACCGCCACTATACTCAGCTCGGGTACGATTGTGAGACATGCCATTATGAAACCACCAAAGACGGGGTGAATGTCGGTCCAACCCATTATAATGGTGTTTTCAATGTCGCTCCGGGCCCAGGAGCTACATTCCCGGGACGTCCCGCTGATGGTCCCCAACCGCTCAGTTTCAACTATACGTATGCCCCCAATGGCGGCACCTGCTCAAGCAACTCGTGTCATGCTTACTGGGGGTATTCCGATAATGTCAGCTGGGAAAGTTATATCGAAATAATCATCATCCCCTATCTTTCAGGTCTTTCCTCACGAAATTCTGATCGCGTCGTATCCTTAAATGCCTCACGATCAGCCTGTTATGAAAATGTTAACGGAGTGAAGGAGGTTCGCACCTGTGATTACGAATGGGGTTTTGGCGGGGCTGGAAGCATAATAGGCGGCAACGGCAATGACATTATCGAATATAAATACAATTCAACGGGGCCTCATAACGTCAGTCTCACGATGACGGAATCACACACAGGCAAGAAAACAACTGATAGTATAACGGTGGAAGCCATAGGAGTCGAGCCGCCTGCCCCAACTGGTGATTTCACGACAACAACAAATGGTACGACGGCAATCCTCCGTGGCCTGAACCTCAATCCTGACTTAATACGAGCCTACATCTCCTGGGGTGACAGGAAAACCACCACGGTTACCGACATGGCCACACTTGGTGTGGGCATTGCCCACACTTACTCACGTGGAGGACGCAGCTACGACATCATCGTCAACGTTTATGACGTGAATCATGCAAAGACCGTCTATACCTTGAACGAAGATGGAGACCTGCATTTAACATTTCCGTAAAAAGATCAGCTTTATAGACTTCATAAAACAAAAAAGAACAGGCAGAGCAATCTGCCTGTTCTTTTTTGTGGCAAAGCCGTTCTACAACAAAAACTACAATTAAAGTGCCGAAATAAACTGAAACAAAACAAATAAAAAATTTTCCCAGAGTGGCCGACTTCAATGGAATAGGCAATTTAGCAATTTGGTGAAATTACAACACACATTTATAACGCATTCCCTCATTCTGCATACAAACGGGCAATTTTACGTTTCAACTCTTTAGTATTCGCATATAAAAAAGGAGACATCAGCGGCAAACGATTACCCCTCACAGAGAACCGCACATCAACTTGAAATTCTCGCATTCATTGCGATTGACAAAAGGGCAGACTTCTTTTTGAAACCACTGGGCCTTCGGACACCAGTATCTTCCCTTGAAAGGTTCATTGCAGCCGTTACGGAGAAGCATTTTCCTCTGCTTTTCACCGTAGCTCACCAGATTGTCTTGAATCGTAAATCGCCATATGGACATCTCGATTCCTCCTTCGCTCATCGGTTTCAGCCGGTCCAACACTGCTCCGACGGCTTTGCCGCCGAAAAACAGCCCGGATAAATACGCCTTTACAAAACGAATTCAAATGGAGAGAAATTCTTTCTTGTAGCGGGGTCGGGAAACAGAACACTTCAGGAGAAAATCTGAGGCTATCCTTTCGTTCTCTTACATTCCGTCACCTTAATTGTCCAGACACCAAACGGCTGAACAAACAGTTTTTTTCTGTTCAATTGGCCCTCTCAAAACTGACATTTCTATTAAAAAAAATTGCGAAAATTCAAACATATCTCATGACTAAAACAAAATGCAACATCCGGACCAAACGAAATAACAAATTAATTATTATATTTATTTCAGCAAGTTGAGCAGAATCACAACAAAAGAACAAACTCGATGTGGGAAATCCCCCAATATAAAATTGGGGCAAATGGCCAACTACTTGACACAGGAGGCTAACTGCCCGCAGGCGGCGGATATATCCGCCCCGCGGCTGCTCCTGACAATTGTTGTAAAACCTGCCCGGCGCAATATCCGGCTGAAGCGCAGAACAGTGTCATCATCCGGTCGTTCATAAGGAAGGGAATCAGATTCGTTATAGGGAAGAAGGTTGATCCGGCAGGGAATATCCTGGAGTTTTTCGGCCAGCAGACGGGCGTCTTTCTCCCCGTCATTTATTCCCCTGATCAGGATATATTCAAAAAGAATCACCCTCTTTTTCGGCAGAGGCCAGGAACGACAGGCAGCCAGAAGCTGGTCGACAGGATAGCGCCGGTTTATCGGCATCAGCAGACTGCGGGTATGGTCATCAGCGGCATGAAGTGACACGGCGAGATTGACCCGCACATCCCGCCCGAGATCAATGATGCGGGGCGCCAGGCCGCAGGTTGAGACGGTCACCCGACGCTCGGTGAACTCAAGCCCCTTTCCATCCATCAGAATCGCAAGGGCGGTGAGCAGATTGTCATAATTTGCCAGCGGTTCCCCCATGCCCATAAAAACGAGATTATTGACATATTCCCTGGGAGTAGCACGTTTTATCCCGGAAGATCGCATGTGGTCAATCACTGCCAGCACCTGACCCACGATTTCAGCAGGAGAAAGATTGCGGATAAATCCCATGCGTCCGGTGAGACAGAAACCGCAGTCCATGGCGCAGCCACACTGGGAGGAGACACACAGGGTATGACGGCCGTTTTCCGGAATCAACACGCTTTCGATCACCGCTCCATCGGCAAGCCGGAAAACAAATTTCTGCGTGCCGTCCCGGGACTGCTCACGAGCGAGAGGAACCAGTTTACTGATCACGGATTTATCAGCCAGGATGAACCGGATATCCCTTCTGACCGTTGTCATTTGCGAAAAATCCGTCACCCCGGCCCGCTGCAGGGCTGAAAAGACCCGGACGGCGACCGGCTCCGGAAAACCAAGACCCGCCATAAAACGGATCAACCGGATCAATGTCAGATTGCGCAGATCAACCTTTTCCGCCATGAATCACTCCGCTTCAACCTTGCCGCGCTGGAGAACAATGGTTGCCAGGGTAACCACAACCACCCCGGGGAGAATCACGACAGGGGGCAGTCCATGACCAAAGGCCCAATTGATGACAAGAACAAAGGCCGGATAAAAATAGCTGTAGGCCATGACCCTGGTCGGCCCAAGATAAATGGTGGCAACATGGGTGAGATAAAAGGTGACGATGGTGGAAAAAACGGCAAGATAGACGATACCGGCCCACACCCTGGCCTCCACCGCCTGCCAGGACACCTCCGGCAGCTTGGCGGCGGACAGCAGCAGCAGCCAGACGACACCTGTGGCCAGCACCCAGAAGGTCATGACCACCATGGATTCCTGCCGATGTATCCGCTTGACAAGCGGGGTGTAGGCAGCCATCAGAAAACAGCCTGCCAGGAAGATCAGATCGCCGTAATTGACATCGAGCGCCAGGAGCCGGTGGATATCGCCGCGAAAAATAACCCATACCGCCCCGGCCATACCGAGAACAAGGGCGATCATGCGGGCGCGGCCCAGCCTCTCCCCCAGAAAAACCGCGCTGTAGATGCCGGAAATGCCCGGCACCAGGGTAAAAATAACACTGGTATTCAGCGCGCTGGTGTAGCGGAGCGACTCGAACATGCACCAGAAAAAGCCGACGGTGGAGGCGCTGATGAGGCTGTAACCGAGAATACGACTCAAAGACGGCATGGTAAAACCGTGGCGCACAACCAGGATCGGAGCAAAACAGAAAACAGCGGTAATGTACCTGACCAAGGTGAGAACGGCGGGATCAAGCCCGCGGGTGATCGCCTCCCCCACGGTAAACGAGGTGGAGACAATGACCGAGGCAAAGAGCATCAGAGCATGCACCAGCCACAGGGGCAGACGTCCGGCCCCCTCTTTTCTGTTTATTTGCATCATTGTTCCAGCCTGTTATAAAATAGTGGCATAAAAAAAGGTAACTATACATTGAACGCACGGATTATACTAGAGATGAGGTTGGGCTGCGAACAAACAAAAACACTTTCTGAGCGGAAATAAAAAAAAGGAAAGACACCATGGAAAAGAAATGGAATATCGGCGAGCTGCTGAAAACATCAACCGCTTACTGGCGGGGGTGCGCTCTTCAGGCCGGGGTCAGGCTGGGGATATTCACCGCGATCAACAAGGGAAGCTATTCCTTGTCCCATATCGCCGAAACCATCAAAGCGGATGAACGGGGAACCGAGTATCTTCTCAACGCCCTGGCCGCCATGGGGCTTCTCAACAAAGAAGGGGATTTTTATTCAAACGGATCTGCGGCCAGGGAATATCTTTCCAGCCACTCCCCCGAATACATCGGCCACATCATCCTGCACCATCACCATATCCTTGACGGCTGGGCCCAACTCCATGAAGCGGTGACACAAGGCCACCCCGTGGAGACACGTTCCTACGGCGAGGATGTCGAACGGGAAAGCTTTCTCATGGGAATGTTCAACCTGGCCATGGGCATCGCCCCCGCCCTTGTCTCCCAGATTGACATTTCCGATCGGCGCAGGCTTCTTGATCTCGGCGGAGGACCGGGTACCTACGCCATCCACTTCTGCCTCGCCAATCCGGAACTTTGCGCTGTCATCTTCGACCGTCCGACAACAAAACCCTTTGCCATGAAAACGGTGAAACGCTTCGGCCTTGCCGACCGTATCACCTTCCAGGGTGGCGACTTCCACCGCGACCCGATTGGAGGCCCCGCCTTTGATGCGGCCTGGCTGTCACACATCCTGCACAGCAGCGGCCCAGCCGAATGCCGGAAAATCATCAAAAAAACGGTTGCGGCAATGGAGCCGGGCGGCATCATCATGATCCATGAGTTCATCCTTGACGACAGCAAGGACGGCCCCGAGTTCCCAGCCCTGTTCTCCCTGAATATGCTGGTTAACAACGATGACGGGCGATCCTACTCCGAGGAGGAAATACGCTCCATGCTGGAAGATGCCGGGGTTAAAAACATCGCCCGTCATCCCTTTCAGGGGCCAAACGACTCGTCAATAGTCTGCGGAATAGTCTGACAGCATATCGGCAAATTCCTCCCGATTCAGCGCCTTTGCAACCGGCTGCCCTTATTTCAGGCAATGAATGGAGTTGCCTTCCCGCACTCGCGCTGCGGCTATTCTTGGCTCCGCAGCCGGTTGACCATCCTGATGGAGACGCAAACTTCGCGGCGCACTCCAGTCAACTTGAACCGAACAGCCACCGCATCTACCGGCAGAACAATCCGCCGCCTCCCAGCAGGGAACCACTTGCAGCAGCTTTCTGAGCCCGGGAATACCGAATTTTTTATCGTGTATCAGTGAACGCAGGCACCCCGTCCAGCGGATATCATTTTCGGAAAAAAGGGTCTGCCCGGCCCTGCTTGCCGGTCGGACCAATCCCGCATCCTGATAGTTTTTCAGGGTTTTTGGATGAACGCCGAGAATCCTTGCGGCAGCGGCGAGGGAGTAGACAGGCATATCCGACCTGAGCGGCGTTATTTTCATTTTCCGGTTTTCCATATTTCCTCCATGATCACGGCAATCAGCATGTCACGAATACAGGTCTTTAATGGTCTTCGCTGAGATGTCCCTTGAACACCCTTTCACCGGCAAGAAACATGAAGGAGCAGAGGCCCATGCCGCCCAATGTCACCATGACCTCATGGAGACGCGGCGCATAGGAAAGAAGCTGATCCATGCCCACGACACCCAACTCATGAAACTGCGGAACCACCATGCCGACCACGACAAGGTCATAGCGCATGAAGAAGATGCCGATCACACTGGACACGGATGCAACAAACAAAGCGGTCATATTGCGGGACTGCACCGCCATGATGAGAATAAAGGGAATAACCAGCCCCAGCATCACTTCGCCCCCCCAGAAATTGACCGCGTAGGGACCGGAAAGAAGCGCCTGCATGGCTTCATATTTTCCCGGAGGATGACCGCTTATTCCAGATATCATCTTCCATGTGGAAAAAAACATGATTACCGTGATGAGCAGCGCACCCAGCTTGGCGGTTGCCTGCAGTGAACTTTCCAGCGACCGACTCATCTTCCAGCCGTTCGCCCTGTAACCGAGCCAGTGAAAGAAAACCACCGCAGCACAACCTGACATCATCGCCGAGGTAATGAAATAAATGGGCATATACGGACCATGCCAGAACTCGCGACCGCTCAACAGTCCGAAAACCGCGCCCAGATTGCTGTGAGCGGCGATGCCGAATATGACCCCCATGAGTCCCATCATGCCTGCGGCCTTATGCCTGCCGAGCTGGAGAAGACCGAACTCGATCAGCATGAAAAAGAGGTATGCGCCGTAAAGCGTTCCCATCCACCAGATGTTGGAGGTGAGGTTGGGTGAAGTTATATTGTAAACAGCCATGCGCCAGGGGTTTTCGATTTCAAAGGCGATGACGAAAAATCCGGCAATAATGGTGGCGATGGCCATGAACACGGACCGTTTGGCGATGGGTTTAAATGTTTCAATGTTGAAAACATGACCGATGGATGACACCAGGCAAAGTCCGGTGGATGTGACGACAAAAAAGACATACACGGCAATAAGAAGTCCCCAGGGCACCTCCCTGGTCACGCCGTAGACATGTTCATGCCCGGCGACAAATGAATGCAGTCCGAAGGCAAGGCCTGCGACGGCAAGCATTCCGCTCAGCATCATCGCCCCATTATAGAGTGATGATTTTCTGACGGCAAAACCTTCGTTCCTGGGAATGAAATTGGCCAAAACCGAGTTCATAATTTCTCCTCCTTGCTGTTGTTTATTGACATGAAACTTTTCCGGGGAAGTGATTTTCAGAAAAAATCACTCTCCCCCTTTGAGGATTGCAGAACCGGTTTCACCTTAAGATCATAAAGTGTGTGCATTGAAGCGCAGCCAAGCCAAAAAACGAGAAAAAATAATCCATCCATAGTGCCCTCCTTGCAGGCGGTCAGGCTACCGCCGTCCTTTTTTGGGTTTCCGGCTGAAAATGGCGGTTTTCAATCGGAGACCCCTGAATGCTAACCTTTTTTCCTTATCCCGATTTTAAAACTCCTCTTTTTCAAATCTTTTTATTTCGGAAAAATGTACAAATTCAAATCTCACACTTTCCAAAGAGCACACTTCATGCCACATTGTGCTAATGCAAATAAATTTACAAAAAAATCCCGTAATTTCAAGCCATTGAAAGAAACGAGCCAACCACCCCATTTCGTCAACACAAAAAATCGAGGTGGCCAAATACCCCATTCACAGGTGGGCCATTTGGCCGATTTCCCAATTCTCTTTATTTTCTTTTTAAGCCCGGCAAGGATACGGACAAGGAAAGCAAGGAGCCACCCAGAGCGATGGATTTGCATGATCTTTGCCGGCTATGGTATCATGAAAAAAACAGGTACACCCTTCGACCTGCCCCGGGCAACAGACCTCAAATCATACACAAGAGGCACAACATGGTTGACGCAGCATTCATCAGGATGGTCCGCCGCAACTGTGACATCTCCGATGCCAGGGACAGCGGAATTTACTCCATCTGCTCCCTGGTTCTCAAACTGCGCAATCTTTACAAATGGGAACATGACATTGAACCCTGGGATGAACCTGAATCCACAGATCTCCTTGACTGGATTGAGGCCAAGGAGAATTACTGGGAAACCATCAGGGATGCCGATTATCTCCCCCTGCCCCTGAACGGAAAAGAAATTTCGCCCTGGGATACGGAAGCGGTCAACAGGCTGCTCCATGACAACGGACTGTTTTACGGCGCAGGATACGGCCGCTCAATGAAGGCTGTTTTCTTTGTTGCGGAAAAACTGCGTGAGGAAATTTTTGAGGATTGTCGGGCGCTTATTCTCGGTCGGGAATCGGCAACCGAGCTTGCCAGCCCTTTTGCCATGCTGCATCAGGAAGAAACCATCATTATCCGCAGGGAACCCCTGCGCAATTTTTTCTGGGACCATATCATGGACATCCAGTCTTCCTGCCGGACGCCCCTGCTGCACGCCCTTGATCAGTATGGCCTGGTTCCAGACAGACGTATTAATCCGCTTCGCATCAAGGAGGGACTTGATCGCGTCATTGATAGGGAAATTCCCATTTTTATCTATCATGAAGTTGGGGAACTGCTTGAATCAACCCTTGACAGCATCACCCTGAAAAAAATCATCAGCGCTTTTCCCCATTCAGCCATCGAGTTTGTCTGCCGTTCCCTCAAAGATATCCTGGCGGATACCCACCCCAAGGGAATGATCAGTTTCATCATCAACGAAAAAAGGGAATCGTCACTGGGATTTTACGCGGGATTTCTTGACGGGGTGCGCAAAGTCCTTTTTCCTCAGCTCCTTCCCTCCTTTGAGCGGTTTCTCGAAAGAAGGGACTGGCAGATTATTGAAGAAGCCCGCATCCGTTGCCGGGAACGCAATCTCTCTCTGGCCGAGAAAACACGTTCCATTGTCCGGGACATCGGCAAAAAACCTCTCACAGAGACGGAAACCCTCCTCCGCCGGGAACTCCTCGACTCACTTGGTCTCGACTCTCCGAAACAATGATGGGGATTCTCCCGACCCATTGCCGGGCACGGAATCGATTATGCGTTCACACGTTTCGCGCCGAGACCATGATAGACATGCACCATCCAGACAGTGGCAAGAATCGGCATCAGAAGATTCAGCAGCGGAACCAGGGTCATCAGGGTAATGAAAAATCCGCCGCCATAGACCGCCCTCCTGTTCCCGGCAACCAGCCTTCTTGCCTCGGGCTTGCCCAGGTGGTATCCCGCCGCCCCTTCAAAAAACTCACGACCGAGCAGATAGCTGTTAAGTCCGATGGAGGCAAAAAAGCCGATGCCGAAGAAGTAGAGGGGAAGAATAAGAATATTCAGAAAAAGAGCCCACAGCGCGAAACCCACGTCGTGCTTCACATCACCCCAGAAACGGGGCTCCTCGCTCCGCACCTTGTCGGGGTAGAAGGCCATTTCCACTTTGTGGATAATCTTTTCCTGGAAAATGCCTGCGATAAGAATAACCAGAGGAGGCAGCATGAACCAGCCGGCAATGCCGGTGACGGCACCCACCAGCCAGTTAACCAGCGTGTCAAGCCACCCCCTTTCCAGATCGACGAGATTCGCCGTCACCCAGGAGATGGTCACCACGGTGGAAACCACCATGACCACGGCAAGTAACGCGCAGATGATAATCAGACCCATGAGATCTGCCTTGCGCAGGGAAGAAAAAGTTTTGGCAAAGGGAAACATGGTCACTCCTCGTCCAGCCCGAAACCAGCCTGGTTATTACGTTTTTTTAAATGAAGTCCGGAAAGGAAGCGGTTCTTTGGCTCCATCAAGCATCCTGCGCAAGAGCCGTAAATCCTCCTCAGCCTCCCGCAGTTCCCGTTGCAGTTCATCCTGTTTATCCAGCCCGGCCTGCGCGAGCTCCTTGGCAAGACGGTCCACCTTCTGCTGCGCCCGGTAAAGATCCAGGGCGATATATTTGATCGACATGGTCATACTCCTTCATGGAAAACGATTTTTCCGATAATAGACCGTTTCCCTTTTTATCGCCAGCAAAAGGCGGCGACTGATGAGGATTCGCTGTCCCCCATGTCCGTCGCAAGCCCAAAATAGCTCTGGAGATAATCCGCTGAACAGGATAGTGTGTTGAAATATTTTGTCCATTAACCGTGATTTCCCTTTCCCCGCTCCCTATGACTATCGACCCAAAAGGCTGGACCGGAAAAGTTCTGCGCATCGACCTCACCAATCGGACGATTGATATCGTCCGGCCAGGGGGTGATGTGTATCAAAAATTTGTCGGCGGCAAAGGAATGGCAGGCTTCTTTCTGCGTCCCCACGTGACCCTTCCCTGGGACCATCCGGACATGCCGATTATCATCTTCACCGGTCCCCTGGTGGGAACCGCAGCCCCCACATCAGGCCGGTCCACCGTCATGTCCCGTTCCCCCCTCACCGGCGCGGTTGCGGACACCTCGGTGGGGGGCCGTCTTGGTTTTGAACTGAAACGGGCCGGCTGGGACGGACTCATCATCACCGGCAAATCCGACCTGCCCTGCGGCATCGAAATACGCGACGACAAGGTGCGCATCACGGACGCATCTCTCCACTGGGGAAAGGGCACGGACGAAATTTTCCGGTTATTTTCCGGGAGCAAAGGCTCGGTTGGGGCCATCGGTCCGGCTGCGGAAAACGGTGTGGCCTTCTCGTCGCTCATCGTCGACCAACATCATGCCGCCGGCCGCACCGGCATCGGTCTCTGTTTTGGCGCAAAAAATCTCAAACTTCTGACCATCCACGGCACCGGCAAAGTCATTGTCCATGACAAGGAGGAGCTGCAGGCGGCCCGGGAGGAAATTCTCCGCCTCACCGCCGCCTCTCCCGTTCTCATGGGCCGGCACGGCTTCTCCTGCTTCGGCACCGGATCGATTTTTGACCTGATGGATTCCCGGCGCATGATGCCCACCGACAATTTCAGAAAAACCCATTTTGATCGAGCCCCCGAACTCAACGCCCATGCCTACAAAGAATCCTACGACCCGAGCAAGCATGGCTGCATGGGCTGCCACATCCGCTGCAAAAAGATAGCCCGCAAGGGGATAATGTCTGGCAATTCCATGCCGGAATTTGAAACCATGTCCCATTTCACCGCGCTTATCGGCAACACCGACATGAATCTTGTCATGCAGGCCAACCGCTTGTGCAACCTTTACGGCATGGACACCATCTCCGCCTCCGCAACGCTTGCCTGTTATCGTGAAATCTCAGGCATGAAAGATCTGACACACGAGCTGCTTGATCTGCTGGAACAGATCGGCCGCGGAACCACGAAACTTGGTCGCGAGCTCGGACAGGGATCGGCCCGTTTTGCCGCGTTGCACAATCAGCCGGAAAAATCCATGAGCGTCAAGGGTCTGGAACTTCCCGCCTACGATCCCAGAGGCGCTTACGGCATGTCTTTGGCCTACGCCCTGTCGACCCGGGGCGGCTGCCATCTCAGGGCCTATCCGGTGAGCCACGAAATTTTACGAAAACCGGTATCCACCGACCGTTTCACCTTCAGCGGCAAGGCGCGTATCATCAAGATCGCCGAGGACCAGAATGCGGTGGTGGATTCGCTCACCGCCTGCAAATTCATCTTTTTTGCTGCAGGACTCGAGGAATACGCCAGGGCTTTTTCAGCGGCAACCGGGGTATCGATCACAGCCCAGGAACTGCTGAAAGCAGGGGAACGTATTTATTATCACGAACGGATCATGAACACATTGAACGGTTTCACAATAGGAGACGACGATCTGCCCCGCCGTTTTTTCACCGAGCCCGGGTCAAGCGGCAACGCCATCGAGATCACCCCCCTTGACCGCGTGGCATTCCTTGAGGCGCGGACCCGCTACTACCGTATCCGGGGACTTGATGAAACGGGATTGCCGACGAAAGAAAAAGCCAAGGAACTGGGACTGGAATGGAGCAGATCGTAAAGAAGTACGCGGAAAAACTGGTCAATGCGGGACTGACGAAAAATCCTCTGGTCTGCGGCATTGACGATGAAACTTACTGGAACCGGGAAGATGCCGACATCAGCACCCTTCACCACATACTCGCCGGCATGGAGATCAACTCACTCCTCTGCGCTGAACCGGCGGAACCCTACCTTACCATTCTGCGCTATCTCACCAGCCGCCACCCCGAATCCATCACCCCGCAAGACTGCGAGACACGCACCTTTCTCCACGACCTGCCGGTGACGAATTCATTTACAGCCGAGGCCATTCTGGCCCGATTGCGAAAACGCAAATCAGTCATCGTGACAGGTGAAGACAGACTGCGCATTATCACCTTCGGCACCGTCAGCCCGGAACAGGCATTCGTCACCTTCAGCTCCGTCTGCTTCGCCTCTTTTGTTCTTTTTTTCTCAAGCTATCTGGCCGATGCCAAAATCAATGCCGTGACACCGGAGCAGCAGGCCGCCTTCAAAAAGGCCGTCTCCCAGCTTGATGCGCCGCGCACCATGCTCCCGAGCCTTCTCCCCGGACCCTTTACACAAGAGGCTGATGTGTACGCGGCAATCATCGAGGCGGGCCGCTGCACGGTAGAATACGGCCTGGTGGATTCCTATTTCGGCAACATCTCCTACCGGCTTGATGACACGATCTACATCAGCCAGACCGGCAGCTCGCTCGACGAACTTGCCGGCTGCATTGACCCCTGCCCGTTGGACGGCTCTTCCTGCGCAGGCATCACCGCCTCAAGCGAACTCACCGCCCACAGCGAGATCTTTCTTCGCACCGACAAACGAGCCATTCTCCACGGCCATCCGCGATTTGCCGTGATCATGTCCATGGACTGTGACGCAAAAGACTGCCCTGAACGGGAACGATGCCACACCAAATGCTCCCAGACGCGATCAATCGAGGATATCCCCATCGTGCCCGGCGAGGTGGGGACCGGTCCCACCGGACTCTGCAACACCCTGCCCCCGGCCGTCATCAACCGACGGGGGGCCATTGTCTGGGGCCACGGACTGTTCACCGTGGCGGATGATGATTTCAACCTGGCGTTCAGGCATCTGCTCGATATTGAAAACATGTGCCGGGAGGAATATTTTGAGCGGATCAGAAAGACTGGTTTCTATAAATAACAAGAATGGTATAAAAAATGGCGAAACACAAGAAAGCAGAATTCACGAAATGGTTCGGTCCATTGCTTGATGCTTTAAGAGATTTGGGTGACTCAGGTAAACCTCGAGAAGTATCAGACAAAATCGCTGCAAATTTAAAATTATCGGATTCTGTACTTGATGAAACATTGAAGTCAGGCGGCAGCAAATTCCACAACCAAGTAGCTTGGGCAAGGCAATATTTAGTGTGGGAAGGCCTCTTGGATTCTTCAAAACATGGCACATGGAAACTCACGGAGCGAGGCAAGAATACAAAACTTTCCGATGAAGAATCCCACTCCCTTTTTCTAAAATGGGTTGCCATTCATCAAGAAGCAAGAAAAAACAAAACAAAAAATTCTTTTGAAAAATCAGTTGAAGATCAGGAAGAAAATTCTCCCGATGAAATTGACCCACATTCCGGGTTCAGCCTAATTGACGTTTTACGCCAACTACCACCCTCGGGATTTGAAAAAGTTTGTCGTGAACTTTTACGTGAATCGGGATTTGAAAATGTAGAAGTCACGGGCGGGACTGCTGATGGTGGAATTGATGGGTATGGCACATTAGAATTGAATCCTTTTGTGAGCTTTAAAGTTCTTTTCCAGTGTAAACGATATAAGGAGAACAACACTGTCTCAAGGGCACAAGTTGGTGATTTTAGAAATGCAATGATTGGGAGAGCTGAGAAGGGAATAATAATCACGACCAGCACCTTCAGTAATGCGGCAATTCAGGAGGCAAATAGAGACGGAGCACCTCCCATTGAGCTCGTTGACGGTGAGAAACTTGTTAAAATGTTCGAAAAGGTTGAACTGGGAGTGATAAAGAAAACTGTATTTAGCGTCGATCTGGGATATTTTGAGAAATACAAGGACTAATTTGACAAAAAAATATAAATAAAATCAATATGTTATAAATTTTAAAGGTGCATGTCGCGATTATTTACGGATGGAAAAAGTGACTTGGAAAAAATCAAAATTAGCAAGTTTTGTTTCCGTAAATTATCGCCTAATCATCCTGCCTTTTTCGAAATATTTTAATAAATATTTATGTCGAACCAATCGCTAAACATGCAAGGTATTCCGCTTCGCTTCATACCTGCAAGTTAGCTCAGACATTCGTCACGAATTCCCCTGTTAGCGCCCGCCCCGCAGAAACAGATACATATACTCTTTCTGCGCCTCTGCCAGTTCCGATGTTTTTTCGCGCAGCAGCATCTCGATAAAATCGCGATGACGCTTCAGGTCGAGATGGGTTTTGACCCGGGCCTGCACGATGGCCTGGTTAAAGGGTTTCCGGATATAATCCACCGCTCCCATTTCCAGCGCCCTTGTTTCATCCTGATCATCGGTTCTGGCGGTGAGGAATATGACGGGAATGTTTCTGCTGCCTGGCTCGGTCTTTACTTTCCGGCAGACTTCGTAACCGTCCATTTCAGGCATCATGACATCAAGCAGAATGAGATCAGGCTGGGGCGCGCTCCCCGCCCTTGCAACGGCATCCGGCCCATTGGTGGCAACCACCACTTCATAACCGGCTCTCAGGGCCTGAGCCAGCATCTTGATATTAATCGGCTCGTCATCAACAATCAGAACAATCTGCTTCGGTGGAACGGTATCCATTTATCCCCTTGCCTCCTCCCCTGAGATCCCAATTTTTTTCTTAAGCACAGTCAACACGTCATCCGCCCGGTTAAAATCAAACCTGTCGAGATGATTGGCGAGATCCGCCATCAACCCCTCTGTCTCGGTGGAAGAGAGTTGCTTTTTCAAAATGAGAAAGCAATCCTCGGCGGCAATGTTCTTTTCCTTGATGAGCTTTGCCAGTTCATCAAGTGTCTGGAGAATATCGGCTCCATCGACATCCAGCATTTCTTCGGTATGTCCAGGTTTGTCACTCTCATTTTCCGCAACCAGACTGATTGACTGGAGAACCTCGGAAAGTGCCGCCCGAAAAGCCGCCATCTGCTCATCGACATCTTTTATTTCCCCTGTTTCAGCCGCCTTTTCAAGGGCATGGGATGCTTCCTGCAACGGTCCTGCTCCGAGATTCGCGGCAATCCCTTTCATGGTGTGGGCAAGAAACGTTGCCGCTTCCAGGTCACCTTCCGCAAATGCCCGGCTGAGCTTTTCAGGCGATTCACTGTATCCTGTGACCAGATCATCCAGCAGTTCGAGATAAAGCCTGCTGTTGCCCCCAATCCGCCGCAACGCGATTGCAACAGCGAGCCCCGGCAATGCTGCCGGCAAAACCGGGCCTGATGCGGCCGGGCGTTCTTCAAGAAGATCAACGCCTCTCTTTTCTCCCATCGTATCCCGAGGCTTGAGCCACTTCTTTAAAGTCAGAAACAGCTCTTTTTCATCAATGGGTTTGGACACATAATCATTCATGCCCGCGTTGATACACTTTTCCCGATACCCATCCATGGCGTGAGCCGTCATGGCAATAATGGGCAAGTCCGAGAAAGCGGGGTTCCCGCGAATCGCCGCTGCCGCCTCGAAACCGTCCATCACCGGCATCTGCACATCCATCAGGACAGCTTCATACCCACCCTTCCGCACAGCCGCAATCGCCTCGCTTCCATTTGCTGCCACGTCGAAATAAATGCCATTGATGGCAAGAATTTCACCTGCAACCTTCTGGTTCACGACATTGTCCTCAACCAGCAGAATCTTCCTGCCGGCAAAGCTGCGCGGATCAACGAATTCGTCATCAACATATTTATCACCCGCATAAATCTCTTTGGCAGATTTCAGGCCGGACAACTCCATGATGACCCCAAAAAGCCGCGATCGCTTAATCGGTTTATTCAAAAAGACATCAACGACTTCCGTCCCCGACTTTTCAAGCTCCTCCTCATGAATCAGGGAAGAAGCAATGATGATCGGCATCCCCGCAAGTTCCGGGGTGCTGCGAATTTTTTCGGCAACTCTGATACCATCCATTCCCGGCATGACAAGATCCGTAATCACCAGATCAAAAGGGGGCCGGTCCTGCGGGGAGTCAAGCAGAGAAGCAAAGGCCTCCTCGCCGGACGAAACGGTTTTCACCCGGCACAGAAACGACTCAAGCATCTTTTTCAGCATCTCCCGCACCACCCTGTTGTCATCAATAACAAGCACGCGCAGCCCGGCAAGGCTTTCCGGCAACAGTAGTTTCTGTTCAGGCTTCTCATGGTGCAGAAAAAAATTAATGGTAAAACTGAAGGTGCTTCCCATGCCGTACGCACTCATCACCTCGATCTCCCCCCCCATCATATTGACAAGCTTTTTACTGATGGTCAGACCAAGTCCGGTGCCGCCATGTTTTCGGGTGGTCGAGGTGTCAGCCTGGACAAATGATTCGAACAAGGTGTCGATTTTATCCGGCGCGATGCCGATGCCGGAATCCTGGACGGCGAACTGCAGAGTCAGGGTGTCCGCTGTTTTTGCCAGACGCCTGACAGAAACAACAATTTCGCCCTCCCCGGTAAATTTGATGGCATTATTCACGAGATTGACAAGTATCTGTTTCAGGCGCAACGGGTCGCCGATGAGATAACAGGGGATATCATCCTCAATGGAGACAACCATTTCGACATTCTGTTTTTCACCGATCTTATAGCTAAACATGTCTGAAAGATTTTCCATTTCCCTGATCAACGAAAATTCCGTTTTCTCCAACCTGAGCTTACCTGCCTCAATTTTTGAAAAATCAAGAATCTCGTTGATAATGCCAAGGAGTGACTGCCCGGAATCCCGGATAACGTTCAGATAATTCCTGACCTTGAGCGGCATCTCCTGTTTCAGGGCGATGCCGCTCATGCCGATAATGGCATTCATCGGCGTCCGTATCTCATGGCTCATATTGGCCAGGAATTCCGATTTCGCCTTATTGGCGCTTTCAGCTTTCTCTTCCGCCAGTTTCCGCTCAAAGGCCTCCTGCTCAAGATGCTTGTTCACAAGTTTAAGGTCGGAAGTCCGTTCTGCAACCTGCAGTTTGAGTTTATGCGCGTAGGCGTCCTGAATTTCCTTTTTTTCCTTCTCCATCAGCCTGAAACGATCGGTCAGACCCATGAAAAGGATGATGACTTCCCATGCCGATCCTATCTGCAGACCATAATCGGTGAAAAAATTATTAGGCAACAAACCAAAGCTTTTCAGGGCATAGACACCCACGCCGATCAGAAAGGCCATCCAGGCAACGGAATAGAAAATGGCGGGCCGGTGGCCTTTCACCGCGCAGATGATTCCGGCAAGAATCAGGATGAACACCGACAGGCAGAGGCTCGACGAGGCCCTGATACTGATGGAGTAACTGCCGAAAAGAGAAAAGACGAGACCGAATGCCGCAAGCGAGGCAATAACCAGCAATATTTTGTCAAGCCGGGGAACAAGCTTTGCGGTATCAAGCGCCTTGCGGGTAAAAAGGATCGCAAAGAGGAACGCGAAAAAGATAAAAAACGGGATATTGTTGTTGGCCCACCAGATGGAATCGGGCCAGAGAAACTGAAATGCCAGCCCGTTGATGCTTGACTGGAAAAGCATGTACCCGCTGATAAAGAGGACGTAATAAAGATAGGTGATGTCTTTTAAGGTCACATAGAAAAAAAGGCTGAAGAAGAGCATCGTGATCAGGATGCCGTAATACAGCCCCAGCAATGACTGTTCGGAAGAGATCCTTTCCGAAAGCGCGCTTGTTGACAGGAGAGTCAGGGGGAAATTCACCGAACTGGTGCTTTCACAGCGCATGAAAAAGGTTTTCTGCTGGAATGGTTCAAGCTCAACCGGGAAAATAAAATTCCTGTACTGGATGTATCTTTCCCGAAAAGGCTGATAATCACCCGCCTGCATGACCCGATAGCCGACAGCGGTTGGCACGTAGAGCGCGATATGATCCAGCAGGGGATACCCCACCTCGATGAAATGTTTTGTCGATTCAGACCGGGTGTTTCTCACGGTAAACCGCAACCAGTAGGCGGAATCGGTGAAACCGAAGCCGGGAGTCTCTTCGGCGGACTGGATGAACCCCCGGTTTCCCGCTTCGCCTGCGACCTGCTCAATGGTCATTCTCTTTGTGGGATCCTGAAGGATCTCCAGATGCAACCCCAGGGAGACAATATCCGTATTCTCCGCAAGCACCACGGGAAATGCGGCACGCAGCTCCCCTGGAAGAAGGAGCGCAACGCAGAGCGGCATGAAAAACAATATGAACCGATACACCCTGTGCGCCATTATGACATCGTACCTTGTCAGAAGAAACCGCCTCATTTGCCGTAATTTGGATAATCGTAAAAAAGCGCCCCGGAAAGGGAAGTCTCGGGGCTGGAACGTTTTAATAACCGGCTCGCGCGATGTTTGCGGGTCCGTGCTTATTTGTTGGTTAGGCGATTTTTCTTTTCATACCTTCGAGTAAAGTTTCATGTATATAGGTTGTTTTTTCTCTTGGGATGATTATTTCAGAACTATTTCTGTTTATGGGTACACCAGGATTGATAATCCAATTTTTAAAGTTGGCGAGAAAACTTTTCTTCCTCTGATTGTTTATGTTGCTATTTGAAATTATAATATAAAACCAGTAACTATTAATAGCGACTAATCTTAATACAAAGCTAGAACTTTGTGGGCCGTCATAGTCAATTTTGCAGTTTCTTAGAACAACTGCATCTAAGGTACCTTCTATCTTTTCTGTAACTATGTTGTATTTGTTTGCAGAAGTTACAATTTGTAATCGAAGCATAACGTTTGGAGCGACACTATTATCTCCAATTATATAAGGTACTAATTTCTTCAATGCTGCTGTTGCTCGTTGACCATCTGATGAAGCACGTGCCGAATTGTATGATACTTTCAACAAAACTCTAAGTAAAAGATTATAGTCAAACACTAATTTCGCGCTACTGCCAGGAGCGATAGGCTCGTGCATAAACTCTCTATAGACTCCTAAAAGTTCTTTGTCTAGATATGATAAGATTCCACCATTGCAGTTTTTACACACATCTTTTACGACTAAATCACCTTTAAAAACCTTGTCGTTTTTATCATTGATCGTTAAAAGTCTTTTTTCATGACTTCTTAAAATACTATTTGGAAAAATATGTTCCCTTGTAAGGTTTTCATTCGTACCGCAAAAAGCACAATTTCTTTGGGATTGATTCATTTATACTCTTTTAAAGCCTAACTATATTATTATCTCGCAAACGACATTCTTGCGAATATCCATTATTTGCTGTGTGGTTCGCGACAAAACAGCCGCCAACATCAACCGCTTGCTAATAACGGTGTCAGGATGCATTTTCCCTGACAGAAAATCAACAAAAAAACACCGGGAGGCGGGGACTTCCCCATGCCCGATGTCCTGACAGCGCGCCATTGCGGAATCATTTCCCGGAAGCAGCCGGACATCCGGGACTTTTGCCGGGGATAACGCTAAAAAAAGGAGCGCACCCGCAGTTCGATCTTGTTGCTGTTCTGTTTTTCACCGTATTCGGTCATATCGCCGCCGCTCAGCAGGGAGAAACGAAGGCGAATTTCCCAGTTGGTGAACCCGCTGTAAACCACCTCCGGCCCGAGCGAACAGCTTCTGTCGTCAAGACCTGCGATAACGGTGACGCCCGGGGTGAAATAAAGCAGGTCAAAAGGATCCTTCCAGGTGATGCGGGCATAAAGATAATTGCGGCCGGACTGCGGGTTCGCATACCCGTTTTCGCTGATGGCCGCGGCCTGGCGAAGTACAGCGTCGTTGCCGCTTGCGAGAAACTCGCGATACCCATCGTCAATCAGCCGAAAGAAGCGTTCCGTCTCCGTTTCGGTATAGCCGTCATCGTTATGAAAAAACTCGATAATCGACGTAACGTCATTTTCCGTCAGATAGCGCAGTCCCAGAAGATAACTGGTGTCACTCACCTGCCGCGAAGCAAATTGCCCCTCCGCGTTGAGCACCCTGTATCGCTGTTTGGGGACATGGGCCAGTTCGCCGTGGATCTCGAAGTTGGTGGCCAGATTCGTGGAAAAGTCGACCCCGTAACGGGTTGTGCGGCTGTTGCCCGTGTACCAGATAAAATCAATATCCGTATCCAGGTAAAGCAGGTAAAGTTTGGCCGCCAGATTGACATTGTCCCGGACGCCGAAATCCTCATTGACTCCTCGCCGGACCGGTAGGGCAACGGTGGTCAGGGCAACTGTTCTGAGGTCGCCGTCAAGACTCTTGATCAGATCAAGCCCCGCGCCGATAAATCCTTCCATTGCCTCTTCCGGATTGTTGGGGTCCTTGGGACGGTCGATAAAACCGGCCGGGTTCCAGGCATAGCCCTTGCCCCATTTGAAGACTTTTTTCCCCAGGTCGATGGTGGCGTTCGGAGTGACCTTGATGCCGACATATCCTTCAAAGATATCGGCCCGGTCCGACCATTGCAGTTCATCCTGGGAGGCGGTGGCCTGCAGAACCCAGTTCAGGGTGGAGACGCCCCGGCTCAAACTGCCGTCAAGCTGCAGGGTGGCGCTGCCCACATCAAGGGTGGAGCGGGGATTCCGGTAAAATTGAAGCGCGGCCAGGGCTCCATCCCGGTTGACATCCATGTGCTCCCATTTGATCTCGCCATACCCGCCCCATTCGAGGCTTTTTTTTTCGAACTCATCAAGATCGAAACTGTACTCTTCCCCGGCAGCGAATAAGGACGAAAAAAGGAAAAACAAAATCGTCAGCAGAAAAGAAAGACGCCGTAACGGAAAGTTTCCACCCCGGCTCATCGCAACTCATCCACCCGGGGCAGATAGTTCAGGGAAAAAACCTCATCAGCCAGCTCTTTTTTGGCGATCTTGGCATAAATCATCACCGACTTATAGCCCTTGTAGAGCGGACTGTCGGTTTCCAGCACGGAAGGCCGCATCAGGCCGTCGCCGAAATCCTTGATCTCCCGGTAATAGAGGGTTTTGATCAGCATGCCGCTGACCGCGTAGCACTCTATGCTGGTCGGCACCATCGCCTTTTTATCAACCACCATCTTCAGCCTGTCATAGGCGACGGAGCCGGATTTGGCCTTCAGTTCGAGGATATAGCTTTCGCCCTCTTCCGCAACCCCCGTTGCATCATACTCGGCGCCGTAGTCAAGCCGCAGGATGTCGGAATTATTAAACACGCCACCCACCACGGACTGCAGACTTGTGATGCGCAGGGGTTTCCCCACGTTGGGAATGTAGAGCCACATATTGTCCCCCAGGCGCAGGGTGGCGCGCCCCTTTTCACTGGCCGGATCGAGGAACAGGGCCACCATCTTGTCCTGCCCCTTTTTCACCGTGTAGAGAACAAATTCCTTTTTCCTGCCGTCCGGCTCGATATTGATGAGCTTCCGGTACATCTCATAAGACTCGGGCTGCAGATTGCGGTCAACCCGGGACAGAATTTCAGCGCCGTTCAGAACGGACGACCAGCAGTTGCCGGCGGCTGCAAAAAGCAGAAACGCGGAAACACACCAGATGCTAACGATTTTTGAAATATGATTTGACAACATCATCGACAACTCCTTTTTGCTCGGAATATTCAATTGCGTGTTTCCGCAAAGCCCCCTGCAACCGGTCACCGAATCTGCCGGCAATGAATACCGTCACCCCCTTGCTGTGGAGAAAATCCGCAACAGCACTTCCGGCATGGCCGGAGACATCGACGGCTGGATTTTTGACCGTTTCAAGCAAAGTACCGGTTTCATCAAAAAAAAGAAAATAATTCGCCCTCGCCGCCATGTCGCTGACGAGGCTCTGCCTGTCCGGTTTCAGCGCAGCCACCGCCAGTTTCACCTCTCCAGCCCAGGCAAATGATGCCAAAACCGTTATAGCGACCACCACCAGCATTGCCGCAAATCCTCTTCGCAAATGCATCAGTATCCTCCTTCCTTTCTGATTATCAGACATGGCGCAGGGCCGTTATCGGGTCCATTCGTGCCGCCTTGGCGGCAGGCTGGAGGCTTGCCAGAACCGAGATGCCGATAACGATGACAACCACCATGACGACATCAGCGGTCCGGATGGTTGGCGCAAGCACCAGGCCCGCCTGCCGGCCGAAATCAAAACTGATTTTGGCGGCATTCATGGCCGCGATGGCAACCAGGCTGATCACGGTGCCGACAGCGGTGCCGAGCACCCCCAGCAGAAAACCTTCGGCGACAAAAAGCCCCATGATTTTCGAGGGTCTCGTGCCGATGGCGGCAATGGTGCCGATTTCATTGATTCGCTCATAAACCGCCATGATCATGACATTCATGATACTGACCAGGACGATGGCCACCAGCATGATTTTGATGAACAGGGTCATGAGATCGATCATTTTGGCGATGTTGTAAAACGGAGAGATCTTTTCCCAGGTGTGAATTTCAAAAACAGGATTTCCCTCCTTGTTTTTCAACTCTCCCAGCTGTTTCTCCAGACGGCTGAAAACAGCGGGCAAGGTGTCCATGTTTTTGAGGCGCACGGCAATCTCGCTGATCTCCACCCCCTCGATGCGCAGCAGGCTTGCGGCATCATCCAGGTGCATGATTCCGTCCCGGCCTCCGGGTCCGGAAATCCCTTCAAGCACTCCCCGGACGACAAAGGGCTGACCGTTGACTGACCCCTCCTTGTTGGTGGCAACCAGCACGATGGTGTCACCGACATTCACCTTCATGCCCTTGGCGATCAACTCCGGGATAAGAATTTCACCGGGCTTGATCAAGCCCTCTTTATCTCCCTGGAGAATGCGGCCAATGAGCTGCGGCATGGCCCGACTTTCCTGCTCGGGAACAACGGCATTGAGCCTGATGTTGGTGGTTTCGTTAAAATTGCTGAACATGGCGCCCAGCTTTAAACGCGCGGTAAAGGATTCCACCGCCGGCTCACTTTCCAGAATATCACGCACCTTCGACATCTGCTTGTCGTTCAGGTTGCGGTTCAGCGGCAGATTGTCGATGGAAGCGAGATAGCCTTTGCGATGGATCTGCAAATGGCCCAGCATGGAATCGGTGATCTGGCCGATCATCATCGCCTTGAACGATCCGGAGACAGAGACAAAAAGCAGCACGGACACCACGCCCAGGGTGATCAGGGTGGAGGTGAGGAAGGTACGCCGTTTATAACGGAGCAGATTGCGGGCCGCCAGCCTGAATATGTTAAACATGTCCGCCTCCTCCGAGATCCGGATTTTGCTGCAGCCTGCCGTCCTCAATGGTGAAAATTGTTTCCACACTGCTCACCAGTTTCTGGTCATGGGTGGAAAAAATAAAGGTCGTGCCGAACTCATCCCGCATTTTTTTCATGAGACTGATGACCTTGCTCGCTGTTTCCCGGTCGAGATTGGCGGTGGGCTCATCGGCCAGCACCAGCTTTGCGCTGGTGACGAGAGCGCGGGCCACGGCGACGCGCTGCTTCTGACCGCCGGAAATCTGGTTCGGATATTTACCGGCCTGATCAGCCATTCCCACGGCATCAAGCATTGCCGTCACCCTTTTTTTCCGTTCCTCAACCCCCCGATTCTGGACCATGAGGAGAGGGTATTCCACATTTTCATAGACCGTCAGCACCGGAATCAGATTGAAATCCTGAAACACGAAGCCGACATTTGCCCCACGAAAATCAGCGGCTTTTTTCCGGTCAAGAAGAGAGACATCCGAACCCGCCACGAAGAGACTGCCTGCGGTGGGTGGATCGAGACAGCCGATCATATTGAGCAGGGTCGATTTGCCGCTGCCCGACGGCCCGATAAAGGAGACGAAGGAGGCCGGTTCGATGGTGAAATCAACACCCCGAACCGCCCTGACCTCGATGTCTCCGGTCACATATGTTTTTTCCAGTTGACGTGCTTCTACAAGCGGCATGGCATTGTCCTTTTTTTGTGTGCGTGTAAATTCATGCCCCGGCCCAATAAACTGCAACCAGTCAATAATACTGCAAAATCAGACAGACCGCTTCATACGATCATAGTGAAATCATGACACAACTTCCAAAGGTGGATCAAGCGGATTCTCAAAAAAATTTCCTGGGGATACCTTCCCCCTCCCCCCGATACCCCTTGTCCACCGGCAGATTTTTTTCTCTGGCCGCAGCCACTGCCAGCTCATCACACCGTTCGTTTTCCGGGTTGCCGGCGTGTCCCCGCACCCAGTTGAAGGTAATATCAAGCCCCTCGATCAGTCCAAGCAACTCAGCCCAGAGATCGGGATTAATGGCGGGCTTGCCGTCTGATTTGATCCAGCCCTTTCTCCGCCAGTTTTTCGCCCACCCTTTGGCAATACCGTTGACCACGTAACTTGAATCCGAATAGAGACGTATCCGTTTGTCGCGCTCTTTCAGCTGCCTGAGTGCGACAATGCAGCCCATCAGCTCCATGCGGTTATTGGTGGTCAGACGGAATCCGCCGCTGAACTCCAGACGCCTGCCGTCATGGATCATGACAACGCCGTACCCACCCGGCCCCGGATTGTTGATGCTGCCGCCGTCGGTATAAATGACGATTTCACCTTCCCCTGCTTCAGCGGGCGCAACCAGTTCTTTCTTACCGGTTGCGCTTTTTTCTTTTTTTCTGCCATATTCAGGCTTTTTCAGCCAGGCTTCCGCCTCCGCCCTGCCTTCAAACCCCTTATACACCGCCCCGGCAAAACCCTTTACCTGGGCCTGGGCCTCGGGCCAGTTATCATAAATACCGGGCTCATAGCCTGCAACCACCGCATAAAACTTCTTTGCCGCCATAAATTTCAATATTCCTTCATTGTCGTGTTCATTTGCCGGTGCAGCCGATGACTTGATCTAAGTCAATGAATTTGCCGCTGCAGGAGTGTATCATGGAGAAAAAGATCAACCTTTTCACCATACGGAGGAAACATGAAAACATTTGCATTAAAAGAAACCCGCCATTTTCAGGAAGGAGGGATCAAAAAATTTCTGGTGCACGATTCCGCCTATTTTAAAATCATCAACTTCAACATCCAGGCGGGCCAGACGTTCCCGGTCCACTCCCATAACGTGGAAGGACAGCTTTCCATTCAGGTGCTTGAAGGAAGCGGAGAATTTCTGGGCCGGGACAATTCCGCCCTGCCGGCCAAAGAGGGAGACATCCTCATCTGCGACATCAATGAACCCCACGGCGCCCGGGCCATCACCGACATGCGGATACTGGTGACAATCGCGCCGCCGATTTGACAATGTCCGGCTAGATGACTCCCCGGTAAAAGGCAAACCGGGGAGCATATGGCTTATACACTTCAGCCATGGCATCTTTTTCTTTGTCTGACATGGGCTTTATTGTTCTGCCGCGGGAAGCAAGAATACGCACTTCCTCAGGAGTCGAACAGCCGACAATGGGCAGGGTGATGCCGCATGACATGGCGTAGCGGATGAGAAGATCGGCTGTCATATCGAGTTTCGGCAGAATATAATGAGACGCGCCCAGCACTTTCATGCCGATAACGGCTATCCCTTTTTTCCGGGCCGCAGGCATGGTAATGGTCAGAAACCCGCCGATAATCTGTTCAACCGGATTCACCGGCAACAGCACCGCATCCACCGGCCACTCCTTCACCGCTCTGGCCAGCACATAGGGGTCATGATGGCCGGTAACGCCGATAAAGCGCACTTCACCGCTTTTTCTCGCGGCAACAAAGGCTTCAAGCGCCCCGCCCGGCCGGGAAATTTCAGCAATATCCTCTTCGGTGCGCACATCGTGAATCTGCCACAGGTCAAGATATGAGGTCTGCAGACGCTTCAAGGATCCGGCCAGGTCCGCCTCAGCTCCCGCCCTGTCCCGTGATGCCGACTTGCTGGTCTGAAAAACGGACTGACGGAGAGAGGGCTCATTCTGCCAGATGGAGCCTAGATACACCTCGCTGTCTGAATAGACACGGGCTGAATCAAAATAGGTGATGCCCTGATCAATGGCCTCCCTGATAACCGCCTGGGCCTCTTTCTCCCTGCCGAAGGTGCGCAGCACCCCTTCCCCGTCCAGTCCAACGGCTGACACGCTCCGCCCCGTGCTGCCAAACGCAGTTATTTCCATATGCTGTCGCCTCCATCACCAGATTAATTTTTGCAACTTCCCCTTTTGTCCTGCGCCAGTCACTCCACATCTTCCGGAACCGGAATCCTGTCCATGCATGCCGTTCCCGCCTGGCACAGCCCACAGGCATAGGTCTCTATGCCGAATGTTTCCCTGATATATCTGTTCATGATCCTTTCAGTATACTCCATGCACCGTTTTTTGTCGTGCCCCTGGAGACTAATGGCGTTGACCGGGCAACGCGGGATGCACTGGCGGCAGGTATCATGGGTGTAGTGGAGACAGTAGGCGTGGTGATTATCATAGGGTCTCCGGCTTGGCGAAATTGTAATTTTCGCAATAACCGAACCGACCCGCACCGCCTTGCCGACCGGGGTGATGAGTCCGTCGCAGAGACCAAAGGTGCCAAGCCCGGCAGCAAAGGCGGCATGACGTTCGGACCAGTTGGAACAGGGCGCATACGGCCCCTGATCCGACCTGCTCCAGAGAGGGGAAAGAAGAGGGGCAATGGCGGCAATACCGTTTTCCTGAAGTTTTTCCTGAACATGCCGACGCAGTCCGGTATTGAAATCCTCGCCAAGCGCCCGGGTGCGAATCCATCTTTCCGAGGGAAACTTCTGCTGGCTGGACTGCTCGGCTCGTGTCCGTGTGGTTGACGGCAAAATCCAACTGATAACCGTCAGCTCTGCGGCCGCTGCTTTCTCATGGGAAAAGGTTTGTTGAAAAAGGTCCTGCGGAGTGAAGTAAAACCCGCCGATATGCCGGCGGAATTCTTCGTACAAAGGGTCGGCACCACTTGAAAAGCCCACCAGCGGTTCAGCAAATGCCTTTTCGCCGGTGGGCAGCCCGAGACTGTTTTCAGGTGATGAGGCAACAAAGTCCCTGATAACCGCAATAATCCACTCTTCGTTTATCATGCATTTTCCCCCACCCCGGGAACCCCCTATTTTATGAATGAACAGCAGTAGTCGGCCAGTTCTCTCACTTTCAGGCTGAATTTTGCATTGGCAGGAACGTCAAACGATTCTCCGCCCTTTATTGTTTTCCATTTATCGTCACCCGGCAGCAGGACATCCAGATCACCGGCCAGAATTTCCATGATCTCCTTGTCCGCGGTGTTGAACTCGTATTCCCCCGGCAGCATGACGCCAAGGGTCTTTTTGGATCCATCAGAAAAAACGACAGTGCGGCTGGTGACTTTACCGCCGAAATAAACATTTGCCTTCTTGACAACCGACACATTGGTAAATTCAGACATGGGTTTTTCTCCGAAATAACGTTAATTAAATGCCAACAAATCTCATAGTTGTCTCTACTAACGACTCCCTTCGGAAATAGCAACATCGTTTTTGGACAAATTCCCCTTCTGGGGCCAAAACCTCCACTCCACCTGCGTCCCACATTTTTCTTTACCGGTCATCAGCTTTTTCTCCTTGAAAGTATGGACAAAACTTCATGTTTCGATTATAGAAAGATGTTTTTTAGCGGGCCGGAAAACCGGCCCGTTTTTCGTTTTATGAATCATCAGCAATAAGAAAGGTTTGGACCGTGAGCAGTAAACTCTTAAAAGAAATCAAGCGACGTCGCACATTCGGCATTATCAGCCACCCGGATGCGGGCAAGACGACTCTCACCGAAAAGCTGCTGCTCTTCGGTGGAGCCATCCAGATGGCGGGTGCGGTGAAATCACGCAAGACCTCCAACCACGCGGTGAGCGACTGGATGGCCATTGAGCAGGAGCGCGGTATTTCCGTCACCTCCTCGGTGATGAAATTCAATTACCGCGATTTTGAAATCAACCTGCTTGACACCCCCGGCCACCAGGACTTCTCCGAAGACACCTACCGGGTTCTGACCGCGGTGGACAGCGCGCTCATGGTGATCGACAATGCCAAGGGCGTCGAATCCCAGACCAAAAAACTGATGGAGGTATGCCGGATGCGCAACACGCCGGTCATCACCTTTATCAACAAGCTGGACCGCGAGGGACTCAACCCCCTCGACATCATGGCGGAAATCGAAGACAAGCTGCAGATTGAGTGCGTCCCCCTTTCCTGGCCCATCGGCATGGGCAAAAGCTTCAAGGGCGTCTACAACATGTTCAGGGGAGAACTGCAGCTTTTCACCCCCAGCCAGGACACAAGACCCCAGGACACCGTGGTGGTCAAGGACATCAATGACCCGAAGCTTGACGAACTGCTGGGCAGGCAAGCCGACAAACTGCGGGAGGATATTGAACTGCTTCTTGGTGCAGCCAATCCCTTTGAGCACGAAGAATACCTGAAAGCGAGCCAGACCCCGGTTTTTTTCGGCAGCGCCATCAACAACTTCGGCGTCAGGGAACTGCTTGACGCCTTTGTCGAATTGGCCCCTGCCCCCGGACCGCGCGAAACTTTGAGCCGCACCGTATTTCCCGAAGAAGAAACTTTTTCCGGCTTTACTTTCAAAATCCAGGCCAACATGAATCCGGCCCATCGTGACCGTATCGCCTTTTTCCGCATCTGTTCCGGCAAATTCACCCGCGGCATGAAAGTGCACCATCACCGGCTGGGCAAGGATGTGTCCCTGGCCAATGCCACCATTTTCATGGCCCAGGACCGTTCCAACGTTGAAGAGGCCTATCCGGGCGACATCATCGGCATCCACAACCACGGCACCATCAAGATCGGCGATACCTTCACCGACAAAGAACCCCTCAAATTCACCGGCATCCCCAATTTCGCCCCGGAACACTTTCGCCGGGTGCTGCTCAAGAATCCCCTCAAAATGAAACAGCTCAACAAGGGTCTGGTTCAGTTGGCCGAGGAAGGTGCTGTCCAGCTCTTCCGCCCCATAATGGGAAGCGATTACATCCTTGGCGCAGTCGGCGTTCTCCAGTTCGATGTGACCATGTCCCGGCTGAAAGCCGAATACGGTGTGGAGGCGATTTACGAAGGGATCAATTACGCCACCGCCCGCTGGGTGAGTAGTGAAAACCGCAGCAAACTCGATGAGTTCAAGCAGAAAAAACAGGCAAACCTGGCACTCGACGCCGAAGGGCATCTCTCCTTTCTCGCCTCAAGCGAATGGTCCCTTTCCCGCACCATGGAGCAGTTTCCCGATATCTCATTCCACAAGACCCGCGAGCACAACTGACAAGCGCCCCTGACCTGAGATCATCCCCCGTCAACGAATTCTGCCTCTTCCTGAACGCCGCAATGTTCAGTGTTTTCGGTTCACGCCTGGTGGGACATGGGTGGCTTTTTCCGTGACCTGCAACCCCATTACCCGTTAATCGCAAACCGGCAACATCACAAATTTACTTTTTCACTTGCATTATTTCAGTAATTAATTAAATTATAAAGGAGCTTCTTCCCTCGCTAAATAAAACAAACTGATAAACAGAGCAACCAAATGAAAGAAATACAGTCTCGCAAAACACTGCAATGGTTCATGGCGCCCCTGGTTCCCCTGATCATTATCGGCGGCTACTACCAACCTTATCTCGGCTATCTGGCAATCGCCATGATGCTCGTCATGTTTGTTCTGACACTTTCCCGGGGGAGATTTTACTGCGGCTGGATATGCGCCATGGGCGCTTTTCACGAAAGGATTCTCGCCTTGATCAGCCTGAAAAAACCCATTCTGCCGGTTTTCAAGGCCGGATGGTTTCGCTGGCTGCTTTTTTTCCTGATGATGGGACTTCTCTCTTTCCGTCTTATTTTGTCCGAAGGAGACCCTGAAAAGATCGGCGCGGCTTTCGTCATGATGTGGACTCTGTCCACCGGACTTGCCATCGCAATCGGCCTTGTCTGGAAACCAAGATCATGGTGCACCATCTGCCCCATGGCGACATTTCAGGGACTTGTCGCTCCGTGCAATTATCTGCTGCAGATCGACTCATCCTGCAAGGAATGCGGCATCTGCCGGAAAAGCTGCCCGATTGAAACCGATCCGGGATCTTTTAAATCCCAGGGGTTTGTGCAGAGCAATGAATGCATGCGGTGCGGCAACTGTGTAACGAACTGCCCCAAAAACGCCTTGTCGTTCCAGAAAACCCCGCGAGAAGGCTGCTCGGTGCTGGGCAATCTCGGCATAAAGCCACGGCAGTTCTTGCAAAAACAAGGGTAATTTCGACCGCTGACTCGGGTTTGTTTTTCCCCTGCGCCTTCCCAATATTCCCCTACATCCAAACCACCAGGAAATTTTTCTTCGCCCCTGCCCTGCCTGAAAACCGGCTCCAGGCAATTTTTTGAGTGGCGGCTTCTACACCAACGACCTGGCGTGCAATTTCGCTTACAATCAAATCAACACAAAGCCCAACACCCGAGGTGGCTTATTTGCCCCACTTTTCTTATTATTTCATGGCCAAATCACCCACGTCCACACCATACTCCCGAACACCAGCATTTCAGCAAAAAAAAGCATCACGAAAAACTCACAAAAACAAACAGTTACGCGTTTTCCCCATATTACGGAACAATAATTGCTTAACTATAGGCATTACTAAAAACTCATCTTAAAATTGACCCCGGCAAGACCAACGTTTTCATTCATTTTATAAAATTCTTTTTTGAATTATTGATCTGTTACGGAGATATTGTAATGAAAAATATTTCTATCGTCTTTTCCGCATTCGGCTTGTTTTTCATATATCTGCTCGGACTCTGTCATGCCGGCAATATTTATGAAACACTTGAGACGAAGCCGAAACTTGTCGCAAGCGATGGAGAGCGTTTAAACAAGTTTGGTCAATCAGTGGCTATCTCCGGCAATTATGCAGTTGTCGGCGCATATGAAGATAATGACAATGGCAGGTCAAGTGGCTCTGTCTATATTTTTAACCATGATGCAAACGGATGGTCGCAAAAACAAAAAATAACAGCCAGTGACGGACAGAGTCTCGATAAATTCGGCAGCGCAGTCTCTATTTCAGGAAACCATATCATAGTTGGCGCTTATGGAGACAATGACAATGGAGATGCTTCAGGATCTGCCTATATCTTTTATTTTAATGGGACAAACTGGTCCCAGATGCAAAAAATAACAGCCAGTGACGGCGCAAAGTGGGACAAATTTGGTTATTCCGTTTCCATATCAGGAAATTACGCGATTGTTGGGGCACACGGAAACAATGGGAATGGTGAATCTTCAGGGGCAGCCTATATCTACCATCTCAACGGATCAGTGTGGACTGAAATCCAGAAGTTGACCCCAAGTGATGGCGCTGGATGGAAACGATTTGGCTATTCAGTCTCTCTTTCAGGTGATTACGCAATTATTGGCTCCAATGGTGATGATGAAGCCGGGAGCTTATCCGGGTCAGCTTATATCTTTATTAACAACGGCGCAAACTGGGTCGAGTCGGCAAAATTAGCGCCAAATGACGGAAGCAGCTGGGGGAAATTTGGCGAAGCGGTTGCCATATCCGAAAACGCAGCAATTATCGGCGCCCCCGGCGATGATGACAAGGGGGAATCATCAGGTTCTGTCTACATGTATTATTTTAACGGAACCAACTGGGCAGTGGAACAAAAATTAACAGCAAGCGATGGGGCGGCATCTGATTACTTCGGTAATGCTGTGGGAATTTCCGGAGATTATGCAATTGTCGGCGCCTATGGGAATGATGACCTGGGCTTATCATCCGGCTCGGCATATATATATTATTTTGATGGCGCAAACTGGGAACAGGTGCAGAAAATTACCGCAACGAATGGCACTGCTTCGGATTATCTTGGGAAATCCGTCGCTATCGCGAATAACCATACTATCGTTGGCTCGTATGGAGATGATGACAATGGTGAGTCTTCAGGGTCAGCCCATATGTATTCAGGAACCTCTCCAAATGTTGTAATATTACCTCATATGACGGCAACGGTTTCTGCTGATTTAGATCGCGCATTTATCTTTGATGCCACCTTGTCCCAATGCTATGAAATAGTCGATGGGGTCAATGAAAACCGATCATGCACCTATGATTGGAATTTTGGAGGCGATGGCGCTATCGTTTCCGGCAATGGTACGGATAGTGTCGTCTATCAATACGCCAATGCTGGCGATTATAATGTAAATCTCACTCTCACAGAGCCATCTTCCGGAGCCACGGAAAATGTTTCGCTAACAGCCTCTGCGGAAGATATCGCGCCTCCGATACCTGATTTTTCAACCTCGTTGAACGGCGGAACCGTTACACTAACTGCACCAATATTGCCGGCTGATGTAGCAAGAGTCTATATTGATTGGGGTGACAAGAAACGATCTGTTTCGATAAATCCCCAGGAAGAGCTGACCAATGGGGGGATTGATCATACGTATACCAGTTTGGATCGCACCTATAATATTAAAGTGATGACCATTGATACCGCGTTCAACAAAGTTGATTACACTTTTAATGAAGATGGTCACTTGTCGGTAACTCCTCACTAAACGGCGTATCATTAAAACTGATGAAGTAAAAAATTTCCTTTTTTTAGTGCGTTAGTGAGAAAATTCTCGGGTGGTTTGGATTATGAACAAAACAATTCCCAACGGCTGTCGAAGGATTGCGTTTTTTTTAGTCATCCTTTCTTTAATTTCGATCTCACCTTGTTATGCGGCCTCACCCATAGCAGGAAATGATGCCTTTACTGTAAATGAAAGCTCAACCACCAACCTGAACCTTGCTGTTAATGACAGTGATGTTGATGGCGACCTGGATCCGGCAAGCATCAGCATCGTCACCGGCCCGACCAATGGCGCGATCACGGGTATCAATGCCGACGGCACCGTTGATTACACCCATGATGGCTCAGAAACAGTCAGTGATTCCTTCACATATACGATCAACGACCTGGCCGCTGCCACCTCCAATTCCGCAACCGTTACCCTGACCATAACTCCGGTGAACGACACTCCCACCGGCAGCGTTACCATCACCGGCACCGCCACTGAAGACCAGACATTGACCGCGACAAACACCATCGCTGATGATGACGGCCTTGGCGTGATCAGCTACCAGTGGCAGCGCGACGGGGCTGATATCGCAGGCGCCACCGGAGACACCCTTATTCTGGGTGACGCTGATGTCGGCGCAGTGATTACCGTTGTGGCAAGTTATACCGATGCCAGGGGCACCTCTGAAAGCATGACAAGTAGCGGTACTTCACCGGTTGCAAATGTAAACGATACTCCCCTGGCAGGAGATGATGCCTTTACTGTAAGTGAGGGTTCAACCACGAACCTGGACCTTGCTGTTAATGACAGTGATGTCGATGGCGACCTGGATCCGGCAAGTATCAGCATCATCACCGGCCCGGCCAATGGCACGATCACGGGTATCAATGCAGATGGCACCGTTGATTACGCCCATGATGGCTCAGAAACGGTCAGTGACACATTTACCTATACGATAAGTGATCTTTCATTAGCCACCTCAAACACAGCCACAGTTACTTTGACAATAACTGCGGAAAATGATGCTCCCACCGGCAGCGTCACCATCACCGGTACCGCCACGGAAGACCAGACTCTCACTGCGACAAACACCATTGCTGACAAAGACGGCCTTGGAATCATCAGCTACCAGTGGCAGCGTGACAGTATTGACATCGCAGGGGCCACCGGCGACACCCTTATCCTGGGCGACGCTGATATCGGCGCAGTGATCACCGTTGTGGCAAGTTACACAGACGCCGGGGGCACCGCTGAAAGCATGACAAGCAACGGAACTTCGCCGGTTGCTAATGTAAACGACACGCCCACCGGCAGCGTCACCATCTCCGGCACCGCCACTGAAGACCAGACACTGACTGCAACAAACACCATTGCAGACAATGACGGCCTTGGCGTGATCAGCTACCAGTGGCAGCGCGACGGGGTTGATATCGCTGGTGCCACCGGAGACACCCTTATTCTGGGCGATGCTGATGTCGGCGCAGTGATTACCGTTGCGGCAAGTTACACCGATGCCGGCGGTACTGCTGAAAGCTTGACAAGTAGCGGTACTTCGCCGGTCGTCAATGTGAACGATACTCCCACCGGAAACGTCACCATCACCGGCATCGCCACGGAAGACCAGACATTGACCGCGACAAACACCATCGCTGATGATGACGGCCTTGGCGTGATCAGCTACCAGTGGCAGCGCGACGGGGTTGATATCGCTGGTGCCACCGGAGACACCCTTATTCTGGGTGACGCTGATGTCGGCGCAGTGATCTCTGTCGTGGCAAGTTACACAGACGCCGGGGGCACCTCTGAAAGCATGACAAGTAGCGGTACTTCACCGGTTGCTAATGTCAACGATACTCCCCTGGCAGGAGATGATGCCTTTACTGTAAGTGAGGGTTCAACCACCAACCTGAACCTTGCTGTTAATGACAGTGATGTCGATGGCGACCTGGATCCGGCAAGCATCAGCATCGTCACCGGACCGACCAATGGCACGATCACGGGTATCAATGCGGACGGCACCGTTGATTACGCACACAATGGCTCAGAAACAATCAGTGATTCCTTCACGTACACAATCAACGATCTGGCCACTGCCACCTCCAATTCCGCAACTGTTTCCCTGACCATAACTCCGGTAAATGACGCCCCCACCGGCGGCGTTACCATCACCGGCACCGCCACTGAAGACCAGACATTGACTGCCGCAAACACCATTGCTGATGATGACGGTCTTGGGGTCATCAGCTATCAGTGGCAGCGTGACAGCATTGACATCGCAGGGGCCACCGGCGACACACTCATCCTGGGTGACGCTGATGTCGGCGCAGTGATCTCTGTCGTGGCAAGTTACACAGACGCTGGCGGAACACTTGAAAATGTCACCAGCCCCGGAACTACCGCTGTTGCTAATGTCAACGACACCCCCACCGGCAGCGTCACCATCACCGGCACCGCCACTGAAAACCAGACACTGACCGCGACAAACACCATTGCTGATGATGACGGCCTTGGAATAATCAGCTACCAATGGCAGCGTGACGGTGTTGATATAGCTGGCGCCACCGGAACTACACTCACCCTGGGTGATGCTGATGTCGGCACAGTGATTTCTGTTGTGGCGCGCTATACCGACGGTTGGGGCACAGACGAAAGCATGACCAGTCCCGGAACTTCGCCGATAGCAAATATCAATGACCCGCCTGTTTTCATCAGCACTTCGTTTAGCGCTGATGAAAATCAAATCCTAAATGAGACATTAACGGCCACTGACGTGGACAATGCCCCAATCGATCTCATTTTCCGGCTTGGAAGCGGGACGTCCAATGGTTTGACTGTTGTGAATGCCAACGGAAGTTTTCAATACACTCCGAACCCGGATTGGAACGGCTCTGACTCCTTTACAGTATTTGTCAACGATGGCACAGCTGACTCCCTTGAAACAACCATAACGATAACGGTCATTCCTGCAAATCATGCCCCGATTGCCAATGATCTTACATTTTCAACTGACGCTGACATCCCTTTCTATGGACAGTTAGCAGGAAGTGACGTCGACGATGATCCTATTTTTTACTCACTCATAACAACAGGCAATCTTGGAACCGCAACAATTATCAGCGGTGACGGCCAGTTCCATTACACACCAAACCCTGGAGTCGTTGGCATTGACACCTTTACTTTTGTCGCGACTGATGGACGGCTGGATTCCACCCCTGCCACGGTTACTGTTGTTATCGGCGAAGTCAATTCTGTTCCTGTTGCCCATGACGGACTGCTTGATGTCGTCCTGAACACTCCAGCCAGCGGCAGATTAACCATGACGGATTTCGACACAACCGACACCCATACCTTCTCCATCGTGGCTCCCGGCAGCAGTGGCACCATAGTAATTACCGATCCTGCCACCGGAGCCTATACCTATACCCCTTTTGACTGGACCATTGGCGTCGATATTTTCACCTTTATGGTCAACGACGGAAAAGATGATTCCAATATTGCCCAGGTGACGGTCACAATAGTTCCGTCATCTGATTCCCATGTCACGCAGCTGATCAGCACCTCACCAGACAGGGAACCTGGAAATGGCAGCAGCTTTAATCCCGCTCTCAGTGCGGACGGCAGCTATGTGGCCTTTTTATCCTACGCAAACAATCTGGTGAACGACGTATCCGGCGGTCAGGTATATGTCTTTGACCGGATGAACAACAGTATTGATCTTGTCAGCAAATCCACGACTGGTGACGCTGGGAACGGAACAAGCGATTATCCGTCCATCAACAATGACGGACAGTTCGTTGCTTTCTATTCTTTTGCATCCAACCTGGTGAATGGCGATACGAATGACGCCAGAGACATATTCGTCCATGACCGGGGAACCGGGGTTACGGAAATTGCCAGCATCTCAAGTACAGGAACCATGGCAAATGGCCACTCCTATTTCCCGGCTATCAGCAATGACGGCAACTTTGTGGCATTTGACTCAACGGCGACAAACCTCATCCCAGGTGATGCCAATGGAGCCACCTATGATGTTTTCATTCGTAACCGGTTGACAGGCAACACTGAGCTGGTCAGTCTTTCTGCTGGAGGCGTCCAGTCGGATCGCGACAGCCGCAAGCCGTCAATCAGCGCTGATGGCCGTTATGTGGCCTTTGAATCCCAGGCAACAAATCTCATCTCCGGAGTTAGCGGGAGACAGATTTATGTCCGTGATCAGCAGTCCGGAACTCTTACCCAGGCAAGTGTATCCAGTTCCGGCACAAGCGGCAACGGTTCCAGCGAGAATGCCTCGATAAGCGCAGACGGTCGTTTTGTTCTCTTTCAATCAACCAGCTCAAATCTTGTCGTCAATGATACTAACGGTGTAACGGATATATTTATCCATGACAGACAAACCGGAATCACTGAGCGGGTGAGTGTTTCCACAACCGGAGGACAAACCAATAATCACAGCTATTGCTACTTCCAGAACTCTATCAGTGCCGATGGACAATATGTTGTCTTCCATTCAGCAGCATCGAATCTCGTCGGTGATACCAATGGAGCAAATGACATATTCCTCCGTGACAGATCAACAGGCATAACCCGAAGACTCAGTTCTTCAAGTTTGGGCGTACAAGCCAACGCCCAAAGCTGGTGGCCATCAATCAGTGCTGACGGACTCATTAAATCGTTTAGCTCAAGTGCCACCAATCTTGTGGATAACGACAATAATGGCGCATGGGATGTATTTCTGGTGCATCCTGTTGGGAATTAGCCCGTTGCCTATGCCTCCAAAGAATTCGTCAGGGTGAAAAAGGGCCAGGCTTGCAACGGTTGACCGGCGTTTTCTGCCCCCGTAAATTCGCTGGTTGTTGCAAGCTGGAGCCAAAGCTCCTTGAGTTTTCAAACAGATTCATTGCAGGGAAAGCAGATAGGTCCGCAGGTTCATCGTGCGTTCATGCAGGCCCAGTTTCCTGCGCAGGTTTTTCCGATGAAAACTGATCGTACTCAATGACACACCGAGCACATCAGCGATCTCCTGACTGCTCCGGCCCTGACGGACCAAGCCTGCCACGTCGACTTCCTGGGGGGTCAACAAAAGATTGAGGGCTGACAGACGGTTGAGAAACGGGGTGATGATGACCTGCAGATTCGTTTCAACAATTTCGACCAGAGTCTGCTCCCGATGACCGATGCGACTGTTTTTCAGCTTTCCCACATAAGGGAGAACAAGTTCGCGGATATTTGCTGTGATCCGTCTTTCCAATTCCTCCAGATCCCGGTCACGGTGTTCAAGCAACACCTTGAGGGCAACATTTGCCTCTTCCAGCTTCTCACTTTTCTGCCGCACTTCCTCCTCCTTCTGGCGTAACCCTTCCTGGGCCAGGATAATTGGAGTTATGTCCTCATGCACAATAATAATTCGATGCTCTGTTTCAGAAAGATACGGCAGAACCCGCAGATTGAACCAGCGGCGTTTGGTTGGGGAATGACAGGGATACTGGATGACATACTCCAGAAAATCCCCCTTTAGAACTTTTTCTATTCCGATCAGCACCAACTCTCCTTCCTCCTCACCATCTTCCTTTGCCGCCTCGCAGATTGCAAAATAGTTGACACCGATGGAATCCGGAATCCCTTCCATGCCGTTTTCGGTTGCAAACTTCTGCCATGCCCGGTTGGTTTCAATAATAAACCCTTTATCATCAAGAACCGCGACCTGGGCCGATAGCGAATTGACAATAACCTGATACATAGCACTATCCATCTCCCACCTCAAAAAAAATAATAGTTTCAGCTATTATTATTCTATCATTTTACCAACATTGTAAATTTCTGCCCCGATATTATATTTAAATCAAAAGCAGGACAAGAAAAACATTCACAAGTGGAGGCTATCATGAGAGAAAACAAATCAGGTGGATTTGGGAATCTGGTGTGGATTCGCGATAAGGATGGAAAGGAATATGCCTGTTCAGCGGAAGCCATCAAAGGAAATATCAAAACAAAAGAAGAGCTTACGGACGGAGAAAGGAAAGAATGCATGGACGTGAGCACAATTGTTGGCACCGAGCGCTGGTAATAATTCGATTTTTTTTGAGAGAACATGGTTTTCCTATTAAAATAAACAGGTTAGCCCAAACCTCTGTCTCGGAAAACATTACCAAAAAAAATACCGGCAGAAAAGGCGTTTCCGGAAACAGGCAGCGCCTTTTTTATGAAAAAAAGTGGGGTTTGAATAATTTTACTGAAAGTTTGAAGCCTGACGGAACGGCAGTCAAATAAGCGCCGTAAAGTTTCTGATACCGGGACTATAACTTTTTCCTTTCATGACGGGGTCAGCGAAATATGGTTTGCCATGTACTGTCTTTCAAGGGCATACTGGTATCGTAAAATACGAAAAATTTATCAGTCTGTCATTATCGATAGGTCTACAAAAACTTTCCATTAGACAACTTGAAATCACCAGGGCAACCGACTTAACCAGACAATAACCAACTGCAAAAACCAGTTGCAGCAAAGGGAGCCAACATGAAGCTTGAACAATATTTTTCAGAGAAGAAAGGGATCGGCGTTATGGCAACCAGTGACGCCCAAGGCGTGGTGGACACGGCAATTTACTCACGACCTCACGTTATCGCTGATGACAAGGTGGCTTTTATCATGCGCGATCATCTGACCCACATGAATCTGCAGGAAAATAAACATGCGAACTATCTTTTTCTGGAAGCCGGTCAAGGATACAGCGGAGTCCGCCTTTTTCTGACAAAACTTGAAGAAAGCATTGATCATGTCTTGATAGATTCCATGACAAGGCGCAGTTTGACTCCGGAGGAAGACAAGGAGAAAGGGGCAAAATTCCTGGTTTCCTTCAAGGTAATCAAGATTCTCACCCTGATAGGCGGAACAGAAATACAAATTGAGTAACGTTGACAACCATTGTCTCTTTTAAGGAAAGCAGGATGAATGAAAATGCGCAAAAACAGAAAAAGACAATACGACTCATCACGTTAAGCACCTGCTTCTTTTGCAACAGAGTGAAAAAGATGCTCGATGAAGCTGGTTTCAAATATGAATCCACTGATATTGACATGCTGCCTGAGGATGAGCGGGAGAAGAAGATGACCGAGATACGAAAGCACAATCCGCAGGAAAGCTTCCCCATAGTTATTATTGGAGATCGGGCATTTGTCGGTTTTCAGGAGGAAAACATAAAAAAGGAGCTTGGCATCTCATGATGGATGTAGAAACTCTGCAAAAGGCCCTGAAAAAAATCCAGGAACCACAGGGATATTTTTTCAATCGCAACCAGGAACAGGTTGAGGCCCTGCTGGGGGGCCTGATAACCAACAAAAACCGCTATGGGTATATGTCCTGTCCCTGTCGTCTCGCATCAGGATCCCGGGAAAAAGACAGGGATGTTATCTGCCCCTGCATCTACAGAAAACCTGATGTCGCTGAATACGGCAGTTGCTACTGCGGTCTTTACGTCAGTGCGGAATGGAATGATGAAAAAATTCTGCGCAAACCGGTGCCGGAAAGGCGGCCTCCGGCAGACAGACGTTAAAGCCGGCTTTTCACCCGTCAACGGGCAACCTGGAATCCGAAGAAACAGGATCCTCTGCAAATCAGTGGCTCAAGAATTTTTCAGTAGTTTTGTAATATCATAACCATGCAATTCAAGACGCTTGAGAATTTCTCTGTACACATTATCTTCCATTTTGATGGTTCTGCTCAAAATCCAGAGATATTTTCTAGTTGGATGACCGACAACCGCATACTCATAGTTATCACCGAGATCGATAATCCAGTAGTCGCCTGAAAAGGGCCAGAAAAACGAGACCCTCAGCCTGGCATTGGTCTCTTTATCAACGATCCAGGCTTTCCCCCTGGCCTGACGGATTTTACCGGACGAGTCATCATGACATTCATTAACCACAGAAATTTTACCGTCGTCCCGCAGATCATACGTAGCAAAACTGTCAACGCATCCCTGCTGAAATCGATGCGGATACCGTGCAATCTCATACCATTTGCCGATATAGCGGTTCAGATCCACATGGCTGACCGTCTGCAAAGGGTTTTCATCCTTGGTACTCCTGAACGAAACACATGCCGTCGTGCAGAAAAGCAAAAAGACAATAATTGCAAAAATCTCAATCCATTTCATCAAATCCCTCCAGCGATTATGAACGGGAAACCATTGCCCATGTGTGAATCCAAACAAGTCCCATGTTTCTCTGCGGCCGCGACGAAGTCTATTCCCCCATGTTTCATCCTCCGCCGAAATACCAGTCAAGGACATGCTTAAAAAAAGACAGACCTGTCGGCCTCTTCTGGAATAGAGCTTGAATCAATTTTTCATATCATGTTTCACTGAAAATAACTCCTAAACAGAACAATGATACAGAAAATACGGGACCATCGCCATGACCAATGAACTGAAACCAATCAAGATCGGCATCAGTGCCTGCCTGCTGGGTCACAAGGTGCGCTACAATGGCGGTCACCAGCATGACAGATTCATCACCGACACCCTCGGGGAATTTATGGAATTTGTGCCGGTCTGCCCTGAGACGGAGTGCGGTCTTGGCGTTCCCCGGGAAACTCTGCGCCTTGTCGGGGATCCGGCAGACCCTCGACTGGTGACCTCAAAAAACGGCATCGACCACACCGACCGAATGAAGTCATGGGCCGCAAAAAAAATAAAGGAACTGCAAAAAGAAGAGCTGCTCGGCTTTATTTTCAAAAGCAAATCCCCTTCCAGTGGCATGGAACGGGTGCGGGTGTACGGAGAAGGTAAGTCAGTGCATCAAAACGGGGTCGGCATATACGCCCGCGCCTTCATGAACCACTTCCCCCTTCTGCCTGTGGAAGAGGATGGTCGCCTGCACGACATTGAACTCCGGGGAAATTTTATCGAGACCATCTTTGTCTGCCGGCGCTGGAAGGAATTGCAAAATGCGTGCAAAAGCCTTGGAGGCCTGGTCAACTTCCACACAGACCACAAGCTGCAGATCATGTCTCACAGTGTCAAACATTACCAGACCATGGGTCGATTGGTGGCCCATGGCAAAAATCAGCTGCTGACTGAACTCCTTCGAACGTATGAGGAAAAGCTCATGGAAGCCATGCGCCTCAAACCAACGATTAAAAAGCATGTCAATGTCCTGCAGCACATGGCGGGTTACTTCAAAAAACAACTGAGCAGCGACGAAAAACAGGAGTTACAGGAAATTATCGAGCAATACAGGAAAACCCTGGTGCCGCTCATCGTCCCCGTTACCCTGCTCAACCATTACGTACGCAAGTACAAATCAGACTATCTGGCCCGACAGCATTACCTTAACCCCCATCCCCTGGAACTGAAATTACGCAACCACGCATGAGGCGCGCGAATCCATGAAAATTCTCATCACCGGCGCCACCGGTTATATCGGCAGACGCTTAAAAGCGCGCCTTCTGGAAGCAAATTGCCACATCCGCCTTCTGGTTCGGAACAAAAACAAGGTGAGCACCTCTGTCTACGGCAAAGTCGAGATCGTTGAAGGGGACACCTTTCACGAAGAGGCCCTGGATGAAGCCCTGCACGGCATCGATGTGGCCTATTACCTCATCCACTCCATGGGCTCGGGGAATGATTATAGGTCACTTGACCGGATCAGCGCGGAAAACTTCCGCGAGGCGGCCATCCGGGCAGGGGTCGGACGAATCATCTATCTTGGCGGCTTGGGCGTAAAGGAAACAGCAAGCCGGCACCTGTTAAGCCGTATTGAAACGGGAGAAATCCTCAGTGCCAAACCCGATGGTATCCAGACAATCTGGTTCCGGGCGGGAGTAATTATCGGCTCCGGCAGTGCAAGTTTCGAAATCATCCGCAACCTGGTGCAGAAACTGCCCCTCATGATCACACCAAAGTGGGTCAACACCCTGACCCAGCCAATTGCGGTGGATGATGTCCTCTCCTACCTCACGGCGGCAGCGGACAAAAACGTAAACGGCAACCTGACAGTCGACATCGGCACAAATCCCATGAGCTTTCGGGAGATGATGCTCAATGCGGCACAAGTCATGGGGCTTTCCCGCAGCATGATCCCGGTGCCGTTTTTAAGCCCCAGGCTCTCTTCCTATTGGCTCATTCTTTTTACCCCTATCCCATATAAACTTGCCACCGCCCTGGTGGAAGGGCTGAAATCGGAAACAGTGGTACAAAATGATCATGCCTCCCGTTTTTTTCAGGAAATCCAGCCAATGCCTTACAAGAAAGCAGTCCGGAAAGCCTTGCTTGAGATGGAGGAAAATCAGATCCTCAGCCGCTGGTGTGACAGCAGTGGCGGCGCTGCCTGCGACATCAAGGATCAGGACAGCACAGCTTCAGCCATCCTTCGAGACACTCGAGAATATTCCCTGAAAGGTGCGTCTCCGGAAAAAGTGTTTGCCGCCGCCTGTTCCATTGGTGGCGAACAGGGCTGGTTCCACTATCATTTTCTTTGGCAGATCCGGGGGCTGATCGACAAATTGATGGGTGGGTACGGGCTCAACCGGGGCAGACGGGAACGCGGCCGTCTGCGGATAGGAGACTCCCTGGATTTCTGGAAAGTAGCGGACATCAAGGAAAATAAACGATTACTGCTGCTGGCCCAGATGAAAGTTCCCGGCAAGGCCTGGCTTGAGTTCGACATCCAGCCTGACAAAATAGTGCAGACGGCCCATTTTCTGCCGAAAGGTCTTTGGGGCAGACTTTACTGGTACAGTGTCCTTCCCCTGCACAACCTGGTTTTTCCCAACCTTGCCAAACAGATCGTCATCAAGGCCAGGGAAAAAGGCAAATAAAATCATTATGTAGCTTCATCCCGATTTTTTTACCTATGCCAAAATTGACATAGCATATTCTTCCGTGTATATTTGTATCCGGGGAAATTGTTTCAGGTAAGAAACCATAATAATTTTTATTTGTTAAAGGAAAACAATATGATGAAAGTAAATTTTTTCAGACAATGCAAAATGTTCATCCCGGCTTTTGTTATCTCAATTCTCACCATCCTGCCCATGAAGGCCCAATGCAACGAACTTTTACTGGCAACAACAACAAGCACAGACGATACCGGTCTGCTTGATTATCTCGCACCCATGTACACCAAAGCAACCGGCACCAACCTGAAATGGGTTGCCACCGGCACGGGAAAGGCCCTGAAACTCGGTGAAAACTGTGATTGTGATGTCCTTATGGTCCATGCTCCGGATTCTGAAAAAAAATTCGTTGAAGCGGGGTTCGGCGTCAATCGCCGTGAAATCATGTTCAATGATTTTGTCATCATCGGCCCTGATTCCGATCCCGCGGGAATCGCCAAGCAGGACGTATGTTCGGCCTTAAAAAAAATCGAAGGGAATAAATCTTTCTTTGCAAGCCGGGGCGACAATTCAGGCACCCACAAAATGGAGATCGGTTTGTGGCGGAAATGCACCGGCCAAACCCCGGAGAAGCAGGAATGGTACCTCCAGAGCGGCCAAGGGATGCTGACAACAATAAGTATGGCGGCGGAACGCAAAGGATATACCCTTACCGATCGCGGCACCTACATCAAGTACGAAGCTGACAGCAAGGGAACCCCTCCCCTCAAAATCATGATAGAAGGAGATCCGTCTCTGCTGAATCAGTATAGCGTCATGGAAGTCAACCAGGCCCGTTGTCCAAAGGTGAAAAACGAACTCGCCCGACAGTTCGGCGACTGGCTGGTCGGCAAGGAAGGCCAGGAAGCAATCGGCAATTTCCGCCTGCTGGACAAACAGCTTTTTACACCCAATGCATCAGCCCAGTAAACAAAACCCCCTGGGAATTTATGGAATTTATCGTTGAAGGCCTGCTGAAGGCCTTCCAGTTACTCTTTCAGGGGGATCGGGAGACCTACTCCGCTGTTCTGGCTACGGTCAAGGTCTCCTCTATCTCCATGACTTTCAGCCTGACAGCAGGAATTCCTCTTGGCTATCTTCTCGGATATCTCCACTTCCCCGGCAAAAAAGGATTGCGGACGATTGTTGACACAATGCTCGCCCTGCCCACCGTTTTTGTCGGGCTCGTTGTTTATGCTTTTATTTCCACCCGCGGTCCTTTCGGCGAACTGGGTCTGCTTTTCACCTTAAACGGCATAGCGATAGGCCAGGCTATTCTGGCCTTGCCCATTGTCATTTCCCTGACCGCCACCTCGGTCGAAAGCCTTGATCGCGCCCTGCAGCTTACCCTCAAATCCCTTGGCGCTTCCCCTCTGCAGATATTCCGGACAACTATATGGGAAGCCCGCATGGGACTGGTGATTGCAGGAATTACAGCAACGGGGAGAGTACTGACTGAGGTAGGCGTCTCCATGATGGTGGGCGGAAACATCAAGTGGCATACCAGGACAATTACCACGGCGATTGCCCTGGAAACCAACAAGGGACAGTTTGCAACCGGCATAGCCCTAGGACTGGTACTGCTTGCCATGGCCTTTACCATCAACATCTCTCTTTCTTCTCTGCGACGGAGGGCATAAATGGAATACGTTCTTCGCCTGCAAAACGTTCGCCATCACTACAACGGCAAAACCGTTCTCGATATTCCGGAACTGAGAATACCCCGCGGCAGCATCACCGGCCTTGCCGGCCCCAACGGCAGCGGCAAAAGCACCATGCTGAAAATCCTCTCTCTGGTTGAAAAATGTTCATCCGGCGCCGTTTATTATGAAAACGAAGAGATCCTGACCTCTACCAACGGAATTCGTCAATTGCTGACCTTCCTGCCCCAGGAAGCGTATCTGTTAAAACGTTCGGTATACGACAACATCTCATATGGATTAAAAATCAGGGGGCAGAAAAACAAATTAAAGACATCCGTTGCAGAGGCCCTTGAACTTGTCGGACTTTCTCCTTCTTTTGCGGACCGGCAGTGGCATGAACTTTCCGGCGGCGAAACACAAAGGGTTGCCCTTGCGGCCAGACTGATACTCAAACCCGCCTGCCTGATGCTTGATGAACCCACGGCAAGCGTTGATATGGAAAGCGCTCGAAATATCCGCAGGGCAATCCTGCTGGCCAGAAAGGAATGGGGCACAACTCTCGTTATCGCGAGTCACCACCAATCATGGATTAACGACATCTGCGACAGCCTTGTTTATTTGTACAACGGTCGCATTCTCGACTACAGCTACAAAAATGTTCTCCTCGGACCATGGGAAAAGTTGAGCGACAAACTGTTCGGGGCAAAGTTGGCGGATGGTCAATTTCTCCATGTGAGTCGACCACCCCGCCCGGAAAGCAGCGGCGTTATCCCTCCGCAATCCATCCGGATAAGCTCGACCCCGCCGCAAAAAAATAAACCCATGATTTCCGGCCTTGTTACCGGTATCTTTGCCGACAATCAGCCTGACACATTTTGTATCGAGACGGTTTGCGGCGATCAGCAGTTCATTGTGAACATTGCGGAAAGCACATTTCTGCAGGAAAATATCCGGCCCGGCCGAAAGATTTATCTTTTGTATAATCCTGAAGACATCATCTGGCTGTCGTAATCCCTACTGAGAAAGGGCCAGGATCAAACCTCGTCCGGATAAGGGAACTCCGGATGATCGATCAGTTTACGCATGCGCTGCTTTTTCTTGGTATGGGCGTCATGAAAATTGACCAGTTTTTCCACCGCCTCCAGCACCTCATCTTCGGTAACCTTGGCCAGAATGCGCCTCCCCACCTTTGGGAATGGTCCGCCCTTTCCCCCGACATAAAGTTCAAATCCGGCACTGGTGGCGACTATCCCGATGTCGGTTATTTTCGGCGCTGAACAGCATAACGGACAGGCGGATACGGCTATTTTGAATTTCGGTTTGGTCTGCGCCTTGTCCTTGAACCGCTGGAGGATTTTCCCCGAAAACGATTCCGTATCAATGATCCCCAGATTGCAATGGGGTTCACCGACACAAACCCGGGGCAGGGGAAATTTTCCAGGTCCCTTGAACTGGGCGCCCAAGGCGGCAAGCTCTCTTTTGATGGCATCCGCCTCCTCCTCCGGCACATTGACCAACCGCAGATTCTGCAGAGTGGAAAGATACACCCCAAGCTGATATTTTTCGGCAAGCGCATGTGCCTTTTCCATGATATCAAGCGGCAGACGGCCGGCAGGCAACAGGACGGTAATATTCATCTGTTTTCCCTTTTTTATTTATTGTTCTGAAAAAATGATTCGCACCAGTCAGCAATAAGAATTGTGAAATGTTGATAAAATCTTTTCTATACTAGAAATTTTCCTTCCTTTCAAAAAGAAATTTCTGGCCCTTTCCGTCTGCACCGGTTAAATAAAAAAACTCACACAGACAAGACAGGAGAACACCATGGGACATCATTCAAGCAATCCTTACCGCGCAGGCAACAAAGCAGTGAGGGCCATTGACCGGAAAAGAGAACAGGAACGCAAAATAATGCTCTCATCAGCATATAAACATGCTGATGAACTTGCCCAGAAGCTGGTGCAGCGCCTCCTGGATCAGCATATTATTGAAACCACCTCGGACAGCGCCATCAGAGAGGTTTTCGCCAACCTGTTGCGCAATCTCCAGGACATGGAAGAGTTTGACCTGCAGTTTAAAATTGCCCCCTTGAGGCAACTTGCGGCCAACCCGAACTTCATCAGCCTCTATCTGACCCAGTACATCATTGAGGATCTGGTCAATCACTCAAAAATCGAGGATGTCTTTGGTGATGATGTCGACATTTACAAGGCAGTTGATTCGGTCATGAACAAGATTCGTCCCGAAGACATGTAATACACGCCTTTCCCTATGAATGAGCTGCATCCCACCCGTTTGCCTTCTCTGGTCTTTGCGGGTGCAAACGGTGAAATACAGGACTTTCCGGAACTGGAAATGGCTGGGCGAAGCGGCTCCTGGTTTTTCAGACCGGAACTGGAAGACATCATCCCCCTGCCGGAAGGCAGTGAACTTTTTGTCCTGCCGAACCGTCTGCCCATCGGCATTGAAACAGAGACCGGCGACCCGGTCCTGCTCGATGCCGACCCCTACGACTCCGGCAGCCCCATCCAGGCAGTGGCGGCCTTCATGGCCCCGGCCCATACAGCTCTTTATTCCGCAGCCTTTGAAAAGGCAACCCCTGACGTCGACCATCTCCCCCTTTTTGCCTATGCCGCAGTCGGCTGGCTTGACGACCGCTTCTGGGTCTGCGGCCTGCGCAGCGACGATGACATCCGCCAGGAAAGCTTCGGATTCAACCCAGCCCAGATCAAAAAGAAAACCACCCAGAAGATGAAGGCCTTTCCGGCCAACAGACTCATCCAGCATCTGGGCAAATGCAGTCTCACTTATAGCTGCCCGGCGGCAAAAAACTATTTCCTCGGCCGCTATGAGGCGCCGCTGCCCACTTCTCCCGCCTGCAACGCCCAATGTGTCGGCTGCATATCACTCCAGCCCTCGGGATGTTGTCCGTCCACCCAGGACCGCATCCGTTTTGTGCCGAAACCGACGGAAATCGCCGAAGTGGCGGTGGCTCATCTCAACACCGCGCCGCGACCTGTCGTCAGTTTCGGTCAGGGCTGCGAAGGGGAACCCCTCCTCCAGCACCAGACCATTGAACAGGCCATAAAATTGATCCGCAAACAAACGGACAAAGGGACAATCAATCTCAACACCAACGCCAGCCTGCCCGAGGCGGTGGAACGCCTGGCCGCAGCGGGCCTTGACTCCATCCGGGTCAGCATGAACAGCGCCCGCAAAGGCTGCCACACCCTTTATTACCGACCCCAGGGGTTTTCTTTTAAAAACGTGCTGGAATCGATTCTGGTGATGAAAAAGGCGGGACGTTTTGTTTCGCTTAACTATTTCATCCTGCCGGGATTTACCGATGATCCGGACGAATTCACCGCCCTATGCGATATTGTTGATCTCTACCGGCCCGACCTCATCCAGCTGCGCAACCTCAACATGGACCCGGACTGGTATTTTGAAACCGTCCAGCATCCGGCAAAAGAAAAACCCATGGGTATCCGTAACTGGCTAAAGCAGATGAGAACCCGATTTCCCGAGCTGCGTTTCGGCTATTTCAACCCGCCGCTAAGATAAAAAAAGCCGGATACCACACAGAAGGTGGCATCCGGCTTTTTTTGTTGTGACAGACCACAGCCACATTCCGCTATTGTCTATTGCTTCGCTCCGTTTACTTATCCGTCAACGACTCAAGGAAGACAACGATTTCATCGATCTGGGCATCGCTCAAACCAAGATTGCCAACCGCGGTACTGAGATTATCTGCAACTTCAGGAGTATAACCGCTGTTGTTATTCATAAAGGACACCATATCCCTCAAATTTGCAAAATAGCCGTTATGGGAATACGGAGCGGTCAGGGCGATGTTGCGCAGGGTCGGCACCTTGAACTTACCGTTTTGGGCTGGATCATTCAAGAATCCGCCAAGTCCAAGGTCCGGATACTCATAGGCACAACCCTCGACCAGTAACGCTTCATTCATCGGCACACCGGCATTGACATACTGGTAATTGGTGAATAACGGATGCCCGCTGCCACGCCGCTCCACTGAGTGACATTTGGCGCAATTCTTGATGAACAGACTTGCACCTTTTTGCTGTTTTCTGCTCATTGTGCCCGTGTCATAATCGGAAGTGAATCTGGTAACTTCAGCGGAACGCTCATAGGCGGCTATTGCGATAGCCATGTTATCATAGGCCGTCTCGACTTGGTCAAATGGGTTGAGACCAAATACCTGTTCGAACAAATCCACGATGGCTGTGTCTTCCTGTATGGCAACAATAACCGCTTCTTTATTCGGCATGTGCATTTCTACAGGATTCAAAGGAGGCCCCTGGGCCTGCTCCGCCAGCGGGTCACCCAGCGTATATCCGGTGGCGCGTCCATCCCAGAACATACCGCCGACATATTCACCGTTTTGATTCACATGCAGGACCGGACTGAAACCACAATAGGCTGCGGTCGGTGCATTTCTGCCGCCTGTTGACAACAGATCATCCCCCAGAGAAACCATGACATTTACGGGATCGGCGCTGTTCGTCGGATCGGCGAAGCCGGATGTACCATGATGACAGGTCGCACATGATTGCGTCTCATCCAGGGACAACTTATTACTCTCATAGAGCTTTTTCCCCAAGTCTTCGATGGGAGTCAAATCAGCGGCAAAGACATAACCCGCCCCCAGAACCAGCGAAAACACAGCCGTGGAAAACAAGATTTTTTTCATTTCATTCACCTCAGAAAAATTTTAATAAAATTTATCAGCTCGTTAACTGATAAACAAACATGATTATCTTTATTGTTTATTTCCAGGAAAGACAATGTGGTAAAATGTCGCATGATACGATGTGACAAAAACAAGGATCCTGTTTTTTTGTCTTTGAGAAGGGAGTTTCTATGATTATTCTTGTTGACACCATTTTAGCCCTGACAAAACAGACCAGAGATGTCAAATTGCGATTCGCTGCGAGTCTCACACTTACTTTCTTAACACGAAATCCAGGCTGAAAAGTTCCATACCCCGACAAAAAAAAGAAGTCAGGCACATGAAAGAAAAAAACTGCACAAACTCACCCATCATGCCTCATTCCGGAAAATGCAACGATCTTTATCTTGCCCGCTCCATTTACGATTCACCGTTGCGCTACTCTCTCCGCCAAAGTTATCAGGATGAGGCGACCGGCCTGCTTTGCCACCGTCATGTCTTTGACCTGGGAGAGAACCCAGAACAATTTATCATCTACATTGAAGATAACGGCTATTACATTGACGACGAGTTGATTGATGCAATTCAGCCCTTTCAGAAAGGCGATGCCGAGAAAATAGTGGAAGAACTCCTGTGGCCCTTTGTTCGCAAAGATGTACGTGACAATCTGGAACCATTCCGGGATCGAGGCCGGTATACAAAAATTTCTCCCCTCACCGCCGAAGAACGTGCTGCAATAGACCGCGAAATTCACATTTTTGACAGACGTCGGCTTCATTACCTCTGGTATGGATCAGTTGACCAGAGCGGCCTGTATCGCATGCCGGACAAGCTCTGTCGAAAAATCCTTGGGAAATCAAGGGATGAAAAAGAGCAGTTTTTCATCAGCCGGGAGGGAGGTTTCTACGCCGACGAGGTCAAGCAGTACCTCTATGCTGTTTTCAATCTGCAGGAGCATTTCACTGAGTCCTATGCCCGCATCATGCCCGAGGGGTTAAGCGAAGAAAAGCTTGACGCCTGTTTTGTCGAGGCGATCTGCCGGTTAAACCGCGATGCCTGCTTCACCCAGGGACTTGCATCTGTGCCGGGTTTGCAACCCTATCTCATCCGGTACCTGATCCTCTTTTTTGATTACGATTTCGGCGCAAGCCAGGCCCTTGATGACTACATCAGGCAATTCATCAACAACCACCGCGCCTTTCGCTTCCCGAAACGGGAAAGCACGGTGACCATTGACGAGGCCGGCCGGATATTCGGCGAAACATCGGAGAAACTGCAGGGACTCAGCAAAAAAGAGCTGACCAAGCTATACCGCAGCAAGGCAAAGAAACTCCATCCGGACATCGGCGGCGAGCACGATGAGTTCGTCAGACTGACCGCGGCCTTTGAGGAACTGCTGCGCAACCGTTGAAGGCTTGCAAAAAAGCTGAAATCGGGTAAAAGATCTTTCTGGCGTAACTAAAAACAAACTTCTTTTCAGAGGCAGCACGAGGAAACATCATGGAGAAAAAACAGATTCGCCTGACCGACTCTTTCAAGCACTACACCCTGGATCAGGACAAGGTCTGCGACCCCACGGAAACGGTCAGAAGGTTCAAGGACAAACTGCGGGAAGTCAAGCTTGACGTCTTAAAAGAAGTCCGCCGCATCGATAACGGACGGCTGGACATCCCGGTCTATTTCAGCGTCTGCGGCAAGGACGCACTGGCAACCATCGGCAACAAAAAGCAGATGGGCAAGGGAAGCACCCCGGAGCAGTCCCAGGCCAGCGCCTGCATGGAGCTTGCCGAACGGTTCAGCTTCTTCAGTTTCATGAAAAACCCGGACAATTTCATCCTTGACACCTGGGCCAATCTGAAAAAATCCGGCATGCCCCTGTTGCCGCTTGAGAAACTCCTGCAATCGGTCCATGACAGCAAGACAGACCTCGACACCCTGGAAAAACTGATCCAGGACATCCCCATCCAGTGGACCTGGGCCACCAATCTGGACAAAAAGGAAGAGGTGCTCATTCCTTTCAGCTGGTTTTACGCAATCAACGAATTCAACGGCCCCTGCGCCGGCAACACGGTGGAAGAGGCGATCAGTCAGGGCATCTGCGAGATCGTCGAGCGCCACGTCTCAGCCGTGGTGAGCCACGACAAAATCCTCACCCCGGCAATTGACGTTGGTTCAAGCAAGGACCCGGTGGTGCGCGACCTGATGGCGAAATTTACCAGAAACGGTATTGAGGTCTATCTGAACGATTTCACTCTGGATACAGGCATCCCCACGGTGGGAGCGCTGGCGATTGACCGCTCAACATTCCCGGCAACAAGCGAAATCGTCTACACCGCGGGCACCACACCGGGTCCGGACAAGGCCATCATTCGCGCCCTGACCGAGGTTGCCCAGCTGGCCGGCGATTTCAACTCCCAGGCCAATTATGTGGCAAGCGGCCTGCCCAAACCCCTCTCCATGGACGAGGTGCCCTACATCACCGGAACCGACAAAGCAATCCGTGTTGATGAAATGGTGGACATCAGCGACAACAACATCAGGGTGGAGGTAGAGAACTATATCAAGGCACTGGCCCGTATCAACATGGAAGTGTTCATGATCGATGTCACCCATCCGGCCCTCCAGGTTCCAGCCCTTTATACCATTGTTCCCGGCGCCCATTTCCGCGAACGCTCCCGCATCAGCAATGTGGGTCTTTTTGCAGCCAAACTTGTTTCGGAAAAGATCACCGATCCCTTTGCCTGCCGGGAGCGGCTCCTTGCCATGCAGCAGATCCTGCCCGACGCCTATTACCTCGAATTCTACCTGGGTAAAAATCTGATTGAAACAGGCCAGCTCGAGGAAGCCCTCGCCCATTTGCAAAAGGCGCTCACCATGAACCCGGAGGAAGAGGACATTCCTTATATTCATTCCTTTATCGGCGACTGCCAGAAAAACCTCGGCCTCTTTGACGAGGCCATCATGACCATCAACAAGGGGCTGGCACACGACGAGGAACGTCCGGACATGCATAACATCATGGGGGTCTGCTACTTCAAACTTGCCCAGTACGACAAGGCCATCACTCACTTTCACCGGGCAGTGGAGCTGGCCCCCAACTCCGCCATCGACTACGCCAATCTCGGGGTCAATTACCGGAAAATCGGCAAAACAACGGAAGCGGCAAAATATTTCGAACTGGCCCTTTCCATGGACCCGACCATTGAATTCGCCAGAGAGCAGCTCGCCGCCTGTCAAGGGTGATTCAGGCCACTTTCATCAAAAAACAGAAAATCTTTCGCATAAATATTGTGTGGTTTTCATTGCAGCTTCCATTCTCCGCCAGAACGGGCGGAGAATGGAAGCAGTTTCAGTTCATACCTTTCTTTCAACCTTTCTTATAGTTACAAACCAAACCGGCAGAAACAATTCGCCCCATATGGCACAGGGGGAAAAATTATTTTCATTGCCAGTCAAAAATCGCACTTCACTCCCGGATGACAACCGCTTTGCCGGCGGAAACATCAAGGGCGACGACTTCTCATACCGTGGTAATTACTGTTTTATTGCCGCAATTAAAAGAGGGTACTCATGAGTAACGCAACACCCCCATGGAAAACCATCAGTGAGTTGATCGCAGCGGAAAACACCGCTGAATTGACAAAATTTATTGATACGCTCAGCCCGCCCGAAACGGCGAGGGCCATTTCCCGATTGACAGCCGAAAACCAGCACCGTCTGCTCAGCCTGCTGAGTCCTGAGGATGCCGCCGATGTGATAGAGGACATCTCTGAAGTCCAGGCTGCCGATCTGGTGGAGGATATGCCCTCCGAGCGGGCGGCGGCTATCATGGAGGAACTGAGCAGCGATCATCTCGTCGATGTACTGGGCAAAATGGATGAGGATGCAAGTGAGGCGATTCTTGCAAAAATGGACCGGGAAGACGCCGAAGAAGCGCGAATGTTCCTGGAGTACGACCCGGATTGTGCCGGCGGCATCATGATTTCCGAATTCCTCTCCTACAAAACAGACAATACCATCCAGGATGTGCTTGATGACCTGCAGGCCAATCGGAAGAAATATGCCGATTACCATGTTCAGTATTTTTATGTTGTTGACTGGGAAGAAAAGCTGGTCGGCGTCCTGCGCATGCATGACCTGCTTTTCCCTGATCGCGAAACCAGGCTTACCAAAGTAATGATCTCTTCGCCCCTCAGTGTGTCGGACAAGGCTTCACTGAAAGAACTTCAGGAATTTTTCGAGGAACACCACCTGTTCGGCGTACCGGTGGTGGACGATGGAAGCAGACTGGTCGGAGTGGTGTTGCCCAGCGCCATTGAGGAGGCGGTCAACAAGCGAAAAACAAAAACTTTTCTGAGGCTGAGCGGAATCATCGGCGGCGAAGAATTCCGGACCATGCCGCTGTTCTCCCGCTCCGGACGACGCCTGTCCTGGCTGAGCATGAATATTGTCCTCAATATCATTGCCGCTAGTGTCATCGCCCTCTATCAGGACACCCTTGCCGCGGTCATTACCCTGGCGGTTTTTCTGCCAATGGTCAGCGACATGAGCGGCTGTTCCGGCAACCAGGCCGTGGCGGTTTCCATGCGTGAACTTTCCCTTGGTCTGGTCCGTCCGGGCGAACTGCTCTGGGTGCTGGCAAAAGAGGCCAAGGTAGGCATCATCAACGGTCTGGTGCTTGGTTTGCTGCTTGGCGGGGTGGCCTTTATCTGGAAGGGAAACCCATGGCTCGGTGTGGTGGTCGGCGGCGCATTGGCTGCAAACACGCTGGTTTCGGTTACACTGGGCGGCATGTTGCCCCTCGTGCTCAAACGGTTGAAGCTTGATCCGGCACTCGTTTCCAGCCCTTTGCTGACAACGGTCACCGACATGTGCGGCTTCTTTTTTGTGCTGAGTTTCGCCTCGGCTGTTCTGCCGAGACTCGGAGGCATGTAAAGGAAAATATCGACTCGAAAAAAATTACTTGTTATTCAGCCACCGCAACTCATAAAGATCAGTGCGCCGGCTCTCGACATTACGCACACTGCCCTGGGACCGCAATTCCTTGATCAAGTCAAGATCCAGGTCGGCGATGAGGGTTGTTTCGATGCCCGGCGTCGCCTCTGAAGCGATGGCGTCGTGGGGAAAGGAAAAGTCTGACGGCGTGAAAACCGCAGACTGCGAATACTGGATTCCCATGGTTTCCACTTTGGGAATATTGCCCACGCTGCCTGAAATAGCGACAAAACACTCATTTTCAACAGCCCTTGCCTGGGCGCAGCGCCGGACCCGCAGATAGCCCGTTTTCGTATCGGTCCAGAACGGCACAAGCAGCATTTTCATGCCCTTGAGGGCCTGCAGTCTGGCCAGTTCCGGGAACTCGATATCATAGCAGATCAGGATGCCGACCTTTCCCACGTCCGTATCAAAAACTTTCAGATCATGACCTCCGGTGAGTCCCCAATGGGCATCCTCTTCCGGGGTGATGTGCAGTTTGGCCTGGCTGTCCCATGTGCCGTCACGCCGGCAAAGAAAACTGACGTTATACAGCTTTCCATCCTCACGAAGCTGCGGAACACTGCCTGTGACAATGTTGATATTGTAACTCAACGCCATTTCAGTCATGGCTTGCCGCATATCTTCCGTATAGCCGGCCAGCATGCGCATGGCGTCGGCCGGATTGTTTCCTTCATAGGTGTGAATGAGAGGCGCGTTGAGCAGTTCGGGAAAAAGAATGATATCGGCCTTGTAATCACTGACTGTGTCGATAAAAAACTCAACCTGCTGCATGAAGTCATCAAAGGAATCAAACCGCCGCATTTTCCACTGGACGACGCCAAGTCGTGCAATGGACTTGGCCCGGCCAATCAGCTTGGTCTTTTTCTGGTAATAGATATTGATCCACTCCAGAAGAACCGCGTTGCCGTGGGAATGGTGATCTTTCGGCCAATAGTTGTCAAGCAGGTTGCGGACGTGAAAGTCGTTGGAGAGCTGAAAGGTAAGCACGGGGTCAAACAACTCCCGGTTTTTGACCTTGAGAATGTACTGCTGGGGAGTCATCCGGTCCGAATGGTTATGATACCCGGGTATTCGTCCTCCGAGCAGAATCCCCTTGAGGTTGAGATTCTCCGCCAGTTCCTTGCGGGCGTCATAAAGCCGCCGCCCAAGGCGCATCCCCTGATATCCGGGATCAACAAAAACCTCTATGCCATAGAGATAATCACCTTCCGGGTCGTGGGATTTGAAAGTTCCGCCGCTGACGATCTGGCTATAGGAATGCTGATCCCCAAACAGGCTGAAGTCAATGGCCAGAGACAGAGCAATGGCGACCGGCTTTCCATTATCCTCAATGCAGATCTGCCCTTCCGGAAAGAGTCTGATCAATTGAGCTATCTGTTCCCTTGTCCACGGAGAATCGACTCCTTTATAAACCCTGGCGCATATTTCACGCAGCGCGTCATAGTCTTCAAGGCGAAGATGCCTGGTTTTCAGTTTGTGCTCAATTTCATCGATCATTTCAAATGCATCCTCACATATCAGGCTGGTTACAAGCTCTCTTTTTCATATTGACTGAAAAGGGGAAAGAGAAGAGCCATTTCATACTCGTTTCTGCTCAATCTGTACCATGTTAACCGATACCCGTAAAATGAATAATTGGCTCCCCGTAACAAGAAATTCCGGCAACTACTCAAAATAGTTCAACAATAATTCAACTCACCGAACCCGCTTTTGCTGACGAATCTTCTTTTGACTTCATTATGGTGAAAGCATATAATGGCAGTGAAGGCAAACAGGGTGAGAAGATATTGTCCTCCAGCGCGGGGCAAATAAGCCCTCCCTGCTCTTTTGACGAAACCACTCTTTCTGTACGATTTCCCCGGCCGGCAGTTTTTATCCAAAAGTACCGTTGTGTCTCCAAAGGAGGCATGCCATGAATCCCCTTCTTGTTCGTTACCCCGTGCGTTTCACCATCCCAGTCCTGCTCCTGGCCCTGGCGCTTGTCGGAAGCATTGTCGGCTACCTGCTTTACAGCGTCAGTGGCGAAAGTCTGATCGAGCAGCAGGCGTTGCATTTTGTTCGTCAAACCATGGAACGGAATCAGATTCGCCTTAATAAGTATTTGCAGGAGAGGAACCTGGAGCGGCTGCACATGAATGTCGCCCTCCTCGCTCAAGGAGATACCCTTAGGGCAACCCTGGTGTTGGACGAAAACCAGCTGGTCGTCAGCGGCTCCAGCCCTGACTGGCTAAATCAGCCAATGACAAAGGTCTCCATCAACAAAGAGGGAAAAGAGCAGCTTGCCGGTTTTTTTAGCGCCAGGAAAGATAATCCGCAAGGGGTGGTCACACTCAGCCGTGACCGGCAGACAGTTTATGCTGTTTTTCCGCTCCGCTTCGGGGAAAATCCGCCAAGGACAGGTCTGCTCTACCATGAGCATGATTTACGGGAACTCAAGGCGGCCGGACAAAAGGAAATGCGTCGGGATATCGTCACAATTTTCTCTATGCTTGCGGCCATCTCTTTTATTTTATGGATCTATTTCTATTGTATCTTTTTCCGGCGTACTTCCCTGATTCTCGAAACTATTGCCCGCTTCGGTCAGGGAGATGATGAAGCCCGGGCAAGAATTGACGGACACGACGAACTGGCCACCATCGCCACCGCACTTGACTCCACCCTGGACATCAAGGTCGCCGCCCAAAAACAACTACGGGAAAATGTACTGCTTCTCAAGCAGCTTACCGATGGATTGCCGCTTCTCATCGCCTATGTGGACAAAGATGAGTGCTTTCGTATCGTCAACCAGGAATTTGAGAAATGGTTTTACCTGAAACCGGAACAGATCGTGGGCCGACACGCCCATGACCTCATCGGAAAACAGGGTTATGCGGAGATAGCCGATCATGTCAGCCAGGCATTGCAAGGCAAGGTGGTGGAACATGAAGACGCCATTCCCATTGTCGATGGCGGCATGCGGCAGTTCCGCGCCACCCTGCTCCCCCATTTTGAGAATGGCGACGGAATTTTAGGCTGTTTCCTGATGGCCCAGGACATCACCCAACATAAAATAGACCAGGAATTGCTCCAGAATGCCAAAGAACAATGGGAGCGCACCTTTGACTCCATTCTCGATGAGATCATAACCGTGCAGGACAAGGAATTCCATGTCCTGCAGGCCAACAGCGCGACCGTCGGTTTCTTCGGCATTCCGAAGGAAGCAATCATAGGCACTTATTGCTACGAACTTTTCCGGCAGGAGAAGACTCCCTGTCCCGGATGCCCTGCTCATGCTGTTCTGCAGGATGGCAAAAACCACAGCGCCGAACTCTATCATCCACATTTACAAAAGCACTTTCTTGTCACCATTTCGCCCATGAAGGATGATCAAGACGAGATGGTGGGCCTCGTACATTCGGCCAAGGATATCACGGAGTTCAAAAAACTGGAACAGCAGCTGCGCCAGGCCCAGAAAATGGAGGCCATCGGCACCCTGGCCGGCGGCATCGCCCATGACTTCAACAATATCCTTACCCCGATCCTTGGCTACAGCGAACTTGTTGCGGAACGAATGCCCTCCGGCAGCGACGAACGAGAAATGATGCAACAGATTCTAAACTCCAGCATGCGGGCCAGGGATCTGGTCAGACAGATCCTCACCTTCAGCCGTCAGGTCGAACAACAGCGCCAACCGGTGCTGATCCATCTGATTATCAAAGAAGCGCTCAAACTGCTGCGTTCCTCAATACCCACGACCATCGCCATCGAAGAAAATGTTGCCGACTGCGGCATGGTGATGGCTGACCCGACCCAGGTTCATCAAGTTCTGATGAATCTCTGCACCAACGCTTACCACGCCATGCGGGAAACCGGCGGAGAACTGAGCGTCAGCCTGTCGGTGGTCGATCTTTCACCCAAGGATTATCTGGACAACCTGGCCCTGGAACCAGGTCCGCATGTGAAGCTGAGCGTCCGGGACACCGGTTGCGGCATGCCAAAAGAATTGCTGGAACGAATCTTTGAGCCCTATTTCACCACCAAGAAGCAGGGAGAGGGAACGGGGTTGGGTTTGTCGGTGGTGCATGGCATCGTCCAAAGCCATCATGGCCACCTCACCGTGTACAGCGAGCAGGGAAAAGGAACGGAGTTTCATGTCTACCTGCCCCAGGTAACGGTTCAGGGCGTGGCATCTCCCGAATCGAAAGGAGAAAGCATCCCGCATGGGGGCGGCACCATTCTGGTGGTGGACGATGAGGTGGAGGTTGGCCGCCTGCAGCAAAACATACTGGTCGGCCTGGGTTACGAGGTCTTGCTCTGCACCAGCAGCGCCCAGGCACTTGAAACCTTCCGGCAGAACTGCGCACGGATCGACCTGGTGCTTTCCGACATGACCATGCCGGGCATGAACGGGGCAGAGCTGACACGACGGATCAAACAACTCAACCCAGCCATGCCGGTGGTCCTCTGCACCGGGTTCAGCGCGATCATGGATGAGGAAAAGGCCCGGCGCATGGGCATTGACGGCTTTCTGCTCAAGCCGATCCTCAAGCTCCAGCTTGCCCGGACCATCCATGACGTCCTGGCAAAAAAAGACGGGAGACGCAACGGCATGTGACGCCTGCCGATGACCAAACCGCGACCAAACAAAAAAACAACAAATTCATAATGATATGGCATCATCATGGTGCAGGAAAAGTCCTTCAATGAGGAATATATGAGTATACGGCTGCTGAGACTTTTGCATGAAGCTGTGACTTTGAACATTCGGTCCATCGAGATGGTTGGAGTGCTGATGCGAATCGGCAGTTTTTCTCTGGTAAGCTGGCTTGGCGCCCAAAGCCCCTTCCTCTTTGTCTGGTCCGTCAACACCATAGATGCAATCCTACTCTCATGGTGCGCAATTATCAAGAAAGACAGGGCCTACACCATCCTCAATGTCTTCTGGATCGGAGTCGGCATCGTCGGCATGTTTCGGTCCGCGGGCTATCTGCATCCCTGATTGGGCGACAAACCGGAACCGGAGCTTTTTTCATACTGTTTCCTTTTCACCGGATGTTCCATTCGCCCACCAGGCAATCGCCTTTCCGAAAAACCCTCATTTCCTGTTTCCTTACACATTTCCCTTGTAATTTAATGGCGCCCAAGGTATTATTTTTATTATAAAATAAAGCCAAACCTGTCGAGAGACAGGGACGGAAAGCCACGGGGCTATATGCTGCATTGCAGACAAGCTCTCCCATAGTTAGCCGGGTTGCCTGATAAATATTGAGGGGCAATCTCGGCTTTTTTTATTGCCCCTTCAGCCTCAGAGTGAAAAAAGGAGGGAATGCATGAAACGCCTCAACAAAGGAACGATCTTTCTGGTCATCATGGCATGGTCCGGCGGAGCCGCCTGGTCACAGATCTCCGGCGCACTCATCGAGAATAAACCGGAAGAACCTTATTATGTTGGAATGGGAAAATGCGTAGAATGCCATCCGGAACATGTGGAAACCTATTCCGACTGGAAATACTCGAAAATCTTTCGCATCCTGGAGATGAGGGGCAAGGAACATGACCCGCAATGCCTGCCCTGCCATACCACCGGCTATGATGAACCGGGCGGATTCGTCAGCGTTGAAAAAACGCCGCACATGAAAAATGTCCAGTGCGAGGCGTGCCACGGGCCGGCAAGCCTCCACGTCGACGCTCCCACGGTGGAGGAGCATCTGGCCACCCTGAGCATCCCGATCAACGTCTGCACCAAATGCCACCGCCAGCATAAGCATATGGGATATTGAGGGTATGCATCGAATTGGTCTGTTTTTCGATAAAATCCGTGTTTACACAGGCACAACGAGCCTTGCCGTCCGGGTAATCTTAGGCGTCAGCGCCATCCTGATTGTGATCATCGGATTGTCAACCTATTATGACATGGCCAAACGAACCAATTTCCATTTTCACCGTTACGAGGAACAGGCCTTTGACATCAGTGACACGGTCATGAAGAGCATCGAGTATCCCATGCTTGACGGCGAAATGGACGATGTCAACGCGATTCTGCAGCGGCTGCAAACTCTACAGGATGTGCTCATCGTCAACCTTTGCGACATTCATCAGGTAATCCGCTACAGCGGCATACCGGCCAATATAGGAAAAACCGACAATTCCGAAGTGACCGTCAAGGCATTGCAGACAGGGCTTCTCGCCAAGGATCTGCATTCAGAGGGAGAAACAAAGATGCTTCTCCACTCCATGCCCATCGTTAATGAGAAAAACTGTCACAAATGTCATGGCGCGGAGAAGAAAATACTGGGGGCGCTGACCGTCGGCATCAACTGGATCCCGGTTGAGGAAAGGATTGCGCTGCTCCGGGATTGGCAGATCATGCTGACCATAATCTCCATCGGCGTGGTCGGCTTCTTTCTCACCCTGTTTCTTTCCCGTTACATTACCCGCCCCCTGTCGGTATTGACCCGCCTGGCCGACGAAATCAGTCGCGGGAATCCAGGTTTCGAATTCGGCAGGAAGGTAAAGTGCTGGGAAATTGAACACTGTGAAAAAGAGGACTGTCCCGCCCACGACAACAGCGAAATCATGTGTTGGTATATTGACAAAACCCTGTGCAAGGCCCAGCCATCCGGAAAGTTCCCGGACAAGCTCGATGAATGCAGAAATTGCAAGGTGTACCGGGCCCATGTGGGTGACGAAATGGTGCAACTGGCAGACTCTTTCAAGCATATGCTTCACCGGCTGAAAGGATCCCAGGAAGATTTATGCCACTCGGAGAAAAAGTACAGACGCCTGTTCAACGCCGACCCCAACCCCATTTTCATTCTCGACCGCGAATCACTGACAATTCTTGACGCCAATGCACGGGCCGAAAGTCACTACGGCTATTCACGCAGGGAATTTCTCCAGATGTCCTTCACCGATCTCGGCTACCAGGATGATGCGTTGGAAATCACGACAAGTTTCCGGGAGAAAACAGATCAGTCCTCAATCCTTTTCGCCAAAAAACAGCACCGCAGGAAAAACGGCAGCTTGTTCTACGCCAACATCCACGTCTGTGAAGCAGAGTACATGGGAAGCGACGCCCTGATCGCCACAACCACCGATATCACCAAGAGCGTCCAGAAGGAGGCGCAGCTGGTCCAGGCCAGCAAACTCGCGACATTGGGCGAAATGGCGGCCGGAATCGCCCATGAACTCAATCAACCCCTGAATGTGATCAAGATCGGCAGCGATTTCCTGAAAGAGATGGCCGGCAGCGGCAAAACCATGGCAGAAGAAGACCTGAAAGACGTAACCGGGGAAATAAGCGGCCAGGTGGACAGGGCAGCGGCAATCATCAGCCACATGCGGGATTTTGCCAGAATATCCGATATCGAGGCGCAGGAAGTGGATATCAACAAGCCGATCAGAGACGTCTTCAAGATGCTGGGTCAGCAGCTGCGCCTGCGAGAAATTACGTGGAAACTGAATCTTCAGGACACACTGCCGCCCATCATGGGAGACAACAACAGACTGGAACAGGTCTTTATCAATCTTGTCACCAATGCCCGGGATATTCTGGAACAAAAACCGGCCGGAGCGGAAAGGTTTCTCACGATTCACTCATTCACAGAAAACAATGACGTGGTGGTGCGGGTATCCGATACCGGTCAGGGTATTGAAGATGATATTCTGGAGCGAATTTTCGAACCTTTTTTTACCACCAAAGAGGTGGGGAAAGGAACGGGACTTGGGCTCTCCATCAGTCACGCCATTGTCGAGGATTATGGCGGAACGCTGACGGTTGAAAGCACACTCGACAAGGGAACCACATTCGAATTGCGGTTCCCTGCACTGTCCACTCAAAGCTGAAATACGAGGAATATATGTCAAAACTACTGCTCATCGATGATGAAGAGCCCATCAGAAAAGTACTTGGACTCTACCTGCGCAGCAGGGGATATGAGGTTTTCACCGCAGCGGACGGCAACGAAGGACTCGAAGTCTTTCAGCGGGAAAAGCCGTCCATCGTGCTCACCGACATCAAAATGCCGGGGATGGACGGAATCGAGGTCCTGAAAAAAATAAAAAAGATCTCCCCGCAAACCCAGGTCATCATGATTACCGGCCATGGGGACATGGACATCGCCATTCAATCCCTGCAGTTGGAGGCCTCCGATTTCATCACCAAACCCGTCGACAACAAGGCGTTGCTCGTTTCCCTGCGGAGGGCGGAGGAACGATTGGAAACACAGGAAATACTCAACGCAACCCATGAGTACATGAAGCGGGCTGAAAAACTGATCGCCATCAGCGACATCTCAGCCAAAATCGCCCACGAGATCCGCACGCCGCTGACACTTATCGGCGGCTTTGCCGACCGTTTGAGAAAGAAGGCCTCATTGCGCGCGGCCGAGGAGAAATACGCCGGGGTGATCATCGACGAAGTGGGCCGACTTGAAAACTTCATCAACGATATCCTTCTCTTTTCCGGCGAAATCGTGCTCGACAAAAAAGAGCTTCACATCAACAAGCTGATTGCCGATGTCGTGCTGCTCTTTGAAAAAGAGATGAATGAGCAGGGGATCAAAGTCCGGACCCTTTTCGACGAGCAGGTTCCGGTGATCATGCAGGACAAGAAAAGCCTGGAAGAGGTTTTTATCAATCTCATCGTCAATGGCTGCCACGCCATGAAGGGAGGAGGAACACTGACACTCCGGACCGAACACGTGCAGGCTGAAAGCGGCAGCATGATCAGGATAACCATCAACGACACCGGCGAAGGAATTCCGGGCACCATCATCAACAAGGTGTTTGATCCTTTTTTCACCACCAAGACGGTGGGCAGCGGTCTGGGCCTGACCGTTGTGAAAGAAATTCTGCGAAGACATAACGCGACCATCCGCATCGAAAGCGAAATCAGAAAAGGAACCACCGTCACCATCGAAATCGGGGTGTGAAGCGGGCTGGAGCCATTAATTCAATTACATAATTCGCGCCGTGTAATCCCCCTGCCTCTCTTCTACGGGCAGGGGGCGCCCGTCAGTTGTATTTATCAGTTGTATTTAATTGAGGGAATAAATTTATTAAGTACCCAGAAAAAAACAAAAGGCAAACAGGCAACAGTCAAAGCGCCGAAGAGACCTTCCTTGAAAGTTTCGAAATTGTGCGGAATGATCGGCAGGTGATAATGCATGTAACCGGAAAAAGAGAGGGAAAACGCCTGACCACCGATGACCACGTTCCAGCGCATCATGAAAACCCCGAAAAGAACCAGCAAAAGGGCAAAAACAGTTCTTGTTATAGTGGGTCTTGGGATGATGAGAAGAATGAAAGGCGCAAGATTTCCCAACCCGTATTGCAGAACGAAGATGTTGACGAAATCCTTTCCATACATCACCGACCGGAGAATATCCCATGACTTCAATGCGGTATAGCCCCGGAAGATCACATCCAGAAGTTCAAGCGAGATAGCCGCCACAAGAAATCCAAGCAGATACTTCGACGCTTTGCCGATCACCTCCATTTCAACTCCGAAAATGACATGCACACTTTCGTCACCTTTTCCTTTGGCAATGATCGTCTTTAACTTTTTCCACTCCATAATGCCGATATAGGTAAGCATGCACAGGGCAATACCGGAAACAATAGCCGACATGATGAAAATGACCGGCATAAGCGGAGACATCCACAAGGCATTCGCCTTCACCGACCCGAAAATAAAGCCCGCATATCCATGAAGAAAACAGGCGACAGGGATACCGATTGCCGCCATTACAGTGACCGCCTTCTTATCCTTGGCAACGGCGCTCTCCGATATGTCACTGGCGCCCAAGGTAAGTGTCTGATAAATAACATATCTGATTCGGGCGGCAACCCCCGTCTGTTTTTTCAGGCTGATGGCCTGTTCGACAAAATACTGCCTGTAAACAAACCAGATTTCACTCACGACAATCATGCCGTAGGTTGAAAAGACGATGCCGAATGCCGCAATGGCCGAGGTGAAATGCGGTGTCAGAAGAGGATTCAAGGCCCGAAGAGGTTGCTGCAGATGCAGCAAAAGCGGCACTGCCGCAACCGGCAGAAGCGCAAGAGAGAAGACAAGAGAAAAACGGGCCATGTCTTTCAGGTCTTTCTGGCCAAAGACATGGTAAAGCGAAGACAAGACAAAGGCGCCGGCCACAAGACCTGTCATGTATGGGTACATGACAATCTGTATGCTCCAGTAAATAAATTCGTTTGGGTAGACGAAGAGTTCCTTTGTGGTCCATTCCATCCCGTGCACAACCAGTTGCTCCGTCATGTCCTTACCTCACACTTTTATCAAGCCCGATATAATAAACCTGTGGCTTCGTACCATACTCATCTTTCAGAACGCCCACTCTTTCCGTGAGAATGATCTTTGCAACCGGGTCATCCGGGTCTTTCAGATTGCCGATTTTCCGCGCTCCGAAGGGGCATGCCTGGACACAGGCGGTTTCCATTCCCTTGCTGATCCGGTGATAACAGAAGGTGCATTTTTCCGCGACTTTATATACCGGATGGAAAAACCGCATCCCATAGGGGCAGGCCATGATGCAGTATCCACAACCAATGCACCATGACCGGTCGACGAGGACAACGCCATCTTTTGTCTGGTATGTCGCGCCAACGGGGCAGACTTGAACACAGGCCGGATTTTCACACTGGTTGCAAAGTTTCGGTACAAAAAAAGCTTTTGTAATATCCTGAGGTTTTATTTCCTCACCATACATTTTCGGGCTCGTAAAGCCGTCCCGTCCTCCCTCCGGAGTATCGATGTGAGTCTCTCCATTCCTTGTAATCACATACCGTTCAACCCACGTCCTCGTCACCGGGAAATCGTAAGGCACTTCGTTTTCTTTTTTACATGCTTTGACGCAAAATCCGCACCCCACGCATTTTTTCGTATCAACGAGAAAAACCCAGCGAAGAGCGGGGTCGCTGACAATATCTTGTGCCTGGGCTGCTGTCAGAATATGAAACCCTCCTAAGGGAAGAGATAAAGCCAACGCGCCCTTCAGCGTTTTCCTCAAAAAACTTCTTCGCGAGCACCGCATCACATATCCTCCAGATTCGGATTATGAGGATTATGGCACAAGACACATTCTTCGTTCGGGTTGTGTTCTTCCGCATCAATTGATTTCATGGTTGACCTCATATTGTCGGGGTACGGAAGATACGAATGACATCGCAAGCAGAGTTGCCGTGACCTGTCTATGTTGAGAAGCTCCGGATTTTCCGGGTGATCGAAACCGGGACCGTGACAGTTTTCGCATTGGATGCGCTGATGGCGGGAAGACTGAGTACTCTCAAAATTCTCAGGATGGCATTCCTGGCATGTATCTTTGCCACGATATCCGATGGGAAAAGACTTCCACTCTTCCATACTGCCGAGACGATGAAATCCGTAGGTGAAATTTCTTCCATGAACGCCAAAATCAGACGGAACCAGAAAATGTCTGATCATAAAAAAAATGGAAACAACCCCGATTGCCACCCAGAGTGGCCGCATGACGTGATTTTTCATCTGGCGAACCTTTGCAAGAGGTTGAGTATTGGATTCCCGCTATTCATAAAAAACATGCAAATGGGGGGCGTGGGAATATGGAACCAGAGCACAAAGTGACACATTGTATCACAGATGGAACAAAACAGTCACCAGGAATTAAACAGAAACGGGGAAGATATGATTTTTCCAGACAAGAAATAACAGTTTAAGAAGAAAAAAAGAGGAATCTTCCTCTTTTTTCAGGGGACAGGGCAAGAGGGACACGAATAAAGTTTGAGGGTGACCTGAACCATTCAACCTTCGTACATGGAGTATTGAACCGCATTCTTCCCGCCGCGCTTCACCTGGTACATCAAGGCATCAGCCATTTTCATCAATTCGTCGGTTGTGCGCGGCGCAACACTGCACGTCAATGCCCCGATGCTGCAGGTTATCGGCCAGTCATGCTGCCGCATTTCCGCCGACAGACACTCCTGAATTTTGGCAAGAACCATGCGGGCCGAATTCTGATTTGTTTCAGGGAATAACAAGGCAAACTCATCGCCGCCAAGGCGTGCAACCACATCTGTTCTTCGCATGTTTTCGCGGAAAGAATTCACCACTGTCCGGAGAACTTCATCGCCGACGGTGTGTCCGAATTTATCATTCACCGTCTTGAAATTATCAAGGTCGATATAAGCAAGAGTGAATTGATGGTGATATCTTTGAATACGGTCCATTTCCATCTGCGCCAATTCGTAAAAAAAGCGTCCATTTACCGCACCGGTCAAATAATCCGTCCGAGCCATTCGTCCTTCCCGTTGCATCGCAGCTCTTAACTCCGACAAAAGCAAGGTTATGATAACAAAAAAAGAAAAACGGATGATGGTATTCCAGATAGGGATAAGGGCGTGTGAATAGACATGACCTGCGCTTATATCAGCAAGAAGCCAGGCAATTGCGCTTGCAAATGCAGCCACGAGTCCAAACTGACGGTGGGTGAACCAAGTGACGAAGGAAATAGGAATAACATAGAAAACTGAAAATGAGATCTCATGTCCGATCAAAAAATCAACGACACCAACTACCCCAATGAACGAAAACCCTGTAACCAACAGGAACAGTTTATTTTTCCCCTCAATACTCTCTAAGAGATTCATTTATTTTCCTGGTTCCCAAATTGCAGCCAAAGGTCAAGGCCGCATCTGCCCTGTCTTCCCCCAACGATTTCTCTCATGGTTCATAAAGTTTCCGCATCGCTGGGCTGTATGGACCGGAGGGTTTTTCATAAATAAAAAAGGGCGGAAGGATGGCCATTTCCTCCCCGCCGTTTTTCACCACCTCAACCAAGGCGAGTTTTCCATCGCCCTCCGGATAACTGTGAACAATCTGGAGCCTTTTCGGTTCAAGACGGGCATTTTTCAAGGTTGCCAGCAAAACCGCAATGCGCGACGCAGGATAGACCAGAGCGGCGCGGCCACGATTTTTCAGGACATGACCAATGGCTGCCACAACATCAGCAAGACTCGCGTTAATTTCATGGCGGGCTGCCGCCTGCTCATCGAAGGGGTTAATGCGGCCGGCGGCGAGCCTGCCGTAAGGGGGATTTGCCACCACCCAGTCAAAGGTTTCGGCCGCAAAGAGGGCTTTCATTCGCCGCAGGTCGCCTTCTATCAGTGAAAGGCTGTTCTGCAGAGAATTGAGGTTTATATTTTCACGGATCAGTTCCACAAGTTGCGGTTGCAGCTCAAGGGCTGTGATCCGTGCTCCGGGATGCCGGTAACAGAGGATGAGGGAAACCACTCCGCACCCTGCACCGAGATCAAGGATTGTTGCCGCAGGCCTGGGCTCGACAAAATGGGCCAGCAGCACGGCATCAACGGAAAAACGGTACCCGTCCGCATGCTGGAGGCAGTGGAGGCGGCCGTTGAAAAGCGTGTCCTCCGTTATCCGTAGGTCCATGGCGATTACTCGACGGACTCCTCCGCCATGATTTTATTGATCAGCAGACCGGTGAGAATTTTCGGATAAAAATAGGTGGATTTGTGGGGCATGATGAGATTTTCATCGGCAATCTTTTTCACCTGCTCCACCGGTGTATGATTCATCAGAAAGAGAATCGGGCTTCGCGCCTCAGTTGCCGCCGCCTCCTTGACCGCAGTGTCGAGCCCGGTATCAGGATCGCTGTAATAGGATATGAGATTTTCACTGTCGCACCGCTCATGATCAAGACCGAGCAAACGTTCGACAATAAGTTCGGAGAGAACCACCACATCAAGCTCCTGCAGGGCGACAGGCATTGCTGCGCCGACGACCTTTTCCATGACACCCGGCCTCAAGGTAAGAAGAAAACAGCGGTCAGACACGGGCTCATACATGCCGAAAACCGTCTGCCCTTGCGGTTTTTCATCCATACGATCAAGCACCTGTTCCATCAGGCTTTCGCGAATGCCTCCCCTGATTTCAAAAATCTCGAAATAGTCTGCCATCTTCGCCACCAGCTCATCCGCCGTGATCCGGCCCGGGTATGAGACAAGACGATGGGTGGGAAGAACCGAAAGGCCGGGATCTTCCATGGGGCAGAGATACATCATAATATGATTGTAGGGACTGTCCGGCGCGACCTTGCCCTGTCGTTTCACCATCAGCTCGCGCAGTTGCAGAGCGGTGGTATACCGATGATGACCATCAGCGATATAGAGCGGACGGGCAACAAAGACATTTTTCACCATATCAAGGGCATCCGGGTCGGTCACCGCCCAGAGGGAATGGATGCAGCCGTCCTGGTCTTCAACCTGGTACATGGGCTTTTGCGGACAGACTCCCTCGAGAACAGCCATGATCTCCCCTTCCGGATCGGAATACAGGGAAAAAATCTGACTGAACTGGGCCTGACAGGTATCAATAAGACGTAACCGGTCGTCGGTCACGCTGCGGAATGTTTTCTCATGCGGCTTGACAATGCCCTCGTCAAACTCGGCAAGACCGACCAGGGCCACAAGCCCCCTGCGGGTAAATGTTCGCCCGTTGCTCAGACTGTACGTGGTATGATAAAGATAGATCGTCGGCTCCGCGTCCCGGACCAGCACACCTTCCTCCTGCCAGCGCTGAAAAAGGTTTCGTGCCGCCTCGTATCTATCCGTGCTGGGCGCGTCCCCGGCATTCTTGGTCAAATCGAGCTGGATCATATTATAGGGATTCTTGGACAACAGGGAGATTTTGGCCTTCTCGTCGATAACATCATATGGAGGGGTCACCACATCTTCCATGCGGTTTATTTTCTCAGGATTGAAACGAAGGCCTTTCAGAGGCGCTATTTTTGCCATGGAACAATTTCTCCTCAAACAGGATCTATATTTTACCTTTACGTGAAACAGGTTTTGAGTTTACATTGCATTATCATATTTTCAGTGATGAGTAAACTCGTTAAATAGCTTACTGAATACAGTCTTTCATAATTCAGAGCACGACAACTCCAGGGAGATAACCGCATGTTTGATGTTTTCATAAAAACCCATTTTTCCGCCGGTCACCACCTGCGCAATTATCCAGGCAACTGCGAAAAACCGCACGGCCACAACTGGAATGTGGAGGTAACAGTCCGGGCTGAAAAACTCGACGAGCTGGGCATGGGCATAGATTTCCGCACCGTAAAAGAGGCGGTGAAAAAAGTAATGGACGACCTCGATCATCGGGATCTGAACGAACATCCCGCCTTCAAGGACAAAAACCCCTCGTCGGAAAACCTCGCGGCCTACATTTTTGCCGAACTGAAAAACGATCTCGCATCAGACCGTTATCATCTCCATTCCATCATGGTCGGAGAGACGGACAGCACCGGAGTCATTTACCGCGAAAACAATGCGGCCTGAAATGGCTGCCGAAGCCATTCTCCAGATTTCCGAACTCTTCTACTCCATTCAGGGGGAGTCGACTTTTGCCGGCTACCCCTGCGCATTTGTCCGCCTGGCGGGCTGCAACCTGCGCTGTTCCTATTGCGACGCCAGGTACACTTACGAAGAGGAAGCACTTCAGAAAACCCATGCCGAACTGATGGCCTTTACCCGGCGCTATCCCGCCGCGCTGGTGCAGATCACCGGAGGCGAACCCCTGCTGCAGGAGGAGGTCTATCCCCTGATGGACGCACTCCTCCGTGAAAGACGGACCGTGCTGCTTGAAACAAACGGCAGCATCCTTCTGGATCGGGTTCCTGGCGGGGTGGTGAAAATCATGGATCTGAAATGCCCTGACAGCGGTATGGCCGAGACGATGGAGCAAAGCAACTTCTCCCTGCTGACTCCGGCGGATGAACTGAAATGCGTTGTCGGTTCCCGTAGCGATTATGACTGGGCAGTGGCAACAATCCTCCGCCGTTTCCCCCGCCTGAACGATCCCGGCGCATTCAAACTGCGGCCAAAGATTCTTTTTTCCCCGGTTGCGGACAAACTTCCCGCCTCCGATCTCGCCCAATGGCTGCTCCATGACGGTTTGGCGATACGACTGCAGACCCAGCTGCACAAAATCCTGTGGCCCCTGGAAACTCGAGGCTTTTAATCGAGCGCTTTTCCGACAGAGACCGGAGTTTTGCCGGTCGGAAAGACTTTTTTCATTGACCTGCTGCGCTCAGCCTGATATTAATTAATAACTTTTTTACAGGTCTTCAACTGATTACTTTTACGAAATAAGCCTATGCCTTCAAACCGTTTTTGCCGCAGATCCTTTCTCAAAATGTCACTTTTCACGACGTTTGCCCTCTGTACAGGCGACAATGCATGGGCTCGAAAAACTGCCGGAGAGAGAAGACTGTCCGGCCGACTGCGTCTTTTCAACAGCCACACAGGGGAAAGATTAAACGTCACCTACCGCGACAGATACGGCAATTACGACCAAGGCGCACTTGAAGAACTGAACTGGCTGCTTCGCTGCCATTACAACAATGAAGTCCACCCCATCGACATCCGCACCATTGAGTTTTTAAATAAACTTCACAATAATATCAGAGGGGAGCACGAAATCCAGGTCGTTTCCGGCTATCGTTCGCCTGAATACAATGCCATGCTGCGCAAAAAGAGCAGAGGCGTTGCAAAACACAGCCTCCACCTGGAAGGAAAGGCTCTTGATATCCGCGTTTCCGATGTCCGACTGTCTACCTTGCGCAAAACCGCTCTCAATCTCCGGATGGGAGGCGTCGGGTATTATCCGAAAAGCGGTTTTCTCCACATCGATTCCGGCTCATTCCGCACCTGGTAAACAATTTCATCATTTTTTCCGTACCATCAGGGATTTCTCCACCATCAACATGCGTCAACAGCCATTTTTTATATTGCCGTATTTCCTTTTCATTTTCCTTATCGCCACAGTTACAGCCCACGCAAACAATTCCGGTTTCAACGAACAGGTAAAAGACACAATCAGCCGACAGCTTTTGCCTGCAGGCCCTGAAGGCGGTATCAGCATATGCAGGGAATGCGTGTATGACCAAGATGCGGTTCGAGACTTTTATCTTTCCCGTCATTTTATTCCCGCATGGAGCACAGATGGAAAACCGGGGAATGCCGCCCATGATCTCGTGCGAACCATCCGTGAATCAGGTGAAGAAGGTCTGATTCCCGACCATTATCACCGAACCTCCATCGAAACGTTAATGAACGTTATGGGTGATGATCCATCGGTGGAACAATCAGCTTCCCTGGATCTTCTGTTGACCGATGCCTTTCTCGTCCTGGGATCACATTTCCTGAACGGCCGCATCAACCCCGCCACCATTGACCCGGAATGGCAGACACGACGGCGAGAAGGCGATCTTCTCCAGAGCCTGCGCCGGGCCTTGGCCGATAACAATGTAATAGGTGAACTCCAGGCATTGCTGCCTCATAATCCAATCTATGCGGGATTGCGGCAGGGGCTGGTCCGCTATCGGGAAATCGCGGCGAAAGGCCCGTGGCCCAAGGTGCCGGAGGGAGCAAAACTTGAAGAGGGCGACACCAGTCAGCGGGTCGTTTTTCTGCGTCAAAGGCTTGCCGCGGAGAATGATCTCGTTCTCCCAGCGGGACAGGAAAACTTTTTTGACAAACAGCTTGCCGAAGCTGTCCGCCGTTTTCAGGCCAGACATGGCCTTGATACCGACGCGGTGGTGGGCCGCAATACCCTTGCCGCCCTCAACGTGCCGGTCACGGAACGAGTGCGCCAGATCGAACTCAATCTTGAACGGTGGCGCTGGTTGCCGCAGGATCTGGGACAGCGTTACATCATCGTCAACATCGCGGCTTTTGAGCTGACCCTGATGGAAAGCAATAAACCGGTGCTGCCCATGCGGGTCGTTGTCGGCAGACCGTACCGGCGCACCCCCGTCTTCAGCGGCGTTATAAACAGCCTGGTTCTCAATCCCACATGGGAAGTGCCGACGTCAATTGCCGCCAAGGATCTGCTGCCGAAAATCAAAAAGGACAGTCATTTTCTCGCAAGCAACAACTACCGACTCTTTAGCGGCTGGAACTCCGGAGCACGCGAGGTCGATCCCTCCTCGGTGAACTGGGGAAAAGTACGCGAAGGCACATTCCCCTTCCGGCTGCGCCAGGATCCGGGCCCGCACAACGCCCTTGGCAGAGTGAAATTCCTCTTTCCCAATCCCCATGACGTCTACCTGCATGACACACCTTCCCGCTCCCTGTTCAACAAGGACATGCGCACCTTCAGCTCGGGTTGCATCAGGCTTGAAAAACCCTTGGATCTTGCCATCCAGCTTCTGCGCGGCACGCCGCTGGCGGACCGGGAGTTTCTCGATGAAGCCCTTGCAACCGGCAGAACACAGACGATACGTTTGATCGAAAAAGTCCAGCTCCATTTGCTTTACTGGACAGCTTGGGCCGACGATGTGGACACCGTCCACTTTCGTAACGACATCTACGGCCGCGATCTTCTCTTGTGGCAGGCCATGCAGCAGCCACCGCCACGCCTTGTCAAACAGGCAGCGGCAGAAAAGGAATAAACCGCATCTGGACAATGTTCATCAAATTCCCCCTTCAACTCATTTTCGTGCGCTTCGGAGATAATGACGTCATGAACCCATCTCGCTGAAAGGGGGCGTCACGGCAAAGTCTACCCCCAGGGTGGCCAGAGCCGTTTTCCCGCGCAAGGTCAAATCGGTAATAAAGTGAAACTGTTGCCGGGGATCAACGGGGTAAGCCTTCAGGCGATAATGGGTTGCCCATGGCTTTTCCTTTACAATCAGGCTGATCGGCTGCGTCACATGCAGAAACGCGCTGGTCAAGGCCACATCATGGAGTGTGCGGTTAACCTGCGCTGCGTCGTGGCGCGGATGCAGATAAAAATCCGCTGCACATTGCAGATTCTGTCCTCCGTCATTAGCGTTGAAAATAAGCTGATCCCACAACTTCAGATGGGGAATAACGACCACGGTATCATCAGGGGTGACAATTTCCGCGCTCCTCATGTTGATTGATTTCACTTCTCCATATGCCCCGTTGACCTCAATCCAGTCGCCGGGTCGATATGGTGCCTCATACAAAGTCACCACCCCGGCGATAAGGCTGCTGATGTAATCCTTGAATGCAAACCCCAATGCGAGACCCAACGCTCCCAGCAAAGCCACCAAATTTTCTATTGTAGGCTCAATCACATGGGTACTGATCAATGCCAGCGTAATAACAATTATAACCAGCCGCAGGACCGGCACCGACGCAAGAAGATAGAAACGGAACCGGCCGGAAACCTTGTTTGCCAGCCACGGCAGGAATCGCGTGCTTACTGCGATCAACATCCAGGCCGAGGCCACTATCAATCCGATTTGAATGAGATTGGCCTGACTCAAACTGCGAAAAATTGCAGAAACATCCCCAGAACCGCTCATCCCTTTCTCCTAAAAGTGATCAACAAGGTAAGAATTGGCATACAGAAACTGACGGACAGCTGGATACCCCAAAGATGTCACCTGCCAGATGGCTTTGTCGTGGTGTACAAGTCCTGCCTCATCCAACCGGGAAACCGTCTCAAATACCTGGTTCGGCGCAAGAGACAGCAACTGCTGTAATATGTCAAGAGACAGGCCATTGTGCAGAAGCAGGGCATGCAGCACAAATGCCTCATTTCGACCAGCGCCGGATGGAAGCGAAGGCAGAATGAGCTGGTTCCATGGGGTGACCCAGACGGTTTGATGCGTTGCATTTCGGCCTTCTGCATCATCCCGCCCATGCATCTTCACATCCGGATCGATTCTCAGGGCAGCACGCCAGACAGACCAGGCAACTCCGAAAATTCCACGACTGTGGGCCGCCAGAAACTGAAGAAAATCGCTGGATTCATCCGAAGTCTCATCTCCGTCAGGCCCAGGCAGCACATACCGGCCATTATTTGATTGCCGGAAAAGAAGTTGTCCACATTCCGAGGCGTCGGCTAATTCCTGAAAGCATGCCGCCAGCCTGTCCTGGTCGAAAGCCTGAAAAGCCATGGTGAGTGGGCGCCGGCCGCGCCAGACATGAGCAAGAAAAGCCCAGGCCCAACTGTCACAACTGATGATACCAGGGCCCAAACTCCCGGAACAGGCGAGGTCCAGAAAACGACGAACCAGGTTCAGTCCCGCCGGATGCCGCAAATAAACCCGCTCCAGAGCGGGAAGAAACCAGGGGCGGTTGTCCCCTTTGGAATCGGTCAACCAGCTATCATCATCAGACAATACCTGCTCCGGCGATGGAGGAACCAGCAGACGACAATTTTGCCGTTCCGTCCACTCTGCAAAAATCTGAGTACGTGCGCTATAGGGCGGAGCAACAAAGACAACTACCGGCTGATCTTTTTTCCCTTCCGTCAGCCACTCCCTCAATGCAACATCCAGCAATCCGGCCGCACTCTTCCATTCCGGGAGGGAAGCAATGCGATCAAGTTGGGAGTCGGGCAGCGTCTGGAGATTGTCTTTATCCTTGTATGGGGAATCCCCTTCCTTTCCGCCGCGTTGCAAAAGGCGCAGAAAATAGGCTATTCCCCGTCGGGCGCTATGGGTTAAGGGTGCTGCAGGAAAACAGTAATCAGCCAAGGGAATATATTCCCAGGGAAGGGATGTTTTTTTTTCGTTTACAGAAGTGGCCATATTCATCGGCTCCGTATCAACAGATCAGATGTGGATTTCGGCCCCAGTCCCGCCAACGGGCAGGTAGGCATCGCTTTCCATGCCGGACGAGGCAACGGTCACCTTGTGGGGAGCCAGCTGAATGGTTTCATAGGGCATGTCCACCCCGGAGGCGGTCAATGCCTTGAATACCTTCTCCCGCAGATCAAGACGCTTTCTCACATGCTGGCGCTCATCGTCAAGCCAGGCTCTCAATTCAAGCGTCACATTGTAATCGCCGAGCTGGGTCACCACCACGATGGGCAAGGGATCAGACATGAAGTCGGGATCAGCCATCGCAAGTGAAAGCAAAATCGCCCGTACTCGATCAAGGTCTTCCGTAACAGCCACAGTGACTGCTATATCCAAACGTAAATGAGGAAAATTCGTATAGGAAATAACCGTTTTGTTCATAACTTCGGCATTGGGTACGGCCAGCATCCTGCCATCGTTGGTGACAATTCGCGTGGTACGCAGCGTGATCCGATCTACCCGTCCGTACTTGCCGTCAATTTCCACCAAATCATCGATGGTGAAGGGGCGATCCAGAAAAACCAGGAAACCTGAGATGATATTGGAAAGGGTATCGCGTAGAGCGAACCCGATCGTCAGACCGACAACACCCAGCGATCCCAACAAAGCCGCTGTCTGTATGCCGGCTGCGCTGAGCGCGACAATGACGCCAACACCGAAAATGCAGATTTTTATCACCGTTTCAGCAAAGGCCGCGCTGGTCTTATCAAGACGGTTCCTCAGGCGAGGGGTCACCATTCGGCTCGATACCCGCCATAAAACATAAAAAACCGTCAGCACAATTGAGGCAATAATGATATCAACGAGAATCTCCCCGAGCAGAAATCCAAACCGCTCAAGATCGAAATAATCCCGCAAACGGGACAACAAACTTTCCAGCAATCTAACATATTGACTCCATGGTGGCAATTTCACTCTCTCTGCTTCACAGTTTTGTTTTTTATGAATTCTTCCCCGCTGATTGGGAAATATTATTCACTTATGCGAGTTTACCACATCGGTTGGATGATAAAATTATTTTTTTAGGGATCATGAAAAGGGAAAAAGAGCTACGGTTTTCGGGAGTTATCCCCCACCTTCGTCAAAGGAAGACAAAACAATCAGCTTTCAAGCGAAAGCTGCTCATCAAACATCGGTGAGGTGTGACGAAAAACAACTTTTCGGAAAAAATCAATGGTGGCCAGGCGGCGGCTGAGCATCAGCACCTGCTCCCGCACCATGCCGGTCATGGGGATACGGGTGATGGCCATTTTGTATTCAATATTGGAGGCGTAACGGCTGTCCAGATACCACGCGTAAACAAGCCCCATCAGCATGCCGGGGGGGGTGAAACCTTCCGTCCCGCTGATCAGACGGGTGTAAACAAGAGGATCAGCCTCAACCTGATTCATCCGCACCAAACGAAGAAAATGGCGCAGCTCATCCGGAGAAAAAAAACAGTTTCTCCTTTCTTCCGGCGCCAGGGAGAGACGATACACCTTGCCAAGCTCGATACCGTCCTGCAACACCGGCTTCATCTCCTTTGCAGCGGCATAATTACCAAGGAGCGACTGCCCCACAGCCACCAGGAATGAATTTTCAAAGAGCGGCTGATTACCCAGTCCGTCCTGCCGCATTTTGATCAGGCGTTCCTCCGGGTCATAATAAGAGTAAACACTGTCCCATTTCATGCTGCGCTGCCATTTCTCTTCGCTGACGAGCTCGAGCCCCCGCACATGATCAAGATGGCTGAACAGGATATCACCGTGCCGCCAGAAAATCTCCTCAAGTTCACTGCGCAGTTTGACTGGACAGGCCCACGTATCCAGAATCCCGGCAAAATGACGACGTCGCATGTCAAGGGTGAGGCGATCCTTGCGAATTGATGAGCTCAGGCGAAAAGATGCCGGCAATTGCGATTTCATTTCCTTGGGAATATGGTCGCGCACAGACCACATGATTTTGATCGATCGGGCAAGATTGGCGGGATCATGCTGCACCTTGCGCACCTTCAAGGCGCTTTCCGAAAATATCCGCGCCTCCACCGGCAAAAAACCCATCTGCCAGACCTTGCCCCGGTCAAGATAGATGGGAACCTTGTCCTCCACCGCATAATTCTGCAGGATACTGCCGGGAATATCCTGCAGTCCGAGCAGCATAACCTGTTCAAAAAGGCCCCGCACCCCTCCGGGAATATTACGGTGATAGGCGTTGATCAGATCAGACACATAAAAACGACGGCGGGGATCCTCAAAAACAAGATCTGTCTCCCCTTTCTGGATCCAGAGATTCGCAACAAGAATTTTCAGGGCCCGGTCATTCTCGCGCACCGCCCGGGCAAGACCTGGCACTTGAAGTATCGGGATGATACTGGTATACAGGCTGCCCGGGGCAAGGACAATGATGTCGGCGGAAGAAATGGCCGCAAGCACCTGGCCGGGAACGGACGGTTCATCGACAAATTCGACAAAAACACGGTTGATGGCCGTATTACGCCTTGCGCTGGTCGTCTTACTCTCGCCGCTCACCACCACCCCGTTGCTGTAAAGGACAAGAAGCTGGGCAGGTGTTGTGGTGCATGGCAGCACCGCCCCTTGCCTGCAACCGATGAGCGAGGCAAGCCAATCAATCCCGGCCAGCAGTTGCCGGGATGAAATATTATCCCCTGTTTCCACCTGCCGATAAATAGCGGCGGCAAGCAGCAGGTTCCCGAGGCAATGGGGGCGTTGAAGGAGCGGCAGCAGACGCGGATCGACAAACAGGGAATGGAGCAGTTCCAGAAGGCCGGAGGCCATATTCCCGGGCAGCCCCTCAAGGAAAAGACCTTCGGACAGGAACCCGGTTAGATTCTCCGGAGGTTCGGTGAAACGGTAATTAAAAAGCCGGTGCAACATGACCGCCGTCTGCCGGCACTCTTCTTTCCTCAGCTTGTAGGTTTCGCTGAGCACTCTCAGGCTGACTGAGGAGAGCATTACATGGCGGATATCCCCAAGCGCGACGAGAGGCAGATCTTTCAGCAGTTCTCCGGTGGAGCCGCCGTCATCGGTCACGCAGACAATGGAGGTCGTATGGGGAAAAACCTCCTTGATTCCCTGAAAAGGGGTTTCCGCCCATGCCGAACTGCGGCTGTCGCCGCCGACAACATTGGACAGACCGGTTCCCCCGCCAAGCACAACGACCCGGAGGTCTGAAGTATCAACCTGGCACAGAGCCGTCGCCATTTCTTCAAAAGAGGCGGTTATCTCGGAAGGACAGGGAGGGGGGCCGACCAGCACAAGTTCGATGAGCTTTTCCACCAGATTGCGGCGCGGCACAAGATCCAAAGGGGCAAGCCTGCTCTTTTCCAGATGTTTCAAGCGGATTGAAACCGGATCATCACTTTCTTTCTGCTGTCCCATATCTCCCCATGCGATTATCCAAACAAGTCAAGTCGAGCAAGGGACCGGAATTCCGGTCCCATCAATGCACTTTCCATAGAAATCACAGGCCGGTTGCCGCCATCTGCTTGCGCACCGCAGCCTCGGATTCAGCCATGGCATCCTTCTCATCCTCGGTCAATTCAAACTCGATGATGCGCTCAACCCCGCCTTCACCAAGCACCACCGGCACTCCGAGGAAACAACCGGAAAAACCGAATTCTCCTTCCACATAGGCGGCGCAGGGCAGAACCCGTTTGCTGTCGGTGAGAATCGCCTCGGCCATTTCCACTGCGGCAAGACCGGGGGTGTAAAAAGCGGAGCCGGTTTTGAGGTGGTTGACAATCTCCGCACCGCCGTGCTGGGTCCGTTTGACAATAGCCCTCAATTCCTCCTCAGAAAGCAGATCCGTCACCGGGATGCCGGCAACATTGGCCAGACGAACCAGAGGCAGCATGTTATCCCCGTGGATGCCCATGACCATGGCATTGACATCACGGGGAGCGACCTGGATGGCATCCGCCAGGAATGTGCGGTAACGGGCTGAATCAAGCACACCGGCCATGCCCACCACCCGATTCTTGGGGAAACCTGAAACCTTGTAGGCGGTGTAAACCATGGCATCAATTGGATTGGTCACCACGATAAGGACGCAGTTCGGTGAATGGGCGGCGGCCTGCTCTGCGCAGGATTTGACGATCGCCACGTTCTTGGCAAGCAGATCATCACGGGACATGCCGGGTTTGCGTGCAAGTCCGGCGGTGATGATCACCACATCGGAATCAGCGGAATCGGCATAGTCGTTGGAACCGATGATCCGGCCTGAAAAGCAGTCCACCGGGCCGGACTGCAGAAGATCCAGCGCCTTGCCCTGGGGAATGCCTTCAACAACATCAAGCAGAACGATGTCTGCCAACCCACGGCTTGCCGCCCAATGGGCCGCAGTGGCCCCAACATTGCCCGAACCGATGATCGTTATTTTTTTCCGCATTTTTCTTTCTCTCCATTATTCAAAAAAATTATTAATAAACGGCGGAGCTCACTGAATTTCCCCTGTGATTCCGACGTTCTCCGTGTTTAATGTTTCCATCATTAACGAAGCAGCTCCTCCACCCTTTCAAGGTCTTTTTGGGTGTCCACTTCAATGGAATCATGCTCGGTGAGCACCACCTTGATCCGATAACCGTATTCAAGGGCGCGCAGCTGTTCAAGTTTTTCAAACCGCTCCCATTCGCCTTCCGGCAGGCCGACAAAAGTAAGCAGGAACCCCTTGCGGTATGCGTAAAAACCAAGATGCTTGTAATAGGTGGGAGGAGGAGGGTTCTGCGGGTCGCGCTGGAAGGGAATCGACGCCCTGGAAAAATAAAGGGCCATGCCGTTACGGTCAAAAACTGTTTTCACATGGTTCGGATCGTCTATTTCTTCCCTGCGGATAATTTTGTAGATAAGGGTCGACATGGGAAGCGCCGGATCTTCAAGCAGGGGTCTGGCCACCTGTTCGATCACCTCGGCCGGAAAAAGGGGCTGATCGCCCTGAATGTTCACCACCACATCCTGCTCGGGGATATCCATGATGGTGGCAGCCTCGGCCAGCCGGTCCGTGCCCGAGGCGTGATCCCGCAGTGTCATCACCGCCTCGCCGCCAAAGGCGCGCACGCAGTCGGCAATCCTCTCGTCATCGGTTGCCACCGCCACCCTGGAAAGAAGCGGAACGGCAAGGGCCCGTTCATAGACATGCTGGATCATCGGCTTGCCCTTGATTTTTGCTAAGGGTTTTCCCTCAAACCGATTAGAATAATAGCGGGCCGGGATAATGGCCACCACCCTGGGCTCTAATTTATGCTGTAAGTCCATGATATTATAAAATTTTCCTCAAAAAAACAAGTTATACGCCATGCCCGACTCCCATGCCGGAACAGCCCTGATCTGCGAAGCACCGAACCGAAGACAATGGGCGCTTGATTTAGCCGAACATCTTAACATCCCATTCCCGACAGATGCTTCCGGTTACGAACTGGTGCTGGCAGTCACTGCTGAAAGACTGGAACTGCGTCGGTCAGGGGAAAAGACCCAGGGCCCGGTCTATGTCGATTTTACTTCCGGCATGCTGCGCTACCGAATGCAGTTCGGCGGCGGCAGAAAAGAACCCCTGGCCCGAGCGGTGGGACTCAAGTCCAACCGCTGCCCTCTGGTGCTTGACGCCACCGCGGGTCTCGGCCGGGACAGCTTCATGCTGGCAAGTCTCGGCTGTCGGGTCATAATGATGGAACGTTCACCGGTATTGGCGGCCCTTCTGGAAGACGGATTGCAAAGGGCCGCCCAGATTCCCGAGCTGAGCGATATCCTTGTCCGGATCACCCTGACCGCTGCCGATTGCCTGACCCTGCCGCCTCTTTCCCCCCCGCCGGATGTCATCTATCTTGATCCCATGTACCCGCACCGGACCAAAACTGCCCTGGTAAAAAAGGAGATGCGCCTTGTCCGCTCCCTGGTGGGAGAGGACAGCGACGCATCCGAACTTCTCGACTGGGCGTTGCAGCATCGGACCGCCCGGGTGGTGGTCAAACGCCCCAAAGGGGCTGAGACCCTGGGATCAGGCAAACCCTCCACCGTCATCACAAGCAAAAACAGCCGTTTTGACGTTTATCTGCCCGGGACAGCAAAAGGTTAAATGTTCGCCGCCTTTTTCAAGGCGTCCCGCATCTGCGCCATGCGCTCATCCGGCAGATTGACCGGTACCTGATAAACAAGCAGCCTGTCCATCAAGGCGGCTGAAACCGGTAGGGCGTCCTTGTCATACACCACTCTGCGCTTGCCTTCCGGCCCGCTGAAGGGCCAGCCTGATTTTGCCAGGGTGGAACCGGCCAGCAGATGCTCCCATTTGGGGTAAAAATGCCAGGTATTGGAACCAAAGGCAATAGCGCCGGCGCCGTTTTCAGCCAGTACCTTGTTCACCGCCTTGGCTCTGTCGCCGTCCGGCAGGAAAAACCCGACAAAGGTGGCGGTATCGCCCTTTTCATCGAGGATATCGCGGAAGGTGACGCCCTTGATCCCTGAAATTGCCTCTTTAAGGGCGGCCTTGTGTTTCTTCTGGCGGATGATCATGTCATCCAGCTTGGCCAGTTGGGCAATGCCGATGGCGCCCTGCAACTCCATCATACGGTAGTTGAAACCGATAAAACTGCGCCCTTCTCCCCCGCGTGCGCCGGGGTTGGGAACATGATCATGACCGTGGTCATGGTACTCCGACATGTCACGCCACAGCTTTTCATCATCGGTGACGATCATGCCGCCTTCACCGGTGGTCATGGTTTTCACCGGATCAAAGGAAAATGTGCCGCAGGCGCCGAAGCTGCCCAGCCGTTTGCCGTCCAGGGTGCCGCCCGCCGCCTGGGCGGTGTCTTCCAGCACCGGAATGCCGTGTTTATCGGCAATGGCCTTGATTTCTTGAATACGGGCCGGAGCGCCCAGCATATGCACCGGAATGATCACCCTGGTGCGGCTGGTGATCTTCTTTTCAAGATCACGGGGGTCCATATTGAGGGTTTCATCAACCTCGGCAAAGACCGGCACCGCACCCGCGTCAAATATCGCCTCCCAGGTGGCGACAAAGGTGAAACACTGGGTGATGACCTCATCCCCGGGTCCGACGCCAAGCGCGGTCAGGGCCACTTTCAGGGCCGCTGTGCCGGAAGTTACCGCCTGGGCATGTTTCACCCCGCAGTAAGCGGCAAACTGCTCCTCAAAGGTGCGAACCTTGTAGATCCCCTTTCTCTGCTGGGGAAACTCATAGCGAAAGAGGACGCCCGTATCAAGCACCTCCATGATCTCTTTTTTCTCTTCCTCTCCAAAAACCTCAAAACCCGGCATTGTCTCTACTCCTCATTGGTCCAATTAGTCTTACTGGTCGGACTGGTCGTATTAGTCTTACTGGTCTGATTAATCCCACTGGTCCGACTTGTCTAACTGGTATTCCTCGCCTGACTGGTCAGACCAGCTGGACCAGTCGGACCAACCAGACCAGTTAGACAAGTCAGACCATTTTATCACCAGCCCTTATGGGCAATCTCATACACCCGAATCACATCGTCCAGACTCGGACGGCGGGGATTGTTCTCCACCGGACGGGTCACGGTCAGGGCGATCTTCGCCATCTCGGGGATCTTGTCCGCCGGGATGCCGATTTCCTCAAGGCTTTTTGGTATCTCCACGTCCTGGTTCAGTTCATACACCGCCTGAATCGCCGTGTTGGCCGCGTCGCGCAGCGAAAGATCCTCCACATCATAGCCCATGATATCGGCGATACGGGCGAATTTTTCGGGATTGCCGATGATATTGTATTCAACCACAAAAGGCAGCAGCACAGCATTGGCCAGACCGTGGGGAATACCGAACATGCCGCCCAGGGGATAGGCCATGGCATGAACCAGACCGACACCCGCCGTTGCCAGCGCCTTGCCGCCCAGCAGACTGCCCATCATCATGGCGGAACGGGCCTCGATATTTCCGCCGTTGGCAAAAGCCATGGGCAGATTGGCGCTGATCAGGCTCATTGCCTCCATGGCGTACATATCGGAAATGGAGTGAGACTGGGTTGAAACAAAGGCCTCAAGCGCATGGGTAAAGGCATCGATACCCGGTGCGGCGGTGACCTTGGGGGGGAGGGTCAGGGTGAGCGCGGGATCAAGCACCGCCATTTCCGGATAAAGCGGGTCGCCGTTCATGCCGCCCTTGCTTTTGGTTTTCTCATTGATAAAGACCGCGGTAAAGGTAACCTCCGCACCGGTTCCCGCCGTGGTGGGCACCATGATCTTCGGCACGCCGGGCTTGCCTATCTTGCCGAGACCCAGATAATCGACGGCCTTGCCGCCGTTGGTAAGCAGGATGCTGACCGCCTTGGCCACATCCATGGCAGATCCGCCCCCCGCGCCGATAACACAGTCACATTTCGCTTTTTTGGCAAGTGTCGTCGCCTCGTCGGCAAGTTTCAGCCCCGGCTCGGGATCAACGTGATCAAATACTTCGTACTTCACCCCCCCGCCATCAAGCGGCGCTGTGATACGCTCCAGAAGGCCAACATTTTTGAGGCTCGGATCGACAACGAGCAGAACCTTCTTGCCGCCAACATCATGAACGGCGGAGGCCAGATCATCAATTGCCCCGACTCCGAAACGGATCCGGGTGGGCTGGGTAACGGTAAATTTTTTTGTCATCATAATGGTTCCTTAATTCACGGAGGGGAATTATTCTTTTGCTTCTGAGGCTGCTTTAAGGTTAGATAGTAAAAAAAGCAGGTGACCCTTCACGGTCGCTATTTAAATTATCATACTACCGTAGCCCCAAGAAACTTAGCAACTAAAATCATGGATTATCAGCTGTCTCGATCTGAAAAAAAACGCCGCGCCAAAAACGTGGAAGAGCTTGCCGCAGCCCTTGTCGGCCTTTCCCCTCAGGACATCAGGAAACTGCCCTGCGATGACTTCATCAAATCCGAAATCCTCGCCACCCAGCCGCTGAAAGCCGGAGCCAGGAAAAGACAGATTAAATATCTCACCAAGAATCTCCGCAAGCTCGACACCGGCCCCCTTTTTGATTTTATGGAGGAGGAAAAAGGGTCACACCTCAAGCAGAAAAAAGAATTTCACGAGCTGGAGAATCTGCGCGACACCATCATCAACGAGGCCATTGCTGCGGCTGAAACCGCAGATGAAGTGCAGGAGGAACTCGACCGGTCGTGGGACAGCCCCGCACTTGACGCCGCAGCGGAAAATTTTCCCGACCTTGACGTAAATGAGGTCCGCACATCCGCCTGGCGTTATACACGAAACCGCAAAACGACTTTCAGCCGCGAGATATTCCGCCTGCTCAAGGCTGCGTCTGAACGAAAAAAATGGAGCACCGACCAGGAGTCAGGAACCAGAAGCCAGGAGTCGGAATAACTACCCGCTGATGGATCTTCCTCCTTCATTGTGACGTGCAACATATTGCCAAAATAAATCTGGAGTAAAACACCATGGACTATCGCACCGGTTCCGTCGGCAGGGTGCTCACCATCCGTTTTGACGACGGCGACGACCTGCTCGGCGGCTTGAATGACATCGTCAGAAAGGAAAATATCCGTAACGGCTGGTTTCAGGTCATCGGCGGCATCAGGGAAATCGACCTCGTCACCGGTCCGAAAGAACCGGTCATGCCGCCAGACCCGGTCTGGCGCGAAGTGCGCAACGCCCGGGAAACCCTGGGCAGCGGCAGCATCTTCCGCGATGAAAACGATGATCCGAAAATTCATCTGCATGCAGCCCTTGGCCACCACGGGGAAACCATCACCGGTTGCCTGCGCAAGGGCAGCAGAACATATCTGCTCCTTGAGGTGATTCTCTTTGAGATCTGCGGTTTTGAAGCCAGTCGACCCTGGTCGGCTGATAAGGGCTTCAACATTCTCACTTTTTCCTGAGATCCTGCCATGAAAGAAAAAATTGACCAGGTCATTGCCTATGAAATCAAACGGGATATGGCTGACCGCTACTTCGGTTTCCGCAAGCTCATCGAAGACGACAGACTGGAGCTTGAAAATGAAATCAGAATGCACTCCTTTATCCTGGAAAAGCGCATCAGTTTCGACCTGATCCGCATCTATATCATCTTAAAGGACGAAAGCCTGATTGACCAGTTTCTCAGCCTGACAACCTTTGACAAACAGCAGTTTTACGATCCTTTTTTCACTGAATCCAGAACCATCATGGAACGGGTTTTCGTGGGGATCAAGGAACACGGACTTACCCGCGCGGGCAGGTTTGAAAACCTCCTGATGGACTGTTATGACCGGCTTGAATTTCACACCAGACATTACCGGCAGAAATTCGAGGAATTAAAGGAAGCCAACAGAAATCTCGCCGAAGAAATAGAGGTCTTTCACCTTCAGAATGATCTGGGCTCCATGCTCGGCTTTCTCCGCTCACTCGGCAACTCGAAAAAAATCGGGAACATGGAGGGTGGCATGGAAATCGGCATCGCCCAGAGCCTGGAGAAAAAGATGAGCATTGACCCTCCTCTGCCGATTGAACATCACCTGCCGCTCATCGAGCCGCTGCCTCCCCTTGACAAGGTGGAGAAAACATTAAAAAAGCTGGCTGACCAGGCCTATAAACTGCACGACGAAGAAACCCTGAAATTCCTGACCAGCAAAAAAACTGCGGCAGAACGATAATCCGCCGCCTCACCTCATCCGCGACCAACCCATGTTCACCTATCAGAAAACAAACCGGTATTTTGCCCAGATCGCCAAGGGGCTGGAGAAGTACGGCGCCGAAGAACTCGCAGGTCTCGGCGCCGGGGACGTCAAAAGCGCCTTCATGGGCATTTATTTTTCCGCAGACCTCGCCACACTTTACAAAGTCAATTACATGTCCCGGCTCTGCACCAAAATTCTCGCCCCCCTTCTCACCTTTGACTGCCACAGCACAAAATATCTTTACCAGACGGCACGAAAAATAGAATGGCACAATCTGCTTACGGAAAACTCTACCTTTGCCATCAAGGCCTCGGTTGCGGGGAGCAAGATCAAGCATTCCCAGTATGCAGCACTCTGCCTGAAAGACGCCATTGCCGACCATTTCCGGGACCGCTGCGGGATCAGGCCGAGCATCGACACCATGAACCCGGACATCTGGTTCAACCTGCGCATTGATCGCAACAAGGCTATCATCAGCGTCGACACATCCGGCGGCTCCCTGCACCGGCGTGGCTACCGCCAGGAAAGCGTCGAAGCGCCCATGCAGGAAACGGTGGCCGCAGCCATCATCCGCATGAGCGGCTGGGACGGCGAAATCCCCCTCCTTGACCCGATGTGCGGTTCAGGCACAATACTAAGCGAGGCGCTGATGCACGTCTGCCGGATTCCCGCGGGTTTTCTTCGCAAACGGTTCGGCTTTGAGATGATGCAGGAGTTTGACCCTGCCCTCTGGAACCGGGTCAAAACCGAGGCCAACACCAACATACGGCGTCTGCCCAAGGGGCTCATTTCCGGGAGTGACATCGCCCCCGCCGCAGCCAAAGCGGCCAGGACAAATCTCGGCCTGCTGCCCCACGGCGATGCCGTCCCCATTTCGACCAAACCTTACCAGCAGGTTCAGATAAAGGACAAAACCGTACTCATAACCAACCCGCCTTACGGCATCCGCCTGCAGGAGAAAAAGGGCACGGATCAGTTCCTGCGTGAGCTGGGCAATTTCATCAAAGACCAGAAAAACCTCACTGCCGCCTACATCTATCTCGGCAAGGAGGAGCTTGTCAAAGACACCGGCCTTAAACTCTCATGGCAGAAAACCCTTTTCAACGGCGGCCTGGAAGGGCGGCTGGTCTGCTGGAAAGAAAAATGATGGTCTGAAATCATCCCCATGCTTCCGCGTGGAAACGAAGCGGAAATTTATCTCTACCACTCTTTACGGCCGTTTTCCTTTTCGCCTGACCCGCAAAAATAATAGAATCATTATTTGACAACCACAAAAAAAAAGGCTACCACGGGACCACATTGTATCATTAAACCGCTCTTTTTTTTGCAAAATTATCATGAAACCGTGACAATATGTAAGAAGCGTGTATGGAATGCAATAAAGCCGTCGCCAATTCCAGGTGAGAGGCCTGCTTTGTATAATTGCACAGAATCTGCGAAGCGTATCCCCCACAAGACGACAAAAGGTCATCTGTATCAATCAACGAGCCTTTTGCAAAATGACACGAGAATGACTGACAGGTTGTTTATCATATTATCGTGCGAGGTTCGGGTTATGAAAATTTCCACTCTTTTATTGAGCGCCTTCTTCTTTCTGTGGATAATGGGTCTGCCGCAAACAGGCCAGGCAAATAATGTCATTCATCTCACCCATTTCGGCGGAATCAAGGGAGATATGGGGCTTCTCTGTACAGATTGCCACAAACCCCTTTCCCGCGATGATATCATTGTTGATTTTTTGCTCGACAGGACAACCTGTGAAAAATGCCATAGCCCTGATGGCGCCTTTGATGGAATGGATGACCCATCCATCGGTGCCTGGAACCCGCTAAATTGGCCGACCTCTACCGGCGAATCAAAAATTTTTGATGCTGATGGGCATTTGCGGCCCGGAAAGGAAAAATGGTGCCTCGGTTGCCACGACGACGGGACATCGGCTGTTCGCGGTGTTCCTGCCCCGAATATTGCCGGCAAATCGATGTTCGGCGACTGGCAGAGCCCGGCTGCCGCCCTTGACAGTGGATTTCGCGGCGCCGGGAATCTGGTTGATGATGACCTTGCGACAGGAAGTGATGACATGCGGAGCAAGGAGTTGCTCTTTGATCTGGGCGGCAGCACGGAAGTTTCCCATATCAGACTATATGCGGACTTTGCCACCGAATTTTACTGGCAGGTTTACGGGAGTAATGATCAGACGAACTGGACCAAGATCCTCTACGGTCATTCAATAATTTTTGCCGCACCAGCCTGGGGTGTTGGGGTGGGCGAGGGCTGGAGTGAGGCGAGGCTTGATATTTTCGGTCCATTTCAATACATCAAGCTGGTCAAGGTCAGCCCCTACCCACTGCCGCTTAATGCAATACGGGAATTCCAGTTCAAGAAAGACTTGCAGTACGGATATCTGTCCACCGGCCACAAGTTCGGCTGCGACAATTGCCATGATGCGGCCGCCATCCATGTTGACGGGGTCTCTCAATCCTACCATGCCGATCTCAACAACTATACCGAAGGGTACAGATTGGCAAATGTGGCGGTTGGCTTCCAAACCGTCCCGGCTCTTGAGATTCCCCGAACCGGCTGCAACAGCGGCGAATATCCTCGAACGGATAATGACTTCGCCCTCTGTTTCACCTGCCACGATAAGCAGAGCTTATTGGGGGATGCTTACGGCAAGGGCGGCTTCCGGCAGTATCCCCTGCAGACCTTTTTCAGCAATGACGACCATCTTGACGGCTCCGGTTATGCCGCTAATGAACACATGCGCCATCTGCGGGGAAGAGGCTATTGCGGAAACGCAAAGGACTGGGATTCCGACTGGGACGGCTCCCCCGACTCGCCCCAGAGTTGTACGGCATGCCATAATGTCCATGGCTCGCCGAATCCGGCGATGACCAGACATGGTGAACTGGCCAGCACGCCAGGGACTACCGACAAAGTGCCGATGATCAACCTTCAGTATATCAACGCTGACAACATTCTTGATCCGGATCTCAACAATGTCTGGGAGAGTATCGGCGGTCAGCTTCAATTCTTCGCACCGGGCCCCGGGACACCTGCCAAGAACAACACCTGCAACATGTGCCACGGAGACAAAATAACCTATTATCGCGCTCCGTGAGTTTTTTGCCGCAAACGTGTGCTGTTCACTAAAAAAAACACCATCAGGAGTTGAAATGGAAAAGGAGATAAACGAAAGAACCTGGGGCAAACCGGCCCAAATTTTTTTTCTTCTCTTTTTTTCCGCCGGCGTTTTCATGCCCGCCCAGACAGCTGCCGGCCCTTATATCCAATCCGCTCATGGAAATGGATCAGACGGGGCGGACCGGAGTTCTTTAACCGGTTATTCCGTCGGAAACTGCAGTCATTGCCATGAACAGCATACCAGTATAGAGGGCGAAGAGCCGGTCCCATTTTCAGGAAGCGCCTCTCCCTTTGCCCTGTTCAGTGACAATTTCAACAACACGGCCCACACCGGCCCTTACGTCATGGCTGATAATTTCTGCTTTTACTGCCATATCTCCACCGGCGGGGTGCAGAGCGGGGGCGGCATCAACAACTATCAGTTTTCCGTCACCTTTGGCGGCTATACCACAAACTCCGTAACAGATATCCTGGGCGCCTTCAATTTGCGTTCGTACCACAACCTCTATGATATCCAGAATTTTACGGCAAGCAGATTTTCTTTTTTCACGCAGAGCTCCAACCCCTGTGTGGCCTGCCATAATCCCCATCTGGCGAAAAAACACAAGGATCACCCGAATGATCCCGCTTATACCACTATCTCAAGACCAACGGATCATGACGAGCTGTGGGGAGACGACGCAACTGAACGAATGAACAAATATACGTCATATCGACCTCCATTTTATTATGGTTCAACCACTTCTTATGAGCCTGGAGGGGTGGCCCTGCATGACGGCTCACTTCAAACGGATTACAATACCTTCTGTCTCGACTGTCATCAATACGAGGTCCCGGTGTCAACCCCGGGGTTGGCTTCCATGAATCCGAACACCACACCCGGACACCTTACCGCCATTGACTGGAGTTCATCGGGCGACATGCATGGGGAGAGGGCGAGGATATTCGGCATCAACGGCGCCGTAAGCGGCTGTAGGGGGACGATCATTGCCCCATACAATGCCGCCCCTGTCATGAGTAACTATGTCCTTTCCTGCCTGGATTGCCATGATCCCCACGGCGGCGTCCTGGGCAGCGGCAGACCATCATCATATCTCTTGCGCAAGGAGGTAAACAACAACAAGGTTGACGGTTGCGGAGCGGCTGTAGAGCAAAATTTTTGCGAAAATGATTTTTGTTTCAGTTGTCACACCAACAGTCACGGCGGCCCCCAGGGCTGTATTTCCTGCCACTATCATGGAGGAAAAAACATCAACTGCGGCGGTCCGTGGACCGGTCCTAATTTCTGAAAGCTGACGAGGGGAAAATTTTCAGGTTCATCGGGGAATGTCGATTCCCTGCTGCACCTACTGGTCGCGCTGATAAAGATTTCTCACCCTGCGCCCACATCGCTCAATTCCATTGACATCCACTGTTCATTTTCACTAATCTGTATCAGTATCGAAATTCCCTTTTTATGCAACAGGAACGGATTATGGACAGAATAGGATCGTCGCTTAAAACAAACGTCAAAATCATGAAGTCCAGGGTGACCCGTTATGCCGTGTACGGCGTCATCATCGCCTTTTGCGCCATTCTCGCCGCCACCTTGCTCAGCGCCTACTTCCAGTTCGGCGCAATCTCGTGGGAAACCATTCTCAAGGCGCAAAAAACAAATGTCACCCTGTGGATTCTTGACGCCATGCCTTTCATCTTCGCATTCTGGGGTCAGTATGTCAGCTCCATCATGGCCTATGAAGCAAGCTCCATGGTCATCGACCAGACCAACGAACTGCGCAGCCACACCGCAGCCCTGGAACACCAGGTCATGCATGACGCCACCCATGACCATCTCACCGACCTGCCCAATCGCGTCCTTCTGCGGGACCGCCTCGAACAGGCGATCCACAGCGCCATGCGCGACAAAGAAAAGATCGCTCTCTTTATTCTCGATCTTGACCGTTTCAAGGAAATCAACGACACCCTGGGGCATTACAGCGGCGACCGCCTGCTCAAACAGGTTGCGCTGCGCCTGCGGGGCACGATGCGGCAATCCGACACCCTGGCCCGTCTCGGCGGCGACGAGTTTGCCATCCTTCTGCCGACGATCAAGGCCAGCGGCGACGTTGATATTGTCAGGAGAAAAATCCAATCCGTCTTTAAAACGCCTTTTGTCCTGGAAGGACTGAAGCTTGAGGTGCAGGCGGGAATCGGCGCCGCAATCTATCCCGACCACGGCAGGGACATGGACAGCATCATGCAGAAAGCCGACATGGCCATGTATGCGGCAAAGCAGGATGACAAACGATTCATGCTCTATTCCGCTGATCTCGACAAACACAGCCCTCATCGCCTGACCCTGATGGGGGAACTGCGACAGGGAATCGAAAACAATGAGTTGCTCCTGCATTACCAGCCGAAAATCAATACGCTGACAAACACCGTCTCAGAAGTCGAGGTGCTGGTGCGCTGGCAGCATCCCCAGCACGGATTCATGCCCCCGGATGATTTTATTCCGATGGCTGAACGGACCGGCCTGATCAAGCCGCTCTCCATGTGGGTGCTGCGCAATGCGGTCAACCAGGCCGTCGCCTGGCAGGATAGCGGTCTGCATCTCGGCATCGCCATCAACCTCAGTCCTTCAACCCTGCTCGACACTGAACTGCCCGATATTATAACCGGCGTTATCGCCTCCTCATCGATCCGAGCGGAGATGATCACCCTGGAGGTCACCGAGGGATCAATTATTAAAGACCCGACCCGGGCCATGGAAATCCTCAACAGACTGGCCGACATGGGCATCCACATCTCCATCGACGATTTCGGCACCGGCTACTCGTCCCTGGCCTATCTCAAGAAAATGCCGGCCAGCGAGGTGAAAATCGACAAATCCTTTGTCATGGATATGCTGCACAACGAAAATGACGCGGCCATCGTCAAGGCGACCATCGACCTGGCCCACAATCTCGGCATGCAGGTGGTGGCGGAAGGAGTGGAAAACCGGGAAACAGCCGATCGGCTCAAGGCGCTGGGCTGCGATCTCCTGCAGGGCTACTATTTCAGTAAACCCATAGCAAGCAGCGCGCTTGCTGAGTGGATCAAGGCATACCGGTAAATTTTCTCCCGATCAAGGGCTGCGTCTCCGACAGCCCTTTTGCCGAAAAACAAACCGTTGGGTGATGGCGTTGCCGTGGGATTGACGATGATGGCCGTCCCGATTTGTTTTGGATTGACAAATAACCCGCATAAAAGTACTCCATTGTTATGGGGCACCCTGCTGACCAGATCCGATCGGCAGAAAAACAATTGCCTGCAATCTGCCACCACCCATCTCGAAGCGTGAGGAGCGGACGATGACCTTGGAATTCTTGTTGAAGGGAGGGGTTCTGACCTGGCCGATTCTCTTCTGTTCCATAGCCGGCTGGGCCATTTTTCTCGAACGGTTCTGGTACTACCGGGCCGCTTCCCGGATCAACATCCAGCTCATCGACTCAATTTATTTACTGGTGAGCAAGGGAAAATTCGAGGAGGCCCGCGGCAAACTCCGGACCAGGGAACGGGGCGTTGCTTCCAAGACACCTCCGACGGAACGCATTCTTCGCGATGGTCTTGCCGATAATCCGACCGACCGCGAAACCCTGGAACTGATCCTCTCCCACAGCGTCAACCGGGAACTGAAACTCCTGGACCGCTATCTTGGCACCCTGGCAACCCTGGGTAACATTGCCCCCCTGCTCGGCCTGCTCGGCACTGTTTTCGGCATGATCAAGGCATTTATGGCGGTTCAGCAACTAGGCGGCCGCGTCAATGCATCGGTCTTGGCCGGAGGCATCTGGGAGGCCCTTCTCACCACGGCCTATGGTCTGGTCGTCGCCATCCCCATCGTCTTTTTTCACAATTACCTGGAAAATCGTTTGCAGGAACTGCAGGCCATGCACGAAGAGGTCGCGGTTTTCCTGGTCAAGGCCTGGCTCTCTTCGCAACAGGAGTGATCTATGCTGAACTTTCCCCGTCGTTCCCGAACCCAGGTCGCTGTTCCCCTCACCTCCCTCATCGATATCGTCTTTCTTCTTCTCGTCTATTTTCTGCTGACCAGCAATTTCGTCACCCAGGAGGCCATTGATATCCGCTTGCCCCAAGTGGACTCGGAGAGACCGGCCGCTGAACAGCTGGTGGTGATCACCGTGGACCGCCGGGGAAATTTCTACATTGCCGGAACCTTGGTGGGGGAGCAGGAACTGGCCCGGCAGGTCCGTTTTGGTCTTGCGGAGGCAGACCGGCAGGAAGTGGTGATCAAAGCCGACCGGGACGTCCGCTATGACCGGGTGATCGCAGCCATGGATATAGCCAAAAAGAGCGGGGCCGGCATCCTGCATCTGGCAATTGAACATAAATAAGAATAGTCCGAAATCCCCCTCCCCTCCCGGTCAAGGGCTGAGTCTGCGGCACCCCTTTCGCCAGAAAAACAGCACCGACCAGCCCCCCAAGCCAAAAGACGCCAGAAACCAGACCGCCAGCCAAACAGCGTGTTTATCCTTTATTGCCCCTTCCCGTATCCATCCTTTCATCAGATAATACATGGGGTATGCCCCGCCCGCAACGATGGCGAAAACAATTGCCATGGCGCAGAAGAGAAAAAACATCGCTCCCATGCCGCCAAGTGCGGCAGCCCGGTTTTCCGCCTTGAAATCCGCATACATCGCCCCGAACCCTACCGCGAGACCCACAACCGTCCAACAGATGACAAGGCTTGCGGTCACGGAAAACCACCACATTGGTCCGGAGATATGCAGCAAGGCGTCCGAAGCCACCACAAGAAGCAGGGTGAACAGGGTAAAGGGAACTACATAAAAAACGAATTTGCAGATAAGAAACCTATCCACCGTCATGGGTGAAGCGGCGAGCAGCCAGAAGGCGCCGGTTTCAGCCCCGATTGAAGGAAAGACGAAACGGGCCGCAAGCGAGGTGACCATGAATCCCGCCATACCGACGTTCAAGAAGGAAATCAGGTTGGTGACGTATTCGGTCTGCAGGGGGGAACGCTCCAAGGGCAACGCCTTAAAGCTGTAGAGGTAGACCACCACAAGAGCGGCGATCATGAAGAGTTGCGACCATTCGGCGGAATCGCGGACAAAGGCCTTGGACTCCTTTCTGAAAATCCATCCTGCCGCTCCCGGCCTGTATCTGCTTTTCCCGGCAAAGGTGCGATAGCCGCCGAAGGATTCCTGGGATTTCGAGTATGCTGTGAGGAAAAAACGATTCATGGCCCATTCACCGAGAAAAAAAAGCGAGGGAGGGCCAAGCAGAAGCAGGAAGAGGAGCAACCAGTCAACCTCCTGGTCGACAAGATAGAGGGAGAGCATATTGGCCGCCCATGCCGCCGGCACGTAAGGGCCTGCCGGCTGAGAGACGGCGGAGAGATACTCAATGAAATGGCCGTACTGATCCGGGTTGACGAGTTGCTCAGGTTTCAGCATACGGAACATGATGTAAATAAAGGTACCGAAACAGAGGGAGAGATAAAAAACAATATCCTTGGTCTGGCGGGCCGGAAAAAAACGGACCAGCACCACGGTGAGCCCCATGCCGATGGAGCCGGCAAGAAGCGCCGTGCACAACAGACAGACAACCAGCAGAAGCAGGTAAATCCATCCCGCATGAAACACCCGCCCGTATGCCGCAAAGACCGGCAGGGAAAAGACCACCATCATCCAGGACGTATAGGCGACGGTGGTGACATACCGCATGAAATAGATCTGCTCGGGAGACACCGGCGCGGCGAAAATGATCTCATTGTCCTTTGACAGAAAAAGGGTGGAAACAGCAGTGACCATGCAGGAAAAAATGAGCATGGCAAACATGATGATCCAGCCCATCTGGAAGATCTTGAGGCTTAAAATAATGCCGAGTTCACTCTGGCTGTGAAAATAACCCACCACTTTAAGCGATACCAGATAAAGGGCGAGGCAGAGACAAAGACCGAAAAGCCCAACGCCGAACCCCTTGAACGGAAAACCGCCCGCCGGGAAAAATCTGTTCCGCATGACGCGAAGAAAAGGAAAAAGAAGGGCCGGACGCATCTCAGCCACCATTTTTTTTCAAGGCGGAAATAACCGCGGCAAATTCATCCGCGCCGGTCAACTGTAAAAAGACATCCTCCAGATCTGATTCAGTGAGCTTCGCCTCCTGCCGCAGGGAGGTGAGCGTTCCGAGAGAACGAATCCGGCCATGCAGGATAATGGCGATACGGTCACACAGTTCCTCGGCAATCTCCAGGGAATGGGTGGAAAGAAAAATGGTGTTGCCCCGGCGGGCATGGTTTTTAAAAAGCTCTTTGACGATGCGGGCGCTCTTCGGATCAAGTCCCACCATGGGTTCGTCGACAATGACCACCGGAGCGTCAAGCATAAAGGCCGATGCCATGATGATCTTCTGCCGCATGCCGTGGGAATAGCATTCAATGAGATGATGCTGCCATTCCGTCAGATCAAAAAGCTCAAGATAACGGTCCGCCCGCTGAAACTCCTCCTCCGACAAGCCGTAAAGGCTGGCGACGAACTGGAGGAATTCGGAACCGGTCAGTTTTTCATAAAGGTAGGGGCGATCAGGGATATAAGCGGTGAGCTGTTTACACCTTTCAGGTTCTTCGGCCATGCTGTGCCCGCAAAGACTGATGCTCCCCCTGTCCGGCTTGAGGAGTCCGGCCAGCATTTTGATGGTGGTGGTTTTCCCGGCGCCGTTGGGACCGAGAAAACCGAAGATCTCCCCCCTGCCCACGGAGAAATCGACATCTACAACCGCGGCATAACTGCCGAAATGCTTGGTCAGCCCTTGTGAGCGGATGGCGTCGGCTTCATTTTGTCTCATTATCCACTCCTTCACCTGTGTCTGCATCATCAACCGGCAGAATACGCAGTTTACCGAGCAGCGCCCCTATGCGTATCTGCTCCTTTGTTTCGCCGATGACAAACCGGATATGGGTAAGATCGGCGGGCAGCTGATTTTTCGTCGTGTCAAGGCTGATCCATTCACCCCCCAGACAAACCTCGTTCCAGGCGTGATAGAAAAAGGCCCCCTCATGCCATGTCACCCCGGCCGCTATGCGAGTCGGAATTCCGGCGCTTCTCGCCAGGGCGGCAAAAAGGACGGCGTGCTCATTGCAGTCGCCGATCCTTGTCCTCAGGGTGGTCACCGCATCGGGGATGCCGATTACCGGCCTTTTGTCTATATTGTCGAAAATCCAGCGCAGCAGGGCGCGCACCCTGTCGAGGGGACTGTCGATCCCACGGGTGATATCCCCGGCCAATGCCATAATTTGCGCATGACTTGCCTGGATATAGGGAGTCGCCTCAAGCTGATCCGACGCGCCGGCACATTCTGGACCAACACGTGCGTCTATTTTTTCACGACTGACGGCAAGAACCCCGTTCCGCCACTGCTGCCTGCCGCCGTTCAAATCAAAATCCACATCATCCGGCAACTCCAGCCTGAAAGAGATCCTGTCCCGACCTGCAATATCATCAAGACCGCCATCATAAGAAACCGCCACGCTCTGGAGAATATCCGTCCCTTTGCGGCTGATGCTGGTTGCCTTAAATTCCGGTTCACTGATAAAAACAAACCCCGACGGCGACTCCTCCATAACAACCTTGCCTGACTCATCAAGCCAGCTGCTGATCCGTATGCCGGAAAAAATTTCTTCAAAATGATGGAGAAGCTGGATTCGTCCCTTGACCAGTTTTTTTTCAAGCCCCTTATATTCGACAAGCACATCCTTGCCGCTCAGGGAGAGAGGATCGAAGTAGCCTATTTTCACCTTGTCTCCGCTGCGCAGATTTTCCCTCAGCAGATACCCCCGGTGATTCAGAGAGAGCAGTGGAGGAGACGTGAGGGTAACGGAGTCTCTGATTTTTTCCTTGCCGTTTTCCAGCACAAATTGCACGGTGTTCCCGTGCACCTCGCCTTGCGCTTTCATGGCATAAAAAGGAGAGGAAAGAGAAAACTTGAAATCCCTGAGCAGAAAAGCGGGGGTCAGATGGGCATCGACCTCCATTTCCACCGGATAATTCTTGCCCAGCACCGTCAGGTTGAGAGTTGCCTGCTGATTGAGCGTGAACAACCCGGTATCCTGATGCACCAATCTGTTTTTGACAAAGCCTATTCTCTCCTGCTGAAAATAAACCCCGACAAAATTTTCCTTTTCAGCATTTTCCATTACCTGGGCCTCATGCAGATCAAGCCTTTCGACCAGATAATCACGCTTGAGAAGCAGGGTAAAAAGGATGATCCAGCACACGATGACCACTATTTTCAGAACAGTTTTTTCCCCTTCCAGCTTCATGATGGATTTCTTTACGTCCTATCAACAGATAAATTTAAATTGCCGCTTTGCTGCGGAAGTGTCGCTCTTTAAATGATTTTTTCATTGACAATGAACTTTTGTTCACTTCATTATAAAAATAATATACGAAAACGATTTCAAATAACATCTTCATGTTTTGTAACAAAAGGCACAGGGAGGAGGAATCATGGCTTGCAAATCAAAAACGTGTAAAACAACCACCACGAACAAAAGCGCGGCGACCGTCAAAGCTCCGCGTAAGAGTGTTCAGACCACAGAATTTTCTTTGGAAGCGCCCGACGCATCGACAGTGTTTCTTGCAGGAAATTTTAACGAATGGAACCCAACAGAACACGCCATGCGTAAATTCAAAGGGGGGAAATTTGTCAAGAAATTGAAACTGAACCCCGGCAAGTACGAATATCAGTTTATTGTTGACGGCCAATGGTGGACAGACCCGGTCAACCCCAATCGCGAGATCAACTCTTTCGGTTCGGAGAACTCGATCATCGAAGTTGGAGAAGAAGTAGTCATTTATAAATAAAAAAACGCGCGGTAGTTCCAGATACAAGAACTCCGCGCGTTTATTGTTTTCAGCCGGACTGCGTTTTACCTGCCTTTAATCACAGGTAATCTTCATAAGTTTGGCTCCCGCCTTCAGAGAATCGCCAACTTTTCCTGCGATTTTTTCTACTTTTCCTGCGACAGGCGCGAGAACCGGAGTCTGCATCTTCATCGCCTCAAGCACCGCCAGTTTATCACCGACCGCCACTTCCTGGCCAACCTCAACACTGACCTCGCAGACATTGGCTCCAAACGGAGCCCGGACATCACCGATCTTGCCGAGCTCAACAATCTCCTTCTTGGACAGGGTCGGCTCTTTTGCCACCCCCTGTTCGCTCACCTCGGCCTCCATGGTAAATACCCGCAAATGGTGATCAACATTCAAATAGATGCTGGTTTCGCCGTTTTCATTTTTCTGCATGGGGCCGATTTCAACGACATGACCTTTGCCGTTGTGGTCGGGGAAGTTGAGGGTCTCGCCCAGGGCAAAGCCGCCGCGCTTGAAGAAAATTGCCGGAGGAAGAACATAAACCTTGCCGAATTTTTCTTCAAACTTGAAAAAATCAACTGCGTCATTGGGATGCTGCAGGTAGGTGACAAGCTGTTGATCCGTGGGCTCGTAACCGAGACGATCGGCCAAGACCGTGCGCTCCTTTTCAATGTCGATGTCTTCTATCTCATCCATGCCGCCCTGCTCTTCCAGGATCTTACGCCAATCAGGACCAAAGGCCTTTTCATAGATCCAGTCTTCCGGGCAGTAGAAAGGAAAAGGGCCATACTTGCCGAGCAGCAGATTTTTCAAATCGCCTGAACAGTTGCCGTAGCGCTCTCCTCCCTGAACATTGCTGACCGCAGTGGTCCAGAGGATCTGGGATCCGGGAGTAACACTCCACCAGTTGCCCAGTTCCCGCTGCACCTTGGGCAGTTCCTCATGCAGAATCTCCGGCATCTTGTCCAGGAACTTGCCTTTCATTGCCTGCTCGAAACTGCTGCCCATGGCGCCGCCCGGCAACTTATGAATCTGCACCGTGGGGAGAAAGCCCTTGAACTGTGACTCGAAATATTCATAATGTTTACGCTCGTTGCGCAACACCTCGGAGGTTTCAATCACCGCACCCTCATCAACTCCAACCGCATTATAACCATAATCCTTCAGAGTCTGCAGGACGGAAAGCACCGGCGGCGGACCGAAGTAGCCGGTAAAGGCATGGTCCGCGGCATCGACTATTTTCGCGCCGTTGACCACCGCCGCGGTGATACGGCCGATGTCATTGCCGTCGGTATTGTGGCCGTGATAATGAATGACAATGTCGGGATAGGCATCCTTGATGGCCCTGACCAGTTCGCCGATGCGTTTAGGTGTTCCAAGGCCACCGTGATTCTTGATGCAGAGAAGAATCTCATCGCCCGTGACAGCAAGAATCTCTCCCACTTTTTTCACGTAAAATTCATCCGTGTGCTCGGGGCCGGTGGAAAAGCAGATGCACGGCTCGAGAATCTTGCCTGCTTTCTGCACCTCTTCAAACACCGCCTGCATATTAGGAACATGGTTCATGAAGTCGAACACGCGCCACACATCAACATATTTGGCGAACTCCCGCACGGCAAAGCGGATAACATTCTGCGGATAGGGGCGATAACCGAACAGGTTGACTCCGCGACACAGGGTCTGGAACATGGTGTTCGGCATTTTCTCCCGCAGCATTTTCAATTTGAGGAACGGGTCAACCTGCTTGCGGAGGATATCCACATGAACAGAGGCGCCGCCGGTGATTTCCAGGGAAAAATAATTGGCCTTTTCCCGCGGCTCGGCAGCCAGCAGATCGGTATGGAGCAGGATACGGTTCTTGAAATCCGACTGGGAAAGATCACGGGCCGTGTTGGTAACGAAATATCCGTCCGCGCCTCGCATGATTTTTAGTACTTCGCTGATATGCATACCTTGAACAATTCGGTCCATGGTGACTCCTTTTTTATTGCAGCAGGGCTAACAACCCTTAATTAACTGTTGGTCTCCTAAGCCGTTTTCTATAAATCACAGGCCGACTGAATGGCCGAAACGGCATAAAGGACCGTAGCGAACTACGTATTACACAATAAAGAGACAAGTTCGTTCGTACCGTTTCCTAAATTGCGTAGACATTATCCTTTTTATAGTGAATCTCGGCAATGAGCTTGGCCAGCTTGTTCACCTCGCTGGTATCATCTTTGTAATCGAAAAGCTGTGGATGGGTCTCAAGGTACGAGGTGTCAAAATCCCCGTCCTGGAAATCCGGGTCATTGACCACGTTCAGATAAAAAGGAATGGTGGTTTTCGGACCGGTTATGGTGTAGTTGCGCAGGCAGCGGCGCATACGGTCAACGGTCTCATTCCAGGAAAAGCCGAAAACCGTCAATTTGACCAGAAGAGAATCATACACCTCGGGAACAGTAAAGCCCTGGTAAACAAAACCGTCCAGACGCACGCCGTAACCCCCCGGAGAGCGATATACGGTGACCGTTTTCCCACCTTCCGGCATGAAATTGTTCTGCGGATCCTCTGCATTGATACGTACCTCAATGGCATGACCTCGCATCTTCACGTCACTCTGGGTAAACAACAGTTTTTTGCCGAAAGCGAGTTTAATCTGGGTTCTGACGATATCAATACCAGTGATCATCTCGGTGACGGTATGCTCCACCTGTACCCTGGTGTTGATCTCCATGAAATAATAATTGTAGTCCTTGTCCACCAGGAACTCAACAGTGCCGGCATTAAAGTAATTCGATGCCTTGGCCGCCTTGACCGCTGTTGCACAGATTTCCTCAAGCAACTTGGGGTCGGGAATCATGGACGGAGCGATCTCAACCAACTTCTGGTTACGGCGCTGGATGGAGCAGTCACGAGTGCCGAGATGCACGGTATTGCCGTACTTGTCCGCCATGATCTGCACTTCCACATGCTTTGGCTGAAGAACGACCTTTTCCAGATAGACATTGTCATTGTTAAAGGCGGCCTTTGCTTCCGAACGGGCAAGGGGCAGCTGCTCTTTCATCTGCTGGTCGTTCTCGATCTGCCGGATGCCTCGGCCGCCGCCGCCGGCGGTTGCTTTCAGCATAACCGGATATTTATACTTGGCGGCGAATTCCAACGCCTCCTGCAGACCTGCTTCCCCGGCCGACAAATTCTGGGTGCCGGGCACCATGGGAATTCCGGCATCCGCCATGATTTTTCGCGCCGTTACCTTGTCACCGAGCTTCAGGATGACTTCATGGGGGGGACCGATAAAAATGATTCCAGCCTCCTCGCAGGCCTTGGCAAAATCCGGATTTTCAGCCAGGAAACCGTAACCAGGGTGAATGGCGTCAACGCCGTGAGACTTGGCCGCCCGGATGATCTTTTCAATATTCAGATAATCCGAGCGTGGCCCATCGCCGATCCAGATTGCCTCATCAGCCGTACGGATATGGAGTGCGGCATTATCAGGCGTCTCATAAATCGCCACTGCCGTATGCCCAAGCTCCTGAATAGCGCGAATGATTCGTAAAGCAATTTCACCGCGGTTAGCTACCATTATTTTCGTGTTCAAGAGATCACCTCATATATTGTCGTTTGCGCAGAACATATTTCTCCATTAACCTGTCCCGGAAGCAGGTTGCTGTTGCCTTCTCACATTTCCGGCGCACACAGAAAGCTTCGCTTGAGCCGGAATTTATATATAATCACCGAGAGTTTCTCAGATGGGAAGGAAAGACGAAACAGGAACAACCCGGAGCTGAAAAAGACCAAATGCGATAAAATTACCAGATTTTTTTTTTTAAGCAAGCAGAAACGGCAAGATGAAAAACATGGCACCACCGACATCCATCTTCGCCCGGCTGAGCAATCTCTTTATTATTATTTGATATCCATTAATTTTTTTTCCGACTACCGCAGGGCAACCAATACATAAAATACCTTGAAATCCGCAAAAAGCAATGAGACCAGCCACTTCAACCGCCTCCTCATTTCCATAAAATAACGGCCCGTTTTTTGCTTATTCCTTCAGTGTTCTCGATCTCATCCAAGCATTAATCGAATACAGGAGAGGGAACAGGAGGGATATGATTATGAAAAAAAACGAAATCCAGGAATTGCAGCCGGAAGTATTGATCAGCTGCCTTGACGTTCTCTGTCGGGCCAATGCTACGGTTTTTGAAAGCGATCCCAAGCTGGCATCGGATATCAGTCACGCCATTGAATCTTTGACCCTTGCCCTGCAATCACAGTGTCAGCCAAGGGAAGAAGAAATCACAGAGGTCATCGGAAAAGAAAAAACCATAAAATACGTTGATGATGATCATGATCAAGAATCAATCGTCGATGTGCTGACCAACGAAATTATCTATAAACCATCTTCCAAAAAAGTACGCTGATATTGGAATTCCGAACAGATCACACCTGTACATGCGGTATAGTTCAGCACAGCAGCAGATAACGGCTGAAGCGAGGAACGCAACATGAATATTGAAAAAAATTTTATTACCGGCATTGAAAACCTGACCCCAAGACCGGACATCGCCCTTGACGTGCTGAATATCGCCCACAATCAGGACTGCGATGTCTCAAAACTGGCCAAAAAAATCGAACAGGATCCAAGCCTCACCGCCAACATGTTGAGAATGGCCAACTCTTCGTACTTCGGCCACATGAAAGAAATTTCATCCATCAAGGACATCATCGTCCGGCTGGGATTCGACACGGTGAAACTGCTGGCCATCACCGGGGCTTCGGCAGGCATCCTCAGCAGCCCTCAGGAAGCGTACGACCTGGAACCAAAAGACCTTTGGCATCACTCACTGGCCTGCGCCATTCTCGCTGCAATTATCGCCAGAAATGCCGGCCTTAAAAATACATTTTCCATTTACACAGCAGCACTCCTTCATGACATAGGGAAGGTCGTCCTCAACAAACCGCTGTTAACCCATTGCAAAAAGGGCGGGAAACATGAGAAATTCTCATCCTTCATAAAGGTGGAGCACTTTCTTCTCGGCACTGATCATGCCAGGGTCGGACGCGCCCTGCTTGAATCATGGGGTCTTCCCGAAAGCATCACTGTGCCGGTCGGGCTGCATCATGAACGCGAAAAAGGGCAAAATACGCCCATTGATGTCAAAATTGTCTTTCTCGCCAACTTTCTGGTTGACAGCCTGGGTATCCGTTTTACCAAACCAGAACTCTATCGCTTCGAGGTCCGTGAGTTTCTCGAGCAGAACTGGAAACTTCCGGATATCCCGAACTTTTCTGAAAAGACGAATTCCATTATGAGCGAATTCCTCCAGCAGTTCAGCGAGATCGCCTTTGCAGCGCAGTAACTGGCCGCAGCGAAAACAGTTCAAAACTACCGGAGGAGCAAATCCACCTGCATACCCTTCTTTTCATCACTCTTCTTTTCCCGACCGGCTTCCGGTTCAACCAAAAAAATCCTTTCCGGCTCCACGGGCCCTTTCTCAACCAGCATGCCCTTGATCATTGCCGCCCTCTGACCCGCGAGGCGGCGAAGATCTCCATCGGTAACGATTATATGGTCATACAGTAATTTTTCCATTTCCTCAGGAGGGATACTTTTCAGAAATCCGAGAAAATTTTTCGGGCGATCAAAATCAGCATTCTTGTATGCCTTTTTCAAATACTCGTCGTATTCTTCAGGATCGACTGTTATGGCATCAACCCCACCCGCCTGCGGCATCTTTCCGGCCACGTCTTTCAATTTCTGCGTCTTCAGTAATCGCTCAAAACGTATCCGACGCAACATCTCCGTATCCACGGCCCGATCAACCCCCCCGACAAGATCCACCTTGATACCGGGGCGATCATAAAGCATGGTTGCAAGCTTTTCCACCAGGGCGAGATCATCGGCAATAATAACGTCTTTACCCGCTTCAAAATGGACGGACCTTGAATCCCCTCCCCCCTCGAAAAGAGAGCCCATCAGCGAAAATGGCGAAGTAGCCGCCTTGACAATCAAGTTGAAAATCACCTTAAAAACCACACCCACAAGGCTGAACTCAGGGTCATCAAGCCTGCCCGTCACTGGAATATTGAGATCGATTTCTCCGGCGCGGTTCTTGAGCAGCGAAATGGCCAACTGGACGGGGACATTGACCGCAGTATCATTTTTTACAAAATCCCCCAGGGTAATCTGATCAAGAAAAACTTTATTTTCAGATTTCAGATCCTTGCCGTTGACCAGATAATGGAGATTAAGATTCAGCTTCCCTTTTGTCATGGGATAGCCGATATACTTTATGGAATAAGGATTCATGCGATTCAACTCGAAATCCCCGAGATCCATGGCAATATCGGTAAAAAAATCCCGCAATGGCTGAATGGAACCGGACAGACGCAAAGGCGAATGGCCATCGAACCGTCCGTTAATATCGATTTTGGCCCGCACATCCTTCCGGGAAGAAAGCCCTGACACCTGTCCTTTGATACCATCAACCACGGTATCAAATCTGGGCGTGATACTTCTGTCGGAAAACAGCAGAGAACCGTTAACCAGACTCACCTTCCCTATTTCAATATCCGTCTGTTCCCCGGCTTTCTCATCCTGCGGCAAGGTCTTTTCCGGCTCAACCTTTTCTCCCTTGACAAGCTTGCTGAGATTGAACACACCATCGGCGTCTACCTCGATTTTCACCACCGGGCCATCAGCAAATATTTCCCCTGTAGCGATACGAACCGGATTTGTCGTAACATCTATTTTTTTTAACCGGAATGTCTTCCAGGAAAGAAGCTTGTCAGCCTGTTTACCCTGAAGACAAGCAAACTTACGGCTTTGCAGATCACCCTGAAAAGAAAATTTCCCCTTCTCTCCATCTGCCTGTGAATAACCGGCAGTCCCCTTGAGACCCGCTCGCCCTTCACCGATAAAAAGATCTAAATAATCACCAATATAGGGTTGCGCGATGACAAGAGGCAACTCTGCCCAGTCTATTGCCAGCCGGACATCAAGGGGCGTCATCTGCAGGGTGCCCTCGGTTTTGAGCTCACCTGTTTTATTAAGGCGCATGGTCAATGCAAGTTCGGCTTTTTTGTCGGCCTCATTGGTTGCATTGTCCGTGGTCAGCTGAATTTTATCCAACACCACATGGGCAGGGGTTCCAGGGGTGGAATCGATGAAATCAACGGCAAAATCGTTTAACTCAAGCCGCTCGAGCAAGACCTGCCAGCCCTCCCCTTTTTCATCCTGGCTCTCCTTGGCAGAGGGCGGTTGATCGGCAGGTACCCGCAGAAAATCCTGCAGATTCATTGTCCCGTCCTTACGACGGATGAGAGGGATAGCTCCGTTCGCACTTAAGCAGTGACCGATCGTCACTTTTTTCGCTTTGACATCAATTGATCCGTCTTTCAGTGCAAAAATGGGAACAACAAGCTCCTCCGCGGCATCAGGCATCTTCATGACAAAACCGCCAAGCTCCGCACCAAACCCGGAAACAAGAATTTTTTCTTCGGCAGGAACAAAGTCGATTTTCGCCCGCAGATCGGCCTTCTCTGCCCCCAGCTCGGCCTGCAGCACCGAGGCGTAGTAGGGACGATATTTTTCCGGCCGTATATTTTCAACACCGACACCGGCACTGACTCTCAGGGGATCCACGGTAAACGAACCGTCTACCTTGATCTGCTCATTGCTTTCGGTGGAGCACGCCAGACTGTATTCTGCCGACTTGCCCTCCTCCGTGCTGAAGTTCTTTATTCCAACATCTATCGGATGCAATGTGGTGACAAAATCCGTTTCATTGGCAAGGTCGGAAAAATGCACTGTTGCTCCTTCAACCGCAATTTCAGCCGTATTAAGCAGCAAGTGTGTCCCGGCCGGATCAACGTCTTTCTCTTTTTCCGTCCCATTATCAGACTCCACAAGCCCTGCAAGATTAAGAGCGCCCTGCTTGTCCCGCGCCAGATAGAGTTCCGGATTTTCCCAGTAAATTTTACGCAGATGAAATTCCTGCCGGAGAAGATGGGCGCGTTCGATATCCACCGTGAGCGCAGGGAAAGCAAGGAGAGGCCGGCCTTCCCCATCCACCACCTTCACTTGTCGGAGTCCCGTCTGTCCGGAAATTTTGACAGCCGGATTGCCGTCCTCATGACGGATAAAGGACAAGGCGAGATCAAGATCAAGAAGACCTTCGGCAATGGAAAAGTTGAACGAATCAGGGAGATAGGCGAGATAGCGGGTGATATCAATTCCGGCAAACTTCACGGCAAGCTCGGTCTGGCGGGAAGCGTCAAAAGGGATGCTTTCCCCTGCCATTTTCAACAAAGTGCCGTTGACATTGGCCTCAAAGGCAGGCTGTGTGAAAATCTGGACATCATAGGCCAGATTGGACAAAAAAGGCAGACCGACAAGAAGCCCGGAAACGGCATGATCCACCTTTTTCAGTCGATCAGAAAAATCGACCCGGCCTCCCTTGAGTTCAATATTATTAATGGAAAACAGAAACGGTCTTCCAGGTTCGCTGCTCGTTTTTCCCGATTCTCCGCCGCCCTTTTGCAGAAGATCGGTAAAATTGAAGCTTCCATCCTCATTGAAGGCAATTCCGGCATAGGGATTGACCAGGGAAAAGGACTTGACCATTAAAGCCCGCTTCAAAAGGGACATGGCCTGAAAATTCACCCGCAGACCGTCAAAGGAGACAAACGGCTTTTCGCTGCCTTTTTCATTCACCTGAAAACCATTAATTGCCAGTTCCAGTGTATACGGATTGAATTTCACCTCTCGCACCACGGTATGACGCTCTGAAAAAGCGGCCACCTGCTTTTCAAGCTGGGAGCGAAGAATAAGGGGCAGAATGAAAAATCCAAACAGTGTATAAAAAAGAAGAGCAGCAGAAAAAATAATGGACCAACGCTGCAAACGGGACAAATGTTTCCAGTGTGAAACAGATTTCAATTCATCCATGGCCGACCTCCCGACATGAAAATTCCCGGTTCCCTGCAGTTTCATCTGCAGAAGCGCCCATCCATTCCTTATAGCTATTTATCACTGTATCAGAATTAAGGGGAGAAGAAAAACCTTTGCGTCCTTCTTCGGTTGGGATTATTTTCTGAAAAATCATCAACGCCAAGACAAGGAGGCGCCTTGAAAGCGTCCCTGCAAAGTAAAACCCCAGGAACTTCTGACCATGCGAACCTGTGTAACCCCGGAAGGGGAATTTCTCTACTGCATCCATTCTCCGGATTACAGCGTGACAAATCTGCGCCCGACCGATGCCCTGCAAAGCCTCGGGACCCTGGAAGGAGAGGACTTCATAAACGACAAGAACTTCCCAAAGTCAGACATCAGGGTGGAAAAAGCCGACCCCATATACGAAATCCCCCACCCTTTTCCCTTCAAGGGAACAACCTTCATCAACTCCCGCTGGGCCGACTTCAGGGCCAGAAATCCGCTCAATATTTGTCTGCCCGAGCCAAAACCGACATCCTTCTCACGCAGCGTTGCTCCTTTTTTTGATGGTTCGGGGAAAAAAACAGACGAACTCCTCCAAGCCCTTCCGGAAACCGTTCTTTTCGCCCTGGCGACCACCTCGACCGACCCTGATGACCTCGTGCGGCTGGCACATATAAGCTGCGATTTTTCCCTTGATACCGGAGGTGCTCCAGCAGGACTTTTTTATGAACGGGACGCGGTTGGAAATGTCCGGGCCAAAATCCACAATCATCCACTTTTTGAGGCCGTGGCCAACAACCCGTATCTGCCGGATGCCTATAAGCAGTCCATGGTGCTCAGACCCGGCGCCCAGGGCGGCAGTGAAATCGTCGGGGCGTGGGAGGAAGACGGCCACCACGTTTTTGAATACCTGCGGCGCAACTCTTATATTCCCTGGGGCCATTTCGCCTCCAACATGGCCAACGATGCTGTCCGCTATGACATCAACAACCTCTCACTGGCGGACATGACCGGACTTCGCCACCTCTACTACCAGCGAACATATATCCGCATGGCGGAAGAATTGGGCATAACGGTTGCCGGCGGCCGCAAAACCCTTTCCGACGGAGAGCTTGAAGAACTGCGGAGAAAGATTCTTCAAAAACTTGAGGGGAAAAAATCCACCCTTTTTTTTGACTGTACCCTGTGGGGCTGGAATTATGGTTTTGATTTCGCTCCCAGCCGTTACCGGCTGAATGCCTCCCACCAGCAGATCCACCAGCAGTTCGCCCTGCTGCCCGCCGCGCAGCCGGTCATGCGGGCAGGAAAAAAAACCTCGGCAGCTCTCCCGTCATATGGCTGCGGAGACCTTGTTGCCGAATGCGTCCACGCCTACGACAAAATCCATGGCCGCTCTTTTTTTGCCGATCTTCTCACCTGCATCCGCAACAACAAACGCATGGACAAACACCCCGGCGAATCGTCACTTATCGTTTACGAGGATGAACAGGTAATGCTCTTTGTCCCCAAGGCGCAGACCTCCCAATGGGAACTGCAGCTCATGCCCCTGCGTCCGGTGGGCAATATTCTTGAAGCAGACCAGGCCATGCGCCTGTCGCTTGACAAAGGGATCCATACCGCCATGCAGATACTCGGTACGCTGGGCGTGCGCATGGTAACTACAATAGAGTACGCCAAACGTTTTCAGGAAAAGATCGACCAGCGTCTCATCTACTGCTTTCTCCCCAAACTGCCGGAATCGCCAGGAGCCTTCAGCGAGGCGCAACTCCGCTGGATCATGGGCCATTTCCCTGAAGATTTTGCTCTTGCCTGCAGAAACAAGCTTCCTGACAAATAACAAATTCCCGATTGACAAAATGCCGCACTTTGCCTGATAATATATTATTGTGCCGCAAAAATCGTTACCCGGTATAAAATCGATATCCGGAGCCACCATGCAGCCCTTTGAGGGCATGTGGTTCGAACCGTTTCTTTCGCAACGCCGGAATGATGAAATCCCAAAAAGCTCATCCCTTTTTCGCTCAAAAGGCTCGTCCAGAGGAAAAACATGAAAATCAGAACCAAGATCACGGCCCCTACGGTCTTTTTTTTCATCCTTTTCGGCGCCATCGGCGCCCTGCTGGTCAGCCGACTCATCTCGACAAACATTGACAACCAGATCAGAGATGCGCGCCACACCATGTTCCAGGCACTGAAGATTTCCGCCGAGGAAAAAACCAAGGAACTCAACAACACCATAGACCGAGTCGCCAAAAAGGCACTGAACGAGGCGGCGCTTTATTCCGGCAACCCTGAAGTCGTCGCCGCCTACAAGGTGGCGCTCTCCGGCAATATTGACAACGAAGAGGACCCCATGGGCCAGGAAGCCCGGGAGCAGCTTCGGGAATATTTCGAACCGATCATTGAAGATTACACCCAGCATACCGGTGCTGATTCCCTGCAGATCCACTTTCACCTGCCCAATAGCCGCAGTCTCGTACGGCTCTGGCGGGACGGCTGGCAGGCGGTGCGGAACGGGGAGGAGGTTGATGTCTCAGACGATATTTCCGCCTTCCGGAAATCGGTCACCAAGGTGAACAGGGAAACCCACAAGGCGATGACCGGCATTGAAATCGTACCGAGCGGTTTTATTCTTTTCGGCATAGCGCCTATAAACGACGATGGCGGCAATCATCTCGGCTCCAACGAGGTCATTTACCCCATCAGCTCCCTGATGCAGGTGAGCAAAACCAGCAAGGTGGTGGATTACGCCATCTTTCTTGACGCCGACCAGTTGCCGGTTGCCACCACGATGCAGGATGAAAAAGAATACCCACGGGTCGGCAACAAATTCGTCCAGGCAGCGGGAACAAACCTGGAAATCACCGCCCCTCTGGTTAACGAAGATCTGCTGAGCAAAGGCCATGAAAATTCTTTTTCCGAGCAGTCCGGCAATTTCTACGTGACCGCTTTTCCAGTCAAGGACTACACCGAAAAGACGGTGGGAGTCATGACCATTTGCCAGGACATCTCGGAGCAGCTTGGCATTCTCGACAACATCAAGAACGAGGGAGAAAAAACCCTGTCCATTCTCCAGCGCAATGTCGCCATCGGCATGGTTCTCTTTTCCATTCTCTTTATCATCGGCCTCTTTGGATTCATCACCCTGGTTGTCAACCGTCCTCTGCAGAAGGCGGTGGATTTCTGCAAAAAAATGGGAAAAGGCGATCTCTCGTCTACCTTGAACATGGGCAATGCCTTAAATTGCTCAGAGATGATGCAGTGTAACCGGCCGGAATGCCCGAGTTTCGGCAAGGAAACCCACTGCTGGATGGAATCCGGCTCCTTTGCCGCAGTAGCCCACTGCCCCAAGGCAAAGGAGGGGGGTGACTGCAAGGACTGCAAGGTCTACAAAAAAGGCATCGACGATGAACTGACCATCATGGGTTCCGCATTGAACGCCTTGCGAGACGAACAGGTGAAACGGACAAAGATCATAGAGCTTGTCGGCAGCGGCGACCTGACCCAACATGTAACGGTTGTCTCTGAAATGGATACCTTTGGCAAATCCCTCAACCAGATGATTGACAATCTCAGCTCCCTGGTGAGAGGTATTCTCGACAATGCGCACGAACTGACCTCTTCTTCCCGGGATCTGTCCGAGGTCTCAACCCACCTCTCAGCCAGCTCCGAGGAAATATCCTCCCAGGCGGCCAACATTGCCGGTGCTACCGAAGAAATCAGCGTCAACACCCAGAATGTCGCCGACACTGTGCGGCAGATCGCCCAGTCAATGCAGAGCGCGGCCAGCGCCACGGAAGAGATGAGTGCATCCATTGCCGAAATCGGCAGCAACTCTGAAAAAGGCATGCAAATTACCAGAACGGCGCTGGACAAGGCAAGCGCCGCAACCCAGGCCATCACCGCGCTTGACCAACTTGCCGGCGAAATCAGCGAAGTAACCAGGGTGATTGGGGAAATATCGGAACAGACCAAGCTGCTTGCCTTAAACGCCACCATCGAGGCAGCCCGGGCCGGCGAAGCAGGTAAGGGATTTGCCGTAGTGGCCGGCGAGGTAAAGGAACTGGCCCGTCAGACCTCCGAGGCCACCGGCAACATCGCCGCACGCATTAACGAAGTGCAGTCCGGAACCCAGCAGGCGGTATCAATCATTTCCGAGGTAACGGAAATTGTCGGCCAGGTGAACGATTCATCCGCCCTGATAACAAGTTCCGTTGGCGAACAAGTCACTGTGGCCCAGGACATTGCCGCGTCAGTAGCCCAGGCCAATGACGGCACCAATTCCATCAGCACCGCACTGGAAGAACTCTCCAGCGGCACCGGCGAGGTGTCGTCGAATATCCAGCACGTCAACCAGGGAACTACGGACAACTCCAAAGGAATCACCCAGATCAGTGCCGCCGCCGACCGGCTGGCCGATCTGGCCAGACAGCTGGAAGAAATGATGGCTCGCTTTACTATTTGATGAGTCTTTGCGCTTATCCATCACCGGGCAGTGAAATTTTTTCCGAAATCTCACTGCCCGTTTCTTTTTCTCTCCCTACCTGATTCCTCTTTTGTCCCCTCGAAAAACAAATTGCCTGCTGTTTTTTTGAACAAATGGGTTATAGTAACCACCCATGGATAAATCTCAAACCTGAAACCCTGAACTAGAACCGAGCATCAATGAACCAGACAGCGAAAAGAGGATATTACGGAGAATGGGGCGGAGCATTCATCCCGGAGGTGCTGTACGAAACCTTTCGGGAATTAAACGAAGCCTTTGCCAACGCCAAGACGGACCCATCCTTCTGGCAGGAATACGTTGCCCTGATGGGAACATACTCCTGCCGGCCGACACCACTGACCCATGCCCAGAACCTGTCTCGCCATTTCGGCGGCGGACAGATATTCATCAAACGGGAAGACCTCAACCATACCGGCGCCCACAAGGCAAACAACGTCATGGGCCAGGGGCTTCTTGTCAAGAAAATGGGCAAGAAACGGGTGATTGCAGAAACCGGTGCCGGCCAGCACGGCGTGGCCACCGCCACCATGGCCGCCAAGTTCGGTTTTGAATGCACCATCTACATGGGCGAGGAAGATGTCGCGCGCCAGCGGCCCAACGTCTTCTGGATGGAGAAGCTGGGCGCCACCGTAATTCCCGTCACCTCCGGCTCCAAAACCCTGAAGGATGCCATCAATGAGGCCTTCCGCGACTGGGTGACCCGCATGGAGGATACCCATTACGTCATGGGCACGGTCTGCGGCCCCCACCCTTTTCCCGAAATGGTGGCCTGGTTCCAGTCCATCATCGGCATTGAGGCGCGGGTACAGATTTTTGACCAGTTCGGCAGACTGCCGAGCAGAGTTTTCGCCTGTGTGGGAGGCGGCTCCAACGCCATGGGAGTCTTCCAGGGATTTCTCGACGACACCCATGTGGAACTGATCGGCGTTGAAGCCGGCGGCAAAGGGCTTGACAGCGGCCAGCATGCGTCCCGTCTCGCCGCCCGGGATGCCTCAGCCGGAGTGGCCCAGGGCTACAAGACCATGTTTCTGCAGAACAGCGACGGCCAGATGATGGACACCCATTCGGTTGCCGCCGGTCTCGACTACGTCGGCGTATCGCCGATTCTCACCGACCTCTGGGAAAAAGGCCGGGTCCGGTTTGCCGCAGCCACCGACCAGGAGGTCATGGCGGCTCTTGATCTCACCATGAAAAAAGAGGGGATCATTCCGGCGCTGGAATCAAGTCATGCGTTTGTCCAGGCCTTCAAGGAAGCGGGAGAACTTGGCAGTGATGAGGCACTTATCATCAACATGTCCGGCCGGGGGGACAAGGACATATTCACCATCGCCCATGCGTTTGACGATCCGTCCTGGAAAGAATTCATCAAGAAGAAAGGAAGAGAATATGGAGCTTAACAGTCAGATCAGGGCAGCGCTGGCTGATCCCGAGAAAAAAATCCTGCTCATGACCCACATTGTCCTTGGGTATCCGTCGCTTGACGTCAACCGTCAGGTCATCGAGCAGATGGTGACAAACGGCGTTGACCTCATCGAGATGCAGATCCCTTTTTCCGAACCCATGGCGGATGGGCCGGTGATCGTCAAGGCCAACCAGGATGCCATTGACGGCGGTACAACCGTCAGACAATGCCTTGATTTCGCAAAAGAGATCACCGCAACCTACCCGATACCCTTCCTCTTTATGACCTATTACAACATCCTGTTTAAATTCGGGGTGGAGAAATTTTTCAGGGAAGCGAAAGAAATCGGCATCACAGGTTTTATCATCCCAGATTTGCCGCCGGAGGAAGGTGAGGAGTTTTTTGCGCTGACCCGGACGTACGCAATCGACCCGATCATGATCTTTGCACCGACCTCGACCCCGGAGCGAATGCAGGAGCTTTCCCGGTTCGGACGGGGCTTTGTCTATTGTGTGGCAAGAAAAGGCGTCACCGGCAAGCAGACCGACTTTGACGAAGAGTTCAACACGTACCTGCGAAAATGCAGGGAGAACACAGAACTTCCCCTGGCAGTCGGCTTCGGCATCAGCCGCAAGGAGGATGTCGACTACCTTAGCGGCAGGGCGGATATCGCCGTCATCGGCACAAGAACCATCAAGCTGGTTGAAGAGCAGGGCGTTGAGGCGGTGGGCCCCTTTATTGCCGGCCTGCGTTAACCGTCTCACCGGTCGCCAGGGTAAGTGATGGGTAATCTTCGCTTGAGGCCAGGGGGGCAACGATACAGTTGCGGCCGATCACCGCGCCGGGCGGCACAACCCCCTCCTTGCCCACCATGGTGATTCCGGTGTAAAGGTGCTTGGGGAAACTGCTGTTGGGCGTGGTTTTATCTTCTCCGCAGCCGACGACCGCGCCGCTGCCGACATGCACCCGCTTATCAAGTATGGCCAGGTCGACAACCGCGCCCGATTCAACCAGACAATCATGGAAGAGAATGGAATCGCGCACACTTGCCCCGGCAGCCACCCTGACGCCTGGGCTAAGCAACGAATTGACCACCTCGCCGTCTATCACGCAACCCGCTGAAATCATGGAGTTCTTCACAATGGAAGCCGCGCCGAAACGGGCCGGAGGCCGGTCGGCAACGCCGGATACCCCGGCCTCAACATTCGGCCGAATACCCCAGGCCTCGGGGGATATACCCGAATCCTCGCGGATAATATCCATATTGGTCTGCCAGTAAGCCTCCACTGTTCCCACATCCCGCCAGTACCCGTGGAAGGGGTAGGCAAATACATTATCTTTTTCTATGGCCCTGGGAATGAGGTGCATGCCGAAATCAACCTCTTCCCTGTTGTCAGTCAACATACGCAGCAGATATTCGGTATCAAAAACATAAATACCCATGGATGCGAGGTTGGTGCGCGCCACCTTGGGTTTTTCCTCCCAGTCGACAATCCGTCCGTCCCCATCGGTGATACCCGCCCCGAACTGATGGATTTCGCTTTCCGGCACCACCATCATGCCGATGGTGACATCTGCCTTCTTGCGGCGATGAAAGCCGATCATGTCATCAAAATCCATGCGATAGATATGGTCGCCGGAAAGCAGCAATATTTCCTTGGAGGGATGGGACTTGATAAAATCGATATTCTGCCGTACGGCATCGGCCGTACCTTTGTACCAGTCGGAATCGTGCGCCCCGGTGCGGGGCGGCAGGATTTTCACCCCACGGCTCCTGCCGGTAAAATCCCAGGCCTCACCGGTGCCGAGATGCTTCATGAGCGACAGCGGCTTATACTGGGTCAGCACGCCAACCTGGGTCAGACCGGAATTCATCACGTTGCTCAGACTAAAATCAATGATTCGATAAATGCCGCCGAAGGGAACCGCCGGTTTCGCCCGGGTCTGGACAAGATTGTTGAGACGACTGCCCACCCCACCGGCCAGGATCAACACCAGGGTATTTTCCTTTCTCATCGCACGATCTCCCCTGACCTGATTTCCCGCAACAATTTATCCGGGCTTAATGCCGGATAAAGGGTGCAATCGGAGCCGATCACTGTTTTATCGGGTATAAAATTGTTCCAGCCAACCACGGTCACATCTTTACTGTCCACCGGACCTTCCTGACCGATGCAAACTTCGTTGCCGATGGTGACATTGACATCACTGATGATCTTTTCCAGTCGTGCATCCCGCCCGACTACATTATTAAAGAACAGCACCGAATCTTTCACCACCGCTCCTTTTTTCACATGAACGCCGGGAAAGAGAATGGAGCGCTCCACCTCCCCTTCAACGATGCAGCCGTTATAAACCAGACTGTCTCTGATGATCGCGCTGCCACCCACCTTGAGCGGTTGACAATCGCCGATGTTTCGATGGTCAAGATTGGTGCGCAGGCCCCATTTCTCCAGATCGATCTTCGGCTCCGCCCCAAGCAGATCCATATTGGTCTGCCAGTACTCATCAATGGTACGGGAATACCCCCAGTAACCACGAAACTTGAATCCGTAGACCTTGCGCTGTTCATAGAGCATACGGGGGATGATATCGCGGCCGAACTCAAAAGACTCATCTTCCCTGGCATTGACGGTCAGTACATCGAGGAGCACCTTCGGCTTGAAACAGAAAACAGTGAGCGACGCCCAGTTGAATTTGGGCCGATCAGGCTTTTCCTTGTACTGCAGAACACGTCCACCCCGGTCGCCGTCCTCATTGTCGATATCGGCGAGTCCGAAACGGTGCGCCTTTTCCATCGGCACCTGCAGACAGGCGATGGTCAGGTCGGCATCCTTCCTGCGGTGATAATCGACAACCTCCTGGTAATCCATATGGTAGACGTGGTCTCCCGACAGAATGAGAACCTCATCAGGGTCATGGTACTGAATAAAATCCGCATTCTGGAAGACGGCATCGGCGGACCCCCTATACCATGAGGTGTTCCCGTAACCGGTGGAGGGAGGCAGAATGGCAACACCGCGATACTTGCCTATCATGTCCCAGGCTGCGCCGATGCCGATATGATTGATCAACGAATAACTGCGGTACTGGCTGAGGATTGCCACCCGTTCAAGCCCGGCATGCATGAGATTGCTCAGGGAAAAATCAATGATGCGGGCAAAGCCGCCAAAGGGAACCGCTGATTTGGGCCGGTAGCAGGTGAGAACATTCAGCTCATCAACTCGTCCTCCGGCAAGTATCATCGCCAGGGTTTTCGGTTTCTGTTTCATTATGATGTGTCCGATTAGTCTGACTTGTCAGGTTGGTCTCACCGGCCCTCCTGATCTGATTGGTTTAGTGCCTGGTTGGCCCAGCCAAAACGACCAGCAAGACGAATCAGACCAATCAGACCGCCTCTAAGTGTTTTCCCGTCAGTTTACGCAGGGTTTTGGTGGAAAAATCCTGATCGGCCTTGGCCAGATTCTTCAATGGCACCTCGGCCCGGGCCGATTCGCGATGTCCGCCGGCGGAGCCGATTTCAGCGAATGTTTTCGCCGCCAGCCTGCCGGCATTTTTTTTATATCCGTCACAGCGAAAGATAACCACCAGCTTTTCTCCATGAATGCCGGAGACAAAAACCCAGGCAACGTCATGAACCCGCTTGAAAAAATCAGCGATAATGACGAGCACATCCGGCGTCCGTACCCGGCCCACATGGGCATAAAGCCGGTGCTTGCTGATCTTCATTTCGGCAAAAGCGGTCTTGAAGTAATTGAGTTCCGATTTCCGCAACTCGCTCAGCTCGATTTTCCGGACCAGATTCTGGTTGGCGATATTGAACAGGTACCGGAAAGAAATGGCGTCGGCAAGCTGTGCTTTTTTTTCAAAATTCTGCGTATCGACCTTGATGGCATAAAAAAGAGCGGTGGCCAGGGCAACAGAAGGCTTCATCTCCGCAGCGCGAAGGTACTCCACCAACATGGAGGCGGTGGCCCCGTATTCAGGGCGGATATCGACAAAATCAGCCTTCCACCCCTGGGTGACGGGATGATGATCAATCACGGCGCTGAAGGTGACATCTTCAAAACAGGGATTATGGTGCGGCTGGGAATCAACGATGATATATTTGGAGAACTTGTCCGACTTAAAACATTTCATCCGCTCCGCCGGGATCTTCAACAGATCCAGCATGGTCAGGTTGGCAAGCCTGCGGATCTCGTTGGCGTAACCGATGGTGACACTCTTTACCCGATAACGAAGCAATCTTTTAATGGCCAGCGCGCTTGCCAGGGAATCAGGATCGGCGCTGATTGCAATCAGCACGTCATCATCTTTGCCGAATAAATTCCAGAATTCCTGTAATCTTTCTTTTGCCGTTTTCTTTGGCGGATTACGCCGTTTTTTCGGCTGAGCAGCAGGAAGTTTTTCACTCTTCAATATTCTCACCGTGCGGGATTGGCCCGTCGTCATTTTCGAACACGCGAATGCAGGTATCTTGTACCATAAGACCTTTATATGATGCAAGAAGTTATGCGGAAGAAGCAGTGTTGAAAAAAACACACAACATTATGATTTTATTACATTTACAAATAATTAACGCAACCCCCGGTCTTTTTTTTTGGAAATTTAACCCATTGGTATTGTAGGATATTCAGCATAACCCAACCAGGGTTTATTCACTCTCCGAATTACAGAACAACAAACTGCTGCCAACAGAAGACCATGACCCCAAAAAACGACTCCCGGCAAAACAATCTCGGCATCATCATCGGCGGCTCCGGCCTGGTGGGCGGCGCCCTTTTCCACTACTTCAAGAAAAAATGGGGTTACGACATTTTGGCCCCCAACAGCAAGCAGTTAAGCCTCAGGGACCCGAGCGACATCAAAAACTTTTTTGCGAGTTGCCGTCCTGATTTCATTATCAATTCAGCAATTGCCACCATCGACAGCAACCCAAAGATATCTTTTGAAATCAACTATCTGGGAAGCATCAACCTGGCCAAGGCGGCGGCATCCCTGAAAATCCCCTACATCTTCTTCAGTTCCGCCGCAGTGTTGCCGTCCGGTGAAAACCTCACTGAAGATGAGCAGCGACCGCTCCAGGCGGAGATGAGCAACTACGCCAAATCCAAGCTGATGACGGAAAAAACCCTTGCCCATCTCCGCCGGACCGAAGGTCTGGATTACACCATCATCCGACTGGCTATTGTCTACGGCAAGCATGATCACAAAATCCAGGGTTTCCATCGCCTGCTTTTTTCCGTCGCCGACCAGTCAATGCCCCTGCTTTTCACTGCCAGAGAGGCATGTCACTCCTATACAAACGCAAAAAAAATCCCATACTTTGTCCGGCACATTCTTTCCCGGCGGGATGAATTTTCAGGCCGGACCATCCACCTGGTCGACCCCTCCCCGGTCAGTCTTGCCCGGCTTATTCTCACCATCCGCAACTATCTGCAACTGCCAAGGCCGAAAGAGATCTACCTTCCCTACCCCATAGCCCGCTTGGGAGCCGACTTCCTGAAAAAACTGGTCAGACTGCTGATCAAAATCGGCATTGACGCCCGTATGCCCCCTGAACTGATGTTCATGAAGAGCTTTTACGAAGCCCAGACCCTGTCTTCGGAAAAACTGCGAAAATCGAGCTTTATCGACCCCTTTCCAGAGCAATCCGTCATTACTCTTCTTCCCGACATCATTCAATATTATCTGACAAGGTGGGAGCAGTTAAACCTGATCACCCCCTATGATAAGGAATTCTTCGACCCCCAGAAACTTGCGGAAGAGTTCCTTCACCACCCGGAAAGCCTGCTGGATGACATCCATCAGCAAAAAATCAACCCGTTCACTGATTTTTCCTGAGAAAGCAGAAAAAATACAATTACCGGATGACACGGAGTAGCATAATCCTTTATATTCCTTCCTGTCTACTTTGGCGATCACATCAAATTCCACCCCGGAGAAATTCATTGAAACAAAGGTCTCTCTTTTGTCTCTTCTTTCTATTGTTCATTGTTACAGGAACTCCTGCTTTCGCAGGACGCACGGCTGATTTCCTCTTTACCGACCTGGACGGAAAAACGTACACCCCGCAATCGCTTCAGGGCAGGCCGATTGTTATCTACGTGGGTTCTCATCTCTGACGGCAATGCGGTGATGCTGCTCCCTACCTGGAAAAAGCTTATCTCGAATACAAAGAGAAGGGGGTTCTCTTTCTCGGCGCTTTTTACATGAGCAAAACCCAGGACATCATCCAATTCAGGGAACAGCACCACATCACCTTTCCAGTTGGCAAGGCAAGGGGCGTCGCCAGGGAGCTTCGGGTGGAAACGGTTCCGGAAATTATTTTTCTTTCGCGGGACGGTACGTTTGTCGACCGACTGAACGGCAAAATCTCCTATGAGCAGCTGCAGTCAGGAGTCGAGGAGATTCTGAAATAGGCAGCCGTCCTTCAGGTCAACCAGACGATGATCCCGATCCAGGATACCGCAGGTATGGGAAAACCGTATGATCATCCGGCAGAGGTAAGCGTTCTCTTCCTGGTTCAAAATTCCCCCTGGCAAAGAGCATAAAAAATTACTATACATATGCTTGAAAGTGCCGGTGCTGAATGTAGGCCTGGCAAACGCACAACTGACTCCTTCCACCAGTCTGCACCTTATGTTTGAATTTTTCAAAACCAATGAAGCGATCGTTCTCTGGTCCGCCGCCTTTTCCCTGGTCACGTTCCTGGGAACGCTGCTTGTTATCCCGATCATGGTGACGAAAATCCCGGCCGATTATTTTTCCAACACCCGAAGGCACCGGTTGCCATGGGCCAGGCAACACCCGCTGGTGCGGGGAATCCTCCTCACCATCAAAAACATTGCCGGATACGCCTTTGTTTTGATGGGTATCATCATGCTGGTTCTTCCTGGTCAGGGCCTGCTGACCATTGTTATCGGGGTGATACTGATTGATTTTCCCTGTAAATTCCGTTTTGAGCGATGGCTGGCCAGCCGCAGTCCCATTCTTCGCTCCATCAACTGGATCCGCAAACGGGCACACCGGGATCCGCTTCTCTTCGATCATGAGGAAGAGCCACTCTCCTGCCATGAAAAAACCATGTAAACTCTGTAACGGCACAGGCCAGTCAAGCACCTTCAAGGGAGTCAGCAGATTCCTGTTGTCCTGGGAGGAGTGCCCGGAGTGCGCGGGCCTTGGCTACACACTGCCGGAGAAAAACGGCAACCCTGAAAAAGAAAACCTCGAAAATCACAAACGCCCGCTTATAAGAAAACGATCAGACGAGTAGGGACAGCCGCTTTCCTCCATCCGCCGAAAAACAGATTTCTCTTATCCATTCCCCCTTAAGAATGATATGATGTACGGAAAACAACCATGAAGAAAACCGACAAGAAGAGATCAGGCCTCGTCTATTCAACCGATTATGGAAGAATGTGTCCGGCCTGCGGACACCCCTCCGCCGCCTGTCTCTGCCGAAGCGCCGGTCCGCGTGCAAAAGGCGACGGAATTATAAGAATCTCCAGGGAAACAAAAGGTCGCAAGGGCAAAGGAGTTACCCTGATTTCAGGGCTGGCGCTTGATGCCGACTCATTAAGCAAACTGGCCGGAGAGCTGAAACGGAAATGCGGCTCAGGAGGAACAGTGAAGGACAACATGATCGAGATTCAAGGCGATCACCGGGACGCCCTGTTTGCAGAGTTGACCCGTCAGGGGTATAGTGTGAAAAAGAGTGGCGGCTGACAAACGAACGCAGGGATCAGACAAGAATAAATCAAGCAAAACATGGAGCACGTCATGAAAAAAAACGAATGCCGCAACCACAGCAAATACGGTTTGGAGCATCATGGACTCTCCAACCTCGGCGAAGTATTCTGGAACCTCCCCACCTCCATTCTCTATGAAAAAATTCTCATCCGCGGCGAAGGACGCCTCTCCCACCTGGGGCCGATTGTCGTGCGCACCGGCCATCACACCGGCCGCTCGGCCCATGACAAATTTATCGTCCAGGACAACACAACAAAAAATGACATCTGGTGGGGAACAAACAATGTGCCCTTTTCCCCGGCCCGTTTTGATGAACTGCATAAACGGATGACCCTTCACCTGCAGACCCAGGATCTTTATGTGCAGGACTGCTTCGCCGGAGCGGATCCCAAATACCGGATGCCGGTACGCATCATAACCCAGTATGCCTGGCACAGCCTTTTTGCCCGCAACATGTTCATCCAGGCCACCGCGGAAGAACTGAAAAAACATGTCCCCCAATTCACCGTGATCAACGCTCCCCATTTCCATGCATCTCCGTCTGTTCATGGAACCAATTCGGAAACATTCATCATCGTCAATTTCAAGAAGAAACTGGTCCTGATCGGCGGCACCAGCTATGCCGGGGAAACCAAGAAGTCTATTTTTTCCGTTATGAACCACAGCTTACCCAAAAGCGGCATACTGCCCATGCACTGTTCGGCCAATATCGGTCCAAAGGGCAATACCGCCCTCTTTTTCGGACTGAGCGGCACGGGCAAAACAACCCTTTCCGCCGATGCCTCACGCACCCTGATCGGCGACGATGAACATGGCTGGAGCGATGACGGCATCTTCAACTTTGAAGGCGGCTGTTACGCCAAGCTGATCCGCCTGTCTCCGGAAGCTGAGCCGGAAATTTATTCCACCACCAGACGATTCGGCACCATTCTGGAAAATGTAAGCCTGGATGCCTGCAGCCGCAGGGTTGACCTTGACGATCAGGCCTTTACTGAAAACACCAGAGGATCATACCATATTTCTTCCATCCCCAATGCCAGCGAAACGGGCATGGGAGGACATCCAAAAACCATCATTTTCCTTTCCGCCGACGCCTTCGGGGTGCTCCCTCCTGTGGCGAAACTGACCAGGGAACAGGCGATGTACCATTTCATTTCAGGCTACACCGCCCGGGTTGCCGGTACGGAAAAAGGTGTCACCGAGCCTTCGCCCGTATTCAGCGCCTGCTACGGTGCGCCCTTCATGCCCCTCCACCCCATGCGTTATGCGGAACTGCTCGGCGAGAAAATGCTCCGCCACAACACCCAGGCATGGCTGATCAACACCGGGTGGACCGGCGGCCCGTATGGCACCGGCCACCGCATATCCATTGCCCACACAAGGGCCATGGTCAACGCCGCACTCGACGGCAAGCTGGACAAGATTCCAACCAAAACGGAACCTTTTTTCGGACTGCAAGTCCCCACCCGCTGTCCGGGTGTTCCGGATGAAGTCTTGCAGCCCCGCACTACCTGGGCTAATGGTGATGATTACGACACCCGGGCCGGGAAACTGGCGGAAATGTTCGCCCGAAACTTCAAGCAGTTTGCCGACCAGACCACGGATGCCATCCGCAAGGCCGGACCATGTGACAGATGACGCTTTGCATGAGATTAAATTATGTTATCGGATAAACCTGCAAGGTTGATGTTTTTAATCAATCTTGCAGGCCGGAATACTGTAAATGGTCGAGGAGAACAACATTGAAAACGAATTATTGGTTATCTGTTTTTATTCTTTTTTTCGCCGTATCCCTTTCTTCCTCTTCGCCTTTACACGCTCAAGGGATTCCTCAATTATCCCGCGGTCAGACAATTTATGTCCCTGTTTATTCTCATATTTACAGTGGCGACCAGGAAAAGCTTTTTTTATTGACGGCAACTCTCAGTATCAGAAATATCGACCCAAAATATCCGATTACAATCACAGTGGTCGATTATTACGAAACACAGGGAAACCTTTTGAAAAAATATTTAACTACCCCGCTTACCCTGAAACCACTTGAATCACTCCGCTATGTCATCCCGGAAAAAGACAAAACCGGAGGATCCGGCGCCAATTTTATTGTTGAATGGAAATCTGAAAATTTTGTTAATCCCCCTATTACTGAATCAGTAATGATCGGGACACAATCCCAGCAGGGAGTTTCTTTCACCTCGCGCGGACAACCTATTATTACAGCCGAGTAAGAAGACATGGCAAGCAAGCATAAAAGCGAAGGTGCAACAGTGAAAAAACCAAATGACCTCTGGGACGACATGGGATCTCTGCCCGAGGATGATGTCTTCCACGTGCTGACGAAATTATTTACCACCTACGAAGAAAAATTATCAGGGGATTCGGCAAACAGGGAGGCGTTGAACTTCTTCAAACATCTGGAAAACGCCATCACCCAAGCAAGCCAGTGCAACAGCAACAGAAAGCCCTTTTGACAACTGACGGCAACACGGGAACCTTTCTTTTTGTTTACGGCACCCTGCGCCGTGATGCGGGCTGGGAAATGGGGCAAGAACTGGTTGAGTCAACTGCTTTCATCGGTGACGGTTTTTTCCAGGGGCTCCTGTATATGGTTGACGGCTATCCTGGGGTTGTTCCTTCCGCTGACCCCAGAGACGTTGTACATGGAGAAGTATACCGGCTTCATTGCCCGGCGGATACACTTGCTCGGCTTGACCGCTATGAAGAATACGACCCGGAATCCCCCACGACCTCGGAATTCATCCGCGTCATGAAAAAAGTGGGCCTGGCAGACGGCAATACGGTCAATGCCTGGATCTACCTCTATAACCATCCGGTTGACACCCTTACCCCCATCACATCTGGAGACTTTCCCCCGGAATCTACCAAAATCATGAGGAAATGAACTGATGAACAAATCACTGCCGCTTCACATCCCAGCGTCCTCCTGACCTCCGGCAAAGGGAGCCGGAGGCTGCCGGGAAACAGGAATGGAGGGCCCCAAGAACCTCTCCCCGGATGATCTTGAAAAAATCAGGGAGGCGATACGCAGCAAATACCGCGACGTATCCCTTTCCGCAGCAGGCAAATTCCAATACCCCACCGGCAGGGAGGGGGCGGAACAGCTCGGATACGATCCTGCTGTCATTGCCGCCGCTCCTGTCGGAATGCTGACGTCCTTTTGCGGCGTCGGGAATCCGTTTTCTCTGGGCGACATTAAAAAAGGTGAGTATGTACTCGATTTCGGCTGCGGCGCAGGCTTTGACATGTACGTTGCCGCCCGCCTTGTCGGGAAAGACGGCCTGGTCTGCGGAGTCGACCTGACCGAAGCGATGGTCATCCGGGCCAAAAAAAATCTCCAGAAAGAAGAAATAAATCACGTTGAAATTCAACTCGTCAACGGGGAAAGCATTCCATGGCAAAGCAGTTTTTTTGATGTTGTCATTTCCAACGGAGTCATCAACCTCAGCCCCGGCAAGGAAAAATGTTTCGCGGAAATCCACCGGGTGCTGAAACCCGGCGGCCGAATCCAGTTTGCCGACGTTGTCCTGGAAAAAGCTCTCCCCAAACATCTGACGGGAAGCGTAGAGGCCTGGTCGCAATGAATAAGCGGCACGATCCCGGTCCGGGATCAGCTGACAATAATGGAGAAAGCAGGTTTTCGCGATGTTGCCTGCACAGGCACCACCGGATTCAGAACCTCCCCCTCCACGGTGGGAGCCCTTTTCTCAGCCCGCAAACCGAATCAGTAGGAAGAGAAGGCAATGGATGTCTTTCAAGAAAAAATTGCGGCAATCGGACAGGCGCACCGAGAATTCGCCAAAATCATGCAGCTGGAAAAGTGCAGAACCTGCTCATGTCTGCACTCGGACATGATGGCAGCCATTCTTGCAGTCATCAGCGATATCAGAAAGGAGAACGACTCCCCGCAGCTCGCCGCTGCCGAAAACGACTTTACCGACTGGATCGACCGCGCAGCAGGGACGGATCTGCACACGTGACTGGGCTGCAGCCCCTGTCTGCCGGTCCCGGCATTCAACAGCTTCAACAAGAAAATGGACCTGCTCCTTGGCAAGACCAGATCCGCCATCGAGCCGGTCAGCATCACCTCCATCCCGGCAGCGGAATTTGATGCCGATTCCTGGCCGTTGCAACCAGGCAATTACTCCGTACTCAACCCCAGGTCATTTATTGCCGTCCTCCTAGTAGGGGAAAGCATATCAATGGCCAGCCTCTTTTGCTCGGCGTTCCCATCACTTGCTGTAACCGGTACCCTTACCACGGAAAATATCGGGGTGGAATATGTGGTCAAGAATCTTATCAGCAACCCTTTTATCCGCCACCTGGCAATAATCGGCCGGGACGTTGCCGGTCACCGCCCGGCTGACGCCATCATAAAACTGTCGGCAAACGGACTTGATGCCGCCCAGCGGATCATTGCGGCAAACGGTGCAAGGCCGGTGCTGCGAAATCTGCTGAAATCCGAGGTGGATCAGTTCCGGAAACAGATTACCGTCCACAACCTGATGGACCATACCGATACGAATCTTCTTCAAAAGAAAATTCATTCCCTGGATTTTCTGCCGCACCAACCATATGAAGCCGGACTCAGGGTGCAGCTTGTGGAGACCATGGAGGCAAAACCTGCAAAACGTCTGTATCTTGACCCTGCAGGATATTTCATCATTCTGGCAAACAGAGGCGGAGAAAACCCGTTACGGGTGGAACACTACAAGAACAACGGTACCCTGGCCCACATTATCGAAGGAAAGGACGCAACCACCATCTGCTCCTCCCTGATCCAACAAAACCTTGTTTCCCGGCTTGACCATGCCGCCTACCTGGGAAGAGAGCTGGTCCGTGCGGAAAATGCCATCAAGACCGGAACCGGGTATGTCCAGGACAGGGCTCCGGGCGAAATCAACTGCGGCTGAGTGCCTTATCCCCAAAAACTTCCAGCAAACCCTCTATTTTTTCCATAAGAAACGCGACAAGCCCCTGCAGAGAAGCAACGATTTTCCCCAAAATACCCTGCGCCGAAACTTCATCGGGCGCTCCACCCCGCAGAGACTTCTCCAGCCGGTCAGCCCTCACTCCCGGCGCCGGGTGACTCGACAGGAAGGAATGATCATCTCCCAGGGTGGCAAGTTTGCGCAGGGCCGACACCGCCGCTTCAGCCCCGTATCCCTTGCCCTTGAGAAAGAGGAGTCCGTAGTCATCCGCCTCCCGTTCCTCCTGCTGGGAAAACTGGGCGCCCACCAGTTTCTCGGTGAACCAGCCGATCTCCGAACGGGCAATGGTGCCGATTATGCTATTCTGGGCCGCAATGCCCTTGCGAACGGCGCTGCCGACATAGGCAAGCTGCATCTTTTTGCGGATATGCTCCTTCACCACATGGCCCATTTCATGGCCGACGACAAACCGTAATTCATCGTCGTTCATCATATCCATCAGACCGCTGTAAATACGGATGGTGCCGTCCGCCATGGCAAAGGCGTTGACTTCCGGAGCAAGATAGACCTTGTATTCGAAATGAAAGTCCCCCTCCCGGCCATGATCTCCGACAATCTTCTGCAATCTTTCCGAATACTTGCTGCCGGCGGGAGCGATGCTGTTTTTTGCATCGCTGAAAAGAGCGGCCTCCCGTGCCAGACTCTGTACCGCCGCATCCGACAGGGTAACGGCCTTGACCGCATCAAGGCCTGCTTCAGCGGCAAGGCGCACATCCGTATCCTCGCATCCCGTCACCAAACTACAAAAAACGAAAAAACAAATGGCTAGACGTTGCAGTTTCATTGATTTTTTCCGTTGAAAATTCTCACCATCAGCCATTTTTCCATTTCGACAATGAGATATGCCGCAATACCGGACGCAACAATTCTCAGCCACGCCCCAAGGTCAAGGGGCGCGCTCTGAAACAATCGATTCATCAGGGGCAGATATGTATAGGCAACCTGGACAAGCAGCATGACCGCTGCGCCGCCGAAAACCCACAGATTGGAAAAGATACCTAACTGAAATGCAGATTTTGTTAAGGAACGGCAATTGAAAAGATAAAAAAGCTCCATAACCACAAAAACATTTACGGCCACAGTTCGCGCCTGATTGATATCCGTTCCTTTGCTCATCTCCCATTGAAAAAGGCCGAATGAGGCGATGAGCAGCAGTCCGCCCACCAGAAGTATACGACCGATGAGAACTCCTGTGAGGATCGGTGTTTTCGGATCCCGGGGCATCCGGGTCATGATCCCCGGCTCCTTCGGCTCAAAGGCCAGCATCAGACCGAGGAAACCGGCGGTGGTCATATTGATCCAGAGAATCTGGACAGGCAGGATGGGCAGGGTGACGCCGAAAAAGATAGCGGCCATGATGACCAGCCCCTCTCCCAGATTGGTGGGCAGGGTCCAGACGATAAACTTCGTCAGGTTGTCGAACACACCACGGCCCTCTTCAACAGCCGCCTCGATGGAGCTGAAATTATCATCGGTAAGCACCATGTCGGCCGCCTCCTTGGAAACATCGGTGCCGGTGATTCCCATGGCCACGCCGATATTTGCCTGTTTTAACGCCGGCGCATCATTAACGCCGTCACCGGTCATGGCCACCACGTGACCACGGGCCTGCATGGCCTCAACCAAACGTAATTTCTGCTCCGGCGCCACCCGGGCAAACACCGCTGTTCTTTCGGCTTCCTCAATCAGTTCCCGGTCGGAAAGAGAGGCAATCTCTTTTCCGGTAAGAACCCGCAGTCTGCGCCCTTTATCCGCCGCCTTGCCATTCAAGCCGATCTGCTCTGCGATGGCGGCTGCGGTATCAGCATGATCGCCGGTGATCATCTTGACTTTGATTCCAGCTGCCTGGCAAACCCGGACCGCCTTTACAGCCTCGGCCCGGGGTGGGTCGATCATGGCCATGAGCCCAACAAAAACAAGACCATCCCGCACATCGTCATGATTTATGACGCCAACATCAGCAGATGCTTTTTTCCCGGCGAATGCAAGCACCCTGAGGCCTTGAGATGCCATCTGCCCAACGTGACCGAGAACTTCCTCCACATCCAGATCGACGGTTGCACCACCCGCGTCAAGCATGGCCTGGCAGCGGGCAAGAACCGCTTCCACCGCGCCCTTGACATAGATCTGTCGATCACGGCCCTCTATGCTTTCGTGAAGAGTAGCCATGTACTGGTGTTCCGACTCAAAAGACAGCGCGTCAAGGCGGGGGAAACGTCCGTTCAGTTCAGCAAAATCGATGCCGCCTTTGAGCGCGGCCACAATCAACGCCCCTTCGGTGGGGTCGCCCTGCACCTGCCAACCCTGCGCAGTGTTCAGGAGCAAACTGTCGTTGCAGAGAACTGCGGTTCGCAAACATGCATGGAGGACATGAAGTGTTCCGGGATCAGAGTTATTCTCCTCACTCAAAATTGTTCCGGCAAAGGGGTTATAGCCTTCACCACGAACCTCATGCACAATGCCGCCTGCCATAATTTTTCGGACGGTCATCTGGTTTTCGGTCAATGTGCCGGTCTTGTCCGAACAGATAACCGTGGTAGAGCCCAGGGTTTCCACGGCCGGAAGCTTGCGGATGATGGCCCTCCGCTTGGCCATGCGGGAAACACCAATGGCGAGGGTTATGGTGACCGCAGCGGGCAGCCCTTCCGGGATGGCGCCCACCGCCAGGGCAACCGCTGCCATGAACATGTCGAAGAGAGTTTGCCCCCGCAGCATTCCCACCGCGACGGTCACCCCCGCCAGGGCAAGAATGGCGTAAAGAAGAATGTGACTGAAATGGGCTATCTTCAGGGTGAGAGGCGTTGCCAGCTCATCGGCGGTGGCGATAAGTTCCGAGATGTGTCCCACCTCGGTCTGATCACCGGTTGCCGTGACAATTCCCTGCCCCTGGCCATAGGTCACAAGGGTTGAGGCATACGCCATGTTTTTTCTGTCGGCCAGAACCGTGTCATGATCGACTGCGCCTTCTCTTTTCTCCACCGGAAGGGATTCGCCGGTGAGGGCGGATTCATCGATCCGCAGTTCCTTGATTGCAAGAAGCCGCATGTCCGCAGGAACCTTATCGCCGCCGGCCAACAGGACGATGTCACCCGGCACCAATTCCGTCGCCGGAATGCGTTTCTTTTCTCCCTGGCGCAGAACCGTAGCTTCGGTGGTCATGGTCCGTGACAGTGCGGCCAGGGCATTAACGGCCTTTGCTTCCTGAAGGTAACCGATAATGGCGTTGACCAGAACCACCCCGAAGATAACACCTGAGTCAACCCATTCCCGTAGGAGGGCTGTAATGATTCCCGAGACGATCAGGATATAGATGAGCGGCTGGTGAAACTGAAGAAAGAAACGCTTGAGCGGCCCTTTTCCTTTTTTCGCCGTAATGGCGTTGGGACCAAAACTCTCCTGGCGCTGCTTGACCTCGAACTGGTCGAGACCATTTGCCGGATTGCCGTCCAGGAGGTCAACGACCTCTTTCATCGGCAGATGATGCCAATGCTTATCAATCAGATTTCTCATGGGTTTATCGCTTTATCAGACATTCAATTTTTATATCTTTGGGAGTAAAATCGAGAATTCACAGGTATCAGACTCTCAGGCACCTGTGAATTTTTTTCCATCCCTGCAGGGTATCCAAACACGGGAAGTTTCGCAATAACCCCCGATTTTTTTTTTATTTTCCAAGTCGCCGCCACAAAAATAACGGAATCAAAAAGATTCCGTTATTGAAATGCAATCACGACGAATATATCGTCTGTTTCAACCCTGCACCCTTTTGACAATGCCGCTGCTGATCATTTCGTGGAACTGAGCAAGAAGCGATCTTTCCTCTTTGTCGATAACACCGTCATCGTTCGCCATCATCATAATTTCCTGATATTCTGAGTGTGTCACCTCCAGATCGGAAATCGCATGATGTATAAGCGCTTTAAGACTTGTTGCCGATTGGCTTGGTTTTTCCATTATTTTTCCCTTGGTATAGTAATTTTTTCTTAGAAAAAGGATTAAAAATCCAGCAGTTCACCCAGGAAACTTTTTCGTTTCTTGTCTTTCTGGGAGTAGCCATGGGGACCATGACCATACTTCTCTGATTCCTTCTCATTATACTTCTGTTGCGTCAGGAGAGAGCCTGACCGCTCGATTATTTTGTCTAATTCGCCGCGGTCAAGCCAAACACCGCGGCATTCCGGGCAATAATCAATCTCGATCCCCTGACGGTCTGATATTGCAAGGTTTACATCTTTACATGTCGGACACTTCATTTTTCGCCTCCTTGGGTTTTAGTTCAATAGTAAATGTAAAAACAACAGGGCTGAATTTTCGTTGCGATGGACTGTCTTCACGTGCATGAGGTGACTCAGTCCCCCTCGAAATCATCATGGATGTTGATTTCAATTTCATCTCACATAATGACCAGCCTCTTGATTCTCTCCCGGATTGCCCGATGCCCTGCATCTCCGCAGAAAAACGTTTTCCCCACAGGCAACAATTCGTTCTGATCATAATAAAATGTATTTTCCATTTATTTTTTCCCTAAATGCTTCGGTGCGTCGTCTGTCAATTTCTCCTCTCGTTTCGCGGTCAAATTCAGCATAAATTGAATTAATTCCTCCTTTCTTTTTTTTGTATAAGATACTATAAGCAGAAAAAACAGTTGCAACAAACAGAAAAAACACCGGCAAAAGATTGAAAAAAACGAAAGGTTAATCATGGAATGGCTCAATTATCACCATTTATATTATTTCTGGTTCGTGGCCAGAGAAGAGAGCATTACGAGGGCCAGTGAACATCTCCGACTGGCGCCCTCCACGATCAGTGCTCAGGTTGCGAAACTCGAAGAGATGCTGGGCGGCAAATTGTTTCGCCGTGTTGGCCGCAACCTTGAACTGACTGAGATGGGGAGAATGGTATTCCGGTATGCTGAAGAAATTTTCTCCCTTGGCAGGGAAATGCTGGACACGGTTCGGGGAAGACCCGTATCCGGGCCGCTTCGTCTGGTTGTCGGCATAGTCGATGCCCTGCCCAAACTTGTCGTCCGCAAAATCCTGGAACCGGTACTCAGCTTTTCAGAACAGGTCCGCATAATGTGCCATGAAGGAAAAGAAGAGCAACTTCTGGCCGAGTTGGCGGTACACGGTCTTGACATGGTGCTGACCGATACCCCCGTAAAGCCGGGGCTGAGCGTCAAGGCCTACAGCCATCTTCTTGGTGAGTGCGGGGTGAGCTTTTTTGCGACCCATAGTCTTGCTGCCACGTTAAAGGGAGATTTTCCCCGGTCACTTAACGGTGCGCCCATGCTGCTACCCAGTCCCATGTCCGCCTTGCGCGGCTCCCTGGATCGATGGTTTGACTCCCACAGCATCAGGCCTGTTGTAGTCGGCGAATTTGACGACCAGGCGCTGCTTGCAATTTTCGGTCAGGCAGGTGATGGTGTTTTTTCCACGCCGACGGTTATTGAAGAAGAGGTCAAGCACCAACACAACCTCACGGTTATCGGGCGCTCTGATGCCGTCAGAGAACAATTTTATGCCATCTCTGTCGAACGGATCATTAAACATCCGGCCGTGGCGGCCATACAAAAAGCGGCCAGCAGTTCACTTTTTCCCATACAAAAACAAACATGAAAAATCGCGCCAATCCCGGCATCATGGTTTCCCACGACATGACGGAATGCCAGAACCGGCATTGCGAATTCTTTGTCCATTGAAGCGAAAGATCGAAATAATACATATGAATTTTTCAACGGACATCACTGCAGAAGCGAACACATTTTTCCAAAATCTTTATCATTCTCCTGTTTCTTTTCTTCCTCTCTGTTACTATCATAGGAAGTATGACAACTTTGAAAAAAACATTTCATTACGACCAAATCACGCGACTGCGAAGCCAATATTTTGTTTTGAAAGAGAATTTTTTTTTGCAACTTTGCCCTATCGCGTTAAAATTTTGACTTCTCACATCATCATTCGCCAAGAATAATGAACCATGAAGCTTCAAACATTTGCCGACACGGGGTGCGCAATGGAAGCTGCCCGTTGACAAAAGGAGCACACTCTCGAGACTCGAACACCCGCTTCATGTTCCGCACTTAAAATACTTTGAGGCTGCCCATGACAAGAAAAATCCTCTTTCTCCTTCTTTTCTCCCTGACAATTTTCACCCTTGCGGCCTGCATGACGGTCCAGCAGGTGAGAGACCGCCGTATCGCCGCCAGCCAGCAAACATTCGATTCATTCAGCCCGGAAATCCAGGAGAAGGTTCGTGACGGCCGGATAGAGATAGGCTTTACCGAAGAAATGGTCCGCCTGGCCTGGGGCAGCCCGGCCCAGACATATGTGCGGATCACCGAGAAAGGGGAAGCCACCGTCTGGACCTACAGCAGAACAACGACCCAGACCCAGACCGATCGGATGACCGTTCCGGTCAGGGTTTACGACAAGTCTGGAAGAAGCTCCATCCAGTACCAGAATGTCTGGATCAACCGGGACACCCAGCAGGAATATGCCGTGGCCCGGGTGGAGTTCATCCAGGGAGCGGTTTCCGCCATAGAACGGCAGGATCTGTGATCGTTTTTTGAAGCACGACAAAATAAAAAAGGAGTAGCCATGTTGCTCGTCATATCTCCCTCCAAAACCCAGGATTTCAACTGCAGAAATTACAACCGCTACACCGTGCCTGGGCTGCTGCAGGAAAGTCGGCTGCTCATCGACATCCTGAAAAAACAGAGCGCTGAACAGATCGGCGAATTGATGGGAATCAGTGAAAAGCTGGCCAAACTTAACCGGCAGCGTTTTCGCAAATTCAACATTCCCTTTAATCTTCAGAATGCCGGACAGGCCCTCCTTGTTTTCAAGGGTGATGTCTATGGCGGCATTGATTCGGACAACTATGAGGACGAAGATTTTGACTTTGCCCAGCTCCATCTGCGCATCCTTTCCGGCCTGTACGGTGTGCTGAGACCTCTTGACCTCATCCAGCCCTACCGCCTGGAGATGGGAACAAAACTTGCCACGGATCGGGGTAGCGATCTTTACGCTTTCTGGGGTGGAAGAATAACCGATGCCATCAATGCCGACCTGCCCGTGGAGGATGACGCCGTGCTGGTCAATCTGGCATCAGCGGAATACTTCAAGGCAATTCAGACAAAAGCTCTTAAAGGCCGGGTGCTGACCGTCTCATTCAAGGAAAAGAAAAACGGTGAATACAAGGTCATTGGCCTTTTTGCCAAGAGGGCCAGGGGACTCATGGCGGATTTTGTCATTCAAAACCGCCTGACCCGGATCGATGAACTGAAGGCCTTTGACCGGGACGGCTATCGTTATCGCGACAGTCTTTCCACTGATCAGGAATTCGTCTTCTGCCGGGAGTAGCAGATGCACATCCACAACATGCAGAACTGGCAGCACAGTCATGATTTTGCCGTTATCCACGAACATGGCGAAAAGCGGACCATCCAGGTGCTGCTCCTCACCACCGTCACCATGGCGGTTGAGATCGGGGCGGGCATGGCCTTCGGCTCCATGGCCCTGCTTGCCGACGGCTGGCACATGGGAACCCATGCCGCAGCCTTCCTGATCACCATCTTTGCCTACCGCTACGCGAAAAAACACGCGGAAAGTCCCGATTTCGCCTTTGGCACCGGCAAGGTGAGCGTGCTGGGAGGTTTCGCCAGCGCCGTCGCCCTGGCCGTGGTGGCGCTGGTGATGCTGGCCGAATCGGTGCGCAGAATATGGAGCCCGGAAGCCATCTCGTTCAATGAAGCCATCGCCGTTGCCGTCCTCGGTCTCGGCGTCAACCTGTTAAGCGCCCTTTTGCTGCAGGGCCATCACAGCCATGATGCCGACCATGACCATCATCATGACCACAATCTGAAAGCCGCCTATATGCATGTAATGGCCGACGCTCTGACTTCCGTACTTGCCATTGCCGCACTCATCACCGGAAAATTCCTGGGATGGAACTGGATGGATCCGATGATGGGGATTGTCGGCGCCGCGATCATCACCCGCTGGTCATACTCCCTGATCAGGGAGACAGGCCCCATTCTGCTGGACGGCAGCATCAGCGGCGCATATCAGGACGCCATCAGGGAAAAGATTGAAAGCGACCGGGACAGCCGCATCTCGGACATTCATATCTGGAAGGTGGGACCGGCACATTATGCGGGAATCATTTCCATCGTCACCCATTACCCCCGCAATCCGGACTATTATAAAAATTTACTGGCCGGTTTTGACAAAATCTCCCATCTCACCATAGAAATAAACCATTGCGAAACGAAATCATGCATAATCCCGACGGAGGACGGATGATGCTGCAAAAAGCCATGCCCCTCAAAACGATTCCCCTTTATTACATCATCAGCCCCTTTCAACGTTTTTTCAAAAAACTCGCCACCGGCGGATTCATCCTCTTCTGCACCACTGTTGTCGCCATGTTCTGGGCCAACTTTCACCTGGAAGGGTATCAGCATCTGTGGCACATGCCTCTTTCCATTTCACTCGGCAACCTCAGCTTTACCAAATCGGTTCTGCACTGGATTGACGAAGCATTGATGACCCTTTTCTTTTTTGTCGTCGGCCTTGAGATCAAACGGGAAATTCTGATCGGTGAACTGTCATCTGCACGTAAGGCGCTGCTGCCCGTGGCAGGCGCTTTGGGCGGCATGATGATGCCGGCTCTGATCTATACTGCCATCAACGGCAACAGCGACGCGGCACACGGCTGGGGCATCCCCATGGCCACAGACATCGCCTTTGCCCTGGCTGTGCTTTCCTTTCTTTCCAGACGGATTCCTTTCGGGGTCAGAATCTTTCTGTCAGCCCTGGCCATTGCCGACGATATCGGCGCCGTCCTGATTATTGCCCTTTTCTATACATCCACCATCCACTGGGCCTATCTCGGCTTCGCGGCTTTTCTGTTGGTGTGCCTGGCCTGCGCCAATCTCCTCTGGATCCGACACACGCTGATTTACGCCCTGCTCGGACTCGGCATTTGGTGGGCCTTTCTGGGTGCGGGCATCCATGCCACCGCGGCCGGAGTCATTGTCGCCCTATTTATTCCAGCCAGGGGAAAATACGATACAGACACCTTTGTCAAGAAAGTCGAGGCATTTCTTGCCCGCTTTGACTGCCGGGACGGCAAATGCGGCCACACCATCCTGCTGAACCAGCCCCACCTCAACGCCGTCCAGGCCATTGAACTCGCCTGCCATAATACGGAAACACCCTTGCAGCGGCTGGAACACGGGCTGAGCGCCTGGATTTCCTATCTTATCGTGCCGCTTTTTGCCCTGGCCAATGCCGGAGTGGCCATCAGGGCGGACAGCCTGGCCGACACCATGCAGCACCATGCCACCATGGGTGTCATTCTGGCGCTCGTCATCGGCAAACCAGCGGGCATCACCCTTTTCACCTTTCTTGCCTCGAAACTTCTCAAAGCCCCCCTGTCCGGCGGCGTGACCTGGCTCCACATCATCGGCGCAGGCATGCTGGGCGGCATCGGCTTCACCATGAGCATCTTCATCTCAGGACTGTCTTTCCAGTCCACGGAACTTATCGACATGACCAAGATCGGTATCATCATCGGCTCACTGATATCGGCAATTCTCGGCATTGGCATCCTGCTCTTCGCCGATGCCTTGACCCGGAATCAATCAAAAACAGGAACAGAAGGGAAAAGGGCTGTGTCAGTGTGAGGGATGAAACGGGAGCCGGAAAATCGGATCATGAACTCCTGGTTGACGTTGAGCTCAAGATAGGTGATCTTAGCCATCACGCTCCGGCAGCGTTCCCGGCTCTTCCGGTCAAGCAGGACAAGCTCCGCCCCGGCGAGCGAACTGTTGCCGATGGGCTGAAAAACTGAAAGGGGCAGATCGGGCAGCATGCCAAGGGTGATGGCCTGACGGGGATCGATATGTCTGCCGAATGCGCCGGCAACAAAGATGCGGTGCAGATCGGCAAAATCAAACCCCACCTGGTTGATCAGGGTGGTGAGGATCGAGTACATCGCCGCCTTGGAACGCATCATGGCGTCGAGATCGACCTGGCTTATCACCACCGGCTCATTATTGGCCGACTCATCGGCCGGAGCAACGACAAAGCCGAGACCTTCGCCGGTTTCGATCATCCGCCCGGGGCAGCGATCTTTTTTGAACTTACCACGGATATCGATGATCCGGGCCAGATAAAAAGAGGCCACAAGATCAATAATACCGGAACCACAGATGCCGCAGGGCCTGCCGCCGTCAATGGTGCGGTAACGAAGCGCGAGCGTCTCAGGGTCGATTGTTACATGCTCGATGGCCCCGGGTCCTGCCCGCATGCCCATCCGCGCCACCCCTCCTTCGAGTGCCGGGCCTGCCGCTCCGGCGCAGGCAATGAGCCATTCACTGTTACCGATCACCACCTCGGCATTGGTGCCGACATCAATCAGCATTGACGTTTCCGCCTGCCGGTCCATGTCGCTTGCCAGGATGCCGGAAATGAGATCGCCGCCGAAGTAGCTGCCGATACTGGGCATGATCCAGACCCGGGCCGCGGGATGGATGGCAATGCCAACCTCCTTTGCCGGCACGGGATCCACGCTGTTGAACAGGGGGGTATACGGTTCACGGATGAGATGGTGGGGATTAAGATTCAGAAACAGATGAACCATGGTAGTGTTGCCGCTCACCGAGAGCGCCCGGATTTCCCCGCACCCGACTCCGGCCTTTTCTGCGAGCTCGCGGGTCAGACCGTTGATTGTTTCAATGATTGTTTCATGCAGCATCATCAACCCGCCGTCCTTGGCGGCGAAATGGATGCGGCTTAAGATATCCGCGCCGAATTCGATCTGGCTGTTTTCCCGGTTGCCGCCGGCCAGCACCTTACCGCCGTCGACCAGGTTGATCAGACTCGCCTCAAGATGGGTGGTGCCCAGATCAAGGGCCACGGCAGGGAGCACAGCGGGTTTTTCCGGCAGAAAATCGACCAGCACGGGACACTCCGGCAAATCACAGACCACGGCTGCGCCTTGAAAACCACTCCTGCGGAATGCGGCGGCAATGTCTCCCATGCAGTCAAAAGGCACCTGGAAGGAATGTCCGGTTGCCGCCCGCAACGCTCTTCTCAGACGGTCTATGTCGCCGGTATTGTCCTGCAGGCTGGGGGGAGGGGCCTCAATATCGATTGTGTAAACAAATGGCAGCATTTCGGGTCAGCAAAAAAAATATGTTGAGATGGGGCTAAATATGATAAGTTGAGATGCTTTTAACATCGCAATGAATCACACTCAATATAATTATGACAAAAATTCTGGCTATAATGACCGGCGGCGGCATCGGCGCCGTTTCCCGCTATCTGCTCTTCATCCTTGTCCAGCGGTTCACCTCGCCTGCTTTCCCCTATGGAACGATGGTGGTCAACCTGCTGGGCTGCCTGCTGATCGGTTATCTCTGGGCGTTTTTTACCGGAACCCGAATCACCTCAGAATGGAAACTGTTCATTTTCACCGGGTTTCTCGGCGGCTTCACCACTTTCTCCACCTTTGCCCGTGAAGCCACGCAGCTGCTGAAGGCGGGTGAATACAAAACCGCCCTTGCCTACCTGCTGATCAGCAACATCGTCGGCGTCGCCCTCGTCTTTCTCGGCTTTATGCTGGCCCGCAAATAAAAAAAATGCCGCTGCTTCTCTATACATATCTCATCACCGAATCCCTTGCCCCTTTTTTTGCAAGCCTGCTCATCCTGACGGCAATTCTTTTTCTCGGAAGGCTGATTCCCCTTTTTGATTTCATCATCAATTTCGGCATCGGTCCGGCCGATTTTATCCGGCTTTGCGCCTTCATGGTGCCGAACATATTTCTTTTTGCCATTCCCATGGCCAGCATGCTGGGGGTCATCCTCTGCTTTACCAGAATGGGAAACGACAATGAACTGATCGCGCTGAAAGCGACCGGCACCGGACTCTACCGCATGCTGCCGGCAGTAATCATCTTCGCCCTTTGCACCTCGCTTCTGACCGGCTATTTCTCCACCACCCTGATCCCGGCCGGCTCCCTGGCCATGAAAAAACTTTTTTTCCAGCTGGCCAAGGAAAAAATCGACAAGGGGCTGCGGCAAAAACAGTTCAGTGAAGGACTTCCCGGCATCGTCGTCTATATTGAAAAGGAAGACGAGAAACAGGGCACATGGAAGGGCGTCTATGTCTCCGACACCAGGGACAACGACAATCCGGTAACCATCATCGCGGAGTCCGGATTCCTCACGGCCGATATGAGTCAGATGCTTATCAGTCTGCAGCTTGACCACGGTTCGATGCATGCCGCCAAGGACACACACAGCGAAACCGTTTCCTTTGCATCCTATGCCCTGCATATTCCCCTGCAGGGAGCAGACACCATCGGCGAACAAGAGTCCAAAAAACTCGGCAAGAACGAAATGACCCAATCGGCCATACAAAAATATGTTGCCGACAATGACCCCAAATCACCGAAAGCCGTTTCCCTGCTGGTTGAATACCATATGCGCCTCGTGCTGGCCGTTGGATGCTTCATCCTCACCATCCTCGGGCTTCCCCTTGCCATCCGCACCAAACCGGGACAGCGCTCCATCGGCGCCCCCCTTGGCCTGCTTATCTTCATCAGCTACTATGTCGTGCTCTCCTTTGTGAAGGGAGTCAGCGAAACGAGTTCTCTGCCGGTCATGTTTGCCATGTGGACCCCGAATCTCCTTTTCGGCATACTGACCATCTATATTCTCCGGTTCGCCAGCCGGGAAAGCACCTTGAGCATCATCGACTTTCTGCTCAATACTATTGACCGGATCCAAAGCCTGCTCCCCCGACCGCGGAAAAAGGACAATTCATGACGCTGCTTGACCGCTATATCTTCAAACAGTTTTTCATGAACCTGCTGCTGGTGCTTTCATCCCTGGTGGCGATCTACCTGCTGGTCGATTTTTTCGAACGAATCGACAATTTCAGCGCAGCAGGGAAACCTTTCAGCCTGGCGCTCACCTATTTCCTGTTGAAAATCCCCTTGATCTACGACCAGATGTCACCGGTATGCATTCTGCTGGCAGGCGTTGTCACCCTGGGACTGCTGGGTAAAAACCGCGAACTCAAGTCGCTCAACGCCGGAGGCGTTTCCCTTTTCCGCATCGTCCTGCCCATACTTGCCGCCTCTCTTCTTTTCACCCTTGTGACCATGGCAACCGCCCAATGGGTGCTGCCCAAGACCAATACCCGCATCAACGAGATCTGGTACCAGGAGGTGACCCAACAGGTAATCAAGGGCATCGTCCGCAAAGGCCGCGTCTTCCACAAGGGAGAAAAAGGGTTTTATACCCTGAGGCGACCGAATCCCCAGAAATACAACTTCACCCAGTTCATTTATACCGGGTGGGACGAGTCGCACCGCAATATCACCATTTTCCTCACCGCCCACAGGGCGTCCTGGAGCGAGGATGGAGGGTGGGTGTTCAGAAACGGACAGATCAAAAAGCCCCGGCCCGACGGCGATTACGACATAGAAATTTTCTCCAGGCTGAAACTTGACCTGCCCGACACCCCGGATCAATTCTTTATTCCGAAATACAGAACAGCGGAACTTTCCCTCTTCGAACTGCACAAAAATGCCCTGGAGGGCATAAAAAAAGGGAACATGCAAGGCATCATCGATATCAACCGTCGCATTTCCTTTATTTTCCTGGGAGTACCGCTGCTGTTGCTGGCCATTCCGCTCTTACACTCCATGCAGCGCAAATGGAACAGGGATCTGTCCATGACTATTCCCGTCAGCTGCATACTGGCCTTTTTTGCCTGGGCCGCCTGGAATGCCGGGCAATCACTGAGCCAGGCGGATTATCTTAATTCATTTGTCGCATCCTGGTCCATCCATGCCATCCTTTCGGCAAGCGGAATCTTTCTGCTGTGGCGAACAAACAGAAGATAGCGCTATTTCGATGCCCATTCTGAAAGAAAAGCCATTCCGCCACGACCCCTTGCAGCAGATCAGACCCGGAGCCAAAATCGGCATTGTCGGGGTCCCCCCTTTGGCGATCATCCGGAAACTCTGTTCCAGCGGCGTCCGGATTTACGATCTTGACGAACCCCTGGTCAAGGCGGACATGGAACTCACCACACCGCATGTGCCGCGGGTTTACTGCGCCATCCTGCGCACCGTGGCGCTGAACGCCCTGCATCTGCCCCTTGACATGATATTTATCGATGTGGGACAGGGAAAATGCGACTGCGCCCTGCACGTCTCAAGCGTGCTGCGCGACATGCTGCCTATCCCGGTGATTCGCACCCGCAACGAAGACACGGCCCCCTTTGGCCACCCCATCTGCACCACCCGCATGAGTCTCCTGGAAAAATTCCAGAAAATCACGGCAGGCGTCCAGAGCAGCGGACATTATAACGACCATGAATATCCCCCGTGTCCGCCGACAGCCGGATTCTGGGGAGTGCCGCCCCGGGATTTCGCGCTCCTCACCCTTTTCCCCGACACGACCCATGTCTACGGTTGGACTCGCTGCATGGAGAACAAAACTCCGGCGGATACCGAACTTGAATCCCTCTTTAACCCGGATGTGCCCACCGTGTTTTTTGCCCAGTCCTTCTGCGCCAAAACAGCTCTGGCCAAACTGCTGGCAGCAAAACATCCCAAGTCTCTCTACCTTGATGTGGACGTTACCTGCAGCAGCAGCACCAGGGCCAAGGTGCAGGCCTTTCTTGAGCTTTCGGGAGTCGCCCCATGATGCTTGCTGATTTCGGCACATCCTACTGCAAATTCCTTGATCTCGACGCGGCGGACGCAGAACCCCATCTCCTCCCCACCAAGGACCTTCCCAGGGACCTCCGGGTGGATCTCGCCACCGGCCATAACGGCAAACGGTTCAGCAACCGCTATGTCAATGAACTGACTGCGCTGGCGCGTGGAGGGGAAGAGATGATCAAGGAAGATGACTACGTATTGCTTGACTGCGGCAGCCGGGACATCAAGTATATCAGCTACCGCGAAGGCGAGCTCCACGACATGGGGTGGAACAGTGAATGCGGCGCGTCCATGGGCTTTACCATTGAACTGCTGGAACGTTACTACAATCTGGATTACAGAAGCCTTGCCGTGCCGGAAACCACTTTTTCCATCACCTGCGGGGTGCTGGGCATGAGTCACATCTTTGACGCGGTAACCTCGGGCATCTCCGAAGCCGAGGCGGTGGCCCGCTTTGTCAAGGGCATCGCGGTCAACGCGTACCGCTTCGCCGGTTCGCCCGAGGTTCTTTATCTTTCCGGCGGCCTGTGCGACAACCCGCTCTTTGTCGGCAGTTTTCCCTGCCGGGTGGTGCCGCTGGGGCGCTTTGTTCTGATCAGGGGGTTGGAAAAAACGGCCCGGCAACATTTGTCAGTCGCATTGTGACCAGTCGGCGCCAGACAGACAGAACGCGGCCGAACTGCTTTGCCTGCCGTCATTTCTTCATCACCTACCAGGCCTCCCACCCTTACGGCTGCAAGGCAATGGGCTTCAAATCGAAAAAAAGCCCTGCGCTCGTCGTTTTTGAAAGCTCCGGTCTGGAATGCCGGCTGTTTGAAAGCAAACGTTAGCCTTCTTTTGACACAGGATCAACAAATGGGTAGTTTTGTTTTCAACGGCATGGAAGATCCCTGCGCCGTCGAAAACACTCACGCCTCTCAACTGCTGTCGTCCAGCGTAGCCGAGATGGCTTCGAGAACGGTCTCGCACTTCACCGGCTTCTGAAGCAAAATACTTTCCGGAAAATACTTTTCCCTGTCACCGTTTTCATCCGTAAAACCCGACATGAAAATAATTTTCATCCCAGGGTCTGTTTTGACAACCTGCTGCGCCAGTTCCCAGCCGGTCCGCCCCTCCATGATCAGATCGGTAATCACGAGATCACAATGCCTGGATTTAAAAACACCGAACGCTTCTGCGGCATCACCGGCCGTAAGGATCGTGTAGCCGAAAGACGAAAGCATCGACTTGAGGACAAGTCGAATGTTTTGGTCATCGTCCACAACAAGAATCGTCTCTTCTCCGCGCCGGAGTCCCTTGTCCGGGATTAAGACAGGAAATGATTTCGTTTTCTCGGAAACAGGAAGATAAATATGAAAGGTTGTGCCGTGATTGACTGCGCTGTCGACCGTGATATATCCTTTGTGCTGTTGGACGATTCCGTAAACGGTCGACAAACCGAGGCCGGTGCCGCGCCCTGTGTCTTTGGTGGTGAAAAAAGGTTCGAAGATATGCTCGGCAATTTCCTTCGGAATGCCGACGCCGTTATCCCTGATGGAAAGAAGGACATACTCCCCAGGGACGATCTCTCCTCTGGTACAGGCGGGAAAATCAGGAGAAATTGTGCAATTTCCGGTCCTGATTTGAATCTCCCCGCCTTTTGGCATGGCATCACGGGCGTTCACCGCAAGATTCATGATGACCTGTTCGATCTGGCTCATGTCGGCAAGCACGCCGGACACCTCCTCGCCTGTTTGAACAGTGAGCTTGATGTCGTCACCCAGAAGCCGCCGGAGCATTTTAACCAGCTGGTTTATCACAATGCGCAGATCGATGTTTGCAAAGGAAAGCACCTGTTTCCGGCTGAAGGCGAGTAACTGCCGGGTGAGCGCCGCGGCTCTTTCCCCTGAATCGTATATGATCTGCAGTTTTTCCCTGACAAGCTGCATTTCTTGCCTGCTCGGACTCCTGTTGTCAAAATTCTCCAGGATCACCCCGCTGTACCCCATGATGACAGTCAGAATGTTGTTGAAATCATGGGCGACACCGCTTGCAAGCCGTCCGACGACTTCCATTTTCTGCGCCTGGAGAAACTGACTTTCCAGCATACGCCGTTGTTCTTCCGCCTTTTTCCATTCCGAGATATCCTGAATCGACTCGACAATTCCGACGATTTTGCCATTTTCGAAAACCGGGGTGGCAATAATGGAGGCAAATATCGAACGCCCGTCGTGCAGGGTAACCGACGCCTGCATCCTGACATATTTTTCACCCTTTTCAATCCGGCGCAACAAACATTTTTCGCCGACGCAGAAATCACCCTTGAGAAGGTTGAAGCAATTAACCGGTGAGGCCGATATCCCCTCTTGCCGGAGGAGATCAGCCATCGCCCTGTTTGTTCTGACCGTCCGCTTTTCCCTGTCAACAAACCTGATGGCGTCGCCGGCGCTGTCCAGAATGTTCTGGATTGCATCACGGGAGACAGTGGTCTTTTTCAGTTCGTCCGTCATGAAATGAAAAGAGCGGGCCAGGTCTCCGAATTCGTCCTCGCGGTCGATATCCACCGCAATATCCTGCTCGCCGCGGGCAATCCTCCTGGTTGCCTCGGTCAGTTGCCGAAGGGGGGCGGTTATGCGGGCGGCAAGAAAGTTGGCCAGAAGGATGCCGATGACCGTCGCGAACAAACCGACAAGGAAAATCTGCCTTTTCACCCTGCTGATCTCAAGCTCTATGGCATAATGGGAGTGGCCGGCGACCAGGGTGCCAAGCCGCACTTCCCCGACGATGATGGGGACGATATAGTCATCGAAGGCTCCAACGCTTCGGCTTGGACTGGAATGGATCACCTCCGGAAGGAAAACCTGCAGGGCCCGGGAATTCGTGGCGTCGAAATGACGCTCACCCACCTCGTCAAGATCGCTATGCATGAGAAACAGGCCGCTCTGGTCAAGGATGCCGGCATAATAAAAAGATCCGCCCTCCAGTCTTATGGATTCTGTGAGAACTTTGTGCAGTCGGTAGACGTCCCCCAGAAGCAGCGGCTCCCTGCACTCAGAGGCAAGGGCGGTTGCGGCGGCCATGTTCTTTTGATGGTCCACGGAAAAAAGATGATTTTCCTCCCGCACCATGAAGACGAATCCGGTTGCCGTCACCAACAGGACGGCTACTGAGGAAATAATGAAACTTAGTCGTGTTTTCAGTTTGCTGTTAAACATGAGATCACGTTCGATTTCAGAAAAACAAGGGAAACACCGTCAATATCCCTCGCCGCGTATACCGTCGTATGCGGCGTCACTGGTGCGCGCAAAACCGCCGATATCGGTATCGGAAAGCATTTGCGCGTACTGAGGTTTGTTTTTGTCCAATGCGAGACAGGCATCAAACACAGCCGCGATAATGGCCGGAGCAACATGACCGGCTGCGGCGAAAACAGCCGACGGGATAGTTGCGGTCAAGCCGATTGTCCGCAGTTCGCCGATCTTGATATCACCTTTTTTTATAATTTTATCAAACGCATGGTCACAGATCACCCCGGCATCAACTTTCTTGAAAAAAACATTAAAGGCGATTTCATCACAGCAACCGCTCACCCCGACATATTCCTTGAGATTTTTGCCGGGTAAAATTCCACTCTCGGTAAACAATTTCCGGCCGGCAACCCATTTGACTCCGGAAGTGGTTGGGCCGAACTGCACCCTTTTGTCGGCAAGGTCGGAAATCCGGTGATAGGGGGAATCCTTGCGAACGATAACCAGACCGGTCAACGTATCCTTGCCGTCCATGCCGATCACCTTAAGCAGATGGTCCCGGTTATAGTAAGAACTGAGATGAATATAAAGCGGCGAGTCCTGAAGAACGAAATCCACCTCTCCATCCTGCAGGGAGCGTTCCAGGGAGGGAATATCTTCCGATATGACAAGTTGCATTCTCCGGCCGATCTTTTCCGTAAGATAGCTGACAAACGGAGAAAAAACTTCAAATGACGTCACCGCATCGCCACAGTGCAGGATGGCGACCTTGAGCGGCCTGGGATTCTCTGGGGCGGCGGAAAGCCGTTCCGCGTCCGTGATCAGGAAAAGGCAGAAAAAAACGATCGAGGCTGCCGACCATATTAGGATTGACGCCAGTCCCGGGCTTCCTCCATCGTTCATGTTTTGACTCATTTCAGTTCTCCACCTTGAATTTATCGGCTCGAAAATATCTGAAACAGCATTTCAGATCCCCCTGAAGATGCAGCGGAACCCGTTTACCCGTCCAGAAGCCGGCGGACACAATGGGCCAGTTCCTTTTTCAGAACAGGCTTTAACAAAAAGGACCGGATGCCGATCTTTTCCGCTTTCTTTTTATCCACAATACTGCTGAACCCCGTGCACATGATGATCGGCATATCGGGCCTGATCAGGAGAATCTCCCGCGCCATCTGATCCCCTGTCATGTTCGGCATGGACTGATCGGTTATGATGAGATCAAAACCATCCGGTTTATGTCGAAACAGTTCGAGGGCCTCGACACCGCTCGTTCTCACCGTTACCTGATAGCCGAGTTCGTCCAGGATGCGCTTCATGGAATCAACGATGATTTTTTCATCATCGACAAACAGGATACGCTCGGTGCCTGTGGGATTCCGTTGATTTTCATGCCCGTTCACCGGGGCTTCGACACCGAACTGAAGGAGAGGAAGATAAACGGAAAAACGGCTGCCCTTTCCCGGCTCGCTGTCAACGGTTATCGTACCCTTCAGACCTGTGACGATCCCATGAACGACGGAAAGCCCCAGGCCGGTCCCTTCGTCTTGTCCCTTTGTGGTGTAATAGGGGTCAAAGATCCTTTCCCGGGTCATGGCATCCATGCCACACCCCGTATCGCTGACGGTCAGAACAAGATGAGAGCCGATCAGGGAAACATCCCGGCAGTCATTTTCAGTATCGAATTTCCGCAGATTCACCTCCAGAACACCACCGCTCTCCCGCATGGAATGGTAGGCATTAGTGCACAAATTCATGACAATCTGGTGTATCTGTGTGGGATCGGCTGACAGGGTGAGCGGTTCAGGGGATACGTTCTGGTGAATGGCAATATTGGTGGGGATGGAAGCCTTCAGCAGCTTGAGGGCTTCCTTGACAATGGGACTGATCTCCATGGGCCGGAGTTCATGCTCTCTTTGCCTGCTGAAGGCGAGGATCTGCGTGACGAGATTCTTGGCGCGGACAGCGGACTTGTAAATTTCTCCCACATCCTTTCTGTTCTGGCTGCCCAGGGGCATGTCGTCCATGAGCATATCCGCATAGGCAAGTATCGGCGTAAGAATGTTGTTAAAATCATGGGCGATTCCCCCGGCAAGGGTGCCGATTGCCTCCATCTTCTGCGCCTGGCGAAGCTGTTTCTCCAGCTCGGCCTTTTCCGCCTCAAACCGCGATCGCTCCGTTATATCCTCGCCAATTTCGACAACCGCGCCCACCCTGCCGTCATGGTCGAAGACCGGCGACGTGACAAGCCTGTAACTTCGAAGAACCCCGCCATGCGCAATCTCCGTGATCTTTTCATGGGATCGTCCGTCGTGAAACGTCTGCCGGGTCACGCACGACCGGCATGGCTCGTTTCGATCCGGCCCATGAAAGGTCCTATAACAGATCGGCTTTGCCGAAAAATCGACATCGGGAAACCGCTCCCGGACAAACCTGTTGGCCTGCAGTATTTGCATTTCCTGGTTAATGAGCGTGATGCCGAGGCCGACATTGTCGACAACACTTCTATACATCTCTGCGCTTTTGCGAAGATTTTCCTGATCCTGCATCTCCCGGGTCACGTCATGATAGATGAAGATGGCATTTCTGATGACGCCTTCGGAGTTGAACACAGGAGAAATCGTCACGTCGAGGACAAGGTGTTTTTCCCCCTGCAGCGGCAGTGTTTTCAGGTAGGCGATGTCATATCTGATGGTGAAATGAACGGTTTTCCCCTCACGGAAAACCGATTGAACCAGGGGAAGATATCCCGCCTCCGCAACAATATTATCCTGGAAGATATTGTACTTCCCCAGAACGTCGTCCCCGGTGACTGCCAGCAGCTCGCAACAGGCCCGGTTGATGCGCATCAAGGTGCCGTTTTCGTCTGAAATCCAGATGGGATACGGGTTCTGATCAATTATACTGGTCAGAAAGTTATCCCTGCCGACCAACTCCTCTTCATGTTTTTTCCGTTCAGACACATCACGGACGATTGAGACATGGTATTCCCGACCGGCAAAGTTCATGAAATTGATTGAGATTTCCACGGGAAAAATCCGGCCGTCTTTTGCCCTGTGCGCTGTTTCAAAAATAAAATTCCCCGCGTCCCGGGACTTCCGCCAGTGTTCCGGCCAGTCCTCCCGTGGAAACCGGGGATCAATATCAAAAACCGACATGGAGAGAAGCTCTTCCTCCGTGTATCCCAGGGCCCGGCACGCCGCCCGGTTGACATAGGCGAAATCGGCATCGGAATCCACCCAGTAGACGGCATCATTAGCGCGGTCGACTGAAAATTTCATGCGCTCAAGCTCTGTCAGCGTCTTCTGTTTTTCAGTGATATCCTCCACAACCGCTATGTGACACGTGGGGGCTTCTCCAGCCTCCCACATCGGTGATACGGTGAGATTCACCCAGACAATGGAGCCATTCTTATGGAAATAGCGTTTCACCACGGAAAATTCCCGGATTACGCCGATGACAAGCAGATCCATCTTTTCCAGGTACTGCTGGAGATCCTCGGGATGGGTAATTTTCTGAAAGGTCAGTTCTTTCATCTCATCAACGGAATAGCCGACAATATCGCAGTATTTCCTGTTGATTCCGACAAACCGGCCCGTTCTTGAGTCTATCTGGGCAACCCCGACACCGGCCTGCTCAAACAGCGCCCGGAAAAGCCCCTCGGATTCGTTCATTTCACATTGCCTCGATTCTACCGCCGCTCCCTTTTCCGGAGTATGGTGTCGCCAATTCTCATTCCTTCCATGAACAAGGCTACATCATGAGTCTACAAAATGTAAAATTATTTCTCACCTGGATATATGATACAGAGTATTATATAAAGTTATATGAATATCAACCCGTCACAATATCCAATCCCCCTCTTGTCGAAACGAGAAACAACCTCTTTCAAACAGAAAAGCACATGACCGGCATTTCACTTTCCCTGTCATTTGCCCTGCTTTCCTCCCTCTTCGTTGCCGCTCTTTATTTTTTTCTGTATCTCCAGGAAAAAGACCGACCGCTCAGAATATGGGCGGCCGGTTGGGGGCTTTATTCCATGAGGTTCGCTCTGCAGCTTGCCGTGATCCACAATCTACTTCCCCCCGGGGCAATCGTGATTCAGCAGACCGTCTCCGTGGTCTGCGGTCTGCTTTTTCTTTGGGGTACGGAACAATTCATCGGCAAGAAAATGTCAAGGATCTGGCCTGTTCTTGCCGGATGCGCCATTCTCTGGACCGTAATCGGGTTTCTGAAATCCTTTTCTTTCGCCCCCCTGCACGCTCCGGGGGCATTTTTCATCGGCGCCTGTTTTCTGCTTTCCGGCGCCCGTTTTCTGTCCCGCCCGCACCGCACCGCGACACGACTGTTTACCGGCATCTCACTGGTTCTCTGGGGTCTGCACAAATCGAACTACCCCTTTCTGCGAACCGTGGAATGGTTCGCCCCCTGGGGTTTCATGCTTGCCTCCCTGCTCTTTTTCATGAGCGCCGTCGGCGTCATTCTCGTCTATTACGAAAAGCACCGGTTGGACATGATGCAGGAGATGACGAAACGCCAGGACAGCGAGAAACGGTTTCGCTCCATCGTCGAGACAACCATCGACGGCATTATTCTGGCTTCAGAAGATGGTGTCATTATTTTCGCCAACAGCGGAGCCGCAGCCATGTTCGGATACGAAAGAGGATATTTTGCAGGGAAAAAGGTATCCACGCTGATGCCTGAACGCTACAGAACGGACCATACCAGGGGACTTGAGCGCATTAAACAAACCCGCAAGAGCAGTTACCTGGCGCGCCCCCTCAGTTTTCATGGACTGAGAAAGGATGGCAGCGAATTTCCACTCGACCTGAATGTGTCCCACTGGATTTCCGGTGACAAGAATTACTTCAGTGGAATCCTGAGAGACACCTCCGCCATCAGAGAAACGGAAAACAAGCTTGCTTCAAACAATGCCCTGCTCAATGCCATCATAGAAGGATCATCAGACGCTATTTTCGCCAAGGACAGACAGGGCAGATACATCATCGCCAACGAGGCAACCATCGGCATTATCGGGTCTCCCAAAGAGAAAATCCTCGGCAACAGGGATGACGCGTTGTTTCCCCCTGAGCTCGCCGGACAGATAGAGGAAGTTGATGCAATAGTCATGGAAACCGGGAAACCGGAACTCTTCGAGGAAGAGATACTGACCCCATCGGGCCGGGCCATTTTTCTGACAAGCAAAAGTCCGCTGTTCGACTCATCAGGGCAGATCACCGGCATCATAGGCATTGCCAGGGACATCACGGAACGGGTACACCAGGTAAAAAAAATAGAGGAAGGCAAACAACTGCTGCACGACGTGTTCACGTCCATTCAGGACGGCATCAGCGTTCTTGATTCCGAGCTGACCATTATCCAGGTCAATCCCACCATGGACACACTCTTTCCCGCCAAACTTCCCCTTGTCGGCCGAAAGTGCCATGAAGCCTACCAGAACAGGAACACCCCCTGCATCAACTGTCCGGCAACACGCGCCTTAAAAAGCGGCAGGCTGGAATGGGGAGAAGTCCCTCGCCTCTCTCCGGACGGGCCTACCGGAACCCTGGAACTTTATGCCTATCCCATGCTGGACGAACATGGCGAAATCAAAGGCATTGTTGAGTATTTACGCGATATAACCGAAGCAAAAAAACAGGCCGAGGAACACCGGAAACTTGAACTTCAGCTGCGCCAGGCACAGAAAATGGAAGCCATCGGCACCCTGGCCGGCGGCATTGCCCACGACTTCAACAATATCCTTGTCCCCATTCTCTGTTTTACTGAACTGCTGCTGGCACAGGAGCCTCCGGACAGCCCGAAAAAAGCGGATCTTCAGGAAATATTCAAGGCATCGCAACGCGCCAAGGAGCTGGTCAAACAGATTCTCACCTTCAGCCGGCAAACCGATCATGACCGCGCCCCGCTGCTGGTCACCCCCGTCATCAAGGAATGCATCAAGCTGCTCCGGGCCTCGATACCAAAAACCATCAAAATCTGCGCCAATATCAAAACGGATTACGCCGTCGTCCTGGCCGACCCCACCCATATTCACCAGATCATGATGAACCTGGCGACCAATGCCTATCATGCCATGCAGAGTCGGGGTGTCCTGACCATCAACCTGGAAGAGGTGACGGTTTCTCTTGAAAACATGAGCAAGACCTCCCTGACCCTATTCCCGGGGCGCTATATCCGCCTGCAAGTCAAAGACACCGGCTGCGGCATGGAGAGGCCAACCGTTTTACGGATCTTTGATCCCTATTTCACCACCAAAAAACAGGGCGAAGGGACAGGACTCGGGCTTTCCGTGGTGCACGGCATCGTCAGGAACTATGACGGCGAAATTACCGTCAGGAGTGCGCCCGGAGTGGGAACCAGCTTCACCGTCCACCTGCCCCTGTACGAAGACAAGAACGAACAACCTGAGACGGAGACACCTGATGACGCTCCCGTCAGGGGAAACGGGGAACACATTCTCCTTGTTGACGATGAACAGGCCTTGCTCCAGTCGGTCCACCGCATGCTTGAGACCCAGGGATACAAAGTCACCGCAGCCACGAGCGGCCAGGAAGCTTTTGATACCTTCAAAAAAGATCCGGAATCATTCCAACTGATCATCACGGATCAAACCATGCCGGGCTTAACCGGCGACAGACTGGCGGCAATGCTGCTGCAAAATCGCCCCGCACTGCCCATCATCCTCTGCACCGGCTTCAGTGAAATCATCGATGAAGAGAAAGCGAAGCAGCTCGGCATCCGGGGTTTTCTGCCCAAACCATTCATCAAAAAAGATCTGGCGGAAATCGTTCACCGTGTTCTGGCTGAAAAAAACCTTCAAAACGACTGACAAGAATACCCTGCCGTCAAAAGCGGAGTTCTCGTACAGGAAGAAAAAATGAAAAAATGCGATAAATCTCAACAACAACCGGGTACACAATGAATCGGATTCTCGTTGTCGATGACGACAAAAACATCCGGGCTTCCATCATGCGCATACTTGCTGATGAAGGGTACCAAATTGAGCTCTGCCAGAACGGCCAAGAGGCCCTGGAAAAAGTTCACGGCTTTAAACCAGACATCATCCTCCTTGACGTCAACATGCCGGGAATGGATGGCTTCGAGGTGTGCCGGCTGATAAAGTCCAACGAAACGCTGAAGGACATCATGATCCTGTTTCAAACCGCCCGGGACATACATGAAGACAGAATGAGAGGCTACGCCCTCCAGGCTGATGATTACATTGTCAAGCCCTATGAAAATGATGAACTACGGGCCAGGATCAGAGTGCTTCTCCGGCTCAGAAATGCCATTGCCGATCTGAGGGTGGCCAATACGGATCTGGAAACCCGCGTCCAGGCGCGCACCAGGGAACTCAGCACAGCCAACGAACAACTCAAAAAGGAAATCTTCGAGCGGGAAATTCTTCAGCAGGAACTCCAGACATCCCACGATAATCTTGTCCAGGCTTACAACACAACGATCGAGGGCTGGTCGCGCGCACTTGATTACCGAGACAAGGAAACCGAAGGGCACAGCCAGAGAGTGACGGATCTTACCCTGAAAATCGCCAGCTTCATGGGCATGGGAGATGATGAACTTATCCACGTGCGCAGGGGAGCCCTGCTGCATGACATCGGCAAGCTCGGTGTTCCGGACAGAATTCTCCTGAAACCAGGCCCCCTGACCGACGAAGAATGGCAGATCATGAGAAGCCATACTGACATCGCCTTTAAACTGCTGTCACCAGTTCCCTATCTGCGCCAGTCTCTTGATATTCCTTACTGCCACCATGAAAAATGGGATGGGTCAGGATACCCGCAGGGATTGAAGGGCCAGCAGATCCCCCTTGGCGCCCGGATATTTGCCATTATCGACGTCTGGGACGCCCTGACTTCCGATCGTCCGTACAGGCCGGCCTGGTCCAGGGAAAAAACTCTTGCCCACATACGTGCTCAGTCGGGAACGCACTTTGATCCGAAAGTGGTTGCAGCATTCCTCGAAGTCTTCTCATAAGCCAAACGGATATGAATGGTCACCATCACGCAGGTTGTTGAAGCCCTGTCAGTTGCCGATAAACAATCCGATTCCGCAGGTCACGGCCTGATCGCGATATCCATCATCTTGCCGGTTTCCTGATTCCGGCAGCGCACCTCCGCCCTGACCTCGCCCTGCGGGATCGGTTCGGAAAGTTCCACCGTTATCCGCAAGGTGCCGGGCTGCACCTTCTTGATGAGCCACTTTGCCTTGCCATTGTCAAATTTCATGACAGGCGGAGTTGATCTCACCATGGCAATCCCTGCCGGAAAGAACTGATGGACGATGAGATTGCCGGCAGCAGGGCTTTTGATATCCAGATCAAGGATAATATTCTTGCCCGCGGAAGAAACATATCTGCCGCTGATCAGATCCTGGGCGCCGACTCTTCCGGGGAGGGTCAGAATCAAAACCCCAAACAGAACCGCCAGCGGAAATAATTTTACTGTCCAACCTTTCATTATTCCTCTCCTTGTCTCCATATAGACATCTCCTTGTCAGGGAAAAATCTCAAATTTCTTCTTTTCACTGTTCCATTCATAACCAGATCCCAGCCAGATTTCCTCCACCTGATCGATATCAATTCCCAGGCTCATGATTTCGTTGAAAACATCATACACCGTGAGAATCTCCTCGTCGCTGATGCGGCCATCGGCATTTGAATCCGCCCAATGAAAACGGGTAAGCTTGACCGTGGAATTTCCCTGGACTGGGCCCGGGCGGCCGGATCCTTTCGGGACGGCCACCGTCCCCTCAAATTGCACCGCCTGTTCTGTCGGCGCAATTTTCACCGTATAGGCAAACACCTGCCGGCCATCAATCTTCAGCAGCCATTTTACTTCGCCTGTTTTGGCGTCATAAGCGGAATAGGGAGGAACTGCGGTAAGCAGCTTGCTGCCCGGTGGAAGTTTTTCCTTGACGATAAGGGAGATGGGAGATGTCGCGTTGCTGGTCACTTTGATTGCCACGGGGAAAGGGGCATCGACAACCACCTGGGCCGGCAGACGGCGGACGGCGGTGATTGACGGCGCCTCAGCCACCGGGTAGAAACGCCACAGCAGAAAAAAACCCAAGAAAAGAATGGCAAAAATGACCGCCGGAACCACACGGGGACGTCTCTTTTCATGGGGAGCATCTCCGGCGGATTGGGACTCTGAGGGGTGAACGGCTTCAGAAGGGGATTCCGGAAGGGTTTTCGAAGGCGTCTCCGGAGCACTCTCCTCATCCTGTTCAAGAATTTCCTCAATATCAACCTCAAGGGTTTCCGCCAGTTTGAGGCCGTTTTCCTTCTTGATGGTGGGGTATCTCTTGTTTTCCCAGCGGGAAATGGTATCTGTGGTAACGCCGACCGAGGTGGCCAGAAAAAGCTGGGTCAGCCCTTTTGTTTCCCGCAGGGTCCGTACCTTGGTCCCGTCAATCCTGACCATTGGTACGCCGCCGGTAAATTTATTCGTATCCATTGCTTTACTTCCTGTCATGTTCTGTTCATTTGAAAGCCCTATCATAAACAATTCCGCCCTGCCCGACACCGGATTTCTTTTCTTTTTATTCTTTTCAGCCGTACATCTTTCAGTTCTTCTCTCAAATGAAGGTCGCTCACGTATTCATGTAATATACTGATTTTACTGCAATGTCTACCCGACATCACCCCCTGTTCCCCCTGATTTGTCCCGATGTCCTCTATTTTTTTCTCCAGCCGCACCGTATTGTTTGGGCAAAAGGAGGACGCATCCAATGGCGTCCACAATATCACAGCAACGCAGGAGGAAAACATGTTCAACAAACAGAATTCTCACCCGAAAAAATTTTCCAGCAAACTTTTATCCCTGACTGGAGCAGCAGTTTTTTTTCTCATGGCGCCCGTTTCCCTGATGGCCGGGGACCAGACTGCTCTCCCGGAAAAGGTAAACATCAATATCCAGCAGGCGTGTCCGTCCATTGCAGGACTCGATGCCGACAAAAAAGAGGTCAAGGAGTTCAGCCATGCGCTCCATGCGGAAAAATATCTGAAAGGGAAAAGCGCGGCTTCCGGGCTTGCCTACACCGATGAGTTCACATGCGTCGCCTGTCATCAGGGCGCAAAGTCTGCTGAGGAGATTACAGGAGCGGATAAATGCGAACGTTTGACCGCGGCAATCACCGCCGGTGGCGGAGCAGGTGAATACAAGAAGCAGATGCATGCCATGTGTATGGATTGCCACAAAAACATGGCCAAGGCGGGTGAGACCACCGGACCGAGCAAATGCAATGAATGTCACGGTAAATAACAGAACATTAAATAACAGAACATTTTCAGGACAACAACAAGCAGCCCATGGGCGACAAAACCAAACACAAGGAGAAACATCATGAAAAAGACAACAAGTTTCCTTCTGGCCATCGCATTCGTCGTGACTTCAGCGGGAGCACTCTATGCGGCAAGCGGCAAATGCACCGTCACCGCAGTTGAAGGCGCCACCGTAACTCTTGACTGCGGCAGCCAGGCCGCCGAATTCCCGGTGGGAACCGAAGTGAAGATCAAAAGCTCGAAAGGAAAGGCAATCGAAGGTTGCTGATCACCCGAGGCATTGTTGCCGGTCATTCCCCTTTCTGGAATACCGGCAACAATGCAATATGAATATGGACAAGATGACAGCCCGGGCCCGGTCTCATCCGGCGCCTGATCTGTCATCTTCGGCGGAGGGGGACGGGGGGGAGGGCACATCTTCAAGCCCTCCCTCCTGGTCCGTCGGAGTAACTGTCATCAAAAAATTACAATCCCGGCAGCGGAACTTCTTGCTGTCGGGATCAACTTTTTCAGGGGGGAAGGAATAACGTTTGCCGCATTCCTCACAAAAAACGAGCATCGTTGAAAACTCCGCTGGCTATTCTTTTTCCATCATCTGCATGAGCTCCTCCCGGAGCTTGTCAACTTCCCGGCGAACAATATCCGTTACCGCCGCCTCCATGGCCGCGGACAACTCCGAGGGCTCCGCTGTGGCTTCCACGGCGACCGGAGGCTCGACAACCACTTGCGGCGCACTCTGCAACGCATTCACCAGAGACTCATTCCAGGCGATATAATCAGCTGTCGCCTCCAGATGGGCGCCAAGGAGCGACTTCTGCGGCTTCATGGTAAAAAGCGAATGGTTCAACCGGTCATAATTCTTCTGCAACAGGCGGCAGGAATCCTCTTCCATGATGCCCGGATTACGCTGCAGATGGCGACCAACGGCTGCAATGAACTGCAGGAAAAGATGCATGGAGGAATGATTGGGAAAACCTCTTTGCAAATCCGCCACTTCATCCGCCAGACCCCGCAGTCCGTCTTCGCTTACGCCGTGGGCAATCTTCTGGATGATCCGCCCCAGCTTGTCAGCTCGCGCCTCCTCTTCTTCCTCAACTTCAGGCACAGCGGTTTCACCTGCCGTAACATCAATCAGCGACTCTTTCCTCTCAGGCTCGACGCGACCGATATCGACTTCAACCGTCCCCTCCTCCGCCTCCTGAACCTGAGACGCGGCGTTGGTCTCTTCCACGGATATGCCGATATCGTCGTCGCCGAAAAAATCATCGAGCAGGCTGTCCGCCTCGGGAAACACCTCATCATCGACCCTGTCCAGCCGGATTTCCTTGGCATCCGGGCCCCCAACGGCTGAGGGCATGGGCGGCATGGGTGGAGGCGGCGCCTGGCGGTCGTCTCCCACCATCCCCTGAAACAGGGAATTAAAGGCGCCATCCACGGCCGTATCTTCCTTCTGATCCATCAGGTTGCGCATGGTTGTGCCGCCACCGCCGGTAGTGTCCTGCACCACCTCAACCGGAGGGGCTTCACGGGGAGGCGGAGGTGCGGGCGGCGCATCTTTATGCGGCCTGGAAATTTCATCCTTGAGGGCATTATATTTTGCCACCTCGCCCCGCACCAGGGCAACCTTCTGGGCATCGGTCAATTCCAGGTTGACATACACCTTTTCCAGGGTGGCGAAAACCGAATGCAGCAACTTGATGGCGTCCTGATGGGCCCTTTCCCTGGCTTTCTTGACATACAGCCCTAAGGTGCCGATCACCTGCAGACAGACAAGAAGGGGCTTCTGTCCGACCCACCGGCTCTGCAAGGGCTTTATGGCCTGGGCCAGATTATCCATGGCCTCATCGGATATTTCCCATTCAATCGCCAGGATGGCCGCTTTCAGCTCTTTGATTGTCTCCGCATTGTCAGTCATTCTCGCCTCCTATTGCAGCTCCTTGCGGAAGGAAATCAGAGTCATGGAAATAATTTTCTTTAATGTGTCCACAACGTTTTCTCCGGTAACCGCGCTTGCCACAAAAAAAGGAACCTTCAGTTCACGGTTGAGGTCCTGTTCCATTTCGTCAACGGACAGCAGCGGCGCCTGACCTTTCAGGTCAATCTTGTTATATTGCAACACCAGAGGTATCTTGAAGGCATCCTTGTTATGGCTCAGCAGATTTTCCTTCATCTGCTCCAGGGACTTGATATTGCTGTCCCTTCTCTCCTGCTGCAGATCAGCGACGAAAACAATGCCGTCAACCCCCTTGAGAACAAGCTTGCGGGTGGCATTGTACTTGACCTGGCCCGGAACCGTATACAGCTGGATCTTGATGTCAAAGCCATGAATCTGACCGATATCAACCGGCAAAAAATCAAAAAACAAGGTCCGGTCACCATGGGTCTTGATGCTGACCATTTCTGTTTTGATCCGCTGTTTGTATTTCTTGTTGATGTAATCGAGATTGGTGGTTTTTCCACCCCGCCCAGGTCCGTAATACACGATCTTGATCTGTACTTCTTTTTTCTTTACGTTAATAAATCCCACAGGTTACCTCTCGCTATCATCTTTCCCAGATTAATTTTATCTTATCGATGACTTCCGTTGTTTTCAGTCGCAAAAAACCCAGTGAAACATCCTGGCCGAAAATGCAGATCAGCAATATCTCTTCATTGACCTTGCTGAAATGAATGCTTTCCTTTTCTCCCCGGTGAAAATGGAGAGAAAACTGCTGTTCGCCGACCAATCTGGCCATGGCGTCCACCGCGGCGAAATTCCCCGCAGCAAGGGCGGCAAATGAGGTTACGTCATAACTCGTCTGACCGTCATTGAGTTCGGCTATGGTGTTGCCTGCCGTGTCGATAAGAATGGCACAATGGACCCCGATAGCTATCAGGTCTTCCTTCAAAATCGCGTCAATCTGCTCTAACTGCTTCTCAGAAACATTGTACATTGATTTTTTCCTTTCCGCTGATCCCTCGTTATTTACATATTCTTTTTCCATCATGCACAAAGAGAGGGAAAAATGTCGAGCAGAATTTGACTTTCACCCCAGAGGTGCGACAATCCGGACAATTCACTCGAACAGGACCCCCCAGACATTCGCCACCGCCTCCCGGATGTCGAATGAAAATCCTGAAAGTTATCGTCCAGCGGATCAGATTGCAATTAAGCAATATTCATTCCCCATCCACCAAAAGGCAGTCATTTGTGTCAGGAATATCGTGATATTTATAAAATCAGTTCTATCCTTTCAGGGGTTTAGGGCCCCGGCGTCGGTTTCATGTCCGTGATTTTTTCTCCTGCGTCGGGCAACAAAATTGAAAAATGATGAGGATGTGGGATAAAAACAATTCATGGTCTGCCACATGGTTTACAAAAACTTTTGCGGCAGAAGTTGTCAGGAAAGAAAATTGAACGCTCAAGGCTCCCGCAGAATCTTCACGGGCTTAACCCGGCTGTCAATCTTTTCCGAAGAAATGTAGCTGATGGCGTTTATGCTTTCTGCGACACCAGCTATGGCCGCCTCGTCGTCATCCACAAAAAGAGGCATATAGTCTCTGCCTGAAAAAAGCATCAGCTTCCAGTATGCCGACAGCTGGCTGGGCGACTTCTTCAGGATATCATAAACGAACTGTTCATGTACCTTGAGGTTATTATTGAGAATAAAGGTTATGGAAGAACCATCTTCCCATTTCCTTTTTTTGCCGAGAAAAATCCGCTTCACCGTATCCGCCGTCAGGGTGGTTACCGGGCTGTCCTTACGAACCACCAAAACAAAATCATCCCCATGAGCTCTGGAAAAGGCCGCCAGCACAAACAGCAGCACAAGGATGAGGGTGGACACTTTGGTGAGGGACACGATTAAACCCTTTCAGAAATTTCAGGAAACTTTTGCGGCGAAATAATTCCTGAACCGCTTCGGCGCTTCATTATCGTACATAATGTACATATGCAGCATCGTGGTCGTTCCGTCAATCCAGTAATATTCCACCGTGACGATGAAAATCGAAAAAATTATCGGAAGAGCAACCCTGATAATCCTGGGAGACAAATCCATGAATCCGGATTGAAAGACCAAGGTCCATGGCGTTGACGGAAACAGGGGGAAAAAAAAGGAACCGCATCAAAGATGCTGCAACACCAGTCTGTTACATGCCGATTTTTTTCATTTTTATTGAATTTTCCGTCATTACCCCCGCCTTTTCATCAGGCGGGCTCAAAAAAGAGCTCCATCTTTAGCGCGCACCCTGTCATCTCAAAATCAATACCTGTAACCGTGAAAGGTGACAACCTGTTGTCACACGCAGAATAAACAGTAAGACATTTTTTTCTGCCGTGACAAAATAACGCAAAGTAACTGCCTGAAACAACATCACTATTAAACCATCAACAGTCCACATCACACATCTGGCACCCCTTTTGCTCAGTGTGGATTCGTATTCCATAACAACTCATGCGGTGATAACCGTATGGCTTCTTAACACAGCCCCATAATGAGGATCTCAATGCCCGTCACCATCAGAAACAACATGGAACGACCGGTCATGCTCCGCCTCAACAGCGGACATACCCGTTACCTTGCCCCCGGCCAGACATCGGCGGAGATTGTCGACACGGAAATCCTGCACAACGGAAAACTTCTCAGGTTGGCAATGCGTGACATCATCGCCGTTATCGACGTCAAAAAGCAGGGCGCATCCGCCGCGTCGAGCAAACAGAAAAAATCAAGAGCCAAAAAATAACAAAGCAAATCCTTAATTGACAAGGAGGAAGAGCATGGCCGTTTTAACGTATCCCGGTGTGTATGTGGAAGAGATTTCCAGCGGTGTCAAGCCCATCGAGGCTGCCGGAACCTCCACAGCGGCATTTTTCGGCGTTGCTGAAAGAGGGCCGATAGGCGCGGTAAAAAAGATCTTCAACTTTACCGAATTCCAGACCATTTACGGCGGTTTTCTGAACGGCTATTTCCTGGCCCACGCCGTATTTCAGTTCTTCAATAACGGCGGCACCCAGTGCTATGTGGGTCGAGTCGCATCGGGCGCGGACACGGCCTCGGTGACGGTGCGCGATCGAGGCGGGAGCCCTCAGAACAGCATGACCATTTCGGCCCGGTCGGCCGGGGGGTGGGGCAACCACCTGATGGTTGTTGTCGACAGCACCCGGGCTGATGACCCGGCCAACGACTTCAACATGAGCGTTTTCCAAGACAACCCGAAACCGGATGAGCCCCCTCTTCTGGTTGAAGCCTATGAAAATCTCTCCATGAACCCGGCCTCCTCCGAATATGTGCAGACCGTGGTCAACACCAGTTCCAAATACATCCAGGTCGCGGTCAACACCGGCAACAGCAACCAGATCGCCGGATACAGCCAGAGCGGCCCCCTTACTCTGGGCGGCGACCTCCTGGGCGGGAATCAACGCAAATTCAAAATAAACCTCAGCAATGACGGCTACCGCACCGTGGACCTCACCAGTGCCCTTGCTGGCGCGGATGTCTCCGTTCTCGATGACATCCGCGGGGCGATACAAACCACCATCCGGGCCATGACGCCCCTCAGGGAATCAACCCCGGCCAACGCCTACACCGTTACCGTCACCATACAGAACACCAATATGCTGCGCATCACCTCCGGCAACACCAGCGCCGGATCCAAGGTTGAGATTGCAGCCGCGGCCGACCCCCTGGAAAACGCGGCAGGCGCCCTGCGACTGGGCAGACGAAACGGCGGCATCGAGGTGTACGGCTCCTCATCCATGCGCCCGCAGAACACCGCGGCCGAGGATTACTATTATCTGGGCGATGATACGGTGAGTGGCGCGGTCAGCGCGGTGCAGCTCGGCAGCGACGGAACCCTGCCCCTTAACGACAACGACTACACCAGCGCCCTTTCCTGGCTCGACACCATTCGCGATGTCAATCTGATTGCCGTGCCGGGCATCGGCTCTCCCGCGGTGGCTGACGCCGGTATGAACTACTGCAGCAACCGCCCCTTGAGCGATTGCTTTTATATCGCCGACATGGACCGTGACGACATCACATTGGAAGACGCCGCCCAGTACCGGGATGAGATCAACACCCCCAATTCCTATGGAGCCGTCTATTTTCCGTGGCTGAAAATGCTTGACCCCACCGGTCTGTCGTCCGAACCGATCAGCGTGCCCCCCTCGGGGTTTGCGGCAGGACTGTATTCGCGCATCGACGCACGGCGCGGGGTATGGAAAACACCGGCCGGCACGGAAGCCATTGTCGGCGGCGCGGTGGGACTCGTCACCGACCTTACCGATGTGCAGCAGGGCACTTTGAACAAACAGAAAAAAAGTGTCTGCGTCATTCGCAAATTCCCGGGTTCAGGCATTGTTCTCTGGGGAGGACGCACCCTGAGCTCCGATCCGGAATACAAGTACATTACAGTGCGCCGCATGGCCATCATGCTGCGGGTCAGCATTTATAACGGTATCCAGTGGACCGTATTCGAACCGAACGACGAGGAACTCTGGTCCCAGATCAGGCTCAACATCGGCTCCTTCATGATGACCCTGTTCCGTCAGGGTGCGTTCCAGGGCTCCACCCCTTCCCAGGCCTTTTTCGTCAAATGCGACAGCGAGACAACCACCCAGGCGGACATTGATCTGGGCATCGTTAATGTTCTGGTAGGGTTCGCCCCGCTGAAACCGGCGGAGTTCATAGTTGTTAAGATCAGCCAGAAAGCGGGACAGAATTAACAACCAAGTGACGAAAGTTTGAAGTACGCTAAAAGCCCTGAAATCCCGGTCAGTTCAGCCATTTTCAACTCTAGGCGTTCCAAACTTATTCACCTTAAACACTTTAGACACTTTAGGCACTTTAGGCACTTTTATGAGGGAGATCTGATATGGCACAGTTTACAGTAAACACCCACCGGTTTGATCCCTACCGGAACTTCAAGTTCAAAATCAAATGGGACGGCAAGTATGTGGCCGGCCTGAGCAAATGCAGCGCCCTGAAAAAAAGTACGGAAGTAACGGATTGGCGTGAGGGGGGTGACCCAAGCGCAAGCCGCAAACTGCCGGGCAAAACATCCTATGAGGGCATCACCATGGAAGCGGGGGTTACCCATGACACCACCTTTGAGGAGTGGGCCAACCTGGTCAACAACTTCCAGAGCGACGCCTCCATGTCCCTGAAGAATTTCCGCAAGGACATCGTCATCGACGTCTTCAACCTTCAGGGCAGCAAAGTGCTGTCCTACAAGGTTTACCGCTGTTGGGTGTCGGAATACCAGGCCCTGCCGGAGCTTGACGCCAGCGGCAATGCAGTGATGATCCAGAGCATCAAGCTGGAAAACGAGGGCTGGGAGCGGGACACCGCCGTAACGGAACCGGCTGAGTCTTAATGACCATGACCCAGTGCAACTGCATCCTGCCGGGAGGTTACGTTGACCAGCGGGGGCAAGCGATGCGGGATCTCCTGCTTCTGCCGCTGAACGGATTCTGCGAAAGACTGATCGCAGGAAGCCTCCACCTTTCCGCCCCCGCCCTGACGACCGCACTGCTGGCTAACTGCATCGCCCGGATCGGCGATATTGAAGATGTGCCGGAATGGCTGGTGCGCGACCTGCTGGTCGGCGACCGCCAATTTCTTCTGCTCAAACTGCGGGAAATCACCTTTGGTCGCGACATCAGGGCGGTCATCAGTTGCGCATGGCAGGACTGCGGAAAAAAAATGGATATCGATTTTACCATCGACAGCATTCCGGTAAAAACCGTTCCCCAGCTCAGTCTTCATCACACCATGACCCTTTCTGAAGAGTCCGGCGGCATCCAGGTCACTTTCCGGCTGCCCAACGGAAGCAATCAGGAAGCGCTCTTCTCTTTGGCGGAAGAGGATGAAATGCAAGCCGCCGACCTTTTGCTGGCACGCTGCATCAAGTCCATCGGCCCCCTTGCCCCCCCTCTTCCGGCTGATATTACAAACCTTTCCTCAAAGGCAAAGGAGGAGATAGAAAAGGCGATGGAGACTCTCGGGCCGAAACTTGATCTGACCATGGAGGCGTTCTGTCCCGAATGTCGGAGAATGTTTGCCGCCTCCTTTGATCTCGAGCATTTTATTCTGGACGAACTGCGCACAAGCCTGGACGCGCTGCTGCAGGAGGTGCACTATCTCGCCTTTCATTACCACTGGAGCGAAACGGAGATCCTCGGCATGACAAGAGAAAACCGCAGACGGTATATTGAAATTCTGTCCGCGCAAATGGAGCGAATCCATGACTCCTTCTGAAAACACTCCTGACCGGCCGACTCTGGTGCGGTCACTCCTTGGCCTGCCGGACAAAGGAAAGTGTTACCTCAAGCAGGGTGCGCTCCAGCCGCAGCCGCCGGCGCCGTTTCATTATGCTCCGGATAAAACCGGCGAGGAATTTTCTCGACAACAGGAAACTCATTTCAGGCCGGCTGAAACGGATATTACAAAACCCATGGCGAACGCTTTTTCCTTGGGAAAAAATGCAAACTCTCCCATTTTCTCAGCCTCTGCCACAAAAACAAACTCCTCCAGAACAAACCCGTTGCAAAAACGTGATGTTCCCCAGACTGTTGCGCCATATATCCAACCCGGAATCACAGAAACAAATATTGAAGTTCCGGATGCATCTCCCTTACCATTCCCTGCAAGAAAAACAGATCGGAACAACTCATCTTCGCCCTTGGCTGTCGATGCCGCCCCTGCTGGGAATGGCAAGTTGGAAGAAGAAGGAAACGGATTCATTCACGCCATGAGCGGGAAAGAAATGAAATTTCATCAGGAAATCACACATCCCCCAGTTGCCCCGGCAACGGGCGACACATCCCTTCCTTCTTCCGGTCCGGGCAATGGCAATGCCCGGACCGGACCGTTCGCCGGGGCTGCACCCTTCGCTCACGTCAAAGAAAACCCCCTTGAGGTGGAAAAATTTGCCAGTCAGCGATTTCCCCCTCCGCCGCTGCAGGACGACCGGCATAACGCGGACTCGCCTTCTGTAAAAAAAGACCGGGCAGAGGATATTACAGGCAAAACGATTCCTGCCCCGAAATACCGGCTTCACGAAGAACACAGGGCAAAGGCGGCGACTGCTGCGCATTTTTCCGCAACCCGCGTCCAGTCTTCTTCGCCGTCTCCCGCGCTCCAGAAAAACGAAGATAATGGAAATGCTGCAAGCCCCGTCTTTCCGGTGAAGAAAAAGGAGCTCCAGGAAACCCAGACCATGCAGCTGCGGCAATCCTTTCATGCCATGATGCGGGAAAAAGCCGTGGTGCAGAAAGAAATACAGGAAAAACCGCAGACGGAATCAGCCAGGCAGGAGGAACAACAACAGGGAATCAGCCAACCTCCCCTGCAGCAGGTGGTGGTGATCAGGCAGACAACGAACACCGGCGGGAACAGGCAACCAGCCGCCTTCTGGGAACGCAGCTATATGTCACACATGACATTACGGACCATCAGATGAGAGGACGAACGTGAGCGAATCAACGGCAATCGGCATGGTGAGCGAATCACTGCGCAATCTTCTTCTCGGAGAAATGAACCTGACTCCGGAGGTGGATGTGACGATTCTCTCGCCGCACGAAAGCGGTGTTGACCGGCGGGTCAACCTCTATCTGTACAAGGTGGTGGAAAGCCCGACCTTGCGCAACCAGGACTGGCAGGCCAGGGCCGATGCCCCGGGACGCCTTGTGCCGCCACCGTTGTCGCTCCATCTCCATTACCTGCTGACGCCACATGCGCTTAATGACCAGGTGACCGGCAATGCCGCAAGTCACGAAATCCTAGGGGAAGCGATGCGAATTCTCTATGAAAATCCGGTCATCCCGGATGATTACCTGGCAACGGGGCTTGACGGCGCGCGCGAACAGATCAAGGTTATGCAGAACCCCATTGAACTTGAGGAACTTGCCACCCTCTGGTCCACCTTTTCCCAGCCTTATCGTTTATCCGTGGCCTACGAGGTCGGCGTGGTCCAGCTCGACATGCTGCCGGCCAGGGAACGCGCTCTGGCCAAGAGAGTGAGACAGGTGGGCGTACCGGATGTGCGGGCGCCGTTTCTCCCCCCCACAGTGGAATCGATTCATCCCATGTCGGCTCCGGCCGGTTCCGTTCTCACCATCAGCGGCGCCAACCTGACCGGCTGGAGGGCATATGTTTCCCTGATGAGGCGAGTCATCCTTTCAGGGGTTGCATTGAACAGCGAGTCGTTTGACGTGACGATACCGGCGGATCTTGCTCCAGGCTTCTATGAAATGCGCATCGACATCTCCCACCTGACCCGCAAAACCCTGTTTTTTGAGGTGACACCGTGAGTGTCCAGCTTCTGCAGAGAGACGACCGGCAGTTTCCGGCATATGCCGACAGCTTCGCACACCTGGCGGACGAACTGAGAAAACTCGATCTGCTGCTGCGACTTGGACTGCTCCGTTTCCGTGGCCACGAAATGCCGCCGGAAACAAAGGCCCGGAACAGCTTTTCCATCTCTTTTGAGGAGGTTGAGCGTCTTTTGCAAGGTGTCGGAAAACCTTCTGATAACGCTGGCGCAATACGAATGATCCGACAGGAAATCTCCGCCCTGCAAGGTGAGATGGAAAGGAAACTGCGTGACGGACGACACCGGAACATCATCTTTTCCCTGCCCGCCCTGGCAGCCATGTTCGGCCTTTCCCCCCTGGAAGTGCAGATGATCGTCATCTGCCTGGCCCCTGAGCTTGAGCGGAAGTATGACACCATATACGCTTTTCTGCAGGATGACATCACCCGCAAAAAACCATCCATTGATCTCATTCTCGATCTTCTCGCCGAAACCAGGGAGGAAAAATGGACAATGAGACGGCTGCTGGTTTCCGGTTCCCGGCTGCAGCGGAGTGGAATTCTCGAGCATGTTCCCGACCCGAACAGTCCGTCCGGGTCGAGTGACCTTGCCCGGTTTCTCCGGCTTGACCCGCGCATCGTCGCTTTCATCCTGGGAGACAACGGGCTCGACAGCAGACTTTCCGGAACCTGTCGCACGATTGTCCCGGATATCACCCTCTCCGAAGTTGCCGTGGCCCCCCCTGTCAAGACAAGACTGAGAAACCTTGCCATGCCCTTTATCAAAAGAGAGGAAGGCTCGGACAACAAAACTTTTTTCTCTCTGCACGGCCCGGAAGGGTGCGGCAAAATGCATCTTGCCTTGGCAATCTGCGAGGAAATACAATGCCCCCTGCTGTACCTTGACGCCCTGCTGTTGCCCGATGACTCATCCGCAAGAGAACGAATCCTGGCACTCGCCTTCCGTGAGGGGTTGCTGACCCGATCCATCATCTATCTTGACAATATCGACACGCTTTTCAGCGATGATGACCCCATCCGGCTTTTCAAAAAAATCGAGCAGACTGCTCTTTCTTACGGCTGGCTTGTTTTCATGGCCGGAGAAAAACCGTGGAACCCGCAGCATCTTCGGGAAAACATCGTTTTTCATGCCATCGAGGTGCCGACGCCCGAGGTCGACCTGCGGGAAAAATGCTGGCAAGCGGCCCTGCAGAAACACGGCTGCAAAGCCGAACGGGAATGGAGTAAGACCCTTGCCCAGCGTTTTCAACTGACCCCCGGAGCCATCCAAAACGCCGTCCGGGCAGGCGTGGGAGTCGCCCGATCAGAGGGCAGAGGGAAACGAGCGTCCCTGGCTGATTTCTCCCAGAGCTGCCGCAGCCAGTCGTCCCATAATCTCGGCAAACTCGCGGTCAGGGCGGAGATCCGCTGCCATTGGTCGGACATCGTTTTGCCTGAGGAAAAAATCGACCTGCTCAAGGAACTGTGCGGCCAGGTCAAACACCGGTATACGGTATTCAACGAGTGGGGTTTTGCCGGCAGGATCAGCCGAGGACGCGGCCTCTCCGCCCTCTTTTCCGGCCCCCCCGGCACAGGGAAAACCCTTGCCGCAGAAATCGTCGCGGCTGAACTGGAACTTGATCTTTACAAGATTGATCTTGCCGGGGTGGTCAGCAAATACATCGGCGAAACGGAAAAAAATCTGAGCCGGATCTTCCGGGAGGCCGAGCGGAGCAACGCCATCCTCTTCTTTGACGAAGCCGACGCCCTGTTCGGGAAAAGGACCGAGGTCAAGGATGCTCATGACCGGTATGCCAACATCGAAACCAGTTACCTGCTGCAGAAAATGGAAGAGTATGAGGGCATGGTGATTCTTGCCACCAATCTCCGCGCCAATATGGATGAGGCCTTCACCCGGCGTATCCGCTTTATCGTCGAATTTCCCTTTCCGGACAAAACATTGCGGGCCCGCATGTGGGAGGCCCATTTCCCCCCCGAGGCTCCGCGCGCCGAAGACATGGACTACGACTTCCTCGCCGAACAGTTCCAGGTGGCGGGCGGCAACATCCGCAATATCGCCGTCAACAGCGCATTCATGGCGGCGGAAGACAACTGTCCCATCAGCATGACCCATGTCATGCGGGCAGTGAAAAGGGAATTTGCCAAGATCGGCAAGCTGTGGACGCAAAAAACACCATCAAACCCAAGGGCGCCTGAACGGAAGGAGGAATGATATGTCTGCCGGAAGAAAAACAAAAAACCATAACCGGGATAGGGAATCCGCCGCGAAAACGCGCAAATCTCCTCGGGAAGTTGCACCTGCATTTTCCTCTCCCGCGTTTTTGCTTGAGAGAACCCTGGGCAACAGCGCCACCCGCGCCCTGGATGACAATCATTCGAAAGCCGGGGAAAACGCCACCCCGCGCATCGACCTCAAACGCTTTTCACCGGACAAAGGCGGTTTCCCCCGGCAGCAACCAGACAAGAGCACCACTTCGTCCTCAGGCGATCAGGATCAGAGCGCGTCGCTGACATCATTCGGCCCCGAACCACGCGGCGTGGGGATTCAGGTGGATATAACCGGAGGTGTCTGCTCGCCTACTTATCCGGACGGCTACCGCTGGACCCAGACCATCGACACCAACGTCCCCCTGGGCGGCACGTCTTCGCCTTATGTGGACCCGCGACCAAACGACGACACCAAACCCTTTTACTGGACCGACGCCGAGGCAGCGGCCAGGCCCACAACCTTTATCGATCACCCTTCCCGCAATACACCGGCATCAGGGGTGACCACATGGGATGCGGTGCTGTCGTTAAACGGAGTGAACGGAAGGAGCGTAACCAGACTGGACTCCCTGTCCTATGGCTTTTCCATTGACACCACCGGCACGGTAAGCGCCCATTACCCGATCAGTCCGGCTTCGAGTCTGCTTTCAAGCCATCAAACAACCCTGAGTTCGGAGTTTCCGGGATGGTCCTTTTCATAGAAAAAGATTTTTTTGAGGAAAAAGGTTTGCGGGAAAAAGAGGATTTCAGTTTACGAATCATCTGGCGCGGCAACGAAGACAAACCGTTCTACCGGGCCCACTTTGTCTCGAAATCACTGAGCGACACCCTGGATGACCGGCCTTTCTGGGGAAACGGTGTGCTTGAAGCCGAGGAGTTTGCCCAAGTCGTCAAGATCGTTGATGAAAGCGGCATACCAATCCAGCATGAGGTCATTAACAATGATCATTTCGGCTACTTTGTCGAAATCAGGTATGGTGAAAAAACGGATTACTGCTTTCTGGGATTTTCCCAACAGACGTTGATGCTGCTGGAACAGTTGATGACCGCCTTCAAATTTGAAAACAGGGAGCCGGTCCGCACCATTATCGAGCGAATCAGGTTGAATTTAGCGTAAAGGAAAACGTATGTCCGGAGGATTCTCCAACAAACCGAAAATTCTGCGCGGCGCCTTTGTCGAATACGGACTCAGCCTGCCGCCCCTGGTTGTTCCCTTTCAGTTCAACCCGGTGCAGCTGACCCGCAACCGCAGTCTTTCCTTTTCTGTCCCCAACGCTCCGGAGCAGACCGCACCGGCAGGGGAAACGGAAGAGGCACGGCAGCGGCGGATCGCCGCCAGTCGCACCACGCTGCGCCAGTTCCACCAGCGGGAAGAGTTCTCCGATCTGCTGGAACTGCAGCGACAGCAACAGGTAAGGGTGCAGGAGGAGTCCGTTTCCTTTGAGATCCGGCTGGATGCCACGGATAAACTCAATGAAGGCGATCCGATCACCGAGCAGTTCGGCATCATGCCGCAGATCGCCACCCTGGAACTGATGGTTTATCCCAAGGGGGAAAGCATGCTCGGCGAGGCGCTGGGCTCCCTGCTCGGCTCATCCGGCGGTTTCAGCTTCACCAGGGGAGAGAACCCGCCGATGATCCTCTTCATCTGGGGAAGAAAAAGGGTGATGCCGGTGAACATCAACAGCATGAACATAACGGAAACCGAATTCAGCACCGATCTCAATCCGTTGCGGGCAACAGTTGCGGTCAATCTCACCGTCATCGAGGGGCCCAATCCCGTGTTCAAATACACCAAGGCAATGAAGGAGGCCATGTCCGTTTTGAATCTTGCCAACCTGACCAGCATCACGGATGTGGTCATTCCGGGGTAATTTATGTTCTTCAAGAATTCGCGCTACCGGAAAGAAACATATACAGTGACCGTTAATCCCGACGGCAGACGGACGAAATCCGTGCGGCTGCGGCGGACTCCGCAAACGGAAGGCTCCTTCCTTCATACCATCAAGGAAGGTGAACGGCTCGACCATCTGGGATTCCGCTATTACAAGTCACCGCAGAAATGGTGGCGTCTGGCCGATGCGGCGGAGGCTTTTCTCTCTCCCCTGGATCTGCTTGGGACAGCTGCCAGGCACAGTGTCCGCATTGGTCTTGACCATGATGACGAGACAGGTCAGCCGCCCTGGAATGAACTTGCCGCCTCCCTTTCCTCTCTGGTGGGGGTGGAGGATTTTGTTTTCAGCGAAGAGGTGCAACTCAGTGAGAAAAATCTGGGAGTCGACGGCGAAACAATCCCCGTTGCCGTGGAAACGTTTCACCGTTCCGTGCTTGTCACATATAACAGTCTGAACCTAGGTGTAACCGACATCACCGCAGCGATTGCAGCAAACGGCTTTGATGTGGGCCTGGTTGAGACCATCGGCCGGACCGGTAAAAAAATCGTCATCCCGCCGGACGGGGCGGCGTGAAATAAGCCCATGGAGAGTGAAAATCTCATTATTGAAATTGAAGAGCGGGAAGCAGACGACCTCTATCCCCGCCTCATCAGCCTGGAGGTTGAACATGACACCGAGCTTGCCGCCATGTTCCGCATGCGTTTTTCCCTGCTGCTCAATGGACAGGATGGTTCCTGGGGGATACTTGATGACGAACGGTTGAAGATCTGGAAACAGGTGACGATCCGGCTGACGGGATTTGGCGATGGCGAGGAAGAGCTGATCTGCGGCTTTATCACCCATGTGATGCCCCTCTTTGACGGTGACCCTTCCAGCTGTGCGCTGGAGATCTGGGGCATGGACAAAAGCGTGCTGATGGACAGGGAAGAAAAATTGAAAGACTGGCCCAACAAGAAGGACAGCGACATCGCCGGCGAGATTCTGGGCAGCTACGGTTTTATCCCCGACGTGGAGGACACGGAGGTGATCCATGACGAGGCGCTGTCCACCGTCATTCAGAGGGAGACCGACATGCAGTTTCTCAAGAGGCTGGCGCTTCGGAACGGTTTTGAATGTTATGTCGAGGGCGAAACGGCCTGCTTTAAAAAACCGGGCCTGGACGAACCGCCCCAGCCGCTTCTTTCCGTGCATTTCGGCAGCGAAACCATGATCAACCGCTTTTCTCTCAATGTCAACGGACTGACCCAGGCCGATGTCGCCATGTATCAGCTTGACCGGATGAGCAAGGAGGTGCTGGAGACGGAAATTTCCGAAAGTGGACAGACGCTTCTCGGCGCTGAAGACGCTCAAAGTCACCTCGGATCTTCCATGAATCCCGGGCGCCTGACGGTGAGCCGCAATGCAGCAACCGGTACGCCGGAAATGCAGACCCTGTGCCGGGAGTTCTTTCATCAGGGGGAATGGTTTGTTCACGGAGAAGGCGAAATCCAGGCCAACCAGTACGGCCATGTCCTGAAGGCGCGCAAAACCGTCACCATCCGCGGCATCGGCGAGACATACAGCGGAGTCTATTATGTCAGCCATGTGACCCATGTCTTCACCGAGGATGGGTACCGGCAGATGTTCAAGGTGAAACGCAATGCATTGATGCCGGACGGATCGGAGGATTTTTCCGGTTCCCCGGGCCTTTTGGGCGGGCTGGTTTAGGAGAAAAAAGTGACTCTTGAGAAAATCGTTTCCAGGCTGGTGCAGAAGGTGGAACAACGCTTTTACGGCAAATACCGGGGCCTGGTGGTGGACAACGAGGATCCGGAACAGCTTGGCCGCCTGAAGGTCAAGGTGCCGAGCGTGCTGGGCGGCGAGGTTGTCACCGGCTGGGCCTTTCCCTGCATGCCCTATGGCGGCGGGCCGAACCAGGGCATGCTCTTTATCCCCGAGGTTGATGCCGGGGTGTGGATCGAGTTTGAGGAGGGCGATCTCGAGTATCCCATCTGGGTCGGCACATACTGGAGCAAACCGGGGGGTGAGAGCGAACTGCCCCGGCCCAACGATGGCGACGGCAGCGAACAAAGTGGGGTGCAGGATCCGGCGACCCGCAAAATCATCAAAACCCTCAAGGGCCACACCATCCAGTTCGAGGACAAGGACGGCGAGGAGATGATCACCATTTTTGAAGCGCGGAACGGCAACCTCATCACCATGGACGGCAACGGCATTGCCATCAGGGAAGGACAAAACGAACACGAAATAAACATGGACGGCAGCGGCATCAGCGTCATCGACGGGATGAGCGGTCATGAAATCAAAATGGAGTCAGGCGGCGTGAGCGTCACCGAAGGAACGGCCGGCCACAACGTAAATTTGAGCAGCAGCGGGGTCACTGTTGAAACAGCAACCGGCGCCAAGGTGGAGATGACCCCGGCGGGCATCACCATTGATGCAGGGGCCGGTCTGGTGCAGGTCAAGGGCAGCGCGGTCATGCTCGGCCCCGGAGTCCTGCCGGTCATCCGGCTAGGCGACATGGGGGTCGGCAACCTTGGCGCGCCGGTAGCGATCACCATCACCACCAACACCCAGGTACTGGCATAAGGACGGATAATGGGACTCGGCCCTAACAAAAACATAACCAAGCATGAATTTATCGAGGCGATGCGCGCCCGCCTGGAAGCGCAGGAGGCGGGGCTCGGCGCCAATGTGGACGAGCAGTCGGTGAGTGACAATCTCGGCGCCTTGGGGGAAGCGGTCTACAAAATCGCCACCGTTCATGCCGAGACCCTTTCCGATGACGCAACGGACCACGCCTTCTGGCAATGGGTGGAGGATGTTGACAACTGGCTGCACAAATTGGCCTCCTGGCAACAGGGGGTGAACCAGGCATTTTCCGCCTGGGCCGCGAGCGGCACGGCAAATCTGCAGCTCAAATCGGCGATAACCGCCCTGCAGTCACCTGGAAGCCTGCCCGCACCGCCTGAAGAGCTGAAGGGGAAAATAAAATGAACGACACCATCGCATTCGGTTTTCCCTTTACAGTCGGCCGGGAAGGAGGAATCAGCGCAAGCGGCGGCGACGAGGCGATCAGGGGCAAGATCATCCAGGTGCTGTTCACCGCGCCGGGGGAACGGGTCAATTTGCCCGAGTTCGGCTGTGGTCTGTTCAATCTGGTGTTTGAGGCCAATAACGACATTCTCGCCGCTGCCATGGAATTCACCATCGGCCAGGCCCTGGCCCGCTGGCTGGGCGAGGAGATCATTGTCGAGGGGATCGATGTCAGTTCCCAGGAAGAAACAGTGACGGTTGAAATCGCATACGCAAGAAAACAGGATCTGTCCCGGGAAGCGGTCCGGGTGCATTTCAAATAACAGAAAGGGATAAGACAAAAGGCGGGAAGATGGCGAACATAAAACAGGTAGGCGAACATACCATTGTCGATTACATGGCCAGGGACTACGACAGTCTGCTGCAGTCCATGCGGGAACTCATCCCCTCCCGGCTGCCGGAATGGAAAAGCCACACCTCGGAGGCCGATTTCGGCAATGTGCTGCTCGAACTCTTTGCCCACATGGGCGACATCATCAGCTACTATCAGGACCGGGTAGCCGGCGAGAGTTTTCTCGGCACGGCCCAGAGCAGAAGAAGCGTCATCGACCATCTGCGCCTGATCGGCTACAGGCTGGCCACAGCCGCCCCTGCTTCAACCACCCTTGAACTGGTCATCCCCGCCGCCTGCAACCAGACCATCACCATCCGCCGCGGCGACGCCTTTGCCACCAAAAGCATGAAGGAAAAACCAAGCGTCCGCTTTGAATACGCCCGTGAGGAGCCGCTTTCGATCAATTGCAGCACCCTGGCAATCGATCCGGTGACAAACAAGAAATATTTCCGCCGAGATCCCATCCTCGGCACGGAAGGCATACCGGTGGAAGAAGGACGACTCATCAGTGACGAAGTGCTGGGCGTTTCAAACGGCGACCGCAACCAGCAATTCATCCTGGCCCACAGCGGCCTGATTCTGCGGGCCGCCGGCACCGGCCAGAAAGTCAACCGCGACCTCATCATCACCACCCTGCTGGGCGAGACCATCGACGAGTGGACCCTGCAGGAGTCTCTTGCATTCAGCCGCGAAAAGCAACGGGATTACATCGTTGAGATCGACGATCAGGACCGGGCCACGATTGTTTTCGGCGACGGCGTCTTCGGCGCCATTCCCGGCAGCGGCGCAACCGTCCGGGCCACATACCGGGTGGGCGGCGGACTCAAGGGCAATACCCCCGCCTCAGCCATCCAGACCATAGTCGATGCACCCCAGCTTGCATTAAACGGCATCAAGGTAAACAATGCCGAAGCCGCCACCGGTGGAGCGGAACGGGAAAGCATCCAGCACGCCGTCATGCACGCCCCGGCGGTTTTCCGCTCGCTCAAGCGTGCCGTGACCGAGGATGATTACAAGGCGCTGGCCCTTGACTTCAAGGGGGTCGGCAAGGTGCGGGCCGTGTCATCCAGCTGGAACCGGGTCACCCTCTTTGTCGCGCCGGAGGGGGGCGGCAGGGTCAGCGACGTGCTCGAGGCGGGGCTGCTCGCCTACTTTGAAGACAAACGGCCGGTGACGACCATTATTGAAATCGAGGATGTCGATTACGTCACCATTTATATCACCGCGAAAATCGGAGTAAAAAGTTACTACCCCCGGGAGGATGTGCGGGAGAAAGTACAGAACGCCGCGGGAAAGTTGCTGGCCTTTGATAATGTCGATTTCGGCCAGACCATCTATCTCAGCAAATTCTACGAGGCCGTCGAGGCGGTGGAAGGTGTCGATTACGTCACCATCAGCGAATTCAGAAGCGCCAAACAGCCGGTCGGTTCGGTGGAGCCATCCGGCAAGATCAGCCTGCGTGCGGATGAAATTCCCGTCATCCCAGCAGCGTCAAGCCCGTACAGTAAGGGCATCAGGGTTCTTTTTGAGGGTGAATGACACACATGCGTCTGCAAAATATCATTGCATATGCCTGTCCTGAAGGCAACAGCATCAGGCTGAGCTGGACCAATCCAGATCCGGTCACCTACCCCGGAGTAAGCCTCGTGCGCCGTGCGGACACCTATCCCGTCTCAATCGATGACGGGGTGCTGGTTGCCCGGGGAACGGACCTTCATTACGGCTTCAATGATGAGGGCGCGGCCCTTTACACCGTGACGGATAAAAACCTGAAAGGGGAGCAGCTCTCCTATTACACCCTGTTCCCCTACAACAGTGACCCTGCCGACCCTGTGTTCGACAGCCATAACCGCTGTTCGGCCATGGCAACCTCTCCTTTCGGTTTCAGCGATCTGATGTTTGACCGGCTGCCCCGCATCTACCACCGCTATGACACGCAAACCGTGAAAGAAAATCCGGCTGTGCCGGAAAGTCTGCGGGATGCCGGTCAGCTCAGGCGTTTCCTCGAAATGCCGGGACTCATCCTTGACCAATTCTACAGCCATGCCGGCGCCGCCCTTGATCTCCACAATCCCTACCGCATGGACGGCAATCTTCTGCCCCTGCTGGCCCAGTGGATAGGTTGGCAGATCGATTTCCGGCTGGAGATCGACGCCCAGCGCAATGAGGTGCGAAACGCCCCCCACCTCTACAAAACCGTGGGCCTGATTCCCACGGTGGAGTCGACGGTCAAGCGCCTCACCAACTGGGAAAGCCGGACAAAGGAATTCGTCCACAATATCTTTCTCAGCAACAATCCGGAGAAATTGGCCATCTGGTCCATGGAGCTTGACGAAACGGAAGGGTGGCAGCAGCATGACGAACCTTTTTCCCTTCACTTCGCCCATGAGGGACGCCCGGCAACGGCATCGGACAGCAACGGACTCCTGCGTCTTTTTTATCACACCAGGAGAAAAGACGGCTGGCACATCTGGCAGAAGACCTTTTCACCGGAAACGGGCTGGTCGCCTTCCGAGCCGATGTCCGAAGGCCGGACCATTGACAAGCATCCTGCCGCAGCCCTGGCAGGTGACACCCTCTGGCTCTTCTGGAACAGCTATGATGAAAAGAGCCGAACCTGGTCAATCCGTTTCCGCCGATTTGACGGGACGCAGTGGTCGAATACAACACATTTCAGCGACAACTCCACCCAACGCCGGTCACCGGCGGTGACGGTGGATTCGTCCGGCGGCCTCTGGCTTTTCTGGCTGGAACTGCAGGGAGGGAAATGGCGTCTCTGCTACAACCGTCATGACGGCAGCACCTGGCAGCTCGATCCTCCCGCCCTGCTGCCTGATGACGGAGGGTCGGAGCCCAGAGTGGAATCAGAGCCATTTGCCCTGTGCCTTTCACAAGGCGGCACGGAAAGAATCGTTCTCTTCTGGTCCCGCCAGGAAGTGGGAATAACCCCCGGCAACAGGAGAAAAACCATCGCCTGGCGGATCAAGGACTCCCTTGATCCGCTCAATTCGGCTGACTGGAGTGCAATCGGGCTGCGGCCGAAAAGCACGCCGGACGTGAATGAAAGCGATGCGGTATGCCTGGAAAACCCGGACGGAACCCTTCCCGTCTTTTTCAGCTCCGACCAGAACGGCAGCTGGTCCATCCGGCAGAGTGTCCTTGATCCGATCACCGGCATCTGGGGCGAATCCGAACAGATCAGCTCTTCCGCCTACACGGAACGCTATCCCCTGCCGCTCACGGTGAACGGCAAAACGACGATTCTGTACCGATCAAATCGCAACCTCTTCTACAACAGTGACGTCTTCAAAGCGACTGAGACCATGGATCTCCGCTATGCGGGCAGTGTGGCGGCAACGGCCGGCAACATCGCCAAAAATTCACTGCACGGCAAATTCGCGGATTTCCAGGCCTACACCTATGATGCCGGTGTAAACGGCACAATGACCGACGGGAACTGGTATTCGCGGCAGACCCTCGGCATCTATCTGACCCCGGACACCGAGGACCCGAGCCTCATCCTGCGCAACCAGAACCTGCTGCGCGGCGTGCTGCATCAGTTCCTGCCGATTCAAACCCGTTACGTCTTCGTCATTGAACCAGCGGTCTACCGGGAAACAGTCTACACCTATGATTTTCCGCTGGCCGCAAGCTCCTGTTTCATCGGCGAGGAATTTTCCGACAGCCTCACGACGGTGGCCCAGGAGGTTTACAGCGGTACGCTCGACAGCCACAGCGACACCATTCCCGAATGGCGCTGGCTGCGTTCCCGGAGTCCGGAATACACCTCGGGAGGAAGCATTGATTTTACCGTATCACCCGTCAACACCCGTTTCAGGACGTGGCATGCCGGCGTCACGGAAGGAGAAGAATAATGGAACAGCGCATAACCGGTCAGCTCAAGGGAATATACAGAGACATTGTAAAGAATGGCGACGGCGGGATCATTCATGACAGCGGCTGGACATCCAACACCATCGTCGAATGCTGCCGGATTCTGCTGGCGGGATTCATCCGCAACGAACCGTCCGACGGCATCCGCCACATGGCCTTTGGTCAGGGGCTTGATGCCTGGGACGACGGAGGGCCGCCCCCGCCGGACTCGATGGCAACCGGCCTGGTGACGCCCTATAATCCGCCCATCGCCTTTACCGATCTGTCTGTTGTTTATCTGAACGAAGGCCTCAGCGAGGTGGCCACGCCAACCAGCAGACTGCAGATAACCGCGATTCTCGAACCGGGTTATCCGACCCCGCTTGCGCCGCTCACAACTTATCCGCTGCGGGAGTTCGGGCTGTTCGGACGCTTGGGAGGTACGGATTTCATGATCAACTCGATCAGACATGCGGTGATCCATAAGGACACATCCGCCACCCTGATCAGGATGATCCGTTTGTTTTTTTAGTTTTGTTTATTGATTAGTTAACTGGTTGATTCGTAGAGAAAAAAAGTACACAAACGAATCACCTTTCACATACAAGGGGTGTAACAATGGGCAACTACTCACGAGATACCTTTGACCGGTTGAAACACTATGTCGGTGTTCGCCTGCAGCAGGGCGTACCCCTGATAGATGCGGACTGGAACGAACAGGAGGACATCCGCAAATATGAAATGCGGGCATTCCTCAAGTGGTTTGCCGGCAACGGCGTTCCACGGGGCAATGACGGCTTTCTCATCATGGCCGCCTCCGGCACCAATAACAACTTCGACATCAAGGGCGGCAACGGCACGGCTGAAGGGGCGGGCCGCTGCATTGTCGAGGGGCTGGATGTCATGATTGAAAGCACCATGCGCTACAGCGCCCAGCCGCTCTACAACAACCCGACCCTGGCCGGACAATGGGGAGTCTCGCCGGTTGCGCCGCTCACCACCCCTTCGTCCGACCGGATTGACACGGTCTACATCGATGTCTGGGAACGCGAGATTGACGGCTCAGAAGACACGAATCTGATCAATCCGGCCATCGGCCTCGAATCCTGCGTTCGGCTTAAACGCGAATGGGCGGTTCGGGTGGCCCAGGGCAGCCTGTCCCCCCCCGCGACTCCGATCGGTCACGTCTTCTACATCCTTGCCCAACTGAAACGACCCGGGGGCAACGCAGCCATCGCAAGCTCCATGATCGAAGACCTGCGCGCCACCGGCATCAATCTCTCCGACCTGGCCACGGAAATTATCGACGCCCGGGGCATGAAGGCCAATCTCGGCAACCGGCTGGACGAGTCGCTGACCAAGGGCGGCCAGCTCCGTTTTAACGTGGTGACCAACGATCAGGTTACGGCAGGGGCGGCGATCAACGAAGCAAAGATCCTTTTCAGCAACACGGGCCATGACCACAGCGGCGGTGCGGGGGGTAACCAGATCGGCGCGGCCGGCCTTGAAAACAACGCGGTCACCACGGACAAACTGGCAAACAGCGCGGTGACGAACGCGAAACTTGCCAATACCTCGGTCAGCACGGCAAAACTCTATGACGAGGCGGTGACCACGGCCAAAATCGACGACAACGCCGTCACCCGCGACAAAATGAACTTCCACATCGTCGCCAACGGCTCGGTGGTCGATCTCGCGCCGGAGGGCATATCGGTCCAGCTGGTGCAGGCCAATGTAGGCTGGGCCGCCGGCATAAAAAGAATCTACATGCCGGTGGTGGCCATAACGGCGGTAACCGGCTCCGGCACCGCCAATATCACCCATGAACTTCTCTACCGCTCCACCCAGGGAAGAGATAATTACGATGTCCTGATTCGCATCAAAAATGAAACCGGCGGCAGCGAACAGGTGGATCTGCTCTGGTACGTCTATACCTTTACAGAGGATTAAGACATGAGTCACAAACAATTGATATGGAAGGAATTCAAACGGGCCGGGGTACTCGACTCAACAGATAAAAAGGTGCAGGAATTTCTCCAGTACATGAAGGGTTGCCGCCAGGGTTGCTGGGAGCAGATCATCCCTGAATTCAAGGCAAAGTACTATGACTGTTTCGACACCATCGTCCCGGTGCTGGCCGGCATGGATGACGCGCTTATCCAGATGATCCTGGCAAAGCATGCCGATGCGGGCAAGCCCAAGGAAAAAGCGATGCTTGAGAAAATGGCCAAGGAGGTTGATGTTGAAAAAAATCCGGTACTGCTGAAACGCATCGCCGGACTGAAAATTTCCAGTGTGGATAACGAGCTGAAAAAACGGACGTTGCCTGACAATCTCAGAAAGTATGTAGAGGGAGAATAATTTTTTTGCCCGGTCTTCGAACGGAGCGCCGCCGCAGCCTGCACCGCGCAGGCAATGCGGGAAAAGGCGGACCGCCGCACCAACAGAGGTTAGGGAGTGATGGGGATTGCCGGCATTGCGAATGCCATTATCCCCGGATCTCCCGAAGGCGGAATGCGCCGGCGCTCCGTCCGAAGGCCGGTCGGAAAATGCAGAAAAGATGACAGCCGCTCTCCGAGTGGGGCGCCGCCGCAGCCTGCACCGCGCAGGCAATGCGGGAAAAGGCGGACCGCCGCACCAACAGAGGTTAGGGAGTGATGGGGATTGCCGGCATTGCGAATGCCATTGTCCCCGGATCTCCCGAAGGCGGAATGCGCCGGCGCCCCACCCGGAGGGCGGCTGTTGTTGAGGGAAGAATCCAGAAGTCAGGAGTCGGAATAAATTTCATGAAATTAAATACATACACCACACACCATTCCGGCTTCAGGCTCCTGACTCCTGATTTCTCGACTATTGGGGGCCCTGCGTGACAATCGGCATCCTGGGAAAGTATCATGACCAGTTGAGTCAATTCGGACACCCCCTCATGGACCTGGGTTGGCGCAAAAACCGGATCATGAACGGCTGCCGACTCCTTCTTGCCGCCCTGATGAAGGATGCGAACGGCTTTGGCGGCATCATGTACCTGGCAATGGGTGAAGGACTGAAGGAATGGGACGGATCACCTCCCCAACCAGACCCATCCGCCACCGGACTGGTCCGCGAGATCATGCGGCGACCGATCACGGCCGGAGAAATCGTTTTCCTTGACGAGACGGGACAGCCCGGCATTATCCCCACAAACAGGCTGCAGATTGACCTGCTTTTCTCACGGGATGATTTTGAAGGAAGCGGCATCCAGCCGATCAGAGAATTCGGTCTCTTCGGCGGCAATGCAACAGCCCTTGCCGGCAGCGGCTTCTTCATCAACCATGTCATGCATCCCCGCATTGACATCTCCGCAGGACTCACCCTCCAACGAACCCTTCGCCTGGACTTCAGCCAGGAATTCACTCCCCACATCAGCCGGTCGGGAAATTTCGGCGGCCGTCTGCCGGTGCAGTGTATCGACGGAGTGGGAGAAGTCTATGGCGCGGCCCTGAACGCGGGAGGTATCTTGACGCTTTCCGACCTTGCCGCCTCTTCCCCTCATCTCCGCCTGGAAAACATCCCGGTCGTCAAGCTGATGGAATTTCGCACCAAGGCCGCGCTGGTCATGGGAATTGACGCCGACTTCTCCCCTCTGGCCGGGATGGCAGACGTCTCAGTCAGCGACATACTGAAGCTTGATCCGTTCAGCGGACAATCAATGCGTGGCATTCCCATTGCCGAACCGGACCCATTTCTCAATCTGCAGGAAAAACTCATGGTGCTGCAGGTGGCCCTCGATGAATGGGAACTGAAAAAACTGACCGGCCGCGAGCTGCTCGACCGGTCAGTTCCTGACAGATAAAAATCTCAAGAAAGAACCGGCACGAAAGAAATTTACTAAAACGAAACGACAGGCACGGTGATATCTGCTGGTGACAGCACCATGCCTGAAATATGAGCTTGAGTTTGAGCTTAGGCGGGAGGCAAGTTTTTTTATAATTTTACAATCCTCAGCATCTCAATAAGTGGAAAATTGTCCCTCATCGGGTCCGGGTATGCCGGGCAGCGTTCCACTTATCGAACAAAAGAAACGTAACGCACAAGGAGAAAGCTATGAAAAAAATCGCTATTGTGGTCTGCAGTCTTTTTCTCGCAGGGTTGCTTGGAGGTTCAGGAAATGCCAGCGAGTATGAAAACCGGGAAAGGGGTGAATATTCTGAACACGGTGAAAGATATGAGAACAAATTTTACGGAACGGTGCGGCAAATTCCGGAAAACCTTACGGGCACCTGGATCGTCGACGGGAAAGCCGTTCAAGTCACCAAAGATACTATTATTGAAAAAGAGTATGGGCAGCCCGGAGTTGGCTCATATGTTGAGATTGAAGGACACTATATCGACAAAACGTTCACCGCTCGAAAAATTGAGGTGAAAGGAAGGAACAAATAAGTCCGATTTTCACTCAAGACGGCATTCCGGGAAGCATTCGACCGAGATCGCGAAGACCGGCGAGGAATGGCGCAAAGATATCGGGCTGAAGGAAAACCGGAAGAAGATATCAGGTCTTGATTCATGACCCTGACGACTTCGGGTGGACAAAAACAAACTTTAGACCGTCAGATTCTTTTCACACACGCTAAACCGCCTGCTCCACCCTGTTGCGGCCGGCACCCTTCGCACGGTAGAGCGCCGTGTCAGCCCGTTCAATTATGACCTTGTAATCGGCGTCACCTTCTGCGTAGGAGGCGACGCCAAATGAAACGGTAATCGAAATCTGCAGGGAGGAATCGGTTTTATGTTTTAACGTGAATTTTTCAATATTTTTACGGAGACGTTCAGCAGCAATCATACCACCTTCTCCATCCGTTTCGGGCAAGACAAGGGCAAACTCCTCTCCACCGTATCGATAGACATTGTCAACATCCCGCAGGGTTTTCTGCACCAATGCGACAAATGCCCTGAGAACCTCGTCACCGGCAGCATGTCCATATGTGTCATTTACTTTCTTGAAAAAGTCAATATCCGCCATGATAACCGCCAGCGGGCGTTTGTATCTTTTACTGCGACTGAATTCCATGGAAATATCTTCATCAAGGGCGTAGCGGTTCAAAGCGCCGGTCAGAGGATCAAAACGAATTTTATGCTGCAACTGGGAAACGTGTTTTTCCTGTTCCTGAATGCGCTGCTCTGCGTCGACAACGCGTTGTTTCATCTGGACGTTGGCGTCGAGCACACCGGTGAGATGCTTTTCAAGTTCATTCCAGGTTGCCGGATCGACAAGTTCTTTGATTTTTTCCTGCTGATCCGAAATCTGCTCGGTGTGGTCATCGATTCCCTGCCGGTAGTATTTCATGTTCTCATCGAGACCAATCATCATGGAAGCCAGTTTTTCGATAAGCAGAGTTGCCGCCTGGCCGGTTGGCATTTTCGCCATGAGGTGGTTGACAAGATCAGACTCGCCCATTGTGATGGCGGTTCGGTAAAAAGCCTTTTCATAAAGCGGAGGAACAGCCGGTTTTTTCTCCTGAATAAGCTGTTTCAATGCCTGTCTGGCTATTTCTGAAATTCGCCCCAAGGAATATAATTCTTCTGTATCCCGATTTTCCATGATTCCACTCAAATTACTTTTTTTAAGGGGGGGTGCCGCATGGAGAAAACCCGGCACATTCCCAAAAAGACGCAGTACCCAGCTCTCTCTGTTTTCAGCTTTCACGTCATATTTTGCAAGAGTGTTTCCCCTGGCGGTCGGATATTTTTTATATTCTTCCTGAGAGCTGATAAATTCCGGCGCTGCCGACAGCCTCGATCCGCGATTCCTGCCTGGTCCGTTCCAGGATTAAAAACCGGCTCTGAAGCCGGCCGCCGGGTAGCCTGTTAGTCAATACCACAATGTACACTAAAACTAAAACTCAGTCTGTCCTTTTTTATTCTTTACAGCAGCAGTATTGCACTTCAGCGGCGTATTCCAGGAGGTAACTCTATTTCTCAAGGACTTCTTCGGTGATCTCGCCAACTTGTGTTGCAGATTCCATTTCTTCAGCGGCGAGATCCGCCGTATCGCCCAGAGCCTCCTCTTCTCCCGGACTGTCTCCTGTAATATTATCGCCATTTCCCCTTGCAGATCCGGGTACCGACGCTGTTTTCGGTTTGATGGATCTTTTTTCGTCCGCAGCGCCCGTCTCAGGTGAAATCGCTGCAACGGGTTGTTTTTCCAGACAGTTAAAAAACAAATCAACCGACAGCAGATCAACTTCAGCCACAGCATCTTGCGAGAAAACACTTTTGACGAATTTGAATTCCTTATCTCGTTCTTTGCAGAAATCCCCGGCATTTCTCATGGCATCATCAAGGATATCGCGTGAAAATCCGAGAGCCGCAATTTTATAGAGATGTTTCCCTTCCGGGCCGGTTGGTTTGAGTTCCACAACCCTGTTGACACAACCGGCGCTTGTTGCGGCAACAGCAACAAGCAATGCGAAATAAAGTATCCTGTTCATGGAAGGCGAATGAATCCTATTGAAAAAAGCGGCCGTAACGCCGGAAAAAGGGCCGGGATAAAGGGAAAATACATACCAGAAAGCCGGTTGTCGATTATTTTTTCAACACATCAACTCCCTTTAATTTCCACCGGCGCACGAACAAATCTGCTTTCTTTTCCTTATAACCTGAAGTCCGGATAACCTGAAATCCGGACATTTTTTTCTGCCGGATGCGCATCTCCTCTACATTGATTTGACTTTTCGAGAAAGATGCACTAATTACATACCAGGCCAATTACCTGTTTTGAAAAAATGATAAAAGAAAAAAATGATAATTTTGGAAAATGAGCCTTGTGGGATTTAAAAAATTGCGAACTATTTTTCCCCGATAATCATTGGAGGTGCGGAAGTGTTTCAACTCAAAAAGTCTTTTTTCCATTATCTCACATTTTTTTCCGGAAGCCATGCATCATCTCCCGAAAAAACACTCCCGTTCCTTTCCGTTCTTCTTTGTTTCCTCTTGTTTCCCGCAGCAGTCTATGCCGTGATCTCGGGTCCCTGCTCAAACTGTCATACCATGCATAACAGTCAGGACGGAGCCGTGGTGGACCTCGACGGAGGCGGCCCCAACCACTTCCTTACCGTCGCCAGTTGTACAGGATGCCATGCCATGGGCTCGGGCAGCAAGATAGAAACCCTTGGCGCATCCCAGGTTCCCCAAGTCCGGCACACTGATGCAACAGGCGATCTGGCAGGAGGCAATTTCGCCTATATGCTGGGCACGAAAGGCAGCGGCGCCTCAGACGCGAAAGGTCATAATGTCATTGACTTTTCCAATGAGGACGACCTGCTCTACGGCCCGCCGGGCGGGATAGTTCTTGTTGGTCACAATACCGGATTCACCGTGAACGACACAAACCTGACCTGCGCCGGCGCCAATGGCTGCCATGGCTATCGTGCCTCCACCAGCGGCATCAAAGCCTTGCAGGGCGCTCATCATGGCAATGTTGACGGTAAATGTGATGTCGCCGACACACCGGCCAACAGTTATCGGTTTCTTTTCAGCGTCAGGGGTTTGGAAAATCAGAATGTAACCGGCAAATGGCAAAATGTCTCAGCCGGAAACCATAATGAATATTTCGGGCAGACATTGCCGAAAAAACTCGGCTGCGGCGCTTCCGGCGGCATGAGCTGCCACCTCGTCGGCAGCGTTGGTCCACCCAATCATACCATGAGCGAATTCTGCGCCACCTGTCACGGCAACTTTCACACCCTGACGGTCGTAAACGCCAGCGGCACCTCAACCGGCATCGGCACCGGCATCAAACCTTTTATCCGACATCCCACCGATATTGCCCTTCCAAACAGTGGCGAGTATGTTGATTATAACGGCGACAACAGCTTCAGTGTCGAATCACCCATTGCCCGGGCCGGAGCAGTGCCGGACGCCGTAAGCGGCACGGTAGATCCCGCTTCCGGCACGGATGTGGTCATGTGCCTTTCCTGCCACGGAGTACATGCGACCAATTACAATGACATACTTCGATGGGATTACTCTACCATGATTGCAGCAGGTGGCGCGAACGGCTCAGGCTGCTTCGTCTGCCACACCACCAAGGATGACTAAAAAAATTACCGCCGCCAAGCTTTGCATGCCTCTTGTCGGAGGGGACTCCACACGCTGAACAAAAGACGAGCGAAGGGTGTCACTTGCGCCTCGGACCGGGACACCCTTGAAAAATCACCATTCAACACCGGATCAACCTTTCCGCACTCCGGCTCCTGTTCTTTCCTGCTTGTAAAACAATCTCTTACCGAGTAGATTGACAGTAATCTTCAATTCAACTTTTAAGTACAAGCTTACGGCTTTACGTTTTCCTGCCCACTTTGTTTTTTTCCCGCATCGTTTGCCATCGTAGAAGTTTTTTGCTGATCACTTAACTTAAAAAAGGAGCAAAGCATGAAAATCTATGTCGGCAACCTCACCCCCACCATGAGCGAGCTGGAATTAAAAAAACTCTTCTTCAACCATGGCATTATTGTTGAGTACGTCCAAATCATAACAGACCATTTCACACGGCAATCCAAATGCTTCGGCTACGTGAAAATGAAATGCGAAGATGATGTTACAAAAGCTTTAAATATTTTCCACGGGAAAATGGTCAACAAGCTGCTGCTGGTGGCCAAAAAGGCACGTTCCCGCGATGAACGGCAGGGTCGCCCCTGGTAACTCAGTTATCCGGATATCCTCCCCCCGGGAAGAAACAGATGGTCGCGTGCCGTAAGGGGGGAACAACGGTAAACTTTCCTGCCCGCCGCATCAGGAAAGCCCAGACCAATTTCCATAGTGAGAAAAATACCGCCTGCTTCATGGGTTAACCGTTTCCTTGACCACCCCGGCAATTTCCTCACCAAGACGGGCGATGTTCCGTTGCTGTGCCGCCACCCAGGCCGCGTAACCGGCGCCGGACGTCGCCTCCCTGAAATCACTGCGCTTGACCATTGGCGCAATATTGCACTGCGGATCGACCAACGCCCAGCGTACTGCCAGGATCGCTTCCTTGCCGAGTTCCCCGCCCATGACAATGACGTCGACCTGCACCCTGCGGGTCGGCTCAAGATACTGATCCCCTGGAAAAACACCAACCTTTTCGGTGCCGAGCCTCCCGGCCAACTGCTCGGCCACGGCCTGGGCGAATTCCCGGTCAATCTCCCCGGACCAGCGATGAGACTCACTGAGCTGGTAACGTCCCCCCTCGCCCCCGATGGCAATCCGCGACTGCTTGAGGAGATCGGGAATAACAACCGGACCGATGCTGAGCGCAAGCTGCTCATGACGTTCGCCGGCAATCGGCTGTATATCCGTCGTCCCCAGCAGGCTGTAGTAGGTGACGGGTTGATGCGTGGTGCCGCAACCCGTGGCCGTCAGCAACACGGCCAGGAAAAGCGGCATGGCTCGAAACCAAGGGCTATTTGTCTTTTTGTTCACTACTGTCTTTCTCCTTGCCGAAAATGATCGACTGCGGACGTTTTTCAAGGGTGCTGGCCAGTTCCCTGAGCGAACGCAGGGTAAGCGTCAATTCCTCTATGGTCTTATTGGCGTTATAATTGAGCGGGGAGCCCTTACCGAAGGTCCCTTGCATTTCGAGCAGGGTTTTCTGCAATGCGGCAAGGGTTGCCTGAAATTCCGGCACCGTCTCGTTGTTGATTGTTCCGGCAACATCGTTGATCCGCTTCAGGGTAAATTTAATTTCCTGAAATACCTGCTGCAACTCTGTGCCGAGTTGTTCGAAAGGCACATTCTCCAGGCGGTTGGTGATCCGTTCCAGGCTTTCCTGTATCTGCTGGAATGATCCCGGGATCGTCGGCACAACCGGGTAGCCGTCGATATAGCCCAACGTCGTTTTTGACTGTTCGGGGTGAAAATCAAGGTCGACAACGAGCTGTCCCGTCAGCAGACTGCCGCTCTTGAGCTGGGCGCGCAGTCCACGTTCTTCGACCAGCATCTTCAGCATTCCGGTGGAGTCTTCCGTGGTGGACATGGAAGCAGTTTCACCCCGCCCACGAATTCGCTCCGGCTCAATGGCAACGAGTACGGGGACGCGGAAATTTTTTCTATCGGCAATGAACTCCAAGTCAAGACTGACAACCTCTCCCACCTTGATCCCATAAAGTTCCACCGGAGCGCCGACACTTAAACCCCGCACCGATTGATCAAAAAGAATGACCCAGTATCGACGGATGGTGTAGGCCTTGCTCTGGATGCCGGCCTGGTTCGGGTAGAGACGGAAAGCAGTGTCGGCTGCGGCTTCATTGCCGGGCGGCGTCCCATTGGGGATATCAAACCCCACCCCGCCGCTGGCGATGGAAACCAGTGATTCGGTGTTGATTTTGAGCCCCTCGGCGCTGAGAGTGACATCAATCCCGCTGGCATTCCAGAAACGGGTATTTTCGGTCACCCGGGTGTGGTGGGGAGCCTCGACGAAGATCTGGATGTCCACCGACTGGCCGTCATCGCTGAATTTGTAGCGAACCACCTGACCAACCCTGATCTGACGATAATAAACGGGTGTGCCGACATCCAGGGAACCGAGCCGGTCTGCATGCAGCCGATAATGCCGTCCTGGTTGACCGTGCGTCACCACCGGGGGCACATCGAGGCCAGTGAACGATCGCGCAGATTTCCCCTCCATAATGGGATCAATGCCGATAAAGGCTCCGGAAAGGATCGTGTCCAGTCCGGATGCCGTCCCACCGCTGACCCGGGCGCGCACCACCCAGAAACGGGTTTTATCGGTGAGATACTTCTCGCTTCCCTTGACGAGCACGGCAGTCACAACCACCTGGGAGATATCGTCACTCAGGCGAATTTCCTCGACTTTGCCGATTTCCACATCCTTATGCTTTATCCTGGTCTTGCCGGCCTCCAGCCCCTCGGCGTTGGCAAAGGTGATTGTGATGGTAGGCCCTTTCTCACTGATTGCCTTGAAAGCGAGCCAGCCGCCGATCAGCAGGGCCATAATCGGCACAACCCAGACAATGGAAAAGACGCGCTTCGGTTGGGCCTTTGCCATGGCGGCGCGCTGTTCCGCCGGTTGATGATCACTCATGCATCCTCCTCTATGACATCCCAGATGAGACGGGGATCAAAACTTTCTGAAGCGTATATGGTAATAACCACCACTGCGGCGAAATAACCGGCAGCGGGCCCGGCCTCGACGTTGGCGACGGCTCCCAGTTTCACCATCGCAACCAGGATTGTCACCACGTAGATATCGACCATCGACCAGCGACCGGCGATCTCGGTGAGACGGTAGAGGGTTGTGCGGTCCCTGGGACGCCAAGTCGATCGCAACTGCACGCTGAGCAGCAGATAGGTGAGGATCAACAGCTTGACCAGGGGAACAAAAACGCTGGCGATGAAGATCACCGCGGCAATCTCCCATGACCCGCTCTGCATGAAGTAAATCACGCCGCTCATGATGGTGTCGGCCTGCTTGGCGCCAAGAGATGAGGTGATGGTGATCGGCAGGACGTTTGCCGGAATATAGAGGATGGCGGCGGCGCAGACAAGCGCCCAAGTCCGCGACAGACTGTTCGGCTTGCGCTGGTGTAAAGTGGCGCCGCAGCGCGGACAGGTCTGACGTGCATGGGCAACAGAGACCGCCGTCCCGGCAAGAAAATGACAATCGTGGCAGGTGAGCAGGCCGAACCGACGGCCGGTTGCCGGATTCGAAATCATCGGCGGGAATCCAACCGTTCCCAGATCAGGGACGGATCAAGTGATGCCACTGCGGCCGCCATGACGAAAATCAGCATGCCGAAAGCAAAGACCGAGATACCGGGAATAATGGTCGCCATTTTCCCGAGTTTAACTAAAGCCACCAGGATGCCAAGCATGAACACTTCCATCATCCCCCAGGGGGCGATGTGTTGCAGCAGTCGAAAAACAAGAATAGCGCCGAAAGCGGGCCGCGCCCATCTCAATGGAGCGAGGATATAAATCAATCCGGCCATCTGCAGGAAAGGCACAAGCACACAGGTGAGCAGAACCAGGGAAGTCAGGCCGTACAGTTGTTGCTTCCAGAGCTCGTGGATTCCGGTCAGCAAAGTTGTTTCCTGCACAAACCCGCCGCTTTTTATGGCCAGAAACGGAAAACTGTTGGCGATGATGAAAAGGATCAGGGCGCCGAGGGTAAAGGCCAGAGAACGGTCGATGCTGTTCGGTCGGTAACGTCGTAAAACCGCGCCGCAGCGTGCGCAGAGAAAGGTGGCGTCCGCCCCTTCGGGGAAGCGATTCAGCAGGTCGCAATCATGACAGGCCACCATGCGCAGCGTCAATTTTCTTTTACCCTCTTCCAAGTCATCACGGTTCAACAGCAAGACCCCACATCAGACACATCTCTTCATGACGGACAATTCCCCTGCAACCCAACAATTCAACACATTGAAAACATCTTCAAATCCACAACGTATTTCCAGACTTATCGGTCTGTCAATGCGCGTCACGCCTTTACGCCGGTTTTTTTCTGAAAGAGGGAATTGAACCTGGAAGGCATGGCAAGGGTAAACTCCATCCGCTCCCCTGTCACCGGATGCGGGAAGGCCAGATAATAGGCATGCAGCCCGAGCCTTCCAAGGGGATCCGATTTGGCGCCGTATTTTTTATCGCCAACCACCGGATGCCCCATGTCGGCCATATGAACGCGGATCTGATTTTTCCGCCCGGTCATCAGGGTAATATCGAGAAGAGCGTATTCTTCCCCTTCCTTAACCACCTCGTAGTCGGTCACTGCAAATTTCCCCTCCCCGTCATCAACATTCCTTGAATAGACGCGCAATGCCTTGGACTCGTGCAGGTAACTCTCAACCCGTCCCTTCTTGTTCCGTGGTATGCCTTCAACAACCACGCCATAACGTTTCTCCGCTTCTTGCCAGCCGTCCTGAAGGGCTCGTTTGGCCGTTTCATTGCGGGCAAAGACCAGCAAACCGGAAGTGCCCTGATCAAGCCGATGAACAATAAAAACACGCTCCCTGACGCTGGATCGTTTCTCTTTTGCCTGTTTATTCAGGTATTCGGTCAACCGGTAATAAGCGGTTTTCACTTTTTCGGTTTCCGAGGCAATAGTCAGCAAACCGGGCGGTTTGTTGATTACGATGACATCCGCATCCTCGTGGATAATCTCAAGCCCCGCATAATGGGAAACAACTCCCACCATTTCCTTTTCCGTCTTGACACCCACCACATCACCCGGCTGCAACTCCTGATCGGGCCGGGCCACAGGCCGCTCATTGACGGAAATCGCCCGGTACTTGGCAAGTTGTTTAACCTTGGTCCGCGAATAGCCGGCAGCGCCCAACAGGACGAGAAGGGTTGTTTTATCTTTTGCCACAATCTTGATCATAGTTTTTTGTTCCTCATGGGGAGAGACATGAAAGACGGGGTTGCTGAAAAGTTGACCGGTAAAACATGGGAGAGATTTACCGTGACGAGAAATTTTTCCGACACGGTATCACGCTCACAAATCCGACGGGACTACTCCATGGGACAATGCTTTTACTTGTGTGTAAAGTAAAAAATGGAATGTTTTTTCATCTTTGACACATGCAAAAAAAGCTGAAACCGGTTCACGACAATTTGGAGGCTCATTAATGATGAAAATTCAAAAACAAAAAGCCTCTAACTATTTCTAAATAATTAGAGGCTTTTTAATTTTTCCATGGTGGGCGAGACGGGATTCGAACCCACGACCTTTGGCTTCGGAGGCCAACGCTCTATCCAGCTGAGCTACCCGCCCAATTGTTCTGAAGTGGATTACATCTTTACCACGGATTAACCGCAGGGTAAAGATTTTTATCCTTTTGCAATCCACAAGATTGGCTGCGTTGCGACCTTTTGTCACTTGACAAATCGCTCATTTTCCTGCCTAATAAATGATATGCTGATCACGAAGAAACCAAAAAACTCGTCAAATAGCCAACTTGATATTTTTGCTGAAAAAATTGCCTTTACCGGAAAAATTATGCTTGACATGACGATGTCACATTGTGTTATTAGTGACAAGCGCGATCACCCCTGAATGAACACCACCTCATTATTAACACAAAAAAAACAGACTCAAGCCATTTGAACGAAATAACAAATTGCCGGCGCAGATGATTCTGAAGTTGGCATATATCCAGATAGAACCGTTTTTGGGAGGTTTTCTTTACGAAACCTAAAATGAGGAAAAGAAGGAGGAAAAGCATGAAAAAATGGCAATCACGATGCTTGCAAGGCGCATGCATCACTTTCCTGGCTGCAGGACTTGTCCCGTTCATTGGATACGGGAAGGTCTTTGCAGCAGATTCAAGCTGTGTCACCTGTCATACCAATGAGGATATGCTTGAGGACAACGTCACCGAGGTAAAGGCCAAGGGCTCGTCCAAGCAGTCAGGAGCCGGCTGAGGCGGAGCTGTTTCTCCACTGGGTCCAGTGGAAAAAGTTCTTGTTACAGCAGATTTTTTTGAGACGGATCACGGCCAGATCGGCTGTGAAAAATGTCATGGCGGTAATCCGGCTGACAAAACAAAGGATGGCGCCCACAAAGATTTCGACGCCCACCCCTCCATCAACAATCCCCAAGGAGCATGCGGGGAGTGCCATGAAGATATCGTGGCCACGGCCAAGGATTCACTGCACGCCACCCTGTCAACCTTCACCACCGTTTTAAAAGAGCGTTCCGACATGAACAAGTGGCACGAAATCGACCAGGCCCGCGCCGGTCACTGCGCCGCCTGTCATACAAGCTGCGGCGGCTGCCATGTCAGTCGACCGAAATTTGCCAAGAAAGGATTTGTCGCGGGTCATAAATTCCAGAAACGGACAGACCCCTTCAACCAGTGCACCGCCTGTCACGGCAGCCGGGTAGGCAACGAGTATTACGGCTCCCGCGGTCAGGGTGATGTTCACATAACCAAATTGAACATGGACTGCGTGGCCTGCCACACGGCGACGGAAATGCATGCAGCTGCTCCGGCCGGGCTCAAGGGCAGATACCATCTGAAAGAGATGGTAAACTGTGAAGACTGCCATCAGGGCCTGGAAAACGGCTCCGTTCGCGAGCACAATCTCCATATCGGCAAAGTACAGTGCCAGGTCTGCCATTCCCAGACCTATGTCAACTGCTACAGTTGCCATACCGGCAAGGATGAGGAAGGTGTCCGCTACTTCCAGAACCAGAAAGAAATCGAAGGCATGAAGATCGGTCTCAACTACGACAAGGATGAACCGAACCAGACCGCCAAGTACATCCTGGTCCGTCATGAACCGAGCGATCTTGAGGTTTTTGATTTCTATGTCAAAGACGCATTCACCAACTTCGACAAAGTCCCGACCTGGAAGCGGACATCCCCGCACAACATCCAGCGTAACACCTGGCAGACAGCCAACTGCAACAACTGCCACGGCAACCGGGAACTCTTCCTGGACAAAAAAGATCTGCTTGACTACGAAGTGAAGGCAAACGCCTCGGTCGTCGTCCCGGACAACAAGGTTCCGAAGAAACGCGACAAGGTCATGCCGCTCAACATCGACACATCCAAAGTCCGCACCAGCATGGTAGTCGACGCGAAATGGCTGCATGACAACATGAGCAAAGGCGTGAAGATTGTCGATGCCCGCGGCGACGCAGAGTACGAAAAAGGTCACATCGAGGGAGCAGTGATACTTGATCCGCTCGGATCAGGACTCCGTCACTCCTTTGATGAAGATAAACCCATGGAGCTCGTGGCTGATGCGGAACTCGTCAAGATCATAGGCGGAAAGGGTCTGAAGTCAGATGACCACATCGTCGTCTATGACAAGGACGGCACCAAAGCCGGATTTATCATCTGGGTGCTTGAGTATGCCGGAGCCACAAATGTCTCCTATCTGAACGGCGGAATCGAGGGCTGGCATGAGGCGGGATATCATACCTCCACAGAGGAAGCCGAGCCGAAGGCAGCTGATTTCGGCGGTAAAATCAACAGCGCCTTGACCGTCGGCAACGACTACATCAATGCGAATATGTACAAAGGAAATGTCGCCATCGTCGACGCGCGCGGCATTGCACAGGCCAAGGGCTTGAGCAAACATGGACAGGCGGAAAGGGCGGGACGTATACCCGAATCCATCAACCTGCCCCTGAGCGCACTGTATATGGATAACGGCGCCCTGAAAAAACCGGAAGAGCTGCTGTGGATGCTGAAGAAAAACGGCATCACGCCGGACAAAACCGTGGTTACGACCTGTAACACAGGTCAACTTGCCGGTAGCGCGTACTTCATGTTCCGCTATCTCGGCTATGATAACGTCAAGGTCCACGACGCATCATGGATAAGCTACTGCGCAGTTGATTAACAGCTTTTTCCTGTAACATTCGACGTAACAACCGGCCCTTGCGACAGCAAGGGCCGGTTTGCATTTAAGATCCGGGAGACATGAGACAATTATATCTCACCGGCATGACAGATCGTCAACATAACAATTCCCATGCAGTAACGGCATTTCAATCGGGAAACATTTTTTTCACCATAGATACTACTGGGCAGAACGCATGTTGCCATGCAACTTTTTTAAAACAACAGTAAAAACCAAATCAATACTTCTGGTTGCCGTTGTCATCACCATTCTTTCGACTTTTTACACAAGCCATCAATTTGCTTATTATACCAGACACATAGAATCTCACCTCACGGAACAGCGACAAGATTTTCAGCACATTTTCTCGTCAACGCAGCATCTCTACTTTTCAATTTACAACAGCTGGCTTACCGGCTTTAACGAAAATCACAGGGAAATTATCCAGGCCTTTGCCGAGAAGGACAGAGAGAAACTCTTCTCCCTCACCCTGCCGCTTTATCAATCTTTAAAAAAATCCCATCCCGACATCCATATCATGCATTTTCACGAACCTGACGGCCGTTCGTTTCTGCGCATGCATAAACCGGATTTGTTCGGAGACGACCTGAAGCAAATACGGCCCGCCGTCCAGCATGTCAACACTACCCACAAACCGCTTACAGGTTATGAAATAGGAGTATTCGGCTGTTTTTACCGTATTATCCATCCGGTTTTCCATAATGGCGACTACGTAGGTGCTGTCGAACTCGGGGTCAATACCGACGAAATAATAGACGAAATCACACGCGCCACCGGTAACCATACAGCTGCGTTTTTTCAAACTTCATTATGGAAAAAAGTCACCACCCCTTCCGCCTCGGGAAACCGGTACGCAAACTATACCCTTGTTGAAAACAAACCGAATATTGGCTCTCTTCTTCCTTCAACTTATTCATTTTCCGAAGAATTTTCTCAGTTTAAAAGTAACGGAAAACACTATCTCGCCCTTACGATTCCGGGACTCCTTAACCCCTTCCAGGAACCCATAGGGGGCATTATCAGCCTGAAAGACATTTCAAACGAAATAAATGAAAAAAAATCTTTCATGCTCCAGTCTCTGGTTGTCAGCATAAGTCTCGGCATGTTCTGTATTTTCTTTCTCTGTTTAAGTTTTCAAAAAATCATCGGCAGTCTTGAAAAATCAAAAGATACCCAGGAAGAGCTGATAGATCAGTTGAACCGGGAAATCGACATCAGACGAGAGGCTGAAAAAGCACTCGAACAGAACGAAATCAAGCAAAGACATATTTTAAACAGTTTGCCCGACACGATTTTCCTGCTTGACGAGAATCGCATCGTCACCTGGGCCAATGAATCAGCATTGACACTCACACCGGACTTCATCGGCAGGGAGTGCGATTTTTGCGGGACAGGGGCGGGACCTTCACCCGAAAACTGCTCCTGTCGTCAAGCATTCACATCAAGCACCATACTGAAATCAATCATCCATCGTCCCGCCACAGCGGAACAGACACAGAAAACATACTGGGAAGCTATCCTTATCCCCCAGATCGACGATCAGGGAACCGTAACCGGTGCGCTTGTTGTCCTGCGGGATATCACGGAACGGATGGAGGCAATCCGGAAAATCGAAAAACTCAGTCGTCATAACAGATTACTTCTGGAATCGGCGGGCGAGGGAATCTATGGTGTTGATCTTGAAGGAAAAACAACCTTCATGAATCCAGCGGCCGAACGCATGACCGGTTTCACTGAAAAGGAAATGCTGGGGAAAAACCAACACGAACTTCTTCATCACACCAGGGTTGACGGCAGCTGCTACCCGGTGAAAGAATGCCCCGTTCATACCACCATGCATACCCGGAAACCTCATTTTATCACTGATGAGGTTTTCTGGAAAAAAGACGGTTCCAGCTTCCCGGTTGAATATATCGCCACCCCGGTTGTGGAAGAGGGCCGAATTATCGGCTCTGTTGTTTTATTCAGTGATATCACCCACCGAAAACTGCTGGAAAAACAGCTGCTTCATGCCCAGAAAATGGAAGCCGTGGGACGCCTTACCAGCGGCATCGCCCACGATTTCAACAATCTGCTCACCACTATCTCCGGCTACAGCGAAATTATTCTCATGCAGACAGAAGAAAATAATCCCGTAAGAGACAAAGTGCAGATGATATTCCAGGCAGGAAGAATGGCGGCTTCCCTGACCAGGCAACTGCTGGCCTTCAGCCGCAAACAGGTTCTGGAAATCAGGACAATCAACCTGAACAATATTGTCGAAAGTCTCACGAAAATGCTGCAAAGACTGATCGGGGAAAACATCCGTCTCAAAATAGAATTCAGCCAACCGGACTGTTTTATCGAGGCCGACCCTGGGCAGTGTGAGCAAATTATCATGAACCTTGCCATCAATGCCAAGGACGCCATGCCCACCGGAGGCTCGCTTGGCATCATGACCGGCATTGTCCATCTGCGGGCTACAAAGCTGACCGGATTTGACGATATTGACTCAGGCTCCTATGTTCTCCTGCAAATAACCGACACAGGGGAAGGCATGACCGAAGAAACACAGAAACTGATGTTTGAGCCGTTTTTCACCACCAAGGAACAGGGGAAGGGAACGGGACTCGGACTGGCTACGGTTTACGGCATCATCAAACAGCACAACGGATTTATTTCGGTGAAAAGTGCGCCGGGGCAAGGCACTTCCTTTGACATCTACTTTCCACTTTCCAGGAAAAAGCTCGCATTGAAAGACATGAACACACCTGACATTCTTCCCCGCGGCACGGAGACAATTCTCGTGGTGGATGACACACCGACCATCCGCCTTTTTATCAGGGACACTCTCGAACCATTGGGGTATAACATTCTCGAAGCCGGCAATGCGGAAGAAGCGATTCATTACCACGAAGGCCGGGAGAAATCCATTGACCTGCTGCTGACGGATATGGTCATGCCCGGTCTCAGCGGCATACAACTGGCGGAAGCAATGCAGCCCCTCCATGCCGGCATGAAGACGCTGTACATGTCGGGACATGTGACGTATCCCTTTACGGAGGACAAAAATATTCACCTGGGAAACCACTTCATCCAGAAACCACTGTCCCCCAGACAGGTTGCCCTGAAGGTCCGAAATGTCCTCGATTGCAATTCCGAAGACACAAACATCAGCCGGCTGACGCAATGAGTATGAAAAAAGTTACTGCCTATCCGTAAAAATCGTCGTTTTTCCCCCATCTGCATGGGCATGACAATGACAGCGGTCGTTAGAGAGGGATGGTGCCTCGGCGGTCTCGAACGGAACGCCTGTCATTTTTGCACGAGAGTGTGACGAGCACGCCTTCGTTGACACTGCGACGGCGATCATGCCGGTTTTTTCTCCGCTCCTGGAAAAGGCTGTCTGTTCCCCGAAATTCAGGACTGTTTCTTCTGTCCAGCGACATTCGCCTCTCACGCCGGTGGGAAAGGCTGACAACAACGTCATTATTTTCCCGGCGCCGGCGGTCGGCAGTGCTTTTCCTCCGATCTCTCCGGGCATTTCTCGCTATGTTGAGCAGTTCGCGAACTGCTCTTAAAATCGAATCCGGTTCATCAATATTTTGATTTTGCGTGGGCGGTTTGCCGATTGGATAATCCCACATAAGTCACCTCCATTTCTGTAAAACCAATGTTCCTGCCGTACGTAAACGGGAAACATTTTTTTCAAATAATCACATGCTTATATTAATATAGACGCAACATTGAACCTGAATGTTCCCTTTTGCGTCAAACAATTTGGAGTTGCCCTCTTTGTTGCAAAAAGAGGATTGTCGAGGCAATCCCAAACGAATTCACTTCGCAATTCGCCTGAGAGTCACGCCAAGAATATCATGAAACAGCATCTCATCCCGGCTCAAATCCCTCCTTCATCCATTTCAGCGTCAAGATCCCCACGATGGGCGCCCCTGCCTTGGGGATAGCTGAAAAAAAGTCGTTCTCTTTCTTTTTTCATGCGCAACCCACGAGAGAAATGCAACCGTGCGCCGGTCTCGCCAGCCTGCGCGACAAAGAGAATCTGATCGATTTTCTTAAAGTCCGGACTGTTTTCCAATGTAATGAAAATCTTTTCCGCGATACGCCGCTGAATGGCTTTATCAAGGGAAAGGAAAGGTTTCAGGGCAAGGGCAAGAGCGGGCCGTTTTTTCCCGTCCGGCTCCAATACAACCACCTCTTCCCAGACCTCTTCGGTCAAACGGATCAGCACCGTTTCCTCATCCTGGAGAATCATCGCCGTCCGCCGCAGGGTTTCATCTATATTCGGGTTAAATGTGCGCAGATAGGGAAGCAGATCAAGACGTACGCGGTTACGCAAATACACTCTTGAAGCGTTGGAACTGTCCGTGGCATAGGTGATCTTTTTCTCCGCCAAATAAGCAAGCAGATCCTTCTTGGCCGTTGTCAGAAAGGGACGGACAATGATGTTGTCACGCAGTGACCGCATACCTGAAAGCCCTGCTCGGGCCGTTCCTCTGACAAGCCGAAGCAGCACTTCCTCCGCCTGGTCGTCTGCGGTATGGGCCACGGCGATTTTCCCGGCCTGCCGGCTGCGGGCGGCCTGGTGCAGAGCCTCATAGCGAAGATCACGGGCAGCATGCTCAATGGAAATCTTTCCGGCAGACGATTCGCCCTGCACATCAATATGAAGGATGTCATATTCGACACCAAGGGAACGGGCCCGGCTCGCGACAAGGGAACGCTCCGCTGCCACCTCATGGGGACGCAGACCATGATCGACATAAACTGCATGAAGCTCAAGAGCCATCAAAGATCTCAAGGCCGCCAGAACATGGAGCAGGGCAATGGAGTCAGGGCCGCCGGACACGCCGACAACAATCCTTTCCCCCTGGCGAATCAGCCCTTCATTTCGAAGCAAAGCGTGGATTTTTTTTTCAAGAGGATGCATGGCAACAATTTGGCAATTGATAATTGATCATTGCGGGTGTATTATGTTTTCCATAAATAAACTTTCTTGAAAAGTGTATTCTTTTGAGTTTGCTGCATTTATAACTTCACACTACGATCCGCCGCTTCTTTTCATAAAAACCGGAATCAGAATTCAAAAGACGGAATACGTGCTTGTTCTGCATTCCTGTTTGCCCCTTTGGCGATAACCTGCGCAACACGCCGATAGATTGTGCTTCATCCACAATAATGATAGACTCGCCATAAGTCGAAACGTAAATATATACCATAAAAATCAAATTATGAGAGATCAATTATGAGAGTACGCAAAGCCGTCATTCCCGTTGCCGGACTCGGCACCCGCTTTCTCCCGGCCAGCAAGGCCATCCCCAAGGAAATGCTCACCGTCGTCGACCGGCCGACCATCCAGTATATTGTTGAAGAGGCCGTTGCCTCAGGCATCGAGGAAGTCATCCTGATTACCAGTGAAGGCAAGTCGGCCATTGAAAACCATTTTGACTACAACTTCCACCTGGACACGATTTTAACCAACAAAAAAAAACCCGGCCTGGCGGAAGAGATGCGTCACCTGTCAAATCTCATCGACATCGTTTCCGTTCGCCAGAAAAAACCCCTTGGCCTGGGACACGCCATCTGGACGGCGCGTAACGTTGTGGGCGACGAACCCTTTGTCGTCCTGCTCGGCGACGACCTGGTGCTCAGCGAAGTTCCCTGTACCAAACAAATGATTGACCTGTTCAACGAGGTGCAGGAGTCAGTGGTTGCTGTCCAGCGGGTCCCACAGGAAGAAACCTTCCAGTACGGCATCGTCGAAGGCACCCGGGACAGGAGCCGCGTCATCAAGGTCGACCGCATGATGGAAAAGCCCGCCCCAGGCACGACAAAATCGGACATGGCCATCATCGGCCGCTACATCCTGCAGCCGGATATTTTCTCCATTCTTGAAACAACAACCCCCGGCCATGGCGGCGAAATCCAGCTCACCGACGCCCTGCTCGCCCTGTCCAACAAACGCGGCATGTATGCTTACGAGTTTGAAGGAACCCGTTTTGACGCGGGTGACAAACTGGGCTATCTCAAGGCGATTGTCGCCTTTGCCCTGCGCCATCCCCAGCTTTGTGAAAGCTTCAGCGACCACATCAAGGAAATCGCGACCCACCTATGATCCATCTGGAAGTGGCGGTGGCAGCGCCGGTCACCGAAACACTTACCTACAGTTATTCGGCCGATGATGCCCGCCTGCTCCGGCCGGGCATCCGGCTGCTCGTCCCTTTGGGAGCAAGACGGGTCACCGGGTATCTCCTCGCCGTCAGAACCCCTGGAGAGACGCCGTACCAGATCAGGGCGGTAACCGATGTGCTCGACCGGGAACCTCTTTTCCCGCAAACCTTGATCCCCTTTTTCCGCTGGGTTTCCTCCTACTATGACTATCCTTTGGGGGAAACCATCAAGATTGCTCTGCCGGGCGGTCTTTCACCCCACAGTGACAGACAGGTGCGCCTTGCCCCGGCAGGCGAAGAATTCCTGCTCGACTGGGAAAATAAAAATCCGGACACCACCCCCGACTGGCTTGAGGACTTCAAAAGCAAAGGCCTGCTCTCAGCCGCCCGGCTTCGCCCCATCTGGCGCCGGAAAAAATGGCAGAGCCTGTTGAAAAAATGGCAGGAGGCCGGCGCGGTTGTTATCGAAGAATGCATCATCGCCTCCCGCAGCAAGGCGAAAACGGAAAAATGCGCCTGCCTCCCGAAGAATAACACTGCCTGTCCAACAACAAAACTCAAACCATCCGAACAGAAAACCCTGACCCTGATCCGGGAACTGACCATGGGAGATCCTTCGGTCATGATCCCCCTGAGCCGCTTAAACCAACATTATTCCGGCGCGGGCAGGGCGGTGAAGGCGCTCAGCGAGAAGCAGCTCGTTCATTTGACGGAACAGGAAGTTCTCCGTGATCCATTCGGTGAGGAGCCGCCGTTTTACCCCCCCCCCTCCCAGCTCACGGATGAGCAAAACGAGGTGCTGGCGCAATTGCTTCCCGCTGTTGCGGGAAAAAAATTCATCACCTTTCTCCTCCATGGCATCACCGGCAGCGGCAAAACGGAAGTTTACCTGCAGGCCTGCCAAAAGACTATTGAAGCAGGACGAAGCGTCCTGGTGCTGGTTCCGGAAATTGCCCTGGCAAGTCAGCTTGAGGCCCATTTCTATTCTCGTTTCGGCAGACAGGTGGCGCTTCTCCACAGCGGCCTCAGTGACGGGGAACGCTTTGATCAATGGCGCAGGATCATGGGCGGTCATGCAAAAATCGTCATTGGGGCAAGATCGGCGATCTTTGCCCCTCTCAACGATCCCGGCCTGATCATTGTCGATGAAGAGCATGACGGCGCCTACAAACAGGAAGACACTCTTCGTTATCAGGCCAGGGACATGGCAGTTCTGCGCGGCAAATTGCAGGACTGCCCGGTCATTCTCGGCTCCGCCACCCCGTCGCTGACAAGCTTCCACCATGCCCGAAACAACAAATATCAGTTGCTGACCTTAAACAATCGTATCGAAAACAGGCCGCTGCCCGGTGTCACCATTGTTGATCTCAAATCAGCCCCGAAAAACGGATCATCCCATCCATTTTTCTCCCGGGAATTGCTCGGCGCATTAAAGGAGAATCTCGCAGACGGCAACCAGAGCATCCTGTTCCTCAACAGGCGGGGTTATGCCAATCTGATGATCTGCGCTGATTGCGGCAGTCCGGTCAAATGCCTCCACTGCGACATCTCCCTGACCCTGCACAAAGGCCGTGGCCAACTCTGCTGCCATTACTGCGGCTATACCGCCAAGAGCGCCATTATCTGCCCGGCCTGCCTCTCACCCCGGGTAAAAGAAATAGGCTTCGGCACCGAACGGGTTGAAGAGGCGTTGGCCGCCGAATTTCCCGGGGCAAGGATCGCCCGGCTTGACCGCGACACCTCAACCAACCGCAAAAATTTTCTCAAAATCCTCAAAGACGTTCATCAGCAGCGGATAGATATCCTCGTCGGCACCCAGATGATCACCAAAGGCCACCATTTCCCCCATGTGACCCTGGTCGGGGTAATATGGGCCGACGCCGGACTCGGTCTTCCCGATTTCAAGGCGGGGGAACGCACCTTTCAACTTATTTCCCAGGTTACCGGGCGGGCGGGACGGGGCGAAAAACCGGGCCGAGTCTATATCCAGACCCATCAACCGGATCATTATGCACTGACCAACGCCCAGCAGCATGACTATTCCAGCTTTTACGAAAAAGAGATATTTCTCAGAGAAAAGCTGTTTTATCCCCCTTTTTCGCGCCTGATCAATCTTCGGTTTTCCGGCGACAACGGTTTAAAAGTTGAGGATGCGGCAAAAGAGACGGCGCGCACGGCAAACACCATGGCGGCAGCATTCAGGGTAACCGTTCTTGGCCCGGCCCCTGCCCCCCTGGCCCGACTGCGGGACAAATACCGATGGCAGCTCCTCTTGAAAGGTGAAGACTCCGCTTCTCTTCATGATTTCTGCCGACAACTGGTGACTCGCAACGGTTGTCGGGCCACCGGGGTTGATATGCAGGTGGATGTCGACCCTGAAAGCTTGTTGTAGAATACCCGAATAAAAGATCCACCCTGCCTGCAGGGGTTGAGAGGAGGAGCCAGGAATCTTTACCACTTGCCCAGCCACACATATTCTGATATATTGAATATTTTTTTCAACCACAATAAACTCCAAACCCCCACCAATCAAAAAAAACAACATGAAACATTTTCTTCTTTTTCTTGGTCTTTTCCTGCTTCTCCTTTCCGGATGTTCCAACGAAAACAAACACAATGAGAAACCCGCGGCCCAGGGACAAAGTCCGACCGCTGTCCAGCAACAGGCTGCAACGTTTCGGTCAATCCCGGTTGCCGAAGCAAAAAAAATGCTGGAAAGCCGCAATGACATCAAGGTGCTTGATATCCGCACCCCCGAGGAACTGCGTGAAGGCGCCCTTGCCGGTTCCACCCTGGTCCCTTTCTGGGCAATCATGCAGAACAAACTCAACCTGCCGCTGGAAACTCCTATCATGCTGATCTGTGCGGTGGGCGGAAGAAGCTACGCTGCGGGCCAGATGCTGTCAAGATACGGTTACCGTGAAGTCTACAATGTCAGCGGCGGACTGGTGGCATGGAAAGAGGCAGGGTATCCGGTCAAGTATTAATTGGGTCCGCAAACACGTTTCCAGCATGATCGGCACCCTGTGAACTCCGGAAAATTGCCGTTGTTCCGCAGTCATCAATTTCTGAAAAGCATGTTTACTGTGACGTCCATTTTTGATATAAATTCTCAAAGAGTTGATATTTCTTATTTCAAACCTTATATTTAAGTAATGGCAATACGCGAAATTCTCAAATATCCGCATCCCATCCTGCGCCACCCGGCTGAACCGGTAACCGAGTTTAACGAAGAACTCTTGAAACTGATCTCCGACATGGCGGAGACCATGTATGACGCACCGGGTGTCGGTCTTGCCGCCAATCAGGTCGGCGTGCTGCTCCAGCTTGTTGTGGTGGACGTCTCCCCCAAGGATGAGAAAAAACTGATTCCGCTGATCAACCCGGAAATTCTCGAAGGCGAGGGCAGCCAGGTTGACGAGGAAGGATGCCTCAGCGTGGTTGATTATGCCGCAAATGTAAAACGTTTTGAGCGCATCAAAGTACGGGCCTTTACCCCGACCGGCAAACAGATCGAGTTTGAGGCTGAAGGCTGGTTTGCCCGTGTCATCCAGCATGAAGTCGACCACCTGCGCGGCACTCTTTTCATTGATCATCTCAGTTCACTGAAGAGGGCCCTGTACAAGAAGAAACGCAGAAAACAGCTGAAGGAAGAAGAGGCCGGCAGCCATGATAAATAAAATCAACCGGATTATTTTCATGGGCACCCCCGAGTTTGCGGTGCCGACACTCAAGGCCCTGCTTGATCACAATGAAAATGTGGTTGCCGTGGTGAGCCAGCCCGACCGCCCAAAGGGCCGGGGACGCAAACTTTCCGCCCCTCCGGTCAAACTGCTCGCGGAAAGCCACTCCATTCCCGTTCTCCAGCCAACCAAAATCAGAACCGAAGATTTCCTTGAAACCATCCGGGAATTTGATCCGGACCTCATTGTTGTCGCAGCCTACGGCAGAATCCTGCCCGGACCGCTGCTCAATCTTCCTCCCCTGGGAACCATCAACGTCCATGGTTCGCTGCTCCCCAAATACCGGGGAGCCGCCCCCATCCAACGCGCCATTCTCAACGGCGAGAAGGAAACGGGCATCACCATCATGCAGATGGATGAAGGGATGGACACGGGCGATATCCTGCTGCAAAAAAGCCTGTTCATCAAAAAAACCGACACATCGACAACTCTCGCCGCGAAAATGGCCGATCTGGGCGGACGAATGCTGATCGAGGCTCTTGAACTGCTGCGCCGGGAACAGCTCGAACCGGAAAAGCAGGACGACTCCCTTGCCACCGATGCCCCCATGCTGGACAAAGACGAAGCCCTGATTGACTGGAAAAAATCAGCTGAACAGATCAGTTGCCTCATCCGCGGGCTCGACCCATGGCCTCTTGCGTTCACCGAGCATGAAGGAGAATGGCTCCGTCTTTTCCTTCCCGCAGTGATCAGCGGTGAGCCCACCGAACCACCCGGCACCCTCTGCCGCGCAGACCGGGATGGACTGATGATTGCCACCGGCCACGATTACCTGGTGGTGCGTGAAGTTCAGCGCCAGGGAGGCAACAGAATGGCGGTGGACGCCTTTTTGCGCGGCCGCCCCCTCAAGACGGGAATCCGGTTCGGCACACGATGATCATTGCCTATACCGACACCTTTTCCGGTATCAGCGGCGATATGTTTCTCGGTGCACTCATCGATGCCGGACTCCCCTTTGACAAACTCAAAAACGAACTGGCCGCACTTCCCCTTGACGGCTACCGGATCACCGCTGACAAAACCGCTGAAAACGGACTCAGCGCCACCCGTATCAATATCAGTGTCAACCATGACCTTCATCACCGTTCCTGGCGCACCATCAGAAAACTCCTGGAAGAAAGCGGACTGGGGGAACGGATCAGGGAAAAGGCGCTGGACATTTTCAGCAAACTCGCCGAGGCCGAGGCAAAGGTGCACGGTTGCGCGCCGGACGAAGTTCATTTTCACGAAGTCGGCGGCGTTGACTCCATCATCGACATCACCGGCGCGGCCATCGGCATCGATTATTTCGGCATCGACCACCTCATCTCCTCTCCGCTCCCACTTTCCCACGGCTGGGTGCAGTGCGCCCACGGCAGACTGCCCTTGCCTGCTCCCGCCGTCTGTGAACTGGTAAAAGAGATGGATGTTTACGGGGTTGACCTCAAGCAGGAGCTCGTCACTCCCACCGGGGCCGCCATCATGAAAAGCTGCTGCCGTGGGTTTGGCCCCTTTCCACCCATGCGAATCATGCAGGTTGGCTATGGCGCGGGCATGCGAAAAATTGACGACGGCCGGCCAAATCTCCTCCGTCTCGTTATCGGTGAATCGTTTGCAGCGAAAGAAGCACAGGAGGTGGAGGTCATTGAAACCCATCTTGACGACTGGCAGCCCGAGGGCTATCCCTATCTGAGCGAACTGCTCTTTGCCAAAGGCGCGCTTGATGCGGCGATCATCCCGATCCAAATGAAAAAGGGACGGCCCGGTTTTCTCCTGCGGGTGGTGGCCGAGCCCGCCCTGTCGTGGGAACTGCAGCGCATCATCCTTGATGAAACAAGCGCCATCGGCCTGCGCTTTCGGAAAGAGTCGCGCTGGACGCTGCCCCGCCAGAGCGGATTTATTGCTACCCCGCTTGGACCCGTTGCGGTGAAAAAGGTGACAACTCCATCAGGAAAAGAGGTACTGTATCCGGAATACGAGGACTGCCGGAAGGTAGCCTCGGAAAAAAAGATTCCCCTGCGGGAGATTTACGGGATGGTTGGCGGGGCTCACCCGGACAGCTTCCAGGAGAAGAAGTAATGGACAGGCTGATCATGATGATCGCAACCGGGTTCTACACCGGTTATCTGCCCAAGGCCCCCGGCACCTGGGGAACGCTTGTCGCCTTCCCCCTTCATTTCCTGCTGCTCCGCCTGCCGGGGACAATGTACTATCCCGCGCTGGGCGTCATTTTTTTGCTCGCCGTTTTTACCGCCGGCGGCGCGGAAAAAATCCTAGACCGCTGCGACCCGGGCCTCATCGTCATCGATGAAATCATCGGCATGCTGATCGCTCTCATCGCCGTTCCCTTGAAAATAGTGCCCCTGGCCTGCGCCTTTCTCCTGTTCCGTTTCTTTGACATCGTCAAACCGTTCCCGGTGGGCTGGGTTGACTTCCACCTGCATGGCGGACTCGGCATCGTCCTTGACGACGTGGTGGCAGGCATCTATACCCTGATCATCATGCAGCTGTTGACATACTTCCTCGGCTGGTAACACGAAAAATCTCACGCTTACTCCCCCGTCAAAGGTTCTGGCAGGAGGATAAAAAAGCAAGGATGGAGGCTCTTATGATTCAGTTTCAAATAGATGAGGAACGTTGCATCCAGTGTGGTGAATGTGCGATTGATTGTCCCGCTGGAGTGATCAGTATGGATTCTTATCCGAAAATGTCCAATGAGGAGGGCTGCTTCCAATGCCAGCACTGTCTTGCTGTCTGCCCAACCGGAGCGGTATCGATCCTCGGCAAGGATCCTGATGCCAGCACCTCCCTTGCCGGCAATTTCCCTGATCCCGGCAAGTTGGAAACGCTGATCAAAGGCCGCAGAACAGTTCGCCGCTACAGCGAAAAAGACCTACCTCCGGAACTCATAGATGAACTAATTGATATTGCCAACTACGCCCCGACAGGCGTCAATAACCAAGGCGTTCTCTATACCGTGATCAGGGAGACAACGGTTATGAATGCTTTCCGGGAAGCAGTGATGACACGGTTAGCCAAAATAAGGGACGACGGAAAACTGCCGGAAGGTTTCCTCGGGCAGTATATCGGCTTCGCAGTTCAGGCATGGCAGGATGATGGTAAGGATATTCTTTTCAGAGGAGCGCCGCACCTGCTCTTAACCAGTGCCCCGAAAGATGCACCCTGTCCGGCACAGGATACGCTAATAGCCCTTACCACTTTCCAACTCATTGCACATGCACGAGGAGTCGGAACGGTCTGGGATGGGATGTTCATGATGGCCCTCTCCCTTTGCCCTGATCTATCCGTGATACTGGGAATCCCTGAAAACCATACCATCGGCTACGCAATGGCATTTGGAGAACCTGCTGTGGAATACCATCGGACAGTGCAACGAGGTCCAGCAAGTGTTAACGTTGTCCGGCTCTGAATACCCGGCTTTTTTTGTTTTGGAAATATGTTGACTTTTACCTATTAATTATCCTATCTGTTAAATTCGTGGATGATTAGGATATCTCATCGTAAATACACTATTAATTTCATCCTAAACTAAGAGAAACGGTGATTTACAAATTGAACGCACCTCTCAAATAATAATTTTGATGCATGAAATGCGGTTAAGCAGCGAGGAAATAGCGAATGAAAATCGAGTCAATACGGTTAAAGAATTTCAAGGCCTTCCAAGACGCTGAACTGACGGATCTGCCTAATTTCTGTGTTGTTGTCGGCGCTAATGGTACTGGAAAAAGTACCATTTTCAGTGTGTTTGGTTTTCTCCGTGATGCGCTCACTACTAATGTGAATACTGCCTTAATAAAGCTCGGTGGAAGTCGGGGATTTCAAGAAGTACGTAGTCGTAATTCCAAAGGTCCAATTGAAATAGAGTTAAAATTCCGTGCAAAACCCGATAGTCCTTTAACCACATACTTCCTGCAGATTGGTGAAAAGAAAGGCAAGGCATTAGTGGAACGGGAGGTTCTTAAATACAGAAGGGGGAGCAGCGGACAGCCCTGGCACTTTCTTAATTTTACCCGAGGCAAGGGTACAGCGGTTACAAATGAACTTGATTCCGTATCTGATGTGAAGGAATTGAACAGGGAAGAACAAACACTGAAATCAACCGACATCCTCGCCGTCAAAGGATTAGCACAGTTTGCGAGATTTCCGGCAGTTATGGCACTCGGCAATCTCATCGAAAATTGGCATGTTTCCGATTTTCATATCAGTAAGGCGCGTCCGGAACAGGAAGCAGGATATGCTGAACATCTTTCCCGCGAAGGCGAAAACCTGTCCTTGGTTATTCAATACCTGCACAATCATCATGAAAAAATTTTTAAAAAGATTCTCGATCTTCTTAAAAAAAGAGTACCCGGCATTTCCTATGTCGATTCTAAAACTACTGAAGAGGGACGAGTCCTCCTGAAATTCCAGGACGGCGTGTTTGAAGATCCTTTTCTCGCCCGGTACGTTTCGGACGGCACCATCAAGATGCTTGCTTATTTAACTCTGCTTTATGACCCAACCCCCCATCCGTTGCTGTGCGTGGAAGAGCCGGAGAACCAACTCTATCCAAAACTTTTATGGGAACTTGCCGAGGAATTCCGAGCTTATGCCAATCGAGGTGGGCAGGTTTTTGTCTCAACACATTCTCCAGATTTCTTGAACGCGGCAAGAATTGATGAGGTGTTCTGGCTGGTAAAAAAAGATGGTTATTCCCAAATCCGGAGAGCAAAGGACGACAAACAGCTCACAGCGTATATGGCCCAAGGCGATCAGATGGGGTACCTCTGGGAGCAAGGCTTTCTCGAAGGAGCCGATCCTCGATGAAAACCATTGTGTTTTTTCTTGAAGAGCCATCAGCGCGAGAAATGCTTGCAGGGGTTCTTCCACGTATTCTCCCTGATAATATACTGGTTCGCTATGTTGTGTTTCAGGGAAAGCAGGATCTGGAGAAAAACCTAAAAGCGAAATTGCAGGGCTGGATGCTGCCGGACTCCATTTTTGTTGTAATGCGGGATCAGGATTCAGGTGATTGCAGGGCAATAAAAACAAAGTTGGCCAGCCTCTGCCACGAGGCTGGAAAAGATGGAGTACTGGTTCGCGTTGTTTGTCGAGAATTAGAGAGTTTTTATCTGGGAGATCTGGCTGCCGTGGAAAAAGGGCTTGGCCTCAAAGGGCTTAAAAAAAAGCAACAGGGAAAGAAGTTTCGCAACCCCGATGCTCTAGGTAATCCAGCCGTTGAGCTATTCAGACTTACCAGTAATACGTATGATAAAGTGTCAGGCTCCCGCGCGATCGCGCCCTATTTGAATTTAAAATCCAACTGTTCCACAAGTTTCAACGTGCTCTTGTCTGGAATCAACAATCTGATAGAGCCATGAAAATGGACGCCATTCCAAGCAAAGTTGATAGTGCTGTGCACCATCTGCACTAAAAAAATGGACAGGCTTATTTTTAATAATAGTAAAGATATCTCCCTAACAGATTAACCCAACATGAATAGCCACGTTGCATTTATACCCGACCAAAAATTCAACGTGGAAAGATATCCGGCAAAACTCGTTATCAATTTTCAATTACCAATTGCCCTGCCAATCTCTTCCTGCATGCCGCCAATGACACCCAAGGGGTCGTCTGCCCTGGTAATCGGTCTTCCCACCACCACGTAATCGGCGCCGTTATTTATGGCGCGACCGGCGGTCATGATCCGGGTCTGATCATCACCGCTCTCTGTTATATTTGCTCCCGGTCGGATGCCGGGGGTAACGATGAGCAGTTTGTCGCCAAGACCCTGACGCAACCGGGCCGCCTCAAGGCCTGAAGAAACAATCCCGTCGCAACCGAGTTCCAGGGCTCTTTTTGCCCGGAAGTAGACAAGATCCTCGATGGAGCCGGTCATGCCCATGGCGCGCATATCCTCTTCACCGAAACTGGTCAGAACCGTCACCGCGAGAATCTTCAACCCGTCAGGCTCCTTGCTGCAAGCCTCAAGCGAGGCCCGGATGATGGGGTCGTTGCCGTGGACCGTGGCAAAGGTTACGCCGCGGTCCCGCAGCTGCATCATGGCGAGCTTGACCGTTTCCGGGATGTCAAAAAATTTGAGATCCACCATCACCTTGTGGCCCCGGTCAACGATCCAGTCGACAATGTCGAACCAGCCGGCCATAAAAAGCTGGAGCCCAACCTTATAAAAACGGATCTTTTCCTCGGTTTTCTTGACCCACTCCCTGGCTGTTGCCGGATCCGGAACATCAAGGGCCAGTATGATACGCTCTTCAATGGGGATAATCTTGCCTTTCATTTTTCACCATATAAACAATTGATAATTGATGATTGACGGTTATAATAGCCGAACTCAGCAACAATAAAAAAACTGCCAACCAACACGGGGAACGCCCCATCCCCGCCACGACACGAGAAGGACACAATGCCATGAGCTCGCTTCTGCGACCAGACAACTACGCCCGCCACACCCTTGAGCGATATACCGGGTCATCGGTAAAGGAGTTCTGCTCCCATATCATCATCTGTAATTTTCATCGCTATATCAAGGCGTTTTCCGAGATCTCCGGCAAAGAGATTCTGTCCAACAACTGGAGCGTGGTGCATGATCATGATGCCGATGTCAGCATTATAAATTACGGAGTGGGCTCGCCCTCCGCCGGCATCGTCATGCATTGCCTCTCTTTTCTCGATGAACTCAAATGCGTGCTGATGCTCGGCATGTGCGGCGGCATTGACGATTCCTTGAAGATCGGCGATTTGCTTCTTCCCACGGCAAGTATCCGCGACGAAGGAACCAGCGCTCATTACCTGCCCAAGGATGTGCCGGCCCTGCCGACGTTCGGCATGAACCGGGTCGCCGAGGAGGTCATCATCAGGGAATTCAACAAGGTTCCCAGATCAGGCATCATGCACACCACAGACTACCGCATGTGGGAATTTGACACGGAATTCATCGAGTATATCCTCAAACACCGGATCATCGCAATCGACATGGAAATCGCCACAATTTTTTCGGTGGGGTATGCCTTAAATGTCCCCACCTCGGCCCTGATGCTTGTTTCCGACTTGCCGCTGCGCAAAGGCGGCATCAAGAGCAAGGACAGCGCCTCGGAGGTCTTTGAAATGTATACGGCGCAACATCTGGACGTCGGCATCAAGATCATCCATGAAGTGAAAAAGCAGAACTACCCGATCCGCTGAGCCCCGCCGCCATGACCTGTATCGATTTTCACACCCATGCCTTTCCCGATTCCCTGGCCGGCACCACCATACCTGCCCTGGAAAAAAAAGGCAATGTCAGGGCGGCCCTCGACGGCACAGTGAGCAGCCTGCTGCACTCAATGGAAGGAGCGGGAATTGACAAATCCGTCCTCTGCTCCATCGCCACCCGTCCCGGCCAGTTTCGCCCCATCCTCGACTGGTGCGCTTCCATCCGCAGTGAACGTATTGTCCCCTTTCCCTCTTTTCATCCGGAGTCGCCCCGGGCGCTTGAGGAAATAGAAGAAATAGGCGGACAGGGATTTCACGGAGTCAAACTGCACCCCTTTTATCAGGATTTTTTCCTGGATGAAGAGCGACTCCACCCCATCTTTGCCAAACTGTCTGATCTCGGGCTGTTAGTGGTCATGCACACCGGTTATGACATCGGCTTTCCCCGAGAGCGCCGGGCCGACCCGGCAAAAATCGCCGCCCTGATCAAACGGTTTCCAGACCTCAGATTCATTGCCACTCATCTCGGTTCCTGGCAGCAATGGCAGGAGGTTCATGAAGAACTTACCGGCAAGAATGTTTATTTTGACATCGCCTTTTCCCTTGAGTTCCTTCCCCCTGAAATGGCGCGGAACATCATTCTGTCCCACTCGCCGGACCACGTCCTTTTCGGCTCAGACTCGCCCTGGGCAGCCCAGCAAAGCACAATAGACCTACTCAAAAGCCTTGAACTGGACAAAGAACATGAGAGAAAAATCCTCGGCGGCAACGGAGAAAAGCTGCTGGGGCATTGACAGGCCGGAAACTGTAACCCGTCAACTGTAAACTCCCGGGAATTGCGACAGCTTTTACTTCATGTCACCCACCACCCGACCGCCGACCCGGTATTCGCCGCTCTCGAGACGATACATCATGCCGGTTCCGCGAACAGTGGTTCTCCTGCTGTTGAAAAAAATATCACTCGCCGTTTTCAAAGTCTTATAGGAAATCAGATAGCGGAGGGCATCGGTGCGCAACTCAAGCTTATCCGTGGTTTCAACCGCAACATCTTCCACAAAGGTTATAATATTGTGCGCCGTGTCATATAGACCCTCTCCGGCTACGATGTGAGCCTTTTCCTGCCCCTGCTCAAAAAGAAGAAGATCGAGCACCTCCAGATACAGGAGATCCATCCCGCTCCGTTCGCTTTTCACCCTGTCGACGGTGAGCAGCATTTCCCGCTGTCCACTGTCATAGCGGCTGAGCTGAACTTTGTTCAGAGAAATACTTCTGTCCAGCGCTTCCGCTGCAGGCGCCGCATTTATATTCAGATCATCACGGGGGATGAGGAATCGGGCAAATTGCCCCTTCCAGACGGGACTGGTCAACAGCAGAAAAAGAGGAAGCATCCAGAGCAGGTTGCGGGTTCCGGAAATCACAGCAGATACTCATCCAACAATTCATCATGAAGCCCTTTGGCATCAATGATAAGATCACACACCTCCCGCACGGCTCCTCTGCCGCCGGGACGGCGTGTGACATAATCAACGGCCTCCCTGACTTCGCTTGCCGCATCGGCAACGGTTGCGGAAAAGCCAACCCGGTTGAGAAGAGCCAGATCAAGCCAGTCATCACCCATGTATGCTACTTCATGCGGGGCAAGATGCAGATGTTCGATAAGTTCTTCGTACACCTCGACCTTTTTCCGCTTCCCCTGGAAGACATGGGTCAGATTAAGGTCTTTCACCCTGCGTGTCAGGGCCTCGGAACTGCGCGCCGTGATCAGGCCGATTTCCACCCCTGTTTTCCTCAGGAGATTCATGCCGAATCCGTCACGAACATGAAAGGTCTTTATTTCAATTCCTTGATCGGTATAGGCGATGGAGCCATCGGTCAAGACCCCGTCCACATCAAGCAGCAAAAGCTTGACCTCCTTGGCCTTGGGGAAACAGGCCCGCCATACGTAGCCTTTTTCATGATTTTCCATACGTGCCGCCGCCTTTTCCAACAGGCTCCTGGTCAGTTCGCAATCTCCGGGGTAGACTCCTTCCTGGCCTGGAACACAGGAATTCTTGTCATGCATGCAATGTCCGTCTTTATAGCAGATTTGATAAAAAAAACAGAATCAAACAGGGATTATGAAACCCCGGTAATTTCATGAATGGCCATCACCTTTTTCAGCAAAGGCTCAAGCTGATCCAGGGGCAGGGAATTCGGGCCGTCACAGAGGGCCTTGTCCGGATCGGGATGCACTTCCATGAAGATTCCATCCACTCCGACCGCCGCCGCGGCCCTTACCAGGGGTTCGATGTACTGGCGCTGGCCGCCCGAACTGCCGCCGGCGCCGCCGGGAAGCTGCACACTGTGGGTGGCGTCGTAAATTACCGGGCATCCAAGGCCGCGCATGATGGGAAAGGAGCGCATGTCAACCACCAGGTTGTTATATCCATGGGTCACCCCCCGTTCGGTGAGCAGAATTTTATGGCATCCGCTGCCCCGGAGCTTGGCCACCGCATGCTCCATATCCCATGGAGCGAGAAACTGCCCCTTTTTGACATTGACCACCTTGCCGCTCCGCCCGGCTGCGACGAGCAGATCGGTCTGGCGGCAGAGAAAAGCGGGAATCTGCAGAATATCAAGCACCGAGGCCGCCATCTCCACCTGGGCAACCTCGTGGATATCGGAAACCACCGGCACCTGGAACTCTTGCCGGATGCGGGAAAGAATCGCAAGGCCCTCGTGAAGTCCAGGCCCACGGTAGGAAGAAAGCGACGTACGGTTCGCCTTGTCAAAGGAGGCCTTGAAAACAAAAGAAATGTTGAGCCTGGCCGTGATTTCCTGAACACGGGAGGCTATCTGCCTGGCGGTTTCCTCCGATTCAAGCACACAGGGACCGGCAACAAGCAGCAAGGGATTGCCCGGACCGACGGAAAAAAAATCATGGACAGGAACGGAATCCATTATTTTTTCTCCAACTTGTTCCTGAACGCTTCAGGTTCGCGGGAAAAACCTACTGCCTCCCGCCAGTCGACCACTTTCCTGACACAGCAATCATGCAAAGCATCCTCATAATTAATCATGCCCAAGGCTCGCCCCTTGCGTATCTCGTCGCTGATCTGGGTCTCCTTGTTCTGTCGGATGAGGCTTGCCACTGTATGGTTGTTTACCAGAATCTCCATAATCGAAGCCATATTGTCACCACCGATGGTCGGCACCAAAACCTGATTGATGACCCCCAGCAGGGCGGAAGAAAGCTGCATGCGGATAAAATCCTGTTCCATCGACGGAAACTCGGAAATAATGCGGGTGATAACAAAGGACGCCGTTCTGGCGTGCAGGGTCGCGAGCACCAGATGGCCGGTTTCCGCTGCTTTCAAGGCAATCCTGACCGTTTCCAGATCGCGCATCTCACCAACAACGATGACATCCGGATCATGGCGCATGGACCAGCGCACGCCCTCACTGAAAGTATTGACATCCGCACCTATCTCGCGATGGGAAATCAGACATTTTTTATGGTGATGAAGAATCTCCACCGGATCTTCAATGGTTATGATGTGCTTGGCGCTGTTGCTGTTGATATAGTCGACGAGACTTGCCAGAGTGGTGGTTTTCCCGCTTCCCGTGGGGCCGGTAACGAGAAAAAGCCCCCGGTTATTGAGCATCATGTGCCGTACCGGCTCCGGAATATTCAACTCATCAAGAGAGAACATGACGTTCCGAAAATGGCGCATGACCATGGAAAGGGTGCCGCTCTGGCGGAAGACGGCGATGCGGAAACGATGGTCATTGTAACTGAAGGCAAAATCCGTGTTGCCGGATTTGGAAAGCTCCACCATGCAGCGGGGCGGCGTCAAAGCCCGCATTACCTGATCGACATCTTTTGCGGTAAGCGGATCAAGCTCCAGGCGAACCAATTTTCCACCCACCCTGAGAGTCGGCGGTGCGCCCACGGACAGGTGAATATCATTGGCGTTATGGGTGATCGCCACTTGAAAAAATTTCTCAACCATATCCATCCCCCGGTCCTTCATATCAACATCCATCCTTATTAACTTGAAATCACAAGAAAAAACCTATTTTTTGCGAGAAAAACCAAGAGCAGCCTTGATAAAATCCCTGAATAAGGGGTGGGGAGCCATTGGTTTGGACTGAAACTCGGGATGGAACTGGCAACCGAGAAACCAGGGATGATCGGCAAGCTCTATGATTTCCACCAATGTATCGTCCGGAGATGCGCCGCTGACGACAAGCCCTTTTTCCTCAAGTTGCCGACGGAAATCATTGTTGAACTCATAGCGATGACGATGCCTTTCGTCAATATTGTTCACCTGATATGCAGAATGGGCCAGACTGCCCTTCACCAGCTTGCAGGGATAGCTGCCAAGCCGCAGGGTGCCGCCCATATCGGAAGATTCGTCCCGCACCTGGGTCTGCTGGGTGCGGTGATCATACCATTCCTTCATCAGATAAATGACCGGATGCTTGGTATCCGCTGTAAATTCATTACTGTTGGCGTCCTTCATACCCGCCATTCTGGCGAATTCGATGACGGCAAGCTGCATGCCGAGACAGATCCCGAAATAGGGAATCTTGTTCTCCCGGGCATAGGTAATGGCCCGGATCTTGCCGTTCACCCCTCTGCTGCCGAAGCCTCCCGGCACCAGAATACCGTGACAGCCGGCGAGCAGATCTTTTGCAGGTTTGCTTTCAAGCTCCTCGGCATTGACATAACGAAGCTCCACCTGCGTGTCATTGTCGACCCCTCCATGGACCAACGCTTCATGCAGACTCTTATAGGATTCCTTCAAGTCGACATATTTCCCGATAATGCCTATCAGCACCCGGTGGGAGGGGTTTTTGATCTTGCGCACCAGCTCCTGCCAAGGTTCGATACGTGGCGCGCCGGTCCATATATTCAGAAGTTCGAGGATCTTGTTGTCAAGCCCCTCGCCGTGGAAACAGAGCGGAACCTCATAGATGCTTTCCACATCCTGGGCGGTGATGACCGCATCGGTGGGCACGTTGCAGAAAAGGGAAATCTTCGCCTTCAAATCCTGGGAAAGCTGGGTTTCGGTGCGGCACAGAAGAATGTCCGGCTGGATACCGATGGCCCGCAGTTCCTTGACACTGTGCTGGGTCGGCTTGGTTTTCACCTCCCCTGCGGTTTTCAGATAGGGCACCCAAGTGACATGGATGTAAACGGTATTTTCCTTTCCCGCATCAAGCCTGAACTGACGGATAGCCTCGAGAAAAGGAAGACTCTCAATGTCGCCGATGGTGCCGCCGATTTCAACTATGGCCACATCCGCGTCACCGTCAAGTTGCCTCACCGCATTTTTTATCTCGTCGGTGATATGGGGGATGACCTGCACCGTGCCGCCCAGATATTTCCCCTGCCGCTCCTTGGTGATCACCGAATGGTAGATGCGTCCGGAGGTGTAATTATTTCTCTGTCCAAGCTTGGCCGAGGTGTAGCGCTCATAATGACCGAGGTCAAGATCGGTTTCCGCCCCGTCATCGGTGACAAAAACCTCGCCATGCTGGAAGGGATTCATCGTGCCCGGATCGACGTTGATGTAGGGATCGAGCTTCTGCATGGTGATGGAAAGCCCACGGCTTTCAAGCAGGGCCCCTATGGCAGCGGCTGCAAGGCCTTTCCCCAGTGAGGAAAGGACACCGCCGGTAATAAATATAAACTTTGTCTGGTGGTTTTGTTTTTTCGTTTTCATGTAGGCACTATATAGCAACTAACGTTGATTTTCCAACTAAAAAAGTAGAGAAAAAACGGAGAACACGGAACAAATTATCACCGCCGGAAAACAATTTATTTTGCACTCACCGACGATTTCGGGTTATCTGTCTCCCATGATTTTACCCTTTCTTTTCTGCATACTTTTTTTTCTCACAGGCTGCGGGCCGGAAGAAGTGGAAAACGGGACGGATATTCCACCCCCACCCGGCAAGGAAATGGGCTGCGTAGACTGCCATGCGTCAACCCTGGACCGCATCCATCAGGATATCGCCTGCACGACCTGCCACGGAGGCCGGGCAACAGCCCTGTCCGCCGAAAAAGCCCATGAGAATCTGATCCGTTATCCTGCCCACCCGGATCACATGATGCAGAGCTGCGGACCCTGCCATGGGGAACAGGTGGGCAAGGCGGAGCATTCACTCCACTTCACCATGAAACAGGAAGTCAACACGGTCCGCCGCGCCTTCGGGGCGAAAAAAGATCTCGACTCCCTCGTCTCTGTGCCCCAACTTGAGGAAATTGCATCTATCCAGGATCTGGCCGACGACATGCTGCGCCGGCGCTGCCTGCGCTGCCATCTCTACTTTCCAGGCGACAAGTATGGGGAAACCACCCGTGGCACAGGGTGCGCTGCCTGCCATCTTGAATTTTCCGCCGGCCGGGCCGCATCCCACGCCTTTGTCGGATCGCCGGCCGACAGCCAGTGTCTGCACTGTCATTACGGCAATTTTGTCGGCGCCGACTATCACGGGCGTTTTGAACATGATTTTCACTGGGATTACCGCACACCCTACCCGAAAACAGGGGAAAGCCTCCGGCCATACGGCGTTGAATATCATCAGCTTTCCCCGGATGTCCACCAGAAGGCGGGGCTCGCCTGCATCGACTGCCACCGGGGCCCGGAACTGATGGCAAGCAACAACAGACCGAGCTGCGCGTCCTGTCATTTCTGGCAGCCCGGTCAACCTCTGCCAGGAGACAATCTCCACGAAAAAAACAATACCCTTGTTCTCATCACCCGTCATCACGGTAAGAAACTTCCGGTTCCACCCGCACTTCACCCGGCCCATGTCGAATGGAAAAACAAGGCAAGCTGCGCCGTCTGCCACGCACAGTGGGCCTTTACCGACGAAGGAACCCATCTCCTCCGGCTTGACGCCGAAGAGTTCGACCCGTGGGAGGCGCTCTCTGTTCAGGGCAGCAAGGAGGTGGAGAGCCAGATCGTCACCTCGCTTTACGGAGACGAATCACTCCCCTATATTTTCATGACCGACACCATCACCGGCGAGCTCTATTCCGGAGTGTGGCTGCAAGGCTATGAGGTGCGCCGCTGGGAATTTCCCATTGTCTGCGCCGACGCCGGCGGCATGCTTCATATCTGCCGGCCAATCCTTGACCTGCATCTCAGCTATGTCAACGAAGAGGAAGATGTCATTTTTGATGCTGTCAAACCCGGCAATGCCCCTCCCCGGGGATTGGTTCCCTATGCTCCGCACACCATCGGCAAAGCAGGACCATTCTACAAAATCCGGCTGCACGAAAACACGTTCCTTCTCCAGCAGCCGCTGAACATGAAAACAGACAACAACAGCAAACAAACCCCATGAAACATTCCCTTTTCTTCCTCCTTCTGCTCATTTTTTTCTTCACAGGCTGTGCCGAAAAAAAATTACCGGAACCAACACCACCGCCCCAGAAAACAACCACCCGCACTATTCCCCCAACCCAGCGACCCTATCGGGTGATGGGAAAAACCTACTATCCCCTGCCGAGCTTTGAAGGCTATGAGGAAACAGGGATTGCTTCCTGGTACGGCCCGAAATTTCACGGCCGAAAAACATCCAACGGAGAAACCTATGACATGCACGGGGTCAGCGCCGCGCACAAGACGCTCCCCATGAACACCATGGTACTGGTGGAGAACCTGGAAAACGATCGGGAAATCGTTCTACGGATCAATGACCGGGGCCCATTTGTCAAAGGAAGAATCATTGATCTCAGCTTCAACGCAGCCAAGGAACTGAGCATGACCGGGAAAGGCACGGCCAGAGTGAGGGTAACCGCCTTAGGGGAGGCAAAAAAATTCACCGAAGGAAATCGGACTGTTGAACGGTTCCTGCCGCACCAGGATTTCCAGAGGGGCGATTTCTTTGTGCAGCTTGGCTCATTTGCCGATAGAAATAACGCCGACGGTTTACATGAAAAGATGTCGCGCCGGGGCGAACAGGCCCGCATCCTCACTTTCGACCGTGGCGACATGTTGTTCTACCGGGTACAGGTCTTTGCCGGCAACACCCTTTCCGCCGCTCGACAGCGCGAACAGACCTTTAACACCTCCGGCTTCCCGGATGCCTTTGTCGTTGCCCAATAAGCCCGGACATTTCTTTTACATATCCCCATGGCGATGATACAATTTCAACAACACTGCTTCGATCGGAAATAATTATTGGAGGGGAGAAAATGAAACGGATATGCGCCTGGTGCAAGAAAAATCTTGAAAACCCAAACGGCACGCAGAACAAAAGCGACAATGAACCGATTAGCCACGGCATCTGCCCGGACTGTGTGAGAAAAAATTTTCGTCATGAAGCAATTGGAATAATAGATTTTCTCGACCAGTTCACCAATCCGATTCTTTTGGTGGATAGAGATACCAGAGTTCTAGCTGTGAACAGAGCCGGATTGACCGCGCTTAAAAGGAAGGATGAGGACGCCCGGGGGCAGTTGGGTGGCGATTTCTTTTCCTGCAGCCACGCAAGAAAGCCGGGAGGCTGCGGAAAAACCGTGCACTGCAAGTCATGCACCATCCGCAATACCGTGACGGACACCTACTTAACGGGGAAAAGCCATGTCAAAGTGCCTGCCTACCCTGAATTGCATCATATCACAGGGGAAAAAAAGGTGCGGTTTCTGATTTCAACAGAAAAGGCGGGGGATGTCGTCCTGCTTCGCATTGACGAAATAAGCTGAACAAGACAGGAGTCAGGAGTCAGGAGTCAGGAGTCAGGAGTCAGGAGTCAGGAGTCAGGAGAAAAAATAACGGGTATTCTTTCTCCTGTCTCCTGTATTCTGAGTCCTGCTATTTAATGCTTGAATGAACGCTGGCCGGTATACTTCATTGCCACTTGAGGCTTCGCCTCGTTGCATGCCTCAATGGTTTCAAAGTCGCGCATGGAACCGCCCGCCTGCAGGATCGCGCTTACCCCCTGACGGATGCCCACATCGGCGCCGTCGCGGTAGGGGAAGAAGGCGTCGGAAATCATAACAGAGCCGGGTAATCCGGCCCGATCTTTTTGGGTCTGCTCGTCAATGGCTTCCTTGTCCGCCTTGTCGCGTTTACCGCGCTCGATCTCAAGCGCCATGTCGGCGTAAGGAATACCAAATTTGTCAAAACAAAGGATATCGGCATATTTTACATACGCCTTGTGCACGGCGATTTCGGCAACACCGACCCGGTCCTGCTCCCCGGTGCCGATACCCACCGTGCAACCGTCCTTGACATAGATAACCGAGTTCGAGGTCACACCGTGCTCAACGGCCCAGCCGAACAGCATATCATCGATTTCCCGGGCATCAGGCTGACGATCGCAACGGTATTCCCTGCCTTTGGATGTTGTCACCGCATCCTTCAGATCTTCCTTGCGACGAATGGAATTGACCGCCGACTGCTGGGCAATGATGCCGCCGTCGATCAGGCTCTTGAAATCGACAAAGCGATATTTTTCAAAATCCGCCAAACGGTCGATGCGGGCCATTTTGATCACCCGCAGATTCTTGCGGGCCTTGAGGATTTCCATGGCGCCTTCCTCAAATTCAGGCGCGCAGACCACCTCGAGATAATTGCCGCTGAGCAGTTCCGCCGTTTCCTTGTCTATGGCACGGCTCATCACCACCGCCCCGCCGAAAGCAGCGATACGGTCGGCCCGGTTGGCCCGGTTGTAAGCATCTGCCAGGGATTTGCCGTAAGCCGCACCGCAGGGGTTGTTGTGCTTGAGGATGACCGCGGCCGGACGATCCATCAGGTATTTCAGGATATTCAAGCCATTGTCGATATCAGTCAGGTTGATTTTGCCCGGATGTTTACCCACCTGCAGCATGTCTTCCACCGAAATACCACCGACCAGCCCGTTGCCAGGCTCGATGAATCGGCAGTCACCCAGCACCAGGTTGCCGTTTACCAGTTCATAAAGGGCGGCCTCCTGATCGGGATTTTCCCCATAGCGAACACCGCGCTCATCAATGGTGCCGTCCTCCATGGGAATCTTCCAGGTGCGCTTGCGATACACCAGGGTCTGATCGCCAAAGGAGATTTTCATCTCCATGGGGAAATGATCGCCTAAAATCGTTGTGTACATCTTTTTCAAGTCTTGTGCAGCCATAGCTCTCCTCTCATAGGTCTCAGAATGCGGCAGCCACTTTAGGCCACGCTTTCCTGTCTCTGAAATGTTGCATCCCAATCCTTGCGAACCGGGTCATATCCTTTCTGAAAAATGGAATCACACACCTCGTCGATGGTGCGGTGATCACCCACGGCAAACTGCTCGCCGCTCTGCTCCGGGTCGCCGTATCCTCCAGGCGCGGTGCATGATCCGGCGGAATACCGGGTGGGACCAAGGCCCACCATGCCGTTTCGAAAACGCTCCTCCTCCCGGGTCGACAGCAAAAGTCCTACATCATGGTCAAATATGCGCAGGGCAAACATCAGCTGGGTAAGCTTTTTCTCGGAAACCGGCACCAATGGCTGGAATCCTCCTTCCGCGGGCCGAAGCCGGGGAAAGGAAACCGTCAATGACGTTCGCCAGTAGTGCTTGCGCAGCCAGGCGAGGTGGAGTCCGAGCGCCAACCCCTCAAGTCGCCAGTCGGCAAGCCCGAGCAAAGCGCCGATGCCCACCTCGCGCATACCGGCCGCGGCAACCCGGGCAGGGGTTGCCAGCCGGTAATCAAAATCACGTTTTTTCCCGGCAGGATGGACATGATCATAGACCCTGCGGTCATACGTTTCCTGATAAACGGCAACACTGGTGATGCCGGCCTGAAAAAGGCGTTCATATTCATCCGTTTCAAGCGGCTGCACCTCAATTGAGATCGCGGCGAAACGTTCCCGCAAACGTATTGCTATGGCCTCCAGATATTCAACCCCCAGACGGGAAGGAGCCTCGCCGGAAACAAGCAGGATATGGTTAAAACCCCGCTGGTGGAGAATAATGGCCTCATGCTCGGCTTCATCAAGGGTCAGCACCCTTCTGGCAATTGTATTTCTGGAGGCAAAGCCGCAATAGAGACAATTGTTGGTGCAGAAACTGGAGAGATAAAGGGGCGCATAGATCTGGATGGTGCGACCGAAACGCTGGGCGGTGATCCTTGCGGAACGGGCGGCGAGCTGCGGCAGAAACTCATCTCCGTGGGGGCTGAGAAGGGCCGCGAGACCCCTGATATCAATCCTGTCGCTCTGCAGGGCGCGAAAAACGTCGCTGCGGTCGCAGGATGCAATCAACCTCTGCAGTTCGCTGAAATCCGGTATAATGAATTTTTCTTCTGTCATATTTGGGCGGCCCCGGCAACTATCGCAAAAAATCAAGACCGGTTTGGGGCGAAGAGGCAGCGGCATCGACTCTCCGCTCACCAAGCCCCGCCTCATAGGCCTCACGTCCGGCCTCAACCGCCTTGGCAAAGGCCCGGGCCATTTTTACCGGATCGCCTGCCACGGCAATGGCAGTATTGACCAGCACCGCATCCGCTCCCATTTCCATGGCCTGGGCGGCGTGGGAGGGTGCGCCGAGACCGGCGTCGACCACCACCGGCACATGGGCCTGCTCAATAATAATCTCGATCTGGAAGGCGGTGAGAATACCGCGATTGGTGCCGATGGGCGACCCAAGGGGCATGACCGCTGCGGCGCCGGCGTCCTGCAACCGCAGGGCAAGTACCGGATCGGCATTCATGTAGGGTAGAACGATAAACCCTTCCTTCACGAGAATTTCGGTGGCCTTGAGCGTCTCAATGGGATCAGGGAGGAGGGTGCGCGGGTCGGGCGTCACTTCAAGTTTCAGCCAGTCGCCACCTCCTGCCGCCCTGGCCAAGCGGGCAAGACGCACTGCCTCCTCGGCGTCACGCGCTCCTGAAGTATTGGGCAGAAACAGATATCTCTCCCTGTCCAGCACGCTCATGATGTCATCTTCGGGATTAGCAAGATCAATACGGCGCAAGGCCACAGTGACCATCTCGCAACCCGAGGCGTCAAGGGCCTCCCGCATCATCCGGGGTGAAGAAAATTTTCCCGTTCCTCCAAACAGACGGGATCTGAAAACCCGTCCGGCAATGGTCAACATGTCAACCGCCTCCTACAAAACGTATCAATTCGAGCCTAACGCCTTCACCAAGAACAAAAGTCCCATACTCGCTTTTTTTAACGATGATGTTGTTGCATTCAACAAAAACCGTATCAGGCTTGACGCCCAGCTCATACAGAAACGTTTCGATGGTGGTGCCAGGCTGTATATCTTTTTTTTCACCGTTACAAACGATTTCCATTACCAACTCACACGACCTAGTTTCAACAAAATAAAGAAGACGGAAACAAGCCTTCCCTAATCAACACGGAGAAGCAACCGCAGGGCCTGATTTGCCTGATGATGAGCGGCAATACCGACTCTGGGAGCCATGAGCCCCTGATCCGGCCCCACTTCGGATTCCTCATCGCCGACAAGGTAAACCCGGGGGTAGAGTTTTCTGGTCACAATACGATTTCCCTCTCCAAAACCGGCCATGCCGGATGCGCCCACGTAGCCGACTCCCGCAAGACCGGTCAGAACGGCACGAAGGGCCGCAGGCTTCATCACCGGGTCATCGAAGCATTCAACCAGCACATCAACTCCACGAAACAAAACAGGAATCGTATCCTCGGTGAGACGCGTTTCAATGGTCTCCAGACTGACATAGGGATTTATCCGCAGGAGTGTGTCCCGCAAAGCCCTGGTCTTGGGTAAGCCGATCTGATCGGCAAAATAATACTGACGGTTGAGATTGCTCAAGTCCACTACATCATAATCGGCAAGCAGCAACTTGCCAATACCTATTCTGACCAGTGCAACCGCAACCGCTGATCCCAGGCCGCCGAGTCCCATGATGCCGACAATTCCTTTTTTGATGCTCTCCTGAATTGCAGCGCCATGACGCATGGCAAGCACCGACTCTATCTCATTCTGCTGCAGCACGATTCCCCTCCACCTTATCCGGCAAAAATTGATTTCAGCGTTGTCCGGATCAAAAAATTGGCTATTTGCAAAATAGGGTTGAAAATCCCTTTTTTGGGTCGAAAAATTATGATGTTTCTTTGGTTGAAAAACTCTCTTATTTTTTTATTCTGCTACGACCTGATAAAGGAAAAAAAATAGTAGCCATACGAAACATTTTTTCTTTTAAAAGCCCTTCACACAAGACTTGAGGGTTTTGAAAAAAAATGTTGCAACGGGCAACTCCAAAAAAAACGGCCAGGTGGGCCCATTTTCCGGTGGCGGGTGGGTTCACTTTACACCGGCGGTGACAGACAGTAGACATTTCTTCCTGAAGCCAGTTTGACTTTTTCAGATGTTCGATGTGGCAATCTTAAGGGCTGAACGTCTGACATGAGGCGTTGACTGCGGACGCGGGCGTAGCCCGTGGGTATTCGTCTCCTCAATGGATGAGTTTGGCTAGCGCATCGTAGACTCTACCTAGCCGGCCCAAACGTCCGGCCATTGCCAAGCCTGCATTCATGAAGCAGATCAGACATGTTGTCAAATGGACAATGAGAGAAGACAAACTGCTCGGCTGCGAGAAGCGTTAGGCCGTTTAGACCTCGAACCGCACGTGTCGTCATGTCACAGGTTCCTTGTCCGGGGATGATAGGTTCATTACTCAGGTTCAGGAGCAACGAGGGGGACAGTGGGAACAGGGTCTGCGCTCCTGGTGTGCCGATGCCCCACCTCACTTCAGACCGATGATAAGAAACGACTGGATTTTCGGATGTGATGAAGTAGCTGTCGTTTGTTCGCAGTAGCCGCCAGTGCATACGCTTGAGATGCTCTGCGATCCGCTCGCCAACAATAACTGCTGACTTTGCGAATAGCTCGCGCATTCCCTCTTCATCAAGTTTCAGGAGTTCCTCCCGAAACGGCCCCTGAACCTTGGAGTGTGGTGAATCTGTTCCTGCTCGAACTTCCTCGCGGTATCCGTGAATCATTTGAAGCCCCTGGCGTGTTCGCATGTGAAGGGTGGCAATGAACTTGACGAGTATCGAAATAGCACCAGGGTCGCTGGGTAGTTCTTCGGCGGTTCGTATATCGGAGAGGATGGAACTCACATCAGATTCAATCTGTGTGAAGGCATTTTCAATTGCATACGATCGGTCTTCGGTTCCTGCGGCAAGGGTGTAAAAGTGTCTTTTAACAGCAACCTTCTCGATAGAGGGGAAGAAAGTAGAACCAGAGTCTAAATCGTAGGCGTAAATCTGTTCGCGTTCGGTTGGTCGCGCGCAGAAGCTACGCAAATAGACCCTCGGAACCCAATGCTGGCGGACTGGCTCGTTTGTTGGCATCGTGAACCTAACCCATTGTTATGTGGGGCTTTGGTTGTTTTCAATTGAATAAATTATTATTTTAAACAACCAATATTTCATACTTAATATTGGTTAGATACTTTAATAGGCCCAAACATACCCGTATTAATAAGCAGATTCCAAACTTGTTTCATGGTTAATCCTGTTTCTTGGTTTACAAAAAGTGAAGACCTACTTCCATGTGGAGAGCCTAAAAAATAAGGGCGCATTGTTTCCCAAGTTTCTCCTCTTGTTGCCCATTCCCAGGAGGGTACTTCTTTTAAAAGCATAAGCGGTATTGCAATCGACGCGGGAATCATACCGTTGTTGGAGATGGGTTTAATCCAATCACAACACACAAGTATGGGGGTGGCATTAGGTTGATATAACTGAACATCGAGCCGTTCTGCTGTAATCGTTGCTACAGGGTTATATGGCAACGATTCAACAGAATCTATGACCTCTTGGCCATCATCAAAAGGACAAGTAATGAAAGCATTAGCAAAATATCTAGTGTGATCTAAGCCTTTGTAACCACATCTGTCACTAGGGGTTATAGCTGGACTCTGATCATCGTGATGAGTAACCAAAGGATGCCAAGAGGGATAGCTCTCAACAACCGGGCCATACCGCTCCACAATATCGAAAAGCTTATTTTCGCTTCTCTCTCTTTCTTTGGTCTCAATTCCTCTTGGAACAAAGTAACTTTTAACCGATTCAAAGCCACTACTCGCGGATTCATCTGCTCTAAATGCCATTAGCTTACCTTCCTTTTATTGGTGAATCTCACAATAGCATCTTCTCGTGCACAAAACAACTATTTTATGCACGAGACTTATTTTTTATGAGAAAGGAGGAGGATTGGGAGAACACTAAATTTAAGGTGCCTTTTGCAGAACGTGAACATCTGCGGCTTGTCCGCAGAATGTTTTTGTTGGAACATTTTTCTAAAGTTCCAATTTTATCTTCGTTAGCACGGTAGGTTGGGGTGAGGAACGAACCCCAACATCATTCTCTCTCGCCATAGCCGCTTTTATCGTTGCCGCGGATTCCACCGCCCCAATCGTGGTCCATCATCCCCGCCTCGATATACCGGTGGATGCTCGAATACGGCCAATCCGCCGCACGGGTCACATGACCGTGTTTTACCGGATTGAAATGGATGTAATCCACATGTCTCGCAAAATCCCCTTCGTCGCGGATCAGGTGTTCCCAATACCGGCGTTGCCGGATGCCGCGTTCTCCTTTGCTCGCCCGACTGGCGCTCCGGCGTTCCCCCTGGGGGATATGCCTGGAGAATCCCGTTTTGATGAGCATCCACCGCCTGGGGTAGTCCGCGTCCCCTGGCGGCAGGGTCCACACCGCATGCAGGTGTTCCGGCAAAATCACCATGGCGTCGATGGTGAAGGGATGCCGCTCTTTCACCATGCCTACCACCTTACGGAGAATATCAACGTAATCTACCAGCAGGGAACGACGCCGTTCCGCAAGATTCACGGTAAAAAAATATGTGCCGCCATTAACCCGCGCGCGCCGGTACCGCATTGCATCCCTCCGGTCTCATGACACAATGTTGGGGTTCGTTCCTCACCCCAACCTACTTTGCTGGATTGCAGCGCCATGACGCATAGCCAACACCGACTCGATCTCTTCCTGCAGCAGCACAATTTTTCTCCGCCTGTTCGACAACAAACTGCCCCATCTTCATCAGGCCCCAAATTCCATTCTTGCTTTTTAAAGCATTTTCATCGGCCCGACAAGCCAACAATCACCGTAATTTTCCCCTTAAGATTTGCCCGCTAGGTATTTTTACTGTATCGTGACTTCTCATTTACTTGAACTTCCTTTTTATCCATGATATGTAGCATTGCAAATTTCAAAAAAATTTGCACCCGGAACTGTTACATCCGTTGTGTACAAAGAACATGTTATAATGAAGGAGATAACGTGACAACTGTCGGTTCAGACAAGAAACAATGGTTATCCGGCAACGAGGCCCTTGCCCGTGCGGCATGGGAGGCCGGGGTGACGGTGGCTTCCGCTTATCCGGGAACGCCATCCACGGAAATCCTGGAAAACCTCTGCAGGTACGAAGGGGTCTATACCGAATGGGCTCCCAACGAAAAAGTTTCCCTGGAAGTCGGCATGGGCGCCTCCTTTGCCGGGGCCAGGGTGTTGGTCACCTTGAAGCATGTGGGACTCAACGTGGCGGCAGATCCCCTGTTCACTGCATCGTATACCGGCGTCCGGGGCGGCATCGTTATTATCAATGCCGATGATCCGGAAATGCACAGCTCACAGAATGAGCAGGATAACCGCAACTACGCCTTTGCCGCAAAACTGCCCATGCTGGAACCTTCGGATCCTGCCGAGGCGCTGGAAATGCTCAAAAAGGCCTTTGAGATCAGCGAAGAATTCGACACCCCGGTCCTCCTCCGGACCACCACCCGGGTTGCTCACGTCAAAGGACTGGTGCCTGTTGGTGAAAGAAAAATGGGACCAGTGCCGGTGAAAATAGAAAAAATGCCGGCCAAATTCGTCATGCTGCCGGCCAATGCCCGTGCACGGCGCAAGGCCATTGCCGAACGCCAGACCAGACTGGCCGCCTGGGTTGAAACCTGTGACAGCAACCGTATTGAATGGAACAGCAAAAAACTTGGGGTCATCACCGGCGGCGTCTCCTATCTTTATGTCAAGGAAGCACTGCCCGAAGCCTCGGTTCTGAAAATCGGCACCACCTGGCCGCTGCCTTTTGACATGATCCGGAATTTCGCCTCCCAGGTGGACGAACTTCTCATCGTGGAAGAACTTGATCCCTTTCTCGAAATCCATATCAAGGCGGCAGGCGTTGCCTGCATCGGCAAGGAAAAAATTCCCGCCATCGGCGAACTGAACCCCTTTATCATAAAAAAGGCATTGGGCATCCCAACCGGTGATGTATACCCGCCGGTTGAAATACCGCCGAGACCCCCCAACATGTGCCCCGGTTGCCCCCATCGCGGTCTTTTTTACAACCTGAGCAAGCACGATGTCTTTATCTCGGGTGACATCGGCTGTTACACCCTGGGTTTTCTGCCCCCTCTTTCCGCCATGGATTCCTGTGTCTGCATGGGAGCGAGCATCGGGGTGGCCCACGGCATGGACAAGGCCTTGGGCGAAAACGCAAAAGGCAAAACAGTTGCGGTCATCGGCGACTCCACTTTCATCCACTCCGGAATCACCGGACTGGTGAACATGGTTTACAATAAAAGCATCTCAACCGTTATTATTCTCGACAACCGCATCACCGCCATGACCGGCCAGCAGGAAAATCCCGCCTCCGGCAGCACTCTGATGGGAGAACCGGCCAACTCCATCAATTTTGAAAAACTGTGCAAGGCGATCGGCGTAAAACATGTCCGCACCGTCAACCCCCATGACATCAAAGGCACAAAAGCTGTTCTCAAAAAAGAGATCGAGCGGGCCGCGCCTTCGGTTATCATCGTACAAGCGCCCTGTGTTCTGCTGCCGTCGGAAAAGAAACGGCGCAAAACGCCCCTTATTTCCATCCTTGACAACTGCACCGGCTGTACCAGCTGCATTCGTCTTGGTTGTCCGGCCATCAGCTGGGTTCCCCTGACTCCGGATGAAGCAAAAAAACTGGGGAAAAAAGAAAAACAGAAAGGATACGCCCGCATCAGTGTGGAGATGTGCAACGGCTGCGGCCAATGCCGGTCTCTCTGTAAATTCGAGGCCATCGGCGAGGCGGAGGGAAGCAAATGAAACCAAAAGGAAACATTCTCTTTTGCGGTGTCGGCGGCCAGGGAATTCTGCTGGCCAGTGAAATAACCGCTCTTGCTTTGCTTGAAAGCGGGCTGGATGCAACAAAAAGCGAGGTGCACGGCATGGCCCAGCGCGGCGGTTCCGTGGTGGCCCACCTCCGCTATGGGGAAAAAGTCTATTCCCCGCTCATCGATCCGGGTCAGGCCGACTTCTGCCTGGCCTTTGAAATCATGGAATCGGTCCGCTATCTTCCTTTTCTGAAAAAGGAAAGCAAAGTGATCGTCAACACCCACCGGATAGCACCTCCTGCCGTTGCCACCGGCAAAATGCTTTATCCGCCTGACCTTTTATCCGAGTTGACCGGAAGGGGAATAACGGTATATCCCATGGACGGCTTCAGCATCGCCAAAAACGTGGGCGAGATAAGAGCGGCCAACATTGCCCTGGTGGGCGCCCTGTCGACATTTCTTCCTGTCGCTGAAGAGGTTTTTCTCGATGTCCTGAAAAAAAGAATCCCCAGAAAACTTGACGAAAACATTGCGGCCTTTCAACAAGGACGGCAAATTACCGCTTAGTCACAAATTGCAGAGGGGATATGGAGGTGCAACATGCTGTTTAACGAAGAATATGAAACTTTGCCGCGTGAAGCGCTCGAAGCCCTGCAACTGAAAAGATTGCGGGCGCAGATTGAACGGGTGTATGCCACGGTTCCCTATTATCGCGGCAAAATGGATGAAGCAGGGGTAGCTCCGGGTGACGTGAAAACACTGGCGGACATCAGCAAACTTCCCTTCACCACCAAGGAAGATCTGCGCAAAAACTATCCCTTCGGCCTCTTCACCGTGCCCCTTGAACGGGTGGTCCGCATCCACGCCTCTTCCGGCACCACCGGCCAGCCCACCGTTGTCGGCTACACTAAGCGCGACATAAGCATCTGGGCTGAACTCATGGCCCGCTGCCTGACCGCGGCAGGCGCCACTCCAAAAGACATCATCCATAACGCATACGGCTACGGGCTTTTTACCGGTGGTCTCGGCGCCCATTACGGCGCGGAAAATCTCGGAGCCACCGTTGTGCCGATCTCAGGCGGCAATACCAAGCGCCAGATCATGCTGATGCGCGACTTCGGTTCCACCGTGCTGCTCTGCACCCCTTCATATGCCTTGAATCTTGCCGAGGCCATGACCGACATGGGAATCGACCCCAAGGAAATGGCGCTTAAGGTCGGTGTTTTCGGCGCCGAACCATGGAGCGAAAACATGCGGGAGGAGATAGAAAAGAAACTCGGCATCAAGGCCATCGACATCTACGGGTTAAGCGAAATCATCGGACCTGGTGTGGCGGTCGAATGTTTCGAGGAACAAAGAGGACTGCATGTCATGGAGGACCATTTCATGGCGGAAATCGTTCATCCGGAAACCTTTGAGCCTCTGCCCCTTGGTGAAAAAGGCGAGCTGGTTTTCACCACCCTCACCAAAGAAGCCTTTCCTGTCATCCGTTACCGTACCAAGGATTTTTCCCGCCTGATCACGAACCCCTGTGCCTGCGGCCGCTCTTTTTACCGCATGGAAAAGGTGACCGGCCGCTCCGACGATATGCTCATCATCCGCGGGGTCAACGTTTTCCCGTCCCAGATTGAACATGTGTTGATCAGCATCAAGGGCGTTGAGCCCCACTATCAGATCATTGTCAACAGAGAGGGCTCCATGGACACCCTGGAGGTTCAGGTCGAGGTCAGCGATACCGTCTTTTCCGATGAGGTGAAACAGCTGGAAGGGCTTGCCAGGAAAATCCAGCACGAAATTAAAGACCTGCTGGGGGTGAGCTGCAAAGTCAAGCTGGTTGAGCCAAAATCCATCCAGCGCAGTGAGGGAAAGGCAAAAAGAGTCATCGACAATCGAAAAATGTGATCCGGGCAGCATTTTTTTCGGAATGATCCATCTCCAAAGAGCGAGGTAATCTTATGAAAGTTGAACAAATTGCAATTTTTCTGGAAAACAAATCCGGCCGTCTGGCGGAAATCACCTCCATCCTGGCGGAAAAAGGAATCAACATCCGGGCCATGTCACTCGCCGACACGGCTGATTTCGGCATTCTTCGTCTCATCGTCAATGATACGGAAACCGCCCGTAAGGTCCTGAAGGAAAAAGGATTCACCGTCGGCACCACCCAGGTGCTCGTCGTCGAGGTGGCGGACAAGCCGGGTGGTCTTGCCGGTGTTCTCGATACGCTGAAAAAGAGTGGGTTGAACATTGAGTATATGTATGCCTTTACGCAAAAAAGCGGTGAAACGGGATTGATTATCTTCCGTTTTGAGAAGCTTGATGAAGCCATCGACGCCCTGGTCAAGTCGGGCGTCCGCTTGCTTTCCGGTGAAGAGGTTTACGCCATATAACTGGCAAATTACTAATTGAACAAGGAGACAAAAATGAAACGAATTCTTCTTTCCACCGTTACCCTTCTTGCGTTGTGGGCAGTGGCAACTTTTGTCGCTCTGCCGTCGCCAGCCCAGGCGAAAGTCATCAAAGTCGGCGCCATCCTGGCGGAAACCGGCGGGGCATCATTCCTCGGCGGCCCAGAGGCCAGAACCGCCCAGATGATGGTGGATCAAATCAATGCCCAGGGCGGCATCAACGGCGACACCATCGAACTCATCATCAAGGATTCCGGCGGCACCCCGGAAAAAGCCATCTCCTTTGCCAAACAACTCATAGAAGAAGAAAAGGTACTGGCCATCATCGGACCGTCAACCAGCGGCGAAACAATGAACATCAAACAGATATGCGAGGAAGGCAAGACCATCCTGCTGTCCTGCGCCGCTGCTGAAGTTATCGTCAATCCGGTTGCCAAATACGTTTTCAAGACTCCCCAGAAAGACAGCTTTGCCGCTAAAAAAATATTCATGGAAATGAATAAGATGGGTATCAGCAAGATTGCCGTGCTGGCCGGCAACACCGGTTTCGGCAAAGCGGGCAAGGAACAGATCCTTGCCATCGCGCCTGAATACAAGATAGAAGTTGTTGAAACCGAAGTGTATGACAGCAAAGCAACCGACCTTTCCGCCGTTATCGCGAAAATCAAGGCCAACAAAGACGTCCAGGCCATCATCAACTGGTCGATTGTTCCGGCCCAGGCCATTGTCGTCAAGAATATACGCCAGGCAGGCTGGAACGTGCCCATTTTTCAGAGCCATGGTTTCGGAAATATCAAGTATGTTGAAGCCGCAGGCGCCGCTGCCGAAGGAGTCATCTTCCCGGCCGGCAGGCTGCTCGTTGCCGACACCCTCGCCGATGATCATCCCCAGAAGAGTATCCTCATTCAATACCGGAATGAGTATGAAGCAAAATTCAAAGAAACCGCCAGCACCTTCGGCGGCCATGGTTTTGATGCAATCATGATTCTTGTCAAAGCCATCAAAGCAGCCGGCAGCACTGACAGTGAAAAAGTGCGCGACGCCATCGAAAACATGAAGGGTTTTGTCGGCACCGGCGGGGTCTTCAATTTCAGTCCGGAAGACCACAACGGTCTTGATATGGATTCCTTTGCCATGCTGACCGTCAAAGACGGAAAATTCGTTCTTTACGAGAAATAAGAACTCTCACCCCGTAATAAACAATAAGGGGGCACTGTTGCGAAAAAGCCCCCTTTTGCCCGCTCTCTGTCTACTGACTGACGTTTTTTCACATATCAACATGCAATAATGACATCGGAACTTTTTTTTCAATATCTGTTTGCCGGAATAACCTATGGAAGCATCTATGCTATCGTGGCCATAGGTTTTAATATCATTTACAATACAACCGGCATCATCAACTTTGCCCAGGGTGAATTCGTCATGCTGGGCGGAATGCTTGCCATCTCGTTCCATTCCCTTCTTCCACTGCCGGTTGCCATCGGCCTGGCTGTCATCTGCACCATGATCATCGGGGCGTTGATTGAAATCATTTTTATCCGCTGGCTTCACAGCCCATCGGTTCTTCGGATGATCATTATTACAATCGGCCTGTCCATCCTTATACGGGAAGTGGCCCTGCATGTCTGGGGCGAAGGGGTGCGTTCCCTGCCCTACTTCAACGGAAATGAAATTTCTTCCGTCACCATAGTCGGCACGAATGTTTCCCCTCAGGTGCTCTGGGTGATTGGAGTCTGCGCGGTTATTGTTGTATTCCTCAGCCTTTTTTTTCGATTTACCTCCCTGGGCCAGGAAATGCGGGCCTGCGCCGCCAATCGGCTGGCTGCTACCCTCTGCGGTATCAATGCCAAAAACATGGTGACCCTGTCGTTCATGCTGAGCGCCGGGATCGGTGCCCTGGCCGGCTGTGTTGTTTCTCCCATCACCTATACCCAGTATGACGGTGGAACCGGACTTGCCATCAAAGGATTCACCGTAGCCGTCCTTGGCGGCTTGGGAAACAGCATGGCTGCCGTGAGCGCAGGGATTCTCCTGGGAGTGATCGAGGCCTTCAGTATCGGTATTGTTCCGCTTGCCTTTCAGGACGCGATTTCCATCGCTATTTTGCTTGTTATCCTCTTTGTGCGGCCCCATGGACTTTTCGGCAGCAAAGAGGCGGCCGGGTTGAAGGAATTCTGATGAAATCCCGTAAGCATCTTTCCATCCTCATTCTCCTGCTTGTTCTTATCAGTCTGCAGGTGCTCACCCAGATAACGGATACTACATTTTATCTGACCCAGATGACCATGACCGCCTATTACTCACTGGTCATTATCGGCCTCTGCCTGGTGATGGGGTATGCCGGACAGATATCCATCGGTCATGCCGGTTTTTTTGCCATCGGCGGATACACATCAGCCGTACTTACCACCTATAATCTTGCTTCGCTGCTCGAAAACGGCAACCGGCTTGTCACCTTTCTGGCAGCCAGGGGACTGTTGGTGCAGGCCAAGAGTCTCTACGGGGAAACAATTGTTTATGTCCACCCTTGGCCTTCCTGCCTGACCGCGATCCTGCTCACCGTGGTCATCGCTTTTTTGATCGGTATTCCGGTGTTGAAGCTCAAAGGGCACTATCTTGCCATGGCAACTCTTGGCTTCGGTATTATTATCTATCGTATCGTGCTTGCCACGGAAATCTTCGGGGAGGCCGACGGCATCTCATCCGTACCCGGTTTCCCCCTTCTCCCCGGTCTGACGATCAACGGTGATTTCAACAACCGTATGGAGAATTATTACATTGCCTGCGCCGTCTTGCTTATCGGGTTTATCCTGCTGCAGAACCTTATTGATTCCAGGGTTGGTCGCGCTTTGCGCGCCATTCACGGTTCCGAGGAGGCGGCAAATGCCATGGGCGTCAACACGAGCCGTTTTAAACTATACACATTTGTATTAAGCGCGGTTTTTGCCGCGCTCGCCGGGATTCTTCTCACCCATTACAATGGCGGCATTGGGCCATCGGAAGCAGGCATCATGAAATCCGTCCGCTACGTCGCAATCGTCGCAATCGGCGGCATGGCTAATCTATGGGGTGCCCTCATCATGGCGGTTTTGCTTAATTTTCTTTCCTTGCGGGGTTTTTTCGGATCGTATGATGACGCTGTTTTCGGTGCAATTCTCATCATCATCATGCTTTTCGCTCCGGAAGGAATTTTACGCCTGCATCTGTGGCAACGTTTCAAAAAAAAATCGGGTCAGACGGCCGAAATCAAGAATTAACGGTTCATTATGTCACTTCTCGATATCAATACAGTCAACAAAAGATTTGGCGGACTTCACGCGGTGAAAGACGTCAGCTTCAGTGTGGATCAGGGCATGATCAAATCGGTCATCGGACCGAACGGTGCCGGAAAAACCACCCTTTTCAATCTCATTTCCGCCAATCTTCCTCTTTCATCCGGCACGATATTCTTCAAGCAGAAGCCCATTCACGATCTGCATCCATACCAGATTGCCGCACAGGGAATATCGAGGACATTTCAGAATATCAAACTGTTCCCCGGTCTGACAGCCCTGGAAAATGTCATGGTTGGGCGGCATACCCGCAGCCGGTGCGGATTCCTTGCCGGCATGTTTTCCCTGCCCTCATCCTGGCGTGAGGAAAGGGATATCAAAGAGAGATCGTTTGAGCTGCTCGAACTGCTTGACATAAGCCGATTTGCCGACATCGAGGCAACAAGCCTTGCCTTTGGCCAGCAACGTGCGGTTGAATTTGCCAGGGCCTTGGCCTCAGAGCCGACTCTTCTGCTTCTTGATGAACCGGCAGCCGGATTAAATATTTATGAAACAGCGGAAATCGCCCGCCTTATCACCAAGATCCGTTCGCGCGGAATTACAGTCCTGCTTGTTGAACATGACATGTCTCTGGTCATGGACATTTCAGACGAAATCGTCGTGCTGAGTTTTGGTGAGAAAATTGCCGAGGATATCCCCACCGCCATCCAGCAGAATAAGGAAGTGATACAAATTTATCTGGGTGACGATGATGCTTAAGATTAAGAACCTGGAATCAGGCTACGGGAAATTACGGGTTTTGAAACGCATCTCCATGCATGTGGACCATGGGGAAATAGTGACCATCATCGGCGCAAACGGAGCTGGTAAAACGACCCTGCTCTACACCATAGCCGGAATGATAAAGGCCGCCGCAGGGGAAATCAAACTTCTTGACAACAACATCCGGCAGACAAAACCGGAAAAAATCGTTGCCTCGGGGTGTTCCCTGGTCCCAGAAGGAAGACAGGTTTTTGCCACCCTCTCGGTACGCGAAAATCTTTTTTTGGGTGCATACGTCCAGTACCGTCAAAAAAAAATCAAAGTGCAAGACGAACTTGAAAAGATTTATGACATTTTCCCTGTATTGCGCGAACGGGCAAACCAGTTGGCTGGCACCTTGTCTGGTGGTGAACAGCAAATGCTTGCCATGGGCCGCGCTTTGATGGCAAAACCGAAATTGATTATGCTCGATGAACCATCCACCGGGCTTGCTCCTCTCATCGTCAAAAATATTTTCCAGATAATTCTGAAGCTGCGTGAAGCGGGAAACACCGTTCTCCTGATTGAACAGAATGCGAAAGCCGCCCTGTCAATTGCCGATCGAGGTTACGTTCTTGAGACCGGAAAAATCATTCTGCAGGGTCCTGCCGATGATCTTCTGGTCAACCGTGACGTACAACGCGCCTATCTCGGCCGTGAGGTGGCAAGCGAAGGCTCAACCTGTGATTTTTGATTAAGAGATATTTACGGAGGCATATCTATGTACTGGGATGAAGCGAAGGAATGCATGCCAAGGATTGATTTGGAACAGCTTCAGCTGGAAAGACTGCAATCAACCCTTTATCGGGTCGCCACCCGTGTCCCTTTTTACCGGAAGAAATTCAAGGAAATGCAGGTTGACCCGGACGGCTTCCGCTCCTTAGAGGAATTGAGGACTTTACCGTTCACCACAAAGGATGACTTGCGCAATAATTACCCATATGGGCTGTTTGCCGTTCCGCTCAGGGACGTGGTGCGCGTTCACGCATCGTCGGGCACCACCGGCATGGCCACCGTGGTGGGCTATACAAAAAACGATATCAAAAACTGGTCGCAGATGGTGGCCCGTATTTTGACTGCAACCGGTGTCGGTGCAGATGATGTGGTACAGATTGCCTTCGGCTATGGTCTTTTCACAGGAGGATTCGGCCTTCATTACGGCGCAGAACAAATTGGCGCCTCTGTTATTCCGATTTCAAGCGGTAACACCAAACGACAGATTCAGATATTGCAGGATTTCAAAACAACAACTCTGGTCTGCACCCCCAGCTATGCGTTGATGCTGGCCGACACGATGCATGAAATGGGAATAAATATTAATTCTCTCCCTTTGAAATTCGGCCTCTTTGGCGGAGAACCATGGTCTGAGGCGATGCGGGATGAAATAAAAAACAAACTGCACATCATCGCCACCGACAATTACGGTCTCAGTGAAGTGATGGGACCCGGGGTTGCGGGGGAATGCCATCAATGCAATGGACTTCATATTAATGAAGATCACTTTATCGTTGAAGTCATCGATCCGAAAACCCTTGAAACTGTTGAGCCAGGCGAACTAGGGGAACTTGTCTTTACCACGATCACGAAAGAAGCTTTTCCGGTGGTACGTTACCGGACCCGGGATCTGGCTCGCCTTCTCCCTGAACCATGCCCATGTGGACGAACCTTTCAGCGCATGTCGCGGGTGATAGGACGTACTGATGATATGCTCATCATCAAAGGGGTAAACATCTACCCCATGCAGATTGAATCCATACTCTTTGATATCGAGGGGACAGAACCTCATTATCAGATTGTTGTTGAAAAAGAAGGACGCCTTGACAAAATAACTGTGCTGGTTGAGGTGATTGAATCTATCTTTTTCGATCAGATGAAAAAACAGCGACAGCTCATTGAGCATATCAAAAAAAGACTGGCAACCGATCTGGGAATCGGCGTTGAAGTTAAACTTGTTGAAGACAAGACTCTTGAACGATTCGAGGGGAAAGCAAAAAGGGTTATCGATAAACGCAACCTATAAAAAAAGCCCGCCATGATGGCGGGCTTTTTTTAATATCCTAAGTGTATGAAGAGGTCTATATTTTTTTAACGTTGGCTGCTGCTGGTCCCTTCTGACCGTCAACAATTTCAAACTCAACCTTTTGGCCTTCGCTTAAAGTTTTAAAACCCTCCTCTTTGATTGCTGAGAAATGAACAAAAACATCATCGCCATCTTCGCGCTCAATGAAGCCAAAACCCTTTGATTCATTGAACCACTTCACTTTTCCTTTAACCATTTACTGCTCCTTCATTCCTATGAGGAATCATTAATAAGAAATTAATGTTTACAGATTTCTCATAGCCAAACATTTTAACCATGGTTTCTGTTAAAGAACACGGCATACATCTTGGACTAAAAAAAACTGTACGACCACATATTTTTTTTCTTTAACAAAAGAATGAAAGTGAAGCAATATATTCTTTTTGCAGGTCAAAAAAAAGCACCATGTACTCAACAGGGGATTACAGGTGGAAACGGTATGAAATATTGATGCGAACCCGAAACAAAGAAATCTTGCCGGCTTCAATGGTCAAATCCTGTTTGATAATCTCTCCAACTCTGAGATCACTGTATTTTTTGCTGGCTGTGTTTACCGCGTTAATTGCGGCATCTTCCCAGGAAACCTTACTGGTACCGACAAATTCAACAAATTTATATACCTTGCCATCATCCATATTTACCTCCGAATCATTGTAGATTTTTTCACGTCAAACAATCCTAAGAAGATAATCTAAAAAAAGCAAGTAAAGTTGAAGACAAAAAAAAACCAGAACTCTTTGATCGAGTTCCGGTTTTTTTGATCATATCAGAATATCATCAAGAACTGGTTTCGTCTTCACTCTTGTTCTGGTAGTTGACAAGCTCAATAATAGCCATTGGAGCGGCATCACCATAACGGTTACCGGTCTGTATAATTCTGGTATAACCACCGTTACGATCCTTATATTCACTGACAAGTGTGTCAAAAAGTTTGGCAACGACCTTTGAATCCTGCATAAAAGACAATGCCTGACGCCTGGCATGAAGATCACCGCGTTTGGCAAGGGTAATCATCTTATCAGCAACTTTACGAATTTCCTTTGCTTTAGGAGTTGTAGTCACAATCCTTTCATGCTCAATAAGTGAGGTTACCATGTTCCTTACCATCGCACGACGATGAGGTGTGGTACGACCAAGTCTTCTTCCTGTTTTCCTGTGATTCATTTTTTACCTCTTTATTCACCTGTATCATCAAGTGCTGACGATAGAGGTGGTTCCCAATTATCTAGCTTCATACCTAGCGATAAATCCATTTGGGAAAGAAGCTGTTTGATTTCGTTTAAAGACTTTCGTCCGAAATTCTTTGTTTTCAGCATTTCGGCTTCAGACTTTTGTACAAGTTCGCCAATATAACAAATCTGTGCATTCCGCAGACAATTCGCAGATCGGACGGAAAGCTCCAAATCCTCAACGCTCTTATAGAGATTGGGATTTATTTCCTTGTCCTCGCGAACAACAACTTTTTCCTCTTCCGCACGTTCAACCTGATCTTCATCAAAATTGATAAAGACGGCCATCTGCTCCTTGAGTATTTTAGCAGCATAAGCTAATGCATCTTCAGGTTTTACACTGCCGTCAGTATGTATTTCCAGAGACAGTTTATCATAATCGGTACGTTGACCGACTCGTGCCTGGCTGACAACAACTTTTACTTTTTTGATAGGCGTGAAAATGGCATCGATGGGGATGACTCCGACACTCTGTTCTTCTGTTTTATTCTTCTCTGAAGCAGAAAAACCTTTTCCCCACCTGACTTCAAGTTCAGCGATAAAATGACCGTCGCCGGTGATTGTGCATATATGCTTATCTGGATTCATCACCTCAACAGCTGAACCACCTATAATATCAGCAGCAGTGACATTTCCTTTTTCCCGCTTTTCTATACGAACAACAGCCGATTCATTCGCATAAAGCTTGAGGCGGACTTCTTTAAGGTTCAGAATAATTTCAGTAACATCTTCCAGAATACCGGGAAGTGTTGAAAATTCATGCAGAGCACCATCAATCTTAACTGATGTTATGGCCGCACCCTGAACGGAAGATAATAGTATTCGCCTCAAGCCATTCCCTATGGTTGTAGCGAAGCCTCTTTCCAAGGGCTGGCAAACAAATTTCCCATAACTCAAAGTATGGGTTTCATGATCTACTTCCAAAGGATTTGGATTTATAAGATCATGCCAATTGCGATAAAATGGTGTTAACTCTTGTGTCAAGGTTTCCTCATTTGCCATCTTATTTCTCTTGCTGTAATATCCAGTTTACAGGATGGAATCAACTTCCAACCAAAGACTACTTGGAATAAAGTTCGACAATTAATTGCTCCTGAATCGGCATAGTTACTTCCTGACGATCCGGGAGAGATTTAACTTTTCCACTATAGTTTTTCTGGTCCAATTCAAGCCAGGTAGGAATACCCCGGCGCGCAACAGATTCTAAGCTGTCATTAATTGTTTCTACTTTCCGGCTTTTTTCACGGATGGAAATTACATCATGAAGAGAAACAAGAAATGATGGAATATTTACTTTTTTCCCATTAACAAGAACATGATTATGCTTTACCATCTGACGAGCCTGGGTTCTTGAAGAAGCAAACCCGAGTCGAAAGAGTGTATTATCCAATCGTCTTTCAAGGAGCATAAGCAAATTTTCACCGGTTACCCCTTTAGCAGCTTCAGCTAATTCAAAATATCTTCTGAATTGACCTTCAAGCATTCCATAAATACGGCGAACCTTTTGTTTTTCCCTGAGCTGTATTGAATAGTCTGATACTTTCCTCAAACGAGCCTGACCATGCTGCCCAGGTGGGAAGGATCTTTTCTCGAAAGAACATTTATCGGAATAGCACCTGTCACCTTTCAGAAACAGTTTCAATTTTTCTCTCCGGCATTGCCGGCAAACAGCACCTCTATATCTGGCCAATTTATACCTCCGTTATTTCACGTTCAATAACGTCACGGTCGCAAATTTATTGTAAATAAACCTAAACTCTTCGTCTCTTGGGAGGCTTGCACCCATTGTGTGGAACAGGGGTAACATCACATATCCGACTTACTTCAAAGCCGACAACCTGCAATGCCCTTATAGCTGATTCACGTCCGGGACCCGGGCCTTTAACTTTCACTTCAACTTTGCGCATTCCCTGGTCCATTGCAATCTTTGCAGCGGCTTCCACAGCATTTTGTGCTGCAAAAGGTGTGCTTTTCCGTGATCCTTTGAACCCAAGAACACCTGAACTCGACCATGAAATAACGTTACCCTGTTTATCGGTAATTGATATCAATGTATTGTTAAAAGTCGACTTGATATGAACGACACCTTCGGGCACGTTTTTCTTTTCTTTGCGTTTTACTTTCTTTTTCGGACTGGCCATTGAATTCTCCTGTTCAGGTCCGTTGATATTTTTAAGCTATCAAACTATTTTTTTCGAACGCCAGCAGCACGACGTGGTCCTTTACGTGTCCTTGCGTTTGTTTTGGTGCGCTGTCCCCTGCAGGGAAGCCCCCTTCTATGACGCAATCCACGATAGCAGCCTAGATCCATCAATCGCTTAATGTCTAAGGCTATTTCACGTCTCTTATCGCCTTCAACGGAATAAGCACTATCAAGAATCTTCCTGATCTTAACAGCATCATCATCAGTAATATTATCACTGTTGAAGGTATAGCTTATACCAGCTTCGTCGAGTATTTTTCTGGAAGTTGTTTTCCCTATTCCATAAATGTAGGTAAGGGCAATTTCCATATGTTTATTTCTGGGTAAATCAACACCTGCTATGCGAGCCAAGGGCTACCTCCTCATAATCCTTTCAATTATCCTTGCCGTTGTTTATGCTTCTTCACCTTACAAGAAACCCGCACAACACCTTTTCGTTTGAACACCTTACAATCACTACATATTTTTTTAACCGATGCACGTACTTTCATTTCACTTTCCTGCGTTTATTTCTTCTTTTGGTTTTTAGCCCTGAACGTCACTCTTCCCCTGGTCAAATCATATGGTGAGAGCTCAACCGTTACACGGTCACCAGGTAAAATCTTGATAAAATGCATCCTCATTTTACCTGAAATGTGCGCTAGGATCTTATGGCCATTATCAAGCTCCACCCTGAACATGGCATTAGGCAGTGGCTCAACTATGGTTCCCTCAACTGTAATGGCCTCTTCCTTAGCCATAAATTATTATTACCTCTAAAAAGCTTTATATTGCAGCTATTGCGAAATCACAAAAAAATCGGCCCAAGCAAAACACCGAGCCGCAAAAATGAATTAAATACTATAACACACCCATTTGCGCTATGCTAGCAAATTATCAACTCAAGCATCTTTTGTTCGACTAAGCACCAAGGGACCATTTTCCGTGACAGCAACCGAGTGCTCAAAATGAGCCGAAAGACTCTTGTCGCGAGTTACAACCGTCCAACCGTCACGGAGAATCTTGACTTCATGTCTACCGGCATTAACCATGGGCTCAATGGCAAGAACCATCCCGGGCAATAGCTTTGGACTACGTCCAGATCGGAAATAATTCGGTATTTCAGGCGACTCATGAAGTGCCTGACCTATTCCATGGCCAACAAACTGCCGGACAACTGAAAATCCTCGACCTTCAACAAAATTTTGAACGGCAACAGATATATCTGATATCCTGTTGCCGACTCTAACCTGATCTATTGCTTTTTCAAGAGATTCTTTGGTAACCTCAAGAAGGTCATTTGCTTCAGGAGAAATTTTCCCAATCGGCAAAGTAACTGCAGCATCACCATAAAAACCTTTATATTTAACGCCGAAATCAATACTCAGAATATCACCGTCTTTCAAAATAACTTTTTTTGAAGGTATACCATGCACAACTTGTTCATTCACAGAGACACACAAGCTTCCAGGGAAGCCTCTATATCCCTTGAATGCAGGAATTGCGCCCAGTTTTCTGGCAAAATTTTCTGCGAGTTGATCCAAATACAAAGTCGTTACGCCGGAAACAACATGACCCTGTAACATGTACAAAGTGCCAGCAACGATCTGATTGGCTTCCTCCATTATTTTCAGCTCTGAAGGAGTTTTCAACACAATTGGTGAAGACATGATGCAGGCCTATTATCTCCTGCCCTTAATCCGCCCAGTTTTTAGAAATCCATCATAATTTCGAGAAATTGAATGCGATTCAATTTGCGAAAGTGTGTCTATTGCAACACCAACTACGATCAAAAGCGCCGTACCACCGAAGTAAAAAGGTACGTTCAATTTACTGACGAGAATTGTCGGCAGGACACAGACGGAACTGACGTAGATAGCGCCGATTACAGTCAAACGAGTAATGACTTTATCTATGAATTCTGCAGTTTTCTTGCCTGGACGAACTCCAGGAACAAATCCACCGTTCTTTTTTAGATTTTCTGAAACATCAACCGGATTAAAAGTAACCGCCGTGTAAAAAAAACAGAAAAAAACCATTAAAGCAACATAGAGCAAGGTATGTAATGGGCTGCCCCAGGCAAGTTTCGAAGTGACCTGCTGAACCCAGTCAATCGTAATGAAACCACCAATGGTCGCGGGAAACATCATTATTGAAGAGGCAAAAATCGGTGGAATTACTCCCGGAATATTTATCTTGAGAGGGAGATGAGATCTCTGTCCACCATACAACTGACGCCCGATCATACGTTTCGCATACTGTATCGGTATTCTGCGCTGAGCCGTCTCCACAAATATAATGAGGAAAATAACAGCAGCCATCATAGAAAGCAGAATGGGCAGAAAAATCAAAGTCATTTCACCTGAACTGACCAGCTTGAAAGTATTCACGATGGCGGCGGGCATTCTTGCAACAATACCTGCAAAAATTATCAATGATATGCCGTTGCCGATGCCTCGCTCGGTCATTTGTTCACCAAGCCACATGATAAATGCAGTACCGGATGTCAGGGTGAGCATTGTCATCAAACGAAAGCCCCAACCAGGGGTGATGACAATCATTGCCGTTCCAGCAGGAGCCGCCATTCCTTCAAGTCCAACACTTATCATCATACCCTGAATCAAGCTCAAAGCCACGGTGGCATAACGAGTATACTGAGTAATTTTTCGTCGCCCCGCCTCTCCCTCCTTGGAAAGAGCTTCAAGTTGGGGAACCACCACGGTAAGAAGCTGGAAAATGATGGATGCACTGATATAGGGCATGATCCCCAAGGCAAAAATGGAAAAATTCTCCAATGCGCCACCGGAAAACATATTGAACATGCCGAATAATGTTCCGGCATTTTTTTCAAAAAAAGCGGCGAGAGCTTCGCCATTGATTCCAGGGGTCGGAATCTGTACACCAGCACGGTATACGGCGAGCATAAGAAGGGTAAATGTTATACGCTTTCTTAGTTCTGGAATATTTGCTGCGTTTTGCAGTGCACCAGCCATTTAATTTGCCTATGCCTCAATTGTTCCGCCGGCTTTCTCAATCTTCGCACGGGCGGATTCGCTGACACTGTCCACAGCAACGGTAAACTTCTTGCTGACCTCGCCATCGCCTAGAAGTTTGACAAAACGGTCTTTTGAACGGACAAGGCCTGCGGCAACCAACACGTCACGATCAATACGCAACCCTGCATCAAGTTTGTCAAGATCACGAACATTGACAACTGCAAATTCTTTTTTAAATATATTATTAAAACCTCGCTTCGGAAGGCGTCTCTGCAAAGGCATCTGTCCACCCTCGAAGCCCATTTTCACACCGCTGCCTGATCGAGCCTTAAAACCTTTATGTCCACGCCCGGAGGTTTTACCATGACCCGATCCATGACCGCGGCCCACCCTTTTTCTCGGTTTACGTGAACCTTCCTGCGGAGATAAATTGCTTAATGACAACATTTATATTTCCTCCACCACAACAAGATGCTGAACCTTGCTGATCATTCCCCTGATTTGCGGGGTATCTTGACGAACAATCGACTTATTCGTTTTGGTCAGACCCAGTCCGATGACAGTAGCTCGAACCTTTTCCGTGCTGCCGATCACGCTCTTCTTTAATGTTATTTTCAGCTCATTCGCCATGACCATACCTATTTAATATATTCAATCACACGTACAATGTACGTTATAAAAGACATGCGCATCTGTCAGCTCATGTCTTGGATATGTAAAATTTCAAATAAAGAAATTAATCGAGGAGTTGCTGAACAGATACACCTCGTTGCGCGGCAACTTTTTCAACACTGCGCAATTTCCTCAGACCATCGAGTGTTGCCTTTACGAGATTATGTGGATTGTGAGAGCCAAGACATTTGGTGAGAATATTCTGCACACCTGCGGCCTCAAGAACAGCACGAACAGCCCCGCCGGCAATTACGCCAGTACCTTCGGATGCCGGCTTTAACATAACTTTGCCTGCTCCAAATTTGCCGTTAATCTCATGGGGAATACTGGTTTCGGTAATGGAAACCGATTTCATATCCTTTCGCGCCTTTTCGACACCTTTACGTATGGCCTCAGGCACCTGATTCGCCTTGCCGAGTCCGTAGCCGACATTCCCTTTACCATCACCAACGACAACGATAGCGCTAAAGCTGAATCGACGACCACCTTTTACAACTTTAGCCACCCTGTTGATGAAAACAATCTTTTCTATAAGCTGATCATCAATCTTATCGGTTTTAAAATCGGACAACTTACACCCCCAACTATTTCAAATAGTATAATTAAATCTTTAAAAAAATTAAAACTCGACCCCACCCTCACGGGCGCCGTCAGAAAGTGCCTTAATTCTCCCATGGTAGATATAACCACCACGATCGAATACAACTTTGCTGATACCTTTTTCTTTCATTCTACCAGCCAAAACCAATCCGACCTGACGAGCTTTGTCAATTTTACCTTTCGTTTCTTCAGGAGCGGTGTATGATTTATCGCATGTAGACATTGAACAAAGCGTTTGTCCGGACTGGTCATCAATCACTTGGGCATATATATGCTTTGCACTTTTGAAAACCCGCAGGCGGGGTCTTTCGGCAGTACCCGAGATTTTTTTCCTGATCCGCTTTATACGCTTATTGCGAGCAACTGCTTTCTGGTTTGTTCTTGCCATCTTCTTTTACCTTAGATCTGATCGTAAATTACTTTATTTCTTCGAGGCTGACTTGCCGGCTTTTCGGACAATATGCTCGTTTTCATAACGTATACCTTTACCCTTATAGGGCTCAGGTTTTCGTATATCACGAATCTTTGCGGCTGTTATACCGAGTAGCTCTTTGTCAATCGACTCAAGAGTGATTGAGGACTTTTCGACCTTTCCTTCAACACCTTTGGGAAGAGGAAAGTTAACAGGATTCGAATACCCGACACTCAAGGTCAAAACACTTTGCTGAATATCAGCTTTATAGCCAACACCTTCAATTACAAGTTTCTTGGTAAACATCTTTTCAGTACCAAGAATCATGTTGTTGAGAAGTGTTCTTGTCAGGCCGCTGAATGCCCTGGTTCTCTTGCTGTTGTCCAGACATTTTACGGTAATGATACCGCTTTCCTGAACCAGATTAATTTCCGGACGTATATCCCTTTCCAAAGTGCCTTTCGGACCGGTAACCTTTACATGGGTACCATTAACATCAACTTTCACGCCGGTCGGCACAGGTATGGGCTGATTGCCAATCCTTGACATTGGTCATCTCCACTTATCTGCTGACTTCACATTCTTTTTTATAAATAACGACACGAGAAAAAAGTCTCGCAACGCACATCAAAATGACTTGCTTATTACCAGACAGTAAAAAGAAGCTCTCCACCAATACCGGTTTCACGTGCTTCTCTGTCGGTGAGTATTCCTCGAGAGGTCGAGAGGACAGCTACTCCTAGCCCACTCATTACCTTAGGAATTTTATCTGATTTAACGTATACACGACAACCAGGTTTGCTGACTCGTTTCAATCCAGTTATAACACAGGTATGATGTTGATCATATTTGAGGTAGATTTTCAAAACACCCTGTTTGCTATCTGGAATGACTTGCAAGTCTTGAATATAACCTTCTTTCTTGAGAATCTCAGCCACTGCTTTATTTAGCTTTGAATAGGGCATTTCAAGACTTTCAAACTTCACCATTCTGGCATTTCTAATTCTGGTCAGCATATCTGCCAGAGTATCACTCATTGCCATGCATAAACTCCTTTTCAGTAAAACGAAAATGACAAACTAGTATGTCTTTACCAGCTCGATTTTGTCACGCCGGTTATCTCACCGCGGGATGCAAGTGATCTAAAGCAGATACGACACATTCCGAACTTTCTGATAAATGCCCGTGGTCTTCCACAGAGAGGACAGCGATTATACGATCTCACCTGAAATTTAGGTTTCCGCCCACTCTTTGCTATTAATGATTTCTTAGCCAACCTCTTCCTCCTGGACTGTACTATTTACGGAAAGGCATTCCCAATGCAGATAAGAGGAAACGTCCCTCTTCATCTGTTTTTGCATTGGTGGTAATTGTTATATTAAAGCCTTTTATTTTATCTATTTTATCGTAATCAATTTCAGGGAAAATAATATGCTCTTTAATACCGAATGAAAAATTGCCCCGTCCATCAAATCCAGTTTCCTTGATGCCCCTGAAATCACGAACCCTGGGCAAAGCAATATGAACCAGTTTGCTGTAAAAATCATACATTCTGTCCTTGCGCAACGTGACTTTACAACCGATGGGCATTCCCTCACGAAGCTTGAAGGTGGCGATGGATTTTTTAGCCTTGGTAACAACAGCTTTCTGCCCGGAAATTAAAGTGAGCTCACCGGCGGCACTTTCTACAATTTTCGGATTCTGCACGGCTTCACCCAGGCCCATGTTCAGAACTATTTTCTCGATCCGTGGAACCTGCATCATATTCTTGTACCCAAACTCTTTTACGAGCATCGGTACACATTCTTTTTCATAATATTCTTTTAAAGTTGCCATTATAGCCTCCAATAAACCAAAAGCGTTATGCGTTTGATTCTATTGATTCACCACATTTCTTACAAAGACGAGCCTTGGTTCCGTCATCAAGAAGAGATGTTTTAACCCGTACGGTCTTTGCGCATTTAGAACAAATCAACATCAGATTTGAAACATGAATAGGGGCTTCCATTTCAACAATGCCACCCTGCTGATTTTTCATGTTTGGCTTTACATGCCGCTTGATCATGTTGATTTTTTCTACTTTTGCCTTATCAGAGTTGGGATATATTTTAATTATCTTGCCCACTCGCCCCTTATCTTTACCGGCAATTACCTCAACCTTATCATTGAGCTTAAGATAATTTCTACCTGCTACCATTACACGCCCCTCTTCTTAATTGTTACAATCTCAACAGACAGTCTGCATATCTTTAAATTGACCCAAAGTGGTTACAGAACCTCTGGGGCAAGAGAAATTATTTTCATAAATCCTTTTAAACGAAGTTCACGAGCAACGGGTCCGAAGATCCTGGTGCCCATCGGTTCACCGGAATTTGTCAGCAGTACCGCGGCATTTTCATCAAATTTCACTCGTGTATCTTCCGGACGCCTAATTTCTTTGCTCGTCCGAACGATCACGGCGCGCATAACATCGCCTTTTTTTACCTTGGCATTGGGAATTGCTTCTTTTACAGATACTACGATTACATCCCCAATGGTGGCATATCTTTTTCTTGTCCCGCCGAGAACCCTAATGCAGAGGACTTTCTTTGCACCGGAATTATCCGCAACATTAAGTACGGTTTCTGTCTGTATCATACCTTCACCAACAACCCGCCATTAAGCGGGTATTATTGAGTAATATTTATATTACACAGCTTACGAGAGAAATAAAATCAAACAACAATCGCCTTTTCAACGATCTGTTTCACTCTCCAGCGCTTTCTCTTGCTTAAGGGTCGACACTCTTCAATGAGTACACGATCTCCGATACTGCATTGGCTTTCAGGGTCATCAGCCATATATTTAACCTGCCGACGAATAAATTTACCATAGAGTTTATGGCGGACCAGGCTTTCAGTACGCACAACAATACTCTTATCCATTTTGTCGCTGATTACGATGCCGACTCTTGTCTTTTTTGTAACTTTCTTTTCAACCATCTGTATTTCCTGTGATATATGTGCCAAATGACCACGTATCATGTAATGAATAATTAACGAGAGATCGACTTTTCGGTAATAATCGTCTTTACCCGTGAAATATCTTTCCGCAACTCTTTCAGCTTTGCTGTGTTTTCCAATGGCCGGAAACCATGTTGGAATTTCAACTTATTAAGCTCTTCGGACAAATCTACTGATTTTGCCACAAGTTCCTCTACGCTCAATTGTCTTATATCTTTAATTTTCATAAACTGCTCCTTTTGGAAATCACTGTAGTTGCAAAAGGAAGTTTATTGCCGGCCAGAGTTAATGCCTTAACTGCTATGCTTTCTTCAATGCCTGTTATTTCATAGAGTATCCTGCCCGGCTTAATGGGAGCTACCCAATATTCAGGACTGCCTTTTCCTTTACCCATCCTTGTTTCAGCTGGTTTTTTCGTGATCGGCTTATCGGGAAATACACGGATCCACATCTGTCCGCCACGTTTAACTGTCCTGTTGATGGCAATACGTGCAGCTTCAATCTGCTGTGCAGTCATTTTGCCGCACTCGGTCGCTTTCAACGCATATTCACCAAAAGCAATGGTGGATCCCCGATGCGCGGCACCCTTCATCCGGCCCTTCATCTGTTTTCTATGTTTAACTTTTTTTGGACTAAGCATCGTCACGTTACCTTAATCACTGTCAAGCGTTTCTCTAATCATGTCGATTCGCTTGCTTTACATTAAAATTAAAAGGCCATTGTTCAGAGCAACAACCTTATCTTGTTACAACAACAGAGAGGAGTACTTATTATTCGGCAATCTGATCAGTTTCGGAAAGAACCTCTCCTTTGAAAATCCAGACTTTAACACCAATGATGCCATAGGTGGTTTTTGCCTCTGCAAAGCCATAATCTATATCTGCTCTCAGTGTATGAAGAGGAACGCGTCCTTCACGAGTCCATTCACGTCGAGCCATTTCAGCACCGCCTAAACGACCTGAGCAGGATATCTTAATACCTTTTGCACCGAACTTCAAGGCGATATTAACAGACTTTTTCATGGCGCGGCGAAATGCAACCCGTCTTTCAAGCTGCAATGCGACGTTTTCAGCCACCAGTTGTGCATCGGCTTCAGGTCTTCTTACTTCCTGAATATCAACAACACATTGGCGTTTTGTTAATTTATCAAGATCATTTTTAAGAGCTTCTATTTCAGCTCCTTTTTTTCCAATGACAATACCGGGCCTTGCTGTGTGAAGTTTTAATTTCAGTTTTTCACCAGTACGGGAAATATTGATACTTGAAATACCCGCGTGGTATAATCTCTGTTTCAAATACTTTCTGATCTTTTGATCTTCCAGCAAATACTTCGAATAATCACGGTCTGCATACCAAGTTGATTCCCAAGTACGAACAATATTAAGACGCAAACCTATTGGATTAACTTTCTGGCCCAAAACCTTCCTCCATCACATTAGCAATTTGTTTATTTCTATAAAGCCGGCTACGGCTGAAAGAGTACCTGCTAAAAAAAAGCATCACATCTCGTCAAGAACAACAGTTATGTGGCTTGATCTCTTCAAAATACGGCTTGCCCTACCCATGGCTCTGGGACGTATTCTTTTCAGCATAGGCCCGCCATCGATAAAAATCTTCTTGACATACAAGGTATCAACATCAATTGCCTCGTTCTGACTGGCATTTGCCAAGGCGGATTCTACGAGCTTACGGATAATGCGGGCACCCTTTTTCGGAGTAAACCGCAAGGTATTAATAGCCGCATCAACATTCTGGCCACGGATCATATCGGCAACCAAACGAGCTTTCTGCGGGGATATCCTAATATTTTTAATTACTGCCATTGCTTCCATCAGTCATTGTCTCCTTATTCGGTGAAGGCACGCTTATTTTTTGCCTTTTCTATCACCTGCATGGCTGTAAAAAGTACGGGTCGGTGAAAACTCACCCATCTTATGTCCAACCATGTTTTCTGTGACAAAAACAGGAACAAACTTCTTTCCATTATGAACGGCAAAAGTGAGCCCAACCATTTCTGGAAGAATATCAGAACGCCTGGACCAGGTTTTAATAACCTTTCTCGATCCTGTTTCCTTTGCGTTTTCAACTTTTTTCATCAAATGGTCATCTACAAATGGACCTTTCTTAATTGATCGCGGCACGTTTCATCTCCCTCATTAAGACCGTTTCTTGACGATATCTTTATCAGATGGTTTTCGTTTTCTCGTCTTGTATCCCTTGGTCGGAATACCCCAAGGCGTACAAGGATGACGCCCACCTGAGCTTTTACCTTCACCACCACCCATAGGATGATCATGTGGATTCATGGCAACACCGCGCACTTTCGGTCTTTTCCCTTTCCAACGATTACGCCCGGCTTTTCCAACCTTTTCACTTTCATGCTCTATATTACCAATCTGACCAATACACGCTCGACACAGACGATGAAATTTCCGAACTTCACCGGAAGGAAGCTTTACGAGTACAGAGTCTCCTTCCTTGGCCATAAGCTGGGCTGCGGTGCCTGCACTTCGAACCATCTGCGCACCTTTTCCTATGCGCATTTCAACGTTGTGAATGATACTTCCCAGCGGAATATTGGACATTGGCAGACAGTTGCCGAGCTTGATGTCTACTTTTTCTCCAGCTTCAACAACATCTCCAACCTTGATTCCTAAAGGAGAAAGTATGTATCTTTTTTCACCATCTGCGTAAAAAAGGAGAGCGATATTCGCCGATCGATTCGGATCATATTCAATAGCAGCGACTTTGGCCGGAATATTAACTTTATCCCGTTTAAAATCAATGATCCTATATTTTCGCTTATGGCCTCCACCTATATGCCTGGCTGTAACACGCCCATAATTATTACGGCCACCAGATTTCGACAGCGGTTTTACCAAGCTTGCTTCAGGCCTGGATTTAGACAGTTCCGGATTGATGATCGAAACATAGTTTCTTCTTCCCGGTGATGTCGGTTTATAGGTCTTCGTTGTTGCCATTTCTTACCCCGATAAATTATTTAAACGATTTGCAGTGTCTCAGATTATAACTGTTCCAGAAAATCAATTTTGCTCCCTTCAGCCAGGGTGACAATTGCTTTTTTCCAGTCCGATCTTTGCCCGAAATGCAAGCCGATTCGTTTCTTTTTACCATGCATGTTTGCAGTACGAACATTTGAAACTTTCACATTGAAAAGCAGCTCCACGGCCTTTTTTATTTCAATCTTATTTGCCTTTGGATTAACTTTCATTACAACCTGATTGTTTTCTTCCTGCAATATCATGCCTTTTTCAGTGAGACATGGTTTTTTTATGACATCATAAATATTGATCATGAAAGTAACCTCTCTTCAAGCTGGCCAATACTTGACTGCAGTAAAATTATATTTTTATGCAGCAGAACATCGTAAACGTTGACACCTTCTGTAGAAATAACTTTGTAACCCACAACATTGCGTGAGGATTTCTCAAGTCTTTCATCATGCCCAGGAATCACAATCAACGCGTTGTCAAGATTAAGGGTAGCCATGACACCTGCAAAAACCTTGCTCTTCATTTCTTCCAGCTCAAAACCATCAAGGACGACAAGGCGTTTTTCAGAAAACCGTGTACTGAGAGCCATTCGCAATCCAAGTCTGCGAACCTTTTTCGGCAAATTGTAGCTGTAATCCCTTGGTTTTGGTCCAAAGACCGTACCGCCACCACGCCAGACCGGAGACCGCTTGCTACCTGATCGAGCGCGTCCGGTACCTTTCTGCTTCCAAGGTTTTGCCTTACTGCCCTGAACCTCGCCGCGGGTCTTGGTACAAGCCGTTCCAGCGCGTCTTTTTGCCAGCTGCATCCTGACAATATCATGAAGAATATACGGCTTGACTTCAACTCCAAAAAGAGCGTCATTAAGCTCGACTTCCCCAACTTTTTCGTTCTTTATATTAAATATGCCTGTTACAGCCATTTTCCGGCACCTCTTTGTTTTTTACTTTGAAAAAATTTGCAGCAACTCTTTTGCTGTGCCTGGAAGGGATCCCTTTATCACCATTACGTTTTCTTCATCACGAATATCAACGATGATCAGATTCTTTTTGGTTATAAAGTTATTACCCATACGGCCGGGCATTTTTTTTCCTTTAACAACTTTGCTGGGCCATGCACTGCAACCGATAGAACCAGGTGCGCGATGAAACATGGAACCGTGAGTTTTTCGACCGCCCTTGAAACCGTGACGTCTTATTACACCCTGAAAACCACGCCCTTTGACCCGTCCACTGACATCGACTATATCGCCGATCTTAAAAAGATCACCGATGAGAATTTTCTGACCGAGTTCATAATTGTCAGGATTATCGACGCGAAACTCTTTCATGTGATAGAATCCAGCCTGTCCGGCATTTTTACAATGGCCGGCATGAGGCTTGTTTACCCGACTTTCTTTTTTTGGATCAAACCCAACCTGAATCGCGTTATATCCTTCCTTGTCCTTTGTTTTCTTCTGAAGGACAATACATGGACCGGCTTCGACAACAGTTACTCCGACCGCCGCGCCCATCTCTGTAAAAATTCGGGTCATCCCGATTTTTTTTCCTAATATTCCAAGTGTTTTAGGCATAATTCCTATCCTTGTTATTTTTCAGACAATATGACAATGACGTCTGATCATTCCTTTGCCTTTTCACTTTCATTCAAGTGATGTTGAGATCAATTAAAGCTTTATCTCAACATCAACACCTGCCGACAATTCAAGTTTCATCAGCGCATCTATGGTTTGCTGAGTCGGCTCCAAAATGTCGAGCAATCTGCGGTGAGTTCTCATTTCAAAAGCCTCACGGGATTTTTTATCCACATGGGGAGAACGCAACACACAGTATTTATTGACTGAAGTTGGTAATGGAATAGGCCCTGCTATGATTGCTCCTGTTCTTTTTGCCGTATCAACTATCTCATGCGTTGACTGGTCCAAGAGTTTATGATCATAGCCTTTCAGCCTGATACGTATTTTCTGTGTCTGGATCATGTTCTATCCTTATTGAATAATCTCGTTGATGACGCCGGCGCCAACTGTGCGGCCACCCTCCCGGATTGCAAATCGAAGACCGGCTTCCATAGCGATCGGGGTGATCAGGGCGCCTTCGATGGTCACATTATCTCCCGGCATTACCATCTC